>JABAQZ010000014.1 GCA_019187405.1 Ignavibacteria bacterium
TGACTGAATAAAGTTATATTGTGCATGGCTAGTGTATTTTGGTTATTGGTTAAACAAAAATACTTACTATGGATGTTTTCTTCCATAGACTAGCCTTTTTTTATTTCAACGTTTTGGACGGATGTGTAAATGACTTTAAATGACTATTTGATAAAATTTGTAATTAACCAGAACTTAGATCTTAATTCTAACCTATCAAAACCTCTCAAACCTTTAACAGTGGCGTCAGGACTTCCGTCCTGACGCAAATACTTTTTCAAACTCAAAATCCCATTTGGTATTGACCTCAATTATACTATGGTCTCCAAACATATAATTCCTTGCGCTTGAGTATTTCCAATCTTCCGGATTTAATACCAGTCCGGCTTTTACCGGATTGTAATGAACATAATTTACCTTTGTCCTTAATACTCTATCGGTAATAATTACGACATCGTCAAATCTGTCCATCCAGAACTTAAAAGTCTGATTTTTATAACCAAGTGCATTTTGTCTAAGCTGTTCAACAATTTCATTATAGCCATCCGCTTCCAGTAACTTTCTAATTTGGTTGAAGTAAATTTTTTAAAATCTCTCATGAAATCTGAAATGCTTTTTCCTATTTAATACAGTGGCGTAAGGACTTCCGTCCTGACGCAAATACTTTTTCAAACTCAAAATCATTACTGTTGTCGTTACGAAATAAACATGACCTTCCTTATCAAACAAACTTCTGTTTCTTAATCCCATCGTATCATCTCCTTTATTAAATTATCTGTGCAAGATAAGAATAGTTAAACTTCTATAAAATGTATTGCGTCAGGACGAAAGTCCTGACGCAACGGTCTAAAGCTGAATGGAAACAAATATACCTATCCCTTAAGACCTCGTTACATTTCCGGTGAATAACATATCCTTTAACTCTTAATTTAGAAAGCGAACGATAGCATACAGTAACAGTGACCGGTCATAAAAACTTTATCCTCTCGTCCCCAATCTCCCCGCCGGATGGTGAGGCAAGCCTGTCACTCCTACAGCGGGTAAACCTTTGGCGGGAGATATCAGCAAATGAAAACTGTGCCTTACTTTAACAAAAAATCCCATTTAAGAAAAATCTAAATATTTCTCTAAAATTTTCGGTTTTGTATACAAAATATTAAATTGTTACTTAAGATGTTTTAAATTAATTTTGTATAAACCCCAAAGGAAGATAAGATAATACTCATACTCTCCCGGCAAATTATCTTAATCTCTTAAAAAATAAAGTATTTCTTAAATAATTTTTTATGAATTACTTCAGGCAAATATCAATTCTTTTAATCTTAATTCTAAATCATTTTTTTCAAATTACTGAAAGTATTGCTCAGCCACAACCTGAGTGGGTGCAGAGGTTTAATAGCCCTGAAAACTATGATGATAATGTAACTGATATGGCAATAGATAAATCAGGGAATGTTTATCTGACAGGATATATCAATATAAGTTCGATAAATAAAGATTATGTAACAATAAAGTATAATTCATCAGGCATTGAACAGTGGGTAAGATACTATGACGGACCTGATCACAGAGAAGATAAATCCGGCGCTATTGCTGTTGATGAAGAGGGGAATGTTATTGTGACCGGGTATAGTTATTCATATTCTGAATATGATGACATTGTAACGATTAAATATAATACAACAGGCGATTCCATTTGGATAAGAAAATTTATTGGTGTAGGACATGTGAGTGATAGACCAAAAGCAATGAGTTTAGATAATTATGGAAATATCTTTATCACTGCTTCAGGAGTTACATGTGAATTATGTCCACCGGACATTTTAACAATTAAATATAATATGAGTGGTAATATTATTTGGTATAGATATTACAACGGACCTACAAATGAATATGAAGATGTTCATGGTATTTATGTTAATACGGATAACATTTATCTTGCCGGAAGAAGTGTAATAAATAATGTTCAGCACGGAATTATTTTGAAGTATGATTCAAATGGTGATTTCAATTGGGTATCTTCAGAAAATTCGGTATCTATATTTTATAGCGTAGGAGTGGACGATTCAGATTTTGTATATGCTTGCGGAAATACAGGAACCAATAATAATACGGACATATCTATTACGAAATTTGATTCAGGAGGAACTCTAAAGTGGCATCGAACATACAACAGGTCTGATACAATTCCAAATCAAAATGATTACTTCAGAGCTTTCGCTTTGGATCATAACGGAAATTCTTATATTACCGGAGTCAACACAGATAATGTTCATAGATGGGATATAGCAACTCTTAAATATAACAGGTTCGGAGATACTATCTGGACACGGATTTACGACGGATTGGGGACAAGCAATGATGAATCGAGATCAATTTTCTACGATAAATTCGGAAATGTATATGTTGCGGGAAGCAGTGACGGCGGATTATTTACCAAATATGTTACATTAAAATACAGTTCAAACGGTAATTTAAGCTGGTCTGCTTTTTACAATAACAATAGTCCTTTCACTTCTCATACAGCTTCAAAAGTATTATGTGATACATCCGGGAATGTGTATGTTACAGGACTTAGTATAGGAACTGCCGGATTAGACATTGCAACAATTAAGTATTCTTATCTACTCGGTTTTTCAAATAATTCATTGCTTACAGAACCTGACTACAAGCTGTATCAGAATTATCCTAATCCATTTAATTCAACAACAATGATTAATTATTATATCCCCGTCACATCAGAGATTGTAATAAATATTTATGATGCTGCAGGGAAAATAGTTCAGATTCTGGTTGATGAATTACAGAATTCAGGATTATATTCAATAAAATTTGATGGTTCGGAATTGTCGAGTG
Organism: Ignavibacteria bacterium; assembly: GCA_019187405.1. Classification (GTDB taxonomy): domain Bacteria; phylum Bacteroidota; class Ignavibacteria; order Tepidaquicellales; family Tepidaquicellaceae; genus JABAQZ01. The sequence continues at coordinate 2,836 of JABAQZ010000014.1, forward strand.
GGGTTTATTTTTATAGTTTATTAATAAACAATGTCACTATGGATACAAAAAAACTTATTTTAATAAAATAATGAAAAATGTCAGAGGAAATTGATTTTTTTTATTCTGTATTATTATTTAATTCTAAATCAACTTTCTAAAGCTGGGGCTTTGGAAAGAGAAGGCTTAAAATGTATTGCGTCAGGACGAAAGTCCTGATGCCATAGTCTAAGACCCAATTCTCCTTACCAAGCCCCCCGCCAAAAAACAGGCGAGGCAAGCAGCTTGGTAAGGAAATTTAATTCTAAATCAACTTTCTAAAGCTGGGGCTTTGGAAAGAGAAGGCTTAAAAAATATATAACGTCAGGACGAAAGTCCTGATGCAACGGTCTAAAACGGACATGATAATATCCTTACAATAATAATCAGTTGTAAAGTTTTTAAATTGTTACACAGAATTTAAATAAGTAATTTATTCAAATTCAAAATTAATTAATGAAAGAAAAAATACGAATTGCATCCGGGCAGGGATTCTGGGGTGACCTTGTGGATGCGCCATACAAACAAGCCACCGGCGGACCAGTTGATTATATCATGATGGATTATCTTGCCGAAGTTACTATGTCTATTCTGCAGAAGCAAAAGCTTAAAGATCCGAATCTCGGATATGCGCGTGACATTCCACCTCTTATGAACAGACTTCTTCCCGTAATAAAAGAAAAAAATATTAAAGTAATCACAAATGGCGGCGGCGTTAATCCTTTTGCATGCAAAGATGCCATATTTGAAGCTGCTAAAAAACTCGGAATAAAAGAACTGAAGATTGGAGTTGTTTACGGAGATAACATACTCGATAAAATTGAAGACCTGATCATAAACGGAATTGAGCTTAACAACATGGAAACCGGTGAATCCGTCAAAACAATTCTTTCCAAAATCCTAAGCGCAAATGTTTATCTCGGCGCAGCTCCGGTTGTCGAATGCCTTAAACAAGGTGCTGACATAGTTATCACAGGAAGAGTTACAGATACGGGACTTACGCTTGCACCGATGATTTATGAATTCGGCTGGGACATGAGCAACTGGGATCTGATGGCTGCGGGAACCGTCGTCGGGCACATTCTCGAATGCGGCGGGCAGGCAAGCGGCGGAAATTTTCTCGGTGACTGGAAGAGCATCCCGGATCTTGCGAGAATCGGATTTCCTATAGCTGAAGCTTATCCTGACGGTACGGTCGTAATTACAAAACATGAAAATACGGGCGGAAGAGTTTCGGTTGAAACCGTTAGCGAACAGCTTGTTTATGAAATCGGGAATCCGAAAGATTACATCACACCTGACTGCATTGCGGATTTTACTTCGATTCATCTTGAAGACATTGGCGAGAATAAAGTTAAAGTTATCGGAGTGAAAGGATTGCCTGCGACTGAATTTTATAAGGTATCAATGTCATATTCGGACGGATACAGTGCATTCGGATCTCTTACTTATTCATGGCCTGAAGCTTTGGATAAAGCCAAAGCGGCTGATGAAATTCTCCGGACCAGGTTAAATGATCTTGGTTTGAAATTTGATGAAATCAAGACGGAGTTTCAGGGATACAATGCCTGCCACGGACCGTTGGCGAAAAACATTGAAGACTTAAACGAGGTTGTTTTAAGAATTGGAGTAAGATCCCATGACAGGAAGTCAGTCGAGAGATTCGGAATGGAGATTGCGCCTCTTATACTTACGGGACCTCCCGGCGTAACGGGATTTGCCGGCGGCAGACCGAAACCGTCGGATGTGGTTGCATACTGGCCTGCGTTGATTCCGAAGAGTGCGGTGAAGGCGGAGTCATTAGTTGAGGAATTATAAATTGCAAATCAGAAATTACAAGAATGAATTTATAAATTTAACATTTTTAATCAGAGTCTAATTAATTATTTTTGATTATGGAAAATGAAATTGTTTTCGTTACAGAGGAATCTTCTGACGGAGGATGGACTGCAAAAGCTCTGGGTCATTCAATTTTTACTGAAGCAGACACGGAAATTGAATTAAAGAATAACATCAAAGAAGCTGTGCAATGTCACTTTGATGAAAAGGATGTTCCTACAATTATTCGCCTTCATTTTGTAAAAGACGAATACATAAAAGTATGAAACTGCTGCGGGATGTTTCTGCAAGTGAACTAATAAAAATAGTGAATAACCTGGGTTATAAAGTTACCCGTCAAAAAGGAAGCAATATCAGGTTGACTTGCTCCAAGCCAAATGTTAAACATCATATAACTATCCCAAATCATGAACCTATTAAGACAGGTACTTTAAGCAGCATATCAGAGATTTATCAGATCAGTTAAAAATATCAAAAGATGAAATACTATCAAAATATTTTTCTTAATAACAATTTTGAATTTAATATATATCAATTATGAAATACTTTTTACTGCTAATTGCTTTAATACTCATCTCCGGATGCGGGACGAAAGGTTCTGAGAGTTACGAAGCAGGCGTCAAGCTTTTTCAGGAGAAGAAGTACAATGAATGCATTCCCGAGTTTGAAAAAACCATATCGGAGAATCAGGAATTCGGCGAAGCATACATGTTCATGGGACGGGCGTATAATTCAATGCAGAAATATGACCAGTCAATTGATGCTTATCAAAAAGCTCTGGGTATTTTCAAGCAGGGAAAATTCAATGCCGGCGTAAAAAATCTCAGCGATGACAAAAAGATAAAACAGATCGAGGAAGTTTGGCTTCCATATTCACAGATACAGCAGAAGATTCAGAAAGGAATTCCGCTGACTGATATCGAGATTCAGAAGCAGGAAGAAATAATCAAGAAGCTCGATCCTCAATAGTCATTAAAATAATTTTATCGATTCGTATATGGAAAAAATTCTTGTAATTGGTTCAGCCGGGCAAATTGGATCTGAACTTACACTTGCACTGAGAAATGTTTACGGTGAAGGTAATGTATATGCAACTGATATCAGAGATGCTCCTAAGGACATTAAAAAAACAGGTCCTTTTCAGCTGCTCGATGTGATGGATGACAAGAGACTGATACATTTTGTTATTCGATATAAAATAACACAGATATATCTTCTTGCTGCGGTCTTGTCGGGTAATGCTGAAAGACTTCCTCTGCAGGCATGGGACATTAACATGCGGAGTTTGTTAAACATACTTGACTTAGCGAGAGAAGTAGGAATAAAAAAAATATTCTGGCCGAGTTCGATAGCTGTGTTCGGGCTTACCACTCCAAAGATAAACACGCCGCAGCTTACTTACACCGAGCCGAATACAGTTTACGGAATCAGCAAACTTGCCGGAGAAAGATGGTGCGAATATTATCATAATAAATTTAACCTTGACATCAGAAGCATCCGCTATCCGGGACTGATCAGCTACAAAACCGAAGCGGGAGGAGGAACGACTGATTATGCAGTAGAGATTTTTTATGATGCAGTAAGAAACGGGAAATACGAATGTTTTCTTAAACCCGATGCCACGCTGCCAATGATGTTTATGCCTGATGCCATCAGGGGAACAATCGAGCTTATGGAAACAGATGCATTAAAGCTGACTGTTCATTCAAGTTACAATCTCAGCGGCATAAGCTTCAATCCAAAAGAGCTATCGGATGAAATAAAAAAAATCAAACCGGGTTTTGAAATCACATATAAGCCGGATTTCAGACAAAAGATAGCCGAATCATGGCCTCAGAGCATTGATGACAGCAGCGCAAGAAACGACTGGGGATGGAAGCATGAATATGATCTTAAAAAAATGACAAAGATAATGTTGAAAGAAGTAACGGTGAAACAAAGAACATGAACATTGAATTTTCTTAAGCATCTGAATGATTAAAAATCTGCTTAGCTCCATACCACAGCATAAGAAAGGATTAATTTTCATCAGCTTTTCAGCGTTGATGTGGAGTTCCGGCGGTCTGTTCATAAAAGTTTTAACTCTTGATGCATTTCAAATTTCGTTTTACAGATCGCTCATTGCCGCAATAACTATTCTTATTATTTCAAAATTCAGAAAAACCGGTCTGAAGTTCGAGTTTGATTTCATTTCAATAGCATGCAGCATATTTTATTCATTGATACTAATATTTTTTGTAGTTGCTACAAAACTGACAACTGCGGCAAATGCAATTTTTCTGGAGTTCACTGCGCCGATTTACCTGCTTCTTCTCGAACCCATTTTTCTCAAAACGAAATTCGAAAAAAACAATCTGATTGCGCTTATAATCTGTTTTGCCGGAATGTCATTGTTTTTTTTTGGCAAACTTGATTTAACAGATATTAAAGGTAATCTGTTTGCCATAGGTTCAGGGATAAGCTTTGCATTGTTTTCACTTTTTCTTAAATGGAAAAAACAGATTCATAAATCGGAAAGCACGATAATATACATTGTGACCGGAAATTTACTTGTATGCATATTCTGCTTGCCGTTTATTTATGATAAACTCTTTGTCAATTCAATGCAAATGTCGATACTTTTATTCATGGGAATATTTCAGATTGGCATCAGTTACATAATTTTCAATGAAGGAATAAAATACATTTCCGCTACTGAATCCATGATCATTGCCATGCTCGAAGCAGTGCTGAATCCTATCTGGGTATTTCTTGGTGTTGGTGAAGTTCCAACCGCTTATTCCATGGCGGGATCAGTGATTATAATCATCGCGATAATTTGGAGAAATTTTTTCATAAAGCCTGTTGAGAAAATAAGAATTGCAGATTAACTTTTCTTAGTCAAAGAATAGAAAATAAATGAGGCCTCCGATTGCAAGCTGCATAAGTATAACTGATGCAATAAAGTATTTATCATTTTTATTTGACTCGTCGAGATAATATTTATCTCCGGTAATCAGATATTTTTCGTAATTATTATTGGATACATCCTTAAAGTTAACCGATAAAAAAGCTCCCGTAAGAGAGAGCGCTCCGAAGCCAAGAACATAGTATAAATTTCGTTTTGTTTTAAACTGTGTGCTTTTGTTTTTGCTTACAATATCATTCACGGTTTCTTTTCCTTTTGAAATTAAGTTAACCGTAACTCCTTTTTCAAAATTGTAATCGTCGAGATTAAATATAAAGTCTTTGAAATTAGACTTTTTGAAAGTTAAACTTCCAGACAGTTTATTTTCTGACAAAAATCTAAAAGGGGTTATTCCAAACAGCGAGTCATTGTAAAAAATACCGGCATCAAAGGGTATGGAATTAAAATAATAAAAATACTTAAAGTTTACTGATACCGAGGTATCAGCGGAAATATTTATATCTGAAATGTAATTTTCATTTTCCCATCCGGAAAGAGAAAACGGATTAATGATACGAAGTTTATAACTGCCTTCTTTGACTGAATAATTTTCAAGCGGTGTGAGTCCTGCTAAAACAGTATCGAGATATACTCTCGCATTTTCCGGTTGTGAATATACATTCAGTTTGAAAGTATTTAATGTATCGGTAACTGTCAAACTGTCATCCCTGCAAAAAGCATTTTCAAAGAAGACAAAAATTAATATTAAAAAAAACACTTTCATTTTATTTAAAACAGTAAACAAATTTATCGTCACTTGATGTGAAAATATATTCTTTCCAGATGACTGCGGTTGTTTTCACTCTTCCTTCGCACAAATATTTCCAAAGTACTTTTCCGTTAGCGGCATTTATACAGTAAAAATAACCGTCATAAGATCCAATGAAGATTAAGTCTTTATGAAGAACGGGCGAAGCTGAGATTGTACCTTTTGTTTGAAAGACCCAATTCACATTTCCTCCTGAAGTATCGAGTGAATACACTTTGCCGTCGACTCCGGCAGTTATAACGGAGTTTTGATAAAAAGTACAGGATGACTGAAACTGCGTGGCGAGATCTTTTTCCCATATTTTATTTCCGGCAGTATCTACACAGTAAAAAATTTTATTGTCAGCGCCAAAATACAATCTGCCGTTTTTTAATGAAACATCAGAATACACCGGCGCGCCTGCATTGAATTTCCATAATCCTTTACCGTGCTTTGTTTCAAAAGCATACATAATGCCGTCAGTTCCGCCTAAGAACAACTTTCCGCCACTGACAGCAGGACTTGTGTAAAAATCTGCGAGACGGTTTTTTAATCCTGATTTCCATATAATCACACCGTCACGAACATTAAGCTTGAATAAGCTGCCGTCAACAGAAGCGACATAAATATTTTCTTCCAACAATACAGGAGATGACTCGATCCATCTGACATTTCTTGCCCATCGAACGTCGCCGCGAATCAGATTGTAGCTGAATATTGTATTGCCTTTGTTACCCGAAGATGTCGTTATAATATTATTGCCGAAAATCAAAGGAGCTGAAAAAGAAGATTCGCCTGTTACTGAAAATCTTCCCAGGCTTTTTCCGCTGAGTATGTCGAGTGCAAAGAGTTCACCGTTAAGCGTATTTACAAATACAACTGCATCGCTTACAGTCAGGCTGTTTTTGGACATGCCGGCATCCACATCATGTGACCAAAGGAGATCAAAAGGAGGTTTAATGTCTGCAGATGATTTAGAAGTATTTGTTTTTTCGGGATTGCATCCTGCCATGAGCCAGTCTTCATTTTCATTAACTTCAATTGCTTTGTCAATGTTTAATGACTGGCATCCTGATAAGCCGGAAATTAAAATTAAAATATATAAAACAAATGTAACCTTAAAATTCATTTTTACGAAATGAAATTACGGATTTTATTTTAATGAGGGTTGAATAAATACAGGCAACACTGCCTGCGTGAAAATAATTCTTATCTTAACATCCGGGAAATTAACCGAGATAAAATATTATTTAAATTTGTTTTTTAAAATGTCAAACAAATCCGGCTTGCCGATTTCTTGAAGGCTGTAATTGACTCTTGTTGCTGGCTTTTTGAACTTAATCAGCCTTCTTAAATCAATCGGTGTTCCGATGATAATAGAGTCGCAAGGTACTTGATTTATGGTGTCTTCAAGATCTTTAATCTGTCTGCTGCCGTAACCCATTGCCGGGAGCAGATTTCCGATCGAAGGATATTTATCGAAAGTATCTTTAATGCTGCGAACGGCATAATTTCTCGGATCAACAATACTTTTAGCGCCGAATTTCTGAGCAGCAAGCGTACCTGCGCCATACTTCATCTCGCCATGAGTAAGAGTAGGACCGTCTTCAATGACAAGCACATTTTTATTTTTTATGTTTCTGATATCGGATTCGTTTTCAAGCGATATAGGTGAAGCAGCTTCTATGATAACTGCTTTAGGATTATATTTTTCTATATTTTTTCTTACAGATAAAATATCTGCTTGATTTGCAGAATCAATTTTATTAATCACAATAATATCGGCGATGAGAAGGTTTGTAAATCCGGGATAATAAATAAGCTCATGTCCTGGTCTGTGCGGGTCGAGCACTGTAATTACGAGATCAGATTTATAAAAAGGCAAATCGTTATTACCGCCGTCCCAGATAATAACATCAGCCTCCTTTTCTGCTTCTCTTATTATAGCTTCATAATCATCACCCGAATAAATTATATTACCTCTGACTATATGCGGTTCATATTCTTCCATTTCCTCAATGGTGCAGTCATGTTTTTTCAAATCGGAAACTTTTGCAAATCTTTGTACTCTCTGCTTGCTAAGATTGCCGTATGGCATCGGATGTCTAACAGCAACGGTTTTAAGACCGAATGATTTTAAAATTTCGACAACTTTTCTAGAAGTCTGACTTTTTCCTCCGCCAGTTCTTGAGGCAACCACTGCGATAACGGTTTTTTTTGATTTTATTGCTGTCTGATCATATCCGAGCATTTTAAAAGAAGCTCCGGCTGCATTAATCATAGCACCTTTTGTCATTATATAATTAAAAGTAACGTCTGAATATGAAAATACAACTTCATCTATTTTATGTTTTTTTATAAGTTCAAACAGCTTTTCTTCGGAAAAAATCGGAATACCCTTAGGATAAAGTTTTCCGCTTAAAACGGGCGGATAGTTTCTATTTTCGATATATGGAATCTGTGTAGCGGTAAATGCAACAACTTCATAAGCAGGATTATTTCTATATACTACATTGAAATTATGGAAGTCTCGTCCTGCAGCTCCCATTATGATAGTTTTAATTTTATTCATAAATCAGTAAATAATATTTTTTTGTTAATCAAAATTACTTAAATACAAGCAGAGATTTAAGACAAATTTGAATTAACTGATAAAAATCATAAATGAATTTCTCTTGAGGGCTTAATGATATATATTTGTTTCAAACATTAGCAATCAAATGAAAATAGGAATCACCTGTTATCCAACATACGGCGGCAGCGGCGTAGTCGCTACAGAACTCGGGAAAGCGCTTGCATTGAGAGGTCATGAAGTTCATTTCATATCATATGCTATGCCTACAAGACTTTCGGGATTTATAGACAATGTATTTTACCATGAAGTGGAGATAAACAATTATCCTTTGTTTGAATTCCCGTTATACAGCATTGCACTTGCAAGTAAGATGGTGGAAGTAACAAAGTTTATCGGTCTTGACATAATACATGCTCATTACGCGATACCTCATGCGACCAGTGCGTATCTTGCCCGGGAAATTCTGAAATCGGAGAACAACAATTCAAATCAAATTAAATTTATCACGACACTTCACGGAACAGACATTACGCTTACCGGTCTTGAGCCAAGTTTTTTGCCTACGATGAAATTCAGCATAGAAAAATCAGACGGAGTTACGGCAGTATCTAAATTTCTAAAAGAAAAAACACAACAGCAATACAAGATAAACAAAGACATTGAAGTCATTCCGAATTTTATCGATATAAATAAATATCATCGTGAAGAAGACGAAAAAACGAAATGCTTTAAGAAAAATTTTGCTCCAAATAATGAAAAGATTCTGATTCACACGTCAAATTTCAGACCATTAAAAAGAGTTCAGGATGTGATACGGATATTTAATGAAGTAAAAAAGAAAGTTGAATCAAAGTTAATACTTGTCGGCGATGGTCCTGACAGGGGAGACTGCGAAAGATTAAGCAGGGAGCTCGGAATTTTTGAAGATATAAAATTCATGGGAAAGCAGGATGCACTTGTGGAGCTGCTGTCGGTTGCAGATATATTCGTAATACCTTCACAGTCGGAAAGCTTTGGTCTTTCAGCTCTTGAAGCAATGGCATGCGGAGTACCGGTGATTTCATCGAGCGTGGGTGGACTACCTGAGTTAAATCTTCATGGCGAAACGGGATACATTGCTGAAATTGGAGATGTGGAAAGAATGTCGAAATATATCATAGAATTACTCTCAAATGAAAAGAGATATGAATTATTTTCCGGAAACGCTCGGAAGAGAGCTGAAGAATTAAGCGAGAACAACATTGTTCCGATGTATGAGAAGTTTTATGAAAAGGTTCTCAACAGCAATTAGCAGTCAGTACTCATAAATTTGAAGAAATAGTTTTGTAAAAAATTTTATTGCTGTTCCTTTCGAAAGTGTGATCGTACAAACTTTTTTTTGGGAAAATGAATTACAAGGAGCGTTAAGATATTTTTATATATTTCTAGGTGTGGCACATTTTGGATAATGGGAATAAAGTTTTGACAGAGCTGAAGACATTTGGTGATGGAAAATTTTTAAGAGAAAAAATGTGCCACACCTAAGGGATTTTAAAGTATAGATTTAATTTCACTTTTTGTCATAATTTCTTTTGATTTCAAATAAAAACTATCTTCAGTCAGATTAAATATTTTAACAGCAAAATTCTTGTTGCATAAAGTCCCTTTCCTTATACCGTAATAATCTCTGAAAGAACTATAATTCCAATCTTCAATATTATCAACCAAACCTAAGATTACAGGAAGCTGATGAATATATTTAAAACAGATAAATGCTTGATTTACTGATTTGTTTATAGCTTTACAGTGTGTGTTTTGAGTAAAGAGTGATCCGGTACGCTTTTCCTGAACATTAATTGCTTTAGCATATGAACTTAATAATAACTTGACCCCTTCACTCAATAAATTTCTTCCTTTTTTATCAAGAGAAACGGTTTGGTTATTTGCATAAATCATTAAATTAAATTGAGAAGGAAGTAAACAATAAGAAAGTAAATCACAATTCGGATAAATGTATTTTCGTATTTTTCTGAGAAAGTATAAATAGTTTTCATGATTGAAAAAAATATTCTGTCTGTTATTTCCCTTGTTGTATAAATGAAACAAGCCTCCTTTAGAAAATTTCATGTGTTTACGTGTGGCACATTTTTTACATTCAATAAAATAAATCCGATAAAATAAACTTTAACTCAAACTTAAGTAAAAATATCACTATATAAAAATGTGCCACACGTCCCTCACTCTCAAATTACTTTATTTATCTTACCTCTCCTTATAAACTTTCCGTAACCTTTGCTGATCTTTTCTTTACCTTTATCAACTGCAATTTTACCTCTGAGCAGAACGGTCTCGACTTTGCCTTTAACTTCCCAGCCTTCATAAGCAGAGTAATCAACATTCATGTGATGCGTTTTATGAGATATAACATGCCTCGTTTCAGGATCAAACACAACCAAATCCGCATCTGATCCGATTCCGATTGTTCCTTTCTGTGGAAACATCCCGAATATCTTTGATGCATTCGTAGAAGACACTTCGACAAATTTATTCAAACTTATTTTTCCTTTTGTTACTCCTTCGGAATACAGAAGCTCCATTCTGTTTTCAATGGCAGGATGACCGTTGGGAATTTTTGAGAAATCTTTTTCACCCATTAGCTTCTTTTTCCATTCAAACGGACAATGATCCGTTCCGACTACCTGTACGAGCCCCTGATTGATACCCGCCCATAGTGTTTCCTGATCTTTTTTCTGACGTAGAGGCGGACTCATTACCCATTTAGCTCCTTCGAAATCTTTTTCATAAAGAGATGCGTCGAGTAGAAGATACTGAATACATGTTTCGACAAAAACTTTCTGATTTCTTTCGGTTGCTTCGCGGACCTGATTAAGCGCTCCTTCGCAGGTTAGATGAACTATGTAAGCAGGCACATCCGTATAGTATGCCATATCGACAAATCTGCCTGCAGCTTCTGATTCAGTGATTTCAGGTTGTGAAAGATAATGATAAAGCGGAGAAAGCTTTCCTTCTGCTTTGTGCTTGGCAATTAAAAAATCAATCATGTCACCGTTTGTAGCGTGCACTGTTACAATGCCTCCTTTGTCGCGAACTTCATTCATCAGACCTATCATCTGTCTGTCATCAATCATAAGTGCGCCTTTATACGCCATAAAAGTTTTAAATGAAGTGATGCCTTCTTTATTTATGAGTTCTATTATTTCTTTTTGAGTACTGTCATTGAAGTCGGTAACAGCCATGTGAAATGAGTAATCTCCGTAACAGTTACCGTCGGAGCGGCTTCGCCATTCATCGAGTGCAGACTTAAGAGATTTTCCCTGAGTCTGCAGTATAAAATCTATTACCATTGTTGTTCCTCCGTGAAGTGCAGCGAGAGTACCGGATTCATAATTGTCGCTTGAGAATGTCCCCATAAAAGGCATATCGAGATGCACATGAGGATCAATGCCACCGGGGAAAACCAGTTTACCGGATGCATCAATTGCTTCGTCTGCAACAAAGTTCAGATTTTTTCCAATGGTTGAGATTTTTTCTCCTTCGATAAAAATATCAGCAATGTAGTCATCCGAAGCTGTGATGACTCTTCCGTTTTTAATTAAGATAGACATTATAAATTTGAATTAATTTTCATTTTGTGTTTGAATCTGTTTTTCGGAAACATAATTTCTCATTAATAAAAAATAAATCACAAATGAAACACCGAATCCGACGAACCATGCATAATTATACAGATTAGAAATCCAAAGAGGAAATGAATCTTTGTTTATTAGTTCAACGGTTACAAAAAATCCCGGAGCATTTGGCAGTATTCCCAGAAGAAGAGCTATGACAGCTGACTTATTGTAACCTTTTATATAAGAATAAATCCCAGCAGGATTGAAAAGATCAGAAACCGAGAGTACTTTTTTTCTTATGAAATAATAATCTGCAATCATGATTCCTCCAACCGGTCCCAGAAGACTCGAATAAGCAATTAGCCATTTAAAAATATAACCATTTGGATCTTCGATGAGCTTCCATGGAAAAATCAGAACACCAATAATTCCGGTTAAGTAACCGCCTTTCTTAAAATCGATTTTAGAAGGTGAAAGATGTGCAAAATCATTTGCCGGGCTGACGATATTTGCTGCAATGTTTGTGGCAAGAGTTGATATTGCAATGCAAATCATTGCTATGCTTACAAGAATTTTACTTTCGAATTTACCTGCAAGGACAACAGGATCCCAGATTGTATTTCCATATATAATAACAGTAGCAGAAGTTACGACAACTCCAATAAATGAAAACATAGTCATAGAAGGAGGGAGTCCTATCATCTGTCCAATGACTTGTGCTTTCTGACTTTTTGCATAACGGGTGAAGTCGGGAATGTTAAGTGAAAGTGTAGCCCAGAAACCAACCATTCCGGTCAATGCGGGAAAGAAAAAATTCCAGAAATCGGAAGGGGTATTAAATTTATCCGGTTGTGATAAAATCGGACCAAAGCCGTTGCTCGTAGAAACAGCCCAATAAAGAAGTGCAAGCGCGGAGAGAGGCAGAAAATAAGCTTTGAATACCAGCAATTTTTTTATGCTGTCAACACCGAGATAAACAATGTACATATTTAAAAACCAGAATAAGAAAAAGCAAATTGCAGGACCTGTTTTTAATCCAAGCGCATCAGGAAAAATCTGCGGTAAATCTTTTAATGAAGGAATCCATGCGGCTGCCATCAGATAAACTGCAAAACCACCAATCCATGTCTGAATGCCAAACCAGCCGCAGGCAACGATAGCTCTCAACAATGCCGGTAAGTTTGCGCCTTTTGTACCAAAACTTGCTCTGGCAAAAACGGGAAACGGTATGCCGTATTTCGCGCCGGCATGACCGTTTAAAATCATTGGAATTAAAACAATGCTGTTTCCAAGAAAAATAGTGAGGATAGCTTGCCACCAATTCATTCCTCCGTCAATCAACGAGCTTGCAAGCATATAAGTAGGAATACAAAGACTCATGCTGATCCACAGTGCGGCATAATTCCAAGTGTTCCATGTTCTTTTATCCGAAGTTACAGGTGCAAGATCCGGACTGTATAGAGAAGAATTATCACCGCTTAAATCTGAACTGTTTTGTTTATTATTTTCCAAGTATCAATGAATTAATTTTTTTAAAAAATTATTCACGCATTCCCTGATTAATCCAGGCATTAATTAAATCAAGATTGCAACCCGAAAGTTTAGGAGCTTTTCTCGGCATTTGTTTAAAACCGGGCATGTGATTCACTGCACCGAAAAGTTTTCCTTCTGCTCCTTTTTTTTTAAGACTGGAATACGAATCCAGATTAAACAATTCATCAGGACCATTTTCTGAATGACATTTGTAGCAATTCTGTTCAATGACTGGCATAACGTCGGCATAAGATACCTCAACCGTATCACAATCTGGAGTTAATGTTTCAACAACAGCCGTTTCGATTTTATTAACTGTATCAGCAGAATCAATTTTGCACTTCGTATATAATGCACCTTCATTTATCCATTTCCCAATGATATTAATCTCATTTCCAGATAAAGATTGATTTGGAGGCGGAGGCATTCTGTCTTCATGAGAATCTTCTGTAATTTTCTTATAGATCTTACTTTTTTTAAGGTTATAGGGAATAATATTTCTTCCCCTGTTACTTAATACAATATTTTCATAAGAATCGAAAACATAACCGTGTTTTCTAGTTTGAGAATCATGACAACCGCTCAATGCGCAGTTTTCCAAAAAAATCGGAAGCACTTCGCGTTCAAAACATATTACATCTGATGAATTATCTTTTTCATTAAAATCAAAAGCAAGACTGATTACAAATAAAGCAAAGATAATAGAAAGAACAGAAATTTTTATTGGCATAAATAATTTAATTAAGAAAATTCGGTAATAATATCAGGCAGTTCACTCACGCTGCTGACCAAAAATGCAATGTTCTGTAATTCTTTCCGGCTTAGAAAATCTTTGACCCATTTCGGAGTATAAGTCTGAATTCTTTGCACAACTTTTAGTTCCGAAAAATCTTTATGATTTAATCTTAAAAACAACGGCAGAGAGAGATCAAGTGAAAAGACATCTCCAATAACAAATCCCGGTTTTTCTTCAAGAAGTATATTGTAATAACTTTTTCTTCTTAGTGGCACGTTAATTTTTTCATTAATATTAAGTGATTCAGGAATATCAGAAAAGGTATCATCAACAACAAATTTCATGGCATCGCCTCTAACACGGACAGCAGAACCCATTTCGGGTGATGCAATTATTCCGGCTTTTTCAAATACATGTTCAATTTTATTTGTTCTGGAATTTGATACTATAATAATTTCCGTTTCAGATAAATTTAATTTCTTGATAACATCCATTGCATCGCTTACCGGCTGAAGTTTGCCTTCTTCTTTGAACTTAGTCGTTGCAAGATAAAAGCAATCCTGAGAAAAATCTGCAAGCGATTTATATTTTTTCAAAACAGAATCCCTGATTAGTTTTAGGGATTTAAGATAATCAGAATCATCAGACAAACCGGTTTTGTTAATGTAATCAAAAATAGCATTGTTATCTCCAAAGGGATCTTCATGATAAAAGCAAGCAACAGCTCCGTTATTATACCAGCCGAACAATTCAGGAGTTTTATTCATTTCATTTCTGCATTGAGCGAGAGTATCCGAAACAAATATTTTATTTTGGGAAGTTAAATCTGCTAAATAATTCAGGATGAAGTCCCAGACGTAGTCAGCTTCCTTTGCCTGATTTGTCCAAATGCCGTCGAAATCGGAAATAAGTTTCATAAAAAATTTTTCAAATCTAAGAAATTAATGATAAATGATAAATGTTAAATGTTAAATTTCAATTGACTCATTATATTTTATTTCGGGATTAAAAATTTATCATCGAAAATAAAAAATTAATCATCAACATATTCGTCAGCTATTTTTAAAGTATTGGATATAATTTGCATCCCTTCGTCAATTTGTTCTTTGGATATGCATAACGGTGGAGCGATGAAAATATAATTCCATCTGCTCATAGTGTACATTCCTAGTTCGAATAATCTGGCAGTTACTTTATTCATAATATTCATTTCACTTGCAGGAGCATTCCATCTTGCCATCGGCTCTTTTGTTTTTTTGTTTTTAACAAGTTCAATGCATCCGAGCAAGCCAGTATTTCTGAAATCACCGATAGAAGGATGCATGCTCATCAACTCGGACATTTTTACATCTATATATTTGCCCATTTGCTCTGCATTTTCAATCAGATTTTCTTCTTCATAAATTTTTAATACTGCATTTGCAGCCGCAAGAGAAACGGGATGTGCAGAATATGTAAGACCGAGCGAAAGAGGCTTATCGTCAAAGGATTTTGCAATTTCCTCCGAGACCATTATACCTCCGAGCGGAAGGTAAGCGGAAGTTAGTCCTTTTGCCATACACATTATATCAGGTACTACACCATGATTATCTATGCCGAACCATTTACCGGTTCTTCCAAATCCACTCATCACTTCATCGTCGATTGTAAGAAAGCCATATTTATCAGAAAGAGATTTTACGCCATTCCAATATCCGGGAGTAAGTTTAATGCAGCCGGATGAACCCGATTCTCCTTCGAGAATAACTGCAGCAACATTTGTTGGTCCTTCATATTGGACAATTCGTTCAAGATGAGCGAGAGCATTTTGAGTGCATTCTTCCGGGGTCTTGCTTTTCCACGGGCATCTGTAGAAGTAAGGGTTTTCCACATGAATAAAACCCGGCGCCTGCTGAGAATCAACGGCAAGTTTTCTTGGGTCGCCACCTGCAGAGAATGAGCCATAAGTAGCTCCATGATACGATTGGTAGAGCGTTATAATTTTATGTCTGCCAGTATAAATTCTTGCAAGTTTTATAGCATTCTCGACTGCTTCGGCGCCGCCTAGAGTAAAGAATACTCTGTTAAGATTGCCGGGAGAAATTTCCGAAAGTTTTTTGCCGACTTCTGCTCTGACAGAAGTAGTCATTCCCGGATAAACATAACTTACTTTTTCCATTTGTTCCCGGACGGCTTGTATAACTTTAGGATGACCATGTCCGATGTTAACACAAACAAGCTGGGAGGAAAAATCGAGATACTGTTTTCCGTCTGTGTCATAAATATAAACGCCGCTTGCTTTTTCAATAACAGGGGGGTTTATTCCTTTCTGTTTTGACCATGAGGTTAGAGTATGATCAAGAGTGTTTTGAATGATTTGATTTTTGTTCATAAAATATTAATTCATATTTTTAAAATATAATTGAAAAAAAATTTGCAGTAAAAAAAATATTTCAGCGGATTGAATAAAATTATTACAAGACTTTTTTAGCAAATTCATTTATTTCCTGTTGAAAAGTATGTTTTGTATGATATACGGACTGATTAGAGATATACTGATTTACTTTTTCGATCTGTGATTCACTGACAGACAAAGCAAAATAACTTTTTTGCCAAGTAAATTTGGCTTCAATAAAATTATTCAGATTTACCCAGTGTGAAGTTTCACCTTTTATATTTTTAAAAATATCCGTGATTTTAAAATTTGGATTCAACAAGAACAATACATGAACGTGGTTGTTTTCCGCGCTAATATTTTTTATTTGGCATTTAAATTCATTTTCAAATTTTAATTTTATTTTTTCCAACAATGCATCTTTAAAATTATCTAAGATTAAAGGCATAAAATCTTTTGTACCGAAAAAGCAGTGAATCCAGATCCTTACAAACGGGTTAGTCATGTTATTTTTATATTAAGTTAATGTAAAAACCGTTTAAACGGTTTTAAAAAAAATCAAACTTAAAATAAAAATTTCTTGAATACAGAAAAATCAATTTTTAAATCTAATACAAAAAAATGCATTATCAAAAATATAGAAAAATAGCGAAAAGATATTCTTGATACAAAAAACCGTTTAAACGGTTTTTACACCCTTACCAGAGTCTACCTCTAAAAATCCCGGGTTCATAAAAAAACCGTTTAAACGGTTTTTACACCCTTACTTTATCAATACTGCTCTCTTTGTCTCCAAATACCTATTTCCTTTTCCTGTGGATTCTCTAATTTCTATTCTGTAATAATATACTCCGCTGGGAAAATTATCTGCTATCCAATTAACTTCATAATATCCCGGCTGCAAATATTCATTAACAATTGTTTCTATTTTCTTTCCCATTGCGTCGTATATTTTCAGCGTTGTATAAAATTTTTCTCCATTTTTTTTTGAAGGCAAACTGAATTTTATTTTAGTACTTGGATTGAATGGATTCGGGTAATTTTGATCCAGACAAAATCCTTCCGGAATTCCTTCATTTGATAAATGTACAGCCGTGATGAAATTATTATATAATATTTGAAGTGAATCAATCGGATCTCTTCCAATAGGAGTATTGTTTACATTCAAATGAAGATACAATGTTCCGGTTGTATCCCCAGGTCTGCCAACTCTGAGAAATGCTGAAATTGATGAAGTATTTCTCCCTGTACATCGGGTATCCGCACCAATAACTTTAGCACCTTGAAGAGATGCCATCAGTTTATCTGCAAGCGTCCCCTCTTCTCTTAAAAATCTTGACTTCATTGAATCAAGTATCTGCTGACTCAGAAGAATATTTCCCTGAATGCTGTATGTAGGTCCGATTATGTGATTTTTATAATTCAGACAGTTGATGCCCGTATAAGCAGCAGTCCTGCCGCCTCCTGTTAAATCAACAATTCCATATTGTCTGATTGTAGGATTATTCTGTGCATCGTGGGCAATAAGAGAATCTATTATCTGCTGTGGTGATAATCCGAGTAGAAATAATGTTCTTGCATAACTCTGATTGGAGGAAAGATAAGATGCCTGGGTATGAATTACACCGCGTCCCGGATGAACATCGCTTAAGATTATGCTTCCTGATATACAAGATGCTCCGGCGCTGCCAACTTCTCCGGTTACCGGATCAACAGCTACAATTGAAAATGTATCCTGAGAAATTGCAACCCCGTAATTAAAAATTATCATCAATAAAACTAAAAATTTAATTGTCTGCATCTTATTTCCTCATTAAAATAAAATTAATTTTAAAAATGATAAATATAAGAAAATAATTTTCTAATCTTTATAAGGATCATAAATATCCTCGCCCGCCATCGCTACTCCCACAGGTTTCAGTCTGTGCAGAATTTTAACTGTGTTCTGATGATAATTCAATACTTCATTCAGATTCTTATAGACTTCAGGCGCTTCGTCTGCACCGCCTCCTCTTAATTCAATTCCCTTATCCCTTATGTCTTCTCTTACTTTTTGAAAATTTATTATACCTCCTGTTACCGATATTAGCTTTCCCTTTTTCCATTTTCTTTTTCCTGCTGCCTGAGTACGTGATAAAATCCTGCCTGCGCCATGGACTGTAGAGTACAATGCTTCTTTAGATTCATTGCAGTCAATTCCTTCAATGATGAATGAATTGTCTCTCATATTGGATCCAATAAACGATTGCTGTCCGGGAAATGCCGGAGTACATCCTTTTCTTATCAGCCAGTATTTTTCTCCGAAATGCTCTTCCTGCCAGGCAAAGTTGTGATGATTGTGAACTTCAAACAATGATTTTGCGCCAACAATTTCCAAAACTTTATTTACTACAATGTTTCTTCCTGCATAAGCATATTCGCCAGCAAGATTCATTGCTTCAATATAATCAATTCCAAGTTCTGAATGAATGTCAAGCAAAACCGGAGCCATATCCATGCTGTCAGCATTTTTTGGTTTGGATTCAAAACTTAATCCTTGAGCCAGTGCAAGAAACCCCATTGCTGTTCTGTGTCCGAAACCTCTGGAACCAAAGTGCACGCCAATCCATAATCTGCCTTTTTCGTCTTCAAATAAATCAACATAATGATTTCCGCTTCCCACAGTACCCAACTGTTCGCTTGCAAGAGTAATCATTTTCTTTTGCGGTTTGAAATCCGTGTTTTCAATTTTCTCTAATACGGGATGCTCAACAGGTTCAGGATTTACTCTGCCGATACCGAAACTGATTTTTAAAGCAATTTCATCCATCACTTTTTTTACGTTAATGTCCTTTACATTCATATCTGTCATTACGGCTTTGTTGCCGCATGCAATGTCAAACCCGACACCGGAAGGACTGACATGATTTTTATAAGCTACCGCTCCGCCGATAGGCATACTGTAACCTACATGATGGTCGGCACAAAGCACTGCATAATCTGCTTCTTGGCTGCAATTCTGAATCTGCTTCAAAGCTGCAGGGTCAGTTTCTCCGTATGTTTTTATTTTTGCTTTCAATATCGTTTAAAGTAAATTATCAAAAATAAACTTTCAATTTTATTACAATATTTTGCTCTGACGGTTTATTCAAAAGGTTATGTATTTTATTTTGATGAATCAGTGACTAAGTTTATATTAATTGAAATTAATTTAAAGTAATGTCTCAAACAAGAATCAAGTGTCCTAACTGCGGTCAGGATATTAAGGTAGATGAAATTTTCGAACATCAGGCTGAAGAAAAATTCAGACAGGAATATGAAAAAAAACTCGCCGAACAAATTTCTACATTAAATAAAAAGAAAGAAGAAGCCGCTGCCGAAGTACTTAAGCTAAAGC
Organism: Ignavibacteria bacterium; assembly: GCA_019187405.1. GTDB lineage: Bacteria > Bacteroidota > Ignavibacteria > Tepidaquicellales > Tepidaquicellaceae > JABAQZ01. The sequence continues at coordinate 22,593 of JABAQZ010000014.1, forward strand.
GTATGAAAGAAGAAGAGGAAGATATTATAAGAAAAAGAGTGGAAAAGGAAAAAGAAAAAATAGCTTCCGATGCTTTATTTAAGGCTAAAAAGGATGTGGAATTTGAAATGCTGAAAATAAAACAGGAAAACGAAATTAAAGCAAAGGAAAATCTGAATCTTAAGAAAAAGGAAGTCGAAATTTTAAATAAGGAAAGAGAGCTGAAGGAAAAAGCTGAACAGCTTGATATTGATCTTGAAAAGAAAATGATTGAAAAAGAAAAAGAGATTCGTGAAAAAGCAACAATGATAGAAAGAGAAAAAACCGAAATCAGAAAAAGAGAGTTTGAAAAAAAGTTGGAAGAACAGCAGAAGAATATTGAAAGCTTGAAGCAGAAGGAAAATGAACTGCTTCAAAGAGAAAAAGAACTTCGTGACTATAACGAACAAATTAAAACCGAAGCTGAAAAACAAATTAGACAAAAGCTGAAAGAAACAGAGGAACAGGCAAGATTGAGAGAAAAAGAAGAAATAGAAAGAGTTAACAGTGAATATCAGAAAGAGCTTGGGGATAAAATGAAAATGATTGAGGAACTTAAAAGGAGAGAAAACGAACTGATTAAAAAGGAGAGTTCACTGAAAGAAGAAAAAGAAATATTAAAAGCTGAAGCCGAAAAACAAATACAGTTAACGGCAAAAGAATCCGAAGAAAAAGCCGCCAGACGGGAACAGGAAAAAAGCGAAAAAATACTGAATGAATTCAAAACTCAGCTCGAATCGCAAAACCGTCTTATTCAGGAATTAAAAGAAAAAGAAATTGAATTCAAAAGGAACGAGCTCGAACTTAAAAACAAAACCGAGCAAATGAAACTCGATACGGAAAGACAATTTCTTGAAAAGTCCAAAGAGATTGAAGAAAATGCAGTTAAAAGAGAAATGGAAAAAAATGAACTACGGCAAAGAGAATATGAAAAACAACTCGAAGAGCAGAAAAAATTAATAAATGAACTTAAGAAAAAAGCGGAACTCGGATCTCAGCAGCTTCAGGGGGAAATTCAGGAACTTGCACTCGAAGAATTTCTTCAGCTTACATTTCCGTTTGACGTTATTACGGAAGTGAAAAAAGGTGAAAGAGGAGCAGATGCAGTGCAGGTTGTGCGAAACAATCTGCAGCAAGACTGCGGAAAAATAATATATGAAAGCAAAAGAACAAAAGCATTCAGCGAATCCTGGCTTGAAAAACTTAAAGAAGATCAAAAACTTCAGCAAGCCGAAATCGCAGTACTTGTTACCGAAACAATGCCCAGAGATATGGAAAAATTCGGTCTGAGACAAGGTATCTGGATATGCAGCTTTCATGAAATAAAAAGTTTATCGGTTGTACTAAGAGAAATGCTCATAAGAATACATTCAGTAAAAGTAGTTCAGGAAAACAAAGGGGAAAAAATGGACATGCTGTACAATTATCTTACGGGAAGCGAATTTGTTCAGCAGATTGAAGCAATTGTCGAAGGGTTTACCGGAATGCTTAGCGACCTTCAAAAAGAAAAAAATGCAATGGAAAGAATTTGGAGCTCACGGGAAAAGCAAATAAGAAAAGTACTCATCAGCACTTCTTCAATGTACGGCTCCATTAGAGGAATTTCAGGAAATGTAATCGGCAGCATTAAAGCGCTCGAACTACCGGGTGAAAATGAAAAAGAGATTAATTAATAAAAGTACACTTTACGACTGAAGATTGAAAAGTTGATTAAGATCTCGATGAGATCAGCAATTTTTAAATTGAACTTATGGATTTAATAGAAGCAATAGTAAACAGGAAAACAACAAACACAGCTTTCGCTTTTAAAAAAGTTTCAAAAGAACACATCCGTTTGCTTATTAAAATGGCTTCACATGCTCCGAGCCATTTCAATTCGCAGCCGTGGAAATTCATTGTAATTGAAGACTCAAAAATTATTTCCGCAATCGGTAAAATTGCAGGAGACTCAATGGTCAAGCTGATGGATGACGGAAGATTCTGGAAACAATACCGAAAATATTTCAGATTCAGTGAAGAGGAAATTGAAAAGACAAAGGATGGTATTCATATAGATCACTTGCCTGCTTTTCTTAAACCATTTGCCAAAACTATTTTTTCGGAAGCAGGCGGAAAGGTAATATCAAAATTTAAAGTTTCACGGATTCTCGGAAATGACGAGGAAAAACTTGTTGCCGAATCTCCGCTACTTTTTGTAATTTTATTGACAAAAGAAGAATATAAGAAAGATGAGTTATCAGGATTTTATTCCGTAATTTCTATGGGTGCGGTAATTCAGACATTATGGCTTGTTACAACATCAATCGGAATGGGAATGCAGTTTATTTCCACTCCCGGAGAGATACCTCAAAAGTGGAATGAAATTTCCCTCATGCTTGATGTACCTGATAATTACGAAATGATGGCAATATTTAGAATGGGATATACTGTCCCCGATATAAAACGTCCGTCCATTGACTGGAAATCATCACAAAGAAAAGATGTGAGCGAGCTATCGTATTCAAACAGGTTTGGAAAAAATCCGGATTTTGTTACTTAATTTTATTCAGTAATTACATGAATCCTGAAATTTTTTTGTGGACAGGGTTTATGATTTATTCAGTAAATTATTTAATCGGTTGGTTTCTCTTTTTCCGTATAATATCGATTGACAAAAGAATTCATCAGTATTTTTACTCTATATTAATACTGAATCTGACGATTTTGCTTTTTACCGAACTGATATTCAGCGAAAAAATATTTGTTATGCTTTCTCTGATCTGTTTGATAATACTTCCGTTTGGCAAGAAAGGCGGTATTTTTCATATTGCTGTCAGCAGTGCCGGATATATACTTTTTTCTTTACAGATTTTTTAAAACACAAAGAAATAAAAACAAATATTTGAATTACGGCGCTGCTATTTTTCTTTATTATTTTCTTCGTTTTGATTTTCATTCTGTGTTTCATGTTGAATTTGCCCTTCATCAGGTACATCCGGAACATCAATTTTTAAATCCGGTAAATCTTCATTCTGTGGAATGTTTTTCTGGATTTCTTCAATGATCTTCTTGTAAATTAATGAATCCTTCTTAACATCTTTAAGCGCTTCCCTTATTTCTTCTTTCATCTCTTTCATTTCCTTGTCAAGCTCTTCCTTGTTTAGATCAAGATTTTCTTTCAGTTCTTTGTTAAGATTTTTCAATTCTTCGTGAAGCTCTTTCATGTTCTTATCGAATTCTTCTTTGTTAAAGAAAGCAGTATCGCCTTCATGTTCAAATTTATACATGTTCTTTTCAGGAAGCTTCTCAAATTTGTAATCTCAGTTTTTATCAAAATCATTGAACTTTTCAAGCCATTGAAGAGTATCAAAATTCAACTTTTCAATTTCCTTAAGATTCTCAAGATTTTTTTCAATGTCTTTCATCGATCTTTCAATATGTTTGTCAACATCTTCCTGAATTTTGTCAATCCAGACTTTCATTTTTTCATTGTCAAAAAATTCCAAGCTGTCTTTAGGAAGATTTACCGGCGGTGATACAAAGTTTGCTGCTTTATCGAAAAAATCATACTTGTATTTCACATCAACTATTGGAATGATATTTACCAAAGAAACGGCATCGGAAGGTTTTGCTGTTTTGATCAATGTGTTGACGCAAGCTTCAGCGCAATTACCGAAATCAAATTCAGCAAGAGCCTTTTTAAAAAGAAGGGATGAGTTTTCGTTGAATGGAGTACCGACTCCGATATTTTTCTTTGTCATTACGAAATTTCCTGCAGGAATAAAAGCATCTCTTTTATTGGACTTTATTTCTACGTTACCTGAATTAACATAGAGAAGTCCATCACCTGACGTATCAACCGTTAGTTTGAAGTTTCCTCTTGTATCCGAAGCAGTAGCGGACGGTAATTCCACAAAAAATTCTTTTTTATCCGATTTCATATCGGCTTCTATTGTTCCGTATTCAACGGCAATCCTGTTGTTACCGTCGCTTCCTTTTACAAACAAGACTTTTGTATTTGGTTCGATAATTACTCTTCCCAGACTCGCAATGAATAATTCTGCCTTGGAAGTATCGTTGGTTAATATAAATTGTCCTTCTTTAATGCTGTCATTCATGCTTACGGGTACATCTCCAATGAGAGGAGTTCCTTTAATCGAAGAAACCTTCCAGTAAGTTGGAAGTCCGAAGAAATTTTGATCTGCTGATTGAAGCCTTTCTGTATCAATGTTCTTTACTATGTAATAAAATGTGAAAATTAATAAAGCAGCAGCTATTCCTGTTAAAATGTATTTATATCTTCCAATAAAACCGATATCCAAGTTTTCAGTTTCGTTTTGAGCAGACTCTTGGGAAGATTTGATATGTCTTTTAAAATCAATTTGTTTTTCAATTTTATTCCAGTAATTGCTTTTCTCATCATTTGACATATATAGATTATCATCAGACATATGACTTAGTTCTTTTATAATGTATTCATTTTTTTTAAGATAATCCGAACAAAAAGCACAGCTCTTAATATGTTCATCCATTAATTCTTTATCTTTAAGCTGAATCATTCCGTCAAGAAATTCATCAATAAGCAGTTCGGTTTCACTGCAGGTTGGTATAAAAATATTTTCCTTTTTCATTTGGATAACTCCTCTCTTAATATTTTTCTTGCTTTGTGAAGATGAGCTTTTGAGGTTCCGATTTCAATATTCATCATCTCGGAGATTTCATTATGCTTATAACCTTCAATGTCATGAAGTACAAGAACGGCTCTGGCGTTTTCGGGAATTTTACTGATCGCTTTTTCAAGATCAATTCTTGAGTCAGTTTCTTGTTTTATCTGCGACTCAGTATAACCTGACTTATAACTCTCTTCTTTTTGAGAAATCCGGTTTTCTTTTCTCAGGTGCATAAGAAACTGATTTGCAGCGATCGAGTGCAGCCAAGTCGAAAACTTACTTTCAAATTTAAAAGTGTTAAGCTTTTCCCAGGCTTTAATGAATACTTCCTGGGTAATGTCATCTGCAGTATGAGGATCTGCAGATAATTTCCTGCACAAAAAATTAATCTTGGAAACATGCTTCATAAACAGTTCTTTAAAAGCTTCGCCATTTCCTTGAAGAGAACTTTTTACCAGTTTTATGTCCTCATCAGGGTTTTTTACGATAAGATTTAATGAAACAGCTCCGGAACTCATTAATTGTTTTCTTTATAATTAAGATGCCACAAAATGAAAAATGGTTTATTTATATTAAGGTATAAAATATATTTTGTAAAAATAATTATCAAATTTTTATGAAAATCCACATTTCGACAACAGAAGTCTAAGACTTCAGAAGTCGGATTAAGCAAATTCGACAACAGAAGTCTAAGACTTCAGAAGTCGGATTAAGCATGTCCGAACAACAGAAAAATTCAATTTCTACACAAAATATTAAGTTTTATTTAATAATTTTCGCTTTTTAAAAATATAAAGAATTGCATAGAATCTATTAAAATTAAGATTTAAATTAAAAACCTTGAAATTATGACAAAAATCAAATCTGAATATTTTATAAACCGCGAACTCTCTTGGATTGAATTCAATAAAAGAGTCCTTGAAGAAGCTATGGATAAAACTCAACCTCTCCTTGAAAGGCTCAAGTTTTTATCCATTTTCAGCACAAATCTGGATGAATTCTTTATGATTCGCGTTGCAGGACTGAAAAGACAGGTGAAAAGTGATGTTAATGAGTTCACTTCAGACGGCATGGTTGCGCAAGAACAACGTGATAAAATTTATGAAATACTTACACCATTAGTCGAAGAACAATACAGAATTTTCAATCAGGAGGTAATACAAGAACTTGCTCAAAATGGTATAAATTTTATCAAATATGAAAACCTCACAGAAAATGATAAATCTGAAATTGATAAGTATTTTGAAGAAGAAATTTTTCCGGTTCTCACTCCGCTTGTAATTGATAATGTGCATCCTTTTCCAAATCTTAATAACAGAAGTCTTGCTCTTGCGATTATTCTTGATGATCCTGATACTGAAGAATTTGAGGAGAAAATCTGTGTAATTCAGATCCCGAGCAATATATCAAGATTTTATTCAATTGAATCGGATGAACCTGGTGCAAAGTACAACTATATTCTTCTCGAAGAAATTATTAAAGCAAATGCTGAAAAACTTTTCCCGGGAATGAAGTTTATTGAAAGTTATGACTTCAGAATTACAAGAAATGCAGATCTTGAACTTGAAGAAGAAGAAGCTGCTGATTTGCTTACTTTAATAGAAGAGGAAGTTAAAAAAAGACGGCTCGGAATTCTGGTCAGACTTGAGGTTGATAAAAAAATGCCGGACAATCTGCTGAATTTTCTAATTAACATACTCGAAGTTGAACAAAACGAGATTTACAAAATTGACGGTCCGATAAATCTCGGTGATATGTTTGCTTTATATAAAATCGACAAGCGAGATCTGAAATACCAGCCCTTTACTCCGAGAATTTCATCCTACTTCAGAGAGAAGGATGATTTTTTCAAAGCAATCAGCGAGCAGGATATTATGCTTCATCATCCATTTTATTCTTTTTCTTCGGTTAGTGAATTCATTGCGCAATCTGCAGAAGATCCGAATGTTTATGCCATTAAACTTACATTGTACAGAACCAGCGGAGATTCTCCTATAATTAAATCCCTCATTGAAGCTGCCGAAAACGGGAAACAGGTTACTGCCGTTGTTGAACTAAAGGCTAGGTTTGACGAAGAAAACAATATTATTTGGGCTAGAGCTCTGGAAAATGCTGGAGTTCATGTGGTTTACGGACTTGTAGGATTAAAAACACATTGTAAAATTGCACTCGTCGTAAGAAAAGAAGAAAAAGGTATGAAAAGATATTTGCACCTCAGTACGGGAAATTATAATTCAGCCACTTCAAAGATTTATACTGATTTCGGATTATTCACGGTTAATCCGGAGTTCTGCACGGATGCGTCAAATTTGTTTAACTATCTGACAGGATACTCAAAGCATAACAATTATAAAAAGCTACTTGTCGCTCCTTTTAATATGAGAAGAAGATTGCTGAAAATGATTGATGATGAAACCAGAATGCAGAAGGAATTTGGAAACGGGTACATTATTTTTAAAGTTAATTCAATTGTTGACGAGGAAGTTATTTTAAAACTTTATCAAGCATCAAAAGCCGGCGTAAAGATTGATTTGCTTGCACGCGGTATTTGCAGACTTAGACCGAAAATCAAAGGTCTTAGCGACAACATAAATGTTTACAGCATTGTGGGCAGATTTCTTGAACACAGCAGGGCTTATTATTTTTTTAATAACGGCGAACCTCTGATTTATCTCGGCAGCGCTGATGTCATGCAGAGAAATTTTGACAGAAGAGTAGAAATTCTTTTTCCGGTCGAGGACAAAAGAATAAAAGCCGACATTTCAGAAATTCTCTTAATGTACCTTAAAGATACTGAGAAAACGAGAATTATGATGAGTGACGGAACCTACCTGAAGAAGTCAGAATTTCTGAAAGAAACTTCCGGACAGTTTGAAAACATAAACATTCAGGAGTATTTCGTTAAGAAAGTTATTAAGAAATACGAGAAGGAAATTAAACAAGAAGGCAGAAAGAAAATCTCTCAAAACGGAGTTCATAAAAAGCAGGAAGCTTAAAAAAAAATCTTACATATCCGGTTTTTCATTTTACAAAATTTTAATGCCAAAGAGAACTGATTTAAAAACAATTTTAATTATCGGCAGTGGTCCGATAGTAATTGGTCAGGCATGTGAATTTGATTATTCGGGAACACAAGCGGTTAAAGCTTTAAAGGAAGAAGGATACAGAGTAGTACTTGTAAATTCAAATCCAGCGACAATAATGACTGATCCTGAACTCGCCGACGCTACTTACATCGAACCCATTACCAGCACATTCATAGAAAAAATCATCATAAAAGAAAATCCGGATGCAATTCTTCCAACAATGGGTGGACAAACCGCTCTAAATGCAGCAATGGACCTCCATAACAAAGGCATTCTTGAAAAATATGGAATAGAGCTTATTGGAGCAAAAGTTGATTCAATAAGAAAAGCAGAGTCAAGGGAATTGTTTCACAAAGCAATGAATAAAATCGGTCTCGAAGTATCAAAAGGAGAGTTTGTAAAAAATTCTGAGGATGCCAAGAGATTCTTGGATACGACGGGATTTCCGATAATTATAAGACCTTCGTTTACATTGGGAGGAACAGGCGGTGGTATTGCATACAACATCGAAGAGTTTGAAGTCATTGTAAATAAAGGTCTTGATGCATCTCCGATCAGAGAAGTTTTGGTGGAAGAATCTCTTTTAGGCTGGAAAGAATTTGAATTGGAAGTTATGAGAGATGTTAACGACAACTTTGTGGTGATATGCTCTATCGAAAATTTTGACCCTATGGGAGTGCATACAGGTGATTCGATAACCGTTGCTCCTTCCCAGACTTTAAGCGACAGACAGTATCAGCAGCTTCGAGATGCTTCCAAAAAAATTATTTCGGAAATTGGAGTCGAGACCGGAGGTTCAAACATCCAGTTTGCAGTGAATCCGGATAACGGAAGAATTGTCGTCATTGAAATGAATCCTCGAGTTTCCAGAAGCAGCGCGCTGGCTTCAAAAGCAACCGGTTTTCCCATTGCAAAAATTGCCGCTAAGCTTGCAGTCGGATATACGCTCGATGAAATACCAAATGACATTACAAAAACTACTCCATCTTGTTTTGAACCTGTTATTGATTATGTTGTGGTAAAAATTCCCCGATGGGATTTTGATAAATTCAGATCGACAAATCCGGACAATGACGTACTCGGAGTGCAGATGAAATCCGTCGGCGAGGTAATGTCTTTTGGAAGAAATTTCAGAGAAGCATTTCAAAAAGCAATTCGCTCTCTCGAAAACGGTAGGGCAGGGCTTGGAAGCGACGGGAAAGATTTATATTCGTACGAGTATCTCGGCAATCTTGGAGAATCCGACAGAGAAAATCTTAAGAACAAGATTTTGACAAAGCTAAAAACTCCAAGATCGGATAACATATTTCACATACGATATGCTTATCTTTTAGGAGCTGATACGGAAGAAATTTTTGTTTCTACAAAAATTGATAAATGGTTTCTTAATCAGATTAAAGAAATTGTTGAAACAGAAATCGAACTTCGTACTTACAAATTCAGCTAAATCCCGGTAATTGATTTATCAATCGTCTTTCTCGATACATATACTACCGCCATCACAACTGCAAACAAAAGCATTCCATAAGCAGCAGCAGCTCCGGTATTGTACATTCTTATTTGCGAGTATATTTCAACCGAAATGGTTTTTGTCGAATATGAGTATAGCAAAATTGTCGAAACAAATTCGCCTGCAGAATTAATAAATACAAGCAATGCTCCGTTCAACACCGAAGGGAAAATTAGAGGAAATATTACTTTTCCAAAAGTAGTCATTTTTCCCGCGCCAAGTGAAAAAGACGCTTCTTCGAGAGATGGATCGAGAGAATAAAACCCTGACATTGAAGATTGCATGAGAATCGGTATGTTCCTGATGCTGTATGCAAGCGGAATAATAATAAACGTGCCGACAAGCGGCGTAAAAGCGCCGAACAATACAGGTTTATTGAAACTGAGAATTAAACTCAAAGCAATTACTGTCCCGGGTATTCCATAAGGAATTGAAACAATGTTTTCGATGATGCTTTTGAATTTTGTATTTACTTTTGCAATAAGATATGCTGAACTGATACCAGCAATGAGAGTTATCAATACGGCAATTAATGACATCATCAGACTGTTGTAAAACGGTTCGAAAAACTGAGGCTCGCTGAAAATCTTCAAGTAATTTTCCGGAGTAAATGATTCCGAAAGAAAATTTCTCATCAGAGAACCTTCGGGAATAAAAGAAAGATAAAGCAAAGTAAACACAGGAAGTATCAGCATTAAGGAAAACAGACTTATGATAATTGTTCCGCTGATGCTTGTTTGACTTCTGTGTGAAGAAAAATCTGTTCTCGGTACTCCTTTGTGTCTAATATCGAAAAGTTTTCCAGTTCGGTATCTTCTGAGTAATATAAAAAATATAATCGAAATTATTGTAAGCAAAACTGCAATTGATGAAGCAAGTGAATTATCTCCGTTGATTTTTGCAAAATAAATTTCAGTCGTGAGAAATCTCTCCGAACCTCCGAAAATAAACGGTGCGGAAAATGATGCCATACTTGCCATAAAAGTTATCAGCGATGCTCCAACAACAGACGGGATTAACAAAGGCAGAATCACTTTGAAAAAAGTCAACGTCTTTGATGCCCCCAGAGAATATGAAGCATCTATTAAGTTTGAATCAATTCTTTTCAATGCTGATGATGTGAAAAGATAAAACAGCGGAAAAAAAGAATATACATGCACGATTACTATCGCAGACCATCCGTCAAATTTGAATGACAACTCATTATGTTTGAATACAAGCTCAAGAAGATTTGCAAGCAATCCCTTTTCGTTTAACAGGAATAAAAATGAAACTACGCCGATGAGAGGAGGAGTTGCCAGTGGGATCATAAGAAGAGATGAAAAAAACGACTTAGTTCTGATTCTCTGAAAGTGAAGAATGTAAGCAAACACTAAACCCGTAATTCCGCTCAATGCAACGGTAATGAGCGACAGCAAAATTGAATTAATAGCTGCCTGGAAAGTAGTTTTGGTAAAGGCATTCAGAAAATTACTAAATCCAAAATTTCCATTTCCGTCATTTAATGCTGAACTTACCAATGTATAAAGCGGAAATAAAATATATCCAATTGAAAAAAACAAAACGATGAACAGCAAAAAATATTCCGAAGCATCAAACTTTTTTTTCTTCATTCTACAACTCTGATTTTATCTGTGAGAAGTGAAAGACCTACCTCGTTACCTTTGGAAAAATTTTCCAAAACGGTATTAAGCGGCTGCATAGACTTTATAATATTTCCGTCAACAGATATCGTAAACTCATAGGCATAGCCCGTAAACAGAATTTCCGTAATTACTCCCTGTTTCAGCTCGGTAGATTTTACTGGTTTTATTTCTTCCTGCAGGATTACAAGTTTCTGGTTATTATTAATTTCAATGTTGAATAATTTTTTACTTAAGACAGAGTCAAAAAGATTTGAATGACTGATGAACTTCGATACAAAGCTGTTTGCGGGATTGAAATATATTTCTTCCGGCTTTCCCTGCTGCTGAATCTTTCCCTGATTGAGAACGGCTATTCTGTCCGAAAGCGCAAGCGCTTCAGACTGATCATGAGTAACATAAACAGACGTAATCCCGGATTCACGCTGAAGGCGTTTAAGTTCATTTCGAGTTTCTTGTCGCAGAGAATAATCGAGATTTGACAAAGGTTCGTCAAAAAGAATCAGATCGGGTTCGGTCACGATCACGCGGGCAAGAGAAACTCTCTGCTGTTCGCCGCCGCTAAGAGAGGAAACTTTTTCACCGGCTTTATGGCTGAGTAAGACTTTTTCAAGCACGGAGGAAGTTTTTTTTAATATTGTTTCTCTGCTCTCCTTTTTTACTTTCAATCCGTATGCAACGTTTTCCATTACGTTCATATTTGGAAACAAAGCATAATTTTGAAAAACAATTCCTACATTTCTTTTTTGCGGCGGCATGCTTGTTGAATCTATTCCCTTTATAAAAATTCTGCCATCTGTAGGAAACTCGAGACCGGCTATGATTCTGAGCAGCGTAGTTTTACCGCATCCGCTAGGTCCGACAATTGAAAAAAATTCACCCTGATTTATTTCAAGATTTATTTTATCGAGAACGGCAGTCCCGTTAAATTCTTTTGAAATGTTATGTATTTTTAAATCGGACAATGAATGTGAGAGCTGTTTGATTTGAAAAGTCAATAATGTACAAAAAATATATCACTGTTTTGATTTTCCTTTAATTTCGGAATCCCATTTTTTCATCCAATCCGGTTCATTCTCTGAAATCAATTGCCAGTCGAGATCCATCGTAATGTATGAAGCTTTGCTTATCCAGTCAGGCAGCCTGCTTTTTTCGATGTCTTTTCTTGCGGGTATTCTGTAATATTTTTCCGACTGTCTGATCAGGCTTTCTGCCGATGTAACGAATTCATAAAACTCTTTTGCAGGTTCAGAATTCTTGGCGCCTTTTACTAACGCAATTCCATCAGTCAGGACAACAGTTCCGCTTTCGGGAAAATTATAACCGAAAGGATATTTATAAAGCGTCTTTTGTAAAATAATATCAGGCATATTCCATAAAGTTACAGCTTTATCATTTCCGGAAAGTTTAATATACATTTGTGTCGGATCGGCGGAATATGAAGATGTATTTTCGTCGAGCATTTTAAGCCATTCAAATCCATAAACTTCGCTGCCTGTTGTCTTAATTGAATTTGCAATCATTGCAGAAAAAATAACCCGCATTGTTCCCGATGCCATTGGATTTCTAATTACAATTTTATCTTTCCATTCCGGCGATATCAATTGACTCCAATCTTTGGGAGCATCCTGAGCAGCAAGTGTCTTGTCATTGAATGCAATTACCTGGGGCGTGAGGTAAGTTCCAAACCAGTACCCATCTATGCTTTTTGATGCTTCGGGAATTCTATCAGCCCATGAAGGAACATATTTTTCCAGCAGTCCTGATTTTTCGGCTCTCATAAAAATAGTTGACGGCGCTCCCCACCAAACATCGCACAAAGGATTTTCCTTTTCTGTTCTTATTCTGTCAAAAATTTCTTGTGAACCCATATCGAGCCACTGTACGTCAATATCAGGGTGCAGTGTTTCAAACTGCTTTTCAAAATCAGAGAGCATTTCTTTTCCGTGAGGAGAATAGACGGTAACTTTTTTCCCGGAATTGCTTTTGCATCCAATAATCAAAAATGCAGTTAACACAATGATAAAGACTCTCATACAGTTCATTTTCAGTATTCCTTTTTTGGATAGTTATTTATTTTAAGTTTGTCAAAAAGTTCTTTTACTTTTTCTTTTCCGGATGGAGGATTTATGTCAAGATACCAATAGTTTTCAAAATCACCCTTGTTCATCTGTAACTGCATTGTGCCTTGTGATTTATGTTCGGCTATAAGCCAGTTGACGACAATTTTATAATTCAAGACATCCTTGTAACCGAATTTTTGAGTTCTGTCAAATTGAAAAGGGATTGTATCCGATGTGTTTGTAACAGAAAAATTTTCTAATCCTTTAAAAATAAATTGTACTGAATCATTTATGGATGATGTTGAAGTTGACAGCACAATTGGTCTAAGCAGTGAATCAATCGAAAGCGCTGATTCGATTGCGAGAATAGCCGAAGCGCTGTGATGCGCATGAGTACCGAGAGTGGGCGTCATAATAAATACAAAATCATAATTTCCCGCAAGCATAATTTCTCTCAATCTGTTTTTTATAAAATTTACATCCCAGATATTGCTGTCGAGAATTTCTTTTATGAATTCGGTTGTAACATATCTGTGATCTTTTTGATTTAGATAAAAAAAGTTATTTATACCGATAATTTTTCCTCCGGCTTCTAATTCTTTTTTGCGGATTTCCGGAAGAAATTTTCTGCCGGTTTTTTCATCTGTAAGTTCAAGTCCGTAAATATCTTCCGCAAGCGTTGAATACTTGTAGCCGCCTTCTCCGTTTGTAATAAGCGCTATGTCAACAGTTCCTTTTAAATCATGAATTATTTTGTAATTTGTTCCTGCAAACAAAGCATCATCATCGGGATGCGCAATTACACAAAGTACTTTCGGATGAAATTCCTGAGAAAAAGCATTTGTATATATTATGCAGATTATTAAGCACTTTAATAATGACTTAATCCGGTTAAAAAAATCTTCAGGCATATAAAATTTATATTGCATTAACATAGAAATACATACTTTAATTTTCAAGATTTATTTCTTAAGCATTATTAAGAATATTTTATTCATTTCAAGAATGGAATTAAAAAAACTGCAAACAAAAATAATATTTTGTTTAAACACAATTGTTATCGGCAATTAAATTGAAGTGAATTTTAAAATGAAAAAATTAAAGTTCCTTTTTTTTAAAAACCGAATAAATTAATTTGAAATCAAATAATTTTATAATTTATGACTTCAGCATTCAAAGATGTAAAAAATTTTATATCCGGAAAGTTTTCAAAAAACGGGCATGAAACAATTCCCGTAATATGTCCGCTTAACGGCGAAAAAATATCCTCGGTACCACTTTCCGGGAAGAGAGATCTTGATGAAGCAGTTGACTCGGCTTCCAAAGCTTACGGATCATGGTCAAATATTCCTGTTAAAGAGCGGGTACAGGTATTTTACAGATATAAAACTATCCTTGAAAAAAATCTAAAGGAACTTGCGGAACTGACACACATTGAAAACGGTAAGACCATGGAAGAAGCAACGGCAGAAATTGAAAAAAGCATCGAGCTTACAGAATTTGCATGCTCGATACCGCAGTTGATACCCGGTGAAGTGCTGGAGGTAAGCGCTGGAGTTGAATGTAGAATTGAGCATAAGCCTCTTGGTGTTGTAGCTTCTATTGCACCTTTTAATTTTCCTCACATGGTGCCTCATTGGACAATACCCAATGCAATTGCACTGGGAAACTGCATGATATTAAAGCCGTCAGAGCAGGTTCCTATTTCATCGAACAGAATTGCCGAAATGCTGAAAGAAGCCGGGTTACCTGATGGAGTATTTAATGTTGTAAACGGCGACAGAAAAATTGTAGAAGAGATATGCGACCATCCGGGCATCCGTGCAGTTTCTTTTGTGGGATCGACTAAGATAGCAAAAATAGTTTACATTAGAGCCACATCAAATCTAAAGCGGTGTCTTGCTCTTGGCGGTGCAAAAAATCATCTGATTGTATTGCCGGATGCTCATCCAGAAATGACAGCAAGCAACGTTGCAGCTTCGATGTCGGGATGTGCCGGGCAGAGATGCATGGCAGCATCGGCAATGGTTGGAGTTGGTAATGTTGACGATATAATAAATAAAATTTGTGAAGAAGCCGGTAAAATTATTCCCGGAAAGAATCTTGGTTCGGTGATTTCAAAAGCCGCAAAGGAGAGGATTGAAGGCTACATTACAGATGCGGAAAAACAGGGAGCGAAAGTATTAATAGACGGCAGGAATGCGGTAGTTAAAGGAATGGAAAACGGGTTTTATGTCGGACCGACGGTAATTGATTTTGTAAAGCCTGATATGGCAATTGCAAAAGAAGAAGTTTTTGGACCTGTGATTTCTATTATAAGAGCAAATGATTTGGACGAAGCGATACAAATTGAAAACAGTTCAGAATACGGTAACGCGGCATCGGTATTTACGCAAAGCGGAGGTGCGGCAAGATATGTAATGGAAAAAGCCAGCGCAGGAATGATTGGAGTAAATATAGGAGTTCCGGTTCCCAGAGAGCCGTTTTCGTTTGGAGGATGGAATGAATCTAAGTTTGGAGTTTGCGACATTACAGGGAAAAGCTCAATAGAATTCTGGACACAGCAGAAAAAAACGACTACCAAGTGGAATCCCGAAGCCAGAAAAAACTGGATGTCATAGTCATTGGTGAAATGGATTTTAAATGTGTGAAAGAAAAAATACTTCAGTTTAATATCATATATATTTGAGAACCGAATCTTTTAATTTTTGAATACATAATTTATTTTTTCAACAAAGCTTAATCAAAATATCTGAATACATAATTTAAGGAGTATATTTAGCATTGGAGAGCAGGGTAATTTTGGAACTTGAAAAGAGTATTCAAAATTTAAAATCCGATTTAAAGGAGAAATTTGATTTGCGGGATGAGATAATTAATTCGCTTTCAAATGAAATGGAATTAATATTGTCTAAGCTTATCAATCTTATGAAAGAAGGAAAGAGTGCTCACGAAAAATTTTTTTCCGATATAATACTAAATTCGGTAGATGCAATAATAGGTTTAGACAATGAATTCAAAATATTTTTGTGGAACAAAGGGGCTGAGCGATTATTTGGTTATGCGAAGAATGAAGTTATCGGAAAAGATTTTTCTATATTAATGCCCGATTATTTTTTAAAAAAAGGCGAAAGGGAATTTCTGATTAATGAAGTAAAATCGAAAGGATTTCTTGCTAATTATGAATCGGAAAGAATTACTAAGTCCGGAGAAATAAAAAAGGTGAGCATTGCAAGATTTATGGTAAATGACGAGAAGAATGAACCCATTGGCTCGGTGGGAATTGTTCGCGATATTACTCATATAAAAAATCTTGAAAGGGATTTAAGAGAAAAGGAAAATCTTGCATTGATAGGGGAAGTTGTATCGAGCATAGCTCACAGTCTCTCAAATCCTCTGAACATTATTTCAGGCAATGCCGATTATCTTTTGTTTTCAAAGAAGGAGGGAGAAAATCAGTATGAGGAGCTTAAGACCATTCTTGACGAGACTACAAAAATTACAAAATCAATCAGGCATCTGCTGAATTTTTCACGTCCTTTAAATACAAATAAATCTAAGAATCAGATTAACATTATTTTAAAAAAGATTTTGGCGGAAATTAAATATCAGACAGTCAATAAAAAAATTAAAATCAAAGAAGATCTGAAAAAGGATTTACCGGAAATAGAAATTGACGAAGTTCAGATAGAGGAATGTATTAATAATATAATTACAAATGCTGTTCAGGCAATTCAAACAACAGGAGAAATAAAAGTTAAAACAAACAGCAACGGAGAATTTATCACTCTTGAAATTTCAGATACGGGACAGGGAATTTCCGAAGAAAATATTTCAAAAATTTTTATGCCGTTTTTTTCATCGAAAGAATACGGAAAAGGCACGGGACTGGGATTGGCAATATCAAAAAAAATCATTAACGAACATAAAGGCAGTATTAATGTAAAATCAATACCCGGGAAAGGAACTAAATTTATTATAAAACTTCCCGTAAATTAATGACATGAACGAGGGTTTAAAAATACTTGTAGTTGACGACGAAGTAAATTCGACAAGGCTGATGAAAAAAATTCTTCAGCAATATGACTACGATGTAACCGAAGAAAATTCCAGCATCGCTGCAAAAGATTTAATATTGCAAAACGGGTTTGACATTGTAATATCGGATTTACAGATGCCCGATTTATCCGGGCTTGATCTGCTTAAAGCAAGTCCTCCCGATATTCTTTTCATTCTTGTAACGGGATATGGCTCGGTAGATTCAGCGGTAGAATCTATGAAGAACGGCGCATTTGATTATATAAACAAACCGTTTAGCCGCGAAGAATTTGTCTTCAAAGTTTCCAAAGCTGTCGAGAATCTGAATCTCAGAAAACAGCTTGCCCGTCTAAAGTCTCACGTCGGCGAAAATTATTCGTTTGGAAATATTATCGGCAAGAGCAAAAGGATGCAGAACATATTTGATCTTATAAAGAATGTAGCAAAAACAAATGTAAACGTATTACTTGAAGGACAAAGCGGAACGGGAAAAGAATTGGTTTCAAGATCAATTCATTTAAACAGTAAGAGGAGGGAAGGACCTTTTGTTGCAATAAACTGCAGCGCGATTCCAGATTCTCTTCTCGAGAGCGAATTGTTCGGTCATGTCAAAGGAGCATTTACTGGCGCTACAGATACACAGAAAGGTGTCTTTGAGCAGGCTCATGGCGGAACGCTGCTGCTTGACGAGATTGCGGAAATGCCGTACAACCTTCAGTCCAAACTGCTTCGCGTAATCGAAAACTGGGAAATAAAACCTCTGGGAAGCGATAAAATAAAGACTGTAGATGTAAGACTCATTTCAGCAACAAATCAAAATTTACATGAACTTATAAACCAAAAAAAATTCAGGGAAGATCTTTTTTACAGAATATCGACGGTAATGATTTCGCTGCCGTCTTTAAACGAAAGAAGAGAAGACATACCTCATCTTATTAACTTCATACTCAAAAAAATATCTGCTGATTTAAATAAAAGCATATCCATTGATGCCGAAGCGGTCGAATTACTCATAAAACATGACTGGAAAGGCAATGTCAGAGAGCTTGAAAATATACTTGAAAGAGCTGCAATTTCATTCAGCGGTGATAAGCTCAAAAAAATTGATTTCAAGTTTCTGAAAACAGATGATCAAAGAAAAGATGATACTTTCATTTCATTAGAATATGAAAATCTGAAAAAAATGGAAAAAGAAATTATTCTGAATGCATTAAATGAAAATAAATGGAATAAAGCCAAAACTTCGCTCAAGCTTGGATTGGACAGAAAGACTCTTTATAAAAAGATAAAAGAGTATAATCTTGAGGTTGAAGGCTGATATTTTATGCAGATTACTGCTCAAATTCCAAATTGGCTAAAAAAATGTGGAATTTATCTACACTATTTAAAATTGTATTGAAAAATTTTTCAAAAAAAGGTTAAATCCACTAAAAAAAAGGCATTTCAAATTTATTGTTTCTGGCACGATAATTGAAAGGAATAAATTACCCAAGAATATTATGCCATGGAAAATTTCAGAATCCACATTATTTGTCAGAAACCTGAAATCTGCTCATTGATAAAAAAATCATTAACCCGATTGGGATTAAATGTATCCTGTTCGGAATCTGAAGGAATTTTTGAACAGCAATACATGAATAATGACATAAAGATCGATTGTATGATACTTGACAAAAAATTAAGTGATTCAGTTGCAGACAGAATGAATGCAAAAAATAAAGATATTTCATTTATTTATCTGCCATCGCTGGATATTGAAAAAAATGAAATTAATACTGACGATGGCAAAATTTCTGAACCGCTTAAAATAAGTGAGCTGTCAAATGTTATACAAAATATTTTAAGTCACAAAAGAGTTTGATGCATCTCTTAAAAAATATTGCAGTAATTTCTTCATCAGTGATCTTGATTGTATCTGTGCTTATTTCAGCTGACAGATATTCAATCAGTTCATCCAAAAGCGCTGAAGTATGTCTCTCCTGTCATGAGGATGAAAGTCTTACGATGGAGAAAGGCGGAAAAACCATATCAATTTATGTAAATCCTGCTGAGTATCAGAATTCAGTTCATGCCGGAGCAGATTGCGCCGATTGTCATTTAGGTTATAATCCGGACGAGATCCCTCATTCAAAAAGCATTCAGAAAGTAAACTGCGGAAGCTGTCATGATGATACTAAAGGTCTTGAAAACAGCGTGCATTCAAAAGTAAACTGTGCTGATTGTCATTCAAAGCATGGGATCAAACCGGTTAAGGAGATTGCGGAGAATCAGACAGAAAGCTGTCTCGGCTGTCATAAAGGAAAAAGCATCAGGCAGTTTTCGACAAGCATTCACAACAAGAAAAATACCGGCTGCAACGGTTGTCACAGCGGAGGACATGACGTAAAAAATATTCAGAAGCAGGAAGTAACGACAGTTTGCGGGAAATGTCATTCAGAAAGTAAAATGAAGTTCAGCAACAGCATTCATACTACTCTTACTAAGGCAGGGAACAAAATCACGCCTATATGCACAGACTGTCACGGTTCACATCAGATATTAACCAGCAAGTATTCGATAGAGTCAGAAGCCTGTCTTAAGTGTCATCTTGATGAAAAGCAGTTTCCCGGAGAAAGTAAGGGCTCTGCTAAATTTGTAGCCGAGTATAAAACGAGTATTCATGCTGGTTTAAAAGGAGAAACTGAATCAGCAGGATGTACAGATTGTCACGGCAATCATATGATTAAGGATCCGAATGATCCGGGGTCTTCCGTTTCGCGATACAAGCTAACCGAGACATGCGCAAAGTGTCACAGAGAAATTGCCGAAGAATTTAAAAAATCCTCTCACGGTAAAGCTCTTAATGACAAAAACATTTCAGCTCCGACATGTGTAAGCTGTCACAATGAACATTCAATTAAGTCAGTTCCATTTTCGAATGAACTTTCAAAGCTGAATCAGGTTGAGACATGTCTTAAATGTCATGAAGAAGGGAAACTGCCTTATAAAAATTACAAAGGAGAAGAGGAGTTAATAAGCAATTACAAAGACAGTTACCATTACAAAGCACTGCAGGAAGGGAAGTTTGATGCAGCTACATGTTCAGACTGTCACGGTGCTCATAGCATGGCAAAATTTGACGATCCGAATTCTCATGTTTATAAAAAGAACATTGCAATGACATGCGGTAAGTCAAATTGTCACACAAAGGAATTAAGCGAATTTGAAGGCAGCGTTCATAACATTTCCATTATGAAAAATGAAAACTCCGATGCTCCAACCTGTACAAACTGTCACGGAAATCATCAGATACTCAATAAGGACGAAACTGGCAACAGGATTGCAAGTTCAAAAGGAGTTATTCAGCTATGTTCGGATTGTCATAATTCGGTTGAGCTGAATGAGAAGTATGATCTTCCGACGGGAAGGACTTCGTCTTATCTTGACAGTTATCACGGATTAGCGGTAAGAGGAGGCTCAAAGCTTGCGGCTGATTGCGGAAGCTGTCACGGAAATCATGACATAAAAGCATCAACTGATTCGGCATCGAGCATTAGCAAAAACAATTTAGCAAAGACTTGCGGAAATTGTCATCCCGGAGTGGAAGCAACTTTCTTTCAGACAAAGATTCACATTGTTGACAAACGAGCGGATGCACCGGGTGTCTGGTGGGTAACGCTTATATATCTTTTATTAATTTTCGGAACGATTGGCGTTATGGTGTTTCACAATATATTGGATATAAGGAAAAAAGCAGCCGAGAGGCAGACAGAATAGATAGATAAATTTATAATTCAATGAAAACAAAGAGCGGTAAAAAATATTTACGGATGACATTAAACGAGAGAATTCAGCATTTCATTTTGCTGCTGAGTTTTATCGTGCTGATAATCACGGGTTTTGCATTGAAGTATCCCGAAGCTCTTTGGGTGCAGGCATTCAGAAATGTATTCGGCGAAAATGCATTTGAATGGAGAGGTGATGTACACAGAATTGCAGGCGTTTTCTTAATAGGAGTTTCGGTATATCACATTTTCTATTTGATATTTTCGGGCAGAGGCAGAGAATTTATGAGAGATATGTGGATCAAAAAGAAAGATATTACAGAAATGATAGATACTTTTAAATATTATCTGGGAAAGAAAGAAGATAAACCAAGATTCGGAAGGTTCAGCTATATAGAAAAGATTGAGTACTTTGCAGTTTACTGGGGAAATTTTACAATGGTGTTAACCGGAATATTTCTTTGGTTTGAAAATATATTTCTTCCCGTAATAACGCCTGCCGGAATGGAAATAGCAACAGCCATACATTTTTATGAAGCAATACTTGCTTCGCTGGCGATATTGTTCTGGCATTTTTACTTTGTCATTTATAATCCCGATGTTTATCCAATGAACAAAGCCTGGTTAACCGGATACATATCAAGGCATCAGATGGAAAACGAACATCCTCGGTGGCTTGACGAACTGGAGAATGCTGAAAGCAAAAAACAAAACGGCGCTGACAATTCTGAAAATGTAAATGAATTATCAGAAAGCGAAAAAGAAAAACTCTCAAAAGACGACTCAACCCAACTTTAATTTAAATTTATGCCAAGTAAAAAGAAAATTGTAAGCGATTTATCATCAAAGCCGAGCATCTATGTCCACAATTATGATCTCATTACGTCCTTGCTTAGTGAAAAAATTAAAAAACTAAATAAGTTTAAGTAATTAAAAATTAATATTAAATTAAGTATCGAAAAAAAGATTTTAAAAAAACAATCGAGAAGGGATTTTTTAAATTTCATTCTCGGTGTCGGATTAACGGGATGGATTGCAACCGTATTGTATTCGGTATATTCATTTTTTAAATCGCCTGAAATAAATAAGGCTGATCCTAACAGAATTGAATTAGGAAAAATTAATGAATTACCAGAAAACGAATTTAAAACATTTAAGCTTGGTAAAACTCCCGGTGTATTGATAAATAACGGCAACGGCGAGCTGAAAGCATTGAGTACGGTGTGCTCTCACATGCAATGTACCGTAAAATATTTAAAAGACGAAAAAATATTTTTATGTCCTTGTCATAGCGGTAAATATGACATAAACGGAAAAAACATAAGCGGTCCGCCGCTGCAGCCGCTGACGGAATTTAAAGTAATGCTGATTAAACAAAAAATAATTGTTTCAAGAATCCTTAAATGATAACATCTAATAAACCGGATTATCAATCGGAGAATAATACAATAAGCGAGGATACCGGCGGTCAGAAGAAAAAAAATGCCGCATTGAATTTGGAATTCATAAATAATTATTCAGGCAGTGCTTTTATTTTTTTGCTAATTGTTCAAGTCGTTACCGGCATGCTGCTTGTGTTTTATTACAAGGGATATCCCGAGCTTGCATTCGAAAGCGTACTGCACATAAACTCAAATGTAAATTCGGGATGGTTTATTAAATCTTTGCATACGGCAGCGTCGAATGCAATGATAATATGCTTAATGATTTACATGCTGACAATGTTTCTCGGAAAATTATATTATGACAAAGAATGGAGCGTATGGATAACGGGATTTATTTTATTGCTGATTTCGGCTGCCTCTTTATTTACGGGAAAACTTCTTCCGTGGAGCGAAGCATCATATTACTCGACAATGACGGCTGTAAATTATATCGGTGAGATTCCTTTGGTCGGAAATTTTCTAAGAAATGTATTTACCGGAGGAGATAAATTAAGCAGTATTTCTCTTCCAAGATTTTACGGACTTCATATTTCTGTTATTCCGATAATCTTTATAATTACTTTAGTTATTCATCTAATGACATTGCATAAAGGAAAAGTTATCATTCAAAATGAAACTTTAAAAAATGGAAATGACAGATTATATTTTCCACAGACATTTCTTTTAAGAAACTTATTGATATGGGCATTAATACTTGCTGTCATGGTACCGATTTCAATTTATACTCCATGGGAACCGGGGAATAAAATGGATGAATTAATTTCCGAACCTAAATTTGAAAAACCCGGCTGGTATTTTAATTTCATGCTCGGCGGATTAAACGGAGGTGATTCCAAACTGAGCTCTGGCGGAGGAAATATTATTTCGAATATTTTTATTGCTGCATTTGTAATTTTTGGGATTATATTACCATTCGTTGATAAAAACACCAAAGATGGCAAGAGAAGTAAGCTGGTATTGGCAGCAGGGGCAATACTTTTTTTATATTTTTTGTCAGTTACAATAATTGGATTTTTAAAATGAATATTTCGGAGAAAAAAATACCGGTCAATAAAATTTTAAAAGTCATTTATTGCCTTTTATTTTCGGGATATGCTTTTTACTCCGCAAAAATTTATGCGCAAAATGTGAATCTGGAAAAAGAAGATATGTGCTATAATTGTCATGCCATACTCGAAGGCAGGCTGAAGACGCCGGCTGATCTATATAAGAAGGATGTTCATTTTGAAAAAGGTATTTCATGTGCATCATGTCATGGCGGGAATTATAAGTCTGACGATGTTGATATCTCTATGGATTCGACAGCAGGATTTATCGGTAAACCTGCACCGAACAAGATTGCCGGAATCTGCTCAAAATGTCACAGTAAACAATATTCAAAATTCAAAAACAGCGTGCATGGAAATTCTGTTTCGGGTAAAGGCGCTCCTATCAGCAGCTGCATTGTCTGTCACGGGATTCATGATATTTCTCCCGTTAAATCGGCGGATTCAAAAGTAAGGAGCACAAACATAGTAAACACATGCAATTCATGTCACGGGAATGCATCTATTATAAAAAGATACAACAAAAATTTACCCGTGAATCAATTGAAAGATTATAAGACTTCGGTTCATGGAAAAGGATTGCTAAAAGGAGACAGGAAAGTTCCTTCTTGTATATCTTGTCACAATCATCACGATATATTAAGAGTCAGCGATGAGAATTCACCCGTTAACAGAATTAATGTTATGGGTACCTGTAATAAATGTCACGGGGACAGTTTATATATGAGCGGATATAAGATTCCATTCGGTCAATATGAAAAATATAAAACGTCCGTTCATGGTAAAGCATTTCTCGAGCAAAAAAATCCGAAAGCTCCAGTATGCATAAATTGTCATGGCAGCCACGGAATCAATCCACCGGGAACAGAAAAATTTTCCGAAGTTTGCGGAAGCTGTCATGTGATAAATGCACAGATGTTTAAGAATAGTCCTCATCATAAAGCGTTCAACGAAAAAGGATTAAATCATTGTTCGACCTGTCACAATCAGCATGACATAAATCATCCAACGGATGAAATGATTGGAGCCGGAGAAAAATCCGTCTGTGTAAAATGTCATAAGGATGATAAAGGAATCGAAATGTCAGTTTACATGAAAAAGATGATAGACAGTTTAATGAGTGAAGCAGAAGAAGCAAACATGCTTTTGGGATATGCAGCTTTAAAAGGAATGGATGTGCTTGATTCAAAAATAGACGATAATGAATTAAAGCAAATATTGATTACAAGCAGAACGTCAGTCCATAGTTCGGATCCAGAAATATTTAAAAGTAAAATCGAAGCAGGTTTTAAAATCACAGATGAAGCCAAAGACATTGCTGAAAAAGCTCAGAATGAATATTCATTAAGAAAGATTCTTCCCTGGATTTCGGTTTTTTTTGTTGCAGTAATTTTTGTATCGGGTTTATTTAAATTAAGAAAAAATAAAAAAGTAAAAGAATAATATTTACAAATAATTAAATTTAAAAATTCAAAAAGGAGAAAAAATGCGTTTCGGAAAAATGGTTACTTCTGTTTTGATTCTTTCATTCAGCTTGTTTTATTTCGGTGCGATAAAAATTGAAACCGATAAAAGCGAACAGTTTAAATATATCGGAGCCGATAAATGCGGAAGCGTATGTCACAAGGGTGATTCAAAAGGAAACCAATATGAGAAGTGGCAGAACTCAAAGCATTCAAAAGCTTTTTTAACATTACAGACTCCGGAAGCCGACAAAATTGCTCTCGACAAAGGATTCACAACGCCTGCCGCGGAGACGCCGGCTTGCGTAAAATGTCATGTGCTCGGCAAGGATCTGGATGAATCGGAGTTTACGGAAACTTTTGATAAAACCCAGGGAGTACAATGTGAGACCTGTCATGGTCCGGGATCGGAATATAAAGGAATACTTGTAATGAAAGATAAAGAGTTATCAAAAGAGAAAGGTCTGATAATTCATAAAAATGACAGAGACGTATTTTGCGCAACATGTCACAATCAGGAAAGCCCTACATTTAAGGGATTTAATCTTGATGAAGAATGGGAAAAAATTAAACATTTGAGACCTGTAACCGGACAGTAAGATTTTTATTTTGCTTTCATAAGCCATAATAAAAGAACAATGAAAAGAATAATTTACTCCTTATTAATTTTGATTTCATTATCTGATGTTTTGTATTCTCAATCAATAAATTTCAGAGTGAGTTCGTATTTTTATAGTTGGGAAAGAGCTGACAGTATCTATACTTCAAGCAAGACATCACATTTAAAAGGATATCAAAATTTACTGCTCGAAGCAACTCATAACAAATGGAGTCTTCACTCTCTTTTACAGACGGAAGAGGACATAGTAAATAAATCGGGCGACGGGTTTAACTTCAGGATTTATAATCTTTATTTAAAAGGAAGCAATCTGCTGAATCTGTTTGATTTAAAATTGGGGAGACAGTATGTGTTTGCAGGTACTGGTAATTCGGCTATTGACGGAATTCACATTAAGCTAAAAGCCGGGAAGAGCAAGCAATATCAGTTTACTGGTTATGCAGGCGCGTTAACTGCGCTTGATTATGAAGTAAAAAAATATCCGGAGCTGAATAAAAATTTTGCATTCGGCGCATTATTTTCCTATTACGGAATAAGAGGTATGAATGCTGCCTTGAGTTATTTCAAAAGAAATAAACAAATGGAATCCTATTCTGCATTAAGATTGGACAGTCTGTTTGTAACGCAAACGGTGGAAGTTGACAGAGATTTCCGACAGGATCAGCTTGCAGGTTTGGAGGTTAACTATACTTTACAAAATCATCTCAATGCTTATCTTAAAACTTACTATGATCTTAACTCCGGAAATTTATACCGCTGTGAATTAAACGGCAGATATAAGATTGATAATATGGATTTTTCTCTTTCTTATACATACAGACAGCCATACATAAGATACAACAGCATATTCTGGGTTTTTCCTTATGAAGAAAACCATGAATTGGAAGCCGGCTTCGATTATATATTTAAATCGGGATTGAATTTGTTCTGCAAAATAACGGATAATATATTCACCGAAGATAATTCATTAAGACTTCAATTGGGAGTGAGCCACATGAATTATGGAATCAGTTATACCAATCAATCTGGATATGGAGGAAGCGCTAACGGCATCAATGCATATTATTATAAAGAAATTATCAGGACTCTGCTTTCCGGTAACGTTTCGGTAAATTATTATAACTACGGAATGGGTAAATATTACAAGGAAAGGTTCGATGCATTTAGCGGAATGCTTGGAGTTACGTTAAGACCATTCCCTAACCTGAGTTTTGATGCGCAGGGACAGATTGTAACGAACAAAATAAGCAAATATGATATGCGGATGTTGTTTGGAATAAATTACTGGTTATTCGAAAAATTTTAGAAATTATTTATTTAAAAAATATGAATGCCTTAAAAGTTTATTTGTTATTCTTCACGGGTTTTATTGTTTTGATTGTTTGCTTAGCATTCAAATTTAATGATACTCATGCGGGCTCGAATATCCATTCTGATTTCCCGAATAAAAAAAACAAAGCAGACAGCAGTAAAATAATTAAGTTTGACCACAGGCTTCATATTAAAGATGTAGGAGCAAAGTGTCAGGATTGTCACACAAAAGTTTTATCATCTGAAGATTCGAGAGACAACCTTAATCCCGGCGAAAAAACATGTTCGACATGTCATGATGTAAAAGACAAGAAGGACTGTAAGTTATGTCATTATGAAGGAGTTTTTAAAAAATTAAAATCAGTTAAGAGGGAAATTTATTTTTCTCATAAATTGCACATAGGGGAAGTCCAATGTACGTATTGTCATACAGATTTGGACAAAGTTAAATATTCAAATTCAAACGGCACTGGAGCGGGATTTCCTTCAATGGAAAAATGTTATGATTGTCATAATAATAAAAAGGCGCCGAATAACTGCGATGCATGTCATAAAAATCTGACAAATTTAAAACCCAAGGATCATCTCGGCAATAATTTTTTGAACGAGCACAAAATATATTCCGGAGGTATCTCCGAAAAGAATAACTGTATGATGTGTCATAGCGATAATTTTTGTCAAGTATGTCACAGTCCGCTGAAATATTCCGGCAACAATACACCGGAGAATTTTTATTCTCCTTATTATACAAAAGAAACAGCAACAAGAACCGACAGGGAAGCATTGCAAAAACTTACTACAAGGCATGTATTAAATTACCGGTTCATTCACGGACTTGATGCAAATCAGAAAGGCTTTGAATGTAAAACATGTCATGATCCGGTCGAGTTTTGTTCTTCATGTCATCAAAACAACGGAAGCATAGTAACCGGTATATTGCCAAACAGTCATCAGCAGCAAAATTTTACATCGTTTGGCGTCGGCTCGGGAGGAGGCTTGCATGCTGAGCTTGCAAAAAAAGATATCGAATCCTGCCAGTCATGTCATGATCCTGAAGGAAGCGATCCGACTTGTGTTAAATGTCATTTTGACAATGACGGCGTAATAGGTACAAATCCGAAAACGCATGATTACGGATTTTTAAAAGATGAAAAAGGAATATGGCATCAGACACGCGGAGCTAATTGCTACGTTTGTCATACAGATCCAAATTCTAAACCTGATGGAATCCCGGGAACAGGATTTTGCGGGTATTGTCATGGAAATAATAATGCAAAATAAAATTTATTTTTATGAAAAATAAATTACTATTATATCTGATTTTTTTAATGGCAGCCGTGACTGCAGGAATATACATTGGATGTGAAGAGACAACCGATAACCTGATTACAACTCCTACGTCTGCTGCGCATCCTTCGGGATGGAGAGATTCCAGCTCGACAAATTTTCATGGCAAGTTTATTCAGGATAATAAATTATGGAATTTAAAAAAATGTCAGGGCTGCCACGGCGCAGATTATAAAGGAGGCAGTACGGGAATGAACTGCAATACATGCCATATCGAGCCGGGAGGACCGGAAAATTGCATGCTGTGTCATGGCAGCAAATCCGGCAACATCAATCCGCCAAAAGCATTGAACGGGAATACTTCAATTGAATATTTGGGAGTTGGCATGCATGAATTTCATTTAGATACTACAAAATACTCTAAAAATGTAGAATGCAGCGAATGTCATAAATTATTTAACAATGTATTCAGTGATTCAAATCATATCGGAAATATGCCTGATGGAATTGCCGATATTAATTTTGGAAGTCTGGCAAAGACTTCAATCGGCGGTGGGATTTTTCCGGTACCTGTGTGGAACAGAAGTTCTGGATCATGCTCTGAAGTTTATTGTCATGGTAATTTTAAAAACGGGAATAGAGATGCGATAGCTGTATGGACGGACAGTGCAAGCGTAAAATGCGGCACATGCCATGGTGATCCCAATACGGGAAATCCAAATCCAAAACCGAATGGGACTTTTGTACCGCCTCATTCTTCTACATTTACAATCAATAACTGTTATCTGTGTCATGGATCCGTTATTTCTAATTTGGGAAAAATAACAAATAAGAATTTACACGTGAATGGAATTATCAATTATTAATTATTAATTATTAGAATCATACAGTAGTAAAAAAAATTTTGATTTAATTTTTTAATATATGATTTTAAAGCTGTTTTATTATTAGCAAAAAATTGCTGATTTAAAAATAATGCAGTTATTTTAAAAAGAGGAGACTTAAAAATGAGAAAAAAAATTTATTTTGTTTTACCGGTCATTGTTTTCATCGGAATAATGTTTCTTACGGCATCTCACAATCCGCCATTGAACATATCCGGTGATTTTAAATATGTTGGAGTTTCGACGTGTGTCGGAGCATGCCACAAAACCGATGCTCAAGGAAAGCAGCTTGACATCTGGAAAGCTTCAAAGCACGCACAGGCATTTACGACGCTGCAGTCAGCGGATGCAGATAAAATTGCAGCAGACAAAGGATTCACGACTCCTGCGGCAGAAACACCCGCTTGTGTGAAATGCCACGTGCTTGGGAAAGACATTGTCGAGAGTGAGCTGGAATCCACATTCGATAAAACTGAAGGAGTTCAGTGTGAGTCATGTCATGGTCCGGGTTCGGATTACAAGAAACTTTCCGTAATGAAAGACAAACAAAAGTCTATTGAAAACGGATTAGTTGTTCATACGGAAAAAGAAGCGTTCTGTACTCAATGTCATAATTCTGACAGCCCTACATTCAAGGGTTTCAATTATGATGAAATGTGGGATAAGATAAAGCATCCGAAGCCGGTAGAATAATTAATCGCTAAATGATTAATTAAAATGAGCGCAGTATTTAAAATTAATTATGTGATTTTTACCGGAATAATTTCAGTTTTATTTATTCTTTCGGGTGAAAATTTATCCCGGTCAAAATATAAATATGTCGGCGTAAATACTTGCATCGGCGCATGTCATAAGTCGGAAGAGCAGGGAAATCAGTTTTCGATCTGGCAAAACTCTGCTCATTCTAAAGCATTTCTTACTCTGCAGACCGAAAGAGCTGACAGCATTGCCAAAGCAAAAGGATACGAAACACGCGCAGCTGAAACTCCACAATGCGTGAAATGTCACGTTCTCGGGAAAGATATTGATGAAAGCGAACTTAAGGGTTCGTTTGATAAAGCGCAGGGAGTTCAGTGTGAAAGCTGTCACGGACCTGGATCGGAATACAGAAAATTATCCGTGATGAAAGATAAAGGAAGAGCTGTTGAAAAGGGGCTAATCATTCATACAGAAAAGGAAAAGTTTTGCATTCATTGTCATAATGAAGAAAGCCCGACTTATTTTGAGTTTAATTACGAACCAATGTGGGAGATCATAGCACATTACAAACCAAAAGAAAAGTAATTTAAATCTTGAAAAGCTATGAAACATATATACGTTTTTATTTTTATCTTTTTATCGGCAGCTGAGGTTTATTCTCAATCGGTTAATTTAAGATTAAGCACTCAGTTTTACAGTTGGGAAAGAGCCGACAGCATTAACGGATCCGAAAAGACTGCTCATCTGAAAGGTTATCAAAACATGCTTCTTGAAGTTTCAGGAAGCAAATGGAGCTTTAACACCCTTGCTCAAATAGATGAAGACCTTGTAAATAAAATCGGAAGAGGATTTGATTACAGATTTTATAACTTTTATCTGAAAGGTACAAATCTTTTTGATGTAATGGATCTTAAGCTTGGGAGACAATATTTGTATTCAGGAGTCGGAAGAGGAGCAATTGACGGAATATATCTTAAAGTTAAAGCAGGCAAGAAGAGAGAATATCAGTTTACAGCATTCGGCGGTGCATTAACTCCGCTCGATTATACTTTCAGCGATTACAAATCTCTCGACGAGAATTTTCTTGCAGGCGGGATGTTTCAGTACTTCGGCGTCCGGGATTTTAATGCATCACTAAGCTACATGAATAAACATAAAAAACCAGAGAGTTATACTGCAGTAAGAATTGACAGCGCATTTATGACGCAGGAGATTTTGATAGATACAGATTCGCCTGCAGATCAGCTGATTGGAATTGATCTGAATTATCTTTACAATAAAAAACACAACTTTTTTGCAAAAGCCTATTATGACATTAACAATAAAGTTTTTTACAAAGGAGAAATCAATGCAAGCGTGGTTCTGACAAAAGAGCTGAGATTCTCGGCGATGTATGAATACAGAGAACCGCAGATCAGTTACAATACCATTTTCAGAACATTTAATTTCAAACAAAATCAGGAAATAGGCGCAGGGATAGATTACACATTTAAGAACGGTGTTAATGCTTTTGGAAGAATTGCAAATGTGATTTACGATGATGACAACTCGCTAAAGTTTCAGCTGGGATTCAGTCATCCTTCTTTCGGATTGTCATATACGAAATACACAGGATATGCCGGATTTTCTGACGGAGCATACGGCTATTATTACAGACAGCTTGTAAAAGAAAGACTTTCGATGAATGCAGGAATCGGATTTTCAAGTTACAGAGTGAGTGAATACGCCACCGATAAAACGGATGTTCTAAGCGGGCTGCTCGGACTCACATTCAGACCGAATCCTCAATTCAGCATTGATGTTCAGGGACAGATAAACACTAACAGGATTTATAAGTACGATACAAGAGTGCTTGTGGGAATAAATTACTGGTTATTTAAAAAGTTTTAATTCATAAAAACAATATTATGAAAACTGCAAAGTATTATATTTTATTTCTTGCCGGAGTGATTACTTTTTTTAGCACAGCTGGATATTTTTTTAAGACCGGTAGTTTAAAACAAACCAACGGTAAGAATTTTTATGAATCGCAGGTTTATGACAACAGCAAGATTATCAAATTTGATCATAAACTTCATTCGGTGGATGCGGAAATCAAATGCGAAGACTGCCACTCAAAAGCTTTAAAGTCTGTAAGTTCAAAAGATAATCTTAATCCCGTGAAAAAAAACTGTGAAAGCTGTCACGACGTAAAAGATACAAAGCAGTGTAATCTCTGTCATTATGAAAATGTCTTTAAAAAACTCAAAGCATCTGACAGCGAGCTGAACTTTTCGCACAAGCAGCATGCAAAGGATAAGAATTGTACAGATTGTCATCAGGGAATTGAAAAAGTTAAATTTTCCAAAGAAGCATCAGCGGGATTTGCAAGCATGGAAAGCTGTTATTCATGCCATAACAATATGAAGGCATCAAACAACTGCGAATCTTGTCATAATAAACTTACAAATCTTGTTCCGAAAGATCATCTAAGAACAAATTTTCTGAATCAGCATAAATCGGCATCCGGAGTTAATGAAAAGAACAATTGCATGATGTGTCACAGCGATAATTTCTGCCAGGCATGTCATAGTCCTATGAAATACTCCGGGAATAATACAAGAGAAAATTTTTATGCTCCGTATTATACAAAGGAAACAGGCGTAAGGACGGACAGGGAGAAACTTCAGAAGCTGAATACAGCTCATGATCTGAATTATAAATTTACACACGGACTCGACGCCAGTCAGAAATCATTTGAATGCAAAACCTGTCACGATCCGGTTTCTTTCTGCGCATCATGTCATCAGAACGGAGGAGATCAGATAACGGGAATTGCTCCATCGAGTCACCTTCAGCCTAACTTTACAACCATCGGAGTAAACACGGGAGGCGGATTGCATTCAGAGCTTGCAAAGAGAGACATTGAGTCATGCCAGTCATGTCATGATGTGGAAGGAAGGGATCCGGTTTGTATCTCTTGTCATTTTGACAATGACGGAGTAAAAGGTACAAATCCGAAAACTCATGAATCGGGATATTTAAGCGATGACAAAGGTATCTGGCATGATACGAAAGGCGCGATATGTTATACATGCCATACGGATCCGAATGCAAGACCTGACGGAATAAGCGGAGTCGGTTTTTGCGGTTACTGTCACGGAAACAGCGGCAGATAATTTTTTTTTTGAAGTTTAAAAATACTGGTTATGAAAAAAATAAATTTACTGTATTTAATTTTCACATTCATAATTGCAATTCCCGTAATTTATCAGGGGTGCAGCGAGACGGAAGATAATCTGGTTAATTCGCCCGAACTGCTGACACATCCGGACGGCTGGGCTGATACAGCTTCACAGAATTTTCACGGGAAATATATTTTTGACAATAAACAGTGGAATCTGAAATCATGCAGGAGCTGTCACGGCGGAGATTATGCCGGAGGAACTTCAGGTTCAACTTGTCTTACATGTCATTCGGCATCGGGCGGACCGCAGAATTGCAGGCTTTGCCACGGAGGTCTGCCGGGAAGATCGAGTCCTCCAAAAGCTTTGAATGGTGAAACTTCCGAAGCTTACATCGGAGTTGGGATGCATGTTTCACACATGGACTCGACAAATTATTCAAAACCTGTTGTCTGCAGTGAGTGTCATAAATCATTAACAGAAGGTTTTGACAGTCCCGATCATATCGGTGATAATCCTGACGGAATTGCTGAAGTAACTTTCGACGTGCTGGCAAAGACGGAAACGTTTTATGAAGGCGGAAGTTTCATGCCGAATCCGGTATGGAATCGCGAAGCTGTTTCATGCTCAGAATCTTATTGTCATGGAACGTTTAAAGACGGAAATCTTATTGCGTCGCCTGTGTGGACAGATAAACAAAGCGTGAAATGCGGTTCATGTCACGGCGATCCGGTCAGCGGAAATCCTAATCCTATTCCCAATGGAAATTTCTTTCATCCGCATTATCCGGAATATACAATAAACATCTGCTATCAGTGTCATGGAGGAGTCATAAACAACGCTGGAGTCATTACTGCACCGGATTTGCACCTTAACGGAGTCGTAAATTTTAACGACTGATGTAAAGATTAAGCTACTGAATAATAAATTATAATTCTTCAGACTTCAAAAAGTTTAATACTATTGAAGTCTGATTTTTTTAATCATAAAAAATTAAAAATAATCTTAATTTAACCGATTAAATTTACTATTTTAAAAATAATATATTTTCTCAAACCAAAATTTAACATTTCAAAAATGAAATATTTCATTTCCACCGTTGTTATTTTATTAATTGGATTAGTGATATTTAATTACGATAATTCCATTAACAGTCAAAATGATCTTTCGAGATATTATAGCGATAAAGATTACATCGAAGGCGAATTACTTGTCATGTTTAAATCAGAGACGGACATAGAAAGTTTTCTCAGAAATTATTCCGGTATTGGATTAACGTTAAAAGAAGTACTTGTAAGAGATATGAACATTTATCTTTTCGGGTACGACATTAATAAATCATCTTCAGTAGATGCTTTGCTTTCTGTAATGCGTAACAATAGCGTTGAAATAGCCCAGTTCAATCACAGATTTTATGAAAGAGTAATGCCTCCTGTTTTCCCAAACGATGCAAGGTTCGGCGAGCAATGGGATAAGCATAATACGGGACAGAACGGCGGAACCCCCGATGCTGACATTGACGCACCGGAAGCCTGGGAAGTATCTACCGGCGGAATAACTTCGCTTGGAGATACGATAGTTGTTGCTATAGTTGACGGCGGTCAGCAGATAGATCATCAGGATCTGGATACTTGGAGAAACTGGGGAGAGATTCCAGGAAATTCAATTGATGATGACGGCAACGGATACATTGATGACATCAACGGTTGGAATGCGGGAAGCAACAACGGCACAATCCCTGCAAATCAGCACGGCACGCATTGTGCGGGAATTGCAGGAGCAAAAGGAAATAATTCGCAGGGAATTGCCGGCGTTAACTGGAAACTAAAAACCATGCCGGTTGTTTACGGTTCTGCGACCGAAGCAAATGCCGTGAAAGCTTACGGATATGTATTGAAACAAAGAAAGATTTATAATCAGACAAACGGAACTCAAGGGGCGTATGTAGTTTCGACAAATTCATCATGGGGAATCGACAACGGGCAGCCGTCTAATTATCCATTATGGTGTGCAATGTATGACTCACTTGGAGTTGCAGGAATCTTAAGCGCAGGCGCAGGTCCTAATAACAACGTAAACATCGACGTTGTCGGAGATATGCCTACTACGTGTCCGAGCTATTATATGATAGCAGTTACCAATACGACAAACACTGACGCAAAAAATTCCGGTGCCGGTTACGGACCGATTAACATGGATATCGGCGCTCCCGGAACGAGCATACTTTCGACGATTCCTACGAACAGTTATGGCAATCTTACCGGAACTTCCATGGCAACTCCGCAGGTTGCAGGTGCGGTAGGATTAATGCATGCCGCTGCGGGTTCGGTATTCATTCAACTCGGAAGATCGAGACCTGATTCGCTTGCAAAGCTTTTTAAAGAATATATAATGTCAACTGTTGATACGCTCCCATCATTGCAGAATATAATTTTATCAAAAGGAAGACTGAACTTATCCAAGCTTGTAAATAAAGTGAAGATAACAAACGTTCCTGTTTTGAATCCGTTTAATCTTCAGTCGCCGACTACCGGCATAACCTTTACCACTTATCCCAATTCATCACAGACACTTACATTCAACTGGGACACATGCGCTACGGGAGCAGAATACAAATGGATATTAGGATCGCCAACGATAGGAACGAGAGTGATGCAGATACTCACGGGAATAAATTCCATTACATTTACATCAGGTCAGCTTGACAACATGCTCGCAGGTTTGGGAGTAAATCAGGGACAGACATACGGAGCTCAATGGACAATTTATGCATACAGACAACTTCCGTCTGTTGATTCACTATCTGCAGCAAACGGACCAAGGGTAATTTATCTGCAAAGGGGAGTACCGCCTCTTACTTCTTTTAATCTGATATCACCTCCGTCCGGAATTACAGTTCAGACAACACCGAATGAATTATCAAACATGACGACAGTGTGGTCTCGTTCAGGTCAGGGCGTAAAATTCAAATGGATGTTTGCTTATCCGAATTTCAGTTCACCAGCAAACATTAAAAAAATAATTCAATCTGACAACAACGGATATGATACCGTTGCAAATATCAGAAAATCCATTCTTGATTCGGTTGCCGCAAACCTCGGAGCGGGAGTCAGCGATTCCATTACAGGGCAATGGAGAGTTTATGCATACAGTTTGAATGATTCGCTTGCTTCGACGCAGACGAATACGCTGACAATCAGAAGGCTTCCGATCAGCACGGTAATTATCGGAACAGGTACTGCGGATGAATCTTATCCGATAAACAGATATTACAATTATTACAGATGGCAGACTATTTATCTTGGATCTGAAATTAATACGACGGGACAAATCAGAAAAATAAAGTTTTATCAGAATAACAGTGTGGGAGGAGTGACGAGTGAAAACCTGCGCGTATTCATGAAGCTTACCACAGACCAGCTTCTGCCAACGGGTAACTGGGATACAGTCGGTATGACTATGGTATTCAACGGTTCGATTACCAGCTTGTCTTCACCTGGTTGGAGTGAAATTAGTTTATCAACACCGTTTATGTATAACAATTCACAGAATCTGATGATTGCGATATGCCGAGATTATCAGCAGTATGTCAGTACATATCCGAGATATGCATATTCAAGCACAACTTCAAATTACAGAACAAGGCGGGCACAGAGCGATACGCAGTATCCTGCGAGTCTGACGCAGAGCTATAACAGGGCAAACATTCAGTTAGAAATCAACCTGATAACGGGAATGGAATCCAATACAGTTTCAATACCGCAGGTGTATTCATTATCGCAGAATTATCCGAATCCGTTTAATCCAGAGACGAAGATAAAATATTCACTGCCAAAGCAGTCTGTAGTGAAGATAAAGATTTACGACATGCTCGGAAAGGAAGTGATGACGCTTGTAAACGGTCAGCTGAATGCGGGAAGTTATGAAGCGACATTCAGCGGTGTCAATCTTTCGAGCGGTGTTTATTTCTACAAGATGGAGACGCCGGAATTTACGGACATTAAGCGCATGGTGCTGATAAAATGACCTGTCTGAAAAATATATAATTTGAAAATTCCCGTTGTGAAAAATTACGACGGGATTTTTTTTGAGGAAACAATCATATAAAATAATACACAAAATTTATTCAAATTTTACAAGGTAATCTTGAAACCGATTGATGTTTGAATAACATATTGATAAGTTGTTTTAACAATTCACATAGTATAATATGAGCAATGAGAAAGCAAATTTTCTTGAACAGCTGAAATCAGGAATAAAAAGAAATACATTTATCAGATTAAAATTCGGCAAGTATAAAGGCGGCGATCCTGAATTTGAAACTTCAGTTGTAACAAGAATTAAGACCAAAGAAGGCGAAAGACTTTCGTTTAATTTCAAATACAGGACAAAGGATATCGTAAAAAATTATGAATTTGAAAAAGGCATTAAACTAACGGATGAAATTCTCGGGAAAGATTTCTTCAGCGCAACTTTGTTTACATCCGAAAAGGATTACACCATAGATTATTCAAAAAAAAGAATTCCAATACTACACACAAAAAAGCCATCTCTGCAGCAAGCCGAAATCAAACAGCACAATATTGAAAAATCAAGATTCATAAATTCATCAGCCGCGTATCTGAATCTGCTCGGCATTACTTCACGTGAGGGCAATGTCAAGGCAGACAAATATGATAAGTTCAGACAGGTGGATAAGTTTATCGAAATACTTGATTCATTAGTCAGGTCAGCCTCGGTTGCTGCCAAAGATAAAGTCAAAATTATCGATATGGGTTCCGGTAAGAGTTATCTTTCTTTTGCAATGTATGATTACTTTGCAAACTCATTGAAGAAACATACCGATGTGCTTGGCATTGAACAAAGAGAGGATCTGGTTAAAGTAAGCAATGATGCAGCCCGAAAATGCGGATATGACGGACTGAAGTTTGTAAAAAGAGAAATAGATAAATTTAAATTTGAGAAGACGGACATTGCAGTTGCTCTTCATGCCTGCGATATAGCTACTGATGATGCAATTAAGTCGGCAGTCGATGCGGATGCGGAAATTATAATACTTGCTCCCTGCTGTCAGAAATATTTGAGAAAGCAAATGCGAATTCCGGATGAGCTGAAAGGAATATTTAAATACGGAATACATGAGGAGCGGCTTGCAGTAATGCTTACCGATGGGCTGCGCGCAATGATGCTTGAATATTTCGGTTACTCAGCAAAGGTATTTGAATTTATTTCTACCGAGCATACTGCAAGGAATACAATGATTACTGCGGTAAAAAAAAGTAAACTGGATATTAAATCAATAGTTAAAAAGCAGGAAATTGAAGCGATAAAAAGTAAATTCGGTATAAGTAATTTTTATCTCGACAAAATTATGATATTGTAAAAATAAAATATCATTTCAAGTAAATTGTCAATTGTTTAAATTCAAATCAAAAAACTATCAGGAGAAAACATGCTAACAAAGAAATTGCAGGATGCATTAAACAAACAAATCAACAGGGAATTTTTTTCCGAATATTTATATCTTTCCATGTCGGCATATCTCGAATCAATAGAGATGGAAGGGTTTGCAAATTATTTCAATATACAGGCTCAGGAAGAACATTTTCATGCGATGAAAATGTTTAATTTTGTTCATGACAAAGGCGGAAGAGTAATACTCAAACCTCTTGGAGAGCCGAAGGCAAATTTTAAATCTGTACTTGAAGTAATAGAAGAAGCTCTCGAACATGAGAGATACATTACAAAAAGCATTAACGAGCTGATGGACGTGGCAATTAAGGAAAACGATCACTCCGTGAAAAGCTTTCTCGAATGGTATGTAGATGAACAGGTAGAGGAAGAAGCCACAATGTCAAAACTCATTGCAAAGCTTAAGCTGATAAACGGTGAAGGGCTGGGACTTCTCACTTTGGACAATGAACTCGGGCAGAGAAAATATACGCCGGAAGAATAAAACCGATTAAGAGAGTAATTCCGGTTTTCATTATTTTTTAATTTAACAAAAGGAGAAATATATAATGAAAAAAGTTATATCAGTTATTATTATATTTCTGGCTTTTCAGAATAATGGCAATGCTCAAAGCGGATGGCAGATACAGCAAAGCAGTGTTAGTCTAAACTTAAAAGCAGTTTGCTTTATAAATTCCAATACCGGCTGGACAGCCGGAGACAGCGGAGTAATATTGAAGACGACTAACGGCGGACTTAATTGGATCAGACAAAACAGCAATACAAATAAACCTTTATCGCACATTACTTTCATTGATTCTCAAAACGGAGTTGCAGCCGGCAGTAGTTATGAATATAATCCATGGTGTTTTGAAAGACTTGTTATGCTTGCCACAACAAACGGCGGAACTGTGTGGAATGTAATCTTTGATCAGCTGAGCAGTAAACTGCATGACTTGATCTCAATATCAAGTGATATGTATGCAGCTTATGAAGGAAGAGACATTCAGTGTCTTGAAACAACCGGATTCATTACTAAATCTTTAAACGGCGGATACAACTGGCTTTATTCTCTCGGTACAAATTATGGTTACAAATCAATTTCTTTTATAAATGTTAATACAGGCTGGGCAACAGGCGAATATACTACTGATTTTGGATTAAGGGTCAAGCAGCTTATAAAAACCACAGACTCTGGATTAAACTGGTTTACAATCAGAAGCGATACAAATTTTTTTGTACCGGAAAGCAAGTTAAGATTTTATAGTCCGTCAACAGGTTATAAAATAAGCGGTTCTTTGATTAAAACCACTGACGGAGGTTACAACTGGTTGCTTACTGACAGCATGATGACTTTGGGAGTGAGGTCTTTTGCTTTCCTGAATCCGGATACCGGATGGTGTGCAGTTTCCGGAGGAAACATTATCAGAACAAACAACGGAGGAACATCGTGGAGTTTGCAAACTAATTATCAAACTCATTCATTAAACTCCATTTATATGATTAATAAAGATACGGGATACATAGCTTGTTCAGGCGGCGTAATTTTAAAAACCATAACAGGAGGCTTGACAGGAACAGCAAGCATTACCGAAAATGTTCCTTCTACATTTAAGCTGTATCAGAATTTTCCTAACCCGTTTAATCCTTCTACAAAAATCATATTTGATATATACAATAATTCAAATAGAACCGGTAAGAATGTTGTACTCATAGTTTATGATGTACTCGGTAATGAAACAGCTTTGCTGGTAAATGAATCGCTTACAGCCGGAAGTTATGAAATAGATTTTCCGGCAAAAGAAAATAACGGAGAAAATAATCTTAGCGGAGGAGTTTATTT
The DNA here is from genome assembly GCA_019187405.1 of Ignavibacteria bacterium. Classification (GTDB taxonomy): domain Bacteria; phylum Bacteroidota; class Ignavibacteria; order Tepidaquicellales; family Tepidaquicellaceae; genus JABAQZ01. The sequence continues at coordinate 62,576 of JABAQZ010000014.1, forward strand.
TTACAAACTTACAGTAGGAAATTTTTCAGAAACAAAAAGGATGATTTATTTAAAATAGATTTTTAAAAAAAAACTTTAGCTTAAGTCATATTAGCCGGATTAAACAAATTTTTCTAATCCGGCTTTTTTTTTAATTGGCTTCTTCATTTCTAATCAAATCCGCATTCGCTATTTTACATTTAACAAAACTCACATTAAATGGAAACAAAGACTTCTCATGAGATAAAGAGAAGATATATGAATTTTGACAGGAAGAGTTATGATAATGAAACTCTTCTGACATTATACAAATCGATCGTACTTCCGAGAATGATAGAAGAGAAGATGCTTCTGCTTCTTAGAAAGGGAAAAATATCCAAATGGTTTTCCGGAATAGGACAGGAAGCAATATCTGTCGGAGTAACCTTAGCTCTCGATGAAGATGAATATATACTGCCGATGCATAGAAATCTCGGAGTTTTTACTTCTCGCAATTTGCCATTAGACAGGTTATTCAAACAGCTTCAGGGAAAATACAACGGATTTTCAAAAGGGCGCGAACGCTCTTTTCATTTCGGCACAAATGAGCATCACATAGTCGGAATGATTTCACATCTCGGACCGCAGATGGGAATTGCAGACGGAATTGCGCTTGCTCATAAGTTAAAAAAAGAAGATAAAGTTACGGCAGTGTTTTCCGGTGACGGTGGTACCAGCGAAGGAGATTTTCATGAGGCTCTTAATGTAGCTGCTGTTTGGAATCTTCCGGTAATTTTTGTGATTGAAAATAATGCATACGGTTTGTCAACGCCAATTGACGAACAGTATAAATGCAGTGACCTTACGGATAAAGGAGTAGGCTACGGAATGGAAGCATTGCAAATTGACGGGAATAATATTCTCACCGTATATGATACGATTAAAACTTATTCAGACTCGATTAAAAATAATCAGAGACCTGTACTCCTCGAATGTAAAACTTTCAGAATGAGAGGACACGAAGAAGCTTCGGGAACAAAGTACGTACCCAAAGAACTCTTTGAAGAATGGGCTAAAAAAGATCCGGTTGTTAATTATGAAAACTATCTGCTTGAAGAAGGGATTTTAAACAAGGAACTTATTGCTTCGATTAGAAATAAATTCAAAGCGGAAATTGAAAAAGCATTGGACGCTGCATTCAATGAGTCAGAAGCAGTATCTGATTCTTCAAAAGAGCTGAAAGACGTTTATGCGCCATTTAATCAGAAAATAATTTATCCTCAAACAGAAAAAAAATCATCCAAAAGATTTGTCGATGCAGTATCTGACGGGCTAAAACAATCATTGAAGAAGTATGACAATCTCGTTTTAATGGGTCAGGATATTGCCGAATACGGAGGAGTGTTTAAAGTTACCGAAAATTTTTATTCTGAATTCGGCAAGGAAAGAATCAGAAACACACCGCTTTGTGAATCAGCAATAATAGGCGCTGCACTTGGATTGTCAATTAAAGGAATGAAAGCTGTTGTTGAAATGCAATTCGCAGATTTTGTTACAAGCGGTTTTAATCAGGTGGTAAACAACCTTGCGAAAATTCATTACCGCTGGGGACAAAATGCAGATGTCGTCATAAGAATGCCATGCGGCGCGGGAGTAGGAGCAGGTCCTTTTCATTCACAATCAAATGAAGCATGGTTTTTTCATACGCCGGGATTAAAAATATTTTATCCGTCAAATCCTTATGATGCAAAGGGATTGATAAATACTGCAATTGAAGATCCAAACCCTGTAATGTTTTTTGAGCATAAAGCATTATACAGAAGCATTTCGGAAGAAATCCCGGATGATTATTATACTGTCGAATCGGGTAAAGCTAAACTTGCAGCAGAAGGAAACGATGTTACTATAATTTCATACGGGATTGGAGTTCACTGGGCAAAAAATGTACTTGATAAGCACAAGGATTTATCGGCAGATTTGATTGATCTCAGAACGTTATTGCCTTGGGACAAAGATGCCGTCGAAACAAGCGTAAAGAAAACCGGAAAAGTAATCATACTTCATGAAGATACGCTTACAGGAGGAATTGGCGCAGAGATTTCTGCTTACATCTGTGAACACTGTTTTAGCAGTCTTGATGCTCCGGTATTAAGATGCGGAAGTCTCGATACTCCGGTTCCGTTTGCACCTTCTCTTGAAGAAAATTTTTTCGGAAAAGATATTTTTGAAACAAAGCTTTTGAATCTAATTAACTATTAAAGTCATGAAGCAAGTGTTTATAATTTTACTTATGTTTATTGTAAACAATCTGTGTTCTCAAACAAATACTGAATTGAAAATGGAAAATCATTATGACTCATCTTATGCAAAAAAACTCGGAGCCGATGATTACGGAATGAAACTATATGTGATGGCGTTTCTAAAATCGGGAAAAGTAAAAATGAGTGATGAATCAGAATCAGCAAAATTACAGATGGAACATCTGAAAAATATTCTGCGAATGGCCGATGAAGGCAAACTTCTGATTGCCGGACCTTTTACCGATAAGGGAGAAATAAGAGGTATATATATTTTTGATGTAACTACCGTAGAAGAAGCCGAAGAACTAACATCAACCGATCCTGCAATCAAAGCAGGCATTCTCGAAATGGAACTTCATCCATGGTACGGCTCTGCTGCTTTAATGGAAATGAATTCCATTCATAAAAAACTTCAGAAAAAAAGTATTACGGGAGATTAGTTAAGATAAAATTAATTCCGGATTATTTATAAAAATCATCATCATAACCGCTAAAACTTTCTCCCTGAGAAAACATGCTTCCTACAAGATCTTTGTAAGTAACGATTAAATCAACTTCATCTCTGGCAATTTTTGAATTCTGATGCAGTCCGTCGAGTACAAACTCCATCAGAGATGCAAACTCTTGTTCGCTTTCATAATACTGAGGAAATTTCTTAACAAAATTTTCCAGACCAGTAACTTTTTTCAGCTCTTTTATATATTCGCCGAACTGCATGTCGTCTTTTATTTTGACTTTGCCTCCGTACTGAAACCATTCCACAATTTCTTCATAAGGATCTTTCCTGATTTTTTCGGTTTCATTCTTTTTCTTTTTGATCAAAGGATCGGGAAAATATTTTCTAAAAATTTCCCTGACAGATTTTGACAGCAGGGCTTTTGCTACTTTAATCGAACCTTCCTGCTCCCCTTCAAAGACGAGTTCGACTTTACCCGTAATTCCGGGAATGATTGAAAGCACATCACACATTCTCGGCATGATAATATCGTCTTTATTCATTATTGCCCTTCTTTCGGCATTGCTTATGAGATTTTCGATAGATGAAATGGTAAGTCTTGCACTGACTCCGGATTTCTGATCAACGAACTCGCTTGTCCTTGCCTGCATTGCAGTCATTTCGATTATTTCTCTGAAGTAATAAGGTATTACAACTTTCTTTTTTTTGTCTCTATCGGTCCAAGAATAAGTTTCTGTAATTCTAATACCATCTTCGAGATTCTTCGGATAATGAGTGATTATCTGCGAATCAATTCTGTCTTTCAAAGGTGTAATAATGTTTCCTCTGTTTGTATAATCTTCCGGATTAGCTGTAAAAACCATAAGCACGTCGAGAGGAATTCTAATATTGAATCCTCTTATTTGAATATCTTTTTCCTGCATGATATTCAGAAGTCCGACTTGAATTCTCGGCTGAAGATCCGGCAGTTCATTTATTACAAATATACCTCTGTTTGTCCTCGGTATAATGCCGAAATGAATTGCACCTTCGTGAGAATAATGTAGCCGCTGATTTGCCGCTTTTATAGGATCAATATCGCCAATTAAGTCTGCAATGTTTACATCCGGTGTGGCGAGTTTTTCGCTGTAGCGTTGATCACGCGTTATCCATTCAATTTCGGTATTGTCACCTTTTTCATTAATCATATCGACGGCAAATTTTGAAACCGGCTGGAATGGATTATCGTTAATTTCGGAGCCTTTGATTATCGGAATGTATTCATCAAGCAACAGCGGGAGCAGACGCGCAATTTTTGTTTTTGCCTGTCCCCTCAATCCGAGAAGAATTATATCATGTTTTGCAAGAAGTGAATTTACAAGCGAAGGTATTACTGTATTATCATATCCAACGATACCTTCGAAAAATGTATCCTTGTTTTTAATTTTATCAATCAGGTTTTTTCTTATCTCGTCTTTTACTGATAAAATCCTGTATCCTGAAGCTTTTAGTTCGCCAAAAGTTTTTATACTGCTAAAATTCATTTAAGCTGAAATTATTATCGATTTAGTTTTTAGTAATTAAATTTTATTGTAAAAATTTGAAGGTGTATTATGCAGCCGGTTTATTAAAATTCTTTATGATTTCGATAATAAAGAATAATCTGCTATCCGTTAAACTGAATGTATGAGTTTAAAAGTTCAATTTTTTCTTCTTTAAGAATTATGTCATACAACATCAGATCTCTCATCGAAACAATTCCTATTAAATCTTTGCCTTCAATTACAGGTATATGTCTGATGTTTTCCTGTTTCATAATCTGCATACAGTATTCCGGAGAGTCATGTGCTTCAATCAGAATTACTTTTTTTGTCATGACACTGTCCACAATTGTTTTCTCTAAATCCATGTCAGCTGCAATGCATCTTCTAAGTAAATCTCTTTCGGAAAATATTCCCGAAAGTTTTAGAGTCTCTGACTGTTCTAAAACAGGTACTGCGCCAATATTATGCAGTCCCATGAATTTGGCAACTTCAATTACAGTCATTCCGCTTTTTACGAAATGAAAAGGTTTATCCTTTATTAATTCTTTTAAAGTTTTCATAAAGCTCTCCGAAATTTTTTGAAAAGATATGCATTTAAAATTCAATTTGCAATAAAATCCTGCTTTACTCCTAAAAAAATCATTTAAAATTAACTAAAACGAAATTAACAGTAAAAACTACAATCTGAATTTTTGCGCAAAGAGAATTCTTTTTTCGATTGACGGATGTGAATGAAATAAGAATTCAATTATTTTGTTTGGTGATTTATCAGACAGGTTCTGCTCGGCGAGCTTTTCCATGGCAGATATAAAAGCTGTTTTATTGCCCGTTGTTTCGAGAGCAAACGTATCTGCTTCCCATTCAAATTTTCTTGACAGAATGTTTGACAGTGGAGAAGTTATCAGTCCGAATATACTCAAGTATAAAAATAATAAAGGAAGTGCGGCGATTTCGGAAATTTCACCGAATCCGAAATATTCCAAGGAGGATTTAAAAAGCAAAGAGGTAAAGTAAAGTCCGCCAAAGGTAAGAACTACAGAAAGCGTCATTAATTTTAAAATGTGTTTTTTCTTGTAATGACCCATTTCGTGAGAGAAAACCATTTCAATCTCATCCTTTGTAAAATTATTCAACAGCGTATCACCGAGAATTATTCTTTTTGATTTCCCTATACCGGTAAAAGCCGCATTGGCTTTCTTTGTATTCTTGCTCATGTCAAAATAAAAAATTCCCTTTATCTGCACGCCTGCTTTTTTGCATAGAGCAATAATGCTGTCCTTAATCTCTTCGTTCTCTATTGGACGAAATTTATAAAACAAAGGCATTATCAGAGTTGGAGCAATTCTGCCGAGAACTACAGGCACAAAAATCATGAGCATTCCCGTTATTATCCACCAAGAATCGCCGAAATTTCTAAGAAGGAAATAAAAAGAAATCAACAGCGGAATTCCGAGAATTAATCCGACTGCCATACCCTTTAATTTTTCCGTAAAGTATGTTTTAAGATTCTGATTGGAAAGATTGTATTTATGTTCGAGATAGTATTCGGAATAAAATGATAAAGGAAAAGATAATACAGCTTCCGCAATGCCGATAACTGTAAAGAAAATTAACAAAGCAGCGTAATGATTTGACGAAATGTCATAAGCAAATGCTTCGATTTTTTTGGACAAACCGGAAAAAAGTATCAGTAAAATTAATCCGAAAAAAATAACAGTTTCAATCAGAGATATTATCTGATTTGTTTTAGAATATCTCTTTGCTCTGCCGATATTGTAGTTTTCCTCGTTAGTAGTATTCAAATTATTAACTGGATCAGAAGTCATATTAAAAAATAAACGAAGTTGCTGCAATGTAAATTATCCATACTCCGAAGACAAACGATGCGGTTTTGAGAATGTCAATTCTGGATATCCTGCTCAATCCCACTGCAATGACTGCATAAAACCATATTGAAAATAAATCAATCTTCAGCAATAATGAATATATTTTTTCTCCAACCGAATTTTCACTTAAAAATAATCCTGGTCCTATCGTGGCAAAGTCTCCTTTTATTATTGAAATTACAATCGAGAGAATTCCTCCCACGGCAGAAATAAGCATTGCAAGACCCACAACATTCAAAATATTTTTAAAATCAAAATGTGCTTTCATCAATTTAAAGATAATCAGATATATAAAACTTAAAATAAATAAAGTAAGAAACGGAAGCGCTATTGCTCCGCCATATCCGAATATCTTGAAAAATATACTTTCCGGATTCATAGTTTCCATTGCTTTCTCGGCATCTTCTTTTGTCATTTTTCCATCTTTGATGTTTTGCTCAAATTTTTCCATCATCTTCTCTTTTTGTTTTTCCATTGTTTTACTGGTCAGTTCTTTATCTGACATAAACAAATACGAAGTTATGAGACCGAGTACGACGGCTATTAAAATCGGAATTATCCAATAATTTTTGACCGGTGTGTAAGCAATTGTTTCAAAAGTATCAGAGGGAGAAGTAAACGTGCCTGCCATTGCATCGGTCTGTGTCAGAGGCTCTAACTGCGAACCACCTGCTTCACTTAATTTTTCCGGAGAAATTGGTTCTACGCTCATAATTTATTCTTTAATGAATTTTAAATTAATTTTCTGCAAATTTATTTAAATAAAAAAGAACTTTTAACTTAATTTTTTTTCCGTTTTTAAATTAATCTATTTTGTCTGTTTATACAAATTTTTTTCGCTGATAAATTTCTCAACGCCCGGGTGTACTAAATATTTTACCGGTTTATTCTCATAAACATATTTTCTGATAACTGTGGAAGAAATTTCAAGCAATGGAATAGGTGGAATAATCACTTTATCCAAATATTTGATACCATCATCAACCGGCATAAATCCTGGTCTGCTGATGACAACTATTTTAGATAATTCAAAAAGCCTGTCCGGGTCTTTCCACTTGGGAAGATCTATCAAATTATCCGAACCGATGATTAAATAAAATTCGGTTAAGCTGTCTTTATACATGATTTTTAAGTCTTCAAGAGTATCAACTGTGTAAGTCTTTCCCGATGTTTTCCTGATTTCGATATCCGATACTTCAAAATATTCATTTTCCGAAAATGCGATCTCTGCCATTGCCAATCTGAAACCGGGAGAGATGGAATCTTTAAACGGATGATTTCCCGAAGGTATGAAAATTATTTTATCAAGATTCAGCAAGTCCTTCACTTGCATCGCAATTATTGAATGTGCAATGTGAGGAGGATTGAATGTACCGCCGAATATTCCGATTTTTTTAATTTCTTTATTCACAGATAATTTTTCCGGTTAATTCATCCCATGACAAAATGCCATCAACGCTGATTATATTTTTATCAAAACTCTTAGAAGACAATACTGCTTGTTTTATGCTGTCTTTATTGCCGGGCTTATAATAAATAAAATTATTCCTTTTACTTCTGATAAAATCAGGAGCAATCACAGGAAGCCGGCAATAAGAATACTGAATCACTTTTAGACTATCCGAAAACGATTCTGCACCCGGGGTATATTCAAGCGTATGCAGACCTGCATCGGCAAATTTTATGTAAGGCACGGTATCACGGAAATCAAGTTCACCGGTGAAATGCACATTTTGTTTCTTAAAATTGTCTCTAAACGGACCTAATATAAAAAACTCGTCTTCGGGAAACATCTGCGATGCGGAATCAAGAAAATTCAAATCCAGATATGCATTACCCGTAAAGACAAACTTGAATTTCTCCTTATGCAGGTAAGGATTTACAGCTGAATTGTCAAAAATCATTTTATCAATTCCGTGATTGTGAACTTTAACATTTTCAAAAGGCAACACATCAGTAAAATAGTCCGACGGAACTGAAACAAGATCAAACATATCAATAATTTTTTTTTCATGAGCAATTATATACGGATGCTTTTTTAACTGCCGCATGTCATCCGAAACTCTATAAACAAATTTTGCATTTTTGTTCAGCTTTTTAAAATGGTCTATCCAAAGAAGTCCCGGAAAACTTTCAAAGATAAACAATTCCGAATTTTTTATAAATTCGTCAAGATCAGGAAATCCTTCAAGTGCATTCTTGTATTTTTTCACTGAACGAAAAAAAATCCGGTTTAATATGCCGGAACGATAATTTACCGGATGTAAAAATGTAAATCTAATAAATCTGTTCAGCAATTCCGAATCTCTGAGCATTTTATTAAGCGGGGATTTTTTTATAAGTTCCGCTCTGTAATCACCCTTCAGATCATGAATATAACTTGCATTGCCGGTTAGAAAAAGTATTTCATAATTTTTTTTCATCAATGATACAGCAATATTGTGAAACCCGGCTTTGCGTTTTGAATCCCAGAAATGCGAAGTTATTAAAACTGCTTTTGGCATTTTATAAACTATAAACTTTCTTCCAAACAGCAAAATTAAGATAGCGCCAAATGGTAGTAAATCCTGTCTTAAACTGATTTGTAAAAATCTGATCCCAGTTATCTAATATTTCTTTTGTATTGAAGTATTGATCGAGGTCTTTGGTGAAATAAATTTTTAGGTTGTCTTTAATTGCATTCATCCAGTCATATTCGGGTGTGGCAAATCCAAGTTTATCCGTTCTCATCCGAATCGGTTCGGGCACTATTCCTTTCATTGATTCTCTTAGCAGATATTTTGACCAACCGTTATGGATTTTGTAAACTGATGGGATACTGAACACATAATCTATGAGATTTACGTCGTCTGAAAATGGCGTCCGTGCTTCAATGGAAAAGTTCATCGAATTTCTGTCTTCATATTTTAACAGCTCCTTAAGACTTGTTCGAGTAAACTGATCAAACAATGCCTGATTTAGATTTGTATGCTCTTCAAACCTTCCTCTTTTTAAATTTTGCATGTATTTGCCGTAAAAATTTTTTTCGAGCAGAGTATTTTCTTTGATTTTTAGGTCAAACAATTTTCTTTTTATTCCATCCGGAAGATAAAGTTTAGCAAAGCTCATCAATATTCCTCTGAAGAAATCAGATTTACCGATTGGTGAGTTTTGTAAATTGTTGAATTCACTCATAAGAGTTTTAAAATCTCCTCTGCCGATGAGTTCATTGAAGAATGATCTGTAGAAATATACATAACCCGAAAATAATTCATCGCCTCCCTGACCGTCGAGAAGAACTTTAATGCCGTTTTCCGCAGCAAGCTTCATTACTCTGAACTGTGAGTATATTGTTGTCGAACCGAACGGCACATCCTGAACATATACCAGAGTCTCAAGGTCTTTCAACAAATCTTCGGATTCAGGATATGTTTTAAACCATTCGGTTTCAGTTGCATCGACGATCATTGAAGCCCATTTTGATTCATCAATTTTTCTGCCCGGGAAAACCGACGTAAATACTTGCTGCCGGTCTCCGACCTGAGAAATGCTGTGGTCTTTTAGAAGAGAGTTTATGACGCACACAATGGATGAACTGTCAACGCCTCCGCTTAGACATGAACCGACTTTTACGTCAGATCTTAATCTGATATTTACTGCATTGAAAATCTTTTCTTTAATTTCTTCTATATATTTTTTTGATTTAACCTGTTCATATCTTTCATAGTCCAATGTATATTTTAAGTTGTAATACTTTCTTTTTTTGAATTCAAAATTATTCAAATTGAGATTAAAAACTACGGATGGCTCGAGTTCAATTAATCCTTTAAACAATGTAGTATTTTCATTTGTAAGTCTGCCCAGTGTAAGATAATCAAATAATGCTTCTTCATTAATTTCCCTGTAAATTTGCGGCGCTTTGATTAGTGACTTTATTTCCGATGAAAAAATAAAGTACTTTTCATTTTGAAAAAAATAAAACGGCTTAACGCCAAACCTGTCTCTTGAACCGAACAATACATTTTTTACAGTATCAAGAATAACAAATGACCACATACCGTTAAGATATTTCAGACAATCTTCACCGTATTCCAAATACATAAAAAGCAAAACTTCAGTATCAGCTCCTGAAGTAAAACTATATCCTTTTTTTTCCAGTTCGTTTTTTAATTCAATATAATTATATATTTCACCGTTGAATGATAAGAAATATTTTCCGGATTTATCTTTAAAAGGCTGATGTCCGGATTCTGAAACATCGATAATGGAAAGTCTCCTGTGCCCCAGATGAACATTGGTTTTTCCTGCGGCTGATAATGATTCCGAAAGATTATTTCTTTTTACTTCGATAATGTTTTTTGAATTTGAAGAATAGCAGACGTAACCCTCGTCATCGGGTCCTCTGTGAGCAATGGCATCATTCATTTTTCTCACTATTTCAAAATCAATGTTATCCCGAAAGGATACAATTCCGCAAATTCCGCACATTTTTAAATTTTAAATTATTTTATTTACTAAATTGATTAAGATATTTTTACTTTTTTCTGAAGACAATTGTCTTGCGTTTAAGTGACAGTTTTTCTTGAACGCTTCTACTTTTTCCTTTGTCAAATCATTTATTTTACCAGCAATTTCAGCAGGTTCAAATGAATCCGTATGAATACCCAGACCATACTCATCAATGTATTTTGACATTTCGGGAGATGGTCCTGTAATTATTGCAAGCCGTGATTGAATGTATTCAAAAAATTTATTTGGCAGAGCATAACGATAATTCAGATTTGCATAAGGTAAAATAAACAAGCCGATATCGTAACTGCCGGAAAAAGTAATTATGTCTTTATAAGCGACGGGGTTTATGATTTTTACTTTATCATTTACGGAAATCATCCGCTTAAGTTTTTCATAGTAATTAATCTCATTGGGAATAAGCATCAGATCGAGCAAGAATCTATCATCTAAAAGTCTTGCGGTTTCTATCATAAGTTCGATTTTTCTCGAACTAATTGCCGCCCCATGATGTATAATTTTGATTTTATCACCAATTGGCGAAGGCTCGATTTCATTATACCCGGCTGCATTAGTTATTACCACCGGCTTTCTTCCGAATTCAGATTCATATTCAGAAGCAATACTTTCACATACTGTTGTAATTTCATCAAGCTTTGGGAAATATTTTTTACACTGATGAATTACAAATTTTTTATTCACAAATTTCCAGTAAAGTTTATCTTCAAATTCTGATGGAGCATATTCATGAAAATCGGCAAGCGTTTTTTTTGTTCCGAATTTTTTGAATGACATAGCCAATGTATCAAAGTCATTTGCGATGATCAGATCAAATTCAGTTTTAGAATGCACAGTATCCGTTTTTAAACGTGTATTTAAAACATAATTTTCAGCGGTTTCATAAAAGCCGGATAATTTTAAAACACCTATAATCATTTTTGAGATGACATTGCTTTGATGATAATTCAGCCTGATGAATCTATCTGGAGAAACAATGGAATTGCTTACTCCGCAGCAGTAAACATCAAAATCATCCTTAAGAAACTCGATCTGCCTTAATACTCTGGGGTCGCTGTCCTGATTAGTGGCAGATATTATCAATATTTTTTTCCTGTCCATTAAACGGTTATTCAAAATGAGTTAATAACAGGTTTTATACAATGTAATTCAATTTTACCATACTTAATCATTTAATTTTTTTGTTTCTCCTTTATAAGCGAATAGTAAAGTGAAATAATATTTTTAGATACAGATTTACATGAAAAATTATCAAGAAAGTAATTTCTGATTTTTTCCCGACTGAAACGGGAAAAATTGTTTGTCATATAAACAATTGCTTCGGCAATTTTTTCCGGATTATCTTTCTCAATCATCAATCCGGTATCATCATTTACGAAATCGGAAGGACCTCCGCAATTCGTGGCAATTACCGGCATGCCGCAAGCCAAAGCCTCGACATATACAATTCCGAAAGATTCAAGTCTGCTTGCAAGAATGAATACGTCACTTTTGCCAAATAAAGAAATGGCTTCCATTCTGGAAGGGTTTAGTACCAATTTAATTATATTCGATAAATTATTTTTAGAGATAAAATCTTTGATGTATATTTCCAATTCACCGCTTCCTGCAATTGTAAACTCAAAGTTATCGGTAATTGCAGATGCAGATTTTATACCTTCCATTAATTCAACAATTCCTTTCTGAGATACAAAAGAAGCAAGAGTATAGAATTTTATTTTGTCAGGATCAGTTTTTTTCTCGTTTAACCTGAACACATTTTCATTTATCATATTTGGAATTACCACAGGTCTGCTAAATCCAAAATTATAGATGCTCTCGGATTGAAAAGTACTCGGCGCAGTGATCAGATCTGCATTTTGAAGAGGAAGGCTGATTTTATCGGATATGATTCCATTTTCAATATACCTGTCAAAAGGAAACGGACCCATGTGTTCGGTCAATATGTACGGGATGCCGTATTTTTCTTTCAGCTTCATAGCAGAATATCCGGCAGGGTAAGAAACATGAGCATGCATTAAGTCGATTTTCCCAAAATCCTTTTGAGCTTTTTTAAGATTTGTTTCATGGACATCGGTAATCCTGCCGATTTCTCCGGCAAGCTTTTCCGTCCATGTTAACACTGGCTGATAATATTCGGTAAAATTATTTTTTAACCTCCTGTATTCAGGTTTTAATTTAAAATATTCATTTATCGTTTTAAGTGATTTTTCAGGAGACGATAAACTCAAATAATTTTCAGAGCAGTGCGAAACTGCAAAATTATGTTCAGGGAAAAAATCCGACAAAGCTTCAGACTGCTCTTTAACAAAGATACCGTCAAGAGGATGCATTTTGTCGGGATACCAGGAAGGAATTATTATCACATTCATGCAGCAGGAATTTTTTTATCGGAGTCTAAAGCAAACTTTAACAAAAACAAATTAAAGATTAAAATCTGAATAGTTTCAAGAGCAACGAACATAATAATTCCATTCATAAAATTATCAGTAAGATAACCGAAATACAAAGCAAGAGGTCTGTAAATAAAAACAGCTATACTAGTCCAAAGCAGAAATTTCTGTTTTCTCAAAACAATCATGGCATTGCTTGTCGGCGAACTGATAAGCATGAAATAAGTGAGCAGGCATAGATACTCGCTGATTTTCCCTGCATCAGACCATCTATCGCCGAAAACAAACCGGAAAAGATTCTCTCCGAAAACAAAGATTAGAATCATGGGAATTAATCCGGCAAAGAATAATAACTTCCATGTTTTTAAAATTGATGGAAGTATTTTCTGATTATTGGAGTAAGTTTCTGAAATTTTCTGAAATAACACTTGTCCGATTGATGCACCAATTAGTACAGATGGAAGCGTTAGTATTTTATAAGAAAAAGAATAAGATCCTGTTACCGATTCAGAAAAGAAAAAGCCAAGTAAAAATATCACTGAATTTATTGAAAGTGTATCAAGCAAAGCGCCGGGAAGGCTAAGCAGGGGAAACTCTCTGAATTTATCTGAAATAATTTTAAGTCCGCCGAGATTTGAAACGCAATTTTTGAGCGAGCTCCGGGATTTTCTGATAAGAAAAACAAGCGAAGCTATATTTGAAAAAATCAGAGCTGCTAAAAGTCCGGAAGTATGATACTTTAAGAATCCGAGTATTAGTGATAAGGAGGAATTTGTTACGGACTGAAAAATACGAACTGCAGATATTAACTTATAATTCTTTATTCTATTTAACCAGTAAGTAAATGCCTGAACAATACCAGCTGAGAGGAATACCGGGGCAATAAACCAAAGCCAGAAGCTTAAGTTATCATTACCAAATAAATGAGAAATATTTTGATTGAAAAGTATAGTAACCACTAATACAATCAAAGAGATTAAGATTACAATAAATACAGATAACTTTAATAATAAGGATGCTTCGGAATTTTTTTTAGGGATTAAAATTGCAAGTTCATATCTGAAGCTCCCCATTACCGTAAGAATGCTTATTATAGAAGTGAAGATAGCAAGTAATCCATAATCTTCCGGCGTATAAAGTCTCGAAAGCACAGGTGACAAAATTACCGAAATTGTCTGGACAATAAAAGCGCCGGTTGCGAGAACCGAAACATTTTTTACAGACTGACTTTGCAGTATATTTTTGAGAAAGAGATTCAAATGTTTATATAACCTGACTTAACAGAAGCAATTAGGTCAGAATAATTAAATTTACAGTATAATCAGGAGTATAGTAATTTTCGAAATGGTTGATTTGCTTAAAGAAAATTTTTCAATTTACGTTTTAAAATAAATGTAAAGTTCTCATGCATTATTATAATACTTGAGATTAGCATTATAAAACATAAGCTGAATTCTGTATCTGAGATTTTCGATTTCTTTCAAATAATTTTTTTGTCTTGTTCCAATAGAGTTTTTATACTGATTTTTTCTTAAGGCAAGAATGGTTGCGGTCTTGACATAATTTTTCTGATCAACTCCGATAGGACACCATCCGCTTCTGTATCTTCGTGTTATGTAGGGTATGAAATTCAGATGCTCCGGAGGTATAAGACCTCTGTTTGATTCATCATGCAGTTCTCTCAATATTGTTTTTCCTTCAAAGTAAACGGACAGCTGAAATATGGAAAATGTAATAAACAAATAAATAATCAGCAGCAGGAATCCAAATATGGTAGTATTTTCAAAACTAACAAGAAGGTTCCAACTGAAGTGAAGAAAAACAGCAAGGAAAAATCCAGCGGGATAAAGTATTATTTTAAAAATTGACGGTTTAAATTTTGCAAAACCAATAAATGCGCCGAAGGTTGCTGTTGCCAGGCAATGCATAACAGCCGAGAATAAAGTTCTAACAAATACAAGCATAAGCCAAGCAACGGGAGTCGTACCATAGGTGAGAAAATACATGAAGTTTTCTGTCATTCCAAACCCAAGTCCGATTGCTCCGCCGAAAACAGCGCCATCAACTCCTCCGTCGAATTTTTTGCTGTAGGACATTAAAATGAGGAAAAAACCTTTTGTACTTTCTTCTACAAGAGGCGCGGTAATGACAGCTCCGGAAAGACTTATCAGTTCACCCGCATTATCGTCGGAAATAATTTTGATTAACTCATTCAGCGGAATTTGAAAAATAATACTTCCGATAACACCGAGGAAAATAGCTCCCGTGGCGCCCCAGAAAAAATTCAGAAGTATAAGCCAGAACGGTTCCCTTTCATACCTGTCGAGAAGCCAGATAATGATAAGGTAAATAAACATAGGGATAACAGCTGCTATGAATGAAGCAAATGCAATAAACAATAAGAATGAAATTTAATTTGCTAAAAATTATATAGTGTTAATGAAAGTCTATTTTTACTCAAGCAACAGGAGCAATTCATTTTTCTCTACAGATTTTTTTTCTGCAACGTTCACTTTTTTAATTACGCAGTCTTTTTTAGCTTTGATCTCATTTTCCATTTTCATTGCTTCGAGGACGAGAAACACATCTCCTTTGTTGACTTTCTGTCCTTCGGAAACATTAAGTTTTGAAATTATTCCCGGCATTGGGGATACAATTTCTTTTTTATCTTTAACGTCACCTTTGTTGACGGAAAGTTTTTCAAGAATCAGATCAAGCTCACTTTTTGGAATGACTTTAAAAACTCTGGAGTTAAGATTGATTTCCAAATAACCTTCTTCATCGTTTTCATTTATAGTAAAATAGTAGTTTTTATTGTTGAGTCTCAGCATAAGCACATTATCCGCTAAAAATTTGTACTCGAAGTTGTATTCATTTCCGTTAATAAGAGCTTTATCGAAATTTAGAATTTCACTTTCCGAAGTAACTCCGGTATCAACCATTGTAATTTGATATTTTTTCATCTGTAATTTTCGACCCTTTTTTTAATCCAGTTGTTTTTTAAGGTGTTATTTGAATGATTGGTTGAAATTTTCCTGCCATTAGCTTTTTCTTTGAAAAGCATCCCAGCAAGAGAGACAGCAGCAGCAGTATCTTCATCGGGCTTAGTCAGTTCAGATTCTCTTTTCAGAAATTCATTTTCGATAAACTGAGTATGATAATTACCGTTGATAAATTCTTTACATTCCAGCAAAGACAACAAAAACGAGATGTTTGTTTTTATTCCAACCAATTTATAATCTCTCAGAGCTCTTTTCATTTTTTCAATTGCTGTTTTTCTGTCTGCTCCATGAGAAAGAAGCTTTGAAATCATAGGGTCATAATAAACAGAAATTTCATTTCCCTGAACTATGCCGGTATCTTCTCTCATTCCGTTGCTCAGTACATTTTTCATGTAAGTTATTTTTCCCGTAGAAGGCATGAAATTGGCTTCTGAATCTTCGGCACAAATTCTGCATTCGATTGAATGACCTTTGAACTCGATATCTTCCTGACGGAATGACAATTTTTCGCCTGATGCGATTTTTAGCTGCTCTCTGACAAGATCAAGTCCCGTTCTTAATTCAGTAATCGGATGCTCTACCTGAAGTCTGGTGTTTACTTCCAGGAAATAGTATTTATTGTTTTTATCAACAATGAACTCAACAGTTCCGGCATTGGAATATCCTGCAGCTTTTACAATTCTTTTTGCGCATTCTCCCATTTCGGTTCTTAATTCGGGAGACATAATAACCGAAGGTGTCTCTTCAATTATTTTCTGATGTCGTCTTTGCATAGAGCATTCTCTTTCGCCGAGGTGAATAACATTTCCAAATTCGTCCGCAAGAATCTGAAACTCAATATGTCTTGGAGATTCGATATACTTCTCAATAAAAACGCTGTCATCACCGAATGAAGATTTTGCTTCGCTTTGAGCCATTCTCAGAGAACTTTCAATGTCTTCTTCCTTTCTAACAATTCTCATTCCTTTGCCGCCACCGCCTGCCGAAGCTTTGATTAAAACCGGATATCCGATAATTTTGGAAATTTTTTTTATTTCAGAAACATCGGTAAGAGGTTTTTCTGTGCCGGGAACTACCGGAACATTGTTTTTAAGTGCAAGAGTTTTTGCTTCAGTTTTACTTCCTAACAGGTCGATAGCTTTATAACCGGCGCCGATAAATTTTATTCCGTTTTCTTCGCACATTTTTGCAAAAAAACCTCTCTCGGATAAAAATCCGTAACCCGGATGAATTCCAGTTGCTCCGGACTTTTTTGCTACTTCAATGATTGTTTCAGCTTTGAGATAACTTTTTGCAGAGGGTGATTCTCCGATATGATATGCTTCGTCAGCAATTTGAGTAAACAATGAATATTTGTCAAAATCTGAATAAACCGCAACTGTTTTAACACCCATTTCTTTTGCAGTAGAGATAATTCTCACCGCAATTTCTCCTCTATTGGCTATTAATATTTTCTTAAACACAATGGTAAATTTTATTTATCAAATTTAATAAACATGCAATTTTTATTAAAGGAAGATATCGATAACTTTATCAAACATGATAATTATCATAAAACCGAAGAAATAAAATTTTATCAAAGTTTTAGTAACAAATTTACCATTAAAAAGCAAAGAGACGAAAATTTGGGACGATTTAAATGTATTCTCAAATTAGATGATAATATCATTTTCCATGAAAAACATTTTAAACATAAATATAAATTGAAAGATGAAATTTTGCTTAAATTTCTTAATCGTTCAATTTGAAGTATCTATGCTAATTTTCATTTCAACCATTACGATTTCATTTCCGTAAAGATCAACAAAATGAAAAAACCTGCTGTCTTCTTTTTCGGTAAGTTCTTTTGAAATTTTTATTTCAAGATTTTTTAAATGCTCATAAAAACCGTCAATAGAATCCGTATATAAAACCATCATAGGCATTCCACACGTCTGATTTCCGACAAGTTTTTTTTGTTCATCGGTTTCTGCTTTCAGAAACCAAATGCCAGATTTATCTTTTGCATTCAGACCTACATGAAGAAATCTCTGACCGTTATCAATGAGATCAAAAAACTTTTTGCAGGAAAGGGTTTTTTCATAGAATGCAAAAGCTTCGTCATAATCATTTACAAGAATTGTTATTCTTCCGAATTCCAAATCCATACCTCTAAAAATAATTTCAGAAATAATTTATCTATTAAAGAATACCTCCGCCGAGAGTGAGTCTAATGATTCCGAAAACAATTGCTATGGCACACATAACAATTCCTGCTATGGCAGAAGTTTTGGAAGAATTAACATCCGAACCGACTGCAGCAATTATGCTGATAATCAAACCAACAGCTGCAAAGGGAATATTAATCCAGTTGTATGCTCCAAGACAAGGGATAAAACCAAGCAGCATACCAAGAATTGCAAGAATTCCCCAAATCAAACTAAGAAATTTCATTTTACCAAAGGTTTATTTTATAAAATAATTTTT
Organism: Ignavibacteria bacterium; assembly: GCA_019187405.1. GTDB lineage: Bacteria > Bacteroidota > Ignavibacteria > Tepidaquicellales > Tepidaquicellaceae > JABAQZ01. Next base: position 81,067 of record JABAQZ010000014.1, read on the forward strand.
TAAATCTTCTTTTCGAAAAACATTTGAAAAAGTTTTAGTTTTGATAAAAAACATTAAAGCATTGTACAAAAAATTTAACGACAAAATAAAAAAGATCACAAATAAATAAGGACTAAATTTATTTAAAATTGAAGCTTCGGAAAAATTTCCATTGGATGCTTCAATGAAAGCCCGTGATGTACCGCACATAAAGCATTCATCGTTATACACAGTTTTGCTTATACATGCAGGAGTCAGCTTCAAGAAAAATTCAGGGAAGAAGTAAGAAAGAAACAATACGAAGAACATAAAAACCGAAATAATAAAGACAATGATCTTTAAAGCATCTTTAAGTTCAACAATAAATTTATTGTTTTGTTTTATCATTCAATACAGATATTTAACAGCAAATCCAATTAAATCAGGTTTTTTTTATGAAATCAATTGCAACGGAATTAATGCAATATCGTTGAGCGTCAGGTCCGGGTCCGTCGTCAAAGACATGACCAAGATGGGCATCGCATTTTGCACATCTGACTTCGGTTCTAATCATTCCGAAGCTTCTGTCTTCTTCATAAATTACGGCGTCATTGGAAACGGGTTTGGTGTAGCTTGGCCAGCCGCATCCGGCATCGAATTTATCATCCGACTTGAAGAGAGGATTGCCGCAGCTGATACAGTTATAAATTCCGTTTTCATCGAGCAGATAATACTTTCCGCTGAAAGGTCTTTCTGTACCTTTTTCTCTTGTGATGTGAAATTGTTCCTGTGTGAGAATTTTTTTCCATTCTTCTTTTGATTTATTTATTTTTTCAGTCATGTTAACTTTAAACAAGTTTAAATTGATTGAAAATTGAGAATGAATAATTTAACTTGAAAAAAAATTATTCTTTGGATAAAAATACGAAAAATAATTTTAGTAATCTTGACAAACTGTCTCACGAAATCTATAATGACAGAAAATTTGCAAGAAAGTATTCTGAATTTGCAGAAAGAAATTCAATAAATTCAGTTTATGAGAAGCCGGTTACATTGTCACTTTTGGAGATTACTTCAAAGATGAAGGTGCTCGATGCTGGATGCGGATCAGGCATTTACACGGAATGGTTAACAGAAAGAGGTGCGGATGTTACGGGGCTCGATTACAGCAGTGAATTACTCAGCATAGCAAAGGAAAAAAATCTGCCGGCTAAATTTATCGAAGCCAATCTTAATTATCCGCTTGATTTTTTTGTTGACGAAGAGTTTGATTTGGTTTTAAGTGCGCTTGTAATTCACTACATTAAAGATCTGAATTTACTTTTCAGTGAGTTTAACAGAATCTTAAAACCTGGCGGTGTATTTGTTTTTTCTACTCATCATCCTTTTCTGGATTTCAAGCACCATCCTGAAACTAATTATTATGATACCAATATTATCGAAGACAGGTGGAGGAGCTACAACGTATATATGAAGACTTTCAGAAGACCTTTCAGTGAATTGTTCAGGTTATTAAAGCTGAACGGATTCAGAACAGAGGATTTGCTTGAGCCAATACCGCCTGAAATCATGAGAGAAACAGATCCAGAACTTTATCAAGAAATTTTAACAACACCCCGTTTTGTATTTTTTAAAGCATTAAAAATTAATTGAAAATGAAAGTTGGTTATTTTCAGTTCAAACCCGAATATTGTAATCCTGAAAAAAATATATCAATTATTGAAAAAAATTTATCAGGGATTGATATTGATTTGATAGTATTACCGGAGCTTGCTAATTCGGGTTATTTATTTTCTCGTCGTGATGATTTATTTAGAAGTTCAGAAAATATATCAGGCGGGATATTTATCAACGCATTAAAAAGGATTTCATCGAAAAACAAATTTCACATTGTATCAGGTATATGCGAACGTTCAGAGAATAAATTTTACAATACATCAGTGCTAATCTGTCCTGAGGGGAAAGTTATCACATACCGGAAGCTTCATTTATTTGACACAGAGAAGAAATGGTTTGAAGCAGGTAACATGCCGATAAGTGCAATAGAAATAAACGGGAAAAAATTTGGCAAAGTAAGAATAGGGATGATGATATGCTTTGACTGGATATTTCCGGAAACGATGAGAACGCTTGCATTAAAAGGAGCGCAGATTATTTGTCATCCATCAAATCTTGTAATGCCTTATTGCCAAAGAGCAATGACTACGAGAGCATTAGAAAATCATGTTTTTACAATTACTGCAAACAGAACAGGAATGGAAACTGCCGGAGGAAAAACTTTAACATTTACCGGGCAGAGTGTGATAGTATCACCGAAGGGAAAGTATTTACAGAAAGCATCGAAAAACAGAAAGGAATGCGCTATTGTAAAAATTAATCCAAAGGAAGCATTGGATAAAAAAATAAATCCTGTTAATGATTTGTTTAAGGACAGAAGAAAGAAGTTTTATTTTAATGAGTAATTATGATTACTATTAACAAAGTAAACTAATTTGGGAAAGGGATTGAACCGAATTTTCTTGATAAGATATTTGATAAGTTTGTTCACATTGACAACAATAATATTGAAAGCAATTATAATAGAGCTGGTTTTAGATTAGCATTTTCATTAGAGTATATAATTACACTTGGCGGCAAAATTAATGTAAAGAGTGAACCTGAGAAGGGCTGTGAATTTTATTTTTTTATCTCAATATAAATTATAACAAATGAAAAATCTGCTTTTACTTCACGGAGCACTTGGCTCTGCCGAGCAACTTGAACCATTAGCAGAGAGATTGTCAAATGATTATAGAGTATATTTATTGAATTTTTCAGGTCACGGCGGAAAAGAATTAACGGATGAATCATTTAGCATTGAAAAATTTTCTAATGAAATTGTTAAGTTTATAGAAAAGGGAAGACTGAGAAAAACCGATGTATTTGGATACAGTATGGGAGGATATGCAGCGCTTCATGCAGCAAGGCATAATACAGGCAAATTAAACAGAATATTTACAGTTGCTACGAAGTTTGATTGGAATGAGGAGACATCATTAAAAGAATCAAGACTTCTTAATCCGGAAAAAATTCTGGAAAAGGTACCTGCATTTGCATCGCAGTTGATCGAAAGGCATTCGGAAAAAACCTGGAAACAAGTATTGCAAAAGACATCACAAATGATGATAAACCTCGGATTAAATCCTTCACTAAAAGGAGAAGATTTTTCTTTAATAGAAAATGAAATCAGGCTTGGAGTAGGAGATAAAGATAATATGGTAAGTATAGAAGAAACCGCAAATATTTTCAGAAAATTAAGAAACGGAAGTATGATAGTATTTCCTGATACACAACATTCTTTAGAGAAATATTCGACAGAGCGGCTTACAAGCGAGATCAAGATATTTTTTGTTTAAAAGAAATTATAAATTTTTTAGAATAAATTAATAATTATTCATGGACAAAAAATGAATAAAGGATTCAATAATATCAAAAAGATAGTAATAACCGGACCGCCGGGGTCTGGAAAGAGTTCACTTGCAAAGAAATTGGGAGAAATTACAGGATATGACATTCACCATTTGGATAGGTATTATCACACAGCAAACTGGATACCGATAGATAAAAACGAGTTCACTGAAATAGTTTATGAAATAATACAGAGCGAAGAGTGGATAATAGATGGGAATTACAGAAGGACACTTGAGCTGAGAGTTGAACGAGCTGATTTAATTATTTATTTTGATTATTGTACGATTTTTAGTTTCTACAGAATATACAAAAGGATAGTTAAGACTAAGTTGTTTAGCATAAAGCGTACGGATATTTCGGATGACTGCAAGGAAAGGTGGTTTGATAAAAATTTTGTATTATGGACAATAAATTTCAACAGGCGAAATAGAGTTGATATTATAAATATAATTAAAGATTACAAGTCAGATGTTGCTTTATTTTACATAATAAAATCGGCAAAGGATGCAGAAAAATTAATAGAATATATTAAGTTTACGAGAAAATTTAATTCAGAGGCAGTTTGAATTTCGAATAAAGTATTACACAGATAACAGCAGCATAGATGTTGCATCATAAAATACAGCAACATAAATGTTGCGTTACAAAATACGGCAACATAAATGTTGCGTCACAAAATACGGTAACATAAATGTTGCGTCACAAAATACGGTAACATAAATATTGCGTCACAAAATACGGTAACATAAATGTTGCGTCACAAAATACGGTAACATAAATATTGCGTCACAAAATACGGTAACATAAATATTGCGTCACAAAATACGGTAACATAAATATTGCGTCACAAAATACGGTAACATAAATGTTACGTCACAAAATACTGCAACATAAATGTTGATCAAAAAATACGGCAACATAAATGTTGCATCACAAAATACGGCAACATAAATATTGCGTCACAAAATGCAGCAACATAAATATTGCGTCACAAATCACTGCAACATTAATGTTGCGTTACAGAGCTTGGCAACATAAATGTTGCGTTACAAAATATCTGTTTAATAAATTGTGATATTGTAAAAACAAATTTTATAAACCGGTTTCTCGTAAGGGAATATTTTTTTAACTTAGTGCGATACATATCACTGCAACATAAATGTTGCGTCACAAAATACTGCAACATAAATGTTGCGTCATAAATAACAGCAACACAAATGTTGCGTCACAAACTACAGCAACATAAATGTTGTGTTACAAACTACAGCAACATAAATGTTGCGTTACAAAATACAACAACATAAATGTTGCGTTACAGAGCTTGGCAACATAAATGTTGCGTTACAGAGCTTGGCAACATAAATGTTGCATTACAGAGCTTGGCAACACAAATGTTGCGTCACAAACTACGGCAACATAAATGTTGCGTCACAAACTACAGCAACATAAATGTTGCAATACAAACTAAAGAAACATAAAAGTTGCGTCATAAAAAATCTGTTTAATACATTGTGATATTGTATTACTAATCTTATAAACCGGTTTCTCTTATAAGGAGTATTTTTTTAACTTAGTGCAATACAAACTAAAGCAACATAAATGTTGCGTTACAGAGCTTGGCAACATAAATGTTGCGTCACAAAATACGGCAACATAAATGTTGCGTCACAAAATACAGCAACATAAATGTTGCGTTACAGAGCTTGGCAACATAAATGTTGCGTCACAAATAACAGCAACACAAATGTTGCGTCACAAACTACGGCAACATAAATGTTGCGTCACAAACTACAGCAACATAAATGTTGCAATACAAACTACAGCAACATAAATGTTGCGTCATAAAAAATCTGTTTAATACATTGTGATATTGTAAAAACAAATTTTATAAACCGGTTTCTCGAAAGGGAATATTTTTTTAACTTAGTGCGATACATATCACTGCAACATAAATGTTGCGTCACAAAATACAGCAACATAAATGTTGCGTCACAAACTACAGCAACATAAATGTTGCGTCACAAAATACAGCAACATAAATGTTGTGTCACAAACTACAGCAACATAAATGTTGCGTTACAGAGCTTGGCAACATAAATGTTGCATTACAGAGCTTGGCAACACAAATGTTGCGTCACAAACTACAGCAACATAAATGTTGCATCACAAAATACTGCAACATAAATGTTGCGTCACAAAATACTGCAACATAAATGTTGCATCACTCATTAACATAAGAACATAACGAAGTATAAAAACTCAACAGTACAACTTTACTTTTAAAATATGAATTTAATTCAGAGATTACTTAAGCAGATACACAAACGATACATCAAATAGAAAAGATAAAACTTTTTAAGTCGAATCAAGATTTATTTATTCATTTACATCGTAGTTTAAATTTATCAATAATATTCAAGAATAAATTTTACTTTTTACAATATGTTATTTATTGTCATTTTTGCCAATTTAAATTTAATGATAAATTATGAAGCAAATTAAAATTTTAAAATAAGTTTAAACTTACTTTATGATATCTTTATGTGATTACGGTTTGAAAAAAATTTAATAAGTTTAAGTATAAAAAATTTTTACTTTGTTCCATTTTTACTTTCTTTGATATTTATCTCAGTCGTTTCTTTATATAAAAAATTTGTTACAAAATAAATAAAGTAAAATGACTGAAAAAATTATATTCTGAACCTGTAGCAGCATGGGAAACCAGTGAGGTGCTGAAATTCTTGGTTCAAATATAGATAGTCAGGATTAAAGATTACAAAGGAATCCGTGACAGGAATAAGGAAACTGGATTTTAAAATTCATGAAATCGAATTAGGATGTCTCAGCAAATCATAATTCCGGAAAGTATAATTGCATACGCCTTTACTTCCATTTCTGACGGGTATAATTTTTAACCGGAACAAGAGTAATATTCTTAATGAAAGTTCAATTTGGTAAAGCAGTTATATTGAGTAAAAGAGCAAGAAACTGCGATAAATCTTCCGATAGGCTGAAGCCTTTTACATATTTGTATAAAAGTTGATTTAAATATTTACATATATTCGATCTTAACGTCGTCTGTTAACGGATGAGACTGGCAAGTGAGAATATAACCCTGTTCAATTTCTGAATCTGATAATCCTTCACGTTCATCCATTTTAACTTTACCGGACAGCAGTTTTGCTCTGCATGTTGTGCAGATTCCGCTTTTACAAGAAAAAGGAGGATCAAGATCAGCATTGATTGCCGAGTTGAGTATCGAACTATCGGGGGGGACTTTAATTTCATGTTCGTTACCATCCAGTAAAACCGTGACAGTTCTTTCTTTTAATTCTTCAGATATTGAAGCTTCAGGAATAAATTCATGATGTTTTGAAGGTGCATTAAAATATTCTATATGTATATTCTCATCTCTAACTTTTAAATCAGTTAAAGTTTCTTTGACAAGATTCATCATTTTTTCCGGACCGCAAATGTAAAATTCTCTTTCTATTGAATCTGAAATCTGGTTATCAGATAAAATATTTATCAGATCATTTTTATTAATATTTCCGGTTAGATAATTCCAATTTTTCGAAGGGAAAATTAAAGTATATAGGATTTTAAGTTTAGATCCATGTGAATGACAAAACATTTCAAGTTCTTTTCGAAACATTATGTTTTCCTCCGACTGATTACCATAATAAAGAATAACATTACTATCAGGTTCAATAAACAAAACGGATTTAAGAATCGAAAAAAGCGGAGTAATGCCGCTACCGCCTCCTATCAATACATATTGCTTTGAATTTTTAGAAATTAAATCTGAATAAAAATTTCCTTTTGGCGGAGAAACATCAATCACATCTCCTTCATATAAATTAAAATAAAGATAATTAGACACGGTACCATTGTTAACCCTTTTTGATGCAATAACGAAATCTTTATCCGTATAAGGACTGCTGCATAGTGAGTATTCCCTTCTATGTTCTTTACCGTCGATATATAATTTTAACGTAACGAACTGACCCGGTTTGTATTTAAAAACATCCTTAAGATTTTCCGGAATGTCAAAATAAACAGCAACAGCTTCATTTGTAAGATATTCTTTCTTTATGACTTTTATCGGAAAAGTTTTAAATGACATAATGCTTATAATTCAATTGGAAAGAGAAAGGAAACGATTTTATAATAAACAAACTATAAAAATCCAAGCTCAAGCTTAGCTACTTCACTCATCATATTCTGATTCCAAGGAGGATCAAATGTAAGTTGTACTTTACAGTCAGTAACTTTCGGATGACTTTTTACTTTTTGCTCGATTTCAGCAGGAAGAATTCCAGCAACGGGGCAGGCAGGAGAAGTAAGAGTCATAATTATCATAACATCACCATTAACTGCTACAACAATATCATAAATTAATCCAAGTTCCCATACGTCAACAGGTATTTCGGGATCATAACAGGTTTTTAAAACTTTAATCACTTCTTCTTTAACTTCTTCAACATTAACTTGTTTATCATTTAAAGCAACGGAAGAAGGTTCATCGGTAACTTCTCGAGATTCAGCAGAATCAGGTATATCTGTGTTCAAATTATTATTATCGGATTTTTTTAATAACTCAGGATTATGGTTATCAAATTTCTGCTCCAGAGCAGACTTATCATTTCCAGAATCTGCAGAATCTTCTTTTGTAAACAGATTTTTTAATTTAGTTAACATTTTGATTTGAATAAACCATTGCGAAATTTTTCATTTTACTTATCATTGCATTAAGACCATTTGCTCTGTTTGGCGATAAATGTTCTTTAAGACCAATTTCATTAATGAAATTCATATCAGCATTAAGTATTTCATCAGGTTTATTACCTGAAAGTACTCTTATCAGAAGAGAGATAATTCCTTTTGTAATAAGCGCGTCACTGTCAGCTTTAAAAAACAAATAACCGTCTTTATAATCAGCATTAATCCAAACTTTGGACTGGCAGCCTTTTACTTCATAATTTTCATTTTTTAGATTTTCATCTATCAAAGGAAGTTTTTTGCCGAGTTCTATAATATATTCATATTTTCCTATCCAGTCATTGAAAAGTTCAAACTCGTCAATAATTTCTTTTTCGGTATTTTTAATATTACTTTCTGACATTAAGACAACATTTTTTTAACTTTATGCAAGCCATCAATAAATCGGTCAATTTCTTCAACAGTGTTATAAACTGCAAAAGAAATCCTGACAGTTCCGGGTAAATTATATCTTTGTTCAATTAACGGCTGCGTGCAGTGAAAGCCGGTTCTGACAGCAATGCCGAGATTGTCAAGTATCGAGCCGGTATCATACGGATGAATGCCATTAATGATAAATGAAATTACTCCGGTTTTATTTTTTGCATTTCCGATAATATTCATACCTTCAATTTCATTCATTCTGTTTTCTGCATATTTTAACAAATCAGATTCATGACGGGCAATATTAAGTAAACCTTTTTCATTGATAAAATCTATTGCAGAAGCAAGCGAAACGGCGCCTGAAATGTTTGGAGTACCTGCTTCAAATTTAAACGGGAGATTGTTGTATTCGGTATGCTCATAGGAAACATTTTTGATCATTTCACCGCCGAACTGATATGGAGGCATTAAGTCAAGATACTTTTCTTTTGCATAAAGAATGCCGATACCGGTAGGTCCATAAGTTTTGTGACCTGAAAAAGCAAGAAAGTCGCAGTCAAGTTCTTTTACATCAATTTTAATATGCGGAGATGCCTGAGCGGCATCAATAAAAACGGGAATATTGTAGCTGTGTGCAGCCGAGATAATTTCCTTAACGGGATTAATTGTGCCGAGAGTATTTGAAACATACACAACCGATATGAACTTAACTTTTTCATTAAGCATTGATTTAAACTCATCCATAACAAGTTCGCCGTTATCGGTAATGGGAATAAATTTTAAAAGAGCTTTTTTTCTTGATGTTAAATTTTGCCAGGGAACAAGATTTGAGTGATGCTCCATAGCCGAAACAATTATTTCGTCTCCTTCATTTATAAACTGCATTCCGTATGTAGAAGCTGCAAGATTAACAGCTTCAGTAGTTCCTCGGACAAAAATGATTTCATTTGATCCCGATGCACTAATAAACTCTCTGACTTTTTCACGTGAATTTTCATAAGCTTCGGTTGCTCTTTCGCTTAAAGTATGAATTCCTCTGTGAACGTTGCTGTTAATGGTTTCGTAATATTCACGGATTGAATTAATAACGGACAGGGGTTTTTGATTAGTAGCTGCATTGTCAAAATAGACCAACGGACATCCGTTTATCTGCTGATCAAGCAGCGGAAATTCTTTACGAAGTTTATAAACATCAAAGGAAATATTTTCATTTACAATATCAATATTCACTTAATTAAGATTTAAGTTTTAATTGAAGAGTATGATAAAGTTTAATTCTGAGCGCATCAATTTTTACAGAGTCAATTACATCGCTTGCAAATGCATTAAGAAGAAGAATCCTAGCATCATTTTCGCTTATACCTCTGGAACGGAGATAAAACATCTCTTCTTTACTAAGCTGTCCGGAAGTTGCACCGTGGCTGCATTTCACATCATCGGCAAAAATTTCGAGCTGGGGTTTTGAATAAATCGTTGCATCATCAGAAAGCAGTATGTTGTTATTCGATTGATATGCATTCGTTTTTTGTGCATCGGGATGCACCATAATTTTACCGTTAAATACTCCCGTTGCACTGCCGTCGATGATACCTTTATACAATTCATTGCTGAAACAATTAGGCATCTTGTGATCGGCAAGAGTGTGATTATCGACATGCTGTTTTCCGTCAAGCAGATAAAGCCCATAGAAATGACATTCGGTATTTGTTCCGTTGAATACAGAATTCAGATTATTTCTAATGATAGAGCCTCCCCATGAAACGGTAGTATCAGAAAACTTACTATCTCTTTCCTGATGCACCTGTGTTGTTCCAATGTGGAATGAATTATCTCCGTCATTCTGAATTTTGTAATGCTCAAGATTGGAATTTTGAGCACAGTAAATTTCAGTTACAGCATTTGTAAAGTTATAATTACTCCCAACAGTAAAATAATCTTCGGAAATTTTTATGCTCGAACCTTCTTCAAGAACAATTAAATTTCTCGGCTGTGAAAGCATTACATTATTTACTGCATCGGAGATATAAAGAATATGGACAGGGATGTTATTGACAGAATTTTTTTTCAAATAGATAAATGCTCCGTCTTTTGAAAATGCAGTATTCAAAGCAGTCATAGAGTTGCTTTTAAAATCGGCATATTTTGAAAAGTGTTGTTCAACAAAATCACCGAACTTTGTCGTTGCCTCAGCAAGACTGCCCGAATAACAACTGTCGTTATCAGTTATTTTATCGGAAAGAGATTCATCAAAAAATCCGTTTATAAAAACGAGATTAACCGCATCTTTCAAGAAATATTTACCAACAAAATCTTTTGTAAGCGTATGTTTAGCTAATTGCGTTGATTGTTTAAAATCATGCTTAAGCACAGGATTGATGTTTGTATATTTCCACTCTTCGAGTTTTTTTACCGGAAAACCAAGTCTATTGAAGCAATCAAAAGCATCTATTTTAATTTTATTAAGTATGCTGTTTGCTTTTCCGTTTAATGATTTTTCAAATTTCTGAAAATCGGAAACAAGCTTTAATTTTAGGTCTGTATTTTCTATTTCAGTTTTAGTCATTTTTTTGGCGATTCATCATAAATCAAAAAAGTTAAATATAAAAAGTTCAAAGAACCCGTGGTTAAAAGATTATTTAGCAATTTCTTCCAAATGTTCGGCAACCCAGTCATATCCGTATTCCTCAAGATGCAGAGCGAGACTTTTGTCTCCAGATTTTACAATTTTTCCTTCATACATCACATGCACAAAATCCGGAACGATATAATTCAGCAATCTTTGATAATGCGTAATTACAATAAATGCATTATCTTTTGAGCGAATTTTGTTAACGCCGTCGGCTACAATTTTCAAAGCATCAATATCAAGGCCGGAATCAGTTTCGTCGAGTATAGATAATTTAGGATTCAGCATTGCAAGTTGAAAGATTTCATTTCGTTTTTTTTCTCCACCCGAGAATCCAACATTAACATATCTTCCAAGCATTTGCGGATCAATATCAACAAGTTTAGCTTTTTCTTTTATCATTTTCAGAAAGTCAACCGAGCTCATAGGATCTTCTCCTTTTGATTTCCTGATATCGTTTACCGCAGTTTTTAAAAAATTTGTATTTGACACACCTGGAATCTCCACAGGATACTGGAATGCAAGGAATATTCCTTCGCGGGCTCTTTCTTCCGGTGCAAGCTCAAGAAGGTTTTTTCCTTCGAAGAGTACTTCACCTTCTTCTACTTCATATCCTTCACGTCCGGTCAGGACTGATGCGAGAGTACTTTTACCGGAACCGTTTGGACCCATTATGGCATGAACTTCGCCTGCTTTGATTTGCAGATTTAAGCCTTTTAAAATTTCTTTTCCGCCTTCATCGGTTTCAACTTTTGCTTTTAAGTTTTTTATTTCTAGCATTTTTATAAGTTAGGACAATTTAAATTTATCAAGATATATTTTAATCAGGAAAATTACCCGACGCTTCCTTCGAGCGAAATGGCAAGCAGTTTCTGAGCTTCGACGGCAAATTCCATGGGCAGTTGATTTAATACTTCTTTTGCGTATCCGTTTACAATAAGGGCAACTGCATCTTCTTCTGAAATTCCTCTTTGATTACAGTAAAACATAATATCTTCTCCTATTTTGGAAGTCGTAGCTTCATGTTCCACTATAGCGGATTTATTTTTTATTTCAAAGTAAGGAAATGTGTGTGCGCCGCATTTATCTCCCATTAACAATGAATCGCATTGAGAAAAATTGCGGGCATTATCGGCGCGTTTACTTACCTGAACAAGTCCTCTGTAACTATTGTTGCTTTTACCGGCTGAAATTCCTTTTGATACAATTCTGCTTTTAGTATTCTTGCCTAAATGCATCATTTTTGTTCCAGTATCAGCTTGTTGAAAATTATTGGTAAGAGCAACTGAATAGAATTCGCCGATTGAGTTGTCACCTTTAAGAATTACGCTTGGATACTTCCAGGTAATTGATGAGCCTGTTTCGACCTGAGTCCAAGATATTTTCGAGTTATCACCTGAGCAGATTCCTCTTTTTGTTACAAAATTATAAATACCGCCTTTACCTTCGGCATCACCGGGATACCAGTTCTGAACGGTAGAATACTTTATCTCAGCATTTTTTAAAGCAATTAATTCAACAACAGCGGCATGCAGCTGATTTTCATCTCTCATCGGAGCAGTACAGCCTTCAAGATAGCTCACATAACTTCCTTCATCAGCAATAATCAAAGTCCTTTCGAACTGTCCGGTATTCTCAGCATTTATTCTGAAATAAGTGGATAACTCCATCGGACATCTAACATTTTTAGGGATATATACGAAAGAGCCGTCTGTAAACACGGCAGAATTTAATGCCGCAAAATAATTATCTGACTGTGGAACTACAGCTCCAAGATACTTTTTTATCAGTTGGGGATGATTTACTATTGCTTCACTCATTGAGCAAAAAATGATTCCGAGTTCGGCGAGTTTTTCTTTATAAGTTGTTGCAACTGAGACACTATCCAAAACTGCATCTACGGCAACACCAGCAAGAATAAGCTGTTCTTCCAACGGAATTCCGAGTTTATCATAAGTATTTTTAATTGCAGGATCAAGCTCATCCAGACTTCCGAGTTTCTTTTTAGTTTTAGGAGCTGCATAATAAATGATATCATTGTAATCAATCGGCGGATATTTGACATTCGGCCAATTAGGTTCAGTCATTTTAAGCCATATATTGTAAGCTTTTAACCTCCATTCAAGCAAAAACTCCGGTTCATTTTTTTTTGATGAAATTAATTCTATAATTTCTTTATTCAAACCTTTTGGCGCTTTATCCATTTCAAGGTCTGTATAAAATCCGTATTTATAATCGCTTGAAGTTACTTTTTCAAGAATATCGTCTTCTTTTACCATAAATTATAGAAATGTATTTAAAATATTTAATTAGGACTAAATTAGTCTTATTTAAAATTAAAATAAAGGCAAATTTCGATTTTCTTTAAGCAAAAATTTGATATTAAAAAGAAAAATGCAGTTAATTTTATGAATAATAAACTTAATTTGCATTTAAAAATATAAAAATATATGAAGTTAAGAGTATACATAACATCAGTATTCATTATAGTAATATTTTTTTCAAAGACTGCATTATGCGGAAATACAGTTATATCATTTTTAAATGGGAGAGTCATAGATGAAAGAGGATTTCCAATACAAGGTGTAAAAGTAATCATAGAAAATCTTGAAAAACTAACTGACATTAACGGAAGTTTTAGTTTTCAAAATATAATTTCACCTTATGAAGTCACCATAGCAGAGAGATATACAAATACTGCGGTAATATACAAAGAGTTGACGGTAACAAATCCTGATTTGGTATTATTTGGAGACATGGGAGAATATTTTGCCAACAAAGTACACCTGAACATCAAAATTTCAAAAATATCTGAAAGCAGTAGTTCAACAATTAAATTCATAAGCACGAATGCATTTACATCAACCCAGGAAGAAGTTTCTGAAGGAGACAGTTTGGTAAAATTGACAGTGAGTTGGCCAATTAACAGAAACAGCATTGAGGGTGAACTGATTTTAATACAAAAAAATGATAAGGGATATCAGTTTTTAAAAAGACAAAATATAAGTTTAAACAAAGGTAGAAATAATTATGAAATTACATTTGATACAAAGAAAGAAAAAAAGTTAAACTCTTCGAATCTTAAATTATTTTTTTATGATAAGAATTACAAAATAAACAAGCTCAAATTATCTTTAAACTTTTTCAATTACGATAAAAATGCAGAGATAAATTTAGCAGAAGAATACGGTAACAGCAGCAGCATAAAAATTGTGATACCGGATAAGTTTACTGAATCGATAAAATTCAGAGTTACAGGAATAGCAGAAAGTGAAAACGGCAAAGGATTCATAAGTTACAATTATGCTTCACCTGAGGAGCAGATCAAAGTAGTGAATGAAACACCACCGGAGCTTGAGACACCTCTAAATAATTTTCTTGCAGTTGACGGTGATACGAGGTTTTCATATTCATCTGGTACTGGAGCTGGAATTTATGTGCTGGAGTTCAAAAGTTTTAATCCGGTAATGAATTTTTTCATAGTAACCCGGGAAAGGGAGACATATTTCAGGTACTTATCAAGGAGTGAATTCAATTCTGCCAATATCAGTTTTGACTGGCGTGTCAGAAAATACATAACTTATTTTAATACCGATGATTTTGTAAAACCCAGTATATTTAAGAATGATTTTTCGTATAAGGCAGTATTGTATTCACAGAGAAGAAATTTTAAAACCGGTTATTACTAAAATAAATTTTTCTTGATATAATTTTTTTCTTTTCTCCAGTCTTTTTTGATTTTGATAAACAGATTAAGGAACACTTTTTTATCAAAAAAAGATTCAAGTTTTTTTCTGGCAAGTTCACCGAGTCTTTTCAGACCTTGTCCTTTTTTTCCGATCAGGATTGCTTTTTGAGATTCCCTTTCGAGAATAATATCGGCATTTATGAAAATAAGGTTTTCGGTTCTTTCCTTAAATTCGGTTACATTAACAAGACAGCTATAAGGAATTTCATCATGATATAGAGAAAGAATTTGTTCACGTATAATTTCAGAAGCGAGAAATTTTTCTGATTTATCTGTTAAAGATTCTTTTTCGTAGAAAAAACCGCTTGCAGGAAGTTTATCAACGATTAACTTTTTAAGACTGTCGGTGTTTTCTTTTTTTAAAGCTGAAACAGGAACAATTTCAGAATCAATTTCTTTACTGGAAATCAATTTAATTAAAGGAAGAAGTTTATTTTTATTAACAAGATCAATTTTATTCAGGACAATTATAATTTCCTTTCCGCTCAATGAAGATTTGAACTGCGTATTGAATGCATCAAAAGAATCGAGATCTGGTTTAACGGCATCGATCAGAAAAATTATCAAATCTGCTTCATCTAAAGAAGAGACTATTTCATTGAACATAAAATTATGCAATTCATATTCGGGTTTGAGAATCCCGGGAGTATCAAGAAAAACAATCTGAAAATCCTTTCCGGTAAGTATGGCTTTAATTTTATTCCTTGTAGTCTGAGCTTTTTTATTAACAACGGAAATATTGTAATCTACAAGAGTATTTACAAGGGTTGATTTTCCAGAATTTGGTTTACCTATTACCGCAACAAATCCAGCCTTACTATTCACCAAGTATTTTTATTTGATGTTTGAAATATAAAATCATTTGAGGTTTGTTTTTATAAATCGAAATTTTACCTGTTACCAGGACATTTTTATTTTTAAATCCGGTTAAATCACCGAAGGAAGTAAAATATTTTTTAAAAATTGTGCAAGTAAATGTATTTTTAGGAAACTTATTATCAAAATTAAGGTAAGCAACTTTTTCACTGACATATACATCTGCAACATAACCATGGACAGTAATGGAATCACCAATATGGTTTTTTGCTTCTGCCGGGCTAATGGATTCTGAAGAAAAAGCAAACTCCGATTTCGGAGACGAATCATCAATTTTATGAGTTTCAGATTTTAGTTTATCCTTATTCTTTTTAATTTTGATTTCTTCATTCAGGTTATCGTTTCCACAATTAAGACAGCATACCGAAAAAACAATTACAAAATTAAGTTTATAAAAAATATTTTTCATTATTAGTCAGATATCTTTTGTATGTGTGTTGATTACATTAGCTAATAACAAAGTTTTTGCATCATTATAAATTAAATTGTACTTGCGGATAAATCATTAAAGACATTGCAGAGTAAAAATGTAATTGAATCGATGTAGTTGCTATATTTCAAATTATCCGCAAATAAAAAATTATAAACAATTTCACTTTTGCTTATTTTTTGCATCAGTTAAGACAATGGAAAAATCTCTTTCCATTTCGGGTTTAAGTTGAATTGCTTTTTCCAGATCTGTCACAGCATTAACATAATTTCCCATCTGATAATAAGCAAGCCCTCTTGCGGCATAAGCGGCAGCTTTATTTTGAATATTTGAAATATAAGTTGTAAGATCTTTGATAGCGTCATTATAATTTGCCATAGAAACAAGTACTTCACCTCTTATCAGATATGCTTCAATCAAAGCCGGGTTAATATTCAGAGAGTTGTTAAGGTCAGAAATTGCTTCTGCATATTGGTTTTGGAGTTTATAAACAACTGCTCTATTAAGATAAGCTTCTGCGAAGTCAGGGTTAGAAAAAATTGCCGAATTAAAATCCAAAATAGCATTTGAATACATTTGCATGGAAGTATAGATTAAACCTCTTAAATTTAGGGCGAATGTGTACTGCGGATTACTGGTAACAGCATCGGTTGCATCTTGTAAAGCCGGCTCAAACTGTTGCAGTGAATAATACGCAAACGCTCTATTAAATCTTGCAACGGCATTTTGCGGATCAGAGTCGAGAAATTGAGTAAGATAATCAATAGCTTTTTCAAAATTTTTTATTTCAACTTCTTTAATCCCGAGATTTAGATATTCTGAAGAGGTAAGTTGAGCATAGCAGATAGGAGTAACTAGGAATAAAAATAAATAAATTAAAATTTTTTTCATATTTTTCAGCAAGCTAAAAAAGTTAGCGGATTGAATCAATAGAAAATCGGGATTGAGAGTAAAATTTCAACATTTTTTACTTTAAAAAAATAACAAAACATTTATAATAAAGAGTAATCAATGACACAATAACTCCATTTCCAGTCATTTTGTTTGTCAGTCATACCTGATCTTACAGGATTATTCATAATGTATT
The DNA here is from genome assembly GCA_019187405.1 of Ignavibacteria bacterium. Lineage (GTDB taxonomy): Bacteria > Bacteroidota > Ignavibacteria > Tepidaquicellales > Tepidaquicellaceae > JABAQZ01. The sequence continues at coordinate 98,387 of JABAQZ010000014.1, forward strand.
TTACAATTCTTTTAAGTTCAAATTCGTCTCTGACAACATGGTCAAAACTTTCATGATGCCAGAATTGACCAGTTCGGTTTAATATCAGATTTGATTCTCTAGCAGTAGAACCTTTAATCAATCTAAGAGTATCTGCAAGAGCATAATTTTTTGTTTTGCCGAAATTATTTAATTCTGAAACTTTTATGTTATCAAGAAGAAATATAACTAAATGAACATGGTTAGGTTCAATATCAAAAGCAATTAATTCGTATTTAACAGAGTTAAGTTCAAAAATTTTTTTATATATTATCGAAGCGATATCTTCATTCAAAAGATATTTTGGTCCATATTCACATTTATCCAGAATAGAATCATATTTAGCGAAATTCATTTTCTGGAGTTCATATAATTTTGCTTTTAAAACGGAAGGATCATAGTATTTTGAAATAAGTTTTTTTCTTTCAGATTCATAGTTTAGACGAAGATTTTTTAAAATAAAATCGGGAATAGAGCCGGCAAGTCTAAATGTAATTAAGAATGCAGAGTCTAACGGTTGATAATGGGGTAAATTTCTAAAGTACTTGATCATAATTTGCTTTGGTTTCCTTAAATAGAAAAAATGTTATTTTACTTTACATTGCAACATAAATGTTGCATCACTTTAATCTGCAACATAAATGTTGCATTACTTTAATTTGCAACACAAATGTTGCACTACTTTACGTCGCAACATAAATGTTACATCACTTTAATCTGCAACATAAATGTTGCATCACTTTAATTTGCAACATAAATGTTGCACTACTTTAATCTGCAACATAAATGTTGTATCACTTTAATCTGCAACATAAATGTTGCATCACTTTAATCTGCAACATAAATGTTGCATCACTTTAATTTGCATCATAAATGTTGCATTACTTTAATCTGCAACATAAATGTTGCACTACTTAATCAAGAAAGTCTAAAAGTGTAACTCTTAGCAAAGATCCGATTTTGGAAAGTTAAATTGTTGTAAATAATCCTTTCCACACAGTTAATTGGTAAAGAGTATAGTAAACTTTATAGACAGTACCTGATTTACTCCGCAACATAAATGTTGCATCACTTTACTCTGCAACATAAATGTTGCACTACTTTACTCCGCAACATAAATGTTGCATCACTTTACTCCGCAACATAAATGTTGCACCACTTTAATCTGCAACATAAATGTTGCATCACTTTACTCCGCAACATAAATGTTGCATCACTTTCCAACGCAACATAAATGTTGCATCACTTTACTCCGCAACATAAATGTTGCATCACTTTAATCCGCAACATAAATGTTGCTTTACAACGCAACATAAATGTTGCTTCACTTTACATCAATCCCTTTTCTTGAGTAAGATATTTTTATACATAAAAAAAGGCAGTTGAAATCTGCCTTTTTACTTTTTTATGAAGTTTATTTTAATAATTATCTATCTGCGCACGCTGTAGTTTTCCGGAATAATCCACATACACTGCTTTCCATTCTGTGTAAAAATCATAAACTGTCCAGCCTCCTTCTCGATGACCATTTCCAGTCTGCTTTACACCGCCAAACGGCATGTGAGCTTCTGCACCTATAGTTGCTCCGTTAATATAAGTAATTCCGGCTTTTATGTCCCTGACAGCTTTAAATGCATTGTTCACATTATTTGTAAAAATACTTGATGATAAACCATATTTGGTATCGTTAAGTATTTTAATTGCATCATCCAGATCATTGCATTTGATTACCGATAATACCGGACCGAAAATTTCTTCTTGCTCAATCCTCATACCGGGTTTTACTTCAGAAAAAATAGTAGGTTTATAAAACCAGCCTTTTGACAGATCATCTTCTTTAGCAAATTCACCGCCGCACACTAATTTGGCTTTGTCTTCTTTGATTCCGATTTTTACATACATGTCAACTGATTCTCTTTGGGATTCACTTACACACGGACCAACGTCAATATCTTTATCATTTCCATAACCAAGTTTGAGCTTATTAACTCTGTCAGTAAGTTTATTTAAAAATTCATCATGAATATCTTTATGAAGTATAAGTCTTGATGTTGCTGTGCATCTCTGTCCTGTAGTTCCGAAAGCTCCCCACAAAACCGCGTCAAGAGCAAGTTCCTGATTAGCATCATTCATTACAATCTGCGCGTTCTTTCCTCCGAGTTCCAGTGATACTCTCTTCAGACTGCCGCCGGCAACCTGATTAATTCTCATTCCAACTTCAGTGGAACCGGTAAAAGAAATCAAATCAACATCAGGATTTGAAATCATGGCTTCTCCTACAATTCGGCCTTTGCCGTGAACAATGTTGATTACACCGGGGATATAATTTTTTCCGAGAATTTCCTTAATCGAACTGTCAATAATTTCAACAAGCGTAGATGCAGTTTTTGGTGTAAGTTCAGCAGGTTTAAACACACAGGTGTTTCCGCAAACAAGTGCAGGAAATAATTTCCAGGTTGGTATTGCCATTGGAAAATTCCATGGCGTAATAAATCCGCCTACGCCTATTGGTGTTCTGAAGCTTAAATTCATTTTATCGGGCAATTCACTCGGAGCATTATATCCGAATAATCTTCTGCCTTCGGATGCAGCATAATATGCAGTATCAATGCCTTCTTGAACATCGCCTTTGGTTTCTGCAAACACCTTTCCCATTTCACGTGTCATCTCATGTGCTATTTCATCTTTTCTTTCATTCATTTTATCTCCGACTAATTTCAGAATGTCGCCGCGTTTTGGCGCAGGAATAAGTCTCCATTTTTCAAATGCAGCTTTTGCGGCTGCAACTGCTTCATCGGTATCCTCTTTTGAAGAAGATGGAAAAATTCCAATCAGATCCTCTTTCCATTTTGCCGGATTTCTGTTTTCAAAAGTATTTCCGCTGGTGGAATCTTTCCAAATTCCATTAATAAGATTTTTAAATTTTTCAGCCATAATTTTACAGATTAATTTTTATATGTTTCAAAATACTCATTGAGAATCTTATTAGAAATTGAAATATCATTCCTAATATTCGAATTGTCATTTCAGTTATTTTTAATTTAAGTATTTGTATTTTTAATTGCTTTAATTATGAATTCATTTGATGTGATAATAGTCGGTGCCGGAATAATCGGATTAAGCGCAGCATATAAATAGAAAGAATTAAATTCCGGTATAAGAATCTGCATTCTCGAAAAAGAAAATGCACCGGCTGTTCATCAGAGCGGGCACAACAGTGGAGTGATTCATTCTGGTATTTATTACAAACCCGGAAGTTTAAAGGCGGAAAATTGTCTCAGAGGATATAAAATGCTGGTTGAATTCTGTAAAGAAAATAATGTGAATTATGAAATTTGCGGAAAAGTGATAACGGCAATCAATGAGAATGAATCCGTTTCTTTGAGAAAATTATATGAAAACGGCAAGCTAAACGGATTGTCTGGTATCGCTTTACTTTCGGAAAAGGAAATAAAGGAACATGAGCCTAACGTCAATGGAATTGAGGGGCTTTACGTACCGCAAACAGGAATTGTGGATTATAAAAATGTTTCTGAAAAAATAGCAAGTATAATTTCAAATGCCGGAGTTAAGATTTGTTATAATGAAGAAGTAAAAAATATTTTCAAGACTGAAAAAGAATATATGGTTGTAAGCAGTCGTGAAAATTTTAAAAGTAAAGTTTTGTTATTATGCGCCGGGCTTCAGACTGATATTATTGCAAAGAAGCTGTTTGGAGAATTGAAGATAAAGATAATACCATTCAGAGGTGAATATTACAGATTAAAAAATACAGCTTCAAAGCTTGTAAAAAATCTTATTTATCCGGTGCCCGATCCCGAATTTCCATTTCTCGGCGTTCATTTTACAAGAAGGATAAACGGAGTTGTAGAAGCAGGACCTAATGCGGTATTGGCATTGCAGAGAGAAGGTTATAAGAAATCAGACTTTAAGATTACCGAAATTATAAATACAATTGCATACAAAGGTTTCAGAAAACTGGCATACAAATACTGGAAAACCGGACTTTATGAATTTTACAGATCATATTCAAAGAAGGAATTTTTGAAATCACTGCAAAAGCTTATTCCGGTAATTACTTCGGATGATATAGAACCTTATGGTTCCGGTATCAGAGCGCAGGCATGTAACAAAGAGGGTAAACTTATTGACGATTTTTATTTTATGGAAAGCGAAGACAGTGTAGCGGTTTGCAATGCTCCTTCGCCAGCAGCAACATCGTGTTTATCAATCGGAGAAGTAACAGCATATAAAGTATTATCAAAATTTTAAATTTAAATTTTATGTTATCCAAATCAGAAATTTCCGGAGAAATTCGAAAAAAGATTCAATCACAAAATTTGTTAATTGCCGGGGAAGATTTTGAAAGACCTTGGGGAGGATTTTTTAAAATAGAAGCTGAAAGTCTTGAAGATTTTTTGTCAGTTTATTTTTCTGAAATTAAGCTGCCTTTTGAGTTAAGCAAGTTTAACTTGAGTCCGAAAATTCTTCTTGTAGAGCCGGGAAAAAAGTTATCGTGGCAGTCACATGATAGAAGGTCTGAATTATGGAGAGTGGTAAAAGGTCCTGTCGGAATTTATACAAGCAAAACAGATATTCAGCCTGATGAAATGTCGGTTTATAATCAGGATGATGTAATCGAGATGGAGCTTGGCACGCGTCACCGGCTCGTTGGATTGCAAGACTGGGGAATAGTTGCCGAAATCTGGATTCACAGTTATCCTGATAATCCATCCGACGAAAATGACATAAGAAGAATTCAAGATGATTTTGGAAGATAATATTTTTCAAAAGGATATTTAAACAGTCACCTCTATTTTTTATTCTGAAATACTGCGCCTTATTAAGATAAATTTCCGTAACAGCAAGTAAAGACGGACATTCATAAATTTTTTAGTATAAAAATTCTGTAATACACTGAATCGGTCGATGCAATGTTTCACACCTTAAATGAATTACAATTCAAACTAAATACTTATATATTTATTCAATACAAATGTTTAAATGATAAAACTTTCCGAAGTTAAATTCGATTGCAGGCATTTCAAAGGTCATATTCCCTGTAAACCGAATAAAGAACACGGTGTAATGTGTAATGACTGCGGCTATTATGAAAAGATTAAGGAGAAAATTCTTATAATAAAATTAGCTGCTGCGGGTGATGTGATAAGAACTACACCGCTGTTATATCCTTTGAGAAAACAATACCCGAATTCGAAAATTTACTGGTTAACATACTTTCCGGATCTGATTCCGGTTAAAAGCATACCTAATGCGGATCAGGTATTAAAATATTCCGTTCAAAGCGTATCATATCTCGAATCTTCTGCATTTGATATTCTTATAAATCTTGATAAGGACATTGAAGCAATCAGTCTTGCAGAGAAAATCAATGCAAAGGAAAAATATGGTTTTATATTAAAAGACGGTTATTGTTTTCCCGTAAATGATTCGGCGCGGGAAAAATTTCTCACCGGCATTTTTGACAATGTTTCAAAAGTCAACGAAAAAAATTACATGCAGGAAATATTTGAAATTTGCGGATACAGATTTGAAAATGAGAAGTATGTATTAGATATTGATAAAGATTATGACAGAGACTTTCCGATTGACAAAGCAAAGAAAGTCGTAGGATTAAATACCGGCTGCGGCGAAAGGTGGACTTCAAGATTATGGAAGGATGATCATTGGATAGATCTGATACGAAATCTCAAGGACAGCGGTGTTGAGGTAATTCTTCTCGGAGGACCTTCCGAGCATGAGAGAAATTCCGAATTAAACAGAAAAACGGGAGCAAAATATTTCGGTATCCTTGATATAAAAACATTTGTCAATCTGATGGATAAATGTGATGTAATTGTATCACAGGTAACAATGTCAATGCATATTGCAATTGCATTGAATAAAAAACTTATACTGATGAATAACATTTTTAATCCGCATGAATTTTACCTTTATGGAAACGGTGAAATCATTCAGCCTGAAAGAGAATGCAAATGTTTTTTTATGCCGGTATGCATCAACAAGGAATACAAATGCATGGATTTGCTAAGTCCGGTTTCTGTGTTTGAAGCATGCTCAAGACAATTATCACGCATTAACAAAAAATGAAGATTGTCATTGTGGGAACGGCATATCCAATGCGGGGAGGAATAGCGCAGTTCAACGCATTACTTTATAAATATTTATCATTGAAAGAAGATGTATCCGTCTATTCGTTTAAGAGACAGTATCCGGAATTTTTGTTTCCGGGTAAAACTCAATTTGAAAAAGGCGAGCCTGCAATTAAAATTCCTTCCGGCAAAAACTCAGTAAGCATTGATTCTGTAAATCCTTTTAACTGGATTATTAACGGCTATCGAATTTCAAAACTAAAGCCTAAGCTGCTTATATTCAAATACTGGATTCCATTTTTTGCTCCTTGCTTTTTTACAATTTCACTGATTGTAAAATTATTTTCCGACGCCAAAGTGCTTTATATATGCGATAATGTCGTTCCGCATGAAAAAAGATTCGGAGATAAATTTTTTACATGGCTGGCATTTTTAATGACGGATTATTTTATTGTGATGTCAAAGAAAGTCGAAAGTGATCTGAATAAAACCGTCAAAAAGTGCAATTACCGATTTGCTCATCACCCTGTTTATAATCTCTTTGGCGAAAAAGTCGATAAAGATGAAGCAAAAAATATCTTGAAGAATAAATACAATCTGGATTTCGGGACCAAAGGACTTATACTTTTCTTCGGTTATATCAGAAAGTATAAAGGAGTGGGTTATCTGATTGACGCAATGAATCTGCTTAAAGGAAAAATAGAAGCAAATTTATTAATTGCAGGTGAATCTTATGAAGATGAAAAGATTTATACCGAGCAGATCAAAAAGCTGAATCTCGAGAATGAAGTGAAGATGTTTACTGATTTTATTCCTGACAGCGATGTAAGATATTTTTTTTCGGCATGCGATGTGGTTGTACTGCCGTATATTGACGCTACGCAAAGCGGAATAATTCAAATTGCGTATTTTTATGACAAGCCGGTGATTGCAACGAATGTAGGAGGTTTATCTGAAATTGTAAATAACAACGAGACAGGTTTTATTGTAAAACCTGAATCTCCCGAATCATTGGCGGAGGCAATTGAAAAATTTTACGATGAAGGAGCGGAGCATGAATTTTCTAAAAATGTAAAGCAGGAAAAGCAAAAGTATATGTGGGAGAATTTTACCGATGTAATACTTGATATTTCAGCAAAGAAAAAATAAGAAATTAAAGATGTTTTTTATAATTAACATAATTCAACCGATTAAATGAAATATGATCCGATAAAAAAAGTGTTCGGTGATGCAGTATCCGGCAGACCGTTTCTGAGAAAAATATTTTACGGGCTGCTTGATTTGATGTTTCTCCGTTCATGGCATGTCAGAAAAAAAGTTAAAGAATTATATCCCGGAAATTCCGTAATGAAAATATTCGATGCGGGGATGGGATTTGGGCAGTACACATATTTTATGGCAAAGAGATTTCCGGAATCTCATATTCTGGCTGTTGACGTAAAAGAAGAGCAGGTCGCAGACTGTAGAAAGTTTTTTACCGAATGCGGCATGAACAACGTTAGGTTTGATACAGCCGATCTTACAAAAATTAATTATGAAAATGAATTTGATTTCATACTCTGTGTGGACGTTATGGAACATATTTTTGAAGATGAACTTGTTTTCAGAAATTTTTCCAAAGCTCTTAAAACAGGAGGCCGGCTGCTGGTCAATACACCATCGAATTTAGGCGGAAGCGATGCTCACTCCGAAGATGATGAAAGCTTTATAGAAGAACATGCCCGGATCGGATATTCAAAAGAAGAAATTATAAAGAAAATTTCAGAAGCAGGGCTCGATACCGAAAGCTTTTCTTATTCTTATGGAAAATACGGAACTATTTCCTGGAGATTCGGCATTAAGTATCCCATACTGATAGCCGGCAAATCAAAAATTTTTATTCTGCTTCTGCCTTTTTATTATTTGTTCACGCTCTGGTTTGTGCTGATACTTATGTGGCTCGATGTAAATACCGAAAACAAAGAAGGCACCGGTGTGCTATTAGTTGCAAAAAAAAATAAATAGGACATGTATATTCCGAAATATGCAGAGATGAACGACATTGATGAAATTACCGGATTCATTTGTCAGAATAGTTTTGCTGTTCTTATCAGCACAAATGTGGGCAAAATTAATGCTACACATGTTCCCGTTGTTTACAAAAAATGCAACAATAGATTGGGTTGTTTGTATTGTCACATTGCAAAGGCAAACCAACAGTGGAAAAATATGGATAATGAAGTTCTTGTAATTTTTCCCGGACCGCATTGTTATGTTTCGTCTTCGTGGTATGAAACAGACCAGTCGGTTCCTACATGGAACTATCTGGCAGTTCATGTATACGGAAACATAAACCAAGTTGAATGCAAAGAAGAAAAGATAAAAATCGTTTCGGAGCTTACCGAAAATTTTGAAGGAAAAAAAAGCAAATACAAAATTGAAAATCTTGAGAATGATTTTTTTGAAAGACAGCTCAAAGGCATAGTAGTATTCGAAATTAAAATTACAAAATTGGAAGGGAAGAAGAAACTTTCTCAAAACCATTCACGTGAAAGACAGGACAGAATTATAAATAAGCTTGACGAACTAAATGATTACAATGCCACATTGATTTCTGATTTAATGAAAAAAAATTGTTGAAATCATCATCATGTCTGTAATCCATTTTGAAATAAAATATGGTCTGATCAATTGAAAAAAGTACTGGTAATTACTTACTACTGGCCGCCGAGCGGAGGGGCAGGCGTGCAGAGAATACTTAAGTTTGTCAAGTATCTGCCGGAATTTGAAATAAAACCATACATAGTAACAGTAAGAGAAGATAAAGCCAGTTATCCTGTTATTGATAAAACTCTGGAAAAAGATATTCCTTCAAAAACCGAAGTTTACAGGACGGATACATTCGAACCTTATGGTATTTATTCAGGTATTTTGGGGAAAAGAAGCATACCAACCGGATTTTCAAATGAATCAAATCCGGGAGCATTCAAAAAATTTTCAAGATTTGTAAGAGGTAATATATTTATTCCGGATGCCAGAAGAGGCTGGATAAAATATGCATTTAATGAAGCTTGCAGAGTAATAGAAAATGAAAATATCGATACGGTGATAACTACAAGTCCGCCGCATTCTGTTCAGCTGACCGGATTAAAGCTTAAAAAGAAATACAAGAACATTTACTGGATTGCCGATTTGAGGGATCCGTGGACTGATATTTACTACTATGATGAATTCAAACATCTTCCTTTTGCAAAAAAACTTGATGCCGGTTTTGAAAAAGACACGCTGATAAATGCAGATAGAGTCGTTACCGTAAGCAATGAATTAAAAAAATTATTTCATTCCAAGTTTTCCAAAAATGAATCTTCAAAAATTATCGTAATTCCCAACGGATATGATGATGAAGATTTTAAATTAAGCGGCAAGGAAGAAGGAAGAGAATTTATAATTACATATACAGGAACAATTGCCGACAGTTATAATCCCCAGATTTTTTTTCATGCCTTGAAAAAAATTTCAGACATGAATGCCGGCATAAAATTCAGACTGAGATTCATTGGGAATCCTTCCTCGTCTCTGCTTGAGTATGCAGACAGCATATCTTTGTCCGGAGTTACGGAAGTAATACCAACGGTTACACATGAAGAGTCAATCAAATATTTGCTTAGCAGCAGCGCTTTACTGCTTGTTATTCCTGAAATTTCTAATGACAAGGGAATACTCACAGGCAAGTTGTTTGAATATCTTGCGGCAAGAAAGCCGGTAATCTGCATAGGTCCGCCTAACGGAGATGCCGCAGCGATAATTAAAGAGTGCAATGCAGGAAAAACTTTCGGCAGAAACATGCCGTCTGAACTGGAAAATTACCTGAATGAACTTGTGTCGGAATGGAAAATTAAAAAACATCTTTCAATTGATAATGAAAATTTCAGAAAGTACTCAAGATATAATCAAGCAAAGGAGCTTTCTGAAATAATAAAAGGGCATTTTAATTAGAATGTTAATTAGAATTAGATTATTTTTACAAAAATTTTTTTAAGATATAAATCTAAATGAGTAAATCAAAGTCTTCAGTAAAAAACACAAAACAAACTTCTGCTGCATCTTCAGGTAAATTTAAGCCGGCCGGAGGAAGCAGTGCATTTGCGAGATATGAAAATTATATTTATATAGGAATAATCCTGCTTGCCGTCTTGATTTTTTTTAAGGACGGCGTATTTGAAGGAAAAGTATTTGCCACGGGTGACATACTTGCATCCGATGCTTTCAAAACATTTCTTGATGATGCAAAGAAAAGCGGAGTATTTCCATTATGGGTTCCATACATTTTCATGGGGATGCCTAACTTTCCGATAATCTCTTACAATCCGAGAACTTACGATTTCTTTTATTTCATCTGGGACGGCTTCTATGGATTTCTAACAAATTCAGATTCAAACGGCGTGCTTCCAATAATAATGTATTATGCAATATTCGGAATTGGATTTTATCTTTACATGAATTACAAGCTGAAGAATAAACTCATTGCTTTGTATTGTTCGTTATCGGCAACTTTTGCAACCGATTTTATACAAAGGATCGTTGTCGGTCATAATACAAAAGTTTTGTCGCTGGCATTTTTTCCGCTTATACTCCTTTTTCTCGACAAACTAATAGATTCATTTGACGATGAAAAAAAACCGATATTTTCATTTTCAAATCTGATAAACCTTGCTCTGCTTTCAATTATGCTTCACATACAGTTAAATTCAAATCACATTCAGATGATATTTTATGCATATCTGATGATCGGAATTTATCTGCTTTATCTGATAATACACAGAATTGCGGTGAAGTCAAATATATCCGGTATAATAAAAAGCAGTATTTTTTTTATAGTTGCTGCATTGATAGCCGTAGCAATGAATGCTGATGTATTGATGACGATGAAAGAGTATAATAAATTTTCAATGAGAGGCGAACCCGGGATCGAAGCGAAGATCGATCCAAAAGTCTCTTCGGATTCTCCGCTTGATTATGAATATGCAACGAATTGGTCTTTCAGCCCGGGAGAAGTGATAACTTTTCTTCTGCCATATTACTATGGATTTGGAGATGTGATGATAAACGGACAGAAAGCAAATCTCTACTGGGGTCAGATGCCTTTTACTACTAATCCAATGTATTTCGGAGTCATCACGCTTATACTCTGTGTTACCGGAATAATTTTCAATTTTAAAAAGAATCCTTACGTACAGGCGATGACATTCATTTCATTTATATTTCTTTTATTGTCATTCGGAAGAAATTTTTCTGTGATATTCGATTTGTTTTTTAATTACTTCCCATACTTCAGCAGTTTTCGCGCGCCGGTTATGATTCATCATTTCATGAATATATCCATTGTGATTCTTGCGGGATTCGGATTAAATTCCGTTGTCAATGCAGTAAAAGACAGTGTTTCTGCCGATAAGCTGAAAAAAATCTGCTATGTGTTTTTCGGAGCAGCAGGATTAATGCTGATAATTTCAGTGATCGGATTTGAAAGTTCTTATACGGATTCAGTTGTAAACAGTCCGCTTGCCGAAAGATTCAAACAGCAAGGTGCGACGTCGCAGCAGATAAATCAGTATATCAAGCAGCAGATAATTCCAAATGCTTATTCAAACATCATAAGCGATTTGCGGCTTCATGCAATTTTCATCCTTTTAATAACGGGAATAGCTTTTATGTATATCAACAAAAAAGTTTCGCTGAAGATACTTCTTTTGGGGACGATATTAATTGCAGTCATTGATCTCTGGAATGTAAATTTTAAGACTCTTCATTGGGATAATCCGGGAGAAACTCAAAGCGCTTTTGCAGAAACTGATTATACCAACTGGCTTTTAAAAAACAGTCCGGATACTTATACATACAGAATTGCCGAACTAAGAAGCGGAAATCTTGTGACGGATAACAGCATGGCTTATTACAGACTGCATTCATTCAACGGATATCATGGAGCAAAGATCAGGATTTATCAGGATGCGGTTGACATTGCCGGAGGGGAGAATCCGCTTTTGCTTACACTTGGCGGAGTGAAGTATGTTATTTCGGATAAGCCACTGCAGGATACTAACTTTGTTCAGGTGTTTAAAGGAACAAAGCTCATTTATGAAAATAAAAATTTTATTCCAAAAGCATATTTTGCCGATGAATATAAAGTCGAAAAAGATATAAACATACTGAATAATATCAGAGACATGAATTTTGATCCCAGAAAAATTTCTTATCTTGAAAAGGATCCGGGAGTAAAAGCCGATAAACCTGATTCTACAGCAGGCATAAAATTTATTAAAGGCGATATACACAATCTCGAATATGAAGTAAATGCATCCGGAAATAACTTTGTCGTTTTCAGCGAAATTTATTTGCCATTTGGGTGGAAAGTATTTATTGACGGTAAGCAATCCGAATTTTACAAGACAAATTATTTTTTAAGAGGTGTATTTGTACCATCAGGAAAACATACGGTTGAGTTTAAATATCAGCCGGAAGTTTTTTATACAGGCAAGACAATCAGTCTTGGCTCAAACATTTTTCTTGGTTTGATACTCCTCGGCGGAGTTTTGGGATATTTGAAAAGTAGAAGCGATAAGAAGTCCGAAGCTAATCCTGTGGAAACAAAAGAATGACATTTAATCAAAAGTAAATTTTCTAAAGTAAAATAATTTGAAGTAATCATTTCTATGACAAAAAACAGATTGGAAGCATTCAGCGACGGAGTGCTGGCGATCATAATAACAATAATGGTGTTGGAATTGAAAATACCCCACGGTTCAGATTGGGAATCACTGCGTCCCGTAATTCCGGTTTTGTTGTGCTATATCATGAGTTTTATTTATGTAGCCATATATTGGAATAACCACCACCATATGATTTACACCGTAAAAAAAGTCAGCGGCGGTATATTATGGGCAAACATGCATCTTTTATTTTGGTTATCGCTGATTCCATTTACAACAGGCTGGATGGGTGAAAATCATTTCACTCCGCTGCCAGTGGCATTGTATGGAGTAGTCCTGCTTATGTCTGCAGCAGCATATATAATTCTTCAAAAACAGATAATAAAAAAGCAGGGTAATGATTCCGTTTTAAAAAATGCAATAGGAAAAGATTTGAAAGGATATATTTCGCTGATACTATATCTCATTGCCATACCGTTTTCATTTATCACAACATGGGTGTCGGAAGTTTCATACTTTTTGGTAGCCATGATGTGGCTTATTCCGGATAAAAGGATTGAGAAAAATTTAGATCATTGAAATTTTTTTTAATAATTTTCTACTATAATAATATCTTTGCTAAAGGGATTGGACAGATTACATTTGCTAACTACTAACTTCTTTCTCTTACATACTCCTTTCGTCTTTTATAAGAATTGTATTTAAAACCATATAATAGTATTTTTGAAATAAATTAAAACAATTAAATGAAAACCAATATTACGAGAACTTTTGTACTAATTATTTTAGCAATTTTTTCGCTAAATTTTTCCGGATGCGGTTACAACACACTTGTTTCAATGCAGGAAGCAGTGAATTCTGCTTGGTCGCAGGTAGAAAATCAGTATCAAAGACGAGCAGATCTGATACCGAATCTTGTTAGTACCGTTCAGGGAGCGGCAGATTTTGAAAAGAGCGTACTTACGGAAGTAACCGAAGCAAGGAGTCGTGTCGGACAAATGAAACTTAATGCGGATGATTTGAGCGATCCGCAGAAATTCCAGCAGTTTCAGGCTGCACAGGATCAGCTTTCGAGCGCATTATCGAGACTTCTTGTTGTCTCTGAAAATTATCCCCAGTTGAAGTCAAATGAAAACTTTTTGCAGCTTCAGTCGCAGCTTGAAGGTACAGAAAACAGAATCAGCGTAGAAAGAAAAAGATACAATGAAACCGTGCAGACATATAATACAGAAACAAGAAGCTTTCCAACTTTAATAATTGCAAAGATTTTCGGATTTAAAGAAAAAGAATACTTTAAATCAGTAGCCGGAAGCGAAAAAGCTCCGGATGTGAATTTTGATTTTAAAAAGAAGGAAGGGAAATAAATTCCTTTCCTTTAGTTAAATTAATAACATACAGGTTATAAAAATTTTTACATTCTTCTGAATTGCAGGCAGTAATAATGGCGGGAGGTTTCGGAACGAGGTTGAGACCGCTTACAAACAACATTCCGAAACCGATGGTACCGATCGTAAATAAACCGATACTTGAGCACATTATAAATCTTTTAAAAACCCACGGCATAAAAGATTATGTGATGCTGCTGTTTTTCATGCCAGATATCATAAAAAATCATTTCGGCGACGGCAGAAAATTTGGTGTAAAAATTAATTATGTCATACCTGATCAGGATTATGGAACTGCCGGAGCTGTTAAGCTGTCGCAGAATTTCATTAAAGACAAGTTTGTAGTCATTAGCGGAGACGTGCTGACCGATTTTAATCTGAATGCAATTTCAGAATTTCATAATTCCAAAAAAACTATTGCAACACTTGCGCTGTACAGTTCACCCAATCCGCTTCAATTCGGTATAGTTCTCACAGACAACAAACACAGAATAATCAGATTTCTCGAAAAGCCTTCTTCGTCGGAAGTTTTTTCTGATACGATAAATACCGGGATTTATTTTTTCAATAAAGAGATATTCAAGTACATTCCGGAGGGAGAGAATTTTGATTTTTCAAAGGATCTCTTTCCGTTACTTTTAAAAAACAATATTCCCATTTACGGGCATAAGACATCCGGTTATTGGAGGGATGTCGGTACTCTTGAGGAATACATTGAGGCAAACATGGATGCTTTGAACGGAAATTTATCTTACATTAAACAGACGGGAAAAAATGGAAACTGCATCAGCAGAAAGTCTCATATCGAAAAGAATGCCCTGATAGAAAACAGCATCATAGGCGAAAATGTAAAAATCGAAAACAATGTGATAATTAAAAACTCGGTGATATGGGACAATGTTACAGTAAGCAGGGATTCGAGACTGTTGTTTGATGTTGTTTGCAGTAACTGCTTTATAGGCAGAAGCACGAAAGTTAATGATTACGTTTTTATTGGTGAAAACTGTAAAATCGGCAAGAATGTATTTATTAGTTCAAGCATAAAAATCTGGGACAACAAACAGATCGAAGACAACCAGAAAGTAACAAGAAGTCTGATTTATGACGACAGATTTTTCAGCGAGCTTTTTACGGATTCAAGAATTACGGGATTGTCAAATCTACAGATTAATCCCGAATTTGGTTCAAAGCTGGGGTCAGTTTACGGAGCATCGATCGGTCAGGGAAAGAAAATACTCATTGCCCGCGACAGTGATTTTATTTCTAATATGATAAAGAGGTCCATATCGAGCGGCATAATGTCTGCTGGAGTAAACATTATCGATGCGCAGGTAATTCCGATACCGATTTTGAGGCAGGAGCTTAAAAGCGGAGAAGGAGCGGGAGGGATTTTTGTAAGGAAATCTCCGTTTGACAGAAAATCTACCGACATTATTTTTTTTGACAGCGACGGACGGGATCTGTCAGGAAACAAAACAAAATCCATCGAGAGATTATTTTTCAGCGAAGAGTATAAAAGAGCAGATTTTGATAAAGTAGGATCGATAAAATTTCAGGAAAGAACTTATGAGAAATATAAAAAGCATTTTTTAAATTGTATTGACGTTCAGGCGATAAGAAAGAGAAAATTTAAAATTGTAATAGATTATTCATACGGGGTTACCTCCACAATATTTCCCAATATTATCGGAGAGTTTAACTGTGAGGTCGTTTCTCTTTCGGCTCATCTTGATTCGGAAAAAATAACAAGATCAATTGACGAGCATAAGAGTTCGCTGGATCATTTTTCTTATGTGGTAAAATCTCTGAATTATGATATTGGCTTCATGATAGATGCAGGAGGCGAGAAAATCTGGCTCTGCACAGCAGACGGAAAAAACATTTCAGGAGACAGGTTTGTTCCACTTGTACTAAAGTTGTTTTTGATGGCAAATAAAGGAGTAAAAAAAATTGCGGTACCTGTACAAATTACAGGTGAAGTCGATATCGTTGCAAAAGAGTTTGATACCGAAGTAGTTCGGGTAAAAGATTCTCATTATTCGATGATGATGGCTTGTGACGATAAAGACATCAAGTTTGTCGGGGGAATCAGAGGGGGATTTCTTTTTCCGGAGTTTCTTTATGCAACCGACGGAATGTTTTCTATGGCAAAAATTCTCGAGCTGCTTGCAAAAACAAACACAACAATAGAAGCAATTGACAAAACCACGCCAAGGCTTGTAATGCTTAAAGAAAATATAATGTGCTCAAAAGATGAAAAGGGAATGATCATGAGAAAATTTATGGAAGATACAATAAGTCATAAGCAGGAGCTTATAGACGGAGTGAAAGTTTTTTTGGACAAAAAAACTACTGTATTATGTATCCCGGATAAAGTAAGAAATTTTGTTAATCTGAATGTAGAGTCAGAATCGAAAACAAAATCTTTAAAGCTTATGAAGGAATACAAAAAGAAAATTGAAAGCTATGTCGGTAAAAAATGACATGGAAAATTTTTTAAAATAAATTTCTCCAAAGCAGAGCAATCACCATGAAAATCAGCGAAATATTAAATGAGAAAGTAATATCATGCGGTCTTGAATGCCGTGATAAAGAAGATGCAATTAATAAAATGATAGATTTGGCTTCTCTCTCCGGAAATATGCTGGATAAGGAAATAGTCAGAAAGTGCGTGTTTGACAGAGAAAACCTCGTATCAACAGGTGTCGGAAAAGGATTTGCAATTCCTCACGGAAAGACAGACAA
Source organism: Ignavibacteria bacterium (assembly GCA_019187405.1). Taxonomy (GTDB): domain Bacteria; phylum Bacteroidota; class Ignavibacteria; order Tepidaquicellales; family Tepidaquicellaceae; genus JABAQZ01. The sequence continues at coordinate 115,334 of JABAQZ010000014.1, forward strand.
GATTAAAGACATTGTGGCGGCATTTGCCGTGCTGAAAGATCCGATAGATTTTGATTCTATTGATTTGGAGCCAGTGAAATTTATCTTTCTGATTGTTGGCAAAGAAAGTCTTCTCAATGCTCACATAAAACTGCTCAGCAGAATTTCGAGAATTATGAACAAAGATGAATTCAGGGATAAGCTTGAAGAGTCAAAAACTCCGGCTGATATTTTAAAAATTTTCAAAGAAGAAGAACATGAAAACCAAGAGTAATGTTCTCTGAGTTTCTCATTTAAATGTAAAGTCAAATCTCTGATTCGATCGGAAATTAGTTTGTCATGCTCAAACTTTCTTCGTGAATAAATTCATTTTGAACATCCATTGATAATTTTAAAGCCCTTCAATTTACTTTCGGTAACAAATTTAACTTTTGAGATCAATCTGCCTGAATTGAAAACACACCGGCTTATCTGAGCGACTTAAAATAAATTGCATCCGTAGATTTGAGATTCCTGTATAAATTTTTCATCATATACTAATCAGTTACTTAAAATGAAGGCTTACAATTTTAAATTCCTGCAGTAAATTTTTTTTATGGACATGAGTAAACAATCGTTATAATTTTTCGCAATAACATCCGATAGAGATTTGCAGTTAAGCGTAATCAGTATAAAATTAAAATCCGAATTTTTATTTTGATAACGGGATAATATTTTGAATTAAAGAGAAATTGAAATTTTAATAACTTAGAATGTTTATGTAATACTTTGTCTAAAGAAAATAAATTTTATTTTATGATTTCATGGATTGAACATAACCGCAAATCCCATGAAAAGAAATTTACAATGAAAATCAGATATACTTCTTTTCTTTTTTCCTCTTTTCTTATTTTGATTTTAAGTAGTTTTACATCAGATAAATCATACACGACTGAATTAAAAAAATCGAATCAATTGAAAGCGGTTGAATACGGCATTTCGTTTGAAAAGCCATACACACATTACTGCGAAGTGGAAATTAAAGTACAGGATTTAGACAAAGATTCTTTGATTTTCTCAATGCCTGTCTGGACACCGGGATCGTATCTTATAAGAGAATTTGCAAGGAACGTAGAAAATGTACGCGCAATTAATTTAAAAGGCGATTCTTTGAGAGTTGAAAAAGTAAACAAAAATTCCTGGAAAGTTTACACGAAAAATCAAAATGACGCAGTGTTTAAATACAGTGTTTACTGCAATGAGTTAAGCGTAAGGACAAGCGAGATAAACTCATCGCATGCATTCTTAAGCAATGCGGGCGTATTCATGTTTATTAAAGGATATGAAGATGCCGAATGCCGTCTCAGCATTAAACTGCCTGCCGAATGGAGCAGAGTTTCTACTGGTTTAAGTAAAATATCAGAAACTTCATACAAAGCAAAAAATTATGATGAGTTTGCTGACTGTCCAATAGAAATCGGAAATCAGGAAATACTCGATTTTGACATAAAAGGCATAAAGCATTACATAAGCATTTACGGAAAGGGAAATTACAATAAAGATACTCTCGTTAAAGATTTTAAAAAAATCAGCGAAGAAGAAATTGAATTATTTGGAGGGAGCATACCTTACGATAGTTTTACATTCATAATTAATTTAGTTGAAAAAGGCGGTGGAGGTCTCGAGCATCTAAATTCTTTCGCAGCGATTGCAGAAAGGTGGCTTTTTTCGGATGAAAAAAAGTACAAAAGATTTCTGGGACTCATTTCGCATGAATTTTTTCATTTATGGAATGTAAAAAGAATCAGACCTGAAGCGCTTGGACCGTTTGATTATTCAAATGAAAACTATACGAAATCTCTGTGGGTAGCAGAAGGACTGACGAGCTTTTATGATAATGTTGTTTTAAGAAGATGCGGTATTCTGGATAACAAAGAATATTTTGAATTTCTTGAAAAGGAACTGAATGATGTGATGGGATTTGACGGAAGATTCAGACAGAGCGTTGAAGAATCGAGCTTTGACACATGGATCAAGTTTTACAGAAAAGATGAAAATTTTCATAATTCACAAATTTCTTACTATTCAAAAGGCGCTCTAATAGCAATCATTCTCAATCTGGAGATCATCAAAGAAACCAATGCCGAAAAATCACTTGATGATGTTTTGATTGCATTGTTTGATGATTATAAAAAGGATCCATCGAAAGGATATACTGACATCCGCATAAAGGAATTATGTGAAATGATTTGTAAAAAGAAACTCGATGAGTTCTGGAAAATGTATGTTTCAGGACGAGATGAACTTCCTTTGGATAAATATCTCGCAGAAGCCGGATTGGTTTTGATAAACAAGAATGAAGAAACAAAAACTTCGCTTGATATACAGACCCGTATTGAAAACGGAAAAATTATTATAACCGAAGTTTATGCCGGGGGCTCGGGATATGAATCCGGTCTTAACACGGGCGATGAAATCATCGCAATAAATAATATAAGAATGAACAATGATCTTCTTAAAACTGTTTTAGAAAATGAAGAACCGGGAAATCGGGCGGAAGCGCTGATAAACAGAAACGGGTTCATTGAAAAAATATCCATTAAACTGCTTAAGCCGCTTCCAAAATATTCGATTGAAGAAAATGAAAGTATAACCGAAGAACAAAATAGAATACTGAATAAATGGCTTACTGGCAAAGCTGATAATTAATTTTCGTTTAATCTTTAATAAATTAAAATGAAATACATAATATTAATTTTTCTTGTCATTCTTGTAAATGAATCTCTTGCTCAATATCCGAACATAATGATTACAAACACCGGTTCGCCAAACGAGCCGTCCATTTGCATGAATCCGAAGAATACAAATCAGATTGTCGCCGGATCTAATCTTAATTTTTATTATTATTCTACAAACGGCGGTTATTCGTGGACAAAGGCAACCCTGACTTCGTCTTATTCAGTCTGGGGTGATCCTGCATTGACCGTAGATACAGCCGGTAATTTTTATTACGGTCATCTGACAAATCCGTCGTCGAGTTATTTCATTGACAGAATTGTCGTGCAGAAATCGACAAACGGCGGAATGAACTGGGACAATGGCGCTTATGCCGGCTTCATACCACCGAAACAGCAGGACAAAGAATGGCTTTGCGTTGATCCTGCAACAAACAACATTTACATGACATGGACACAGTTTGACAGTTACGGCAGCAGTAATCCGGCTGACAGTTCGGTGATTTTGTTTTCAAAGTCAACAAACGCAGGAGCAAGCTGGACTACCGTAAAAAGGATAAATAAAATTGCCGGAGACTGTGTCGATGAAGACAATACTGTGGAAGGTGCAGTTCCTTGTGTCGGACCAAACGGCCAGATTTATACATCCTGGTCAGGACCTCTCGGCATAGTGATGAACATGTCGACAAATATGGGAGAAACCTGGCTTCCGATGGAGAGATTTGTAACTACTCAGCCTGAAGGGTGGGACTATTCTATTCCGGGTATTTACAGAGCAAATGGTTTACCTGTTACTGCATGTGATATATCAAACGGACCTTACAGAGGAAATATATATATAAACTGGACTGACCAGAGAAACGGACCAGCCGATACGGATGTCTGGTTAATAAAATCAACTGACGGAGGATTGACTTGGGGAACCGTGAAAAGAGTAAATGATGATCCTCCGGGCAAGCAGCAGTTTTTTACATGGATGACTGTTGACCAGACGAACGGATATTTGTACTTTGTATTTTATGACAGAAGAAATTATTCAAACAACCAAACAGACGTTTACATGGCGATGTCTTCTAACGGCGGTGAAACTTTTGTAAATTTCAAAGTAAGCGAATCCCCGTTTACTCCGAGCTCGGGAGTTTTTTTCGGAGATTATACTAATGTAACAGCGCATGATGGAAAAGTAAGACCTATATGGACTCGTCTGAACAGCGGCAGTTTAAGTCTTCATACTGCGATAGTTGATTTTGTAATGGGTATAACTCAGGTAAGCAGTTCAATTCCGGATAATTACAAACTATATGATAATTACCCAAATCCTTTTAATCCATCGACAAGGATAAAATTTGACATAGCAAAAGCAAACGCAACTTTTACGCTTTATCCTGTCAGCATGATAATTTATGATGCTAACGGCAAGGAAATTCAAAAATTATTCGAAGCAAATGTTTTACCCGGGACTTATGAAGTAGAATGGAATGCAACTGAATTTTCTACGGGAGCATATTACTGCAAACTCACAGCTCCGGGATATTCGGAATCGAAATTAATGATATTGATTAAGTAAACGATGAAAATATCAGCAGATCAGATTCGTGAAATAATTTATGAGTCTATAAATGAGATTAATTCTTTTTTCAATAAAGATAAACAGCTCGGAATAAAAGAGGAGACTGTTCTTTACGGGCAAGACAGCAGACTTGATTCGCTCGGACTTGTAAATCTGATAGTAGAAGTCGAGCAAAGACTAACTGATAAGCTGAATTTAAACATTGATCTCACCGATGAAAAAGCGCTTTCGCAGAATCAAAGTCCTTTTTTAACGGTTAAGTCATTATGCGATTACATTTATAATCATCAGAATCAACAGACGCCGGAATAAAATTTTCCATTTTGGAATTAAATAAAACAATACTTATAACAGGAACAAGCAAGGGTATAGGAAGATATCTTAGCGAATATTATGCAGGCAAAGGATTTAATGTAATCGGCTGCAGCAGAAGCAAAAGTGATTTAACGGTTGAAAATTATCATCACTTTTTAACTGATGTTACCGATGAAACAAAAGTTAAAGAGATTTTTACTTTTATCAGAAAAAAATTCAGCCGCCTTGATGTATTGATAAACAATGCAGGCATAGCATCGATGAATCATGTCATGCTTACCCCGATCAAAAGCGTGGAGAAAATCTTTTCGGTAAACTTCACCGGGATGTTTCTTTTCTGCCGCGAAGCTTCAAAGATTATGTCAAAACAAAAATTCGGTAGAATAATAAATCTTTCTTCAGTAGCCGTAAAACTCGATCTTGAGGGTGAGGCAGTATATGCAGCATCAAAATCAGCCGTAGTTTCATTCACAAAAGTATTGTCAAAAGAGCTTTCGGAGTTTGGAATTACGGTCAATTCAATCGGTTTGACGCCTGTTAAAACTGATCTTATTAAAGGAGTACCGGAGGAAAAAATTAATTCGCTTCTCGATAAACTGACACTGAAAAAATTTACTGAGCTTAGAGACATTTCAAATTTAACTGATTTTCTCATCGGGGAAGAAAGCTCATTCATCACAGGACAAAACATCAACTTCGGAGGCGTTTGATGCATCTTGAGTTTCTGCTGGAAGAATTCCGGAAAATTCCTGATAAGGATGCAATAGTATGGAATAACAGAGTTTATTCTTATGACAGTATTCGCGGTCATTTTGAAAATTTAAAAAAATTATTTGTTTTAGATTACGGAATTAAGCAGGGAAATGTCGCTGCGTTAAAAGGTGATTTTTCTCCCGCATGTATTGCGGCATTGCTTGCATTGACAGAGATGAATTGCATTATCGTTCCTCTGAATTTTAAATCACAGGAAGATTTAAAAAGCAAAATAGAAATTTCTGAAGCAGAATTCGTAATTGAAATTAATGCAGAAGAAAAAACTGTCGTTCAAAGGACAAACACAAAAGCAGCAAACAACAAGTTTGAAATTCTTAAATCAAAAAATCATCCGGGGCTGATTCTTTTTTCTTCGGGAACAACGGGTATACCAAAAGCAGCTTTGCATGACTTTACATTGCTTCTGGAAAAATTCAAAACAAAAAGAAAGGCTTTCCGAACCATTAACTTTCTGATGTTTGATCATTGGGGAGGACTGAATACAATGTTTGGTACGCTGTCAAATGGCGGAACAATAATTTCTCTTAATGACAGGACTCCCGATAATGTTTGCGGAATGATAGAGAAATACAAAGCACAGCTGCTGCCTGTATCACCGACGTTTCTTAATTTGCTTTTAATAAGCGAAGCTTACAAACGATATGATCTTAATTCGCTTGAAGTAATATCATACGGAACAGAGCCGATGCCGGAAAGCACTTTGAAAAAACTGGCTTCAATATTTCCTTCAGTAAAATTACAACAGACATACGGACTTATTGAAATCGGAGTAATGAGCACAAAGTCAAAGAGTAATAATTCGCTTTGGGTAAAACTCGGCGGAGATGGTTTTGAAACGAGAGTCAGAAACAATATGCTCGAGATTAAATCGAGGTCGTCGATAATATGTTATCTGAATTATCCATCGCAGTTTACCAATGACGGCTGGTTTATGACCGGCGACGAAGTGGAAACTGACGGAGAGTATTTTAGAATACTCGGCAGAAAGACAGATCTGATTAACGTTGGAGGCGAAAAAGTTTATCCTGCTGAAGTAGAGAGCGTAATTAAAGAGCTTGAAGGCGTTGCCGAAGCAAGAGTTTACGGAGAGAGCAATCCAATAACCGGAAGTATAGTTTGCGTTGATATTTGTGTAAGCGAAGAAGTTGATAAACATGAGCTGAAAAACAAAATCAAAAAACATTGCATTAATAAACTGCAGAGATATAAGGTTCCTGCCAAAATAAAATTTACCGAAAGCATAGGAATGACAAACAGATTTAAAAAGAAAACGAATTAAGTTTTTTTATTTTAAAATTTTATGAACTCGCAACTTAATTAAATTTTGATCGATTCACGGAATAAGTTCGTTAAAAAAATTTCTGAATTAACTTTTGACAGGCCGGCATTCATACATCTTGACATGCTCGGACTCAAAAAGCTTGCCGCTGATAATGCATCAAGATTAACCGAATTTTCCAAATTGCTGGAGGAAATTGAAAAATCCGGCGGGAATATTTGCATCCCTTCTTATACATTGAGCTACACAAGGAATGAAGAATATGACATGAATAAGTCACCTGTCATAAATGCAGGAATAGTATCTGAATCGGTCAGGCGGAATTTCCCGGCAAAGCGAACTGTTGACGGTTTGTTTTCTTATATTGTCTTCGGAAATAAAATTTCACACAGGCATTTTGAAGTACATGACTATAACTCATTTGGCAGAGGATCATTGATAGAGGAAGTATTTGATAAAGACGGATACATTTGGACTATAGGAGGAGTTTTCAAGAACTCAACTGAAATACACTTTATTGAGAGAGAGTTTAAAGTGGATTACAGAGATGACAAAGTATTTAAAGGCGTATTGATTGACACTGAAGGCAGATCACACAGACAAGACGTAACTTTCTTTTGCAAGAATTTTGATTACAGATACTGGTATGATTTTAAAGCTGTTGAAAATGATATGAGAAGTGAAGGGATAATGGAGACTATTAAGCAGGAAGGATTTCCTGTTTTCATCTCCGGTGTTAAATTCAGAACACTCTTCGATTTTCTGAAAAAGAAAATTGAAACGAATAAAAGATATGTCTGCAGAGACCTTCATTTTAAAAATTCTTAAATAAACTTAATTTCAAATCATATTTCCAAATAAATTAATATGAAGGAAAGTAATTTTAATTTTGAAAAATTTACACATGCAATTTATCTGAATTCATTGCCGGAAAAAGTTTTTGAATATATTGCAACTGCATCGGGAATTTCTAAATGGTTTATAGGAAATGCTAATTATTATTACAAAGATTCGAATGTAAGACTTGGTAATGATCCTGCACGGAAAGGAGATTCGTTTTTATGGAAATGGCTGAATAAAGATCTTGAACTGAAAGGAATGGTACTTGAATCCGAACCCGGAAAGGAATTTACGTTTACATTCAGTCCGGTATACAAAGTTTCTGTAAAACTTTTTGAAGAATTTGGCAGAACAAAGCTGACATTAACGCAGGAATATCAGGTATCTTCTGCAAAGAATGATTTTAATTACATAAACTGCTGTGTCAGCTGGGTGTTTTTTCTTACTAATCTGAAATCGGTTATCGAAAATAATGCCGACTTAAGAGAAAAAGAAATCAAAGATGAAATGATGATTAATTACTGATAAAGAACAGAAGATCAATGATTTGCGTATTCGGCAGGTTGAATAACATTGATATATAAAAACAGTGTAAGTAATTTGAAAAAATAAAAAACAGAATAAATTTAAAAATATGGGAAACAAAGCTCACCTCGAAGCTGCATACAAAAACATTCTTGTATCTGAAATAGATAACGGCAAATCACTTAATGTCGGACTTATCAGACTTAACAGACCGGAAGCGCTGAATGCATTAAACATTGAATTGATGAAAGAAGTAGTTGAGACTCTGGAAGCATTTGACAGGGACATTGAAATCGGCTGCATGGTTTTAACGGGAAATGAAAAATCATTTGCTGCAGGAGCCGATATTAAAGAAATGGCTGATGCATCTGCAATTGAAATGCTGCTGAAAGATCAGTTTGCCCGGTGGGACAGAATAAGAAAAATCAAAAAACCGGTAATAGCGGCTGTCAGCGGATTTGCGCTTGGAGGCGGATGCGAGCTTGCAATGTCATGCGATTTAATCATTGCTTCTGAGAATGCTAAGTTTGGTCAGCCGGAAATAAATCTTGGAGTAATTCCCGGCGCGGGAGGCACACAAAGGCTTACGAAGACAATCGGCAAAGCAAAGGCAATGGAAGTGATACTTTCCGGCAGAATGTTTACGGCAAAAGAAATGTCAGATGCAGGACTTGTTACTAAAGTAGTGGATCCCGATATATATCTCGATGAAGCAATCGAACTTGCAAAAGAAATTTCTTCAAAGCCTCCTATTGCAATACAGCTTGCAAAGGAATGCATTTTAAAATCTTTGGATTCGACAATAGAATCAGGACTCGAATTTGAACGGAAGAATTTCTATCTGCTGTTTGCTTCAGAAGACAAAGCCGAAGGCATGAAGGCATTTGTTGAAAAGAGAAAAGCTGAATGGAAAGGTAAATAATTATAATCAAAAATTTCCCGCGGCAAAGTTTAAATTTTATTACCCGATAATTCGTAAATTATATTAACTGATAATTCTCGGCTGTTTTTAAATTCCGGTATTTTTTTTTGAAAGTTAAGCAAAGATAAAGTTTTTAGAAAATTCAACGAAGTCGAAACTGTTGTTTGAAGGTCAGGAGACAGGCTTGAGTATTAAAATGGGGTTTAATGAGTTCGTTATAATTATTAAATTGAGTCAATTCTTTATGTATAAAATCAGCAAACTTAAAATAATCGTAATTGCTTTATTTCTGATCTCGACAAAGTATGCATTCCCGCAGAATGTTGCGCCGGACAAGAAGATATTGAATGACGAGCCGTCAAGAGCCGAAAGAATCATCGATGAATACAAGCCGGCATTAATTTCAATTTGGTTTGTTGATAATGATTATTATTCTTATGGTTCTGAATCATACATTGATACTACTATTCTCAACGGAAGCGGATTTTTTTTTAATGAAAGCGGGCTGATCGGAACCAATTATCATGTAATTGAAAATATTGACAGCATCATAGTTAAGACCAGCGAAGGCAAATTTTACAATGCAGAGCTGATTATAGCTGAGGAAAAAAATGATTTTGCGATAATAAAAATATTAAATGCAGATAATAAAAAATTTCCGGTTATCAAATTTGGAAATTCGGATGAACTTAAAGCAGGTCAGGAAGTATTTGCAATCGGAAGTCCGCTTGGTTTTGAATACACTCTTTCTTCGGGAATAATTGCCGCAGTCAGAGAGAATGAGAGTGTAAATTTTGCCGATCCCATAACGTACGAAACAGAAACGAAAAGTTTTGAAAAAGTAATACAGATAACGGCGCCGATATCCCCGGGAAACAGCGGAGGAGCTTTGTTTAATTCAAAAGGCGAAGTAATCGGAATTACTACTTATACTTATACCGGCTATGGTAATCTTAATTTTGCAATTGCAGCAAACACTTTTCAAAAGCTGATTTCGCTTGCAGAGTCTAATGATTTCGAGAAGAGCGAGGAACTCATTGCAAAGAAGGAGGAGAATCAGTTTCAGATGAAATTTAATTCAGCATCTGCTTTAAAAACCCAACTGAGTTACAATTGGTACTTCTCAAAGCTGAAGGATACATCAAAAACTGCAGACAATTATACTTTGAAACAGGATTCGATTAATAAAATTAATTTTGCAAAAGCAGAAAGTTATTACTTTGAATGCATGGAGCTAAAGCCTGATACCTTTGCGGTATATCAAAGTCTCTTTGATCTTTATGTCATAACCGATAATTTCGAGAAAGCCGATGACCTGTATAAAAAAATTGAAAATAAATTTGACTCGGACAGTCTGAAAAATCTCCTTGCTTTAAGTCTTACACCCGAATATTCATCTGTGAAGAACAGCGATATAGCATTAAAATTTTATCAAAAGCTTTTGGAGCAGGACAAAACACAGAGCTATGTTTATTTCAAAATTGCTTCCATCTATGAAGAGAAAAAAAATTATAAAAAAGCTCTGGAAGAATACAAAAAACTTCTTAAGATTGATACTATGTTTACCGAAGCTTATTTTAAAATCGGCAAGATTTATTATTCTGATTTAAAGAATCCCGAGAAAGCAAAATTTTATTTCAATAAAGCTTATGAAAGAGAGTTAATTTATTCGGGATATTCGGAATACATCACAGATCTGTATTATTACATGGGGATGATAGCGGTACAAGAAGGCAGAAAGTATGATGCCATGTTATCATACTTAGAATTAAAAAGTTCATATAACTCGACCGATGAAGGTATAAAGAAGAGAATTGAATTATACAGAGCAATAAAATCAATGGAAGAGTAAAATTTCTGATTTGAATTACTTTTTATTAATAAACGATTTTTTAAAATGATACATTCTTATGATGTTGTAATAGTGGGAGCAGGAGGAGCCGGTTTGCGTGCGGCTGTGGAAATCCCTAAGGAATATTCCTGCGCTGTAATTTCAAAAGTGTTTCCTCCGAGATCGCATACGGGAACCGCGCAAGGCGGCGTATGTGCTGCATTGTCAAACATGGAAGAAGACAGCTGGGAAAATCATGTCTTTGACACCGTCAAAGGCAGCGACTATTTGGGCGATCAAGATTCAATAGAAGTAATGTGCAAGGATGCTATTAGAGCTATTATCGAACTCGAGCACATGGGAATGCCGTTTTCCCGGAATGAAGAAGGTAAAATCGCCCAGAGGTATTTCGGAGGACATACAAAACCTGCCGATCAAAACGATCCTTACGGCAAAAGAATCCCTGTAAAACGTTCATGCTATTCAGCCGACAGGACAGGTCATGTAATGCTTCATACATTATTTGAAAATACAATAAAAAATCAGGTAACATTTTTTTCGGAATACTTTGTTACAGATCTGCTTATGGAAAACGGAGTGTGCAAAGGAGTCGTTGCTTTTGATATTGCAAATCTTGAAGTTCATATTTTTAAAGCAAAAGCCGTAATGTTTGCCACCGGAGGCTACGGAAGGGTTTTCAGAATCACTTCGAATGCTCATGTGGGAACGGGCGACGGAATGGCTTTGGTTTACAATGCCGGTCTTCCTCTAGAAGACATGGAGTTTTTTCAGTTTCATCCCACCGGATTATGGAAACTCGGAATTCTCGTAAGTGAAGCTGCACGAGGCGAGGGCGGAATTCTGAAAAACAAAGACGGCGAAAGATTCATGGCAAGATATGCTCCGACCGTTATGGATCTTGCGCCGCGAGACATGGTTTCGAGATCCATCATCAATGAGATCAGAGAAGGCAGAGGAATCAGAGGTAGTGATGGTACCGATTATGTTTTACTGGACGTATCTCATCTTGGAAAAGAAGTAATTGACGAAAAGCTTCCCGAGATTACGGGTTTTGCAAGGACATATCTCGGAGTAGAACCTACAAAAGAACCTATTCCTATTCAGCCAACTGCGCATTATGCCATGGGAGGAATACCTACAAACGTTAACTGTGAAGTACTCTTGAATGAAAAAGGAGATATTGTTAAAGGACTTTATGCGGCAGGTGAATGTGCATGTGTTTCCGTTCACGGCGCTAACAGACTCGGAACAAATTCACTGCTTGACCTTGTAGTATTTGGCAGAAGGGGTGGAAAAGCTATATCGGAATATCTTAAAACTGCAAAGTTCTTGGAAGTAGATGAAAGCGCTGCAAAAAAGACAAATGAATTTATTTCATGGCTGTTTTCATCAAACGGAAATGAAAAAATATCGGATATAAGAACCGAACTTCAGAATGCAATGATGGAAAACTGCGGAGTGTTCAGAACTGAAGAAGGTTTGAAAAAAATGATTGATAAGCTTGAAGAACTTAAAAAACGTTATAGAAACATTTCGTTACAGGATAAAAGCAAAGTATTTAATACGGAGTTGGTTGAAGCTATCGAATTGGAAAATCTGCTCAAGAATGCTGAAGCTACAGTTTACGGAGCATATCAACGTCAGGAGAGCCGCGGCGCTCATTCACGGGAAGACTTTCCGAAGAGAGATGACAACAGCTGGATGAAACACACTTTTGCATTTCAAAAATTTGAATCATCACCTGAACTTAAATATAAACCGGTTGTCGTAACAAAATATCAACCGATGGAAAGGAAATATTGATCATGAAAAAATCAATTTCAATTTTATTCTTTTTTATAACCGTTTCCATTGTAAATGCTCAATGGGATGAGAATCCGCTGAAATTCAGTCTGGGAGAATACAATTTTAAATCATATTACGATACGACTGATTTCAATTCAAAGCTTACTGTTGTAAAAAAAGGAGAAACACTATACAGCAATGAGTTTTCCGGTAGAATATTTTCAATAAAAGCCGATGAACTCGGTGAAGACGGAAAGATTGATATACTTATCGGAGTTTACAGCGGCGGAGCACATTGCTGTTTTTCGGTTTACACGGGACATACAGAAGAAAGAGATTTTATTATAACCGACAGTCTGATGCTCGGTAATTCAGATTATGAAATAAAAGATCTGAATGATGATAACCAAAGAGAAATCTTTGCTTATGACGACAGATTTGCTTATGTATTTACAAGTTATGCAGGTTCGAGATTTTCTCCGGTTGTTTATACTGTAAGCAATTATAAATTTGAGAATATTACTGGAAAATTTCCGGCAGTCATAAATTCAAATATTGATGATCTTAAATCACAAATGAACGAGCTGATCGGCAAAGGATATAATTGTCCTGCCGTTGGCGAAGATGCTTTCAGTTCTGATGCCGGAATGGCCAAAGCAATACTTGCTCCGTTGGTTCAGGACTATATGAATCTTGGCGAAGTAAGTAAAGGATATGATTATGTTAACAGTGTTTATAAATGCAGCGATAAGCAGAGTTTTATTGATACATTAAAAATCGTTTACAAACTGAAATAGAAAATTATTAATGGATATACAATTAAAGATCTTGAGATTTAATCCTGAAAAAGACAAACAACCTTATTTTCAGGATTTCAATTTGAAAAATGTAAGTGATGACTGGAGACTTCTTGACGTGCTTCATGAGATAAAATGGAATTACGACGGCACGCTTACTTTCAGACGTTCATGCGCTCACGGAATTTGCGGAAGCGACGGCATGAAAATCAACGGAAGAAACAGACTCGCCTGCTCACTGCTTCTGAAAGACATAAATACTAAAAAACCCATCACAATAGAACCCCTTCCGGCATTGCCGATTATCAAAGATCTTGTCGTTGACATGACTAATTTTTTTGATAAATATGAAGTGGTTAAACCTTACTTGATAAATAATTCACCGCCTCCTCCTGACGGAGAAAGGCTTCAGTCGAATGAAGATGCCGAAAAACTTTTTGAATCTGCTAAGTGCATTCTCTGTGCATGCTGCACAACCAGCTGTCCATCGACATGGACAAATGAGAATTATATCGGACCTGCTGCTTTAGTCAAAGCTTATAGATTTATTTATGATACAAGAGACGAAGGTGCAGACGAGAGAATGGATATTCTCGATACTCCCGATGGGATCTGGAGGTGTCATACAATATTCAATTGTGTAGAAGCCTGCCCTAAAGAAATTAATATTACATGGCATATCTCACAACTAAAGAAGAAAATTTCTTCAAGAGAATACTGATTTAATCACGGTAATAAAGTTATCTTTTTCATTCCGGATAAAAATCTCTTTAGTAAACAGACTGTTAAAAGCGAATTGCAAAATCACTTTCCGGTATTGATTAATTCATCAGCGAATATACAATTATGTTTGTTCCCATCTTAAAAGCTTCTTCTCTTTTTTCGGGAGGATCCTGATGCTCGTTTGTATCAGCCCAGCCGTCCGAGATATTGGTTTCATAAGTATAAAACAGGCACAGTCTTCCGTTTTTGTAAATACCGAAACCCTGTGCGGGCTTCTGGTCATGTTCGTGAATTTTTGGAAGCCCGTTGGGAAAACTGTAATGTGAATTGTAAATCCCATGATTGAAAGGAAGCTCTTTCATCTCGTCACCCGGGAAAATTTTTTTCAACTCTCTTCTAAATGATTCATCCATTCCATAATCATCATCCGCATAAATAAATCCGCCCGACTCGCAATACTTCCGCAGCCTGAGTATTTCATTTTCAGAAAATTCAATGTTGCCGTGCCCGGTAATAAGAAGAAACGGATAATTGAAGATATCATCAGAGTTAACATTGACTGAATAAAACTTGGGCTCGTCAACATCTATGGTTGTATTTTTTATGAGATAATCCATCATGTTAACTTCAGCAGACGGATCGTTGTACCAGTCTCCTCCACCGGAATATTTAAGCCTTGCAATCTTAAACGGTGAGGAATTTTTATTCACACCGTCAGTCTGTGCATTTAATCCGGCAGAAAATAAAATTGAAATAAAAACTAAAATATATTTTATCATTTTTTACTTTTAAAATTTGAAACTGTATTAGTCAAGCTCTTTATTGTTATTTTAATTTATCATGTTGCTTGATTTTATTGTCTTCACTTTGCTTTCCCGGAGTGTATTTCACTAGAACTTCGCGAATGACAATTATTACTTTTAAGACTATTGGAATTACTTCTGTGCAGAAATCAAAACCGCTGTTCTATAGATTTAGTTCTCGAAGTAAATCAGTTCGGAACATTTATACGATATTGATTCATCTGCAATGCAGGAAACTTACAATAAATTCGCCAGCTTGTAAAACATTTCTCATTTACTTTAAAATACTTGAGATAATATCGGATTCATTATCAGATTTTTCGATCCATAAACAACCATTACTTCTTTGTTCTCAATGAGTATCATCATGCTTTTAAGTTCAAAGGATAAAATTCAGGCTCTGCATCCTGATTAAAGTAATCTCGTCATCTGTTTCTTTTCGAATTATGACGGCTTCGCTTTTGCCAATAAATTGTCAGATGATTAATTACATTTTACTGATATTTCTTTCATTGCTTATTTATGCAATCATTCTGTCTGAATCGTTAATCGAATGATATTTATTCACAAAAAAATATCATTGGCATTACCATTATTGATGACTCTTGAAATAATTTCATTCAGTGTTTTAGCTACAAGGTAAACAGGTTTAATTACTGAAAAACTCAAGTGAAGTTACCTATTTAATTGTGCGAATTATATATCTTAATTCAGACGTTTTTTGATTTGCCGTTTCATTATTTGGATCTATTTTCAGTACATTTTCAAAACACTTCAGCGCATATTCATAATACTTCCTTGCCATGTAAATATTGCCGAGATTTGTAAAAACATCCGTGTGATATTCATCGAGATAGAATTTCTTTGTCTTACCGAGGTAAGTGAAATAAAATATTTCTGTTTCGTTAAAATTCTGATTTTGCATTGCAAAATTTCCTAAGCTAACAAGCTCGGGATAATAATACTGCTCTGAATAAAATCCGCGCATGAATTTTTCCGTTGCTGATATCGGAGTAAAATCAAGAAGAGACAAAGCTGTTTCTTTTGTAAGTCCGGAATCAAGTTTGTTTTCTTTTATGTACTGCGTCAGCAGTTCAATTTCTGATTTAGCTTCCAAAACATTTTTTGAAAATATTGTAAAGAATCCGTCGAGGTATGTTATACTCCATCTATCGAGCTTTCTTAATTCATCTGTCCACTTATATGCCGAAGAATGATTGTATATAATCATTTCCGGTTTAAACATTTGGCTAAGAGATTTCACTCCGTTAAAACTAAAGCTTTTTTTGTACTCTTCAAAAAAATCTTCCTTCATAACATCAAATCTTCCGTCAATGAAAACCGGAAGACGGGTTTTCCAGTGAAGCCAGCCTCCCAGCTCAAGCTGATTTATCATGTGTCCGGAAAGATTTGCTCCGCTAATATAGTCTGATAATTTATCAGGCAAAGTATTGTTGTTTACTCCCGAACCGAATGCAATTGCACCTTTGTAGTCGGCGTAATATGCGCCGGTTAATATTCTTATGCAGATTAGAATTATTACCAGAGAGCATGCTGATGATAAATAATGAGATATGTTTCCCTTCAGATTTATCCGGAAAAATTTTCCATTTGTTAAAATATCCGAAACTGAAATCGTAATAATGTAAACAGCATAAATTATGAAGAGAGGAAGATTGCTAAAACTTGCTACCGATAAATAAAAGAATGCCGACATTATTGCAAATTCATGAAACTTTCTTTTTTTGAAAGTTACCAGCAAAAGAATGAATGACAAAGCCGTTATCGAAACATAAAGATAAATATCAAACGGAAAATTATTTATAATTTCAAATGGAGATCCGAGTTCAGTTATGGAGTTTTTAAAAATATCCGAGTTTTGAAGCGGAGTGAAAAGGTAAAACGGAAACATTACACCTTCCGCAAAGTAAGGATTGATAAAACATGCGGCAGCGGAGAATGCAATCCATTTCAAAAAATAAGTGTCGTTGCTTTTGATTTTAATTAAAATTGAAATATAATACACAGCAATAATAAACAAACCGATTATAAACAAACCGTGAGAGTTTACCCAAAGCATCATTATCAACGGCAGGAAAAATAATTTTCTTTTTCCAAAAATAAAATAATTATCAAGAATGATGAGAATAAGCAGCATGTAGATCCATGTAAATATTTCAGGTTTGTTGCTTATACTGATTTGAACTGCAACTATGGTTAAAAACAAACTGATAACCGAATACATTGATGGAATGCTTTTTATCGCAAGTCTCTTCAGAATTAAAATGAATATAAATATCATAAGCATTGCATTTAAGAAAGTCAGACCGTCATATCCTGATACCGTGTAAGCAAAATAACTGACAAGCTGAAACAACCATTGAATATCCATATATTTGTTTCCGGCAAGGGTATAAGTAAAAGTATCTTCATAAAGGAAAGCAAAATTTTCTGTTATCCATCTTCCTGCCGACAAATGAAAGCCAATGTCAAAGTTTGAAATCATTCTTACCGAAAAAAGTATAACCAGAATAAAGACAAGGATAAGAGGAATTATAAACGGCATAGAGAAATAAAATCTCAGAGATTTGCTTTCAGAATTTTCTGACGTGTTGCTGCTTTTAGGATTACTTCTTGTTTTTTTCAAATTTAAAATAAATAAAAATGAATTACAAAATACCTTAAATTGAATATACATGATAATCAAAATAATGGTATGGATATAAAAGCGCTTTTTTTGTGTGAAGATAAAAGATAAGGATTAACTTCGGCTATTTGATGACGGTTTAATTTTAATTGTTCAGTCAGATTTTTTTAACGAAAGAATTATTGATATATAAATGCACTATATAGAAAACTTCTAAATAAAAAAGTCAGAGCAAGTCTGACTTTTACTTTAATCAACGCATTTTTGTCCTGCTGGAAGCCGGGACAGGTAGGAATTTTTTAATCAGAAAGTAAACTCATAGCCTACCTTAAAATATTTTGCAGTGTTCTGAAGCTTTTCTCCGTTTAAGTTAATTACAAAATAAACATTGCTTCCTGCAAAAAATTCATACTGGAAAATTGAATTCCACAATGCCTGCTTTGTGTAAGTATCTTTTTGAAAATAAGATCTGATATATAATTTGTTTATTACCTGCCAGTCAAGTCTAGAATTAAAAATGGTTCTTTTTGTTTCAAACAAATCTATATAACTAAGACTTGCGCTCAAAGCAAGTTTGTCAAATAAAAATACATTTCCGTTAATGTATGGATTTTTTATAAACGAACCAAAATATGGACCGAAAAAGTAACCTGCGCTGATGAAATTTGTACCAAGATAAAAATTAGCCGAATATTCCTGCGCCATATTGTCTCTGGTAATAACATTTCCATTATCGTCAAAATCATTAGGCTTGTTTACCTCAAAATACTGATTTATTCGGAGCCATTCGGTTACTTTGTAGTTTGAGCTAAAGTTAACATTATTCTGAAAATTAAAATTTGCAGGATAAAATTCGCTTTCATGTAAATTCCTTCCTTTATAATAACCGGCGCTGAAATTCATGTCGGTAAAATATTTTCTGTCAAATACGAAATAATATCCTCCCGATATACTCAATTCATCAAAATTATTCGGAAGACCTATCTGACTGTTGAATGCGGTGCTTGCGTTGAATCCCTGATTTACCCGGTTATAATAAACATCGGCAAACGGTCCGCCGGCGCTGTTGAATTCATAATATCCGTAAAGCTTGTAAGCAGCTCCTTCCTGATCAATTCCCTTTTCTTTATTCCAGCTGTTTGCCGCCTGAAACTGAAACCGCACGGGATTATCCGGAAATCTGTATAATCCGTCAAAGCTTAAAATATTTTCATTGTAATCCAGCCCTTCATTATTTGAATTTATGTAAATTGAGCCGATGTTAAAATTCTTTGTAACAATGTTTGGACGTGCTATAAAAAAATTTCTCTTATTGCCTTCTGCATCATGATCATTTACAAACACAGCCCCTGTCTTGAGCAGATCACTTCTGTAAGTGTAATTAAAACCGTAAACTATGTCATCAATTGCTCTTGTATAGAAAAGATTAATGGGAGTTCTGTAAATGTCCAGATCTTTGCTGAAGAATGGTCTTTTTTCCTGTAAGAAAATCGGTTTGGCATAAAGCGAGAATCTGAAAGGATCGGCTTCAAGCGTTGATTCATCCGGATTATAAGTTGCTTTAAGTTTTTGCTTGTCAAGACTAACATTGAAATCTCCACCAAACACAACTGTATCATTCTGTCCGTTAAAACTTTGTCCTACGACAATCGGAAGCGCGCTGAAGTTCAGATTCATTTTTTCTTCAAACGGAGTAGTAAGGTTAAATTTATAAGTATTCTTTACCGAAAGAAGTTCGCTGTTTGGTATAAGCGAATAATAGTAATAATTTCCATCTTCAGTGTAAGCAAACATTTGTACGTCAATTCCAATTTGATTTTTGTTTTTATTTTGTAATTTATCGACGGGGATTTTGACTTCAGTCTGAATGTGACCCGGTTTATCCGATGTCGCTTCGGAAATTATATCTGATTTGACTTCCCAAACCCAGTCCCATTCGCTCGATTGATTTTTCTGATTATATAAGATGGCATCTCGTTGATTGTTAAGAAAACTGAATGCAAAAGAATATCCGTTCTGATTTTTATTTTCAAGATCCAGAACTATAAAAAATTCATTTTCGTCTTCGGTACTTCGGTCTCGAGTGAGAGATTTTGATATTACTTTTCCTTTGGGATGATAATCAAAACCGAAAAATATGGCATCCTTTGATTGCTTTATGTAAACAGTAGTGCTGTCGTAATTTTTTTCGTCTGATTTTGGAATGAATTTATAAAAATTAGTAAAAACTTTTGCTCCCAGCCACTCGGTTTTTTCGAGCTTACCGTCAACAGATACAGATGAGGTTTTTAATCCCTGAGTTTGCGACAACAATATGTTGGATGAAAATATTAGTGAAAGCAGTAAAATACTTTTCATATTTTGTCAAATAAAAATTTCAAAGACACTTTTTAAAAAAACCTTTCTAAATTAAAAGGGCTGAATTTTTTTTTATCTAACGAAAATACAAAAAGATAGTTGCAAGAAATTTCCGTAAAAACCAAAACAGAAATTCTTCATTAATTACAGGAAAAGAAAATTCCGAATAATCAGTTACTTATTCGGCTGCGGAGTAACTCTGAGGTAATCTTTTATTTTAATAAATCCTTTTGGAAACTTTTTTACCGCGTCTTCGTCAGAAATTGAATTTACGATAATACAGTCATCTCCATCTCTCCAGTTTACCGGTGTTGCAACGCTGAAATTTGAAGTTAACTGCAGCGAGTCAATTGCTCTCAGAATTTCAAAAAAATCCCTGCCTGTTGATGCAGGATAAGTCAGCATTAGCTTAATCTTCTTATCCGGACCGATTATAAATACCGATCTTACGGTAAGCTTGTCATCGGCATTCGGATGTATCATGTCATAAAGCATCGATACATACTTATCATCATCGGCAATCATTGGAAAATTGACTTTAGTACCCTGTGTTTCATTTATGTCATTGATCCATTTGTTGTGTGAATCAAGCGGATCAACGCTGAGACCGATCACTTTAACTCCTCTTTTGTCAAATTCATGTTTGAGTTTGGAAACCATTCCAAGTTCGGTAGTGCAGACAGGAGTAAAATCGGCGGGATGAGAAAATAAAACACCCCAGTTGTCACCAAGCCAATGGTGAAACATAATCAGACCTTCTGTAGTCATTGCGCTGAAATTCGGAGCTGTATCTCCTAATCTTAGTGATGCCATATTATATAATTTTAAATTTGTAAATATGTAAATTTGAAATATAATTTAAATCTTATGTAATATAAAAATTATCTTTGTCTTTTAGTAATAAAAAATTTAATTCCGAAAACATCTAAGATATTGATTCAGGGAATACTTTTTCTCCCGTAAATTCATTCATTATAAACTGAAGGCTCATCGGTATTAAAATTAAATAAGCCGGTAAAAATTTTGCAAGCTGACTTAGAATCCCGTTAAAGAAAAATATCACCGCATAAGCTGCAAGACTGATAAGACATCCCCGAAAAAAAACACTGCTTCTTGAATAAGATTTTATGCTTAGAATTACAAAAATCAAAACCTGTGATACCCAAAGTTCAATAATCAATGTTAATGCAGACTTATTGCTGTGCAGATTATGGGCAAAAGTATAAACGCTTTCTTTAAATCCAAAATAATATCTCATGGAAAAATATGCCGTCAACCACAGAATTACTGATGAAAGAATTATCGATATGCTTTTCGGTCTGAATAATTCCTTTTTGGAAAAAAGATAAATCATGTAAAATACAATCAGGAATATTATCTGGTCTCTGTTAAACTCCCCGATAAAAAATACAAGAGGAAGAAAAATATCCCTGCGGCTGAAAATCAGATTCAATCCAATGAGATAAAACAGCAAAGTGTAATAATCGCCGTCTTCCCAAATGCTCGTGATACCCAGCGGTATGATAATTTGCAGTAAAAGCAAGCCAATGATGCATGCTTTATCGGTGAAAAAAATTTTGAGAAACCTGTAAAATAAAATATATATTCCGAGAAAAACAAAAAAGATTATGATTCGATACGAAAGTATATGTGATTTCAGTTTATCTTTGACAAATGGAGATAGAATCGTCTGTACTGTGTATCCCAAAACCGGCTTGAATATTCTGTATTGATACGGCGGCTCCATCTGTCCGGTAAGTATCGAATCCTGAATTCTGATTCTTCTTTGCGGATCAGGCTGTATGGTATTTCTGGAAACAGTTTCAAAAGATATCAGCGTGAGCAGAAGAATTATAAAAAAAACAGGCGTGAACTTTTTGGAATTATTATATTTATCCATGTACCAAATTATGTTAAATTAAGAATACAGACAATTCATTTTGTAAATTCAGCATACTCGCAATAAACTTAATTGCTTCAATAAAATACTTTTAGAATGAATTTCTATTTTATATATTTGCTGAAAATTAAACGGAGGTATTATGTCAGAAGATATTAAATCAAGTCTCAAAACCGCTGAACTAAAGCTTAAAAAACTTCGCGAAACAAATACAAGATTCATTGTAATTAGCCTGATTGCCAGCGTATTGGCGACACTGCTTGCCGGCTCGACAGCATTTCTCGGTCCGCTCGCCGGACAGGGTCCGCCGGCATGGAAATGGACCTGCGGCATTGTAGCTTTATTTACGGCTACAGCTACAGTGTTCACCGGACTTCATAAACAGCTTACAGTTTCCGAAAGACTTGCTAAAGTTACAGAGTGTGTGGGAAAACTTAGATCAATTGATTTCAGCTATTCAAATGCTGTTTCAGAGGAAGAAAAAAAATCATCAGTGACAGAATATAAAAAGACGCTTGAAGTTTATGGTGAATTCCTTGTTTGAAAAAATAAATCCGGTATGATATATTTTCCGTTAATAAGTAAAAAAAGAAAATATATGAAAACAGTTTCAAAATGCTCATTGCTTATATTATCAGCAGTTATAATTATTTCATGCACTAAACCAAATGCAACGGAAAAACCATTTGCTTTTAAAAACGATTCGCTGAAATCGGAAATTAAAAATTCTTCTTCGGAAGAATTTGAAGTAATGAAATCTGATGAAGAATGGAAAGCAAACTTAACTCCCGAACAATATAAAGTTACAAGAGAAAGCTGTACAGAAACTCCTTATGATAACGAATTTTATAATAATTTCGAATCGGGAACATACTTGTGCGTCGGATGTAACCAAGAGCTATATTCTTCGGATACAAAATACAAATCCGGAACCGGCTGGCCAAGCTTCTATGCCCCGATAGATAAAGACAACATTAAAACTAAGGAAGATAACAGCTACGGCATGATAAGAGAAGAAGTATTATGCAGCAAATGCGGCGCGCATCTCGGACATGTATTTAATGACGGACCGCAGCCTACAGGGTTAAGATACTGTATGAATTCAGCCGCGCTTAAATTCAAAAAAAAATGAGCATTCATTAAAATCCTGCAGTGAATCATCTGCAGGATTTTTTGCTACTTAATTTTTCCTTCTTTACCGATTATTCTTCTTAATATTCCTGTCTGACCTGCATGATAAGCTTCATGAAAAGAAAGCGCAGGAATTTCGTCAAGTAACTTTTGTTCCAACCTTAAATCTTTTTCGTCAAGAACTTTCATGAGTCTTTCCTGTGATGTCTTTAATTTTGCAAGAAGTTCTTTGATGTCTTCTGCTTGTCCGGAATTGATTTTACCCGAACCTTTTTCATAAGTTTTTCCAAATTCTTTACTGCATATCTTTTCCATACCGAGAAGCTCATGTATGTAATCTCTTGTAAGCAATATATGTCCTAATATCCAGTTGATGCATGAACCTCCTTCAGCCGGAGTCATCAGGCTTTCATCCTGTGTTATGTCCTCAAGGTTTTTGTTAAATACAAATGCATTGAACTTGAAAACAGTTTTTAATTCTTCGTTCATGATTTGATAATTAAAGAAAATTATAAACTAATAACGGATTCTGTTTCATTTAGTTTTTCCTCATCGCTGAGGCTTATTAACTTTACTTTGATGACAAGTGTTTCCTTATCGCCAGATACATTGTATCTTCCGGTTTTATCGGAAGAAACTGTATCAATAAGATTATTGAAAAAATCTGAGCGGAATATTTCATGTTCTTTATCTTTTGGAAAATACAAGGAAAGAGTATCGTTTCTGATTTCAATTTTATCCAAACCAATTCCGGAAGCTCGGATTTTTATTCCTATAATTCTGAATAAATTGTTTACATCTTCGAGATAGTCACCGAATCTGTCCTTCAATTCATTTTTAATTGAATCAAGTTCGCTCAATGTTTTTAATTCATATAACCTTCTGTATATATTCAGTCTCTCGGTATCATTCTGAATGTAATCCTTTGGTATCAGTGCATTCAGATCGCTCTCAATTATCGTGTTTTTCTCATCAGCTTTCTTCTTAATGGTTTCGTTTAGTTTTTTGAGTGAACTATCGTCTTCAAAGAGTTCTTTAAACTCGCCTTCTTTCAAATCCAAAACAGCTTCCTCTATTATACTAATAAACAAATCAAATCCTATTTCCTGGACAAATCCGCTCTGCTCTTTACCGAGCAGGTTTCCTACACCGCGGATTTCCATATCGCGCATTGCAAGGTTGAATCCCGAACCAAGATCCGTAAATTCTTCGATTGCCTGAAGTCTCCTCACTGCTGTTTTTGTCAGCCTTCCGTTTGGAGGTGCTATCAGGTAAGCAAACGCCTGAATGTCGCTTCGTCCAACTCTTCCCCTCAGCTGATATAATTCAGCAAGTCCATACATGTCTGCGTTGTTGATTATGATTGTATTGACATTCGGTATATCAAGCCCTGACTCGATTATCTTGGTGCAAAGCAGTACGTTAAGTTTCTTTTCGATGAAATCTATTACAATGTCTTCAAGCTCCTTTCCTGCCATTTGACCGTGCGCAATTCCGATTTTTGCTTCAGGCACATAAGTTTTAATTGTATCTCCCAATGTATGAAGACTCTTTATTTTATCATTTACAAAATATACCTGACCTCCGTGTCGTAATTCATTTCTTATGATGGATGCAATACGGTTCCAGTCGAGTTTGATGATTTCTGTAATAATGGGCTTCCTGTTTTTGGGCGGGGTATTAATTATTGATAAATCCCTCGCTCCGAGAAGTGAAAAATTAAGCGTCCTCGGAATCGGAGTAGCCGTTAATGTCAGCGTGTCAACGTTGGGTTTTAAACTTCTTAATTTCTCTTTTGACTTTACGCCGAATCTCTGCTCCTCATCAATAATAAGTAATCCCAGATCTTTGAATTTTATGTCTGCAGAAAGTATCCGGTGCGTGCCAATAAGTATGTTGATTTTTCCATCAGACAATTTATCGGTAATTTCCTTCTGCTCTTTTTTGCTTTTTAATCTCGATATGCATTCTACATCTACGGCAAAAGGCGAAAGCCTGTCTCTGAAAGTATTGTAATGCTGGACCGCAAGTATCGTTGTTGGAACAAGTACTGCAACCTGCTTATTATCCATTACTGACTTAAATGCTGCTCTTACGGCAACTTCAGTTTTTCCGAATCCGACATCTCCGCAAATAAGTCTGTCCATGGGATTATCAGATTCCATATCGGCTTTGGCATCAGCCGTTGCCTGAAACTGATCAGGCGTATCTTCATACATAAAGTTTGCTTCAAGCTCTTTCTGCCAGTGATTGTCTTCCGAAAATCTAAATCCCGTTTCCGATTTCCTTTTTGCATAAAGTAAAATTAAATCTCGCGCAATGTCCTTTACCTGCTTCTTTGCTTTTGATTTAATCCTGTCCCATTCTCCTCCGCCAAGCCTTGTCAACAGTGGCTTATGACCTTCGGCAGCGGAATATTTCTTTATGAGATTTATGCTGTTGAGATTCAAAAACAATGTATCATTTCCCTGATAAGACAATACTACTACTTCCTGACGGTTGTTACCCACGGTAATTTTTTTCAACCCCGAATATATTCCGATTCCGAAATCTCTGTGTACCACATAATCTCCGTATTGCAGTTCTTTGAGTTCGCCAAAAGTCAATCCTTTAAATTTGTGTTTTTGTTTTTTTATCTGCTTGAAATATCTGCCGAAAATCTGATGCTCGGTGTATATGAGTAAATCGGGATTATTCATGATGAATCCGCTATGCATAGATTCTGATATTACAGTAAATTTTCCTCTTAATTGATTTTGCGTTTCAAATTTTTTCGCGGAATCAGAATTCTCTGTATTCTGATGTATTTGTTTATCTCTTTCCAAAAGATCTTCTTCCTCAAAGTCTTCGATGAGCTCTTTAATCCTTTCTGCCTGTCTTTCGTCTGAAGCTGTAATAAAAATTTCATAACCTTCTGTTAATTTACCGGTCAAGTCGTTATATAGATTTTTCAGATTTGAATGAAAATCCGGCTGGGATTTTGAATGAAAACTAATTTCATTATGCAGCGATGTTTCTTCGGACGAACTGACTGTTTTTGAAAATGAAGTTGTGTCAATTCGATTAAATCCCGAAATTTTTTCTGAAACATCCTCTTCATGCAAGACGATTTCAGGTTCATCAATGATAATCAGCGTATCAGCTGGCAAATATGAAAATATATCATCGCTCTCCCGTTCTGAATTTTCATCCTCCAGATTCAGATTTATTCCGAGCCTGATACTGTCTATTTCTTTTATTGATCTTTGAGAATTAATGTCAAATTCCCTTATCGATTCTACCTGATCTCCAAAAAATTCTATTCTTACGGGAGTATCAAAACTCTCTGAATAAAAATCAATTATTCCGCCTCTTACAGAATAATCGCCTTCTTCTTCCACGAAATCTTTCTTATTGAAATTATATTTTTTGAGTTTGTCAAGCAGCTCGCCAAAACTGAATGTGCTGCCTTTTTTGATTTCGAAAAGTGAGTCGGTGAATGTTTCACGCGGGATAATTTTTTTATTTAATTCCGGCGCATTTGTAAGCACGATGAAATTTTCACTTACACAAAACTCCGTTAAAATTTTTGACAGCGATTCAGAATCCTGATATTTTGAGGAATAGTGAGAGATATTAATGATACCGTCAAGAAGTTCAATGTCATCTTTTACTTTGACAATGCGTTCCTCATCGTGAGAAATAAAAAATATTTTTTTGGTAATATTTTTGTAAATATAAAATATTACAAAAGAAAGGAGAGAACCATTGATACCGGTAAGACTTAGTTTTATTTTAAGAGATTCTGATTTAAGTTTTAAAAAAGAATCCGACGAAAATATTTTTTCTGTTATTTGCTTAAATGAATCTGTCATTCCTTCGGCTCTCCAAATCCGTCCTCAAAAAATTTCACCATCTCTTCGCATAAATCATTCTCATCTTCACCTTCAAATTTCAGAATAAGTGTTGAACCCTGTTCTGCGGCAAGCGTCATTACGCCGATAATACTCTTGCCGTTTACTTCATATCCGTTTTTTGATATGTAAAAATCCGATTTGTATTTTGCGGCTATGCGAACTATCATGGAGGCAGGTCTAGTATGCATTCCGGCTTTATTTACTATTTTTACTTCTTTTAATATCACAAGAATTTTAAATCAGAATAATTTTTTTTGATGTTTTTAAAACTTTCTTCCCATAAGCATTTGAGAAAGCCATTTAAGCTTCGACTTTGACAGCTCGTTGTTCAATGAATGAAGATACTCTTCGGCTTTTAATGTATAATTTTCTATTTCTTTCTTTGCACTTATCGTAACCCCGTATTTTTCATAAATTTTTTTTACGTCTGATATAAGTTTGTCTCCTCTTAAACTTCCGTTATCTTTGTTAAGTACTTTTTCCAGAACTTCGGTGTCGTTTTTATCTGTTGCATATTCCCTTGCCTTAAGCAGCATATAAGTACGCTTGCCTTCAATAATGTCTCCGCCGATTTTTTTGCCAAATGCCGATTCTTCGGCGGTTATATCTAGATAATCATCGAGTATCTGAAACGCCATACCAGTGTTGAATGCAAAATTTTTCAAAACCTCGATTCTCTTATCATCACCATTGCCAATAAGACCTCCGATTACAGCTGAAATCTCCAGCATTTTTGCAGTCTTTTTTCCAATCATGTTGAGGTAATCCTTTACGGTTACATCATTTCTTTCCTCAAACTCCTTGTCAAAACTTTGTCCTTCACAAACCTCAATGATTCCTTCCGTAAAAGCTCTTGCAATCTGCTGAATTTGAATGAAATCTGACTTTAACAAATATTCGTATGCAAGTCCGATGAGCTGATCTCCGCATAAAATGGCAACGTTTTCATTCCATTTCTTATGTATGGTCTGTCTGCCCCTTCGGGAATCAGCATTGTCCATTATGTCATCGTGAACGAGAGTAAAATTATGCAGGAGCTCGATTGCAACTGCGGCATTCAGACAATCTTCAAACTTGCCTCCCGAAGCTTCACATGAAAATATTAGCATCATGGGTCTTATTCTTTTCCCCCCGCCCGAAAGCAGATACTTTAGCGGTTCATATAATGTAACGGGACTCTCACGCTGTATTACTTCAGAAAGCGCTTCATCAATTTTCTTTTTGTATTCATTATAAACTTCAAGTATAATTTCCATCAACTGTAATTTTTTGAGACTTCTTTATGTTAACCGAATTAAATAACTTCATGTTTAATATATAAAATTAATGATTTTAGTTATATGAAATTTAAAATTAGCAAAAGCTTCTGCAGAATTTTTCCGTCAATACTTATCTTTATATTCTTTTTTTACGGTTTTAATTTAACAGATAAAAACCGTCCATTAAAGAATTTTGAAAATTTTGGCGAATTTAGTGACGGAGATCTTCCGGACTGGGCGCTGATGGATCCCGATGTTGACGGATATGAAGGAGTCAGAACAAAAGAATTTTATAAATATATAAGCACGCTTGATTTTACACCTGACAGAACGGAAGTTATTGTTGCCGTAATCGATTCGGGATTTGATATCGAGCATCCGGATCTGAAAGACAGAATCTGGATTAACGAAGCTGAAGCTAACGGTACATCCGGAGTCGATGATGATAATAACGGATATGTAGATGATTTTAACGGATGGAATTTTCTGGGAAATGCAAATTATATCTCGCTGGAAGTTGCCCGTGAATATTACAAATTGAAAAAACTTAAAACCCCTGCAAGCGATCCTTATTTTGCAAAAGTAAAATCAGTGTTTGAGCAAAAAAAAGACGAAACACTTACCACTCGACAAGGCATAAATGAAACACTTAACGAATTTCTGAATGCAGAAAAAATTCTTAAAGAAAAAAACATTACTGCAGACCCAAAGAAGTTGATGGAAATTTCAAATGAACTTGAGGGAAAATATCAGGATGCCGCATCAATGATAATGGGTATTTACATGCTGTTCGGCGTTGACAAAAAGGACTTAATAGAATTAGACGAAGAATATAAAATTAAAGCAGAACATCTTTTTGATTCGACTAATGTAAGTATTTTAATTGGCGATGATCCGAATACTTTGCTTGAAAAAAATTATGGAAATAATGACGTTACCGAGAAAAAGGAAATTCACGGTACGCACGTTGCAGGAATTATCGGCTCAAAGAAAACTGGTCAAGCGGATTTGCTAAAAATAATGTGCCTGAAAGCAGTTCCTGCCGAAGGCGATGAACGGGATAAAGATATCGGCAATGCCATAAGATATGCGGTTGACAACGGAGCAAGCATTATCAACATGTCAGCCGGAAAATATTTTTCTCCGGATCCTGAATTTGTTGTTGATGCTATAAAATATGCGGAAGAAAAAGGAGTTCTCTTTGTAGTTTCTGCCGGCAATGAAGGCGATGACATAACTAACATTGTAAATTATCCCCGAAAATACATTACGGAAAACGGAATTAAGAAATACTTTACAAACATGATTGTTGTTGGGGCAAATTCATGGATGAAGCAGTGGAAGGAAGAAAAAGATCCCGAAAATAAAAATTTGAAATATGATCTCTCGGCGCCTTTCAGCAACTATTCAAAAGAAGTTATAGATATTTTTGCCCCCGGCGTGCAAATTAATTCTACCATACCCGGCGGTAATTACAAAAAGGTTGACGGTACAAGCATGGCAGCTCCTGTCGTTTCAGGCGTTGCAGCAGTAATTAAATCTTTTTATCCGAATCTGAATGCCTCACAGCTGAAAGAAGCAATCGTTTCTTCTGCCAGAAAATATGACGGTCTTAAAGTGAAGATAAAAGATAAATCAGGAAAAATCCCCTTTTCTGAATTATCAAAATCAGGAGGAGTCGTTGATTTGATTAATGCTTACAGAAAAGCCGGTGAAATTTCGGGATTAAACAACTGACCTTAAAATTATTTAAAATATTTTTTCAGAATCATAATCTGGCCGAGATGATATGCATTATGCAGTATCATTGAAGAGATAAATTCACTCCACTTTGCGCTGTATTCAGTTCCTTTAAAAAGTATCCGGTTCATTTTTTCTTCTTTGCATTTGCTCAGCTCCTTTTCCCATTCATTAAAATTTTTAAGTAACCTATTGGTAAGCTGTTTTTTTGTCAGGCTTTTTGTGCTGTCTTTAAAAGTAAGTTCATTGCTTTTATTAAATGATGCCGGCTCTTTGCCTTTCATCCTCATAAGCCACCGCTCATTCCAGAAAAGAATATGATTCACAAGTTCCCTGATTGAATGAAGCCTTTTATCGGGTTTAAAATCAAATTCCTTATCGGAAACATCTTTTAATGCCTGCTTCAATGGAATGAACCATCCTTCTTCATTATAGCATTGCGCGTTTAATGATGATAGAAATTTGTTGGTTTGCATTTTCATTTTTTTAAATTAATAAATTTTGTTTCCTTTAAAATATGTGCTGTGAACGTCTGCAAATTTTATTTCATCCGGATTGATTTCAAATAAATCCTGATTGATAACAGCAATGTCTGCAAAATAGCCTGTCTGCAATTTTCCTCTCTCATTCTCTTCATAGACAGCATAAGCATTTGCAGAAGTATATGACTCAATGCACTCGCCGACAGTAAATCCTAATTCAGGCATAAATCCATTCTCAAATCCTCTCGTCTTTCTCGTTACTGCGGTGCAGATTGTTTCAAAAGGATTTTCTGAAATAACCGGAAAATCTGTTCCAAAGCAGATTCGTGCGCCGTAATCAAAAACCCGTTTGTAATTATGAGCTGTTGCATAATCTTCAAGCATGTCGAACGAAGTTTTTGCATCGCTGAACAAATGACCGGGCTGAACGGATGCGATTACATTCAACTCTTTAAATCTTTTGAAATCTTTTTTGGCAATATGCTGCGCATGCTCAATCCTGAATCTTCTGTCTTTTTTTCCGTTGATGCGGTTTAGTGCATCGTTTAAATCGAGAAGTTCGGATACTGCTTTATCTCCGATCGCATGTACCGACATTTGATATCCCGCATTGTCAATTTCAAAAACATCCTTTTCAAAGTTGCCGCTGTTAACATATTCCGTCTTAATTCCGTTTTGATGGCTGCCCTTGTAATTTGAATTCATATATGCTGTTCTGCTCGATAAAGACCCGTCATAAAATGCCTTGAAAGATCTGAACTTAATATCGGAAGAAATTTCTCTGAATTCATCTTTGTATTTCTTTATGCTCGGAAATTCTGCAAAGGGAAGTCTTGCATCTATTTTAAGAAAAAATTTATTTCCGATTAGTAATTCTTTGTAAACTTCCAGATCGGCTTTAAGAGTAATATCAGAAATGGAAGTGATACCGTATGAATGCAGTTTTTTCATTTGCCTGAAAGCAATTTCGGTTTTATCTTTTAGAGACGGCTGCGGCATTGAATCAAGTACGAAATCCATAGCACGCTCCTTTAATTCACCGGTAAGTCTGCCGTTGATTTCAAGAATCTCATCGCTTGTAAAATCAGATTTTCTGCTTTCCAGTCCGCTGAGCTCCAGAGCTTTTGAATTTGCAAAAGCCGAATGCATGTCAAATCTGGAAATTATCATAGGAACCTCAGGACAAATCTTATCGAGAAAATTTCTGCCGGGAAAAATCTCTTCTTTGAAATTCACATCTGAAAAAAAACCGCCGTAAATCCAGTTGTTTCCGTTATGGGATTTATATTCAAGAATTCCGTTAATGAAATCATTTTTTGTAAATGCATTTCTTAAATCGAGTTGTGAGTTTATCAGTGAACCTTCGATGAAGTGGCAGTGTCCATCTGAGAAAGATGGAATGACAAGCTTTTTATTCATATCATAAATTTCGTCGTAATCTTTTTTTACAAGATTAGCTTCATAATTGCTGCCTGTAAAAGTAATCTTTCCCGTTATAGAGTCAAAACCAATGGATTCGGAAAAATTACTTTCACCGTTCCAGACTTTGGCATTTATAAAAAGAGTTTTCATGATTTAATAATGCAGCTTGTCTTCTTTGTCTTCCCAAGTTTTGAATACTTTAAGAGCTTCATTTTCCAAAATTCTTATCATTGGAATTTTTCTTTCATGCAGCTTCTTTCCTATTTCATTATAAAGAAACTCATCGTCAAAATTCAATGCAGCGGCATCTTTGCGAGAATTTGCATAATAAATTTTTTCTATTCTTGCCCAGTGAATTGCCGACAGACACATAGGACACGGCTCACAGCTGGTGTAAATCTCACAGCCTTCGAGCTTGAATGTATTTAGCCTTTCACAGGCAAGCCGAATGGCTTGGATTTCGGCATGCGCCGTCGGATCGTTTAGAGATGTTACCATGTTAACGCCTTCGGCTACAATCTCTCCGTTTTGTGAAATCACCGCGCCAAAAGGTCCTCCGCTGTTTCCTGTTATATTGCTTTCCGAAAGCTTTATGGCGCGAAACATCAACTCTTCTGGTGTCATTTTCATAAATAATTTTTTGAAAAATAAAAACTTGATTAACTATAAAATAATTATTGTAA
Organism: Ignavibacteria bacterium; assembly: GCA_019187405.1. GTDB lineage: Bacteria > Bacteroidota > Ignavibacteria > Tepidaquicellales > Tepidaquicellaceae > JABAQZ01. Next base: position 147,730 of record JABAQZ010000014.1, read on the forward strand.
TGAAGTTTACTTTAATGATATTTAATTGAATAAGATAAATTAAATAATTAATTATAAAATTTATTAAAAAATTGAAAAAACAAATTTTATCAGTTCACTATTTATCTTAATAATTTTTTTTGAGGAGAAAATTAAAAATTCAATTTAGATTGCATCTTTAATGGTTCAATTCTCTTTTGAGCAAGTTGAATATATTCTTTATTATTTTCGTATCCAACAAATTTTCTTTCATTCTTTAATGCGGAAACTGCGGTAGTTCCACTTCCAATAAAAGGATCTAAGATAATATCATTCTTAAAAGAAAAAAGTTGAATTAATCTATTAGGTAACTCTTCAGGAAAAGGCGCAGGATGACCAATCCTTCTAGCGCTTTCAGCATTCATTGTCCATATTGATTTTGTCCAGTTCATAAAATCTTCTTTACTAATTGTACTTATTTTTCCTTTTGAATTACGAGCATAATCTCCTTTAGAAAAAATCAAAATATATTCATGTATATCTCTTAAAATGGGATTAGAAGCACTTAGCCAGCTTCCCCAAGCTGTTGATGGACTTGCACTGGCAGCTTTATTCCAAATAATTTCACCTCTCATTTTGAATCCTATATCGATCATAATTTTAGATAAATAATCTGATAAAGGGATATATGGCTTTCGACCAAGATTAGCAACGTTTACACAAGCTCTTCCGCCATTCACCAATACTCGAAATGTTTCTATGAAAACGTTATTTAAAAATTCCAAATATTCATCTAAAGATAAATCTTGGTCATATTCTTTTGAAACATTATAAGGAGGTGATGTAATCATTAAATGTATAGAGTTATTTGGAAGTTCATTCATAAATTCGGAGTTACCATAAATTATTTGATTCTCTAATTCCAATGGTAAAATATACTCTGAATCTTCCACAAATACTTGATTTGATTCAAGAGCTGAATATAATTTTGAATTATAAAATTTTGAAGAATCATGATTTATCCTTCCATTAGTACCAAACGAACTTGAAGATGTTCCTTTTCGGTTTTTTTTTAATCCTGATTCCATAATTCTACCCATCTTTTAAAAGGTTTAAAATCAATTTTATCTTTTTTCCAATCTATAAGTAAATGAAAAGTATCTTTATTTGAAATTAATTTTGATACTCCCCAAGAATTCATTTCAACACCTCTTGGATTAGTTCCAGGTTTTGGTAATGTAATATATTTTTCTTTTCCGATACTATTTAAAACTTTTTCCTGAACTTCTTTTGGGATAAAATAAAATCCTCCTGCTTGGTTCCAATTAATATGAATCAGAATCATATCACAACTTGGTTTATATTTTTTTGAGAACTCCAATGCTTTTTTTGAATCAACAGTCCATATTAACTTAATTCCTGTTAATGATTTGCCAGTAATTGTCTTTATAGAGATTGGATTTCCAAATACTTTAACATCTACTTCTGATTTTGAAATAGGTATCTCTGTTTCCACATTTGCTTCCCCAAATTTATAAATCAGTAAAGATACAATTATCTTTTCTCTGACTGATCCCACTTCCATACCAATTTTTCCAGCTCTTGAGGATTCTAACTCGGCAATTTGAAATAACTTTGGTAACTTATCTATAATTTTCTTTATTATAACTTCATCATTAAAAAGGTGAAGAATATTATTGTTCATAAATAAACTAATAAAACTTATATAAAATATGTAAAACTTACAATATTACTTTTTATTTTACTTACAAACTTTCTTATAAACCCGCAAAAAATTTTCTCCGAGTATTTTTTTGACTTCTTCTCTCGTATATTCCGAATTTAAAAGCTTTTCGGTCAGGACAGGATATTGTGTTGCATCAAAAAGCTCTCTCGGCGGGGTTATGCCGCCGTCAAAATCCGAACCTATACCTATGCAATCAATTCCTGCTATCTTTTTTATATGATCAATGTGCTCGATTACTTTGTCAATTCCGACTCCGCTTGACTTACCTTTTTCATCAAGAAATTCATCGTAAAAATTTATTCCGATGTATCCTCCCGATTCGGCAATTGCCTTAATCTGCTCGTCGGTAAGATTTCTGTAATGAGGATTAATCGAATAACAATTGGAATGCGATGCAATAATCGGATCGGCGCTGATTTCCATTACATCCCAGAAACCCGCTTCACTTAAATGAGAAACGTCAATCATCATCCCGGTTTCATTCATCACCTTAATGACCTCTCTTCCAAATTCAGTCAAGCCTCCGGATTTATTTTTTAATACGGCATCCTTTGCCGATGTAGAAATTCTGTTTGAATTGTTCCATGTAAGTCCGATGTATCTTACTCCCATTTCATAAAACAACCTAACGTTGTTTGCATCACTTCCGATTGCCGTGCCTCCTTCAATTCCAATCAGTCCGCATATCTTGCCTTCACTGATGATTCTCAATATGTCTTCATAGCTTTTGGCATATTCAAATTCCTCAAAATATTCCGACTCAAATTTCTTAAGCCTTTCAATCTGCTCAACCGTAAAATCAAAAGATCTTTTTACCTGATTCATTGGTATCCAAACTGCAAATACCTGCAGATCCACGCCTCCTTCTTTTAGCTTAGGTAGATCCGACTGTGTATAACTGTTTCTGATTCCAAAATCAGCGCCTTTGTCATATATTTTCCAAACAAAATCATTATGCGTATCCACCAATATTGCTTCCTTATGAAAACCGGATATGTCTGCTACCATATCTGAATCATGTTTTTGACTGACCGTTATAATTTCGCCCTGATTGTTTCCTGATATCTTACTTGTCTTCTCAGGAGTTTTCATGTCATTGCCGGTTTTAATTAAAAAATTAAATTTCAAAAAAATTGTTAATGGAATTACAATTGTTGAAAGTATAACAATGTGAACAATATTTTTTTTTAACTTTAGCATATCCATCAATACTCGAGGTCATCTTCAAATAAAGAAGATTTATCTGTGTTTATGGCAACCTTTGCAAGCTCAAAGTCACTCTCGTAAACGTAAAATTTAATCGGTCTTTTCATTGCCATCCTTCCAAGTTCGGTATTAAATGTTTCCATTGTAAAAGATATATCAAAGTCTCCCGTTACATTAAAAAAAATTTCCTCGTCTGAAAGCTTTGCTTTGACAAGCTTTGCTTCCATCGGATCGTAAGTTTCAAATACTTCAACAAGATTGTTTGACATAATTATTAATATGTTTGATTAAAAATTAAATAATGATATCAGCTTTTATATTCAATTCAAATTTCAATTTCTTCTCTGCATCTTTTGGCAGTATCGATAGCATTTTTCATGTCTTTGTCATTCACCGTTATGTGTCCCATCTTTCTGCCTTCGCGTGTTTCTTTTTTACCGTAAACATGAAGAAATACGTTTTCCATTTTAAGAATTTTTTCTGCTCCTTTTAGACAAGCTTTATGATTTTTAGATCCAAGTATGTTAATCATGACAGAGCAAGGAGTGGTCATTCCGGTTGATCCTAAAGGCAGATCAAGTATCGCTCTGATGTGATTTTCAAATTGTGATGTCCGGCATCCTTCTATCGTGTAATGACCGGAGTTGTGAACTCTCGGCGCTAACTCGTTTACAAGTATTTCATCTCCTTTCAAAAACATTTCTATCCCCATGACTCCTGCATAATTCAGTTCATTCACAATTTTTTCTGCAATGGCTTTTATGTGGAAAATGATGCTTCCAAACTTTTTCTCGGAAGCAATTACAAGGTTGCAAATATGATTTTTTTGTATGGTCTCGACAACCGGATAAACTCTTACTTCTCCCGACTTGCTTCTTACAACCTGTGTGGCAATCTCTGTGTCAAAGTTGACATACTTTTCACACATAAGCTTTCCTCTTTCAGACAGCAGTTTTAATGCCGGTTCAATGTCATCACCGCTCTTTATAGTATAATTTCCCTTGCCGTCATAACCCATTGTTCTTGATTTTAACACAACAGGATATCCATACTTCCCTGTAAAATCCTCAATGTCATTTGCAGAGTTTACTTCAGTAAATTCTGCCGAAGGTATTCCGAATTTATGAAGAGTCTTTTTCTGAATAAGTTTGTCCTGAATCATCTTAATGATTGAAGATGAAGGCAAAACTTCTTTACCGTAATTATCCAAAAACTCAAGACTCTGATAATCTATAAATTCGTTTTCGAGAGTTATTATATCGCAATCTTTTGAAAATGATGAAAGGCATTCCTTATTGTTCCAGTTACCTATGCATTCAAATTTTGTAAGCTGACCTGCAGGCGATTCTCTTTCGTTTGAAAGTATGTGAAATTCATGCCCAAACTTGTAGCATTCCTCCATTATCATTCTTGCCAGCTGTCCGCCGCCTAATATTCCTATCTTCAACTTTATTTTTTTACTTGCCGAGAATTCTGTTGTATTCCGAAGCATCTTCTATAAGCTGAACGGCTTTTTGAAGCTGCGTATCAAAAGGAAAGGCAGCTTCAATCTGTTCGGATTCAGTAATTATCATTTTGTTAATTTCATTTACAATTGCTCTGGTAATTTCTTCTTTTGAATTTTCAATTTCCGACGTTTCATGAGCTTCAATTTCATCTTCGATTTTTTTCAACGTTCCTGAAATTCCTGAGTTGTAATTTTTTTCGGAAGCAAGCTCTTCGATTTCTTTCAGCTTCTTTTCGATTTTTGAATCATAACTAAAGCCGTTGTTTTTTATAAAGGATGTAAACTCATCGAAAATTTCATTTCCGGGGATTACCGTTTTAACACCCGGATTTGACTGAAGATAATGTCGTGCAAATTTGAAAAACATATCCTTTGAAAGCAGACCGGCATAAATTTCACTTTCGGGTTTTATCTTGACTTCGACATCCGGCTCGATTCCTCCGTATGCTTTTACAATTCTCCCGTTAAGTGTTTTAAAATCAGTCTGGTCATATTTGTTTTTTTCAACAAACACACCATATTTATTTTCCTTGAAGTAATCCTTTTCCTGTATCCACCTGCCGGAAGGCGTGTAATAACGTGAACTCGTAATTTTTATCTGTGCATTTTTATCGAGGTCTTTAATCTGCTGAACGAGACCTTTACCAAAAGATTTTGTTCCTACAATTATTCCTCTGTCAAGATCCTGAATAGCGCCTGATACAATTTCGGAAGCGGATGCTGTCTTCTCGTTTATTAGCACGGCAATCGGAACAGTTTCCGAAATCATAGGTTCTTCCTTAGAAAAATATTTTTTTTCGGAATCCGATCTCTTTCCTTTAGTAATTACAAGCAGGCTGTTTTTTGCAACAAGCTTATTCAAAATTCCCGTAGCCGCATCGAGCAGTCCGCCTCCATTGTCTCTCAAATCCAAAATTAAACCTTTAATTTCACCGGATGATTTCAGCTTGTTAATCGCGTTTTCAATTTCGCTTTCTGAAATGTTTGTAAATCTGTCAAGGCGGATGTAAGCGATCCCTTTTTCTTTCGGTTCGAGAAATCCAGAATAAGATACATTCTTTAAAATTATTTCCTGTCTTGTGAGAATAAAATCCAACATCTCTCCGTCACGATCAATCTTCAGCTTAACTTCCGTCCCAACCGGACCTCTGACAAGTCCTTTCATTGTTTCGGCTTTTCTGCTGTTGATGTTGTTTCCGTCAATTTCAATGATTTTGTCGCCGACTCTCAATCCTTTTTTTTGAGCTTCGTATCCGTTCATTATTTCAGTTATGACAATAACGCTGTCGCGGTAAGTGATTGTTACGCCTATTCCTCCGTACTTGCCAGAAGTAATAAGATCAATCTGATCTCTGCTGTTTTCGTCAATGAAGTTAGTATATGGATCGAGTGTCGAAAGCATACCTTCGATTCCGGCAGTCATAAATTTGTCAGCATCAATTTCATCCACATAATTAAGCGCGATTTCTTTATAAACCTGCCCAAAGAGCTCCATGTTTCTGTTGATCTTTTCATAAATATCGTCATTTCCCGAATAAGAAAGACCGAGATAAGATATTATCAAGAATAAGATTAAGAAAACGGATACATTTTTTATTTTAAACTTGTTCATATATAATAATTATTGTTTTTTTATTTTAACCGCGATAATGACTGAATAATTTCTTTGTGAATTTCGATTACGGATTTGTTTCCGTCGATTACTGTAAATCTTTTTTTATTTTTTTCTGATATTTCAAGATAACCCTTTATTACTTTTCTGTAGTATGAAATTTTTTTCTGTTCGATTCTGTCGCTGCTTTTACCCATCAGCTTTTTTCTTCGTAAGCTTTCTTCAATACTGATATGGATTAAAAAAGTTTTATCCGGCATTAGCCCTTGTGCGGCTGTTTTGTTAATGCTGTTGATTATTTTCAGATCGATGCCACCGCCGTAACCCTGATATGCCGTCGAAGAATCAAAAAACCTATCGCAAAGAACAATGTAGCTTCTTTTCAGGTACGGAAGTATTACTTCATTGACCAATTGGCTTCTCGAAGATGAGAAAAGCATAAACTCCGTCAGAAAACTCATATTGAGATGCTCCCGGTCGAGAATTATATCTCTGATTTTTTCTGAAATCATCGTACCGCCGGGTTCGCGTACAGTGATTACCTTTTTTTTTCTTTTCTTATAATAATTTTCAAGCAGCTTGATCTGAGTAGATTTACCGCTTAAATCAATTCCCTCAAAAGTAATAAACATAATTGACGATAAATTAAATATTATACCTGCGCAATACAATTTAATAATTTACAGCATTCTTATCTTCTTACTTAAGTAAATTTTATAATTTAATTAATATTTGAATTCGGATAATTGTTAAATCTGTTTGAGAAAAATGGTCTCAAAAGTTAATATAAAAATTAATTCTATTCATTAAACGGAATTAAAAATCTTAGAGAATGTAAGTATTTGAATTTAATTTTTTGATTAATTATGTTTCAAAGAGATTTATTTTATTAAAGGATATTCTCTAAAAAATATTTTATTTATAAAATGTAGAATTCAGAAAACTCGAGGAAATAATATTTCACTTTTTCAGTTAATATATTCTTAAAAAAATAAAAGTTTACTTTTAAGAAAAAAGCTTAAATCTTGGACCAGAAACATTTAAATTTTAAAGACAAAATAAATTTGGGAAGTTTTTATACGCCTAAATGGATAGTTGATATCGTCTATGGATTCTTAAGGAAAAATATAGTTGATATTAACGAGTATTTTATTCTTGATACTTCCTGCGGATATGGAGGTTTTTTGTGCGGTGAAAAAGCAATAGGCGCTGACATTGATAGTGAGGCGATAATTGCCGCAAAAAAATGTTTTCCCGGAAATAAATATTTCGAGCATAACAGTTTGCTCAATATTTCAAGATCACAATATAATTTAAACTTGAATGATAAGATTATAATAGTAGGTAATCCTCCATATAATGACACGACATCTATTATAAGAAATAAAATTAAAAAGGAAAAATTTCCAAGAGATAGCGATGTTACTTCAAGAGATTTAGGAATTTCTTTTTTATTATCTTATAATAAACTTCAGGCTGATTATGTTTGCATATTACATCCGTTATCTTACTTAATCAAAAAAACCAATTTTGAAAGTCTCAGGAATTTCAAAAATAATTATATATTAAAAGACAGTATGATCATTAGTTCCGGAGTGTTTTCCGAAACTTCAAAATCTACTTCTTTCCCGATGGTTGTTGCATTTTATGAGAAGAGTTTAAGCGGAATGGATTATAATTATATTTGTAATTACAAGTTTAGTACTTACGAAGGCAAATCTTTTATTTTAAAAGATTTTGATAAAATTGGCAATTATATTTCTAAATATCCAAATCATAAGTCAATAAAAACTGAAGATACCATTGCATATTTCTGGACAATGAGAGATATTAATGCTTTAAAAAGAACAAAAACATTTGTTTTAAAAGAAACATATAATACAATCAGAGTTACAAAAAATTTATTCCCGTATTATTGTTATGCAGATATTTTTAAAGAAAATATATCACATATACCATATTATTTTGGTAATAGCGATATTATGATTAACAATAAATCCTTTGTTGAAATACAAGACTTGTTTATAAATAAATGTCTTGTGAAATATCCAAATCTGAAAAATAAATATTCATTAAATAATGAAATTAAACATGATGAAGAAATAATAAGTAAATATTTTAAATCTTTATTAGGCAAACATTATGTGTATTAATGAAATTGACGAAGCAATAAAGAATTAAAAATTGCAATACCTTTAACACAAGCAAAAAAAATCCAGTATTAAAATCCGAAAAAGATTCATTCGACAATCTAAAACAACAACTATTTTAACTTATAATTTACCTCAGCATAAAAGATAATGCTCCAGCCCGATTGATCATTGAATTAAGTTCACTTAGCGGAATCTGCACTCTCTGAATTCCCATCACATAAGGACCAACTTGGTAAGGATTGAATATAATTTCAAGACTGTCTTTATTAACAACCCAGTTGGAGAAATTCTTTTCATCCGGCGATGCGCCAGAAATTATCATATCTTTAATGTTCGAATATCCTTCTCTGTCAGCTGCTGCGGTAAGCTGCTTTATGCAATATGAAGAAATGAAATTCAGATAATCTGATTCCGGTTTAAACAAACTTGAAATTGTCAACGGTCCGTCGCCGTTACCGGAAAAATTGTAAGTCAACAATGCTGTATTCGGATGAGCCATTTGAACCAGATAAGTAAACACCGTCACTTCGGAGCACAGCAGACTTCCGTTTGTAATCCATGCAGTACTTGAAATATCGAGAGAGCTGCCTTGACCATCAAGACTTTTCTGCGGCAGATCCGAAACCTGTTGTTCAAAATTTTTTATGATGGAAGAAACAGCTGTATCGAAAAAGTTATTTATATCTCCGGCAATTCCTCTTACTCCCATCAAAGCATCCGGTCCGAAATTAACTTGCGGATAAGATGCCTTAATAGAGTAATTTAAATGAGTGTTGTTAAATTCCATTGACTTTAAATTCACATTCATTTCCTGCCCCAAAAGACATGTAGAAAATGGAATGAACAGAAAAAAATATTTAAGCAGTTTCATCGGAATTAAATTTAGATTAATAAATTTTTTGGGAAAATAATGAACTGAAAAAGAAAGATTAATGAAGAAATTAAATTAAACGGTAATTGCATTAATAATTATATTAGAATTTTTGTAAACTAAAAATAAGGCATAATTATTTTTAAGCATTTTAATTAACTTTGCACACTTCAGATGATTAGCAGAGAAAAGAAAAACATTACGGCAATAATTATTGTAGCAGCGCTGGGATATTTTGTTGATGTTTATGATCTTATTCTTTTTAGTGTTGTAAGAAAACCTTCGCTAACTTCGCTCGGTATCACTGGCGATGCACAGCTTTCGATTGGAGTTCAGCTGTTAAACTGGCAGATGACCGGTATGTTAATAGGCGGAATTTTGTGGGGGATACTCGGTGATAAGAAAGGAAGAATATCAGTGTTGTTTGGTTCGATTTTTTTATATTCCACAGCCAACATTTTAAACGGATTTGTAACTGATATTCCGATTTATTCTCTTCTTCGGTTCATTGCAGGTGTCGGACTTGCGGGCGAGCTCGGTGCAGGAATAACGCTTGTAAGCGAAGTCATGTCAAAAGAGTCCAGAGGATGGGGAACGACAATAATCGCAACAGTAGGCGTATTTGGCGCAGTTGTTGCCGCATTGATTGCAAATAAATTCGACTGGAGAATTTCATACTTCATCGGCGGCGGAATGGGAATAATTCTTCTAATAATGAGAATTGGCGTTTATGAGTCTGGTATGTATAAAAACATTAAAGATTCTGATGTATCAAAAGGAAATTTTCTCATGCTGTTTACTGACAAATCAAGATTTTATAAATTTCTCAAATGCATATTAATTGGATTGCCGACATGGTTTGTCATGGGAGTGCTGATTACTTTTTCGGATAAGTTTGGCGAAGCGCTGGGAGTGAAAGGGCAGATCAATCCGGCTAATTCAATTATGTTTGCTTACATTGGAATTGTCATAGGAGATTTTGCCAGCGGATTTATGAGTCAGCTGATGAAATCCAGAAAAAAAGTAATCCTGATCTTCATTACTCTCAACGTGATTTTCATGTTCCTGTATCTCTTTGTCAACAGCTTCGGAACGGAATATTTTTACTTTCTTTGCGCAATGCTCGGCTTCTCAAACGGATTCTGGGCTGTCTTTGTGACTAACGCTTCAGAGCAGTTTGGAACAAATTTTCGCGCAACCGTAACAACTTCAGTTCCGAATATCATAAGAGGATCTACAGTTCCGCTGACACTTTCTTTTCAATTCATAAGCGGATTTACGGGAATAATTTATTCTGCGGCAATTGTCGCAGTTATTGACCTCGCCATTGCATACTATGCAGCCATGAAATCAGAAGAGACATTCGGGAAGGATCTCGATTATGTGGAAATCACTTAAGTAATTATCAATTAACAATTTTCAATTATCAATTTTAATTTTCTTAAAGCTGTGCATGGTAAGTTGATAATAATGATTATTCAATTGCTTCTAAAATGGACTGTGCATCTACTCTGTGTCCTCCGTCAAATCTTAATTCTCTGAATTCTATATTGTTATCCAAAAGCAGATTCCTGCTTTCAGAAAATTTTTCTTCAGTTACTGCTTCGTCTTTGTTCCCGTGAATGTAAATCATTTTCAATGATAAATATTTATAGAGTCGTTTATAAAAGTTCAGACTTTTTTCGTTTTAGTCTATTGATATTTTATTTGTCAGGTAATGAATTTAAATATTCTGTTTTTCATTTCAGTTTTTTTAAACAAATCCTTAATTAATACGAATTAGTTTATTATCTGCTAAGCCAAATATAGTAATGTTAAACATAATTTCGTATTTTGGTCTTGCAGTCAAAAGGGATAACTAATAAAATTTAATATCTTAATCCGGCAATTTATTCTATTTAATTTTTGAAATGAAATCTTTATTACCGAATTGCGAAATTTATTTTATACTGTTAATTTCCAAAGAATTAATAAAATTTATAAAAACAAAATATAATCATGACTCAGTTACTTGAAAAAGCCATTAAAAAAATTTCAAGATTGCCCGAAAAAGAACAGGATGAAATTGCAGAAATGATATTGTCGGAAATTGAGGATGAAAAGTTATGGAGTGAAAGATTTAAAAGTAGTCAGCAAGAACTTTCAAAACTGGCAGATGAAGCCATAACAGAATTTAAAATCAATAAGACAAAATCCATGGATTTGTAATGGAATCGAGAACTACCGAGAGATTCCGGAAGTGTTTTCAAAATCTACCTAAAAAAATAAAAAATCAAGCAAGAGCGGTTTTTAAAGTTTGGGAAACCAAGCCAGATCAAAAAAGCTTAAAGTTTAAGAAGATACACTCAAAAGAAAACATTTATTCAATCAGGATAGGATTAAACTGGAGAGCAGTTGGCGTAAAAAACGATGAACAGATGATTTGGTTCTGGATTGGTTCACACAGTGATTATAATAATTTAATCAAAAGACTGTGAAAATATTTTGCACACTGATTGAGCAATTCGGAATATTTCTTTCTGCAGCATAACAGTAAAATTATTTCAATTAATAAGCGGATTTACGGGAATAATTTATTCTGCGGCAATTGTCGCAGTTATTGACCTCGCCATTGCATACTATGCAGCCATGAAATCAGAAGAGACATTCGGGAAGGATCTCGATTATGTGGAAATCACTTAAGTAATTATCAATTAACAATTTTCAATTATCAATTTTAATTTTCTTAAAGCTGTGCATGTTAAGTTGATAATAATGATTATTCAATTGCTTCTAAAATGGATTGTGCATCTACTCTGTGTCCTCCGTCAAATCTTAATTCTCTGAATTTTATATTGTTATCCAAAAGCAGATTCCTGCTTTCAGAAAATTTTTCTTCAGTTACTGCTTCGTCTTTGTTTCCGTGAATGTAAATCATTTCCGAATGATTCAGTTTCTCTTTGAGCAAATTAAAATCGGCATCTTTCGGAAAATCCGATGAGCAGAGTATAAGTTTGCCAAAATGATTCTTACTCTGAACAAACCATCTGACAGCCGTATGAACTCCCTGTGAATATCCGAGAATGTATTTTTTTATATCATGGGATTTAAATTCACTCATTACTTCCTCATAAACTTTTTCAAGAAAATATACATAATCATTTATTTCATTCTGTCTATCCTCTTTTGTCATCCATGACGCTCCAATATTGTTTCTAAAATAAAATTTTGATAATCCTTCGGGAGCAACTATGACTGTGTTTTCATCGTCACTAAAGTCAAACTCTTTTATGAAATCCTTTGCAAGCTGAGCATATCCGTGTATGACAAACATTATCTTTTCTATTTCAGAAGTATGACCGGATTTACAGATGTAATAACGAGCGGTTTTTTCAGTTTTTATTAATTTCTCTTTTGAATTCATCTAATTTTATTTTTTCATTTACTTGCAGTTTTATGGGCAGCAGAGAATTCATTTATCCACAAAAAAATATTTTTTTAAAACAATTTCACGGATATTTAATTAAATGGAAATTTATTAATTATTTATAAATCTTAACCAAAGTGCAGAAGCAAAATATAAAAACTAATCATTTTTTTCCTGTTTCATTTTTTCGTTTAATACAAGTTTATTTTATGATTCCTACATTTCATAAAATATTAGTTTTGCATTGATCTAATTATAAATTTATATTTGTCTAAATTTAATCTGCTTAAATAATGAATAAAAAGTTTTTAGAAATGGCAGAGTTAAAATTGAATTAAAATTTATTTATAATAACAGGAATATAAATTTAAAAACCATTGAAGAGATTAGGTAAAAAATTAATTTCTGTTTTTGGATCAATAATTTTTTCCGGCAGGCGGAAGAAAATCCGAATTGAGGAAGTTAAGTCCGTGCTTATCATTTCAATGTACTTCAAAGGTGATGCTTTGTTTACCACAAAACTGCTTCCCGTTTTGAATGAATTAATTCCTAACGTTGAGATTGACTACCTTGTAAAGCCAAGAGCTAAGGAAATGCTGATTAATAATGATTTCATCAGGGAAATAATTGAGTTTGATTATCTTAAAACTGCAGATTACGAAGAGAATTCAGGGTTCAGATTTGACAAGAAAAAGTCTTTACTGAAATTAATCAGAAAAAGGAAATATGACTTATGCATTGACCTGACCGGGAAATATTCTACAGCATTGTTAGCTTTGTACGGCGGATTTAAATATTCAGCCGGTATTAATTATAATGGTTTTGGATTCTGTTACTCAAAATTCATACCCGTTGATACGCAAAATTCTTTGGGTCATCTCTCTGACAAATATTTAATAGTATTAAAAGATGTTTTTGAAATTGATGACAATAAATGGAATGAGATTGCAAAAAAAATTCATTCTGAATGCATTTATAAAATTACCGAAGAGGAAAAAATAACTGCCGCGAAAATACTCGGCGGTTTATTTCCAAATCCAGTACTTCCTCTTATATCACTACAGACAACTGCAGGATGGAAAGCCAAGCAATGGACGCATGAAAGTTATGCGGGATTAATAAGGATTCTTCTTAAAGATTACAATGTCGTATTGCTCGGATCAGAAAGCGACACGGAGTTTAATAATTTTATTCTGGATTCGGTTGGTTCAAATTTCAGAAAATATTTTATTTCGCAATCAATGAGAATCAATTCAGCAATAATAAGTCTGTCTGATGCATTCGTCGGCTGTGATTCGGCAGGACTTCAGATAGCCGGAATTACGGGAACGTCTGCTGTTGGATTATTCGGACCAACTAATCCTGATTTTTCAGCGCCGGCAGGTGATAATATCCGAATAATTTATAATGAGCTTCCATGTTCTGCGCCAAAAGATTCGCAGTACTGTACAAGAAACGCAGGAAAAACCTGCAGGACTTTGGATTGCATGAAAAGCATTGAAATTGAAACTGTTCTAAAACACGTCAGGGATTTAATCTTAAATCATTCAAAAAAAACTTTTGCTTTTAATGAATAAAATAAAAGTCCTTCATATTTCTCCCGACAGTGTGATACACGGAACCGAAAGGCATATACTTGCTCTTGTGGAATACTCAAACAGAGACATTATCGAAAATTCGGTGGTAACTCCGCAAAAAGGAGCGATGAATGATGAGCTCGACAGATTAAACGTGAATAATTATACTGCGGGACGCAAGCACGGCTATAAGGGTAAATTCAGCGGTGTGCTTAGCAATGACACAAGAAATTTATTCAGACTGATTAAAAACGGAGGATACGACATTGTCCATACTCATCTGAATTCATTCGGCGGATTTGTAGGGAAGCTTGCAGGAACAAAGTATGCGGTTCACACGAGGCATGGAGTTTTCTGGAGTGAAGACGAGCTTGAAAAAATTTCAAATGCAGATAAATATTTTCAGCTTTTTAAGTCAAAGGTATTTGACAGAACGGTGGCAATCGGAAATTACGAAAAGCAGACCTTGATAAAGAAATTTAATTATCCCGAAGATAAAATTACAAAAACAATAAACGGTGTCAGCGTAGATAAGATAATTTCCAAAACCGATTTATCAAAAAGTAAGAAAGAGCTGTTCGGGACAGACGGAATCATCGCCGGTGCGACAGGCAGACTTGAGAGGCAGAAGGGATTCCATTTCATATTAGAAGCGGCTCGTATTCTCAAAGATAAAACAACCGGTTTGAAATTTGTCATAATCGGAAGCGGTAAAGAAAAGGAAAATCTGGAAAAATTAAAAATTGAATACGGTCTTTCAGATAAAGTCATAATTATCGATTACAAAGAAAGCATTCTTGATTATGTAAACTGTTTTGACATAATGCTAAGCACGTCTTTATGGGAAGGACTTTCCTATTCAGTTCAGGAAGCGATGGCGCTGGCTAAACCAGTAATTTCGTTTACTTCGCCGAATGTTTCGGGTGTTAAGGAAATTATTGAAGACGGCGTTACGGGATACCTTATTGATTACAAAGATTCTTCTGCTCTTGCAAATAAAATTTTATTGTTATATGAAGATAATGAAGTGAGAAAAAAGTTTGGCTCAGCTGCCCGTGAAAAAATCAAAAGCTCTTTCCCCGAATGGAGGACTGCCAAAGACATGGATAAACTTTACATTGAATTAATGATCTCGGATTAATCAGCTCAGAGAAAATAAATGAAAATACTTTTTATATCATACGATTTTCCTTATCCGCCTGCCGGAGGTTCGATCAGCAGAGATTACAATCTCATAAAGCAGTTGTCGAAATCCAATGAAATGTACTGGATTAACAGAACAATCAGAGGAAAAGTAAAGGAAGAATACAAGCATGAGATGAAAAAATATTTTAAAGAGATGAAAATTTTCGAAATGGATTTCGGACATAATGCACTTGCTTTTCTCGAAAGCATGATAAAGAAAGAGCCTTACATTCTGAAAAGGTTTAGTTCTGAAGAAATGAAATCAGCAGTTAAGGAAATAACTGATAGAATTCCTTTTGATCTTATTCTTTGCGATCATATTTATTTGGCACAGCTGATACCAGATGAAGTCACCGGCAGGATACCTGTTATACCCAACAACGAAGACTGCGGATTTACTTATTACAAAAGAATGTCTGAAAAATCCGGATGGCTCAGAAGATTTTATGCCGGAATGGAGTGGAAAAGCATGTTGAAATATGAAGTCGGCATTCTGAAAAAATATAATGTGTATATAACTACTTCCGAAAAAGAAAAACAGTTGCTCACCGAGCATTACAAAAAGGCAAACGTCTTTGTGCTGGATAACGGAGTGGATACGGATTATTTTTTTCCGAACGGAAGTGATAAAAACAGCAGTCCCTCATTAGTTTTTACTGCATGGTTTGGTTATCATCCAAATGCGGATGCAGCCGTATATTTTGTAAACAAAATATTTCCGCTTATTAAAAGAGAAGTTCCTGATGTAAAGTTTTACATTGTCGGAAAGGAGCCGCCTGAAAAAGTAACAAATCTTGAAAACACGGAAGGCGTAATTGTAACAGGTTATGTAGATGATGTAAGAAAATATATTTCTTCTGCAGATGTAACTGTTATTCCTCTCAGAATGGGCGGCGGAACAAGAATAAAAATACTCGAATCAATGGCAATGAAAGTTCCGGTTGTATCAACCGTCATCGGAGCAGAAGGATTGAATGTCGAAGACAGCAAAAACATAATGATAGCCGATAATGAAATGGAATTTGCAGGTAAAGTTATAGAGCTGATAAAAGACAAGGAGAAAGCCGGAATCATTGCAGAAAACGGAAAAAAACTTATTGATGAAAAGTATGACTGGAAAATACTTGGAAGGAAGATGAATGAATTTCTAACTGAGTTTGTAAAAAATGGAGTACATGAAAGAGAAAACTGACATACTCATTCAGATAATAAATTATAATACTAAGGATTATCTTGACGATTGCCTGTCCGGATTGTTTGAAGATATCGGTAATTCAGAATTTAATTACAAAGTCATTGTTCTCGATAACAACTCAAACGATAATCTATGTGATTTAAAAGAAAAATACGCCGATAGGAAAATTGAATTCATTAAATCAGAAAAGAATCATGGATTCGGAGGAGGACATAATTACATTTCCCGGCTTGCAGACAGCAGATACAATCTCATACTTAATTCAGATATAAAATTCATCGAGCCGGATACAGTTGCAAGATTATTTAAAAGAATACAAAACTCCGGATACAAGGTAATAGGACCGTGCCTTGTACTTGAGGATTTTTCGAGACAGGAATTTGACCACGGAGAATTATACGGTTTACTTCCGAGATTGAAAAACAGTTTCGGATCTTCTTACTGGAAACCGAGATCAACGGAGTCGGAAGCAGCCTGGGTTTCCGGCGCGGTGTTTATGATTGAATCTGATGTATTCAGGGAAATGAACGGATTCGACGAAAAGTTTTTCTTATATAAGGAAGAAGAGGATTTGTGCAAAAGGATTCTTCATGCAGGATATAAAATACTTTATTATCCGGAAGTCAGCATAATGCACATTGGGCATGTAGTTGCCCTGAGAAGCGAGCACTTTGGAAATTCAATGAACTATTACTTAGAAAAGCATTTCAGAAATAAACTTAGTTTTAAAATACTGAATGTTCTCAAAATAATAAGAGACATGCTTCTCCATGGAGAAGTGAAAGAAAGGAAATAAAAATTAATTTTTACCGTCATGAACATTTTATTTTTGGCAAACAGGCTGCCTTATCCACCTCACCGAGGTGATAAGCTAAAGATTTATAATCTGGCTAAACATTTGCACAAGTCACATAATCTTTACCTTCTGACTTTTATTCAGGATAAATCGGAATATCAGTATGTAAATGAACTGAAAAAATTTTTCAGGGAAATAAGAACTGTTTATCTTCCAAAGTACAAATCTGTTTTCAACTGTCTTACAAGAGCAGCTTCAGGAAAACCTTTTCAGATTAATTATTTTTACTCACAGGAATTTAAAACCGAACTAAACAAGTTCCTTTGTGATATTAATATTGATTTAATTCATACACAGCATCTGAGAATGTCCCAATATTCTCATGATGCCAACGGTATTAAAACAATTCTCGACTTGCCGGATGCTTACTCGCTTTACTGGAAGAGAAGAGCATCGCTTAACGGTGGTATCGTTTGTAGAAATTTCAGCAGGCTGGAATACGAACGAGTGAAGAGTTACGAGAACATTCTTAAAAAATTTGATCTTAACCTTGTATGTTCGGATGAAGATAAAAATTATCTCATGGAAAATCTGAACATAGAAAACATCGGAATTCTGCCAAACGGAATTGACCTCGAAGCATATAGTTCGGATTTTCACGATTACGGAATAGAGAATAAGCTGGTATTCACGGGAAACATGAGCTATTATCCCAACGTCGATGCCGCATGTTATTTCGTTAATGATATATTTCCTTTAATACTTAAGAAATTTCCATCGGTAAAGTTTTACATATCAGGACAAAATCCATCTCTCAAAGTTAAAAAACTTGAGTCGGAAAATGTAATCGTCACCGGTTTCGTTAAATCACTGCGGAGACAATATGAATCAAGCGCTGTAGCCGTATCACCTGTCAGGGTAGGCGCGGGAACGTTGAATAAAGTGCTTGAGCCGATGGCAATGGGATTACCGGTTGTTTCCACTTCTGTCGGATTCAAAGGTCTCGGAGCTGTTCACGGCAAAAGCATACTTCATTCAGATTCTCCGGTGAAATTTGCCGAAGCCGTAATTCATCTGCTTGACGATAAAAATCTGAGAGCATCAGTCGGTGAATCAGGCAGAAGACATGTAACGGAAAATTTCGGTTGGGAAAAGATTGCAGTTAAGCTTGAAAACCACATGAGAGGAATATTCAATTACAATTATGCAGTTTAGTAAATTCAGCTTAAAGCATAAATTTTTTTGAATATTACTTTGTGAATTTCTGTCTTTGGATGGATGCAATCTTTATAAGCAGAATGTAAAGCTTTCAAAAATTATTTCATCATAAACTTTCCAGCTTTTATTTTTACAAGCAGATAAATTCAATTCAGTAATATTTGTAATAGGAAATAGTTATAATTTATTTTGAAATTATTATCAGTAACTATTTTCAGATTCTGCTAATCCCGTCAGGAATTAACAAATTCCACATTCCAACAAAAGTGTGAAAATAAACTGCACATTCAGATTAACAAATTTATATAAGAAAATTCTTAAGATAATCAGATAAAAAAAGACACAGGCAATTTCTGATTTTGTTTGATTTCCGATTAACAAAATTAACAAGCAATTGAGTATGTTTACTTAATTAAATAAAGTAGGAAGGGCTATTACTAACATTTTGTTTTATGATTAATTTTGTACGATTTAAACCCCAATAAATCCAATCCTGTATATATTTAACTGGAAGATGCCGAAAATCCATTTAAATCATTGTTCAATTTTTTAAAAAGTTAACAGAGTAGGCAAAATAAATTAATAAAAAAATCATGGCAAAAATTATTAAAAAGGACAAACTGAAATTTAAAGTTCAGTCCGAAAGAAAAAACTTTCTGTCATTGATTGCAAAAAATGCTAATTACTTCGGCAACATACCCGGAAGTAAACTAAAGCAAAAACTTACAATCAAGCAGAATGTGTTTTATGAGGAGATCAACTGCATCGGGTACAATCCCGATACAAAAATTATGGAAGCGACGTTTAACATAAAGCGCTCCTCGGGTTATTCAGGAAATCTCTGCACGGCAGGATCAAGAGAGTATGTAAGGTTTTATATGGATTTCAATGACGGTGCGGGGTGGATTGATCAGGGAGTTGTGGCAATAAATGTTCATGACATACCTGACACACTGGACTGCAGCAAGAAATCAATATTTCCAATAACTTACACAGCTGCATTACCCAAGAAGACAAATAAGTATTCGACTTGCAAGAACCCGCTTCTGCCTAAAATGAGAGCCATATTATCATGGAACCTCGAGCCGCCGGCAGATTCGCCAGACTGGCTTCCCGTTTGGGGAAATGTAAAGAGCTGCAATGTTCAGATGAAACCATTTTACTGGCTGTTTGACATTGATATTTACAAGCATAAATTCGCGGAATTTTTATCCGTTGCCTCAGCATCACCAATGCTATCGATTAAGGAAATAGCAGAAACAGCGAACATAGCTCTCGAAGATTTGAAGCCAGTAGCAAAGAAACTTTCTCTTGAAGATCTCAGCAAAAGATACAAACGCGCAGATATTGCTCCCGGCAGATTTGCATTTAAAGCAGTTACAAATATGATGAAGTATCCGGACTCACAGATTACAGCCGATACAAAACTAATGCTGAATAAACTTAAAATAGATTATGGGAAGCTTATTGACAAGTTCAGCATATTGCAGCCGCTAGATAAATCAAAAGCAAATGTCGAATGGGAAGAGCTCGAATGTGTAGGGCTCGATTACAACACTGAAACTCTGGTTGCTTCAGTAAAAATCAAAAAGAAAAATGGATACAACGGTGATCTTTGTGACGACGGAAGCAGGGAGTATGTTGCGTTCTGGATAGACTGGAATGACGACTGCAGTTGGGAATATCTGAATACGGTTCAGCTGAATGTTCACGACATTGAAATTCCTGCAGGCGGTTTATGCTATCAGGTTTCAATGCCAATTGATGCAACCATGTACAGAAAACTTTGTCAGAACCCGAATGTTATTCGCGTCAGAGGCGTACTTTCATGGAATTTACTGCCGTCAACAACTGACCCTGATGCATTGAATTTCTACGGTAATAGAGTAGATTCACACATTCAGTTAAAGCCGGGCGTTGTTATCGGACCAGGAGAAGTCATTCCGCTTTTCAATATTATCGGAGGAATTCCGGTTGATAAAGTTGATGACACAACTGGATTGACAAAGAGCGGAGCATTCTTTGCATACAACGGAATCGGAGTACCGACAGGCGCACCATTTGGCGGAGTGATTGTATTAAACGGACCTTCATTCCCGGGATTCAGATACAGAATCAAAGTAAGGAATACGGTAACAAATGATATTTATTATCTGTCAAATTCATTTACCGCCGTCGGATGGCTTCCCATACCGCCTTATGTTCAGTACACAACGCAGACGCCTGACATTAACGGTTACTACAATTTCCTTAATCCTGATAAAAATACGCTGAACGTACTTGCGCGGTTTACTCCGGGAACAAATGACAAGCTGGAAGTTTCGATGGAAGTGGAGTTTATCGCCGGTACATTCGAAAAGACAATTCAGATGGATAACGTTGCGCCGCAAATTGCCATAAGTGTTGATGACGGAGGCGACTGCACTCATTACAGCAAGGGCGATACGATTACCGGACATTACTATGTAAATGATCTTTATCTGTCATACTTCAGTTTAGGCAGTTCTTTCGGAGGAGGCATTTCGGGTAATTTCAACACAGCTCCTTTGCCCGGGAATGCATTCAGCATACCGACAAATGCTTCAAGTAATCCGTGTGGACACATTTCGCTTTACGCAGTTGACAAGACCATAATCAACAGTCAGAGCGTAGGTCATGATGTCTGGACCGGATACAACATTTGTCTGCAGTAAAAAAGCTCTGCAAGTCTGAATTAAATGAATGAGAAAAAGAAGATCTGGCTCTCAAGCAAATCAGACAGAGCGGTTAATCATTGCGATGAATTCTGAAATGAATTCCGGAAACAATTACCCCAAGAATTTTTCTGCCCGCGAAAGCGGGATCGCATTGAGTTTAATTGAGATATCAGAATGAGAATATAATAAAGAGATAAGATAATGGAAGATATTGTAAAATATTTAGTAATATTAATAGCAGTATGGAGAATAACACATCTGATAAGTTCGGAAGACGGACCGTTTTACTTAATATTTAAAATCAGAAAAATGTTTGGGGAGAACATATTTGGAAAACTGATGGATTGTTTTTATTGTTTGAGTATATGGACGGGACTTGCCGGTGCAATACTGACTGGAAGCGGACGGATTGAGATTATATTGCTATGCCTGTATTATTCCGGAGCAGCGATAATAATAGAAAAAATTACAAACAAAGAATTCAAATAGCCATGTGCAACTGCGGACAAAAGAGAATTTCTCTGAAGACAATGGAAGACAGTATTTACAAAAACAATGTAAAGTACAAGCTGATAGCGGACAAACCCGTTGTAATCAACGGCAGTGTTACGGGAAGAACATATATATTCCGTGAAAAAGGCGATATAAATTATGTTGATAGAAGAGATACCGGCATATTTGAAAAGAATAAATATCTTATGAAAATATAATTGTAAATGAGCCTTCATCAATAAAACTTTAAGACTGGATTTTACTCAATCAACCATAAATCAAAAACTGAAAGGAGAGTAATGTTAAAATTAAATTTAAAGAAAAATGTTAAAACACATTCGAAGAAAGAAAAAAAGAATGAACCGGGGAATTGAAAACATTTTGTGTTTCGTTTCCGGAGTTATACTGTTTAACCTGATAATCCGCAGGTAAGAATAGGAAATGTTTAGATTATTTCTGCAGATCAGAGTTCTGTTTTTTTTTATAAGTAAAATATCTAAAGAATGATAATGAAGTCATTCAGACTAAACAAAACAGTTCACAAGGATAAAATAGATTCGCGATTGAACATTGAACAGTGCACAGTGCACAGTGAACAGTGAACAGTGAACAGTGAATAGTGAACAGTGAATAGTGAACAGTGAATAGTGAACAGTGAACAGTGAACAGTGAATAGTGAACAGTGAATAGTGAATAGTGAATAGTGAACAGTGAATAGTGAACATTGCACAGTGAATAGTGAATAGTGAACAGTGAATAGTGAATAGTGAATAGTGAATAGTGAACATTGCACAGTGAACATTGCACAGTGAACATTGTACATTGTACATTGAACATTGTACATTGCACATTGCACATTGAACATTTATTTTTGTACGCGTCCTTAGCTCAGCTGGTAGAGCAAATGACTCTTAATCATTAGGTCGGGGGTTCGAGTCCCCCAGGACGCACACTTCTAATTATCAATGTTCAATGTTCAATTATTTTATTCGGATAGTATCACCGGAGATTATGAAAGGATATGAAATGTTGATAAAGAATTTATTTTTCTTCACTGCTACACTTCTCATATTGATTTTTAGGTGCCGGAAGAAGATTGTTACAAAGATATAATTATTGACAGTCTCAGATTTGCGGTAAAATGATAATAGAGTCAGGATTTTTTCATTTATAATAATCCGCGAATTAAATTTCGTGAAAGAATATTCCTGATGCGATAAACTCAGTAGGGTAGAATACTCTTATCATTTTTGCTGTTGGTCTCGCCTGCTTAATAAAAACTTTATATAAATTGAATGAACTTCAAAGGCAGGCTAAGACCAACAGTGGCGGGACAGGGCAACCACGAGGGTTGCCTCTACGATATTCCTGCCGGTGTTCCAAAAAGGTACTGTATTAAAAATCAACAACAATCAACATACCCGTATGTTGATTCACGGCGTTATGTCATGCGTAATTTGTTATAAACTCTTGATCTTTTTTCCATAGTGAAAAGATTAATAACAA
>JABAQZ010000016.1 GCA_019187405.1 Ignavibacteria bacterium
GCATACTTACACAGATGCTGAAACAAGTTCAGCATGACAGGGTCTTGTTCATCATGCATGCTGATGTCTGTACGTGAATACAGTACAGACTGCCACAGATGCTGAAACAAGTTCAGCATGACAAGGTCTTGTTCAGCATGACAAGGTCTTGTTCAGCATGACAGGGTCTTGTTCATCATGACAAGGTGATTGTCATCCTGAACATCCAATATGTCATCCCGAACATCCAATATGTCATCCCGAACTTGTTTCGGGATCTGCTGATGTCTGCACGTGAATACAGTACAGACTGCCACAGATGCTGAAACAAGTTCAGCATGACAGGGTCTTGTTCAGCATGACAGGGTGACCGTATAAATTCATTTCAGGAAAAACAGTTCTTACATCATCAATTCATTTAACAAAATCATATTAAGAAAACAATATATTTTACTGTCTTGGAAAGAAAATATCATTAAGTGTTTATTTATAAATGTATATCATTACTTATGTGAAAATAAAATAATTTCATAAAATGCAAGTATATTATGTTTATATTATGGCTAGTATTTCAAAAAAAATTTATATCGGAGTAACAAAAAATTTATTTAGAAGAGTATACGAACATAAACAAAAAACGAATAAAAGTTTTACAAGTAGATATAATATTACTAAACTGGTTTATTATGAATCAACAGATAATATTTATGGAGCTATATTAAGAGAAAAGCAGTTGAAAAACTGGCATAGACAATGGAAAATTAATCTTATTGAATCAGTAAATAAAAATTGGATGGACTTAGCTTATGATTGGTATAATGACATAAGAATGGATTTTAAATAAGAATGTCAAGAAAAGTGAGAGATGAAATGTGAAATTCTACTGGTATATAGCGTTTACTCAATGCTTACTTACACAGATGCTGAAACAAGTTCAGCATGACAGGGTGTTGTTCAGCATGACAGGGTGTTGTTCAGCATGACAGGGTGTTGCTCAGCATGACAAGGTCTTGTTCAGCATGACAGGGTGTTGTTCAGCATGCATGCTGATGTCTGCACGTGAATACAGTACAGACTGCCACAGATGCTGAAACAAGTTCAGCATGACAGGGTGTTGTTCAGCATGACAGGGTGATTGTCATCTCGAACATCCAATATGTCATCCCGAACTTGTTTCGGGATCTGCTGATGTATGCACGTGAATAAGTACAGACTGCCACAGATGCTGAAACAAGTTCAGCATGACAGGGTGATTGTCATCCCGAACATCCAATATGTCATCCCGAACATCCAATATGTCATCCTGAACTTGTTTCGGGATCAGGTGATGTTTCTATTTTAGCTTTCTTAAGTACTGCAGAAAAGAGTAATAGTTCTATTTTAAAAAATCTTTGAGTGAAATGATATTATCCTGCTTTCTTTAGATTCTCTGCAGCTCTTTCAAGTGTTTCTTCTTTCTTAGCAAAACAGAAGCGAAGGACTTTGTGATCCGGTTTTTCTTTGTAAAAAACTGAAACCGGAATCGAGGCAATTTTGAATTTTTCAGTCAGATGAAGTGCAAATTCAACATCATTGTCTTTTGATATATCTGAATAATCCAAGAGTTGGAAATATGTGCCACTGCAATTTAACGGTTTGAATTTTGTATCTTTGATCAGCTCGAGGAAATAATTTCTTTTATCCTGATAAAATTTTTTCAGAGATTTTATTCTTCCTTTGTCTTTTATATATTCTGATAATGCATGCTGAAACGGAGTTGAAGTTGAAAATGTAAGAAACTGATGTACTTTTCTTAATTCTGATGTCAGATATTCAGGTGCAGTGCAGTATCCGACTTTCCAGCCTGTAATGTGATACGTTTTCCCGAAAGACGATACAACAAAAGACCTGTTAAACAAATCCTCATCTGAAATAAAGGATAAATGTTTTTTTCCGTCAAAGACTATATGTTCATACACTTCATCACTAAGCAGATAAATTTCATTTCCGGATATAATGTTTTTTAATTCAGCAATGTCATTCGCGTCCACAACTGAACATGCAGGATTATTTGGAGAATTTATAATTATCATCCGCGTCTTTTTTGTTAATGCGGAATTTACTTTAGCCCAGTTAATTTTATATTCAGGAAATTCGAGAGAAATTCTTACACAGACTCCACCGTTGAGCAAGACTGCGGGCTCATAAGAATCATAAGAAGGATCAAACATAATTACCTCGTCTCCCGGTTTAATCACCGCGCTTATCGCAGCAAATAGAGCCTCGGTTGCACCTGAGGTTATGGTAATCTCTGTATCGGGATTAATACTTCGCGAGTAATTATCATAAATTATTTCAGATATTCCTTCCTTTAGTAACATCAGACCAGCCATTGGAGCATACTGATTATGCTCATTACGGATTGCTTTATAAGTTAATTCATTTAACAGCGGGTCAACGGGAAAATCAGGAAACCCCTGAGAAAGATTTATGGCATTATGCTTATTTGCCAATGCAGTCATTACTGTGAAAATAGTGGTCCCTATACCCGGCAGTTTTGATATCAAAGGTTAAAAATTAATTTGTTGCAATATGCAGAGTGTTAAAATTAAGTTCCACATCAATTAATATCTTTTTTTGAGAATTGAATATCACATTACATAATTTAAAAGTTTCTATTATTATTGCAATTAAAAGCTTGATATTGAAAAAGTTAATTAATCTGTTTTTAAGAAAGTTAGGGTATGAACTTAAGACCATTTCTTCGCACAATCATTCCCAAAGTAAATTACTTGCAGAAGGTTTTCCGGAATATCTGAAAGAATCCCGTAAGGCAGGTATGGATGTAAATGATTTTATTAATTCAAAACTCGGAAATCCTGCTTACGATATTCAGATCATTCTTAAAAAAGAACTCTCTGAATTTAAAAGTCCCATTTTCTGTGAACTCGGAGTTGGTACCGGAAGATGGACAAAGGAAATTATTAAAATTCTTCATGATAGTCAGGATTGGAAAATATATGCAGTTGATCATTCCGAATGGATTGTTGATTTTCTAAAGAATTACTTTATAAATGAAAAAAATGTTATCCCGTTGCTTAATGACGGATTGACTCTTCCCTTTCCTGATAATAATTTCCTTGATCTGATTTTTTGTCAGGGTATGTTTATTGAATTAAAGTTATCTAATATAATGTCTTATGCTTTTGAATTTAGCAGAACATTGAAGCCAAACGGTATTGCAGTATTTAATTATATTGATCTAAAAACTGATAACGGATGGAATCATCTGCGTAAACAATCTACCATCCTCTCTTCTTGCTTTACATACCATACTACTGAGACAATAGACAGAATTTTTACCGAAGCCGGTTTTGTTAAAATTAAAAGTCTGCTGCTGGGCAACAGCACATATTCATATTTCAGAAAACTTTAATATTCTAAGTACATTATACATCTTTGCAATTCAATCAGGCATTTTCCCTCTTTTTCTGATCTTTCTCTCTCATTTTTATATTTAACATTTCGACGATGAATGAAAAAGCCATAGCAAAGTACACATATCCTTTCGGCACTTCTATATGGAAACCTTCGACAAAAAGCAGAAGTCCTATCATGAGCAAAAATGCTAGCGCAAGCATTTTAATTGTTGGATGCTTGTGAATGAAATCGCTTACACTCTTTGCAAAAATAATCATAACTATCATCGAAATAATTATTGCGGTAATCATAATGATGATATTATTTACAAGGCCGACCGCTGTAATAACAGAGTCGAGTGAAAAAACAATATCAATCATTATAATCTGAATTATCACATTCCAGAATTTTATATTCCCTTTCTTTTTTAATTCACCTTCGCTGCCTTCAAGCTTATCATGAATTTCAAGCGTGCTTTTTATAAGCAGAAAAATACCGCCTGCCATGAGTATCAGATCTCTTCCCGAAAATGAATGACCGAATAAAGTAATCAAAGGTTCTACCAAACCAGCAATCCAGGAAATAGTCAGAAGAAGTCCTATTCTGAAAATTAATGCAAGTGATAGCCCGGTAACTCTTGCTTTTTCCTGAAGATTATCCTGAAGTTTACCGGTTAATATAGAAATGAAAATGATGTTGTCAATTCCAAGAACTATCTCTAAAAAAGTCAGCGTAGCCAGACTCACATAGGTTTCGGGCTGTGTAAACAATTCAAAAAAACTCATTGATCTAATTTAAATTTTAAAAAAATTATTTGCGATATAACTTCTGATTAAGTGTATAGCTTCTTTAGCTGATAATACATTTTGAAATTCTTTTAATTCTGAAACATTAGAATAACCGTGAATGTGAATATCCGATTTTGAGATTGGAGTATGAATTTCGTTTCTTAACTTAAATGCCGATGAAAGCAGAATTAATGAAGTTTCTTGTTGATTCATTTTTTTCATAATCAAGGCTATGTTTTCAAAAATCTGAATGTAACCGTATTTATCATGTAGAAATTCAGCTATGTCTAATGCTTCAATAAGTTTTGCAAATGCTTCCTTATAATTTGATTTATCTATCAAAATAACTGACTTCCAAATAAGACTTTTTTCAAATCCCCATCTACTTCCGGATATTTTGAATACATTCAGACATTTTTCAATAACTTTCAAAGAATCAGATTTCTTTGATTTGAAATAATTAATTACAGCAAGAAGAAGTAACTCATAAGTAATTCCCCATTCATTATATACTTCTTCCATAAGTTCTAATGCTTTAGTAAGTTTATATTCAGCATAATCTAAGTTCATTCTGCATAATTCAAGAAATCCGAAATTGGTAAAAATCCATCCCAAAAGCTGTTTGTCGTTAATGTTGCGGATAATTTCTATTGCTTCAAGAAAATTATTTTCCGCTTCATCATAATTACCCATAAAAGTATCAGCCCATGCAATGTTTGTTAAAACAAAACCTGTTCCCCGCTTGTCCTCAATCAACTTTCTCATTTTAAGACTGTAAAGGTTTGCATCTTTTGAAGCCAGAAAGTCGCCTTGCATTATCTTCATCCATCCGAGATTGTTATAGAAAAGTGCAGAAGCTCTCTTGTCCTGAATATTTTTATTCAGCTCAAATATTTCATCCATCATTTTCTTTGCTTTTTCAAGTTCCCCGAGATGAATGGAAACCCAGCTTAGATTGGCAAGAGTAAAGAGTATTCCAATATTATCATTCAACTCCTTATAAATGTTAAGGCTTTCTTTTATCAGAGGATAGGCAGTTTTGTAATCGCTTAGTTCATGCACTATTGTTCCGATTCCATTCAGCACTTTTGCGCGAAGAGATTTTAGTGAATCATCATAAGGCATTGACAGAATATTTTTTACGAGCTTATAATCATTATTCAGATTACCTCTGATTATCCAGAATCTCCACATAGAAGCGCAAAATTTTAAAGCAGTTTCTGTATCGCCTGAAGTTTCAGCTCTGCTCAATGCAGTTCTGATATTGCTCAAATCAGATTCGATCAGATCAAGCCAGTGTTTCAAATCTTTTCCTGTTAAATGCTTTTCAGCTTCTTCGGATAAAGCAAGGTAATAATCCGAATGTTTTCGGAATAATTCAGTTAAAAATTCTTTTTGCCCGGAAAGTTTTTCGAAAGCAAATTCTTTAATTGTTTCAAACATTGAATAACGGAGGTTTTCTGATTCATCATCTTTTCTTAATACCAGGCTCTTTTCAATTAAGTTCTGCATCGTATCCATTAATTCATTTTCATCATCGATAATACCTTCCGAAAGAATCGATACTGCATCATACGAACATCCTCCTGTAAACACGGCTAAAAGTTCAAACAGTCTTTTCTCTTTATCACTTAACAGTTCAAAGCTCCACATTATAGTATTTCGCAGTGTCTGATGGCGTTCGGGTCTGTCTGTCTGATTTCCTTTTAATAAATTCAGCTTGTCATTAAGTTTCTGAAGCAGCTGCTGCGGAGTAAACAGTTTCAATCTTGCGCAGGCAAGTTCAATGGCAAGAGGAATTCCGTCGAGCTGAATGCAGATTGCAGCAATTGCGGATGCATTGGAGTCTGTTGCTTTAAAAGCAGGCAATACTCTGACTGCTCTGTCAATGAAAAGCTTAATCGCATCAGAGCTCATTAAATTCTCAATATCTGCCGGTGATTTAAGATTGGGAAGTGAAAGCGGAGAAAGAGAGTACTCCTTTTCAAATTTTAAATTCAGAGGAATTCTGCTTGTAATAAGTAATTTCAATTCAGGACATTCTGATAACATGTTTACTATAAGTGCAGGGGTGCCACTAATCTGCTCAAAATTATCCAGCAATAATAATACGTTTTTAGTTTTCAGATAACCTGTAAGATTTGATTCGTTTGAATAATACTTTTCATTCAGGTTCATTGAAAAAGCTATAGACTCCGCAACCAGACTAATATCAAAAACAGAAGAAAGGTCAACATAATAAACTCCGTTGTTAAATTCATTCTTCATCTCTTGGCACACATTCAATGCAAGACTGGTCTTACCCATTCCTCCCGGACCGGTTATCGTTATCATTCTCTCTTCATTTCTAAAAGAGGAAATTATATAATCAATATCTTTTTCTCGTCCAATGAGTTTTACAATGTCAGACGGAAGGTTTGATATTGCCGCTGTAGCCGTATTAAGTTCAGGATAATCAATTTCAGAACCGGCATAGTTTATCTGATAAATTTTTTGAGGATAATTAAGGTCTTTTAGTTTATACTCTCCCAAAAATTTCGAATCGGCTTCTGATATTAAATTATTTTTAACAATGTTAAATGCTGTATCGGATAAAAGAATCTGACCTCCGTGACCTGAAGACATAATTCTCGATGCGATGTGAATATCATATCCTACATATCCGTTTTCGGTTATCTTTGCTTCGCCGGTATGGATGCCAGTGCGGATTTTAACGGTTGCATTGTCAGGCCATTGCATACGGTTAATGCATTTCATAATTTCGATTGCCGAAGAAACTGCTTCGGTTGCAGAATCGAAGACGCAAAAAAATCCGTCACCTGCAGTATCAACTACCTTTCCTTTGAATTTATCTACATTCTCTCTAATAATGTTGTGAAGTTCAGCATGAAGAGCGGAATATTTTTCCTTTAGTTCATAAAGAAGTTTTGTTGATCCGACAACATCAGTAAAAAGAAATGCAAATGTTGATAATTTATCCCCGGATTTATTCAATACCGTAAAATTTCATTTTACAATGATATTTAAAACGGATTTCAAACTTAATGCTTCAGCAAAAATTGTCAGTTTGAATTTTCAGCTTTTTCTTTCTCGTATTCGGAAATTATTTTGACTTCTACTTCCTTAGGAACATCCTCATAATGTGAAAACTTTCTGTCATAATAACCTCTGCCCTGCGTAAGAGATCTGAGCTTTGTCGAATAATCATTCATTTCTGACAATGGTATCTGACATGTAATTTTCTGCAGCTTACCGTAAACATCCATTCCCATTATTCTGCCTCTTCTCGATGAAATGTCGCCGGAAACTGCTCCCATAAATTCTTCCGGAAAAACTACTTCAACATCATAGATCGGCTCGAGTATAACCGGACTCGCATCTTTAAAACCTTTTTTAAATGCTTGTGATGCGGCAATCTTAAATGAAATTTCATCAGAATCAACATTATGATAAGAGCCGTCGAATAATGTAACTTTCACGTCGATAACTTTACATCCGACAAGCACGCCGGAACTCATAATTTCCACAAGTCCCTTTTCGACTGCCGGTATAAATCTTCCAGGCACTACGCCGCCGACAATTGCATTTACAAATTCAAATCCTTTTCCTCTTTCGAGCGGTTCGAGCTTTAAGAGTACATGACCAAACTGTCCCCTTCCTCCCGACTGCTTTTTATGTTTATACTCGATGTTGTCAACTTTCGAGCGGATTGTTTCTCGGTAAGGAATTTTCGGATTGGATACTTCAACCTCAAAGTTATACTTTGATTTCATCCTATTGAGTATTGTATTAAGATGAATCTCTCCCTGCCCGCTGATAAGAGTCTGCGATGTTTCCGGATTAAAATTTACCAGAAAGGTCGGATCTTCTTCATGCAGTGAATGAAGCGCGGTGGCAATTTTATCATCATCGCCTTTGTTCTTTGCATGAATTGCAAGAGTCATATTTGGATTAGGAAATTTTATCTCAGGAAGCACAACAGGAAAATTCTTTGAACTTAATGTATTATTTGTATGAGAATCCTTCAGCTTTACAACAGCGGCAATGTCGCCGCATACTACTTCGCTCATTTCTTTTCTGTCTTTTCCGTTCATCGAAAACAGCTGCGAAAGCCTCTCCGATTTTCCGTTAGCTTCATTAATTAAATCCAATCCAGCTTTTACTTTTCCGGAATATACTCTAAAAAATGAAAGCTCTCCTATGTTTCTTTCTGAGACAGTTTTGAAAATAAACAGTGCAGGATCGGCGTCCGGTTTGGGCGGGATTTCAAACGGATCATCGTTGTTTGGTCTGTGACCGATTTCGGGAAGCTTGTCAAGCGGAGATTCAGTATAGTTTGAAATGAAATCAAGAACATCCCGTGTTCCGATGTTTTTGGAAGCGCTGATGCAAAATACAGGAAAGAGTTTTCTTTCGCGCATTCCCATTTTAATACCGTATTCAAGCTCTTCGTCTGTGAGGTTTGCGCCTTCTTCAAAAAATTTATTCAAAAGCTCTTCATCTTCCTCAGCAACCACTTCTACAAATTTTTGATGATATTCATTTGCTTTTTCTTTTAAATCATCCGGTATGTCATGCTCTGTATATTCGCCTTTTCCGTCCGGCTTAAATCGCAAAAGCTTCATTCGGATAACATCCACAACTTCATGAAAGTCATTTCCCGTCTTCACCGGAAACTGAACTACGGCAACTCGTGACCCAAAGCTGTCTTTTATATCTGCTACAGTCTTTTCAAAATCGGCATTCTCCATGTCAAGTTTGTTAATCAGAAAAATCAAATTGTTTTCATATTCATTTGTCATCATGAAAGAAGCTTCAGTACCCACCTCTACTCCTTTGAATGCATCAATTATAATTAATGCAGTATCGACAACTCTTAATGCAGATTTTACTTCACCAACAAAATCCATAAATCCAGGAGTGTCAATAATATTAATTTTCCTCGATACTCCGTCAGAGCCTTTCCATAAAGTATTCATCACGGAAGAGTTTATCGACAGTTGTTTTTCAATTTCATCCTTGTGATAATCGCTGACAGTATTTCCTTCTTCCACTTTACCAAGTCTGTTTATCACTCCTGAAGCATATAGTATTCCTTCCGCAAAGGTAGTCTTGCCGCAGCCACCATGACCCGTCAAAGCAATATTTCTTATTAATTCAGGTTTAATTACATCCATAAACAATTAGTCTCCTTCTTGTTTTTTATTTTTTAAAATTAAAAATTGTATAAATAAATTATGATTTGACATTTACGTCAATTGATTCATTAGTAATGTTAATCTGAGAAGTATTTGAAATGTTAAATCCATTCTTCTGTAATAAATTTTTTGAGTTTTCCATTATTTCGCTTTTTATAATAAGTATATTTCTAACAGAAATATCTGAATCAATCCAAAACAACGCTTTAATATTTATATTAGACGAAAGCTGGTCAATAATTACCAATGGCTGAGGTTCAGCCAAAACTTCAGGCGACATGTTTATTGCTTCCAATACAAGCTTTTTTATTTTATGAACATCATAACTGTAATCAATCATAATAAGAAAACTGAATCTTCTCTTACTGTCATAAGTGTAATTTGTCAATGGATTTGTAATTATCATTGAGTTTGGAATAAAAATATCCTCTCCGTCTGATGTTTTTATGTTGGTTGATCTGAAATCAACTGATGTAATGTTTCCAGTCATACCGTTTATCATTATCAGATCACCGACTTTAAAAGGTCTATTGAATGCCAATAGAAATCCCGCAAGTATGTTTTCACCAATGTTTTTAAAAGCAAAACCGAATATTGCGGCAGAAATCCCCGCTCCTGTAAGCAGACTGCCTGCAAGGATAGTATATCCAAGTATGTTCATCGAAATAAAAAACCCAAGCACTATGAAAACATATTTTACTACTCTTCCTGCGAAATCAGAAACAAGTTTATCATGAGATTTGACCGATAATCTTTTTGACGTAATTCTTCCAGCTTTTTTTCCAACAAAGATAAATACAAAAAGCACAGCCGCCGCCAGCAAAATTGCAGGAAGTTTTGCAACTATGGCATGCCAATACTTATTGAAAACAGATACCAGTTCCGCTTCCATCTTAAAAATTTTCTAAAAAATGATTTTTACTGATTAAACAGCGAATAAATGAATTAAAAATTTTTAATAAAATAATATTCATTTTCATAACATTAAAGTTACTTTATACAATTAATTCAAATAATTATATTGATGTAAATGAATACTGCGAAACAAATACCTATAACTACTTACGGCATGGAAATTCTTAGAAAAAAGACAACGCCTGTAAAAGAAATTGACTCGAAACTGATAGGCTTTATTCAAGATATGTTTTATACAATGACCAAAGCTTCAGGAATCGGACTTGCCGCTCCGCAGGTAAATTCAGGCATTTCTCTGGCAGTAGTAGATTTATCTGAAATTGAAGAATATAAAAGCTTTAAACCATTAATACTTATAAATCCTGTTGTAACGGAATTTCACGGTAAAGATACAGCCGAAGAAGGGTGTCTGAGCATTCCGGATTTAAGAGCTGACGTTGAAAGACACAGTGAAATAAATCTCCGGTATTTTGATTTAAACATGAATGAGATTAACACCGAGCTTAAAGGATTTCCAGCAAGAGTAGTTCAGCATGAGATTGACCATCTGAACGGAATTTTATTTACCGATCTTTTACCGGAAGAAAAGAAAAAAGAATTTAAAAGAAAGCTAACCGAGATTAAAAAAGGCAGGATCGAAGCTGAATATCCGCTTAGGATTCATTCCGGCAAAAACGGCTATAGGATGTAAAATACTCTTCCGGATTTAATTTTAAAAACTTCTGAATTATTTCAAAATGAAAATCATTTTTATGGGAACACCGGTTTTTGCCGTTGCTTCACTCGAGATACTTCATAAAAATGGATACGAGATTTGTGCGGTTGTAACTGTTCCCGATAAAAAAAAAGGCAGAGGACTTCATCTTTCTTTTTCTGATGTTAAGAAATATGCTTTGGAAAACAATTTATATCTGCTGCAGCCGGAAAGTCTTAATGACACTTCATTTGAAAAAGAAATCATTTCCATCCGGCCGGATTTAATCGTAGTAGTAGCATTCAGAATATTGCCGAAAAGGATATTTACCATTCCGAAATTCGGCTCGATCAATCTGCATGCTTCCCTTTTGCCGAAATACCGAGGCGCAGCGCCGATCAACAGAGCAATAATGAATGGAGAAAAAGAAACTGGAGTAACGACCTTTTTTTTAAAAGAGAAAGTCGATACGGGAAATATCATACTTCAGAAGAAAATTAATATCGATGATTCTGATGACGCAGGTTCAATGCACGATAAGCTCTCGCTGCTTGGAGCTGAAGTCGTCCTTGAAACAGTTAAGTTAATCGGAAATGATGAAGTTGATTTAAAAATACAGGATGAAAAGCTAACCACTTCAGCGCCAAAGATATTCAAAGAAGATTGTAACATAAACTGGAATACTACTGCTGCTGAAGTAAATAATTTTATACGAGGTTTATCCCCTTATCCCTGTGCATGTACATGTCTAAACGGCAAAACAATAAAAATATACAAAGCTTTAATTCCGTCCGAAGTTTTTTCTACTGCTCCCGGTAAAATTATTATACTCGAGAAAAAGCTATATGCCGGAACGAACGATAATGTTATTGAAATACTTGAGTTGCAGCTTGAAGGAAAGAAAAAGATATCAGCTTCTGAATTCATCAACAGTTTAAATAAATCTGTAGAATATCAATTCAAAAAATGTGATTGAGTAAGTCCGCTTAAGTGAACAGCAATAGAAATATTTTTGAAATGATAATTTCAAATGCAGTTGTTTGATTCATTTCATTAAAGTGAACTGCAATAAAAAATATTAATTTCCATTGCAGTTGTCTTTAAGTAACTAATTGATTGTAAATTTATTAATTCTACTGAAGTTGTTATAAACAATTAAGTCTATCCAAATAAAAAAAGAGCCGGATAAATAATCCGGCTCAAAGTTTTAAATCTCATATCCAAGCATTTGCCCGGATAAGTGTATATCATTATTTTATTTATGGAGCAATTTCCCCAATAAAATTCGATGCATTATTGTCTGTATATGTAGCATCAGATCCGTCAACTACAGTATCCCAGTTGAGGTCTGTTATTAAATAAGGTCCAGCATTGAAATTAGCTGCATCATTATCAATCAATGCACCATCCGAACCGTCAACAACACCGTCTTTAGTTATATCACCGGTATATATACACCACTTACCTGCATTAAGCGTAAGATTATTTCCAAATGCCATTGTCTGAGCGCTTGTGAAATCGTATGTGAGCGTCTGACCTGTCCACTGAACAAGCTGACTCCATGTTCTTACGGTATTTCTATGATTCACTACGATATAATAGTTAGTGTTATTTGCAACACCAACATCAATTGCTGCAAATCCGGATGCATCATTTGTTACTTTGTGAGTTTCAATTACATTGTATGGTGCAATACCGGATCTTATATCAACGGTTATTGTATCACCGAGATATGATGAACCGTTCCAATATGCCTCAAACATTGCAGTAAGATTAAGTGATTTGCAATGTCCATTAAGATTGCTGGCATCAGGTCCGAAAGCAACTGCAACTCCGTCACCGGAAGCAGAGAATAGCGGTCCTGACGTAATTACTGTTCCTGAAGAGTTAATGAAAGTATATTGCAGATAATTTGAACCGGTAGCATCCTGTATTCCAACAAGAAGTGGAATATTTATTGCAGTAGAAGAATTGCTGTATGAATAAACAATATTTGAATTAGGTGCACCTGCAGTATCTGCCTGTAATCCAATGCAAATCTGGAATGTTACCCAATCTGTTGCAAGACCTCCGTATAAAGGAGCTCTATCATAAGTTACTATAAGCTGATTTTTATCGGAATCAACTTTATAGCTTAATCTGTTAACCGGTTGGGATGTATTTCCCCAGTTCATGTCATGCCACAACGGATACAGAGCAGGTCTTGAAAGACCGCCTGAACCTTCACCCGGAAGTCCATTTGCCGGTGGATACCAGTTACCGCTGCCCGGAACAAAATTGATGAATCCCAGAATTCCGTTTGATCCTATATAAATTGAATCATAAGTAACACCCATGAATTTAATTTTTCTTGGTGTTCCGATTAATACTCCCCAGTGTCCATCATCTAAAGTTCCATTTGTTGGAGCAATTGAGGCAGTGCTGTTAACAACGAGAGATGTACTTCCCGCTGTATCGAGCCAGCAGTAAGTCGGCTGTGAAGGAGCTGGATTTGCATCAGATGTTGAATTGGCATAGTAATAACCTCCGGTTCCCGAACCTCCTCCTCCGTAATTCGGTTGATAAACATTTATTGTTTTTCTTGCAGTATCATTTGATAAATTTTGATCAGTACCTAATTGTGTATAAACAGTAACGGTTTTTGTTCCGTTTGTTAATGGTGTATAAGGATCAAAAACAACATTTGAGCTATTCAACGAACTAAGACCTGTAACCGTTTTGGTACTGCTGTATCCATCAGGACTAATTGTCATAGTAACATTAAAAGTCTGCGTGGCAGATCCGAAATTCTGTACCGTAGCAGTTGGTGTATCCTGAACATTCTGTATTATCGTTGATGCCGGTCTGGTAATAGCAGTTGTCCCGACGTCATTTGTTAATAAGGAAATCGGATTTGATAAATCATAACCTGTTACTGCATAATTTTGCCAGTTAAGGAAAAGATATGTTGTTCCACCAATCTTCTGCACTTCAGCGCCTCCGGCTGATCCGATACTTGCTCCAGTGAGTGTAAATGTATATGTTTTTACAAGAGTTCCTGTAGCAAGATTAAATTTATGAAGATTGTTTGTAGTTGTACCACCTTGTTCCCATACCCACAGAAATGCGGAATCAGCAACAGATGAACTATCCCATCCCATTCCGTATTTACCGGTGGTTGATGTTACTATAGTACCTAAAACAGTACCGTTTGTATCTCTGCAGACAATGTTTCCTCCAAAGTTACAGCTCCAGAATCCTTTTCTGTTTGGATCCCAAGCAATAGCTCTGTATGCAGCTCCTGCATGAACATACGATGCAACTCTGTTCATCAGTGAATCTAACTTATACAAAGTTGTAGTTGCAGAACCGCCCCACAAATACATATTGCCGGAACCATCAGGTGCTACAGTCAAATCTCTGATTGCTCCAGTTCCAGCATTATAAGCTGTATTTGAATCAACGCGGGTTCCCGGACCGTTTCCGGGACCGTCATTTGCATATCTGTAATTTGTTGCAAGATTCCATCTGTTCATGTAGAATCTGTTGTTCATTGTGATAGCTCCTACTGTTCCTCCGCTTACATTTGGAATTAATGAATAATTCCAGTTGAATACGGTAGGATACGGAAATCCTGCAGG
Organism: Ignavibacteria bacterium; assembly: GCA_019187405.1. Lineage (GTDB taxonomy): Bacteria > Bacteroidota > Ignavibacteria > Tepidaquicellales > Tepidaquicellaceae > JABAQZ01. Next base: position 14,594 of record JABAQZ010000016.1, read on the forward strand.
CGGAATAGTATCCGACTGATTAACAAACGGAGCTCTGGATGTGATTTGTCCGTTTATAATTTCATAAGGAGTTGTCATTACTTTTGAATCTGTTGCAACTGTTGTAAATGCTGATTCACTTACAGGATCATCGTATTGCGAAAATCCGTACAAAGCAAAACAAACTGCTACAAATGGCAACAAGTAAATGAAAAGTTTTTGTTTCATTTTCCTTTCCTAGTGTTTAATTTAGAAAAATAATTTAAGTGTTTGTTGGTACTATTTTTTTGGATTGGCAAAATAAACAAAAATTTTTTTTAGTATCAATAAAGAAATTTATGGCTAAATCAACAAATTACGGCTGTATCACCCCAATAAAATTAGCTGCATTATTATCTGCTATCAGATAATCCGAACCGTCAATAATAAAATCGAAATTTAGATCGGTTACTAAAAATCCAGTTAAAAAAACTGAAGCATCATTGTCAATCAATCCCAAGTCAAGACCATCGATTACATCATCTTTATTTACATCACCGCTGTAAATACAGTAAACATTTCCTTTTAAAATCAGGTTATTGCCGTATGCCTGAGATGAATCTGCGGTGAAATCATAATTCATATTGTTTGCAATGAATTTCTGTGGCAGTGAACTCCAGGTATCAATAGAATTTCTATGACTTATTACCACATAATAATCTGTTGCGTTTTTTGGATTAAAAAAATTAAATCTTCCAACTCCATTATTCTGAATAAAAGTTTTAGTCGAATCCACGATTTCATAAGGTGAAACTGCTTTTCGTATATATGCACCGACAAGATCCGGTTTCATGTATTTGGTGAGTTCATCATACAACCCTTCAATGAATAATGTAGTAACTAATTTTTTTGCTGCCGGATAAATCTTATGATGATCAATTTTAGTTCTGTCTTTATTGTAAAATCTGAAAACAAGACTATCGTCATAAGCAAAATTTATCATTGCTCCGAAATTACCGTTGTATCTGACCTGGCTTCCCGCAACTGGAGAGCCAAATTCCCCTATCACCTTTCCGCCAAGTCCATTTACAAAGTATGGGATATCATCAAAATATAATCTTTCATATACATTATGATGACCTGAAATTACCGCCGAAGCTCCCCATCGTCCAAACGGCCATCGCATTTCTTCGGATGAACTATAATCAATTCCCGAACTGTAAGGAGCGTGATGAAAGAAAACTATGTTCCACTGCTCGGTTGAGTTTTCAAGCTTATCTTTCAGCCATTGCGCCTGAACGGAATTTGAATCATTACCGTCAGACTCACTCGAATCACTGCTTAATGCAAAGAAATGAACATTCCCTTTGACAAAATCATAATACCTTTCATTTCCGGGAAGCTGAAAATAATTCAAATAAGGCACTGCTCCGGTTTGATTCCAATCCACTTCATCCATTGTTGGAAAAAATCTATTAACCGTATCTCCGCTGCCATAACCTCCAGTGTATGGATAAATAAACGGATGATAATATTGTCCAATGTTATCATCTATCGTACTCTCCTCTCCTAAATCAAAATTATTGCCTCCGGTCGTAAGTATAAAATCCGGATTCCAGTATTTTACAAGATTGCTTACATTCAGTTCATTTATTCCCGCTTTTCCGTAATCTCCGATAATTGCAAACAATGCATTGTCATATCTTGTAGTATCTCTTGAATATTTATAAACCCGGTTGCCTACGCTGTATGCAAGAGTGTCATTTATAAATCTAAATCTGTTAAGATAAAATCCCCATGTAACCTGATTCCAGGAAATTCCGCCGTTTGTTGTTTCATAAGTCGGTCCTGTCCATCCTCCAATCCAACCTGTGTATTGATTAATAAATCCAATACCCTCTTGATCATATTCAATAAAAGGTTTTTCCTGCCAAGTCTGACCTTTATCAGTTGTCTTTAGATAATATGACATTCCTGAATGCCTCTCGATGCTAACAAAGCCGGTATCACTTGAGTAAAACGAAATTTTCCAGCACCATTCACCCGTTCGCGTTGACATGTAAACCCTTGTCCAATTTAATCCACCGTCAGTTGTTTTTAATATCACTGAAACTCCATTCAAATAATTTGATGTATTCCATCCTCCCACTACAATTCCTGAATCTTCGGACCAGAAATAACAATCAACGAGTGATCTTGCAAGTCCGGTACTGACATTTAAAGTTGTCCACGTAGCTCCTTTATCTGTTGTCTTTATTACAGTTGCAGGTCCGGAGTATCTGCCCGTACCATAAGCTACAGAATCATTTACTATTGAAATGCCGCAAATACCTATGGGAACCGGCGGAGGGATATTTTCTATTTTAATCCAGTTTAATCCTCCGTTTGTAGTTCTAAACATTGGACTGCTGTAAAATAAAGTACCCATTAATCCGAAATCCTCATTAAAGAACCCCAGGCTTCTAAAAAAACCCTGAGGGAAATTAGAAGCTGTATATACATCAGACCAGTTTTCGCCTGCATTAGTTGTTTTAAAAACTTTCCCGGTATACTGAATTGTCCATCCCGTATATGGATTTGCAAAATAAACATCTTCAAATCTCTGTGAGACTGAATCCGGTATCGGAGAATTTGGCAGTACCTGCCATTTATTGTCTTGAGATAAAACTCTGTTTATAAAAATTACATTAAATAAAATTGCAGGGATAAGAAAAATAATGTTTTTCATGTGAAAAGTAATTAAGGAGTTATCACTATTATAAAATTTTCAGCATTGTTTGATGCTATAGAAATATCTGAACCGTCAATAAAGTTATCACCATTAAGATCGGTGCTGATGTATCCTGATGCAAATTCAACCGCATCATTGTCAATTAAATTTAAATCAGAACCATCTATTATTCCGTCCTGATTGACATCACCGCTGTAAATGCTGTATTTGTTTCCTTTCAATATAAGATTTCTACCGAATGCCGAAGAGTCAGTAATTGTAAAATCATAATTAAGATTATTTAATATAAATTTATTTCCGGATATGCTCCATGTCTCGACGCAATTACGGTGATTCACATTTATGTAATAATCAGTGAAATTACTTGCATTGCTGAAATTAAGATTTACCAAACCTGAATTACTTAAAACTCCCCTCTTGCTTTCAATCAAAGTATAAGGTGGATTCATTCCGTGCAATCCTACAGATACAGTATCAGATGTCAGTATGCCTGTTTCTTCATTATAAAATCCTTCAAGCAATACATTCAAACTCAGAGTTTTTGATGCAGGAAGTAATGTAAATACATCGCGCTGTGAACCCGCGATGTTTATAAATCTGAAAACCATGCTGTCATTGTTTGCATTAACTTTCATTGCTCCGTAATTTGCAGTATATCTTACCTGACTTCCGGAGATAGGAAATAAAATTACCGATCTCAAGTTTCCGCCAAGTCCGTTAACAAAATAAGTCATTCCGTTAATGTTTAACCTCTCATATACATGCTCATGACCTGACAAAACAACTGAAGCGCCCCATTGTTTAAACGGCCATCTCATTTCAATATCAGAACCGTGATACAATCCGGAGCAATACGGCGCATGATGAAAGTAAACAACATTGTATCTCGAAGAAGATGTCTTAAGTTTTTCCTTAAGCCACATTGCCTGTAACGAACTGCTGTCTCTGCCGTCAGTCTCATTTGTATCAGTATTAAGTACAAAAAAATGAACCGGTCCTTTAATAAAATCATAATACCTTTCATTACCCGGCAAGGTAAAGTAATCGAGATAAGGTACTGCTCCCGGAGTTCCCCAATCGCAGTTGCCCATCGAAGGAAAGAATCTGTTTTCCGCTGCACCTTTTCCGTAAACTCCGTAATAAGGATAAATAAACTCATGAAAATATTGACCGATATTTTGATCAATAGTATAAGGCGAGCCCACGTCGTAATTATTATCACCGACAGTTATGACAAAATCTGGATTCCAGCTTTTGACGAGATTTGAAACAGCAAGCAGATCTGCTCCGGCATGTCCGTAATCTCCGATCACGGCAAAGTTAACCGTATTTTGCGCAGACAAAATGTTTGTTATAAAAAAGTAAATCACTAAATATTTAATACCATTTAAAAAATTCATTTACTTATGGAATAACGGCATGAATAAAATTTGAAGAATTGTTTTCCGATATGAGCAGATCAGATGCATCAACAAAATCATCTCCATTTAAATCTTCCGGAAGATATCCAAGTGAAAACTGTGCGGATAAATTATCAATCAACATATTATCGTTTGCATCAATAAATCCATCCTGATTTACATCTCCCGAATAAATGCAGTACTTGCCGCCTTTAAGTTTAAGATTATTTCCATACGCTTTTAAAGAATCAGTTGTAAAATCGTAGTCCATTTTATCGAGAAAAAACAAGAAATTACCCGCTGACCAGGTTTCAATCGAATTTCGGTGATTAACTTGTAAATAATACGAAGTTGCATTTTTAATTTCAGTTAAAATGAATTCCAGTTTTCCTTCATTGTCTGAATAATTTATAGAGCTTTCAACTTCTTCATAAGGAGAAACTGCTTTTCTTAATTTTATATTTATTGAATCCTCTTTTATTATTCCTGATTCAGGATTAAACATTCCTTCAATCATCAATCTAAGTTTCAGATTTTTTTTACTCGGTTGAATTACAAAATTATCGATAATGCTGTCGCTTATGCTGTAAAAAATACCTGCAAGACTGTCTTTATAAGCTCTGAAAATCATTGCGCCGAAATCTTTACTATACCTCGCTATACTTCCTTCTACTGGTTTATTGAATGAATATAAACTGCGTCCTCCGAGACCATTTACGATATACGTAAGACTGTCAAAGAAAATCCTTTCATAATTATGATCATGTCCTGCCAATACAATGGACGCTCCCCACTTTTTAAAAGGCCATTGCATTTCCGGATCCGAACCATGTCCTGAACTTGAAGAATAAGGCGGATGATGAAAGTAAACAATCTTAAAATCTGATGCTGATTTATATAAAGCATTTTTAAGCCAATAAGCCTGCACTGATGAGCTGTCTCTCCCGTGAGGTTCATTATGATCGCTGTCAACCGAAAAAAAATGAACATTCCCTTTGACAAACTCATAGTATCTTTCATTACCGGGCAGCGTGAAATAATTCAGGTAAGGCATTGCATTGTTGGTGTACCAATCGTGATTTCCAAGTGAAGGGAAAAATCGGTTTACCGTATCACCGCTCCCGTAAATTCCATAATAAGGAAAAATAAATTCTGAATAATATTGACCGATGTTAAGATCAATAGTTGACTCTTCTCCGAAATCATAATTATTGTCTCCAAGGGTAATGATAAATTCAGGATTAAAACTTTTTACAAGATTTGAAACTGCTAGTTCGGCTGATCCGGCATAACCGTAATCTCCAATTGCAGCAAAACTGAAGGATGTTTGCGCAGGTAAAAGCTTATATAATAATAAGAAGTAAGTTAAAGCTGATAGTATATATTTTTGCAAACAGCAGATTTAAATTTTGGAATTAAATTAACTTATTAACTTTAAAATAAACATTCTTAAAAAATGTTACCTCAAAAGTAATTTAGAAAATAAAATTGCCTCATTATCATGCAGCATCATTTGCTAAGTATCATTTTTCCTGATTTTCTAAAATTTCCTGCAGATAACCTGTAGAAGTAAATTCCGCTTGCAAATGAAACTTCGGATTTAAATTTTATTTCATGCTCGCCTGCTTTGAGAATATTATCAATTAAGACTCTTACAGATTTACCGGTTATGTCAAAGACCGTTAGATTAACATGTATTTCTTCCGGAATAGAAAATTTTATTTTGGTATCCGGATTAAAAGGATTTGGAAAATTCTGATAAAGGAAATAGCCCACCGGAATTGAGCTCGTATAATTGTTTGCTGAAGTTATTCCGCCGTTGGTAGTATGTAAAATGGTACCGTTCCACCCAGCTGCCCAGCCAATATTTGAGTTTGTAAAGTCAACGAACCAAAGATTTTCAGTAGTGCTGCTCATCTGCGGAGTCCATAGATTTCCTCCGTTTGTAGTATGTAAAATTGTTCCCGAATATCCTACTGCCCAGCCGATATTGTAATCTGCAAAGGATAATGACACAATTCTGTTTGATGTACCGCTTTTTTGATTAATCCAATTTAATCCGCCGTTAGTGGTTTTAATAAGTCCGCCATTTATCCCGCCTGCCCATCCGGTTGCCGGATCATAGAAATAAATTCCAAACAGCCAGTTGCTTCCTGTTTCCGAAAGCTGAATCCAGTTGCTTCCTCCGTTCATTGTTTTAAGTACAACACCGGCAGTTGCAGAACCGCCACTTATATATCCTGTCAAAGATGCACCCGACTGAGGAAAATGAATACAGCTTAATGTATTGCTGACTCCGCTTGTTTGCGGAAACCAGACTCCGCCTCCGGTCGTGGTTTTATAAATTGTACCGTTGCTACCAGCAAAATATCCCGTATTAACATCAGTAAAAACTACCGAGTATATGAAATTTGTAAATGCGCTTAGCTGGGTGATCCAGTTAGCTCCGCCGTTAGTGGATTTTTTAATGGTTCCGTTTTGACCGCAAACCCAGCCTGTGTTTTCATCAATGAAAAATATGGAATAAAGGATAAACGAAGTATTGCTTATCTGAGAAAACCAGTCAGCACCTCCGTTTGTGGTTTTAAGAATGGTTCCGTTTTGACCGCAAGCCCAGCCAGTGTTTTGATTTATAAAATCCGTACAGTAAAGAAAATTAGTCGTTGAAGTAATTTGTCTGTACCAGCCCTGTGGAAGGCATAAATCAGGAATGATAAAAAAAAATATAATTATAATAATACACTTCATGACTGTTAAACCTTATTATTTTATTTTAAAAAAGAATACAAAACTTGAGTCGAAAGAATAACAAAATGCTGCAATGATTTAACTTCTGCTTTCAGTATCAGGGTTACTTGCAATAATTTAGAATTCTGAAAATTTTTAAATAGAATACAAGTGATAAAAAAAAATTTATCACATTATTTTATAAGCATCATGCGTTTTGTATCTCTGAAATTACCTGATTCCAGAATATAGATATAAATTCCGCTTGCAATAGAACTTCCATCAAAATTAACACTGTAACTTCCTGCAGTTTTGAATTCACTGACTAAATTCATCACTCTTCTTCCGAGAATATCATAAATTTTAATAGAAACAAAATTATTTTCGGGTAAGTCAAAACGGATGATTGTAGATGGATTAAATGGATTGGGGTAGTTTTGATAAAGATAAAATTTTCCAGGGATTTCATTACTATAAGTTACGATTTCAGAAGTCTGCGAATACTTTAAAGTTGTAATGTCATATCCGGTATTGATACCGTATGCTTTACCTGTCATGATAATGTTGTTTTCATTGGTTAAATGAAAATCATAAGCATAATTAAAAAAATCCGGATGATTGTAAACAGTACTCCATACACTATCGCCGTTTGACTTATACTTAACCATCATATATGAGTAATCTCGTGAATTAGAATATTCATAACCGGTAGAAACATATACGTTCCCGAATTTATCGGTTTTTACCTTACCTACTCCCAGGTTTATAATGTCAGGATCTGATAATATTTTTTTCCAGATTAATGTACCTGACGAATCATACTTTAATAAAGTAATACAGTTGATAAAATTATTCGGATATTCTTGCGCTTTGCCGGCTACGTAAATATTATCATTTGAGTCTACTGCTATCGATTTTGCAAAATCATCTTCGCTTCTGGTTCCATTGTATGTTCTTTCCCACAAAAGATTTCCGCTGCTGTCATATTTTACTACAATAAAATTTTCACTCTCTATAGGGAAAACACCGTAACCACAGCAAATAATATTTTTCCTGCTGTCTAATGCACAATCATAAAAAAAATGTACATGATTATTAGGCTGATACGTTGTAACCCATTTGATTTCTCCGAACTTGCTGATCTTTGCAGCATGATTTTCAATCGCGGCAAAAACCTCGCCTTCACTTTCAATTAGTTTACTGGTATATCCTCCAAATCCAAAAACGGCATCCCATACAAGTGTACCTTGCTTGGAAAATTTCGAAACGAAAGAAAGTACTCCGGATCCTACTCCCTTATTGCCGCCAAGATACAAATTATCGTCTTTATCGGTTGACATGCATTTAAGCAAATCAGTAGAATTATCCTTGCCAATTATTGAAAATGAATCCACAAGATTTCCTATATCATTAAGCTTTAGAATTTTGATATCGTACCCCGTAGCAATACCCCTCACGTTTGTACCCAAATATACAAACCCACCGTTGTCTGTTGCAGTTAGAGGAATCATATTGTAAACCGGATCATACCCTGAAGAATCATTAAAGATATATTTCCATTGTTCTTTGAGCATAGAATTATACTTAATGATATAAGCTTCTTTGTGGTTTGTCCCGGATATAAAAATATTCTTATTGTTATCTTCTGCAATTATGCAGCCATAATCGGTACTGAATCCTTTTGAATCAAATAAACTTTCCCAAACTGTCTGACAATTACCATTATATCTTTTGATACTGAAATCATATTCATTATACTTTACGCTTAGATATCCTGAAGCAACCGGATTACCTGAATTATCCAGATTAAGCGAACGAATCCCGCCGTATCTTCCGCTAGGGTAAAAATCTCCCGAAGTAATTGAATCGCCGTCAGAGCTATACTTGATAAGTTTTGTCGAAAGTTTTAAATCCCGTACAAAACAAAATAAATAGATTTCGTTTCTTTCATTAATCTTAAAATAGGCATCTTCACCCGAATAAATATCCCAGTTGTAAACTAATTTGCTCCATATTGAGTCGCCGTCAGGACTGTATTTGCCAAGAAGATATCCGGGAGTATAATCATTTATACTTTGAATAACCGCAGGTTTAATTGTATTGATGAAGTATATATTGCCTGCAGTATCATTTTCAAGAGAGCGGGTATAAATCATACCAATCATGTTCAGCTTAAGATGTTTTGTCCAGATTATATTTCCGGAAGAATCCGATTTCTGCAATACAGGATAAGTCAGAAAATTTTTGTTGACATAATCTGTTGTATAAATTTCGTTATTGCCGATTACTTTTAAAGTATAATATTGTTTCTGAATATTTGTAAGATTGAGTCCTGCCTTAATCCATTTTACGTTTCCATTCGAATTCAGTTTGATTAAAATTTTATTAAAAGAAAAAAACTGGGAAGCTATTGAACCCGTAATGTAAACATTATTCAGCTCATCAACATCTGCAAAAGATCCGTAAGATACCGTATCTGATAATCTGTATTGCCAGATTATATTTCCGTTTTGATCAACTTTTGCGGCATTTATCCGGCTGTTCGATTCATGCTCGTTGAATAAGACAATAAACATTCCGTCATTGCATCTCTTAAAATCTACAGGTGTATCATAACCATTAGCGGAAGAATTAATGAATGTCGTCCTTAATATGCTTCCATCCGGCGAGTATTTATGTATCAAGACATCTCTGCTGGTGGAAACATTGCTTGCACCTCCTACTGCATAAATAATTCCGCTACTGTCTACATAAATCTTTGAATAAAAATCAACTCCGTTTATATTGTTTCTGTATGTCTTCAGCCAGATTATGTTTCCTGAAATGTCATATTTTATTAAAGTTGCAAATGATGATAATCCATCCGAGCTGTAACCGGCTGCTACAGTTCCTCCGTCCGAAGTAGGCTTACTGTCCATACAATAATCGGAAGAACCTGAATTTCCATTTACCTGTCGAACTGCCTCAAGTGTAATATCTGAAGAGTATATACTACTTTCCTGAAATAATAAGATGAGAATTATTAAAATTGCCTTTTTCATATTTTATTTTTTAAAATCATAGAATATTACATCCAACTTTTAAAGTCAAAAATATGTCTGAGAATCTTTTTACAATCGGCATGAAATTCAAGATCAAACTGAAATTATTAAGTTGTAATCTGATTATTATCTTAATGTAATAACTTTCTTTCTGAAAAAAGTTTGAATCCCGAGTGAAATTTAGAATCAGCTCAACCGTTCAAGATATAATATAGTCATTCAAAGATAACTGTCAACTTTACACTCAAAGTGTTTGAGTATTTTCTTGTTTAAAGCAATATGACATGCAGAGTTGAAGTGTAAAGTCCAAAACGAAATATGGAAACTCTCTTCTGCTTGTCAAATTAAAATTAGTTCGACTTTTCAGATTGTCACTTTATTAGGACCATTCGTTTTACATCTTTAAAATTACCTGCTTCTATGCTGTAAAAGTAAACTCCGCTGGCATAGTTTAATCCGCTGAATTCTACTTCATATTTGCCGGCATTAAGTTCTTTGTTTATAAGCAGTTGCAACTCTCTGCCTAATGCATCATATACCTTTAATATAACTTTGGATTTAATTGGCATCTCAAAGGTAATTTTAGAAGTCGGATTAAATGGATTGGGATAATTTTGTCCAAGACTATATTTTTCCGGAATATTCTGCGTAAGATTAGAAATTCCCACAGTTCCAAATGGACCTCCGGAAAAGCAAATAACCCTGCCGGTTCTGCTGCCACCGATGAATTCATTGCTAACATTTCCGTCAATGCTTTTTAAATTTGAAACCTGTTCGACTGTATTGGTTGTAGGACTGCCGAAATTGTATGTAAAGATTGTCCTCCCGCTATCGCCAGTTAAAATGTACAGATTGCTGTTTTGCGTTCCGCATACTATTTCATTGACTCCATCACCCGTAATGTCGTTTAATTCATCAACTCCGTGAACATATCCGCCGTCAAGAAAATTGTTCCATATCTGAACTGCCGTTCTTGAATCTACTCTCGAGATAACATTAGGACCTGATGAGACAATATCGAGAAAACCATCTGCGCCTAAATCCTGCATGAGTCTTATGTTTCCGTCAATACTTGCTCCGATGTTTATGTTCCATATCATGCTGCCGTTGACGCCGGAAAGAGTCGTAATGGTTCCTCCGAATCCGATGAAAGCTGCAAGATCTGTTTGTCCGTCCGAGTTGATATCGGGAATTTCTTTAAGATTCCAAGCCGTGCTCGCAATAGGATATGTCCATATCTGATTACCTGAGTTATTAAATCCGTTAATTCCGTAAGGTCCTCCATTGCTGCTGAAATCAATTGCGCCTCCTGTTGATGTAGGAGCAGCGCTGTGAGTAAATTCGGCATTTTGAGTAACATTAAACAAAACATTTCCGTTAACTCCGTTTACACAAATTACGGCATGTCTTCCATTTCCTTCACCTTCTCCCGAAGCTGCAATAAGAACGTCCTTTTTACCGTCGCCGTTAAAGTCTTTTGTAACATTCACGCCGTTTACATCACCATCAGAAATAATCGTTGAATCTCCGTATGTCCAAAGCAATACACCTGTTCTTCCCGACAAAGCCCATACAAGCTCGTTATTACCTCCTGTACCTACAACGACATCCTTTATTCCATCACCGTTAATATCATCCATAATCTGCAATCCATCTTCAAAGACAACCGATCCTGAAACATTACTGCTTCTTCTTGTATTGAATTTCCACAATATGTCATCACTTACTGAAGAATTGCCATTATAACATATTGTCCAGTAATTGTCCGTAGATATCAATACATCGTTTACTCCATCAGCATTTACATCGGAAATTTCTTTCATCGATACGACTTTTGGATTGTCAGCAGCAGTATTTGGATTATCGGGAATATTTCCCTGCCACATAATATCTCCCAGCACAGCAGGATTATCAGTGCCTGTTCCATACAGGAATACTTTCAGCTGAGGATTGTTCATTGCATTGGAATTAAATTTCACAGTATCGGTAAAATTTGCAGCAGAATTAGGATTAAACCAGATTCTAAATTGTATGGTTTTTTGAGTGTCAATTACAACAGGAAAACTAATGCCTGTTGTATCGAGCCTGAATCTTTGTGTGTTAAATGAAACTGAACTTAAGGATAAAAGCTGACTGCCTAAATTTGAAATATTGATATATCCTCCGCTTAAAGAATTTTTCCTTCTTTGAGAATAGTTTAATTCTGCAGGAGCCGGCGATATATAACTTCCATTATAAATTCCTTTGCCGTATAAGTTAACAATCTTTTCCGGAACAACTCCATCATTGCTTAAGATTCTTAATTGTGAAGATGTATTTCCGTATGCTGACGGCAAAAATCTTACGTTATAATTTTTTGACTGCGATGGATTGAGTGTATCGGGTACATTATTAGGTGTAATTGTATATTCAGGATTTGAAATGATCAAACCAGATATAATCAGTTTCGCATTTCCCGTATTCGTAATTGATAATGTCCTGTCATTCGGGGTTCCGATAATTGTATTTCCGAAATCAATCTGATTAGCGCTGGTTGTAATCTGAGGATTTCCTGCGCCGGTCAGTTCATATTTATAAAGAGCTTTGAAAGTACCGGCAGTACCTCCAACTCTTTCGGCAATAAGCCACAAATATCTTCCGTCATAATGAAGTCCTCTTGGATTGCAGTTTCCGTCCGGGTCAGGTGTCGGGAATGAAAACAATGTATCGCCTGTAGATTTTCTGTATGCATACACTCTTTCAACATCAATAAAAGGAGTAGTATGAAAATAATCATTTACATAAATAACTGTATCACCTTTTACCGTAATTCCTTGTACCTGTCTGCCCATCAGCGGGATTGTATCTGTTATTAGTCTCGAAGTTAAATCAATTTTATATGCATAAGCATACGGATAGCTTGTAAAGTCAGGCGAATAAATAGAAAACCAAAGACTATTGCCGTCAATAGCAATATCACCTACTCCTCCGCTTGCGCCTCCGATTAATGATGGAAGCTGAATGCTGTCAATTCCGACACCGGCTGCATTAACTTTATACAACTTTGCTCCGGCTGTTCTGAAATCCTGTGCAATCCAGAAACCGCTGCCGTCCCATGCAAGTCCATGATTGAATGTAAAAGGTGTCGTCATACTGTCAAGTATTGTTCCGTTCAAACTTACTTTGTATAAACTTCCGTTATTATCAGTTCCAATTTTTAAAGTATCATTAAGCAGCGTGATACCCCAGAAGGAATTGTATTGAGAGTAATTTGTAAACGGATAAGTTGCAATAATTGTCTGAGCAATTGCAGACGACATGCACATTAAAGATATTGTAATTAATAAAGTTAACTTTCTCATTTTAATTTCAATTATATTGGGTTAAATAAAAATTTTACTTCAATCTTTTTTGAAGTTAGAATAAATATGCATTTAATTAAAGCTAATTTAGCAGATGCTTAGATGATTTATGAATGATCTGTTTTATGTAAATAAAAAAACTCTGAATTTACAATTCAGAGTTTTTAAAATTTGAAATGAATGTCTATTTATTTAATATTAACTACACTCTTGAGCTTATAAAAATTATTATTTGGTAAAATGACATTTGTCGTTACTTAAGCAGAACTAACTTTTTTGACGAAACAAAACTTCCCGACTCCAGCCGGTAATAATATACTCCGCTCGAAAGTCCGATAGAGGCGGAAGAGGTATTCAGTTCAATAGTGTAATAACCGCTCGTTCTTATTTCATTAACAAGATTTTTAACAAGTCTGCCGCTAACATCAAATAATTTCAGTGAAACAAAACCATCGCTTTTTATGGCAAAATCAATTTTCGTAACTGGATTAAACGGATTTGGATAGTTTTGTGATAAAAAATATTTTTCAGGTCTTGAAATGATCACTTCAGTCTTAAGATTGAAGTATTCATAATTTCCGTTATAATCAATCTGCTTTAATCTATAATTATAAAAACCCGAATTAAGCTTAGTATCTTTAAAAGAATAATTTACGGTAATGTTAGAATTTCCATAACCATTTACAAATCCGGCTTTTGTCCATTTATCAGTTCCAGCAATCTTTCTTTCAATGTCAAATCCGGAATTGCCGTATTCGTTAGCCGTTGACCAGTCAAGCACTACATTGTTCCTGCTAACTGCGGCTTTGAAGCTTGACAGCTCGACTGGAAGAGGTTCATCTTCAATAATAAGAGTTCCTCCGCTTGTTATTTCTGTCATCACGCCGTCAATAAAAGCAAATGATTTTGTAAACGGATCATTGTCTATTACCGTAGAATCTCTCCATTCAAGTTCAAATAAAAGTAGATTGATAGTTGGATCAGATGTTTCAAGTTTCATCTTTACCACACGAGTTCCCGGATATACTGAAGAAATAACAGGTCCTGTTCCTGCAGAGATAACCGGATTTCTATAAAGTCTGAGCTGTTTTCCAACAACTTCAGGATTGACAGGCACTGCAGAAGGATTAGTAAATTCGCTTGAACCAGGGACAATGTAATAAGTCAGCGAGCCAAGACTTGCTATTGCAGGATTAAAATTAAAATAATATTCACCAGCAGCATATTCAAAAGGACCCGATTCGGGTAAATTTAAATGCTGAATGAAAATATCAAATTGAATAGTATTTAGTCCTGTCGGCGATGAACCTGTAACTTCAATATTTCTAACTCTCATCTCATATAACGGATTAACAAGGAGGGTTGATGTATTGCCTGTTTCTGAAACATCAGATTTTGCAAATGCAAACTCCGAGAAACATGTAATAACAAATAATGCTAAAAATAAACTGATAATATTTTTCATGATTTAATTACTTTATTTTAATTAAAAAATTTAGATTTAAACACTTTAATACTATTATATTAAAATAAAAAACGTTTTCTAAAAATCAGGCTTAACTTAGATTTTTATTTTTTAAAAAAATATACCTTTTTTAAAAATCCCGGACACAGAATAACACATCCGTCAAAAATAATTTGAAGTTGTAAAGTTAAGCAAAAGTTTCAGGTTTATTAATTAGTTGAAAACATAATTATTTTTCATAAAACCATTCCCAACACTTCCCTTGCAAGGGTGTGTGTAGTGTAGGGTGGGGTTGTTTGAAGATTAGAGAAATTTGTTGACAATCTTTACTTAAAAAAAGTTTTTATCGAATTGAAAAAATGTTTTATATACTAATGAAATAATAACCAAATTAAATTTATGATTGTTCAAACTAAAATGATTAGTCGTTCGTTTCATTTTATAATTATTATAGACAATTAATGAACAAAATTGTTGCTCTTTTATTCGTAAATGAATTTTGTATTTTTGTTTAACATAAAACTTTAGAAACATTTGGATCACTTCCCTACAGGCAATGTTACATTTCTTTTTACGGACATAGAAGGCAGCACAAGACTGGCTCAGAAGGATAACGATGCCTATCTCGATGCTCTTGCTCTTCATCATGAGATTCTTTATGAAGTAATTGATTCAAATAAAGGCTTTGTTTTTAAAATCATCGGGGATTCTTTTTGCTGTGCATTTAACAGTTCTGAAGATGCCGTTAATGCAGCCGTAAAGACACAGATAAAATTGAGGAAAACAGAATGGGAAGGAATGGAAATTAAAGTGAGGATGGGAATTCATTCCGGCGAAGCGGAATTTGTCAACGGTGATTATGTCGGATATGTTACTCTAAGCCGCTCTCAGAGGATAATGTCATCGGCTTACGGCGGACAGATACTTGTAACAGACGGAGTTTACCACTCAGTAAAAGAAAATCCGGAAGTAAATGTAACATTCAAAGATTTTGGAAAAAGAAAACTTAAGGATATTATTCTGCCTGAACATATATATCAGGTTATAGCTGAGGGAATTGAATCTGATTTCATGCCTTTAAAAAGTCTCGATGCACGACAAAACAATCTGCCTTCGATAATTACCAAATTCATAGGAAGACAAAAAGAACTTAACGAAATCAAAAATCTTTTTCCCGGAGTAAGAATGATTTCGTTGACAGGTGCCGGTGGTACAGGCAAAACACGTCTTGCTCTACAGCTTGCATCCGAGATGGTTGATGAATACGAAAACGGAGTATGGATTATCGAATTGTCCGCCATTAATGATCCCGAATTAATCATAAAAGAAATTACAATTACTCTCGGATTAAAGGAAGATCCTACGACAGATATTTTTGAAACCTTGAAAAGTTTTCTGAAGTCAAAAAAAATATTGCTGCTGTTCGATAATACAGAGCATCTTCTGAATAAATGTGCTAAGATTGCAGAAGACCTCCTTTCATACTGCCCGAACCTTAAGATTATCTCTACAAGCAGAGAGTCGTTTAATATTCCGGGAGAAACAATTTATAGAGTACCTCCCTTATCCATGCCCGAAAAAATAGAGAATGAAACTTATGAAACACTATGTCAATATGAATCTGTTAAATTTTTTTATGACAGAGCAGTTTCGGTTAATTCAAATTTTCAGCTTACAAAAGAAAATATTCACATAATTGCCGAGCTTTGCAAAAAACTTGATGGAATTCCTCTTGCAATCGAACTTGCATCAAAAAGAATGAATGTACTTACTGCAGAAAAAATTCTCGAACGACTCTCAGACAGGTTTAAGCTTCTTACAAGCGGAAATACAACTGCACTTCCAAGACAGAAAACTCTGCGCGCAATGATAGACTGGAGCTATGATATGCTCAATCCAAACGAACAGCTGATGCTGCAACGGCTATCTATTTTCATGGGTGGCTGGACTCTTGAATCAGCCGAACAAATCTGTAGTGACGAGAATATTGATGAGTATGAAGTTCTGGATATGATGAATAGTCTCCTGGATAAATCGCTGATTATATATAAGGAAACCAACGGTAAAGGAAGGTATGATATTCTCGAGTCAATCAAATACTACGGACTCGAAAAGCTTGGAGGAAAGAAAGAAGAGTTTCAGAAAAATCTGGACTTTTTCCTAATTGTATCTTCATTTATTGATCAGAAAAAAAAGGGAATGGGAGAACTTGACTGGCTTAAAATGATGGAAGATGAACTTGACAACATCAGAATGAATATACAATGGGCAGAAGCAAACAATCCGGATAGCGCAGTTTTGCTTGTGATAAATACATTTGACTTCTGGTATAGCAAAGGATATTTCCAGGAAGGTTATGAAACTTCACTGAAATTTTTACACTCAGTTAATCCTGTAGATAAAAAATCCAAAGCAGAGTTGCTTTACTGTATAGCCCAGTTATGTTATCATCTTGGAAAATTTGACGAACTGGAAAAATATGCAACAGAGGGATTAAATCTTAGCAGGGAAATAGAATATAAAAAAGGTATCATTAAATGTCTGAATACGATTAGCCTGAAAGCTTATACTGAGCTGGATAACGAAAGCGCCGTGAAGTATAACGAGGAATCTTTGGCATTGAGCATTGAAATTAATGATGATAAAAGTAAAATAAATTCGCTTTACAATTTGTCTTTTCCCATAGGACATCTCGGAGACTATGATAGATCGATAGCGCTGAAAGAAGAAGCTCTTCAAATGGCAAGGAAACTGAATAATGAACATTTTATCGCACAGGTTCTGTTGAGCCTGAGCGTTTCGCAATCGGGCAGAAAAGGTGACATAAAAAAAGCTGCCGTACTTTCCGAAGAAAGTCTCATTCTATCCAGAAAACTTGAAGACCTTTATCTTATATCCATTAATCTTGTAAATCTTGCTGCGCTGAAATTGTATTATGAAGAAAAAAATTATGAAGAAGCGGAGTATCTATTGCATGATGCATATAACATATCTATAGATCACGGTTATAATATGAATTTATTTCCCATTAGGATTCATTTGGGATTGATGTATGTCGAAACCGGAAAATTTTCTGAAGCAATTACCGTTTTTAATGAATATCTGAAAGAAAAAGATAAGCCCGGAGCAGAATTTTTTATGAACAACCTCATAGCCGGCATCGGAAAAATTTGTTTTAAAAGCAATGAATACAAAGATGCAGTCAGACTATACGGATTGATTGATTTCATGTCAAGCAACAAAAAATATAAATCAGTAAATAAAAATCTGATACTCAGCGTAGAAGACAAAACAGTTCTTGTTAACTCGCTTGGAGAAGATGAATTTAATAAATACTGGAATGAAGGCAGAACAATGAATTTTGATGAAGCTTTAATTGAATCAATGAGTAAAATTAAAAATATGTATTAAATATATCTTTTTTATTCTGATATAAAAAAATAATCTTAAGTTCATATCCGTTTTTTTAAATTGAAAATAATTTTTCTTAAAATATTTTGGATAATGAAATTTCTTCTGAAATAAATAAAATTTATCAACAGCTTTACTTTGAAATTTAAATTTTTACATTTGAAAATCTTAAGCTTTTTATTTTTTTTTCTGCTCGTTCAATCCACAACAACTTTTTCTCAGATGAATGAAGATTCAGTGATTAATCTTGCATTAGCTTTCAGAGGACTGACAAAAGATGACATTACAATTCCGGTTAATTTTGATAAGGAAAAATCTCCGAGAAACGATTCAAAATTATTTTTACCGGTTGTAAAAAAATTAATGACCGCTCCAATGAATTATGAAAAATTTACGGAAGATATTTCGATGCTGTCCTTCAGGAACGAAGAGGAGATTATAAAGCATTTTTACGATCTTCTTGATGTCAGATTCAATCCTGAAAGTTATATCAGTCAGAATGAAAAAATTACAGGAAATGATCTTGTAAAGATCTGCAAGAGATTTAAAAAATTTAACGATACTCTCGCCCGTATTTTTTCGAAAGAGGAAAAAGATTTTCTCACAAAAAATATATTGTCTTTGGTAATAAACACAGCCGAATCTGACGAAAGTAATATGGATATTTTTAAATTCAATAAATCAAGAGATTCAGGCAATGCGGTATCAAAAAGAACTTTGGATTTGCTGAGCAGACTTAATATGCAATTGGTTATGAAAAATTCACTGGATGCTTTTGTTTCCTGTCTGAAAGTTTATGAGAATGTAAAGTCTTCGGGGTATATTGAAAATTCAGTCAGCGAAAATCCGGAATATGGAAGCAATGAATTTATTTATTATTATGAAAAAGAAGGGATAAGAATAGCTATCGGAGGATATGAAAAGAATGTATATGAGGGTTATTATGATTTCATTTTGGATTTCGGAGGAGATGATGTTTACAATGTTACAGCATCACAAAGCACATCGGTAAGCGGTTTAACCTGCATAATGGATCTTTCCGGAAATGATTATTATTATACTGATACAGATTTTACATTGGCAGGCAGTATGTTCGGAGCTGGTATGATATTTGACAAAAGCGGTGAAGACGTTTACAAAGGAAAAAACGGTTCACTCGGATCTTCAGTTGTTGGGCTCGGATTTCTTTGTGATGAAGACGGTAATGACATTTATAATGCAGGAATTTTTTCTCAGGCAGCGGCATCTTTTGGAATCGGAATATTGTTAGACAAAAACGGAAATGATTTTTACATATCGAATTCATACTCACAGGGTTTTGGCATGACGCAGGGAGCCGGCGCTATAATTGATCTGAAAGGAAATGATTCGTATCTGTGCGATACCCGTGCGCTTGACATTGGCAGGTATGAAGATCATTTCATATCCATGTGTCAGGGATTCGGTTTTGGAATGAGACCTTATTATGCGGGAGGAATCGGAATTATATTAGAAGGCGAAGGAAATGATTTTTACAGTTCTGATATTTATGGACAAGGAAGCGCATACTGGTACGGTATCGGCTGCATTTCCGATAATTCGGGAAATGATAAGTATAATTCATATCAATACTCCCAAGGAGCAGGGATCCATCTTGCTGTCGGAATTCTTAAAGACAAAACAGGATGGGATTATTATACATCAAACGGAGTTTCGCAAGGCTGCGGTCATGATTTTGGCATTGGCATTCTTGAAGATATCAGAGGCAATGACAATTTCTCAGCTTATTCACTGTCACAAGGAGCGGGAAATGCCAACGGCATCGGAATATTGTTTGACAGAAACGGAAGCGACGGTTATTTAAATAAAGAGCCAGGGAATTCAAGAGGATATGGAAATCCAAGAAGAGATTTCGGAAGCTTAGGTTTATTCATAGATTTTTCCGGAACTGATTATTATTCCGAACCCGGAAATGACAGTGTTATAGCCAACACTTCTTATTGGGGAATGATGATGGATTTTCATCTTATGGATATTTCTAATAATGAAATATCAAAGACATTTAAAATTCCGGTTGATTCATCGAGAGATTATACCAAAGAAGAGTTTTTTGTAATGGCTAAGACGATTGAACCAAGGTTTTCACTATGGCAGGAATATGGTTTTAGAAAACTCGTGAATGACAGCAATAAAACGGCTGATTTCATTTTAAACTTCCTCGATACTGACGATCACCGAGAAGCACTTGTACTAAGAAATCTTGCTTTTAAAATAGGATATACTTTGGGAAAATTGTTTTCAGAAAAGCTTAAGTTTCATCTGGTTAATATGCATCTCAGACAGGAATTCAACGAAAACCAGATTTCCTACATCTGTTACTTATTCGGCGAAACGGGAAATCCCGAAGGCAGAGAAGAGCTTTTGCAGCTCACGTATGATGACAATATCAAAATTAAAACTTCATCAGTAAATGCATTGGGAAAGATTAAATTAACAGAAGCTGATCGAGAATTTAAGGAAAGAGTATCATCGAGACTGCGTGAACTTGCTTTTTCGGATTCTGAAAATGAATTATTAAATAAAGATATTTCTTTTGCTTTTAAAAATTACATTTCAAAAGAAAACATTCCGGCATTAATTCATTTACTGTCAAACGGATATTTTGGAGCAAGATTTAATGCAGCCGAAAGTCTAAAGAAGTACGGAAATGATTATGCCGATTTTGCTGATAATATTCTTGATGATAATATTTTATTTGAAATGCCGTTTATCATTTCATTTGCGGAATCCTTTAAAGAGTTACCTGAATTACAATTCAAAAAATTATTTGAGCAAATTTATGAAATGGCAAGAAATGGTAATGATCCATTGAAATTAAAACTGATTGAAATACTCCAGCATAAACAATCTCAATCCGAAGATTCCGGATTCAAAGAATGGAGTAAAACTTATTTGCGCACGTTGGAAGTTACAGGTTTCAAAAAAGTAAAATAATTTTTTTTTAACACAATCTCCTTTCCCAATTTCCGGATAATAATTTTTCTGTCTAATAAAATTATTGTTGATTTTTAAAACTTGAAGAATTAATTTAACTTAAAATTTAAATATAGAAGAATGAAAGATAATTACTGCCTTTCGACAAGTTAAAGTAGTTATTTACTGGAAAATTAATCTGGTATGAACAGATAAATAATTAATATGAACGATTCAAAATATTTTCTTCAATTACATCTCTTGAACTTAATATAGTTGAAAAATGAAATTCTGTTTTAAAAAATATCATTTTTACGGAAATTTAAAATTAATTTTAAATTTCTCTTTAATTAACAATTTCTTTAATCTAACCAAAAAAACATGAAAACGAAAATTTTCTCATTTGTTTTAGCAGTACTGTTCATTTCCTCTATGAATGTAACTGCTCAAGATGTAAACTCCTCCAATTATGATGCTTGGAAGAGAAATCAGGTTTTTGTACCTGATGCTAATGTTAACAAAGTACCTGTTGCCCAGTACAACAGCATTCCTTTTTTGTCAAATGGTCAGACGCCTGACAGACCTACATGTCTGTTTGAGCCTTTTGATTCTGCTACGTGGACTATTGCTATGGCAAGAAATGATGACGGATCATCTGCAAGTATAGCTCTTCCGTTTACATTTAATTTGTATGGTGATCTTTATACTTCCGTTTACATTAACAATAATGGAAATATAACTTTTACGAGTCCATATAGTACATTTACTCCATTTGCATTCCCGAGTTCACCACTTGCAATTGTAGCTCCATTCTTTGCAGATGTTGATACAAGAAATACTCTGAGTGGATTAGTTTACTATAAAATGGAATCAAACAGAATGACTATTACCTGGGACAGCGTAGGTTATTATAATGCCCATGTAGATAAAAGAAATACATTCCAGCTTATTATTTCCGACGGATCCGATCCTTACATAGGAATCGGAAATAATGTCTGCTTCAGTTACGGTGACATGAACTGGACAACCGGTGATGCTTCACTCGGTATCGGCGGATTCGGTCCTCCATCAACTGCAGCAACGCTTGGAGTAAACAAAGGCGACGGAACAACATTTGCCACTTTGGGAAGATTTTGCCGAGACAATTCAAATTATTACGGACCCGGAGCAGATACAAACGGAGTTCATTATCTTGACTGCAGAGGCTATTGCTTTAATGCCAGTAATGCAGGAAATATCTGTCCAGTACCATCGGGTTTCCCCGGAACTGCTCCTGTTAATGTAACTTGCGGCACAACTTATGTAGGCCATTATTCAATGAGCGCGCCAGAAGCAACTCAATTAGTTTCAGGAAGCGTATCAGGAGTACCGCCTAATATGACGGTTAACATTACCAATGGTTTGACATGTACTTTTGATGTTACTTACGCTCCAACAGCGGGTGATGTTGGCGTTCATATTGTATGCTTCCAGGGAGTAGATAATTTCACTCCTCCTTGCACAACTACAGTATGTGTTACATACATAGTTGATTGTCCGGGACCTGTCGAGCTTACTTCATTTACATCAACGGTAACAAACAGAGATGTCACACTCAACTGGTCAACGGCAACAGAAACAAATAACTCCGGCTTTGACATAGAAAGATCCGGCGGAAACAATGAATGGACAAAAGTTGGATTTGTAACCGGACATGGTACTGTTACAGTTCCGCTGTCATATTCATTTACCGACAGAGGTCTTGCTTCAGGCGTATATAATTACAGACTGAAACAAATCGACTTCAACGGTAACTTCGAATATTTCAACCTCAGTAACGAAGTGATTATCGGAACGCCAACTACATTCAGCCTGAAACAGAATTATCCGAATCCGTTCAATCCATCAACAAAGATTGAATATGCAATTCCATTCGATGGAAAGGTTAGTCTGTCAATATTTGACATGTCAGGAAAAGAGATTTCAAAATTGGTTAACGGCACACAAACTGCAGGTTACTATTCAGTCAACTTTGACGGAACAAATCTTGCCAGCGGTGTTTATTATTACAGGATTGAAGTATCGGGACAAAACAACTTTGTCGATACGAGAAAGATGCTGTTAGTAAAATAATATCTTAAATTATACTGCGGGAATGTCTGAAAAGACATTCCCAGCAGTAATTAAACTTTTCCCGTTATAAAGAGATCACTTTTCTCATATTTGTATTTCTTTCAATTTCAGCCGGCTCAAGAGTTTTACCTGCTTATAATTTTACTTCAAAAAACTTATCATAGAATTCAACTTCTACTAAAATCGGAAGCTCTGAAAAATTAATTACCGGAGACCGGATAACAGCTACGGAATTTCACGGTTTGATTAATCCATGTTTCATTGACAGTATATGATAAACTCTGACAGGAAGTAAAGACTATTCTTTTGGAAAATTAAGACGAAGATAATTATAAGAACAACATTGATGCTTACTGACTTTCAAACGTTCTTTATTTTTACAGATTTAATACGGAAAACTTTTTTTTAAATGAAAAAGATTCCTCTCTATCGGGTTTGCATAAATGGACTCTCTAAATCATCTCTATTTTAATAAATTGAAGTAGGTATTGAAAATCAATATATTTGTAAACAAATGAGATTTCTTACCGTCATAACGTGCTTATTTTGCATTGCAATAGCTGATATTATTGCAGGAGATTTTTCAGAAATAGACAAAACGGTTAATACAGGTATATCAAATAGTTTTTATCCTGGCGCACAGTTGCTAATAGGCAATGAAAACAATATAATTTACAAACAGAATTACGGTAATTTTACTTATGATGAATTTTCAAATATTGTAACCGATGAAAGTATGTTTGACATAGCTTCGCTGACAAAAGTCGTAGCGACAACCACTTCGATCATGATATTGTATAACAACGGCAGGATTGATTTGAATGAATATGTTTCAAAATATATTCCGGAGTTTAAAAGTAACGGAAAAGATGAAATAAAAGTCATTAACCTTCTTGTACACAATTCCGGACTCGAAGCATGGAGACCATTTTACAAAACATGCTCCACTAAAGAAGATGTTCTTGCTGAAATTTTTGAAGCTGAGCTTAACTATCCTATTGGGTCGAAAACTTTATACAGTGATCTAAATGCGGTGCTTCTTGGACTAATTGTAGAAAGAATTACCGGAACATCGCTTGATAAATTCTGCATGGAAAATATATTCGTAAATCTTGGGATGAAGAATTCATCTTTTAATCCTGAAGAAAGCTTTAAAAAAAATATACTTCCAACAGAAAATGATGCATACTGGAGGATGAGACAAATACAGGGAGAAGTTCATGACGAAACAGCATCTCTTATGGGAGGTGTATCAGGAAATGCCGGAATGTTTTCCAATGCAACAGATCTTTACAAGTTTATGCAAATGATGCTGAAAGAAGGAATGTATTACAATGTATTCAGCAGAGGTTTAAAAGAAGAAAGAATGTTCAAACCGGAGATTGTCAGAATGTTTACTGCAAAGTATCCTGAAACAAATTATTTTAATACACGCGCTCTCGGCTGGGAAACAAAACCTGAACAGAAACGTGCTGATGTGAGGATTCCATGCGGCGAGTTAATTTCGGAAAACTGTTTCGGTCATACAGGATTTACCGGAACGAGTATCTGGTGTGATATTGACAGAAAGCTCATAATAATATTTCTCACAAACAGAATTTATCCATCCAGGGAAAATTATGGTATAGGCACTGTAAGGCCGGAAGTACATAATAAAGCAATTGAAACAGCATCTAAAATGAATGATTAAACAACATAAAACATATAGACATGAAATTATCTAAATTTAAAAACGAACCATTTACTGATTTTACAAAGAAGAAGAACAGACAGGATTTCGAAAAGGCATTAAATAAAGTTACAAAAAGATTTAACATTGAATATCCGGTAACAATAGGAGGTGAAAAATTTTTTACGGATAACAAGTTATATTCATTTAATCCATCCGACAAAGAGCAAGTTGTCGGCGTTTTCCAGAAAGCATCCGCTGAAATGGCGATTAAAGCAATTGAAATTGCAAACAATACTTTTCACGACTGGAAAAAAACTCCTGTAAAGGAAAGAGTAAAGTACATACTTGAAGCTGCCAAGAGAATGCGCAAGAGAAAACATGAATTTTCGGCAATGATGGTTTATGAAGTTGGTAAAAACTGGGCTGAAGCTGACGGTGATACCGCCGAAGCCATTGACTTTATGGAATATTATTCGAGAGAAATGCTTCGATACAGTGAAGGTATGAATGTCGTTCAGATTCAGGGTGAAAAAAATAAATGCGAGTACTTACCACTTGGAGTTGGTGTTGTGATACCGCCTTGGAATTTTCCGCTTGCCATACTTGTGGGAATGACAGTTGCGGCAGTTGTAACAGGAAATACAGTTGTACTGAAACCTTCCAGCGACTCCCCTGCCATTGCACAGATGTTTTTTGAACTGCTTGAAGAAATAAAATTACCTAAGGGTGTTGTAAATTTTCTAACCGGAGACGGCAGTGTCATCGGTGATTTGATTGTAACACATCATCTTACGAGATTCGTTTCATTCACGGGTTCAATGGATGTTGGATTAAGAATAAACGAACTTGCTGCAAAAAAACAGGCTTCACAGAAATGGATAAAAAGAGTAGTTGCCGAGATGGGAGGCAAGGATGCAATAATTATTGATTCCGAAATTGATAATTTTGATAATGCAGTTAAGGGTGTTATACAATCTGCATTTGGATTTCAAGGACAGAAATGTTCGGCTTGTTCGAGAGTAATAGTGGATGAAAAATTATACGATAAGTTTTGCGATGCATTAGCTGAAGAAGCAAAAAATATAAAAGTAAGCGCTGCTGCAGATAATCCAAACATGGGACCGGTTATAAACGAAAGGTCAAAGAACTCAATTGTCAATTATATTAAGAAAGCAATTGACGAAGGAGGAAAGTTAATCTTTGGCGGCGGCGAGCTGAGTACAAAGGGATTCTTCATTCAGCCTACTATAATTAAAGATGTAAAACCGGATGCAACTATTGCGCAGGAAGAAATTTTCGGACCGGTTCTTGCCGTAATCAAATCAAATAATTTTGATAATGCTCTCGAGATAGCCAATAACACATTGTACGGATTGACCGGAGCAGTATATTCCAGGAGCAAGAAAAAGCTGGAAAAGGCAGAGAAGGAATTCTTTGTAGGCAATCTTTATCTTAACCGGAAATGTACCGGAGCGCTTGTAGGAGTTCATCCATTTGGAGGATTTAATATGAGCGGAACTGATTCGAAAGCCGGCGGAAGAGATTATCTCGGATTGTTCATGCAGGCAAAATCGATTGCTCAAAAAACAAAAAATTAAATATGAAAAATAAAATCATTGCAGTTACGTTAGCATCCGTATTTTTAGTTTACGGATGCGAAAAGATCGGCGAGAAAATTCAGGAAAAAGTAAATGAGAAAGTTGAGACTGAACTTGATAAGCAGCTGCAGAAAGTCGATTCGGCGCTCGAGAAAACAAAGACACAGCTTGATACGATGAGCAATAAAACTTTTGAGACAATGGATTCGGTTAAGTATAAACTTGATTCGGTAAGCAAAGAAATCAAAGAATTAATAGATAAACAGAAAAAAATCATCGATTCAAAATAAAACATATCTTAAATGAAAATTCACGAATATCAGGCAAAATCATTGTTAAAGAAATATTCTGTTCCGGTACAGGACGGAGTAGCAATAAACGACATGAAGTATTTTAATGAGGCAATTGATTATCTTAAGTCAAGAGGTTTCGAGAACTTTGTCGTAAAATCACAAATTCATGCCGGTGGCAGAGGAAAAGGCAAAGTTTATAAAAAAGGAGGACATCACGAGCTTGTAGTTGAAGGCGGCGTCAAATACATGGGTGCAAACACTGAGAAGGCAAGGGATTATGCCGAAAAACTTCTCGGCAATATTCTTGTAACACATCAGACAGGAAGTCAAGGAAAGGAAGTCAAGACGCTTTTTATTGCTGAAGGACTTGATTATTCAAAAGAGTTTTACATCGGTATATTACTCGACAGGACAGTTTCTAAAAATGTAATAATGGCATCGGTTGAAGGCGGAATGGAAATTGAAAAAGTTGCCGAAGAATCACCCGAAAAGATTATTAAAATATGGATTGATCCTGCCACGGGACTGCAGTCATATCAGATAAGAGAGCTTGCATTCGGTCTTGGACTTGAAGGCAAAGTATATAAAAATTTCATTACCTTCATGACAAATCTATACAGGGCTTATGAAGACATGGATGCAACACTCTTAGAAATTAATCCGCTCATAGTAACAGATGACGAAAGAGTAATCGCTCTCGATGCAAAAGTTACGCTTGACGACAATGCAATGTTTAGACATAAAGATTATGCGGAGCTGAGAGATGAGAATGAAGAAGATCCTTTGGAACTTGAAGCTTCAAAATTTAATCTGAATTATATTAAGCTTGACGGAAATGTTGGATGCATGGTTAACGGCGCCGGACTTGCGATGGGAACAATGGATTTAATCAAGCTTGCCGGAGGTTCACCTGCAAATTTTCTCGACGTTGGAGGAACGGCTACTCCGGAAACGGTCGAAAACGGCTTTCGAATAATCTTATCCGACAAGCACGTGAAGGCAATACTAATCAACATATTCGGAGGAATTGTCCGATGTGACAGAGTTGCAAACGGCGTCATTCAGGCAGCAAGAAATATAAATGTAAATGTGCCAATTGTTGTAAGACTTCAGGGAACCAACGCTGAGGAAGCAAAGAAAATTCTGGATGAATCTGGATTAAATTTAATTTCGGCAACGACTCTTGAAGAAGTTGCCGCAAAAGTTACCGAAGCATTAACAAAATAATCTCTTATATTGAAAAGTAAAAATATTAATATTGCCGAAATTTCCGGTAACGGAACGACATTTGGTTTTGAAAAAATTAGCGAAACATATTCGCTGACTTATGAAGATATTTCACTTCTTCCAGATCAGATTTCCGGACTCGAGCACAGAGCAGACTGTGATACATCTGCTGACTTTCTTGGATTAAAATTAGGACTTCCGGTAATTGCTTCTCCTATGAATACTGTTTGCGGAGGTAGGATGGCTAAGACATTGTCCGATCTGAAATGCCTTGGTATAATTCACAGGTTCAATTCAGTAGAAGAGCAGATTAATGAAATCTTAAATTATAAATTCGGCAAAAGCGATAATCTGTCTGCAGCGATTGGAATAAGCATTAAGAAAGATACGGAAAGACTTCAGCGATTAACCGATAAAGGAGTAAAAATAATTTGTCTCGACATTGCAAACGGCGGTTCAAAAATGATCGAACATTTTCTTGATAAAATTCAGAATAAAATTCGAGAGTTTGAATTGAAAATTATTGCGGGAAATGTTGCCAGCTATGAAACTACGGAATATCTTATTAATCTCGGCGTGGATGCAATCAGAGTCGGGATAGGAAACGGCGCAATGTGTTCGACTTCGATCAAATCTGGAATAGGAATAGGACAGGTGGATGCTATTATAAGGAGTCTGCATGCAAGGAAAAATCTTAAGAGTAAAGTAAAAATTATTGCAGACGGCGGCATATCGACACCCGGAGCAATGTGCAAAGCTATTGCGCTTGGCTGTGATGCGGTTATGTTTGGGCGGGTACTTGCAGGCTCCGAAGAAGCGCCCGGCGAAGTATTGAAATACAATAATCAACGATGGAAAAAATACTGCGGAAGCGCCTCATTTGCAGTTAAACAGGAAAATAAAAATTACATCGAAGGTGAAGAATCTCTCGTTGCGTACAAAGGCACTGTAGTTAAGATTATACAAGAATACAAAGAAGGATTGCAGTCTTCGATGAGTTATTTAAATTCGAGAACCATAAATGAATTCAGACAAAAGGCAAGATTTGTCAAACTGACAAACAGCGCTTTTAACGAGAGAAAACCGCAGGTTTAATCTATTTGTATTGTCATTTAATATTTCCCTAAATTAAAATCATTTTGTCAATTGACATAATATTTTGATTGCAGACTCCGATATTTTATGATAAAAATTTTTCAACAAAAGATAAATTAAAATTGATGCTACAAATCGCTAAAGAAGAAAAGCCGGATAATACATTGACTTTTTGGAAAGCATGAACGTTTT
Source organism: Ignavibacteria bacterium (assembly GCA_019187405.1). Classification (GTDB taxonomy): domain Bacteria; phylum Bacteroidota; class Ignavibacteria; order Tepidaquicellales; family Tepidaquicellaceae; genus JABAQZ01. Next base: position 43,809 of record JABAQZ010000016.1, read on the forward strand.
AAATTCAAAATACGAACCTGTAATCGGACTCGAGATACATGCTCAAATGAATACTGCATCAAAAGCATTTTGCGGGTGTTCAACTGATTTTCATTCAAGTCCCAATACAAATATTTGCCCGGTTTGCTTGGGATATCCGGGAGCTTTGCCGGCGCTAAATGAAATGCTTGTAGATTCAATTCTTAAAATGGGTATTGCAACTTCCTGCAGAGTCAGAGAGGAATCCATTTTTGCAAGAAAAAATTATTTTTATCCTGACTTGACAAAAGGATATCAGATCACACAATTTGAAACTCCGATTTGTCACGGAGGTTTTTTAAAGATAAATCTTAAGAACAACGAAACAAAGAAAATCGGAATAACGCGCATTCACATGGAAGAAGATGCTGGCAAATCAATACATGATTTTCATGACGATAGTTCGCTAATTGACTTCAATAGATGCGGAGTGCCGCTGATTGAAATTGTAAGCGAGCCGGACATGAATTCTGTTGATGAAGCTACAAGATTTCTGCAGAAGATTAAGCAGACTCTTGTATATCTTGAAATCAACGATGGAAATATGGAGGAAGGCTCGCTTAGATGTGATGCAAATATTTCCGTGAGAATAAAAGGCGATAAAAAACTCGGCACAAGAACCGAAATTAAAAATCTGAATTCATTTAAAAATGTATCCGATGCCGTTAGCGCAGAAATTAAACGGCAGATAAGTCTTATTGAATCCGGAGAAAAGGTTTCTTACAATACAATGACATATAACGCCAAAGACAAAAAGACAACCGCTACAAGGAGCAAAGAAGAAGCTCATGATTACAGATATTTCCCTGAACCCGATCTTGTAAAAGTAAAAGTTACAAAAGAGAAAATAGAAAATATTAAATCGATTTTGCCCGAACTTCCAGAGCAAAAAGTAATGCGATATGTAACCGAGTTTAAATTACCTTCGGCAGATGCGGAAGAAATATCGCATGACAAAGACTTTGCCGGATATTTTGAGAGAGTAGTTTCGGAATTAAAATTAAAGAACGAAAATAATTACAGAACAGCCGGAAACATATTGAGAACCGACGTTCGAAAAGTCCTTAACGACAGAAAAATCTCGATATCCGAATTTACCGTTTCTGCTAAAGTATTGGCTGGATTGGCAGAATCTGTTACATCCGGAAGCATAAGCGCTTCTGCATCGAGGGAAGTATTTAACGAAATTCTCTTTGGCAATACTGATGACGAGCAAATTAAAATTTTAGAAAATTCCTTAAAAAAATATTCGCAAGTATCAGATACTGGAAAAATTGAAAGCCTTGTAAAGAAAATTCTAGAGGAAAATCCGGAAGAAGTCAAGCGATATAAAATCGGCGAAAAGAAACTTGCCGGATTTTTTGTGGGAAAAATCATGCAGGAGAGCAAAGGAAAGGCGAATCCGAAAATTGTAAATGAATTATTAATAAAAAATCTTGAAGACTGACAAATGAGAAGAAAGCTTATTGCAGGCAACTGGAAAATGAACACATCCTATAAGGAAGCAGAAAAACTTTCTAAAGATATTATAAGCAGTATAAGTAAATCCGTTCTCGATAAAGTTGATGTTCTGCTTTGCCCGCCGTTTATTTCAATAGGAATTGTAAGTAAGACAATTAAAGGCAGCGGATTAAAGCTCGGTGCGCAGAATGTATATTTTGAAAACAACGGAGCTTTTACCGGGGAGATTTCTGCCGAAATGCTTGTATCTGCCGGATGTGAATATGTAATCATCGGTCACAGTGAAAGAAGAAAACTTCTACATGAAACCGACAAAATGATAAATAAAAAAATCCATAAAGTTCTTGAAGCCGGATTAATTCCTGTACTTTGCATCGGCGAATCTCTTGAAGAAAGAGAAGATGAAATTTTTGAAGGAGTGATTGAAAAACAGCTCACTGATGCACTTCAGAATATTTCCAAGCAGGAAATGGAAAAAGTTGTTATTGCTTACGAACCAGTCTGGGCAATAGGTACTGGGCTGAATGCTGCTCCCGAGCAGATCAGCGCAATGCACAGATTCATTTCCGAAGTTGTGGAAAAACTTTATGATTCGGAAATTACGGAGAATATGCTGATACTTTACGGCGGCAGTGTAAATGAAAAAAACAGCAAAGAGATTTTATCGGCTTGCGGAGTTGACGGTGCATTGGTAGGAGGTGCAAGTCTGAAAGCAGCTGCATTTTGCAGCATTGCAAAAGATGCTTCAGAAATTAAAGTAACGTAAATTTATTAAACACAATTTAAATTAATATTAAATGAAACAAGCAGTAATTGTATCGGCTGTAAGAACCCCAATTGGAAGTTATCTTGGAAGTTTATCAGCGCTGAAAGGACCGGAACTCGGAGCAATTGTCATTAAGGAAGCAATTAGTAAAGTCAATATAAAACCTGAAGATGTGTCTGAAGTAATAATGGGTTGCGTTTTACCTGCTGGCATGGGTCAGGCTCCTGCAAGACAGGCGGCAATTTATGCCGGACTTCCAGATTCCGTTCCTTGCACGACAATCAACAAAGTCTGTGGTTCAGGATTAAAAGCAGTAATGCTGGCAGAGCAGGCAGTCAAATGCGGCGATGCGGAAATTGTCGTAGCAGGAGGATTTGAATCGATGAGCAATGTCCCCTATTATCTCGAGAAAGCAAGAACAGGATACAGGATGGGCAACGGAACATTAATTGACGGAATGGTACATGACGGGTTGTGGGATGTGTACAACAATTTTCACATGGGAAGCGCAGCGGAATTATGCTCTTCAGAAATGAAAATATCGAGAGAAGAGCAGGATGCATTTGCTGAAGATAGTTATAAGAAAGCTATAAAAGCAGTTTCTGAAGGTTTGTTTAAAAACGAAATTGTACCAGTTGAGATTAAAGACAAAAAAGGTTCTAAGTTTATCACTGAAGACGAAGAACCCGGAAAAGCAAATTTTGAAAAAGGAAAAACACTGAAAGCTGCATTTAAAAAGGATGGTACAGTAACTGCTTTCAACTCTTCAAAGCTTAACGATGGCGCATCCGCAGTGGTCGTTATGTCATCAGAAAAAGCGAAAGAGCTTGGACTTCAGCCGCTTGTAAAAATAATTGGACAAATATCGTTTGCACAAAAGCCGGAATGGTTTACTACTTCACCGGCTTATGCAATTGAAAAAGTATTAAAGAAAACAGGACTCACAGTAAAGGACATAGATCTTTTTGAAGCTAATGAAGCTTTTTCGGTTCAAGCATGCGCAGTTAACAAAATCGCAGGACTTGATGCTTCAAAGGTAAACGTTCACGGCGGTGCTGTTGCTCTCGGACATCCTATCGGAGCAAGCGGTACCAGAATTCTTACTACACTGATTCATGCAATGCACACAAGAAATTCAAAGAGAGGATTAGCCACATTATGCATAGGCGGCGGCGAAGCCAGTGCAATCATTGTAGAAAAATAATTTTATTTATTAATCAAAAATTTTTAAGAAATGAAAAACATAAGCGTAATTGGTTCCGGTACAATGGGAAACGGAATAGCGCATACTTTTGCTCAATATGAATTTAATGTAACTCTCATTGATCTTTCAATAGAGCTTCTTAACAGAGCGCTCGATACCATTTCAAAAAATATTGACAGGCAGGTAAAGAAAGGAACTGCAACCGAGGAACAAAAGAAAGCAACTTTAGGAAATATTAAACTTTCGGAAAAAATAGATGATGCTAAAGACAGCGATCTTGTAATTGAAGCAGCAACCGAGAATATTGATGTTAAAAAGAAAATCTTCGGAGAACTTGACAGAATATGCAAACCCGAAGCAGTACTTGCCAGTAATACTTCATCCATATCAATTACAGCTCTTGCATCTTTTACAAAAAGAGCAGACAAAGTAATTGGAATGCATTTTATGAATCCGGTTCCGGTGATGAAACTTGTTGAAATTATCAGAGGGCTTTCCACATCGCAGGATACATTTGATAAAGTAAAAATATTAACGGAAAAAATAGAAAAGGTACCGGTCGAAGTTCAGGACTATCCCGGATTTGTATCAAATAGAATTCTACTGCCAATGCTGAATGAAGCAATGTACTGCGTAATGGAGGGTGTGGCGACTCCTGAAGCAATTGATACAGTAATGAAGCTTGGCATGAATCACCCAATGGGACCGCTAACGCTTGCTGACTTTATCGGGCTGGATGTTTGTCTGTCGATAATGGAAGTCCTACATGAAGGATTGGGAGATTCCAAATACCGTCCCTGTCCCCTGCTGAAAAAAATGGTTGCAGCCGGACAACTGGGAAGAAAAAACGGTAAAGGTTTTTATGATTACCAAAAAAATTAATTAATAAACTAACCTATATAAAGAATGAATTTTGATTTAACCGAAGAGCAGATATCTATAAGAGATGCTGCAAAAGATTTTGCCGAAAATGAAGTTGCTCCTTCGTCTGTCGAGCGTGATCTTAATTCAGAATTTCCTCATGAAATCATAAAGAAGCTCGGTGAGCTTGGATTTATGGGAATGATGGTTTCTCCCGAATGGGGCGGTGCAGGGATGGATACTGTTTCATACGTTCTGGCAATTGAGGAATTATCAAAAGTCGATGCATCTGTCGGCGTTATTATGTCCGTAAATAATTCATTGGTTTGTTACGGCTTGGAAAAATGGGGTTCAGAATTTATTAAAGAAAATTATCTGAAGCCGCTTGCGAGCGGTCAAAAGCTCGGAGCATTTTGCTTATCCGAACCTGAAGCCGGCAGCGATGCGACTCAGCAAAAAACTGAAGCAGTCAGAGATGGCGATTTTTACATTCTTAACGGAATGAAAAACTGGATTACAAACGGAACTAATGCTGATTACTACTTCCTTCAGGCAATGACTGATAAAAGCAAAGGGTATAAAGGAATTTCGACATTCGTCGTAGAAAAATCTTTTGAAGGCATTGAAGTCGGAAAAAAAGAAGATAAGCTTGGTATTAGAAGTTCTGATACATGCACTCTTGGTTTAAATAACGTAAAAGTTCCAAAGGAAAATCTTCTCGGAGAAGAAGGCATTGGATTTAAAATTGCAATGGAGACTCTCAACGGAGGCAGAATCGGCGTTGCTGCACAGTCGCTCGGAATTGCACAGGCAAGTTATGAAGCAGCGGTAAAATATTCAAAGCAAAGAAAAGCATTTGATTCTCCGATTTCAAATCTTCAGGCAATACAGTTTAAACTTGCTGACATGGCTGTGATGACGGAAGCAGCAAGACTTCTTATTCTCAAATCTGCAATAAATAAAGATGAAGGGAAAAAATATGTCAAAGAAGCTTCAATGGGAAAACTGCTTGCCAGCCAAGCTGCAGTTCAATGCGCGCTCGAAGCAATTCAGATACACGGAGGATACGGTTATGTCAGAGAATATCTTGTGGAAAGATTTTTGCGAGATGCAAAGATTACACAAATTTACGAAGGCACAAGTGAAATTCAGAAGCTTGTAATAGCAAGAGAATTAATTAAAGAGTCTGCTTAAAAAGTATAAATAATATTGGCAGATAGGTTTACGCTGTTAAAGTTGCCTGCAAGAGAAGTAACCAGCGGTTTGTCATGTTTATTATCGAGCGGAACGAATCTGTAGTTAACTTCAAATCCAAAGCCAATTTTTGAAAAGCTGGAAATTCCAAGAGTTACTTCAAAATTGCTTGTCCAGAAATCATTTTTGTAAGTTCTTGCTCCGAGATATCCCGTCTGGCTTTCGTTATCATAAATTTGATTTGTAGTTTCTTCATTAAAATATATGAAACCTCCTCCACCTCCTAAATACATTTTGTTTAAAAAAGAAGAATAGTTTTTTGCAAAAGGAAATAGTTTGAATGTCAGATTCAAAGGAATTGCATTTAATCTCGAATCTACCGGATAATAAAATCTCAATCCGTTGTTATCCTGGAAATAAAATCCGTCGCTGCTCTGCTTGTTTGTAAACAGATAAGACGGCGAAAACTCAAGCGCAAATATTTCGTTAATGGTCACTCCAAAAAAACCGTCAAGCTCTTTGAGAAAATCGCCGTCAGACAGCTGGAAAAACGGATAAGCATCGCTTGCAGTTGGATTTGTAAGAATTACAAATTTATATCCAATGCCGGTATAATAAGAAATGGAAGAGCTTCTTTGTTTAATCTGTGATTGCGAATCAGTCAAACAAATTAAAAGTAAAACAATATTTAAAAAGATTTTAAACCTCATAAATTACAAGATGTATCTGCTTAAATCCCTGTTCTTAACAATTGAATCCAGCTTTTCCGTTACGTATTTCTTGTCAATTGTAACTTTTGATTTTTTCAATTTATCCGGCACTTCGAATAATATTTCTTCAAGTACTGTTGTAAGGATTGTATGAAGTCTTCTTGCTCCGATATTTTCTACCTGCTCATTTACTTCGGCAGCAATTCTGGCAATTTCCTTAATAGCATCCTCGGAGAAATCAAGATCAATGTTTTCGGATTTCAAAAGCGCTTTGTATTGCTTGATAAGCGCGTTCTGCGGCTGTGTCAGAATTTTGTAAAAATCATCTTCGCCTAAACTGTTTAATTCCACACGTATCGGAAACCTCCCCTGCAGTTCAGGTATCAGATCACTTGGCTTTGAAATATGAAATGCACCCGAAGCAATGAACAGTATATGATCGCTTTTTACGGGACCATACTTTGTAATGACTGTCGAACCTTCCACAATAGGAAGTAAATCTCTCTGAACACCTTCTCTCGACACATCGGGATTGCCTGACTTTGCATGCGAGCTTCCTGCTACTTTATCAATCTCATCAATGAATACAATTCCCGAATTCTGCACTTTCTCGACAGCGTCTTTAATCACGGCATCCATGTCAATAAGTTTGCTTGATTCTTCATGAACGAGAACCTTCCTCGCTTCGGCAATTGAAAGTTTTCTCTTCTTCTGTTTTTTGGGCATCATGTTTCCGAAAATATCATTGAGGTTTATGCCCATTTCTTCAAGTCCAATCGGACCAAGTACCTGAAGCATTGGAATATTATCTGCAGATAAATCAAGCTCGATCATTCTCTTATCGAGAGCGCCGCTTTTGAGCTGAGCTTTTAGCTTTTCTCTTGTGCGTGCATTTACTTCGGCAGGCGACAATTCGGGATTCTGATGTTCGCCTGAAGTTCCGGTTGAAGTTCCATTTCCGGATTTTTTTAAAGGAGGAAGCAGAATGTCAAGAATTCTTTCATCAGTATTCTCTTCTGCCTTAATTCTGACTTCTTTCATCCTTTCATTTTTCACAATGTTTACGGACAAATCAGTCAGCTCCCTGATCATTGATTCTACATCTCTGCCGACGTAACCGACTTCAGTAAACTTTGATGCCTCCACTTTTATAAAAGGAGCATTTGCAAGCCTGGATATTCTTCTGGCAATTTCAGTTTTTCCGACTCCGGTCGGTCCTATCATGATAATATTATTTGGCATGATTTCATCTTTCATATTATCCTTTACTTGCTGTCTTCGCCATCTGTTTCTCAGAGCAATCGCTACTGATTTTTTCGCATTACTCTGACCAATAATATACTTATCGAGCTCCACGACAATTTCTGAAGGCGTAAGCTGTGACTTTATACTGTCCTGTGAATTCGATTCAGCTTTTTTCTTCCTTTCCTTAAGATTCTTTGTACCGTTTATCTTTTCTTCTTTAATCAAGTTTCTTTATTAATTTTTAAAATGTGTCTATAATTCTTCTATGGAAATATGACTGTTGGTAAAAATACATATATCCGCCGCTTGTTTCAATGATTCCAATACTATTTCTTTTGCGCTAAGTTCTGAATATTTCATAAGCATTCTTGCGGCTGCAACTGCATACTGACCGCCTGAGCCGATTGCTACTATACCGTCATCCGGTTCGATAACGTCCCCGGTTCCGGAAATTATTAGCGCTTTATCATTGCTTACTACTGCCAGTAATGCTTCAAGTCTTCTAAGATACTTATCCGAACGCCATTCTTTAGCCAGCTCTACGGCTGCCCTCGACAGATTGCCTTTGTACTGTTCAAGTTTTGATTCGAATTTTTCAAACAGCGTAAATGCATCGGATGTAGCACCGGCAAATCCCGCAAGCACCTGATTGTTATAAATCTTTCTCACTTTCTTTGCCGAATGCTTCATAACGGTATTTCCCATTGTAACCTGACCGTCGCTTCCGATCACGGCTTTTCCGTCTTTAATCAACCCTATTACTGTCGTAGATCTGATTTGTTTTTTTTTACTCATTATTATTTTACTATTTCCCTTCTTATTTTTGATACAGGAATGTTCAATGCTTCCCTGTATTTTGCAACTGTTCTACGAGATATTTCAAATCCTTTTCCATGTAATAGCTTTTTGATTAATTCATCATTGAGAGGATTCTTCTTATCTTCTTTGTTTATGATATCTTTAATTACAATTTTAATTTCCGCATTGGTGAAATCTTCGCCGGTAGTTCTGTGAATCGGTGATCTAAAAAATGATCTTAGTTCATAAATACCGAAATCGGTCTGCACATATTTCCCGTTAACTGTTCTGCTGATTGTGGAACTATCCATGTTAATATCCAAAGCAATATCTTTTTCATACATTGGTTTTAATCCTTCACCGTTATTTTCAAAAAAACCCATTTGCCTCTCGATTATTGCATGCATAACTTTGAGCATAGTATCTTTCCTTGAATTAATTGCATCAATGAAGAATTTTGCCTTGTTAAAATTATTCAGCAGATAGCTCTTTGTGGATTTATCAAGTGACTTCCCACCGTTAATGTACATGTCCCGGTATGTCTTATTTATTCGCAGCGACGGAGAATATGTCTCATTAATATACACTTCATATCTTCCGTTATTTTTTGTTACTATTAAATCGGGAACTATATACTGATCTTCGGTTTCAGTGTCGGAAAATCCCGGCTTTGGATAAAGATTGTGAATGAAGTCGAAGATTTCATTTACTTTTTCCAGCGACAACTGATATTGCCTGCTGACTTTTTCAAACTTTCTCGACATGAAATCATCAAAATTATTTTCAGTTATCTGAAGAGCTAAGTTTTTAATTTCGTCTTCTCTGTCAGATCTTTTTATCTGTATCAGCAGACATTCTTTTAAATTTCTCGCTGCAATCCCCGGAGGGTCAAAGTTCATCTGAATGTAATTTAAAACTTTATTTATCTCTTCTGCAGTAAACTCCTCATTGCTGAATTCAGTGTCGGATTTTTTTACATCAAGATCCTTTAATATGTTTTCTTCAGATTCGGAAAAATATCCGATATCATTCAAAGACCAGATTATTTCTTCTCCTATGAATATTTCCTTATTGTTTAATTCCGAAAGATGCAGCTGAAGCATGAGATTATTTTCGGCAGGATTTGCATTCTCTTTTACCCTGTTGAAATCAATTCCTATTCTCGGCTCTCCCGAAAAATTTTTATACTCTTCGGCTTCGTTTTCAAAATATTCGTCCCAATCATATTCATTCTCTATTTTGCTTTCGATTGATTTATCTTCCATTTCAGATTCCGATTCTCCGTCGGAATCCTTGATCCCTGTATCGGAAACAGGAGCTGCTTCAGCGAGTTCCGGAACTGCTTCTGTTTCGGCAGAAACTTCGCTTTCCTCTTCAAGAAGCGGATTTGTTTCGAGCTCCTTTCTGATAATATTATCAAGCGCTAATCCTGAAATTGCAAGAATTTTCTGATTCTGAATTAATCCCGGCGTTATTTTCTGAATCTGTTTGAGTTTTTGAGATTGTTTTAACATGTCAGTAATTGTTTAAGTACTTATTCTTAAGTTCAATATAAAGTTTACTTCCGTATTCCCTTATTAAAGCTTCCTTGGCAAATTCAAATATAGTTGTATTTTCCATTATTCCTTTATCAAGAGCATCTTCACATTCATATATAGATTCATATTTCATTATGTTCCTCTTTAACCCGTGAATTCTCACAGGAAAAAGATGACATGAAACAGGTTTTATGAAATCCGATTCACCTTCTAAAAATGCTTTTTGAAACGAGCAGTTTGCAATTCCATTTTCATAATAAGCAAATACACATTCTTTGTCATTTACACTGTTTAAAGTATAATCAGTATTGCTCTTTTCATAAAATCCATATTCGTTTAAAGCAGAAATATGTTCGTCTGTAAGATACTTCTTTGCTTTTTCAATATTCCTTTTTACAATTTTTACTTCCTCTTCTAATAATGGAGCGCCGCCTGCTCCCTTTAATGTACAGCATGCGCCTTTGCATTTATTTACATCGCATGAAAACTTAACCGTAAATATCCGGTCGTCAATGATAAATTTTTTCATCAACTCCTGATAAAATTTTTTCCCGGAAGCTGCTTCACAAGATTCTTAAACTCAAGCGATAAAAGTGAAACAAGACAATCAGATATGTCAAGAGATGTAATTTCATTTATCTTGTCTATGTGAACCGGCTCATAATCTAAAGCATTAAAAATTTTTCTTTCTGAATCATTCATGGATTCCATTACTGAATCGGATACTTTTTCAGTCTTCTTATTACTTACGGTATTTAACTTTGACTGCAGTTCAACTAAAATGTCGTCGGTACAAGTTACAAGTTTGGCCTGACCCTTTTTTATAAGCTCATTTGTTCCTTCGGATTGTCGTGAATTAATGTAGCCCGGAAGAGCAAAGACTTCTTTATTCTGGTCAACTGCAATTTCCGCAGTAAGCAATGCGCCGCCTTTAATGCCGCTTTCTACAACTAACGTGCCAACGCTGATACCGCTGATGATCCTGTTCCTTCTGGGAAAATTTACTTTATCCGGTTTAGCGCCGGGTTCAAATTCTGATATTACAGCGCCTTTTTCCACCATGTCATAATATAGTTTTCTGTTTTCAAAAGGATAAATAACATCTGCACCGCTTCCCAAAACGGCATAAGTCAGATTCCCTTGTTTTAAGCTTACCCGGTGAACAATTGTATCAATGCCTCTTGCAAATCCACTGATCAATGGAATGTTTAATGAAGACAATTCCTCGCTGAATTTTTCGCAGTTATACTTGCCAAATTCTGTCGGACTTCTGGTTCCTACAATGCTAATGGAATACTTATCTTTTTCGGACAACTTTCCTTTGTAATAAAGCAATACCGGCGCATCAAATATATTCTTCAAATTTTCCGGATAATCATTATTGAATATCGTTGTCATTGCCATGCCTTTTTTAAAAGAATGCTCTCTTACTTTATCATAATCCCTAAAAATTCTGTCCCTGTCCGAAATGCTTTTTAATATCTCTCCCGATATGACCGAATCAATTCCTTCGATTTTTTTTAAATCGGAAATTTTGCATTTGAAAAAATCTTCGGGTAAGTCATAATACGAACAAATGTTTCTTATCTTAACATTTCCCAGATTTTTTATCCTTGTTAAAAAAAATATATACTTTAATAATTCCAAACCTCTTCATTTTATCCGCTCTAAATTTACTTAATTTAATATTTTAAAAATATTCCAAAAAATCAGATACTTTTAAAATTGCATTTAAATGTTTATGAAATTTTTTATTAATTTTTGAAGTGACATTTAGATTGGTAATTATCGAAATAAAATCACTCTTTAATTAATTCAAAATCCGTCGGATAGTTATTTGCAGCTCAGATTAAGACGATATATAGTATGAAATAAAAAAACAGAGGCTAAACATTGTTTAGCCTCTTATAAGGAAAGAAAATGAAAACATTTACGGGTTTTAACCCATATTTACTGCACTTATTCAGTATGAAATCTAACTTTAACCAACCATTCTCACACTGTTTGTACCGGAGCAGTAACACCGGTAATCAAAATCTTTTGTATCGTGGTATTCGTCGAAAATTGATAAGAGGGCTGCCCACATTCAGCCCTCTTTTAACCAAATAAGAAAATTGCTTTTCTTATGGCATAGGTTTTAAAACTTAAGGTTTGATTACGGCAATATTGTTTGAAGCGTTATTATCCCAAATCGATCCATCAGTTCCGTCAATTATATTATTACCATCAAGGTCAGTTGATAAGTAACCTGATTGAAAACTTGAAGCATCATTGTCTATTATTGAACCGTCTGATCCGTCTATTACTTCATCCTGATTTGAATCACCGCTGTAGATGCAGTATCTTCCTGTTTTGAGTACCATGTTGTTTCCATAAGCCTGCGATGCTGCAGTTGTGAAATCATAGCTGATATTTCCGCCGGCAGTCATTGCTACAGGTGCAGCGCTCCATGTCTGAAGTCCGTTTCTGTGCTTTAATACAATGTAATATGATCCGGCAGGTGCTGAATAGAATTCATAAGTCTGGAATCCGTTAATTGTGATTACTTCTCTTGCAACATCTACAACTCCGAATGGTGAAGATGCACTGTGCAATTCTACCGTTACGGTATCCACTACATGTGGTTTTCCGTTCCAGAATCCTTCAATGCTCATTGTAACATTTAATGAAATCGAAGTAAGAGATTCAGTTTTTTTCCAAACTTCATACGCTGAATTTCTATCGCTTACCGTTAACCAAAGATTTTTAGTTGGTAAAGCACAATCAACAGTTGTAGAACCTCCTGGATTACTTGCTGACCATGTAATTCCTCCATTAGTAGTTTTTGCCATATAACCGTTTGTTCCGCTGACAATACCATGCTTTAAATTTATCCATTTTGATCTAAAAGCCGTGAATGTTCCAAGTAAATTTCCCGTTAAATCAGTCCATGTTGCACCGCCGTCAATACTTCTTACGACTTTATTAATTCCTCCAGAGCCGCCTCCGTTTAAGTACACAATATCTTTGTTAAATACAAACATATTTGAAAAAGAAACTGTCGTAGCCATAGAAGTTGTATTTCTTACCCAGTTAATTCCACCGTCAGTAGTTGAAAAAAGTTGATTTAAAGTATTTGAACACTTTAAATAACCATTTTTATCGTCTACCATTTGAACGGATACTGCAAATCCGTTAACTGCTACCGGCAGTGTTTCGTTTGTCCATGTTACACCTGCATCAGTTGTTTTCATGAATACTATTGGATCAAAAGGACCTACTCCACCGCATGCCCATCCCGTATTGGCATCAACAAAATCTATAGAATTAATTTGAGTTACACTTAAAGGTGATGGTAGAGTTAACAAGTTCCATGTTGCTCCGCCGTCAGTAGTTCGAGATATTTCTCCTATACCTGCAAATGCATTTCCACCTGCTGCAAATCCTGTAGTCGAATTTACAAAATCAATAGTATAAATGGTAATAGTATTTGGAACTGCGACTGCAGACCAGTTAGTCCCGGCGTTTGATGAATATAACATACCTCCGCCATTGCCTCCAAGAAATATTTCATTTCCCGAATTTCTGGTTAAAATGCTTGAATAAGTTATAGTACCTGTTAGTGTGTTTACGGAATAGTTTTTATTTCTCCATGTAGCGCCGCCATCATTCGAAAAATTAACGATCCCATTATTTCCGACTGTAATTAAATCGCTTCCGTTTGCATCCATTCCATAAATAATAAAAGATAAAGGTTGATTAACATTGCTTCCATCATAAAAAAATACAGAATCCCATGATACGCCATCATTTGTTGATTTAAAAATAGAATAATAAGATCCTGCCATATAAAGCACTCCGCCGTTATAAACCAGATCTCTTTGTCCTACAGTTGCAGGTGCATTAGATTGTGTCCAGGATGCACCGCCGTCAGTTGTATATGCAAAATAATTACCGTTATTACCGCAGGCAAATCCGGTATTGGCATCTTTAAAAGTTATGTCAGTTATTGTTGAACTTGTAGTTCCCGGAAGCTGTCTTATTTTCCATGCCGAATCCTGTCCCGGAAGATGAGTTGCTATTTTACCTGAGCTTGTTCCCAAAAATATTCTTGTAGTATCAATTGCATAAACGCAGTTATAAGTATTTGAAGGTACAATTGGACTGTGAGATTGATCCTGCCATGTAAGACCTCCGTCTGTAGTCTTGAAAAATCTTGACCTGTTTGCACCTGTCAGATATCCGGTATTTGCATCAATAAAATAAAATCCGTTTACCGTTCCTGCAGTATCATTTATTGTAATATAATTCCATGTTGTACCTCCGTCTGTTGTTCTGTTGATCAAACCGGATGCGACCCCGGATAGAACTGTTTGTGTAGCGCCGCCAACAATACCTGTATTAGCATCAAAAAACCACATGCAATTCAAATCTCTGGTTGCTAAGTTTCCCGTACTTGAACCATCAGGTGATCCGACCTGACTGTTCACACTCCATGAGTCACCGCCGTCTGCAGATTTCATGAAGGTTCCTCTTCCTCCGACTGCATAAATATTTGCTGCACTTAATATCTTAACAGCTTTTAAAGTATTTCCGGTAGGTTGCCCGTTAAGCCAATACCATCCGTTTACATCTTGCTGTGAGTATGAATTCTGATAAACAGAACCCATTGTTAAAACCATTAAAACTAAAATGAATATTTTTTTCATTAGTTATTAAGTAAGTTTAATTATTAAAATTTTAATGCAAATTATAAAAACTCGTTAGATTTTACAAAGAACACATTTGAACGGAATACCCACATTTTCAGTTGTCAAACATAAAAAAATTTTATTTTTGCTAATTTTTAATTATTTTATACAAACATAAATACCCACAAAGTTGAATATCAGTAATCTCAAATTATTTCAATTATTTAAAAATTTATCCCAAAAGGAAGAAAAAGAATTCAGGAAATTCATATCTTCTCCTTTATATACTTCCGGCAGAAATTATATCCCGATTTTCGAGGAAATAAAAAAACTTATAAAATCCGGTTCTTCCGATCTGCCTGCACAGAAGCTTTATGAGAAGCTTTATCCCGGGAAAAAATACAACGCTCAAACTCTTAAAAACAGATTTTCCGAACTCTACAAACTGGGTGAGGATTTTCTCATATATCAGAATATTCTCGATAATCAGATTGAAAGAGATAAATACCTCATAAATATTTTTCTGGAAAGAGGCATGACTAATTTTTTTGAAAATAAATACAGAAAAACTTATGATCAGATTAACAACAAAAAAGATGAAGATTATAAATTTTCGAATATATATATACTCAGGCAAATTTATGGCAAATTTCTTGAGAAAGAATTTAAAATTGAAAAGTTTTATGCCAATCTTTATGAAAATTCAATATACTCCATTTGTCTTACATTAATCAATTTATTTGAATTTGGTACTGAATTTATACAGCAGGAATATCTAAACAGGAAGTATGAATTTAATCCGGTTATGGGAATTCTTAAAAGCATTGATTTCAACAGCCTGATTAAAAACATTGATGCCAAGAAATTTCCGATACTTAATGTAGTAAAATTACATTACAATCTGTATAAGGCTTTTGAAAATCTTGAAGAAGAACATTATTACTTTGAGGCCAGAGAAATTTTTAAAAAAATAAAGCATAATTTTTCTGATGAGTATATGCTTAAGACTTATATGATTTTCATTTATTATTGCACAAGAAGACAGAATGCCGGCATCAAGAAATTCTATTATGAATTGTTTAAACTTTATAACGAAAAGCTGAATTCGGGATTTTGTTCGGATTTCTCTCAAAAAATTTATCCGGTAAACAACTTCAGGGATTATGTATATATCGGCATAGAAATCGGACAGCTTGAATGGGTGGAGAATTTAATTAAAAAATATTCACATCTACTTCCCGAAGAGAACAGAGAAAATGAGATAAACATCTCTTATGCAAGACTTAATATTTCAATGAATAAATTTGATTCAGCTTATGAATTTCTGGGAAAAGTCAAACCGACAAATTATCTTCATTATTCTGATTGCTCCGTCATGAAACTGATATGCCAGTATGAGCTTGACCTTGTGGAAGAAGCATATTCAGAAGTTGACCGTTTAAAACATTTTCTTTCAAATCATCCCGAAATTCCTAAAATTCAAAAAATTTATATCAATAATTTTCTTAAAATTTATTCCCTGCTTTTGAAAAATTTATCTAAACCTGATTCACTCATTTATGAAACGGCAATGAATACTTTTAAACAGATTAATCTTATGTCAAGAAAAGTTTGGCTGCTTGAAAAAATTAATGCGCTTAACGGCAATAAAAAAAAGGCTGTTCATAAACAGCCTTTTCTGAAAACTTCAAATCAGTCAAGATATATCTGATTCTTTTTTATTTTAGAAGCATCATTCTCTTTGTTTCCGTAAAGTTACCAGCCTTTATCCTGTAAAAATAAATTCCGCTCGATAATCCACCTGAAGCCGAAGATGCATTGAATTCTATTTCATAACTTCCCGCTTCCTTTTCGCCGTTTATCAATGTCATTACTTCTTTTCCAAGCACATCATATATCTTCAAAGTAACTATTTCTTTTACTGGTAAGCTGAATGAAATTTTCGTAGCAGGATTGAAAGGATTCGGATAATTTTGAGATAATGAATAATGCTGTGGAACGGATGATGTGTTTGTCTCGCCGTCTCCAGTTGGAATCTCATCTACAAACTTAATTAATCCATCGAGTATTCTTTTCAACGGAAATGGATATGGAAAATCACCTCCGGGTCTTACCGATTCTGCATCAAGCGCCATTACGGCTACATTATAATTAGTGTATATTCTTCCTATGGCATTCATGGAATCAAGAAACTGTCTGTATCTGTATAAATTAAATGTCTGTGCAGCAGGAACAGATGCCGATCTCTTTATTACATCTGACGAAGGTCCGTAAGTACTGTCAATTAATCCTGCATTGATTGTCACACCAATAATAGCTCTTCCGCCTACTCCCGCTCTGTCGGCAACAAACTGATATCCGCACATGCTCCTTGCAAATGCAGAATCAAAATATATCGATGCCGTTCTGTCAATCTGATAACCGATATCTTCGGACATAATTATCAGTTTTGATTTGCTTGTTGTAGTTCCCGAATTTAAATATGTTTTCAGAGAATCTTTGATCCTGTTTGACATTACCGATGAACCCTCTCCAAGTAAAATAATTCTTTTATATCCCTTGAATGAAACGGCGTCAGTTGCAGTCTGATTTTTTCTGTTATATGTATCGTAAGTTACATTGAGTCTTGACAGATTTGTTGTTACCGAATCTCTCGAAATTCTGCCGTTAGCGCTGGTGGAATCATAAAGCACCAAAACATCTCCTTTACCTTTTCTCTTAAAAGTTATTGCAAAATCCTGAGAAGCTTTTACCGAATCAAAGCCGTTGTATGCCCATACAGACCATTGCCCGACGATTGAATCGCCTGCATTCACATTGATCGAGCGGAGAATATCATCCATTTCATAATTTGGTATTGACCATGAAGAATCTATGCCGGAAATATTAGACGTTCTTATAATCCTTACGGTTGATATAGCCGGCGAGCCGAATTTCCATTTGTATGTTGTTCCCGGACCTGAAGTTGACCATCTGAATGTTATATTTGAGAAATCAAAAACAGAAGTTTCAATTCTTGTTCCGCTTGATGGAGAATTAAGATTGAATGCAGAAAGCGGCGGAACACCTCTTTTTAGTGTAATTGCTCTCGGTCCGTTTGCAGCTTTAAGCGAATCATTTGATGTATTGTTTCTGAATGCCCATACATCCCACTGCCCAACAAGCGAATCTCCAATTGCTACTCCAAGTCCTGCAAGAATGACATCAAGTTGTCCTGCAGTAAAGTTAATCGAGTTTGTTCCTGACAGCATAGTAATTCTTCTCGGCGTTGTTGTAGGATTGCCGAATACCCACTTATATGTGGCTGTGCTCGATGATGTATCCCATCTTAAATTATAATTGTTAGATGAATTAGGATAGGATGTAAGCGTTGTTCCCGAAGCCGGAGATACAAGATTGAAAGAGCTGAGAGGATAATTGGGAATATCAATTGTCGTTGCCCATGCCTGATAAATTCCCACTACATCGTCACACCAGTATGGTATAAGCTTATTGTTTGCCGATGAAATGCCAATATAGTCTCCCATGTATCCGCCTGCAAGTCCGGGAATTGATTTTGGTCTTAATTTATGATCTGATGCAAGTATATCAGTAAACGTTTCACCTCCATCGACAGATCTTGATACATAAATTTCACATGAATCATTTGTCGGTGTATTTCTGGAATCATAATAAACTATATTTACTCCGCCTTGATCATCAACATTTACGGCTGCCATGAACTGATATTTGTTATTTCCGGGTGTATCCTGATTTACTCTTTTTTTAGTCCATGTAACTCCATCATCAGTCGAGCGGTTTAAAATCACATCAGCTACATCAGTTGCCGGCGCAACATTTTTTTCGCAAGTTACCACATATATCCATCCTCTTCTCGGTCCAATCGTTTTGTCAATATCGATCCTCGGAAATCCGTTTGATCTTACCCCGTTCATAAAAGACGAACCGCTGTTTCTTATACCTTCCATGTTGCATGCATTCCCTCTTGCAACTACAAAACTTGCGCCTCCGTCTGTAGATTTAGAAAATCCCAGCGAGTCTTCTGTTAATGTAAGATTATTTACATTAGCCCAAACCATATATAAATCACCGTTTGGACCGACTTTCAAATCGACTCCCTGATGAAATCTCTGTGCCGCTGGCGGAGGACTTCCTGCAGATACTGTACTCCAGTTTGCGCCGGAATTAGTTGTATAAGAAAAAGCTATTCTGTTATTTAAGGATCCGGAAAACTCCGTATAAGCCGTATAAGCTCTGCCATAATATGGACTTGAAGAAACATCGTTTGTAGTAGTAAAATTCTTATCGGAGTTAGAGGAAGAACCTGTAAGTATAACCTGTGGAGTCCAGTTTACTCCTAAATTAGTTGACGAGCTTACTCCTATCTGTCCCGACAATGTTATATAAGACATATAAAATCTGCCTTCGCCGTCAATCGCAGGTCCGGGATCGCCGTAATTGTTTGTCCCATTGTTTAATGTATCGCTTCCAAACCAGTTTAATCCTCCGTTCGTAGAAACATAAACTCCGACCGTTAATCCCCCTGATGTACTGCCGCCGGAAAATATATTCGCTGAAGCAAGCATCAGATTCGGATTATTGTATTGTCTTATGATTGGAACTTCGGATTGATGATTAAAACTCGGATGAACAAGATAATTCGGATTAACTATATAATCTCCATTGATTGTATGAATAACTCTTGCTTGTGTTGAAAACTGATAATGATTGTCAACCGGTAATGGAACATATTGACCTGTCATGTAAAGTCTGGTCATTCTCGGATCTCTGCTCCATTTTTTATCGGGAAAATCCTGTCCGGTTAAAAGTAAAAATCCGATAAACAGAACCGGTATTAATATGGGTAATTTTTTCATTTGTGGTTTTAAATTTTAAAAACTATTTCCGTTAGTTAATTATGCTTTAAAATTATCAAAATTCATATTCTCATTCAAAGAAAGGAATTACTTCAAATACCCATTTATATTTTAATAAAATCTACATAAATCCGATAATTTCTAATTTTTAAAGGAATTTAATCTTATAACATACCCAAAACATTTATACCTCGATTACAGCTTTAACTGCAAGGTATAAATGTTCTGATATATATTTTATGTATGTAAAATAGTTTTATTAAATTCTCTAATTCAATTATGACTTAAATTAAGGCGTAATCTTGATAACAGAATTTGAGGAATTATTATCTGCAATCAGCATGTCGCTTCCATCAACAAATAAGTCGCCGTTAAGGTCTGTAAGTACATAACCAATAGCTGCATTTGATGCATCATTGTCTATCCCGCTTAAATCAGAAGCATCGATTACTCCATCCTGATTTATATCGCCGCTATAAATACAATACCTAACTCCTTTTAATTTCATGTTATTTCCAAAAGCCTGTGTGCTGTCCGTAGTAAAATCAAAATTTGTATTCATACCGAATGTAAAACTTTCTCCTCCGCTTTTGCTCCATGTTTCCAAACAGTTTCTGTGCCTGAATACAATATAATAATTTCCGGCAGCAGTATTAAAATAATTATTCAGAGAAATCATTGTGCCGGAATCAAGAATACCCTTTGCTGAATCGGTAAATGCATAAGGGCTCGCCGATTGCCTTAAATAAATGCTGACGGTATCTCTCAGATTCAGCATATCTGCAGATTCATTATACAATCCCTCTGGAGCTGCTTTCAGATTAAGAGTTGTAGCAACTTTGCTTTCGAGCAAATTAAATGAAGTCAGCTTTATGTCATCGATGTACCAACCATCAGCTACAACTCCTACATCAGCTTTCAAGGTAAATCTGATTTTCATCTGTGATGATGCATTTGCAAATGAAGTAATGTCGAGAGACTGCTGAGTCCATGTGCTGAGTGTGCCGTCATAAAAAATAACTTTCTGCCACGAAGTCCCGTTGTTGCTCGATACTTCCACATTGCAATAATCATATCCTGATTCTGTAGCATATCTGTGCCAGAAATTTAATTTGACAACAGGTGAAGAAGATATATCAATCGGCATATTGAGGGTCATGGAATTATTTGCATTGTTTAAATAATTTCCCGACGGACTGTCCGTAAAAGATCTTGTTGGACTATGCGACTGGGACGTTGTTACTGCCCAACCCTGATTTGTCGTCCATTTAGAAAATCCGTTTTCGGCGCTGTCTGCAAATATAGTTACCCCGCTGCCTGTAATTATGTATTTCGTTTCTGAAAAAACTTCCGATGAATCTTCCTGATAAATCTTCAGTGTAAGTGGTATTGCAGAGTTTTGCGGTACTGCATTCGAAATCGTAAATCCGAAAGTAAGACTGTCTTTTGCAAATGAATTCAAACTTGCAATGTTGTAAAATGTTATCGGAACATTAAGATAATATGAGGAAGAAGTGCAAACGATTTTTACGTTCTGTGCCGTTAGCAATCCTTTGTTCATTATTTTTATTTTTAAAGTTCCACTCTCCCCGGCTGTATAAACTGATTTATTCAGGTAAAGCGAATCATTAAATACAAATGCGCCGGCAAGCATAGAAAAATATTGATCCGGATAAAGCATTTCCTGCGCAAATGGAATTATGTCCGCTTGAGCCGGCCAGAATCCGGTGTTTCCTGTTTCAGGCGTAACTGCAATTATCTTATGTCCTGAATGTGCGGAATCATTGTAATAAAAATCATCAGCGCATCCTCTTACATAATATCCCACCGTCTGGTAAGGCGTCCCAGTAGTGTATTTATTATACTCGGACATGTCTTTGAGATATTCATTGAACTTGTTATTATCCGGAGTAGGCGTCGGGTCCTGCCATGCCCAGGGTTTTATTATGTAATTACCATAAGTATGCGCTCCCATTACTGCCTGAATGTTTTTGCTTGAAATGAAATTCATTGCTGCCATTGTCTCAGGTTCGGAAAATGGTGAAGTACCTCTGTATGTATCGCTTGAAGGTGAAGTACTTGAGCCGCCGTTGGAAGAATTCCAGAACTGAAAAATGCCGTAATTCCTGTTAAGATCAATTCCGTAACTGCTCCCGTTGTTCCTTCTGTTTTTACGCCACATTCCGCCGCCGTTTGGATTTGTAGTTTCATTATAAACATAACCATCAGGATTCAAAACAGGCGTAAAGTATAATTCCCTATTCTCTAAAATATACTTTGCCAGCGGATCAGAATTATAATTTTCCAGCAGCCAGTAAATGTAATAAATCAAATGCTCCATGCTTTCCGGCTCCCTTGCATGAATCAGTGAATGATACCATACTTGCGGTCTTGTATTCGGAGCATCGGGATTTAAGGTTACTTTCACCGCCCAAATTGTCCTGCCCTCATTCGAAGTACCAATTGAAAATTTGGAGGAAATGAGTCCGGGATATTCAATTCTCATTGTATCAAGCTTACCTATGACTTCATTGAATTTCAGAAATCCTCCCATAGAGCCGTATATGGAATGACTCACATTATAAGCATCTTTCGACTCTTTCAGTGCGTTTGCTATTTCATTATTTGTCATTTTGGGAATCCTGCCGTAATATTCTTCCCAATCTCCTACAATAATTTCATATCCCGTTCCTGATTTCCTTAATAAATCAATTTCGCTTTCAGACAGCCATGCTTCTGTAAAACCATCTTTTCTGATTGCATGATCTAAATGCAGATCTGCTTTAGAGAGTCTGTCAAAATCAGCGCTTGTATTTGCATAAATTTTTACGAGAGAATATTTTTCCTTTTCCTGTAACATTGAATTTGAGCTTATTGCCATAAATAATACAATAAGAGTAAGTAAAGTAAATTTATTCATTGTGAGATATAATTGAGTTAATAAATAATTTTTGGCAAATATTTTAATTGTCATTTGATTAATATCATTCGTTTTGTTTCAATAATATTCCCTGCTTTTAGTTTGTAAAAATAAATTCCGCTTGGCAGTTTTCCTGCGGCGGATGAAGCGCTGAATTCTACTTCATAATATCCCGGCTTCTTATTTTCATTTACAAGTGTTAAGATTTCATTTCCTAATACATCATACACTTTAAGACTCACAAAACTCGATCTTCCTTCGGCGTCTTTTAACTCATAGCTGATTTTCGTAACAGGATTGAAAGGATTCGGATAATTCTGATACAGTATGAATCCCTTTTCTACTCCAATTGTATTGTTTACTACCTGCACAAGAGGAATTTTAATTTTATATGCGCTTCTGCCGTGAGTCCATACTACGAGAGTTCTGCTCGGCTGATGAAATGTCAGATCGTGACAGGGTACATTTGATGGAATTCCCATGCTTAAAATATTCCAGTTTGACCCGAGATTTTCAGTTACCATGACATTTACGTCGGTCGCTATGTAAAGTACATTAGTATTAGCCGGATCGATGATAATATCATTTACCGGCGCATCAGGAAGATTACCTCTGATCGAGAACCATGTCGCTCCGTAGTTGGAAGTCCTGAAAATATGTGAGCCCGTCGAATCAACTTTATATCCTGATAAAGTTACATAACATACATTTGCAGAGTCAGGATGTATTGCAACTCTTGTTACCCATCTGTATGGCAAACCAGAATTTATCTTAGTCCAGTTTGTTCCGCCATTTGTGGTTACCCAAACATTGGCATCATCGGTTCCGCAGTAAACTACATTCGGATTACTTTTTGAAACATCAACAGTAGTAATGGTACCAAGATTACCTCTGTGTCCGTTTGCAAGATCCGGACTTATCGGCGTCCATGACTGCATACCGTTTGTGGTTTTGTGTATTTTGTAAGTCCCGCAATAAAGTACCAATGGATTATTTTTATCCATCACATAAGGAGTCATCCAGTTTGTATAATTTAAATCAAGTCCGGAAGTTGCACCGGAAAAACTGCTGCCTCCGTTAATTGATCTCACAAGACCTCCGTTTTGAGACGATGCATATACTCTCTGAGAATTTGTATAATCCACGAGACAATAAAATCCATCACCGCCATAAACTGAAAACCAGCCTCCAACCGACCCCGTTGTTTTATTTGTTCCGTTATCCTGCGCTCCACCCATTAATACTGATGGATTGCTGAAATCAATATCGCCTGCATAAAATTGCGTAATGGGAAGAGAATTGCTGTAAAGCCATGTTGAACCTCCGTTTGTCGAATAATCAATTCCACCGTCATTCCCGACTGCAATGTAGTTTGAGTTTGAAGGAGCAAATGCAACTGCATGATGATCAACATGCGATTCTGCAATAGTTGAAAATCCGGTTCCGCCGTTCGTTGAAAGATACATATTCAGTCCTCCGCAAAATAGTTTTTCCGCATTGGAAGGATCAGCTTTGCAAATTCTGTTGAACCATGCATAATTCGAAGACGGTGCAGCTGATGCATTTATTAGAGTCCAGCTGCCGCCCCAATTCGTTGATTTATACAATCCTCTTGAATTTCCGTTAGCCGCTGCAGTCAGCGCATAGATTATCTGTGAATTGGCTTTTGAAATGTCGAGTGAAATTCTTCCAAGTGTTGCATCGTTAACAGGGAATCCGCCTCCTAACTGAGTCCAGTTTTCACCGCTGTTTGTGGAAACAAACAATCCCGAATACTGTCCGCCGTATTTTATGTAATCTTCCCTTCTCAATCTTTCCCACATTGCTCCATAAATCCTGCTCCCATTATTCGGATCAACCAATACATCTATTGCAGATACAGAATCTGAAATGAATAATTTTCTCTGCCATGTTTGCCCGGCATCTGAAGATTTATAAATTCCTCTTTGCGGATTTTTTCTTCTTGTCCAGCCGCCTGCTGCGACATACACTTCATTCGAATTAAACGGATTAATTGAAATGTTCCCTATCGTGAATGAACTGTCAAGTCCTGACAAAGACCAGCTCTCTCCCCCGTCAGTGGATTTGTAAATCCCGGTACCCGGATAATAACTTCGCAGCGAGTTTGCTTCTCCGGTTCCGCAGTATATAACCAGTGGATTTTGCGGATCGATGGCAAGCGCTCCTATTGATGATGTATTTTGATTGTCAAAAACACTTACCCAGCTTTGACAAAAGTTTGTTGATTTCCAAAGCCCGCCGTTTGCAGTTCCGGTGTAAATTATCTGCGGATTAACAGGATGTATTGCAAGACAGGTAACTCTTCCTTCAATGTTTGTCGGACCAACAAGCGTCCAACCCGCCGGATAATCCATTTCATAAAATGACATTTCATTTTTAACATAGTCAATCGAACTCAGATATTCTTCATGCGGGATTTCATCAAAAGGAAAAGCTCTCTGTCTGGCAAACCAGTCATCTGCAGGAATGACTCCTTTTCTATATTCTGAAATACTGATGTAATTGCTTTCATTAATATCATTTTTTTGAAAGACTATAAATATAGCAGCAGATGTAATAACTAAAATGATTAATACAAAAAATCTTAACGGCAAAAAGATTTGCCTGCTCCCTATAAACATGATGATTAATTTGAATGTTTAAGTTTACTTAAATTCGCAAGATTTAGCCGAATAGTAAATACAGAAATAAACAAATTTTATTATTCTTTTCTTTTAAGACTTATTTGAAAAAGTTCGAAATACTTCATATCAATTTCATGTTTCTGCTTTCCCCACATGCATTTGAAAAATAGTACTAAGTAAAAAGAATGAAAAAAGTCCCTCCCCAATTTTTTAAGGAGGGATTTAGGGAGGGGTGACGTGGGACACAATTAACTTTCTTGTCATGTTTATCAATTAGTTATAATAGTAATGACTAATTTGAATGTTCAAAACTATGTTAGTAGTTTTTGAATTAGCTTTTTACTATTTTCAAACCGGTTATTTTCAAACTTAAACCAAAGCAAATATGAAAAAATTTTACCTTTTCTTACTTCTGTTCCTTGTTGTCTTTGCCTCAAATTCACAAGCTCAGAATGTAATCGTAAATCCAGGTGCTGGCTCTTACCCAACACTCAAAGATGCCTTTGATGCTATTAATGCCGGAACTCATACTGGAGCAATTACAATTGATATTGTTGGGAATACAATGGAAACCGCAACTGCAATTCTAAATGCAAGCGGTGGAACTTCTAATTATACTTCTGTTGTAATAAAACCAAATTCTTCTAGAGTCATACAAGGCACAATTGCCGGAGCTATTATCAAACTGGCCGGAGCAGATAACGTAACTATTGATGGGCGTGTTGGAACATCTGATTTCAATAATCTTTACATAACAAATCTAAGTACAGCTACTGCATCTGCTTGTATTTGGTTATCGCATGGATCTGGAGCGTCCAATGATTCTTTGGGAGCCAAAAATAATGTAATTCGAAATTGCATTCTTAGAACTTTAGTTGAATTAAACTTAAGTACTAATAATTCTTTTTGCATAATTTCATCTGGACTTTCTATTTCAAGTTCAAGCCAGGCAAGGAATAATGACTCTAACACTATTATCAAAAACTATATTTCTCATGCAAGATACGGTATTTGCGTTGTTGGAGGCGGAGCTACAAACCTCAATGACAATAACAGAATTGACTTCAATACGATTGGTGATTCTTTAGGCACATATGTGACAACCAAGATAGGAAGGGTTGGAATATTTGTTACATTTCAAAACAACTGCTCAGTCTCAAAAAATAAACTTCACTACATAGGAGGTTCTTTTACACGTACCACTGCAGGCGCTGACAGAGTTGGAATTGGAATTGGCGCTGAAAGTTGGTCAATAGGCAATTCTACAACTACTACCGGAACAAATTATACCGTAAACGGTAACGTAATAAATGGCGTCAGAGAAGGGAGAACCTTTAGCGCTATCGGTATTCTTTGTGCAACTACAGCTTCCGGACCACCTACAGGTAACATTATTACAAACAATGTTATCTATGATGTAATGTCAAATGCAACATCTCCCGATATAACAGTTGGCATAGCTCATTCAGGAAATAGAGGTGATCTTATTGCTTATAATTCAATCTACATTGCGGGTGATCTTGACCCTACCGGCGAATCATCAGCACCTGCTTCAAGACCTGCAGTCGGGATTGAAGTCGGAAATACTACTGGAGATACTGCCCTTACAATTAAGAATAACTCGATATATGTTGACTGCACTTCTGATACTATGACATTGCCTACAAGCTATGCAATCGTAATGCCAAACGGTTACGGATGGGGTACCGGAGGCGAAGATAATAATAATTATTACTTTGCTTCAAATCCGCTCGGAATGATCGGCGCACTGAGATCAGGAACAGGATATCCTTTTAGTTCAACATTTAATACTCTTGCTGGCTGGCAGACTGCATTTACTCCTGCACAAGATGTAAATTCAATCAGCTCAGATCCTTTGTATTCACTGCCTCCGACTTTACATTTATTGATGCCTCAGTTTGCATCTCCTTTAAAAACCGCAGGAATTCCGCTTGCATCGGTTACAAACGATATTTTGTATGAACTTAGAAGCGCGTTTCAGCCAACTATAGGAGCCTATGAGTATGATTCGATTACTCTGCCTGTTGAATTATCCGCATTTTCAGCTTCAGTCAACAACCACGATGTAATTTTAAGTTGGACTACTGCTTCTGAATTAAATAATTCCGGTTTTGATATTGAAAGAAAAGCTGCGAATTCATCATGGATTAAAATTGGAAACGTACCTGGTAACGGAACAACAACAATTCCTTCATATTATTCATTTACAGATAAATCTTTAAGCACTGGCAGATATAATTATAGGCTAAAACAAATTGACTTTAACGGACATTTTGAATATTTCAACCTGAGTAATGATATTGTCATTGGAATTCCTTCAAAATATAATCTGTCGCAAAACTATCCAAATCCGTTTAATCCATCGACAAAAATTAATTTTGATTTACCTTTCGACGGTAATGTATCACTTAAGATTTTTGATATCAGTGGAAGAGAAGTTGCCACTATATTAAACGAATTTAAACCAGCAGGATATTACTCGATAGATTTCAATACTTCATCTGCTGCAGGCGGACTTTCAAGCGGTGCATATTTTTATAAAATTACTACAGGAAATTTTACAGACACTAAGAAAATGATGATTATCAAATAAATTTAAATAAATACAATTAAACTTTTTAAAAAAGCCGGGTTTATTCCCCGGCTTTTTTTTTTGTGAGAGAAAATCATTTATTCATAAATTATTGAAACCACCGCTCTGCCATTTTATATTGTCTGAACTATGCCTCGCCTGTTTATTTGATTATTATGATTAACTTCTCTAATTTTTTTAACTCAATATTCAAATTAATTCATACATTCAAATCAATTTCAGTATTCATTCAAATCAAAGATATCAATATTCTGACATTTTAAATTGTCTGAACAATATTTCTCCTGATTAAATGATTACTATATTTCACCTCTATCCAAAACAATTTGTAGTTATAAAGTTAACTAAGAGTTTTAGATTATAAATATTTGAAAACAAAATCATTCTTTTTAAAACCTTTCACATCACATGGTTGGATGAAGATTAGAGATATTCTGTGAAAATCTTTTCTTGAAAAAGCTTTTAGTGAATTGAAAAAAGATTTTGAGATTAACGACCATGATTAGCTTATCTAATTCTTTTTAATTGAGACTCAAATAAAAATTATACATTAAAGTTAATTTCATAAAATTTTGCAATCACAATAATCACAGTTCAGATATTTTGTTTATAAAAAAACCGGGAAGAATCTTCTCCCCGGCTTTGTTGTTTTGTTCTTTTTAACGTATATTAACGTTTAATGAAATTGAATTTTACTTTATCAGCATCATTTTCTTTGTTGCCGTAAATTTATCGGTTGACAGTCTGTAGAAATATACTCCGCTCGATAATCCTTTTGCTGCAGATGAAGCATTGAAATCAATGGAATAATAACCTGCTGTCTTTACTTCGTTTACAAGCGTCATCACTTCCTTACCGGACATGTCATAAATCTTCAAGCTTACTCTTCCGTCTTCAGGCAATGCAAAGTTAATCCTTGTCGATGGATTGAAAGGATTTGGATAGTTTTGCGACAGATCATACTTCAGCGGGACTCCGATGTTTACTTCATTGCTTAAGTTGAAATAAGCAAAGTTACCGTTGTGGTCAATCTGTTTCAACCTGTAATTGTAAGTTCCGGTTCTTAAATTCCTGTCAGTGAAAGAATAATAATTGACATTATTCGAAGTACCATTACCGGCTTCAAATCCTATCTTTGTCCATTCACCGCTTTGATATGATCTTTCAATTTCAAATCCTGAATTGTTCTGCTCAAATGATGTTGACCAGTTTAAAGTGACATCACTTCCATTGATTACTGATGTAAATGAAGCAAGCTCAACAGGCAGCGGATTGTCAAATCCAACTCTGCAGTTTGCATCATTATACGGCAGACATTCGTCTCTGACATTAAATGTCATAATTCCCGTACAAGCATCTCCTGTTGTACGAGTTACGGTAACATTAACTACAATCGGTCCAACCTGAGTAATCGGAAGCGGTGGATTGATTTCAATTAACTTGCAATCCGGTGGAGTCAAAACGTGAGACTCAGATAATGTAATTACCTCTCCGGGCTCACCCGACGCGGTTACTACAAAGTTATATGATCCGTTATGGCCGGGGATTGAAATAGTTCCGCCGCATGTAATCGGAATTGAATTTGTATCAGTAATTGTAATTGTCGGAATTCCCGGGAAAGGACAGCTGCTTGCAAGCGCATAATCGCAGAATTTATTTACGCCCGTTGCAGTAAGAATGCTTCCGCTTCTTGTTGTACTCAGACATTCCCATGAACCTGTCATGTCTGCTCTCTTTACTATATAAATCCTATCGGGAAAAGGAAATCCCGATGCATCAATTGAAACGTTGTATAAAGGATAACCTGCCTTGTCTTCTCCAGTGTATGTCGTCGTAAACCAGTAATTCGGATGAATATTATCAGGAGTATAAATTGAACCGTCATTAGTGGTTGCAGTTGAGTTTGGAGCAACTTCAGGACTGGCGGTCGAAGGCGGAGCACTGCTTGTATGTTGTGTTACCGAAAGATCTCCACCTGTTGGATTATCAGTTATATAGTTACCGGTTTTTACTATTGGATTTATCGGAGAATAACTGAAAAAATATTGCGAAGCTTTGATTTCTTCAATTGATTTTGTTTTATTTCCTCCGATAATTTTTTCCGTTAATGAATATCCGCCCGGTCTCATGCCTACAGTTGTAAAATCAAATGAAATCAGAGGATTACATGCATATACTCCGGGAGTAGTTACAACTGAAGCACAATAAGAATCGCCATTGGTTGCAATGAAATTATCCAAATATAAATTGTTTCCAAATCCAGATACTCCTCTGAATCCAATTATCACATTTGGATTTCCCGCATAAGCAGCTAAGTTAATTGTCTCATGTCTCCATTGAGAAGCCGAATTCGGTGTAAACAATGCTGTTGCAGGATTTAGAGTTGCCAGTGAAGGCACTGAAGAATTTGATTTTCTGTAAGGAACAGGAACATCCGAAAATGTCAAACCACAGTCAGTCGAAATCAGAACCTGTAATGAATCTTCTTCATCTATATAAGTTTTGAATGCAGTATAAAAATGTACTACGGGATTTGACAATCCTGTGAAATCCAAAGGCGGTGATTTTAAAATTGAACTACCGCTTGAAACACCGTAGAAATTACATTTTGCTGCAGTATCCGGGACTTTGCCAGCAGGATTTGTTAGAGGTTGCTGGAGTACCCATAGGTTTGCAGTTCCGCTTATTGTCCACCCGATAGGATTTGTAAAAGTTTCGAGATAAGGATATACAGCAATCGAACTTAAAACCGTATAAAATACAGTTGTCATATCATTTGACGGTCTTTGATCACCGGGAAGCTGCGTGAAACTTTTTATTTCATGTGTACCCGGAAGTAAAACTAATCCTGTAAACGCAACATTTTCGGTTGCATCTTCGGCGAGACTTGTTGTAGTAAATTTCGTTTCTACATCGATACCGTCAACTCTTAAAACTACCGGAACTCCGGGAGCTTGTGTAGTAGAACCGAAATTTCTAACTGTTGCAGTAAAAATTTCAGTTGTACCCAAACATGCAGGTGGCGGAGGATTTGATACTATCGCAGTTACACCCATGTCATCTGGATAAGTAATCTCTCCAAATCTGGTGTGCGGTCTGAATGCAGAAGAAGATCCAGTTGCTCCGCCGACGGTATTAGACTGATATGTGAGTAATTTTGTGCCGGACCCTACATTTGTACAAAAACAAGTAGGTGCTCCTGAAGGAGTGGCCAATGAAGTCGAAGTTGTCTTATAGACAAAAATAAGAAGCACGCCATTTCCGGGTGTTGGAGTATAAGGTCCTGTCCCGGGTCCGCCGACCGGTACGTCAATGTTTATCTCAGACGTTCCCGAAGGAATTGTAATTGTTCCGTCGATGATCTTTGTATAGCCGACGCCGTTTGTATCAATATATGTTCCCCCAAAAGTAAGCGCACTTCCAAGAGTATCTTTTAGATATACTCTCAGATTTCCAGTTGTAGTAATGCTTTGTGCAACAGGAGCGCTTGCAGCAGGCGGTGAAGGAACGTTCCAGCGCCATCCTACCGAAGTAACAGTACCCGAAAATCCTGATGCTGTCATTTCAGGACCTGTAATAATATACTTGGTATTTATGAATCTTCTCGATCCTTGCGGGGCTCTGCCGTTTCCGGAGGTTGAGTTATTTCCCGGGAGCACGGTGGCAACATAGGACATTGTAGAATTACTCCCGTTACCGTCAATTTCCGGATTGTTTAAAGGTCCTACAAGATAAGGGGCTTTATCAAAATTTCCTGGTGCAGGATAATCTTGTGTAGCTGCAGGTAAAGAAATAACTAATGTTAGCAGAATTGCTAAGAAATAATTAAAACATACTTTCATGACATTAAAATTTTAATTTATGAAATGGTGGTTTTAAATTTACTGCAATCCTTAAAACTGAATAACATGATTATTCAATTAGTCTTAAGGGAAAGAACAAAATTAATTTCCATTAAGTATCCTCCTCTCTAAAAAATTAAATTTAAAAATTATTTGTATTAAGGTATTGTAAATTGCACAATTTCGGCAGACGGTAATGTAAAAAATTTCCGACATGTAATGGGGTAATTCTTCTGTTTATTTTTAATAGTAAGTAAGAATTTTATATTAAAAAATCAATTCTTTATTTATTTCACAATATTTAGATAAATTTCAATTTAAAGATAAAGAACTTTTATTAGCAAAGATATAAATGATTATTGGTGACTTGTAATACCGTGTATCGAGAAATGATGTTACTGTTCATTTATATTATCGGAGCTTTTAAGCAAAAAGTTTTGATATATAGAATCAAAATAAACTAAATCCAATCATCGGATAATTCAACCTCCGGTTTTCCAAAATTTCTTACAGAATAGACTTAATTTTTTTCAAGCAATAATACTAAATTTTATAAATCAGGATATGGAAATATTTTACAAATTAAATTTTATAATTATTATATTTGCAGACATTTTTCAAATCAAAATTTAAAAAATATGGCGGCACAATTTTCATTTGATATAGTTTCAGAAGTTGATATTCAGGAAGTTGACAATGCTATTAATCAGGCATCAAAAGAAATTCATCAGAGATACGATTTTAAAGGAAGTAAAAGTGAAATTACTTTAAACAAAAAAGAAAACACGATTAATCTTGTTTCAGATGACGAGTATAAGCTGAAATCAGTAATTGACGTGCTTCAGAATAAGCTCATTAAAAGAGGTATTTCGGTTAATGCAATGAAGTATGGTACAGTTGAAAGCGCTTCGGGAGGAACCGTAAGACAGGAATTGAAGCTTCAGCAAGGAATTGAAAAAGATGATGCAAAGTATATTGTAAAATTGATCAAGGATTCAAAGCTCAAAGTTCAGGCAAGCATACAGGAAAATCAGGTCAGAGTTTCAGGAAAAGCAAAAGATGATCTTCAGTCAGTAATGAAACTCCTAAAAGATTCCGATTTAAAATTTGCTTTTCAGTTTACGAATTACAGGTAATATTAAACGAAAAAGCCGCTTCTTTTTAAAATAAAAAAGCGGCTTTAAAATTATGAGCCTATTCTGACAATTCGGTACTTTACATCTTTATCCATAACCAGCAGTTTCACTATGTCATCTTTCGTTTCCTGAATAGTCTTGTGATTTCCGACATATACTTTGTAAATTGTCGGATTGCTACTTAAGATTTCTTCAAGAAAAATATTATTGAATTTTTCAGACTCAAGTAAATTAATCAGCTCTGATGCCGAAGCCTTATCAGCAAAAACGCCGGTTTCTACTGCATAACCAGTAATGAAATTTACTTTCTTGGTTAAATCAAAGTAATTATTATTAGCGTTTTCAGTTATCTCCTGATAAATTATAGAATTTGCGTCGGCTGCGTCCGGAGTTAAGACTTTGATTCTTATCTTCGAACTGCTCAAAAGCAAATTGACTTGCTCATCTGTGATTTCACCCGGAGCTGCCGTATCTTTTTCCCATTCTATGAATATTTTTGAATTCGGTGGGAATTTTTCTTCAAAAAGATTGACGGACTCTATTATTTCTTCTTCTGTTTCTTCTTCTTCCTCGGCAATTTCAATTCTTACTTT
This sequence comes from Ignavibacteria bacterium, assembly GCA_019187405.1. GTDB lineage: Bacteria > Bacteroidota > Ignavibacteria > Tepidaquicellales > Tepidaquicellaceae > JABAQZ01. The sequence continues at coordinate 76,901 of JABAQZ010000016.1, forward strand.
TGCCAGTCCGCCCATTTGAATCTCATTTTTTGCGGCGTTTGAAAGGTCAATTATTCTACCTCTCACATAAGGACCCCTGTCATTGATTCTCACAATCACAGAGCTGCCGTTTTCAAGATTTGTTACTTTTACTAAAGTATTGAAAGGCAAAGTTTTATGTGCTGCTGTCATTTCATGAGTGTTAAATCGCTCACCATTAGCGGTTTTTCTACCCTGAAATCCTGGGCCATACCATGAAGCTATACCTTCCTGGACAAATTCCGGATTTACATCTTTGATTTTAGCAAATAAATCAGCATTTTGCTCAAAACTGATCAAGTTTGTTAAAACTATTGCGATTATTAGCTTCGCACTAATTTTAATCTTACTCAAATGTACTTCTCCTATTTTTGTTTATAAATATGTTTGTTACTACACTCTATAACACTGATAGGTCAGTGTAAAAACTTGATCTTAGATGTACATTATTTCAAAGAACGATATGTACTAAGAATACTCGTGTAAAATTTTGTATGTGCAATATACTGATTTCAGTTTTTTGATTCAACTAATTTTTATGTCTCAGACTGTATAATCCCGAATTTCAATCAAAAATTTAAATATTTCTTTATTTTTTACGAATATGAAGCGCTTTTTTTTAAAAACCAATCCTTTTGATTCTTCATAAACAATGTTTAACTCAACATTAGAAATTGAATTTAAATTATCTCGAAAAATATTAATATTTAAATAAAAATGATTATGAAAAATATAATATTAGCTTTAGCGGGTTTATTATTTATCCTGAATTCATATTCCTTTTCTCAAAATAAAAAGGTACTCTTTGAAGAATTTACAAACGCTTCATGCGATCCCTGCGCTTCTAATAACCCGATTCTTAAATCTTATATTGATTCCAAAGGCGATTCCATTATTTCAATTATGTATCACACCGAATTTCCCGGATTTGATCCAATGCATAATCTAAACCCTTCTCAGGTAATTGAAAGACGACAGGGTTATTATTCAGATGTAAATGCTGTTCCATGGCTCAAAGGGGACGGTAACATGTTTCCGGATATTTGGCCATTTACAATTTCAAATTTTGATGCTGCATTTAATGCCCGGAAAATTATTGTTCCGCCTTTATTGCTCTCTGTCTATGACAGCAGAATCCCCGGTGATTCTATAAAAAGTAACGTAAATTTGAATATTGTTCAGAATTTATCAGCAGGCAATTATAAGTTAAGAGTAATGGCAATCGAGAGAATTATTATCTATCAAACTCCACCCGGAACCAACGGTGAAAATGTATTTGAAGATGTATTCAGACTGGGAATTCCGGATATGAACGGGACTTCCATCCCTCAAACACCTGGAAATTATCAATTCACATTTAAGTACAAAATCAATCCCGAATGGGTGGATTCAAATATTTTTACGGTTGTATTTGTTCAAAATGATGCTTCAAATAAAGAAGTCATCAACTGCGCCACCTCTGAACATGTAACTACTAATGTATCTAATTTATCGGATCTGATTCCGGATTCATTTAGACTTTATCAGAACTTTCCAAACCCTTTTAATCCCGCTACTGAAATTCGCTTTGATTTACCGGAGAAATCGAATGTGAAATTAACCGTATTTAATAGTTTGGGTAAAGTTGTTAATGTCATTGTAAATCAGGAACTTAATGCTGGCAGTTACAAGCAAAAAATTGATGGATCGGAATTATCTTCTGGTGTATATTTTATTTCTCTTTATACTGATAAATTCAAGGATACGAAGAAAATTCTTCTGATAAAATAAAAACATTTTGCCTTAAAATATTTTCAAAACTTAATTGTCAGGGATTCCGTCATAAAATTTGATCTAATTAAATATCTTGAAAGGATTGAATTCAAAGGCGCTGTTAATGCAGACATTATCACATTGAGAAAGCTTCATAAGAAGCATCTTTTAAACATTCCTTTTGAAAATCTGGACATTCATTACGGTAAAAAAATTATTCTTAACAAAAACTTACTTTTTGAAAAAATAATAATTTCAGGAAGAGGAGGTTATTGTTACGAACTTAACGGACTGTTTTATTTCCTTTTAAAAGCAATTGGGTTTAAAGTAAAAATGCTTTCTGCAAGAGTAAGCAATGCTAAAGAAAACTGGGGAAAGGAATATGATCATCTTGTTTTACTGGTAGATTTAGGCGATTTATGGCTTGCAGATGTTGGGTTCGGCGAATGCTTCTTGCTGCCACTGAAAATATCTAAAAGGACTGTTCAAAAAGATGTTAACGGTTTCTATTTAATTAGCAATTATGGTAAAGATATTTTGAAGTTATCAAGATCCGGAAACAATATAAATTTTTCAGATGAATATATTTTCTCTCTGAAGAAAAGACGATGGAATGAATTTGAGAACATGAACGTCTATCATCAGACTTCACCTGAATCAAATTTTACTAGAAAGAAATTATGCACGATTGCAGTTAAAAACGGGAGAATTACTCTTACTGATAAAAATCTTATTATTACAACGAACGGTAAGAGAAAAATCAAAGCAGTAAAAAATGAAATTGACTTTAAAAGCAAGCTCTCGGAATACTTTTCTATAAATATTTAATGATTATAATTTTTTATCGTATATTCTGTAAGTCTTGTAAACATTTGCACCAAGCTTTTCAGAGGTCTGCTTCATTGCAAAATTATCTTCCAGCACCCAAGAAATCTCAGCGCCTCTCATTTTTTTTGTGTTCCCCGCTTTTATAATATTTCTATAAAAGATTGCATCAATCCCCTTCTTGTGATATTCTTTTTTTACTCCCATGATGATTACCCTTAGACGGTTAATCTTTTTCTTGTTTGATAAAAACTTTAATATCCCAAATGGAAAAAGTTTTCCGTTTAATCCCTTTATCGCCTGATTAACATCGGGTAACGCCAATGAAAATCCGATCGGCTGTCCGTTAATTTCGGCAAACTCCACAAAAGCCGGATCGACTGCAAGTTTCAGATTGGCTGCAATGAAATTGAATTCTTCCTCTGTCATCGGCACAAATCCCCAGTTATCCTGCCAAGCATTATTATATACATCTCTTACTCTCTGAACTTCATTCTTAAAATCTTTTAAATTTACGTTCCGGATTGTAAGATTTTCTTTCTTAATAATCATTTCGCTTATTCTGTCAAGCCTGCTCATCATCTGTTCGTCTTTAATTACATCTCTGTCAATCCAGAATGCGAGAAGATCTTTTGCTTTTACAAATCCTGCGTCAGTAATCAGATCAATGTAGTATTCAGGATTATAAGGCATCAGCATTACCGGCGGCGAATCAAAACCATCTACAAGCAGTCCGCACTCATCATTTGTAGAAGGATTAACCGGACCGCGCAATATATCCATTCCATTACTTCTGACAAAGTCGCCCGCTTTTTCAAAAAGCAGACGTGATATTTCTTTGTCATTTATGCATTCAAAAAATCCAAAGAAACCAGTCTTGTCATTATAGTATTTGTTATGACTATCATTGATAATGCCTGCAATCCTTCCTGCTATTTTCCCTTCCTTTTTTGCAATCCAAAGTTTGATTTTTGAATGTTTGTAAAAAGGATTCTTCTTTGTATCCAGATTATTCTTTACGTCAAATCGCAATGGCTCTACCCAGTTGTCGTAATCCTTATAAAATTCATAAGGAAATTCTATAAAGGATTTTTTTAGATGTTCTGTGTCAACTTCTATAATTTCTGTTTTATTAGACAAATCGAGTATTCTATTTATTTTTTAAATTGATCTTATTTAATTTTATTCAAAACCTCATCAGCATGTCCGTCAACTTTTACTTTTGAATATATTTCGCTGATAATGCCTTTATCGTTTATAATAAAGGTCGTTCTTTCTATGCCCATGTACTTCCTGCCATACATGCTTTTTTCCTTCCAGACTCCATACTTCTTCAGTATGTCTAAGTTTTCGTCCGTTAAAAGCATAAAAGGCAAATCATATTTCTTTTTAAATTTCTGATGTGATTCTACACTATCCTTGCTAACTCCGATAATTACTGTATTGTTTTTTTCAAAGATTTTTATCTTGTCTCTGAAGTCACAAGCTTCTTTTGTGCAGCCAGACGTATCGTCTTTCGGATAAAAATATAACACAACTTTCTTACTTTTAAAATCTTTCAGACTTATCGTCTCTCCTTTGTCATTTAGTAAATTAAAATCAGGAGCCTTCATTCCTTTTTTAAGCATGAATAATTATTAATTTAAAAAATTACCATTGTTCAGTTTATTGTTTCCCATCCGGCTTTATTGAAATTTCTCTTTATCAACAGAGCTGATGCTATTCCAATTAAAAGAAATATTATCCCTGATATAAAATCTCCGAAAATTATCTTGCCTATACCAAATAAAAATGAATAAACCAGGACTATCCCTGCTATCCAATCAATGAAAAGCAAATAATATCCTGTATCGGATTTTACATCCGTCAATTTCGCCGACAATTTTTTCCATCCTATTCCTCCCGGATGAACTCTCCGGTAAAATGACTCGAGCTTTGATTCATTAGTTGGTTTAGTGATGAATGCAGCGACTAACCAGGCAATAGTTGTTATAGGAACAATTATATACAATGTATCCGGAAACTTTATGTCAAATTTTCCAAAGTACAAAATTCCGTACACTATAAACGGCATAACGGTAGCAACAATCTCGCTGATAGCATTTACCCGCCACCAAAACCATCTCAATATCAGCACAAGCCCGAGACCTGCTCCGCATTCAATCACAAAACTCCATACGCCTGATATGCTTGACATTTGCGTTGTTATGATTACCGAAAGAAACATAAAAACAATTGTCATTGCTTTTGAAATACTGACATAATGTTTTTCAGATTTGTCTTTGACAATAAATCTTCTGTAAAGATCATTTATAAAATAGGATGTTCCCCAATTAAGATGAGTGGCAATTGTTGACATATAAGCTGCAAGAAATGCCGCAAGCAGCATTCCCTTTAATCCCGAAGGAAGAAAATCATTCATCGCCTTTACATATCCGAGACCTTTATCATCCTGAGATAAATCGGGATATAAAATCAAAGCAGAAAGTCCGACAATAATCCAAGGCCACGGTCTGATGCCGTAATGCGCGATCTGAAAAAACAAAGTTGCAAACAAAGAATTCTTTTCGTCCTTAGCGCTCATCATTCTCTGCGCTACATATCCTCCGCCGCCTGGTTCAGCTCCCGGATACCATGATGCCCACCATTGAATTCCTATGAACGCAAGGAATGAAGAAATGGTCATTGCAAGTACGCCTCCTGCTGAAGCTGCATTTTCACCTGAGGAAATATCAGGAGTAAATTTCATTGCCCAATCGGGAAGTTTTTCCTGAAGTCCCGAAATCCCGCCAATCTGTGGTTCGTTCACAACTACGATTGCAAGAATTATACAGCCTGCCATGGCAAGTATAAACTGAAATGCATCGGTAACTGCAACACCCCAAAGTCCCGATATTGCAGAATAAAATGCTGTCAGCAGCATACAACCGCCGACAAATAATAGCGCATTATCCTGATTTATATATTCAGGAAACATACCTGTAAGAATCTTTATCATTGCCAGATTAACCCAACCCATGATTATCACATTCATGAAAATTCCGAGATAGACTGCCTTAAAACCTCTTAGCACGGCAGCCGGCTTTCCTGAATATCTCAACTCAATGAACTCGACATCCGTAAGTATGTTTGCACGCCTCCAAAATCTTGAAAAGAAAAATACGGTGAGCATTCCTCCTATGAGCATATTCCACCAAAGCCAGTTGCCGGCAATACCGTTTTTGCCAACTAACTCAGTTACAGCAAGCGGAGTATCAGCTGCAAAGGTAGTTGCTACCATCGACAATCCGGCAAGCCACCAAGGCAATTTTCTCCCTGATAGAAAAAAATTTTCTGTTGAGCCTCCGGCTCGTTTTGAATAAACAAAACCGATTAATAATGAAATTGCAAAGTACAGTAGGATAATTATCCAGTCGACTATATGCATTTATGAATTTTTGATGTGAATGTAAAATATTATCTTGAATGCAATTTAAACTATGCCGATTTAAATTTAAATGTATTACAGGTAATTTTCAAAAATAAATTTAATCGCTGCTTGTGAAACTTTTTTACCTGAATGAGTATTTTGTTAATTAAATTTTCAAATCTATTTTTAAAATCAAACCAAAAAAGGAGTTATAAATGACGCTGATTCAAAAACTTTTTACGCTTTTTCTTTTATTTATATTGGTATCCGGTTCTTTTGCCGGTCCGTCTGCCGAGAAATATAAAATTGGCGATGTCGTTTCAGACTTTACCATCGAAAACTTTGACGGAAATTCTTACTCATTAAGTAAATCAAATGCAAAAGCTACTGTCATAGTTTTTATTTCGACTGAATGTCCGTTCGTCCAGCCTTACACTGAAAGACTAATTAACCTTACAAACGAGTTTACCCCAAAAGGAATTGTAATCTGGGGGATCAACTCAAATAGCACTGAGCCGACAGATGAAGTGATAAATCATGCAAACGAAAAGAAATACAATTTCCCTGTTCTAAAGGACAATAATAATGTTGTTGCTGATATCTTCAGCGCTGAAAGGACCCCTGAAGTTTTTGTAATTGACAATGCTTCGATGAAATTAATTTACCACGGTAGAATTGACGATAATAAGGACGCGTCAGAAGTAACCTCAAATGATCTTCAAAATGCATTAAACGAGTTTTTAAACGGAACTGAAATTACAAATAAAGAAAACAAAGCTTTTGGCTGCTCGATAAAGAGATAAGTTGAATTTATAACCGGGGGAGTACTGTTAACTCCCCTTTTTAATTTTTATATGAAAAAATTTATTTTTATCATTATTCTTATAATTGCTTTTTCAGGCAATTTATTTTCACAAGTTATACTTCCCGCTGACAAAACTGTCCTTGACAGCATTAAGTCTGCAAATACGGGAAATGTCTTGCTCTTTAATTTCTGGGCTACATGGTGCAAGCCATGCGTGCAGGAGTTTCCCGATCTAATGAAGATTCATAATGATTTCAAAGATCAAAACTTCAAACTGATCTTTGTAACTCTTGATTTCGGTGATGACAGCTTCAGCGAAACTAAGAAATTTCTTAAAAAACAAGGAGTGGATTTTACAACTTACTACAATAATTTCAAAAAAGACGATGAACTGATTTTTTATATGGATAAGAACTGGGACGGTGGAATTCCCGGTTCATTCTTTTTTGACGAAAATGGTATCTTGAGAAAAACTTTTATTGGAAAAAGAAAATATGAAAACTTTAAAGAAGTTATTTCCGATATTATGAAAAAGTCTAAACAGTAAGCATTATCTCTTCGGGTGATTTCTTTTCCAAATCAGGAACTACAGCATTTTCTGCAGGATATCCGACAGGAATCAGCATATAAGGCTTTTCGTTTGAAGGGCGGTTTAAAATTTTCTGAAGAAAATTCATCGGAGATGGTGTATGAGTCAGTGTTGACAAACCCATGTAATTCAGTGCCGCGAGCAAGAATCCTGTAGCTATACCTGCCGATTCATTCACATAGTAATGCTTTTTTAATCTTGTATCAGTTTTCAAATAATCTACTTTAAAAACAACTATTAGATAAGGAGCAGTTTCGAGAAATTCTTTTCGCCAATCAGTTCCAAGCGGAGCAAGATCATCAAGCCAGCTTTGAGGCATTCTGTTTTCATAACTTTCTTTTTCTTCCTTTTCGGCAGCCAGTCTGATTTCTCTCTTTACTTCCGGTGATTCAACTATTACAAATTTCCACGGCTGTTTGTTTGCTACGGAAGGCGCAGATCCAGCGATTAATACCGCAAGTTCTATCAACTTTTTATCAAATTTTTCTTCCGAAAAAAATCTGATGCTTCTTCTCTTTTTCATAATTTCAAAAAATTCCTCGCCGCTTTTTAGCATGTCTTGTTCATCGATTCTTTCTCTATGGTATTTTATAAATTTCGGATTCATTTGCTTTTATTTATTATTGAGAAAGTATAAGTATCGAGAAATTTTCCGTTGAAGAAAAAATTTTCACTGAATTTCCCTTCAAGTATGAAGCCGAGCTTTTCCAGCATTCTGTTTGATGCAGTGTTTTCCGGATCTGTATTAGCCTCGATACTGTGCAGCTTCATCCTATTGAATCCGAAATCGATCATCGCTTTTACAGCTTCAGTCATTATTCCTCTGCGGTGATATTGAGGAAGCAGGTCGTATCCTATTTCTGCTCTGAAATGCTCTTTATTGATTTTCCAGAATCCTCCGCTGCCAATCATCTGATCCGAAGGTTTAAGAGTTACAGCCCATCTCACAGCTTCTTTATTGTCAAAAGCAGATTTTTCCAGATTAACTTTATCGACTGCTTGTTCAAAGTTAGTAAACATTTCCCTTCCAAAATACCTCATTACTTTAATGTCCGAATACAATCTAAAAAAAATCTCTGCATCTTTATCTTCTATCTTTCTTAGAACAAGTCTTTCGGTTTCTATAACCGGAAATTCGCGGAAAGAATCTTTGAGACTTAGCAATTTTAGTTTATTTAATTTTTATTCCAACCATTTTTTTGGGATCGACCTTTTCATGAAATTCTTTTTCGCTTAACAATCCAAGTTCCAGTGCTGCCTCTTTAAGCGTTTTATTTTCTTTATGCGCCTTCTTAGCAATCTTTGCGGCATTTTCATACCCGATATGCGTATTAAGAGCTGTTACCAGCATTAAAGAATTTTCTACATGCCTATTTATCACAGGTAGATTAGCTTCGATGCCTGAAGCACAATTATCATTAAATGATTCACAGGCATCACCGATAAGTTTTGCGGAATTAAGAAAGTTGTATATCATCATAGGTTTAAAAACATTCAGTTCAAAATGTCCGCTCATTCCTCCTACAGCAATTGCAGTATCATTTCCAATCACCTGCGCGCAAACCATTGTAAGGGCTTCGCACTGTGTAGGATTAACTTTTCCCGGCATAATGGAAGAGCCTGGTTCATTTTCAGGAATTTTAATTTCGCCAATTCCGCTTCTCGGACCGGATGAAAGCATTCTGATGTCATTGGCAATTTTCATCAAACTTACAGCGAGAGTTTTTAATGCTCCGGAAGATTCTACGATTGCATCATTTGATGCAAGAGCTTCAAATTTATTGGGAGCTGTTATAAATTTATGATTAGTAAATTCTGAAATTTTTCCTGCAGCGCTTTCCGCATATCCTGCGGGAACATTTATTCCTGTTCCAACGGCAGAGCCGCCGAGTGCAAGCTCTGATAAATGGAGAAGAGAATTTTCCAGTGCTTTAATTCCGTGTTCAAGCTGTGATGCATATCCGGAAAATTCCTGTCCGAGTGTCAGTGGAGTGGCATCCATAAAATGCGTTCTTCCGATTTTTATAATTTCCATGAAATCTTCAGATTTCTTTTTAAGAGTATCCATGAGTTTTCTGACTTTTGGGATAGTATGCTCAACAACAATTTTACAAGCTGCAATATTCATTGCAGTCGGGAATGTGTCGTTTGATGACTGTGATTTATTTACATCATCATTAGGATGAATGTATTTTGTCTGATCATCAGGATTTCCTCCTTTAATTACATGAGCACGGTTTGCAATAACTTCATTTACATTCATGTTAGTCTGCGTGCCGGACCCGGTCTGCCATACAACGAGGGGAAATTCTTCATCGTGCTTTCCATCAATAATTTCATCGCATACTTGTGCAATAAGCTTAACCTTGTCTTCGTTGATCACTCCGCATTCAAGATTTGCATAAGCTGCGGCTTTTTTCAAAATCGCGAATGCATAGATTACTTCCATCGGAATTTTCTGTCCGCCAATCCGGAAATTATCCTTCGACCTTTGAGTCTGTGCTCCCCATAATTTATCTGATGGGACCTTCACTTCCCCCATTGTATCATGTTCTGTTCTGTATTTCATTTTACTTTAGTATTAACTTATTAAAAAATAAAATCCGCAAAGAAAGTATCATTCTTTGCGGATTTAAAATTAGTTTAGTCTGAATTTATTTTACCAGCATCATTTTACGTGTTTCGACGCGATTGCCGGATTGAATGGTATAGAAATATGTGCCGCTCGATAGATTTGCACCGCTGAATTCAACCGTATAATAATTTGCCGTTTTAAATTCATTGTTGATCAGTGTCTTTACATGCCTACCGCTGACATCAAATACATCAAGCTTCACCTTACCGTCTTCAGGCAAAGAAAAATTAATCTTTGTCGAAGGATTAAACGGATTCGGATAATTCTGGCTCAATTCAAACTGTTGAGGCACGCCGATGTTTACTTCATTGCTTAATTCAAAATATTCGAAGTTACCGTTAAAGTCTATCTGTTTCAATCTATAGTTGTAGTTGCCGGTAAGAAGATCTTTGTCAGTATAGTTATATGACTTCGGTTCGTTTGAATTTCCATTACCATTGATAAATGTAATCTTTGTCCACTCTTCACTCTTAGCAGGTTTTCTTTCTATTTCAAATCCGCTGTTGTTGATTTCGGAAGTGGTTTCCCATTTTAGATTTACTGTATTTCTATAAATGACTGATGTAAAGCTTGCCAATTCGACGGGAAGTATTCCATTATAGCTACCGTCATAAACTCCGGTTGCTGCTGCAAAAGTCGGACTCACAACTCCGGATTCGCCTGTATTCCAGACAAGTCCTGCCGGTCTTGGCGGAGGTACAATAGTCATATTGATAGTAGCAACTCTCTCTCCGTATCCAGTAGAACCGGGATCATTTGTGATTATTTCACCCGCTCCGCTTGTGTACATCAACTGAATACCAACAACTCCATTGAATGGATGAATAGCCAGCATCGAGTTATAGAAAGAATTGCCGGAATATCTCGGATTTACATTTGTCAGATATGCGCTGCCTACAAGAAAAACGCCACTTGCATAACTAAAGTAAAACGATGAGCTGCCCATTACAAAATTATCCGGAGTTGCTCTCAAAACATAAACATCAAAACTGAATAAAGTACCGCTGTTTGTAATTTCAAAATTTGTTGCTTTGCATTTTATCGTATCATTTACAGAAAATGCTGAAGATACCGATACGAAAATCAGCAGAATTATTAAAAAGTTTTTAAAAACCTTCATAGTTTATAATTTAAATGTTTAATAAAAATTATTATGGATAATTTGGAACCCTGGAGAATTTTCCTAAATTAGGTGACACTATATTATAATCCGATGCAGTTACAATACCAGATAAATTCAAATCGCCGTAATTATAATTTGACATTCCTAAATTTGCAGTAACAAAATTATAATCGGCAGCTGTAATAAGAAACGACCTCGTTGCATCACCTCCAAACATACCAAAACCTCCTCCGGATAATGCTGCTGCTTCACTTCCAAAATACTGGGTCAATGATAGCGAGAAATCATACAGCGGAGTAATCGAATTAAGTAATTGCGCTGAAGCAGTCATCACCGGCAAATGATTTCTATGACCGATGACGATGAAATAATTTCCATTTGGAACTGTCGGGAATTTTACGGGATCAGTTCCATTGAGATCTACGATCTGTCCGTCATTTTTTATAAATGCGGCTCTTCTGCCGTCAGGGACAGGACCGCCGTTTGAAGTAGATCTTAATTCAATATATACCCAATCTACAACGTTTGCAGGTATCGAAATAACAGTCTCAGTGCCGCTGTAATTAAAAGGAGCAGTATTATAAGGTTGTGTAAGCGGAATTAATCCAAAATTGTTAAGATTTATTCTCATATTACCACCTCCGGAATATGCACCTTCTAGATACATCTTGGCATTTACAATTGTTCCGCTAATGCAGTCAACTCCGCCCGATGAAAAGTCTCCGAATTCCGAAATATTATTTGCTTTGAAATAATTTGAAGGGACATCAACAGGTGTGTATGAATTCCATGTCGAACCATCATATCTTGCACCTACGAGATTTGACTCTGTGCCTTCGACATCTCCTGCAAGATAATCGTATCTTGTGTCAGCATTAAAAGGAGCAGTGTTATTTTCTCTTACAACCCAGTATCTTTTCAAGAAATCAACCGCACATGTATTTGCCGGGTGCTTCGATGCGACAACCTTCGACGTTACATTTGCACCTGCACTCAGACTCCAGCTTTTAAACATAACTGAATTCGGCGAATATCCTGCGTTGCCAATCGGAAAGCTGAAATAAGTTGGCGAGGATAAACTAAGATTTCTTCTGAATACTCCGCTTCCATTTGTCGCAACATAACTCGATGCAGGAAAAGGATTAAATACTGTTGCTTCAGGTTCGATAGTTAAATCAAAATTTCCAGCTCCAATGTTACCGTTTTGAAGAAACAGCAAATTGTAAATTAAAAGATTATCTTCAAGAGTAATTCCGGATCCTCTGTTAATCCTTAGATTACTCAAACCGTTTTGTACAGTAGTCAAGCCTGTCGATGGATTTGAACCGCTAAAATACATATCCGACCTGTTACCACCTTCAATAATACCTCCGGGAACAATTGCACCTGAAATCATAAGCGTGTTTTCGTTTCCAATAATTATTCTGTTTGGAGTACAATTTCCGGTAACTTCAAAGTCGCTTCCCATTGTGAGCGTAGCTGATGAGATGGAAAGATTTTCAAATGATGTCAGACTTCCTGGATATAAAAAACCAGAACCCGGACTGATAAGTTTAAGATTCTTATCAATAACTGTAGTACCTGAAATAGTACCAAACGGGACATTCCAGATTGTCCCTCCATTAGTCGTTCCGGCAATAGCTGCATTCAGATTTGGAAAACTTACATTTGCTTGATTAATAATCGAATGTGCCATTATGCTCGAATAGTGTATGAAGTTAAGAGAAGTTCTGACGAGATCAGTAGAAATTGCAAAATTAAATGCGAATCCTATTTGAGGAACAAATCCGTCTAAAGTTGCAGGATTGCTCATGGTAACAGTATTCGGTGAAATATTAGTAACCGTTGTACCCGGCGGAATACCCGGACCTTGAATTCCCATGCCAATAAAAATTCCATCTGTTGAAGGCATGAACGAGATAATATTGTTTCCTGAAACAAGCAGACCTCCTGAAATTACCGTTGTATCGGGAACATCTCCGTTTTTCCATTTATTGTTGCTAGCGTTTATTGTACCGCCTTGATCAGTATAATTAACGAGACCGTAAATCCCGTAAGTGCTCAAATCACACTTGTCAACAGTCATATCATTTACCTGTCGGTTAAATGCGATGTTTGTATCACAGTTGTGGAAAGTCATTCCTCTGATTACAACATTATTCAAAGCTGCGGGGGGATCGATAAGATCATTTCTTGCCTGAACCCAGACACCGCTGCCTGCAGTTTCTCTGAATATTCTTGAATCAAGTATCTGAATATTTGAATAATCAAGTCTTGCAAACAAGTTAATATCAATTCCGATCCTTACATTTCCTGTGGGCATTACTACTGATAAGTTTTTAAAAACAGAATTTCTTAGTTTTTCAAAATATATTGTATGCCCTTGTATTTTATTTGTCGGGTTATTATTCATAAAAGCGCAATGTGAAATTTCCACATTTTCAATCATCCCTGGAGAAACATTTCTTTGGAAAGCCACTATACCAAAATAACCGTTGTCATTTACGGTTGAATTTCTCATTATAAATCCGTTTAAGCTGGCAAAGGAAGGGAAATGAATTCCTGAATAAAAACTTCCGTTAAAATTACATGATTCCAAAAACAGATCAAACAGATTTTCGGCATTTACTCTTAGTCCGCTTAAGCCTGCCGAAGAAGTAGCTGTAGCAAATACATTTTCCATTGTTACATAACTGCTTCTCATATCAATAGCGTCACCAGTTGTAACAGAGACTCTGAGATTTCTAAGAACCATTCTGTTTGTAGGACTTCCACCCGGAGCTCTCAAAGAAACTACGGAATTAAAGATAGTACTCGAAGACGAGCTTGATCCTTTCCAGAAACCGATTATATTCAGTCTTTTTGTTAACATAAATCCTGGATAAGAACCTACTGCAACGATAATGTTATCCCCGTCAGTAACGTCGGGATTGTCTATTGCATTCTGAACGGAAAGCCATGGAGTTTCAATGTTTTTTGCCTGAGAGGAACTGCGGGAATTACTGCCGGTTGCTGCATTAACATAATATGTTGCAGCAATCAAATTACCCTCAAAAGCCAGAAAAATTAAAAAACAAATCAATACATTGTAAAATTTTTTCATAAACAGTTATTATAAAATTTTATAAAATTATCGGATATGTATATTACAGAAAATTTGATTAACTGCCTCAAAATAATCTAATAAAATTATAAATTCAACAAATATATTTTATGATTATCTAACTTGATTCCCATCTCCCAATTTTTATAAAAAGTCCAGGATGTTAACTTTTGATTACGTTCTGAAGGCTATACCAAATTAATTTTATTCCAAATTCTAAATTCATTTATTTAAGACATCAGTAATGGGTACATTATTTTAATTAAAAAAATTGTAGTGGATTTTATTTAATAATTTAAATTCATATTTTTGAATCAACATGATTGACATAAATTATTACCTTCTCACAAGCGCTGTCCTGTTTTCCATAGGAGTTGCCGGAGTTTTAATAAGAAGAAATGCTATCGTTATCTTTATGTGCATTGAGTTAATGTTAAATTCAATAAATCTTACTTTAGTAGCATTTTCTGCTTTTCTCGGCAGCATCAGTGGTCAGATTTTTGTGTTTATTGTAATGACCGTAGCCGCTGCCGAAGCTGCTGTCGGACTTGCAATTGTAATTGCTTTGTTTAGAAACAAAGAATCCGTAAACATAGATGAAATAAATATCCTTAAATGGTAATCATAAATTCATTCTATTCTTTCCTTATAAATGACTGACTTATTTTATTTGGTACCGTTGCTTCCCTTGATCGGTTTTTTAATAAACGGATTAATCGGCAGCAAATTAAAAAACGAAAAACTCATTGGCACGATTTCAACAGCAGCTGTTTTCATTCCTTTTGTGCTGACTGTTCTTACAATGAGCGAGCTTTTATCACTGCCTCCGGAATCTCGTAAAATTATTGTAAATTATTTCAACTGGATATCCGCCGGTAATTTCAGCGTAAATTATTCTTATCTGATTGATCCTTTGTCCGTAACTATGGTTCTTGTTGTAACGGGTGTAGGGTCTCTGATTCATTTATATTCAATAGGGTACATGCACGGCGACAGAGCATTTGCAAAGTTTTTTGCTTACCTTAATCTTTTCATTTTTGCAATGTTGAATCTCGTGCTTGCTGATAGTTTAATTTTAATATTTCTCGGATGGGAAGGAGTAGGATTATGTTCTTATTTTCTTATCGGCTTCTGGTATGAAAAAACTTTCACTGGTGAAGCTGCCAAAAAAGCTTTTGTGGTAAACAGAATTGGTGATTTTGGATTTATGATTGCAATGTTTTTTGTCTTTACCAATTTCAATACACTCGAAGTATCAAAATTTCTGGAAGGATTATCAGGATATCAAGTCGGTGATTCACTGCTTTTGACAATCGCTCTTCTTTTCTTTCTTGGAGCAACCGGAAAGTCAGCCCAGATACCGTTGTTTGTTTGGCTTCCGGATGCTATGGCAGGTCCCACACCAGTTTCTGCTTTAATCCATGCTGCAACTATGGTAACTGCAGGCGTTTATTTCGTTGCAAGAACTTCACTGCTTTACGCAATGTCACCCGTTGCTTTGAATGTAATTTTTATCGTGGCTTTGCTTACAAGCCTAATTACAGCAACGATTGCATTAAAACAAAATGACATAAAAAAAGTACTCGCATATTCCACCGTATCTCAACTTGGTTTCATGTTTATGGCACTTGGCATTGGAGCTTTCTGGGTTGGAATTTTTCATCTCATTACTCATGCATTTTTTAAAGCGCTGTTGTTTTTGGGAAGCGGATCTGTCATCCATGGTATGCATGAAGAACAGGATATTACAAAAATGGGCGGACTGAAAAACAAAATGAAAATAACATACATTACTTTTCTAATCGGTTCGCTTGCAATAGCCGGCATACCTCCACTTTCGGGATTTTTCAGTAAGGATGCTATTATTTTCGATTCGTTTCTTAATTTCGGAATTCCAATACTGCTGCCGGTTTTGTTTGCTGCCGGATTAACTGCTTATTATATGTTCAGAATGGTATCGCTTACTTTCTTTGGAACTCCAAGATACGATGTTAATCAACTTCATCCTCATGAATCCCCTTCTACAATGACTCTTCCTCTTATTATACTGGCTGTTCTGTCAGTTATTGGTGGCTTTATAGGATTGCCAGAATTGTATGGAACGCCAAATTTTTTAATGGATTGGTTAAACCCGGTTTTTGCCGATGCCAATAAAACTCTGGCTGCTATTCATCCGCCTCATGCCCATGAAGTGTCACAGGAGCTGATTATACTCGTTGTCTCCGTTGTAGTCGCAGTAATTGCCATTTATCTTGCCTTTAAAAAATATTCCTCCGTCAAAGAAATCAAAAGTCCGGAAGGTTTCGGAAAAGTTCTCGAAAATAAGTATTACATAGATGAGATTTATGATGCCGCCATCATAGAACCTGTCAGAAAAACTTCCGAAAATTTTTTATGGAAAATATTTGATATAAAAATAATCGACGGATTTGTAAACGGAATTGCGAGATACATATCAAATATCAGTTTCGACTGGAGAAAGATTCAAACCGGGGTAATTCAGGATTATACAGCTGTTTCCGTAGCCGGAGTCATACTGATTATTCTTTACCTGCTTTTCATTTAAAAGAAAAAGAGGATTAACGCTAATCCTCTTTTCATATAAATACCGGAAAATTTCTTTAATGATACTTCCGGTGGTAGAGTTAAGATTTATTTTTCATTTCTTTTCATGATGTATGCCGCAATATCAGCCAACTCTTGATTACTCAACTTTTCTTCATTATAAAAAGGCATCGCACCGTCTCCGAATCGGACATTGAAAACTATAGATTTCACATTACCTTCAAACTCATCAAATATATCAGGCACTTTTTTTATTTTTGCATTTTCTCCATGACAAGTACCGCAAGACAATTTGAATTTTTCTTCCCCCTTTACCGGATCTCCGTTCAAACCAGTGATTACTTTCTGAACCTCTTTTAACTTTGCTTTATTTTTTGAAGGCAAAGCAATCGTTTCATAAACTATTTCTGTTTTTGCATCCGGTGAAGTAAGCGTTGCATAAAATTCATTCAGATTATTTATTTGTTCGTCAGTCAATGGAGTCTTCATCTTAAGATAATTCTCCCAGCAAACTGAAGCTCCGCTTGCATGCTTTTTTACATCCTCTCCTTTGAACTTTCCGTGATATGTTGAAGTTCTTTTGTCCGCTCCTCTAATGTCTGAAAAGTATTTTGTCAGCGGATTGTCAGAGTTTGTACCGTCATTGTGACAATCAGCGCAAGAAATGTTATTTGAACCGGATTTCATATAAAACAACTCTTTGCCTGCAGCAGCGCCAGCAGAAAAATTCTTGCTTTCTGATTTGTCTTTGACGGTTTCGGTTGTTTCTTTCTTTTGTACCGCTCCAGCTTCTTCTTTCTCTTTTGAACATCCTTCTAATAGGATAACTAAAGCAGAAATGAGAAAAAATAAAGTTACTACTGATGAAATTTGTTTTGTCATAATATGATTTATTTTTTTAAAAAAATTATCTCGATGTTTTGTTTGAGATGCCGAGTAAAATATTAATACCTAAACTAATATTCCACCAATTTGCATTCTTCCTAATACCGTTTACAAGTACCGGAACGGATTCCGGATCAGAAAGATTAGAATAAAAACTTCCTTCTTCATCATTAATAGGGATACTTTCCCTTCCGAATCCCACTCTTTCATTATATGATTCACTTTCAGATTTAAGAAAAATATTACTCATGTGATAATTTCCTCCAATCTCGAGACTGTATTCATTGCCAAGTAATACTGAAACACCGGCGCCGGTATTAATTCCCATCCTGAAAGCATCATCAAACACTGCTGTCGCCATGTCATTTTTAAGCAGTGAAAGACTTAATATATTAAAAGTAAATTCAGAGTTAACAAAAGGCTTTATCTTTGAGCGCACTGCAGGAGTTAATTCCACTCCCAAACCAAAAGACGTGGTTGAAAATCTGTTGTCATATCTTACCGGAACAATTAATCCGTTTTCGGTTGTAGAACCGAGAACGCTTGATGTAAAAGCATTGAAATAAGAATAAGCTCCGTTGAATACTCCTTTTATAAAACCTTTTTTGTCAATTGGAACTTTCAGCGAACCTGAAATTGTAACTCCGGTAGAAACAGCATAATTATTCTTAATGAAATCTGAATTTATGAATGTAAGTCCAGAATCGGAAATCATTACAAGTTCTCCGCTCATTTCTCCGGATGGTATTGAAATTCCCCCGTTGATACTTAGCGATGGTCTGACCTGAGACAATACGCGATTCATATTTCCAGTCAGTAAGACAAATAGTAAAAACAATAATCCGGTTTTCAATAAAATTTATTTAGTTGTGGTTTTTTTCTTTTTGGATTTCTCTGGTTCGAATAAGTTTATATTGACTCCAAGAAATATTGTTCCCCAATTCAGTTTTTTCTCTTCTGAAATTACTTCCTTTCTTACTGAATTTATCACCGGTCCGTATATACTCGAAAAAAATCTTCCCTGTTCGTCGTTTATTACTGCATTCGATTTTCCAAATTCAATTGCATCTGCAATTGAGCTGTTTGTATTTTTTAGCAGTAAATTGCCAAACTCATATTTGTATCCTCCGGCAATGCTGACATTCGATGTTACGTTTACTTCCAATCCGGCTTCGAGATTTACACCCATTCTGAAATCCGAAAAATTGGTTTTAACACTGTCATACCTGTTTTCAGTCCTTGAAAGTTCCCCGCTCATAAAATTAAAATTGAAACTCCCTCCAAAAAAAGGGCTGATAAGTTTGGTAAAAGATGAAGGAGCTATTTCCAAGCCCAGTCCCATTCCGAAATTACTGAATCCGTAATCATAAGTTATGCTCGTTAATACAGTATCGATTTTGTTATTAATATTTTGCACGACTACTCCGATATTTCCGCTCTTCGATGATTCGAATATGTTGAATGTATTGTAACTTATTCCAAATGTTCCTCTTACAATTGAATAAGTATCAAAATTAATTTTAGCTTTTCCAAAAAAACTCAGCCCGTTTTTAGCTGCATAATTCTTTGTCATAAAATCATTGTTAATTGTCAGTACATAAAAACCTCCAAGCATTTCACTCTGCAAGAACTCTCCTTTAAGCTGGTCAAAAGGTATGTTAAATCCAATCCCGATCTGCGCCTGTGGTTTATCAAATTGGGCACGTGCATCAATGAATTGAATAATTAAAATTAATGCAATTATTATTTTTTTTATCATTATAAAATTCCTGTTAATTTAAATACCGAAACTGCTGCTGCCGTTTCCGCTCTTAGTTTTCTCTTGCCGAGAGATTGTGTAATCCAGCCGTAATTCTTCAGCAACTCTATTTCATCTTCCGAAAATCCGCCTTCCGGACCTATAAGAAGATCTACCTCTTTATAGATATAAACTGAATTTACACTCTCATTGCCGCTTGAAAATTCATACATCACAATTTTACATTTATCATTCTTTGTGAGTTCCGTCAGTTCAGATATTGTGACGGCATTTTTAAATTCAGGCAGATGGCATCTTTGGGACTGACACATTGCAGATAAAATTATTTTTTTCAATCTCTCTGCCTTTGCCAAGCTGAAATCATTTTTCTGTATTGTATATTTTGTCAAAACCGGTTGAATCTGTTTTACGCCAAGCTCTACTGCTTTTTCGACTGCAAACTCAAATCTCGACATATTCCTCAGAGGTGAAAGAAACAAATTAATGCTGACTTCGGGTTCGAATAATTCTCTGGCGGCATCGATAATTTTACAATGAAGTTCATTGCGGTAAACATTTTCAATCTTACATCTGTAAACATTCAGCCTTCCGTCAGTTAACGTAATTTCATCCCCTGCTTTTTTACGCAGTACTTTTACCAGATGTTTAAATTCAAATCCGGAAATAATGATTTCATTTTTTTCCTTGTTTACATTTTTTTCATCAGCAAAATAATACTCCATAATTCTTATTTACATTGATGCATTCAAATCAAAAATAACCTGCGGAACAAATCTTTTACCTTCTTTCCTGAATGCAAAATCAGTCCTGCCTACTGCGCCGAACGGAAGAATGAAATTCAATCCTGCTCCGAATCCGTTTTTAAAAGGTGTTTCAAAAAAATTGTCCGATTTATCCCAGACTCCTCCAACATCAAAAAAAACTGTGGCATATAGACCAAGTTTGTAATTCAGATCTTTCAAAGCAGAAATTTTCTTCGCGAGCGGTATTGATTTTCCTTTTATAAAAAAAGGCGTAACTAATGGGATTCTTAGTTCACTGTAAATTCCTCCCCTGTTATCACCTTCAAAGACAATATTCTTGTATCCTCTTACTATATTGTCATATCCGAGATACTCTTTAAGATATGCGGGGATTGTTCCTCCAAAAGATACCGTCCCAAAAAATCTCGATGCTAATGTAACCGCATAATCATCTCCGAGTTTAATCGGAATAAACTTCCTTGCTTCGAAATTTACTTTATTAAAATCAACCAGCTTGCCGAATCCGAATTTTGTGTATTCAAAAAAATAATAAGATCCCATCAATGAATATTCATAAGAATTTCTTGTATCAAACCTTCCGTTAAAGTTCATTGTAATGTAATTGTCCTTTCCGTCGGTTGATATAGTCCGTCCTTCTTCATATTGAGAAGTATGTATCAGATTGTATTTAAATCCTGAAGTAACGGAAAATTCACGCGTAAAGAATTTTCCAAGATTGAATCCCGCTTTAAAATTGTAATTTGCAAAATTTTCTTCCGATGAAGGTATAGAGTTTGAATTTGTATCATGAAGAGCTTTAAGGCTTCTGTTGTAACTTTTTGAATAACCTGCTGTAGTCGAAAGGAAAAAATGTTCTTTTTTTCCTATCCAGGGAACAGCGTATCCGATATTTACAAACGGTTCGTATCCTATGCCAAAGCTTAATGACATTGTCTCGTTTCTCCCGCGGAAATTATTCCAAATAAGATTTAATCCTGCCCAGAACTTTGAAAACTCGCCGTTGCGGAAACCTCCCTGCGGAACAGGAATAATGTAAAACCTCTCCTCGACAAGAAACATTAAATCAATTACATTCAGACTGTCAGTAGGAACCGGTATGACGTCTATTTTATTAAACAAACCTAACCTGTAGAGTCTCTCCGTATTTTCCTCAAGTTCTTTGAAATCAAGCTTGCTTTTTTCTTTAATAGTAAGTTCTCTGGTAATTATATCTTCATCCGTAACTTCATTACCAGCTATAAGTATTTTATTTATGAAAATATCAGGCATTGCATTTAAAGAATCATACTTGTTTATCCCGTTATTACTCTGAGCATTCAGATTATTAACAAAAAAAAACATTGATGAAACAATATAAAAAGTTAATTTTGTCAATTACTTCTTTTCCTGATTATTGAGACTTTTAAGCTGATTTACTTTCTGCAGCAGCTGAGCTGCTTCGGGTGCATTTGGTTTTATTTCGACTGCTTTGGCAATGAGTTTTTCGGCATCTTCAAATCTGCTATGATTCATAAGATAATTTGCCCTGTTGAGGTAACTGTTGAAATAAGAATTCATTATAAACGAGTGATGATAATCGGTTTTATCCGTAATTGTAAATTTGAATTCGGGATTCTCATAATTATCAAATTCTTTTTCCTTGGAATACTTTATTAACAATCCCTCGGGAATCCTAAAATAATCCTTTGCAAACCTTTCATTTTTATCCTGTTCAATCTCAAATGTAACATAAAAATTTCTTTTATGTAAATTTTTATCTACAATTGAATTCAGCAGATTAATGAATGCAGACTGAATTTTTATCAAGTCCTGTTTGTCAGTTTCTGTCTTTGGAATTGTATATCGCTCGGTATTATTTTCAAACTTGATTAATTCTGTCAGATAAGTATCAAATTCCATTTTACTGTTGCCATAAATTTCAGGATAATGCAGTTTAAGATGTCTGATATACCAGCTTTTTCTTAGCAATTCCTTATCGATTATAACAAGATCTTTTCTGATATTTTTTACATACTGCTGGTAAATCGAGGATGAAACCCAGAAGTCCCATTGAGTGGATAAAATAATTGAATTTTCGGGAGCAGAATTGAATACATTCATTGTGTAATCTTTGACAAAATAATTTTTGCTTTCATCTGCTGAATCATAATTTTTAATCAAGGGAATCAGGCACAGCAGAATAAATGCAAAACTTAATTCCTTTTTACCCGAACCGAATTTATTATAAAGATAAATAAGACCGAATCCGATCCAGACTGCGGTTATAATAAAAGCTAGCAGAAAATATGAATCAATATCGTAAATATCGTAATTGACTGCATATAAAATGCAAAAAACAAAAAGCAGCAATGTAAAGTAGAAAAGTTTTTTGCTTTTTTTATACAACGTAAAAAGTCCGGGCAGCACAATCAGTAATGGAAAATAATAGTACTCTTCAGGGTAGCTTCTGGTAAAATAAGAAAATTGTTTACCCGCATTTTCAAATGACGAAAACATCCAGACACTGAACTGCTTACCCGAAAAATGCCTCCAGAAGTTTTCCAAAGTTGCCGGATATCCCCAGCTTAAAACGGGATTTTCCGCTCTTGCAAAGAAATAAATATAAAAGGAGAATCCCAGAAGAAAAGCAATGGAGAGAACGAGTATCCTCTGAAGTGAAATTCGGTTTAAACCGTTTATGGTAAAGTACAAATACAGAAAACCGACTGATAGAAAAATCGTCGATAGATGGTTTGTAAAACTTAATCCCAGCACAAATGCAAACAGAAGCCAACTCTTTTCGCAACTCCCGCCTCCGCTTTTTGGAGAAACCATGCATCCGTTTGCTTTTAAAAACAAATAAATATTTATAATAAGAAAAAAAGTATGAAGCGAATATACTTCAACTGCATTTGCCGTATCCCAGAACGTTTTTGAAAAAGCAAGAAGCAGCGCGCTTGCCAGTGCGATATTAAAAATGACAATATCCGGAATTTGCTTGTAACTTTCATCCTCTTTAGACAAACTGAGATTTCTGAAAACAAAAACCATAAGGTTGAAAAACATCATTACAGCTGCGGATGAAATCACTGCATTCATAAAATTCAGCATGTAGATTTCATCACCAAGTGGTATAAGAGTAAATATCTTCCCAAGAACGGTGAACAGCGGATATCCCGTTGGATGAGCAATTCCCAGCTTTGAAGCTACTGCCGCCAGTTCACCAGCGTCTATAAAAGTAACTTCAGGTGCAAGCGTAATTAAGTAAAAGACAAAAGGTACAGCAAATGACAGTATTCTGTATAAAAAAATCTTCTTAAGGTCGGTTTTCATTTTAATGTATCCTTTTTTGATTCTTTTTCCCCTTTGAGTCTGTTAAGTTTTTTTTGAAGAAAAACGACTTCCGGTTTATTCGGGAAATAAACTGCAACTTTGTTAAGAAGATTTTCTGCTTCATCATATTTTCCAAATTTCATCAGATAATTTGCTCTTCCCATATATGCCTGCATGTAAGTAGCAACTTTGTATGATTCATTAAAATCGGTTTTACCGGAATATGAAAAATTAAATTCCGGCATTATATACCCGTCATAATTAACCGTATCTTTTGAAAGCTTAAAGAGCAATCCTTGAGGTATTCTCGGATACTCAGCAGCTACCTTGATCTGTTTGTCTTCCTCAGTTTCGTAAGTAATAAATATACTTCTGTCATTATAATTTTTATTTACAATATCATCCACAAGTTTTTTAAATGCCGCTTGCAATTTTAATACTTCATACTTGTCAGCGTCGGTTAATGGATTTTTATATCTTTCCGGATCACTTTCAATTACTGCCTGTACTTTATAATACTCATCAAAAGCTTCTTTGCTTTTTTCATATAACTCTGGGTACTGCTTTTTTATGAAATTGATATACCATCCTACGCTTAGCTGATCCCTGTTTAAGATAATAACATCTGGTCTTACGTGTTCGACAAAATTCAGGTATAAAGAAGAAGAAACGATAATATTCCATTGAATTGC
This sequence comes from Ignavibacteria bacterium, assembly GCA_019187405.1. Lineage (GTDB taxonomy): Bacteria > Bacteroidota > Ignavibacteria > Tepidaquicellales > Tepidaquicellaceae > JABAQZ01. Next base: position 101,137 of record JABAQZ010000016.1, read on the forward strand.
AAAGATTATTGAATTTTCAGGAACGGATTTATAAATATCATTTAACAAATTTCTTATTGAATAATCGCCACTTTTATTATTAGCGGAATAATTCTGAGATAATGGAATTAAAAAAATCAGCAGAGAAATTATACTTATCCTAAGGCTGTTTCCACTGAACTTCTTTATGAAGAATATTATGCCGTAAAATATCCATATCAGAGATACGATTATTATTAATAAAAAATAATTTTCGATATCGATAATATTATAATTAACTGCATAAAACAAATTAAATAAAAACAGCAGCAAAGTTAATATCAACATGCGTTTACTGTGTTTATTTAATTCAATTATTCCCGGAATGATTAGAATAAGCGGTATAATATAAAACTCCATCGGAAAAAATTCAAAAAAGTACATCAATTGAGCAGAAGCCACATCAAATGAATTAAACATTAAGCTTGCATACTGTCTTCCGAAAATATGCTGAAATAACTTTGCAAATGTATCAGGTTCTCCCCAGCTTATAATGCTTTTTCCCGATCTTACAAGCAGATACAAATTAAATGAAAACCCAATTATAAAAGGAACGGCAGATTTTAAAATATTTGTTAATGATTCTTTATTATAACCATAAACAGAAAAATATAAATAAATAAAACCTACCGATAAAAAAATTGTTGTCAGATGATTTGTAAATGATAGACCAAGAACAAATGAAAATAAAATCCATAAATTACCTGCTTTATCACTTTTCTCCAGAGAGTGATTTATGGCATTAAGAAATAAATAAATCAGCAATACGAGAAAAAAGGAATGCAGAGAATAAACCTCAACGGCAGTTGCCGAATCCCAAAAGGTTTTTGAGAATGCAAGTATTAAAGTAACTGCAAGCGCACAATTATAAACTACAATCTTGTTTTTTTCAATTACCAGCGCTTTTTTATCTTTATTTAAGTTTAAGCGAGTCGCAATAAGCACCAGTAAATTAAAGAAGATAAGAGTAGCAAGCGAAGAAACCACTGCGCACATTAAATTCAAATCATAAATTGGAGTTCCAAACGGCAATTTAGAGAATAAACTTCCCAATACGGTGTATAATGGATATCCCGTAGGATGAGCTATTGCTAATTTTGCGGCAACAGTGGCAAGCTCTCCTGAATCAATATACCATACTGAAGGCGCTAGTGTGTTTAGATAAACTGCAAGCGGCAATGCAAAAGCAGCTATCTGATATATGAGTTTGACTTTAAAAATATTTTTCATAAATAATTTCTTCAGATATATTTTTGATGCTCTGTCATAATGCATTTGTTTTCTATGTATATCAGTCCATTTGATTCGGCAAGCAGTTTTGCATCATTATCAACTACTCCGACCTGCGTCCAAATGACTGAAGGTTTACATTTTAACAAAAGAATTTCTTTAATTAAATCGAATAAAAATTCAGACCTTCTGAAAACATTGATTATCCTTACTTCAATCGGGATACTAAGTATTGAGTCAAAACAAGGAATATCATCTACGATTAACTTATTCAATCTGGGATTAATTCCAAATATATGGTAACCGTTTCCTTGCAGATATCTTCCGATTCTGTTGCTGGGTCTTGACCTGTTATCGGAAAAACCTACTACGGCAATTGATTTATGCTTTTGAAATATTTCCCTGATTCTGTTATTATCCATATTCGGAGATATAAAAATAAAGGGAACAATTCCGCCGGAATTATTCCCTTTTGCTAAATAACATGTTTAATTTAATTCACGCAATAATTTTTATAAACACCATCCAGAAAATTCCACATAAGTGTTGCGGATTCATTAACAGTATTAATTAATCTCCTTTGGTCTTCAGATGAAAGATCTTTTTTAACAATCAGATCGATTTCATCCTTTGAGTGATACACATCAGCTTCTTCGTGCACCGTGAAGAATTTTACTGCTTTATCTGAATCAATCCCGTAAAATTTCTTTAATCCGTCGATCTTTGTTCTTGATACTTCGGGAACCTGAGATTCATAAGCATAAAGTGATGCAAGCCCTAAGGTATAATCATGCGAGCGTGTAAGCTCGTACATACCATCAACAAGATCTTCAACCTCTCTTATCGGCATCGTATTTTTTACTTCATCTTCTTTTAATCCCAAACTATTTGCAAAATCAAGCCAAAGTCTCGGATGATCTTCTATCCCGGTCTTAAAGCCTTCTTCATCGGCAAGATTCTCCAGTAAAACTTTTCTGGTATTTACATCATCACAGTTTGAATGTACGCAGCTTACAAATCTTGGAAAGTGTTTAACAAAATGATAATACTGTTTTGCATATTCCTTAAGTTCGTTTTGAGATAGTTTACCTTCGTTCCATTTTTGATAAAATGGATGTTTCAGCAAACTTTTATTTTCAATTGCAGCATTTACTTCTTCTATAAATTTTTCTTTTGAAAGCATAATTTAATTTTTGTTAATAAATTTCGGACAAATTAAACATTATTTATAAAACATTAAACACATTTAAGATAATCGGTTATTGCCGTTCAGCCGATTTCTTCTACTGCATAATCCGAGATCGGATTACAGCTGCATACGAGATTTCTGTCGCCGTATGCATTATCTATTCTGCCAACGGCAGGCCAGAATTTATTCATTGCTAAACCCGAACTGGGGAATGCCGCTTTTTGTCTTGAATAAGAATGATTCCATTCGTCTGATGTAACATGTCTTGCTGTATGCGGCGCATTTTTCAATACATTGTCCGAAATGTCAGCTTCACCGTTTTCAATTTCCGATATTTCATCTCTGATTGAAATCATAGCTTCGCAAAATCGGTCAAGCTCCGCTTTGCTTTCACTTTCAGTAGGCTCAAACATTAGAGTACCCGGAACAGGGAATGACACTGTCGGAGCATGAAAATTATAATCCATCAGTCTCTTTGCAATATCTTCTACTTCCACCTTTGCCGTCATTTTAAAATTTCTCATGTCAAAAATAAGTTCATGCGCAACCCTTCCGTTTTTTCCTTCATAAAGTGTTTTATAATAATTCTTTAGTCTGTCTTTAACATAATTTGCATTCAGGATTGCGGCTTCGGTTGCCTTTTTCAGACCTCTTGCTCCCATCATTTTAATATATGCATAAGAAATGACAAGAATGTTAGGACTTCCATAAGGAGCTGAAGATACCGCTCCAATGGCTTTGTCTCCTCCTGTTTTAATTATTGCATGTCCAGGTAAAAACGGAATCAGATGTTCTGCAACTGCAATCGGACCCATTCCAGGTCCTCCGCCTCCGTGTGGAATGCAAAATGTTTTGTGTAGATTAAGGTGGCAGACGTCAGCGCCTATCATTGCCGGACTGGTAAGTCCTACCTGTGCATTCATGTTTGCTCCATCCATATACACCTGTCCGCCGAATGAATGAATTATGTTGATTATTTCCGTAATTGTTTCTTCAAAAATTCCGTGAGTAGAAGGATATGTTACCATTAATGCTCCCAAGCTGTCCTTATACTGCTCTGCTTTTTTCTTAAGATCATCGATATTAATGTTACCTTCATCATCGCTGTTTACTACCACTACTTTCATTCCTGCCATCACTGCACTTGCGGGATTCGTTCCGTGTGCTGAAGAAGGGATTAGACATATATTTCTATCTTCCTCTCCTTTGCTTTTATGATATTCTCTGATAACCATCAGCCCGGCATATTCACCCTGTGCGCCGGAATTTGGCTGAAAAGAAATACTTCTAAATCCCGTGATCTTACACAAGTCGTCCGCCAATTCGTCGATGATTTTTTTATATCCTAAAGCCTGCTCGGATGGAACAAACGGATGTATCTCACCGAATTCCGGCCAGGTAAGACCTTCCATTTCAGCTGTCGCATTCAGCTTCATTGTACATGAACCAAGCGGTATCATCGATGAAGTAAGTGACAGATCTCTGTTTTCGAGATTTTTTAAATATCTCAACATCTCTGTTTCCGATCTGTATTTATGAAAAACAGGATGCAGCATGTAATTGCTTTTTCTTCTGAATTCATCTGAAATAATATCCGGATAGAATTCTGCAATGTCATCTAATGAAACCGAATCTTTTTTCAAAAGCTCTGCAAAGATCAATGTAATTTCTTTTATATCTTCAATGTTTGTCGTTTCACTGATAGAAATTCCTGCGCCGTCTTCAAAGTATCTGAAATTTACTCTTCTGCTTTCGGAAAGTTTTTTTAAATGAGATATCTTTTCTTTGTCCAGAGATATTTTAAGTGTATCAAAGAAAATTTTATTTTCCTGATTTAAGCCAAGTTTTTTTAAAGAGGTCTCAAGAAGTGATGTCAAACCATGAATTCTTTCGGCAATTTTCTTTAATCCATCAGGTCCGTGATATACGGCATACATTGCTGCGACAATTGCAAGCAATACCTGAGCAGTGCAAATATTACTCGTAGCTTTTTCTCTCTTAATGTGCTGTTCTCTCGTCTGAAGAGCCATTCTGTAAGCAGGATTTCCATGCTTGTCAATCGACACGCCAATGATTCTGCCGGGTATATGACGTTTAAATTCATCCTTTGTTGCAAAATATGCCGCATGCGGACCGCCGTATCCCATTGGGACGCCAAATCTTTGAGTTGAACCAACAACACAATCAGCGCCGAATTCACCCGGAGGAGTTAAAAGAAGCAGACTCATTATGTCAGCTATTGCAATGGTAAAAATGTTTTTGGAATGAGCGTCTTGAAAAAATTCTTTGTAACTATAAACAGCGCCATTCCCCGACGGGTATTGTACAAATACTGCAAAGATATCTTCTGTCAGTTTAATATTTTTGAAGTTACCGGTCAACACTTTAATTCCGGCAGATTCTGCCCGTGTTTTAATTACGTCAATTGTCTGCGGAAAGCACTCATCAGAAACGAATACCGATGTTGCATTTTTATTTTTCTTAATATGATTAAACATTAACATTGCCTCTGCGGCGGCTGTCCCTTCATCGAGAAGCGATGCATTTGCAATGTCCATTCCTGTGAGATCAGTTACCATGGTTTGAAAATTCAGCAAAGCTTCCAGTCTGCCTTGTGAAATTTCAGCCTGATAAGGAGTATATTGAGTGTACCAGCCCGGATTCTCAAGTATGTTTCTTAAAATCACACCCGGAGTAATTACGGGATAATATCCCATTCCAATATATGACTTGTATATTTTGTTTAAAGAAGCTGTTTTTTTTAAATTATTCAGAAACTCGAATTCACTTTGAGGCGGGTCCAGTTTAAGGACTTCATTTAATTTGATATTTTCCGGTATTGTCTCATTGATTAATTCATCAAGACTTGATACGCCAATTACATCAAGCATTTTAGAAATTTCATTATCATCCGGTCCGATATGTCTGTTTTCAAAAATATCGGGATGCATAAATTGTGTCATAAAATTATCTTGCAGTTAGTTTGTTTTAATTAAATTTTGTAAATATACTTCATATTTAGCTTAATCTAAATTCTATTATTTGTCCAAAAATTGCATTATTTCTGATTTTATGTTTAATGAAGCGCAATAATGAATTCAAAGAAGCAAAGCTAACTATGACATTCTGCCTTAATAAATCTGCTTCTTGAAACCTACGGATGTTAGAAAGTTTTTTGATTTTAAAAATGGAGATTACTGGAATAAAGTTGATTTTTTAAAAATTTTCAAACAATATTTCAACTACAGAAGTCTTAGACTTCTGTAGTCCATATAACTTTTGAATGCTACATTTAAACATACAATTATATCTTTCTCCCTTAAATTTTCTCATGGAGACAATCTCTGTTTTTTCCAAATTTTATTATCCTGCAATATGTACTGTATCCTGTCATGAAGCCTGTTGACTCTACCCTGCCAGAATTCCATTTCTTCAGGTATCATTCTGTATCCGCCCCAGTTTTCAGGTCTGGGAACTTCTTTATCCCTGTATTTCTCATCAAGTTCCTTGAAAATCTTTTCCAGCTCATCTCGTCCGGAAATTACTTTACTCTGCTCCGATGCCAGTGCGCTGATCTGACTTCCTCTCGGACGACTGTGAAAATATTTGTCGGATTCTTCGGCTGATACTTTGTTCACTCGCCCTTCCACTCTCACCTGCCTGTATAACTCCATCCATAAAAAAGTCAAAGCTCCATAATTATTCTGAAGCAGCTCATTGCCTTTTCTGCTCATATAATTTGTATAAAACACAAATCCATCTTCATCAAATCCTTTTAGTAACACAATTCTACCAGACGGTCTGCCTGTTTTATCTGCAGTTGATAAGTGCATTATATTCGGTTCAGAAATTTTGTTCTTCACCGCATCTTCAAACCAATTTTCAAACTGTAAAATGGGATTATCAAGCAAATCTTTTTCTTGTAATCCGCCTGAAACATACTCATTCCTGAAATTGGCAACCAGCTGTCGCAAAGTTTTATTCTTAAAATCTTTTTTAGTTAAACCTTCAAACTTCATTTATATAAATATTCAAAATTCAATACCGGATTTTTTTAATTTATACAAAATACACATATTGTATTTGTTTTAATAGTTTAATTGCATTCTCCAAAGGTAAGAGCAATTGCGATGTTGTTTGATTTTTAGGGAAATTTATTGACAATCTTTTCTTAAACAAATTTTTTATTGAATTACAAAAATGTTTTAGATACTAATGTATTTTTTAAATTAAAAGTACTAACAATGCAATTGTAAATTTTTTACGGTATAAGTAAATTGCATTCAAAGAAACAGAAATCATTTCAGATAAAGTTTTATTTAATTTCAAATAATTCTTCAAAAAGACCTGTATTTCTTTGCTTCTCTGAAGTTTAATTTTTTATAAAATATTTTTCATTTTAATTTTTATGTGCGGAATAGTTTGTGTTTTCGGTAACGGCAATAATGTAAAAAATCTAAGGCAAAATATCCTCGAGATGTCAAAAAAATTAAGACATCGAGGACCCGATTGGTCGGGAATTTATTCGCATGACAATGTCATCTTTGCTCATGAACGTCTTGCAATTGTCGACCCTGCTTCAGGCAAGCAGCCCCTTTACAGTAAAGACAAAAAACTGATACTTGCCGCAAACGGTGAAATTTATAACCACATGCATCTGCATGATCATATCGGGAACTATGAATTTACAACTCATTCAGACTGTGAAATAATTATTGCACTTTACAGAAATAAAGGAATAGAATTTCTTGAAGACTTAAACGGTATTTTTGCATTTGCTCTCTACGATGAAGACAATGATGCATTCTTTATTGCCCGGGATCATATAGGAATAATACCTTTATATATTGGCTGGGACAAGTCAGGAAATTTTTATGCAGCATCAGAACTAAAGGCGCTTGAAGGCATCTGCAATAAAATTCAGGAATTTCTTCCCGGACATTACATTTATAGCAAGGAAGGTATTGAAATGAAGAAATGGTACAAACGCGACTGGTCTGAATATGCAAATGTAAAAAACAATACTTCAGATTTCAAAAAATTAAAAGAATCGCTCGAACAAGCGGTGCACAGACAACTGATGTCTGACGTACCTTATGGCGTTTTGCTCTCAGGAGGACTTGATTCATCAATTGTCTCTGCGGTTACAAAAAAATTCGCTTCAAAAAGAGTTGAAGCAGATGATAAAATTCCCGCATGGTATCCGAGACTGCATTCATTCGCAATAGGTTTACAAGGCTCGCCTGATCTAGAAGCCGCTAGAAAAGTCGCCGAACACATAAATTCAGTCCATCACGAAATTCACTTCACGGTTCAGGAAGGTCTCGACGCTATCAGCGACGTGATTTATCATTTGGAAACTTATGATGTTACAACCGTTCGTGCATCGACGCCTATGTATCTGCTTGCTCGTGTAATAAAGTCGATGGGAATTAAAATGGTTCTTTCAGGAGAAGGCGCGGATGAAATATTCGGAGGTTATCTTTATTTTCATAAAGCTCCGAACCCGGAAGAGTTTCATGTCGAGACCGTTCGTAAGCTCGGGAAACTTCATCTTTATGATTGCTTGAGAGCAAATAAATCATTAGCTGCCTGGGGCATTGAAGGGCGTGTACCTTTTCTTGATAAAGAATTTGTGGATGTTGCGATGAGAATTAACCCTGCAGATAAAATGGCAGGCGAAGGCAAAATTGAAAAATGGATACTCCGCAAAGCATTTGAGGAATATCTCCCGGAGGAAATTTTGTGGAGACAGAAGGAACAATTTTCAGATGGTGTCGGATACAGCTGGATCGATACTTTGAAAAAAGTTGCCGAAGATGAAATCTCAGATGAAATGCTTGCCAAAGCATCTTACAGATTTCACATTAATCCTCCAAAGTCAAAGGAAGAATACAGATACAGAATGATATTCAATAATCACTTCCCTTCGGATTCTGCGGCGTTATGCGTTCCATCCGTAAAATCAGTTGCCTGCAGTACGCCGGAAGCTCTTGCCTGGGACGCTTCATTTCAGAATGCAAATGATCCTTCGGGAAGAGCAGTAAAGTCAGTGCATGTTAAAGCTTATAGCTGATTCAATGTCTAAGTATTGACATGTTATAATTGAGAGACAGTTTCTACATCTTACAATCTTCACAAAATTTCATTTAGACCTTCTCATTAATATTATTGAGAAGTCAATCTCTATACTGAAATCCGGAAAATTTCTCTTTTAAGCATCAGCTTAATCGATTTCATTTCGATTTTACTTTATACAGGTAATTAATATTTACTTTTCTATAGTCTGATATACAAAATAAATTCAACTTAAATTCAAATGCAAAGAATTTTTCAAAAAGATTATTTTTAATTTCATAAAATGGTTTTGAAAATTTTTTAAGCCGTAATTATGGCAACAATAAATGTTTCAGTGTAATGCAACAATTATCATATATTCAAATTAATTTATTATTCAGCGGCAGTAGCATGGTGAAATTTGAAACCTACACATTTTCAAATTTCGTTTGGTTTATTTATTTTCAAAACATTAATTTTATCCCAAATATTAGTAAAAAATACTTTTTAAATTAAACTTTTTATTTCTGAAAGGAGGTCAGAGATTTAAAAAGAAATCTAAATGTAAAAAGGTTTAGTTATTTTTCAAAAAGCGTTAAAATTTACAACAAACAATTTTTTAAATTAAAAACTCAAGCCATGAAAAATTTAAACAAGCTGTTCACAGTAATTTTATTACTTTTGTGTTCGTTATTTCTATCTCAGTCAAATTCTTATGCTCTTGTTTACCCATTTAATCTAAGTCTGTCCGGCTTGCAGGAAGTACCTCCGAATGCGTCGCCGGCTACAGGTAATATCAGCGGAACTTATGACGATATATCAAAGACAATTTCTTTTAACATAACATTTACGGGTTTTATCGGACTTACTACTGCGGCACATTTTCACGGTCCTGCAGCTCCCGGCGTAAACGGACCTGTCTTAATTGGATTAACCGGATTTCCTCTTGGCGTTACAAACGGCGCTTACGGGAATGCTTTTGTTTTGAATCCTACACAGGAAACTCATCTTTTGGGAGGTCTGGTTTACTGCAATCTGCATTCAAACATTTTCCCCGGCGGAGAAATCAGAACTCAAATGATTCTCGATGCACCTCTTCCTGTGGAGCTTTCATCATTTTCTTCTGTAATCAACAGAAATAATGTCAAATTAAACTGGTCAACCGCTTCAGAAATTAATAATTCCGGTTTTGACATTGAAAGGAAAAACACAAACTCAATTGAATGGACAAAAATTGGTAACGTTATTGGAAACGGCACAACCAATGAAGCAATGAATTATTCATTTTCCGATTTAAAACTTCATTCAGGAACTTATAACTACCGTCTCAAGCAAATAGATTATAACGGCAACTATGAATATTTCAATCTTTCAAATGAAGTTAACATTGGTACGCCGTCGGGATTTTATGTTTCCCAAAATTATCCGAATCCTTTTAATCCCACTACAAGAATAGATTATGATTTACCAGAGGACGGATTTGTTAACATAGTATTGTATAATGCTGTCGGTAAAGAAGTTTCCGTAATAACAAATGAATTTAAACCGGCCGGATTTCATACTTTGCAAATTAACGGCTCAGAACTTTCAAGCGGTATTTATTTTTACAGGATCACTTCCGGTGATTTTACGGCAACAAAAAAGATGCAGCTAATAAAGTGAGATTTATATACTGATTTACAAAACCCCGCAACTAATAATATCGCGGGGTTTTTTATTTTTAAATCAGTGTAATTGTGAAATGCTGAGTATTCCCTAACTATTGCGATGTATTAACACAATATTGAGTGTATAATCTTCAAGCATAGCCATTTATTCAAACGCCTGTTAAGATAAAATTTAATTAACCGTAAACAATTCAAATTGAAATTTCGAATATTGATTTTTATTTTAAATAAAATTATCAATTAAGAAAATAATTTTCTGTAATATGACAGAAGTGAAATTTGCTGCATTCCTGCGGGGTGTAAATGTTACCGGTTACAATACCGTCAAAATGAATGATCTTAAGAAGATTTTAGAGAAATCAGGATTAGTAAACGTGAAGACATTTTTAAACAGCGGGAATGTCACATTCAATGTTAAAAACCAAACAGCAGAATTTCTTGAATCTGAAATAGAAAAATTATTATTAAAACACTTGAATCTTAAAACTGATGTAATTGTAAGAGAATTATCAGTACTTCAGGAATACATGAGATTGAATCCTTTCGTTAAGATTAAAATGACTCCCGAAATCAGGCTGTACGTTACTTTTTCCAAAAAAAATATACCTACTTCAAAAAAGCATTTAGCAGGTTTGACGGAATTCAATTTTAAAATACTTAAGACATTTGATAAAGATATCTTCAGCTTTATTGATTTATCCGGTAAAAACGGCACCGTTGTTCTGATGAAATATCTCGAGTTAAATTTCGGGAAAGATATTACTACAAGAAACTGGAATACAATTGTCAGAATTTTAGAAAAAACATAAGATGTCTCTCAGATAATTCATGGAATAACCGCATTAATAAAATTTGCCGCGTTGTTTTCGGCTAAAGCCGCATCATAAGCTTCCACAATTTCATCTCCGTTTAAATCTGTAGAAAGATATCCCGTAATGAATGAACCCGCATCATTGTCAATTAAGTTAGCGTCAGTGCCGTCAATGACTCTGTCAGAATTAACATCACCGCTGTATAGACACCACCTTCCTGATTTGAAAATCATATTATCACCGTAAGCTTTTGACTGAGAATCGGTAAAATCAAATGAGGCAGTATTGTCTGCCGAAACAGAAACCGGAACAGAGCTCCAAGTTTCAAGCGCATTTCTATGTAAAAGCTGTATGTAATAATTTCCATTCAATGAAAATGTAAACTGCATTACAGCAGAGCCGGTAGAATCCAAAACAACTATTGCGGAATCCGCTTTATTATAAGGAGAAAAATTTTCTCTCAAAAAAATTCTTAATGAATCATTGACATGATAATTTCCGTTCCACATTCCTTCAAGAGAAACATAAAGATGCAGTGCTGGCGATGAAATAAATCTGACAAAAAAGCCGTAACTGTTTTGATTCTGATTATTGCTGCTGTTGCCTGTAACACGCATCAGATATTTCCCTGATTCTTTAACTGCCATTACACTGTCAGAAGTACCGGAAAAATTTTTTGATTGTATCAAGCTTCCCGATTCTGAAAGAAGAGCAATCGTGCTAACTCCTGCATTCGATGAATTAACTTTAAAAATAATTTCGCCTGCTAATCCGGTTTCCGTTTTGTAAAAATCAGTGTCCGAAACAACGGTATTTGATTTAAGAGTAATGAATCCAGAATAGTTTTTCCCCGCAAAAATTTCATAAGCAAAATCCTTTTTATCGGGTTCATCCAATCCTCGAATAAGTGAACGAGTATCGCTTGTCTGCTGTATATGATTTTTATTTGTTCTTATTGTATCAGCCACTCCAAGCGGCGCAGGGTTTTGATTTATGTATAACCTTTGATTATTAAATGGTACTGCAAGATCAGTTCCAAGACCAAGATAATTTGAAGTAATCCATGTATAAAAAATATTACCCGGAAGAGCAAATTCAGGATTATCATTAGAGAGTGTATCAATGCCGGCAATTGTATCGGTTTGGATTCCGTTACAGTTTACATCCTGATTATAATAATTCGACGGAACATTAGTTTCAATATTTCCAAACAAATAAGCTCCGTATTGCGAGGATGAAAAAGTAATTTTCATGTCGCGCATGGCTTCACTGTTATTATCAATCGAAACGAAAGGAATTGATGTTACGTTGGTTCCGAGATGAGGAGTCCCGGTAGTAATTACCTTTGCAACTTTATGACCATTAACAGTATCATAAGGATCAATCCACCACTTATGAATGCCGTTTTCTTTTCTCTGAAGATATTCTCTGATTGCAAGACCTCCCATCGAATGTCCAAGCAAGATAACTTTTTTTGCTCCTGTAATTTTCAAAACGGAATCTATCATGATTTTCAAAGCAAATCCCTGCTTATAAATTGCAGACTGATTGCTCGGGGACTGACTGCTGCCCGGAGTTGAATTATTATAAAGTAAGATTCTCGGATCAGCTGGATTTCTGTTCCAAAAATTACCAAAATTAATCGCATAGATATCGGACTTTGACATAAGATTGACATTATTCCCGGAAACATCCTTCAAAGGGAATAATACGTCCGGAAGATACTGAGTTGTATCTCCGCCTCTTGCATTGATTACAAAATGCAATACATTCGAATCACTCACACTCCATGTACCGGCAAGCTGAGAAATAACAGTATTCCAGGTTGTGTTATCCGAATTAAGACCGTGAACGAATATAACGGGATAAGGAGAATTTGAAGATTGTGATATTGCAAGGTTCACCTCAAATAAAAAAAACAATGTTAGAATGATTTTGATTTTCACACTCTTTACATTACAATTATAAAATCTACAAGTTTTAATTTTCGCCTTATTTAATTTTTATGAATCACAATTCAATTTTGATTACAATTTATGCATCACATTTTAATAAACAAATACAATTTCCATAAATTTTATTGATACTCACAAAATTTATCGTGCTCTTAGTATTTAATTGTATGAATTGCATATTGTTTATGCATTGATTAAAATGAACTCAGATTAAAGCATTGTTTATTCAGATTACGACTAAAATTTCAGAGCTAATTTCCCGTAATATTCATTTAGTGAAGTCATTTCAGAAAATATTTTTGACGACTGCGGTAATTTTATTATCCGGATGTCAGACATTTCTCGATGTCAGTGATAATCTGCTCAGGAATTTTTCCAAACCGGAACAAGCAAGATTTTATGTTAATGATCCTGTAAAAGACAGCGTAAGTCTTTCTGTTCTCTGGATCGGACATGCAAGCGCTCTTATTCAGATTTATGACAAAGTCATCATGATTGATCCGCTGCTTACAAATAATGTTGCAGCGGTTCTTAGACGCCATTACATTCCTGCAATTAATCTTGAAGCTTTAAAAAAGTGTGACATAATACTCATTTCTCATTCCCACATGGATCATCTTAGTCCGGGTTCGCTCGATATACTTGAAGAAAAGTTTCCATCAGCAAACCTTGTATTTCCTGAAGGTGCAGAGGATTACATTCCGGGATATAGTTTTAAACTCAGCAAACTCAAAATGGCTGATCTAAGCAATAAATATATCGGAGATTCGGTATCAATAGACGGAGTAAAAATATTCAGCATAAAATCAGTTCATTGGGGCGGCAGATATGGAATTGACGGCAAACTATGGACAGACAAAGGTCATTGCGCATATATAATAGAGTACAAAGATATGTGCATTTATTACTCAGGCGATTCTTCCTATGACGAAAGCTTATTTAAATTCATCGGCAGGAATTTTAAAATTGATCTTGCATTGGTTAACATTATATTCTGCGACAGCTGCACTGAATTAAATCAGAGCAAATCTCATCTTTATCCAATGGGTGCCGTGCAGATTCTTAAGGATACCGGCGCGGAGTATATGATACCTTTGCATTTCGGAACATTTACGAATGTAAATGCTCAAATTAAAGTTCTAAAAAAAATGATGCACAAAGATGACGAAATGAAAGGTAAAATAAAAATACTGAACTTAGGCGAACAGATAATACTGAAGACAAATTAGAAGTTTATAATTAATCGAAAATTTTAATGATATTTGGATTTAAGATTGTAAATAAATTTCAAGAAAAGAAATTCAAATTTCATCAGTGTTACTGAATTATGACTGCATGAGCAATTTAGAATTATAACGATTAGATTAATTCTAAATTCTGTATATTTGTTCAAATAATTCTTATTGGGGTCACGAGATTTTGAAAAAATAATTGAAGAGCACAAACAGATTGTAATTAATATTTGCTACAGATTCACTGCTGATGCAGAAGAGTCCAAAGATCTGGCTCAGGAAGTCTTTATTGAAGTTTATAAATCCCTGTCAAAATTCAGAGAGGAATCAAAATTGTCCACTTGGATATACAGAATTGCAGTCAATAAATCTCTTGATGAAATTAAAAAGAAAAACAGAAAAAAGAGATTTGCAATATTCCGGGAGCTGTTTAACTCTGAAGCAGTTTATGCCAGCGACAAATCAGACCCCCATACAATTCTTGAAGAAAGAGAAAGAAAAGAAATGCTGCAAAAATCTCTTGATTCACTTCCCGCAAAGCAAAGGACAGCCTTAACATTAAGTAAGATTGAATCATTTTCCTCAAAGGAAATTTCAAAAATTTTGAAATGCAGCGTACCGGCTGTTGATATGCTCATCCACCGCGCCAAGCAGAATTTAAAACAAAAATTAATTAAGCAGTATGAAAAGCTTCCTATAGTTTTAATACCGTTAGTTTTTATTTATAATATCGTCAAATAATGAAACAGGCAAAAATGAAAAATAACAGAAAGTTTGCGGAATCTGAAGCAGAAAAAACAATTGAATTATTTTTAAATCAGAAAGAAGATGAAATACAGGCTGATCCTTATTTCACTTCCCGCATTTTATCAATTGTTAAAGAAAATGAAGAGATGTTGTTTATGGAAAAATTCAGATTAAACTACATCATCCCGATCACTTTATTTATTATTTTCCTTTTTAACATCTTTACCTTTTTTTATGAAACGAAAACAGACAGTGCGAATCTGACCGGCAGAGAGGAAATCAGACAATCGATCTTAAATGAATATTCATTAACTGATTATTAATTATATAAATGTCTGATAGTTTTGTTAAAATTAAAGTATTTATCTGGGTTGTAATAATTCTTGTTATACTAAACCTTTTGACGCTGGGACTTGTCTGGTTTGGTAAGAGTCCGGGCGACAGAAGACCGCCTCCGCCGCATCCTCCACATCCGGAGCATGTTGTGGAGTTTTTCAGCAAAGAGCTTGGATGGAATAAAGATCAGACTCAAAGTTTTAAGGAAATCAGCTTAAAATTTTTTAATGAATCGGAAAATATCATAGACAGCATAAACGGTTATAGAAAAATTTTGTTTGAAAATGTTTCCAATCAAGAATTAACCGGAATATCTCCTGATTCAATTACGCAAAAAATTGGAAATTTACAATCAAGAATTGACAGCTTAAGATTTTATCATTTCAGGGAAATAGAAGCAATCTGCAATTCAACAGAACAAAAGGAAAAATTTAAGAAATTACTTTTAGAATTCTTTCTTCCAATGCCTTTGCCTGAAAATATAAGATTTGGTCCACCCATGAGAAAGTGAGTCTGATGCTAACCATACTTTATTAATGCATGCAGTTTTTATTAACAGCTTAAATAGTTTTTTCGAAGAATATTTTTTAAAAACAATTAAATTATAATATCATGTTTGGAAATTTCAAAATTGTTATGTTTGTAATTTTTATCCTTCTTTGTTCCGGTAAATCATATTCTCAATGGACTCAGGTTTCTTCAGGAATTAACGGCGGTGATATATATTCCATAATAAAAAACGGCAATGATGTATTTGCCGGGACATATCTTTACGGGATTTACAAATCTGCCGATAACGGATCTACTTGGCAGCAGACTTCACTCAGCGATAAAACAGTTTATTCGCTTTATCTCAGCGGCAATACTTTTTATGCAGGTACAAATCTTTACGGTTTATATATTTCCAATGATAACGGCGCTACATGGAATCAAACTTCCCTGAATTCACAGGTTGTATTTTCAATTACTGGTAATGGTACGAATGTTTATGCGGCAACTTCCCAAGGCGTTTACAGAACATCAAACAACGGAGCAAACTGGGTGCAGTCAGGATTGAGTACAAATGAAGTTTACTCGATAGCAGCTAACGGAAGTACTTTATATGCCGGAGTTGACATCGGACAAGGAGTATTCATTTCCACAAACGGAGGAACCAACTGGACTCAAAGCTCTCTAAACAATAGAACGATATATTCCCTGTTAGTAAACGGCAGTAATGTTTATGCAGGGAGCAATAATTACGGATTTTATTATTCGACAAACGGAGGAACTAACTGGACTCAGAATACTTACTTTTTCAATAATGTAATTTTTTCGCTTTCCATGACGTCAGGAACAATTTATGCCGGTACTTCCTACGGAGTTTTTTCGTCAGTAAATAACGGTGTGACGTGGACTCCTTCCGGATTGGACAGCCAGATTGTTCAGTCAGTATTTGCAACCAGCTCGACAATTTTTTCGGGAACAAAGAAAGGTCTTTACAGTTCTACTAACAGCGGGTCTTCATGGACTATCAACCAGCTGCATAATGTTTCCATATTCTCCCTGGTAAACAACAATGGTACACTTTTTGCCGGAACGGGAGAAAACGGAGTTTTTAAAAGTACTAATGCAGGAAACAGCTGGACTCAAACCTCATTGAATACATTTACAATACCATCGCTTGCATACAACGGGAATACTATTTATGCAGGTGCTGACAACGGTGTTCACATATCCACCAACAACGGATTAAACTGGGTTACAACTTCTCTGACAAGTGAAGTAGTTTATTCCCTTTTAGTAAACGGTAATTTTGTTTTTGCCGGAGGAGGTTACGGCTTTCATATTTCTACAAACGGCGGGTATAACTGGTCGGGTACTTCTTTTCAGGAAGTATGTCTGACACAAATTCAAAGCGGCAGTACATTTTACAGCGGTACTTATAACGGTGTTTTCTATTCAACAAACGGCGCTGCTAACTGGACTCAAACTTCACTGGATAATGAATCCGTAAACTCATTGATAATTAACGGTAATACTCTGTTTGCAGGATGCAGTTTCAACGGAGTATATATTTCGACAAACGGAGGCAATAACTGGACTCAGACTTCCCTGAATGATAAAGATGTATTTTCGCTTACTTATAACGGGAATTATTATTTCGCCGGAACTTATGGGTACGGAGTTTATATGACCTCAAACAACGGACAAAACTGGATTCAGGTAAGTGATAATCTGGGTGAACAAAATATTCCTACTATGTTTATTGCAGATGGTTACTTATTTGCCGGGACTCAGGCAAATGCCGTATGGAAAAGAAGTCTTTCAAGCATAATTGGAATCAATCAAATCAGCAGCATTGTTCCAGACAACTTTTCTCTGAAGCAGAATTATCCAAATCCGTTTAATCCTTCTACAAAAATCCGTTATGATATCAGAAAATCAGGACATGTAACTTTAACGGTTTTTGATTTATCCGGAAAAGAAATCAGCAAACTTGTAAATGAAAATCAGTCTCCGGGTACTTATGAAGTCTCATTTGAAGGAGTTAATCTTGCCAGCGGAGTATATCTTTATAAACTCGAAAGCAGCGGAAAATCTGAAGTAAGAAAAATGACCTTGGTTAAATAACAAAGTAAATTCAATATTTATAATTTAATTTTAATTTTAATATTATGAAAAAGAAAATGTTTTTAGTGTTGTTATTAATTCTATTAATAAATGATTCAAATGCTCAGGTTGCACAAGGCAATTTTACCGGAGTTACCGTTCCCCAATACATCTGCTCGGGGACAAGTACCAGACTGCCTTACATATACAGAGCTACAGTATCCGGATTATTGCCAAATACATATTACAGATATTATCTGAATGCTTGTGTCCGAACTGATTTTGGTTCTACAAATTCGGGAGCAGGCAATCCTCTCTTTATAAATGGGTCAAATTTCAGATACAGCACGTCAACAAGTTTATCAACATATCCCGGATATGATTCTTTGCTGACAAATGCCAACGGAACTTACACCGGCTGGTTTGGCTTTGTACATACAGGCAATACAAGATTTACTGCTGGAAACTACATTTATCCTACAATCACGCTTGACAGCGCCGGAAGCGGAGTTGCTGTATATAGATTTGCGCTTAGTGACTCTATCAAAGTACTTTCATTTGCCACTGCGGTAAACTCGACTTCATCAACCGGACTTTACGGGATTTCATTTGCGACGCCTAAGAATATTATCACAACTTATGACAATACCGATAACACTGGCAGACCGCTAACTGTAGCTTTTGTAGAAAGCGACGGAATTGATACAGTTGCTATGCCTTCATTAGTAAAATATTACAAAGACAGCGTTGATTCCAGAAACGGCAGATGGGGAACATTTCTGCCAAATATGCTTCCCGGAGGTTTGAAGAGAATTAATGTTCTCAGATTGTCAGACGGTGAGATAATAAGGTCTAGCACAGATTCTGACGGCATCTGGCCAAGCGGAACAAATACCGTAAATCCTGCCGGCGGAGCTGATGCACCGCTTAGACTTGATGCTTCAGACGCTCCGCTGCTGATATTAAACAGCAGTTCACAGCCGGATAATTTTTCTCTCGGTCAGAATTATCCGAACCCTTTTAATCCTATTACAAATATTGATTTTTCAATTCCTTCAAACGGATTCGTAAAACTTGTTTTATACGATGTACTTGGAAAAGAAGTGACTGTCATTTCAAACAAAGAATTAAGCAGAGGTTCATACACTGCGCAATTTGATGCAGGCAATCTGGTATCAGGCGTATATTTTTATTCAATTGAATTTTCCGGTGAAAACGGAATTCAATACTCCGACAGAAAAAAATTAGTTTTAATAAAATAAGTTAGAAGATTTATTTAAAAGTACATTAATTAAATTACAAATTTAAAAATCATGAAAAGGATATTTAATTCATTTGCTAAAATTCTGATTACTATCATTTTAATAGTGTCAGTATTCAAATTTGAAGAAGTTTACTCGGCGGGAGAAGGAGATAGTTTATTTACCGGAACAATGGTACACACTATTAACATGAGGTTTTCTCAGCCGAATTACTGGGAACTGCTGGTTTACAATTACGAACAAGGACAAGAAGAGTACATAGGAGCGACCGTAATTGCAAACGGAATAACATACAATAATGTTGGCGTCAGATTAAAAGGTAATTCCTCATACACTCATCCAAACAATAAAAAGCCTTTCCGGCTGAGCTTTAATGAATTTGTAAGCAGTCAGAGATGGAACGGACTAAAAGGAGTGCACCTCAATAATTTTTGGAATGATCCGTCGTTTATGAGAGAAAAACTCCATCTCGATTACTGCAAGGATGTTGGATTGATTGCACCGAGAGCAAATTATGTGAGACTTTACATTAATGATACATTGTATGCTTTTTATTCATTGATAGAGCATGTCGATAAGATCTTTCTGAATAGACATTTTTCAGATGATGACGGTGATCAGTTTAAAGCTGTAGATGCATTTGGGGCAACAAGCCATCTCGTATCCGACTTCAGATGGTATGGTTCCGATACAGCGGAATATGAAAACCGCTACGAGCTGAAATCAGAACTTACTTCCGGACCATGGAGGAGACTTGTAAATTTAATTGATTCTGTAAACCATACTACAAATCCGGTTTACACTTATACCTCTTTAATTAATCTTACTAACTATTACAAATCGATGGCGGTGGATATACTGATGGGAAATCTTGATTCTTATGTTTACAATGGAAGGAATTTTTACACATATTCATTAGCGCCGGATTACAAAATGAACTGGATTGTGTGGGACGCAAGTTTGAGCATGGGGGCATTGCCCGGTGGACCTTCAAATATTGAAACACTGCCTGTAACTTATGTCAGCAGCGACACGGGAAGACCTCTTTTCGGAAGAATTGTCAATGATGCAACTCTGAAACATGATTACTTAATGGCATTCTGCGGAGTGTTTACAAATTATTTTTCATCATCGAGAATGTTTCCTAAAATTGACAGCATTGCTAATTTAATCAGACCTTATGTTTATGAAGATCAGAGAAAAATGTTTTCAAATACACAGTTTGAAACAAACATAGTAAGTGATCTTATAATATCGGGATTCAGATTCCCCGGTTTAAAATCATACATAAATTCCAGAAGGTCAAATGTCGTATCACAGCTGACATCTTTGGGAATAAACTGCGAAATCGGCATAGGCAATCAAAACCAACAAGTAAAAGGATTTGAACTTTACCAGAATTATCCCAATCCTTTTAATCCGAGTACCAAAATCAGCTTTACTTTAAACAGATCCGAAGAAATTTCTTTAAAATTGTATGATGTACTTGGTAACGAAATAGCGGTATTATTTGAAGGGAAAAAAGAATCCGGCTATCACGAGATTAATTTTAGCGCTGAAAATCTGCCGAGTGGTTTGTATTTCTATACGCTTAAAACCGGTAACTACAGCAAGACAATGAAAATGACTTTAGTTAAATAACAATTGTAATAAATATTAATATCATCTTAAAATTAAATTAATAGAAAATGAAATTTAAAGGAAATCTT
Organism: Ignavibacteria bacterium; assembly: GCA_019187405.1. Lineage (GTDB taxonomy): Bacteria > Bacteroidota > Ignavibacteria > Tepidaquicellales > Tepidaquicellaceae > JABAQZ01. Next base: position 121,943 of record JABAQZ010000016.1, read on the forward strand.
CTCTTAATGTTTACCGTATTTTTTGCGGCAGCATTTTTTTATTCAGAAGTATTTTCACAAGCATATCCCGGATATACTTTGTACACTGCATCTTCAACAAGAACTAATTTGATTGACCTGAACAATAGCGTCGTTAAATACTGGACTCATACACGAAGCGGAGGTTACTCGGTATATCTTTTACCGAACGGTGATTTGATGAGACCTGCGCTTTCAACAGGCTCGACTATTAACGGAGGAGGAGCATCCGGAATCGTGCAGAAATATTCATGGAGCGGATCACTTTTATGGGAATATACTCACAGCAGCAGTACATACAGGACTCATCACGATATTTGTCCGATGCCTAATGGTAATGTCTTACTTATTGCATGGGAAGCAAAAACTGCAGCTCAGGCAGTTGCCGCAGGACTTAATCACAGCGCTGTAATCTGGCCTGATAAAATTATTGAAGTGCAGCCGTCTGGGACAACAGGCGGAACCATAGTTTGGGAATGGCACTTCTGGGATCATCTCATTCAGGATTATGATCCGACAAAAGCAAACTACGGAGTTGTAGCAGATCATCCAGAACTGCTTGACATTAATGTTGGCAGCGCTGGCTCCGGAGATTGGATGCATTGCAATGGTATAAGTTACAATGAGGAGTTGGATCAGATTGTAATTTCTTCACACGAACTGGATGAGATATATGTAATTGATCACAGTACTACGACTGCAGAGGCTGCAGGTCATACCGGTGGAATATATGGAAAGGGAGGAGATTTTCTTTACAGATGGGGCAGACCATCAAATTACCGTGCTGCAGGTTCGCAAATATTTAATGTAGTTCACTGCAGTATTTGGATTCCTGACACCTTGCCCGGCGGAGGACATATTATGGCATTCAATAACAGGGAAGGAACTTCTTCTTCGATGGTAGTCGAAATTATTCCTCCGACTGACAGCGCCGGATTTTATTCACACACACCGGGAACTGCATTCGGTCCCGCTGATCCTGTATGGAGCTACAGCGCTACCGGTTTTTACTCAAATCATCTTGGGGGAAACCAGAGACTTCCAAACGGAAACACAATAATATCAGAATCTACGAGCGGTAATTTGTTTGAAGTAACTTCTTCCGGAAACATTGTATGGAATTATTCACCCGGCGGAGAAATAGTCAGAGTATTAAGATATGGTTTTGACTATCCCGGTCTTGTTGGTATATCAAACTCCGTTTCTTCTATACCCGGAGATTATGAATTGTCACAAAACTTTCCAAATCCATTTAATCCGGTTACGACAATTTACTATTCATTGCCAAAATCTGCAAGAGTTACGATGAAAGTGTATGACATTCTCGGAAATGAAGTGAGGACACTTTTAAATGACGAACAAACAAGTTCCGGGCGAAACAATGTAGTATGGGACAGTAAGAACAATTCGGGTATGACGGTTGCTTCCGGAGTTTACTTCTATAAAATTGTTACAGATGAATTTTCAAAAACCATGAAGATGATTTTGGCAAAATAAAAGAGTTAATATAAATAATAAAAGTTTCAGTTCAATTATAGTTTATTTCATAATTCGAACTGAAACTTTTTTTTATACCTTAACTTCTAAAAATAATACGTCCAGTTTATTCCATAGGATGTAACATTAAGCGTTATATTGTAATTCTTTGTAGGAATTCGCAAAAAAGTAGCTTCAAAACTCAGCAAAAAATCTCTTTTCCCGGAATACGCCAGCTGTAACATGTATGCTTGTGTCCACTGATCTACATCATCGAGTGTAGGAGAATTTGAACTTAATCTGAAGCCCGTTCCGAATGATAAAGGAATATTAGAATTAATGCTGAGATTGTAATTTATAGTTCCTCCGACAGTAGTAAAAAGTCTGTCATCAACCTCTTTACCTATTATTTCACCGTATCCACCTTCAAGATAACCGAGAATGCTCCACTTTTTATGTGGTGAATAAGCAAGTCGCAGATCAACCGAACCTAATAACGGATTATGGCTTTCAATAAGTTTTTTATTGGAAGTCGAATCTAATAAAGAAACAACATAAGGGAATAAACTTATAACAGTAGAGCCGGAGTTGTTGATGCTGAATGAAGACGATAACAACATTTTTTTATAATTTAAAACTCTGAACATCATTCCCGTTTCAAATGCAGTGTTTGCAGTAATTCCGGAAACGAATATTGACGGTACATTTGTACCGAGCCTTGCTATAGCTGACATATTTAGCCAGATTGAAGCCCAGTCTTTAACTGCATATTGGAATTCAAATACTCCGTTTAAGTAAGAAATATTTCCTTTTATTTTTTTATTGGTTGTACTTGAATCAACTTGTAACAAAGGTATTTCTGTTTCAATTGAAGATGCATAACCCAGATTTGTTCTAAGGTTTGTATTTATGAAGGGATTTTTTATAAAGCTGTTAACAATGAAATCATGGCCATCTAATTGCGGACCTGTTCCGAATCTGTTTTTATCATTGAATACATTGTCATCAATCTGCGCAGAGATATCCTTATTATTAACAAAAGCTGTTGATATCAATGTCAGTATTAAGTATAAATATTTTTTCAATTAAAAATTTATTTTTTAAAGCGGAAACATAATTCCTGCAAGAAAACTTACTCCGCTGCTTTTGAAATTTGCTTTATATATGTCTTCTTCTGCAAACTTAGTCTCTTCGTTAATGTTTATAAGACCCTGAATATATCTCAATTCAATGAATAAAGTTGGCTTTCCCAACTTAAATTCATATCCCATATTAAAATCAGCCATTAAATCAACGTCCAGAAAATAGTTTTTAATATCTTTTTCTTTAGAACTTTCTTCGTTCTTAATGTTTACTGTAGAAATAATATCAAGTATTACTCCCCCGCCGACATAAAAATCATTATTATATACTTTTAAGTTAAGAGGCAGTGTAAAACAGTTCATGCTCACATTAAACGTTATGACCGTATCATTTATGAGATTTTCTTCGTCTCCAAATTTTATGCTTGTGCCTTTTTTATGGTATCCAGGCTGAAAGGATAAATAAACATCATTTACAATTTTATATTCAATAATTGCATTTCCGCCGTATCCCGTAATTGATTCATAAGAACCTGAATCAGGTGGAATACCACCAAACTTGGCAGAAGACAACTCTCCCCCCAATCCCAGTCTGAATTGAGCCTGTGAAGTGTTAATAAAAAACAGCAGAGAAAAAATTACAGGTAAAAACTTTAACATCAATAAAATTTATATGTGCAATTTACTCAATTAAAAAGCCAATATCTATTTGAAATGATTTATACATCTACAAAAATTTCCTGCAATATATAAAGCAATTTTGCAATTCAATAAAAAGACTTTATTTAAGAAATGTTCGTCAACAAGATTCTCAAATCTTCATAAATCCCCTCCCTGCTCTCTCCTTGCGAGGTCAGGGCAGATAGAGGTTTTATGAACAATAGTTCTGTTTTATAAATAATTTAAAGACTTAAAACTTTTGATTAACAATACAACTTCAAATAGATTTGGACGGATGCAAAAAACTCTCTGCCAATTATCAGTTACAATGAATGGAAATATCCATCTAATTTATTTATAATTTTCGAGTATAGAAAAATGAGTTTATAAAAATTGATGCAAATATGTGACAATATTAAAGTAAAATTAAACTTAAAGACTTTTACTTTTGAAAATTCCCGGCAGCATAAAATTAATTGATTCTCTGAGTTTTAGATAAACAAAGGGATCTGATACTCTATCTCATACTCATAATTCTCAAATTTTCTTGTTCGTTATTGAGGCACTGAAATATCAACAATGAATTTAATTACCGAAATCAAATACATCCGGTTAAATATATTTCGAATCGGATTAGTTTAATGAATATTAAACTTAAATTTAAAATTATAATACCATAACAAAATTGCACAAAGAAATATGTAAAACAGGCAAAGAATTTTAGCAGATGTATCAACTATCGAAAAGATCTAATTAAATTAAATCCGGAAGCAATTATGAGAAGTGAGAATTGAATATATCAAAATTATACACCGGATATTGTATTAAGCCAAACTTAATCAATGAATTTTACAAAGTAGATCAATTGGGAGAAATAGATTATCAAATGAAATATAAATGAATCCTAAATTTGGAATATTGCTCTGAGATGTTTTATAAAAAATTTAGGAGCTATGTAAAGTAATAGAAACAATTTACTTCATAATTTTCTCATAAGATTCTATCCATTGTTTCGGCGTTATTTTTGAAACAAGTTTGCCTATAAGTTTAAAAGGTATCTTATCCGGCTTTTTAAATCTGATACAGCCCTTTCCCATGTCCAGTTTCATATCAGTAAACTTCGGATATTCCTTTTTAAACCAATCCAGCAGATCAGAACTTGCATACAATCCCATGTGATGAACAGAAATATAATTTTTCTGCGAACCAACGCACATAAACGGAAGAGGAAGTTTGGGATTGCAGCGATAACCGGCAGGATACAAAGAAAGCGGCACAACGTAGCCAAGCATTCCGTAATTCATTTCTTCCTTAAATCCTTTTGGGAGATTTTTTTTAATTTCTTTTCTTAATTCGGCAACTGCCTTTTTCCTGTCTTCAGGCAATGATTCAATGTACTCATCCGGTGTCTTTGCTTTTGACTGCATTAAACTATTAATTTGATTTTAAATCTTTAACGGCTAAAATAAAATTCAGATTAAACGACACAATAACCTGAAATGAATTCAGCATGAGTGCAAAATAATAATTTCCAACATTCAGTGCAATATCCGTATATTCTAAAAATCAATATTTATTCTTTTGTGAATTCATTCGATTAAATTCTATACTTAAAAAATTTTTTTAAAGATAATTTAAAAATATATTTGATTATTAAAATATTTTATTTATTTTGCAACGTCAGCGCCAGCTGACAGTGTTCTTTCATATTATGTTCTTCCTTTAATTAGTACCCCGGCAGGCAACTGTCGGGGTATTTTTTTATTATTACAAATTTCTCCGCCGTGGCGGATTAATAATTACAAATTAGAAATTGCAAATTACAAATTGCTTCGCCGTGGAGGATTACAAATTACTGAGCCGAGTGGATTGCAATTTTGAATTAAAACTGCTATTTAAAAATTACAAATTTAAAATAGAACATTAATAATTGATCATTTAATCAACGTGAATTTTTTAGTTTCTACAAAACCATCCGTCCGGAGTCTGTAAAAATAATTTCCGCTCGATAAAGTACTTCCGTCAAATGTCACTTCATAAGTTCCGGCATGCTGGTTTTCATTTACAAGTTCAGAAACAAATCTCCCGTTAATGTCGAAAACTTTCAGATTCACAGAACTGTTTTTTGTGATTGAATATCTGATATTAGTAACCGGATTAAAAGGATTCGGATAATTCTGATACAAATGAATTTTATCTGGTATTTCATTAGAAATATTCTGAATACCGATTGATGTTGAAGAATATTTAATTACTGCAATGTCATTACCCGAGGATATTCCGAGACTATTTCCTGAAGTATATACATTTCCATTTCCGTCTGATGCAGCAGATACTCCCATATCTATTGAATTTCCGGTTCCGTTATAAATTATGCTCCATGACAAATTACCGGACTGATTGTATTTTAAAGTTACAATATCCGATGTTGAATGTTTTACACCGGTAATATAAATATTTGTTGAATCGTCAACATCAATATCGTATCCGGAATATCCATCGGGAACCGTTCCTCCGTCAAATGATTGTATCCATGACTGGCTTCCATCTGGAAGATATTTAATGGAAGTGATTTTTTGCGTAAGCGGAAATCCTGCAGAGCCGGTTGTTCCCGTCACATATACATTGCCCGAATTATCACAATCAACTGCACTCGCAATATCATTACCGCCGGCGCTGCTGTAATTCTTTCCCCACTGTACAAAACCTGCCGGATTAAATTTTACAAGAGAATAATCAATCGTAATACTGTTTGTTCCTAATAATATTACATTGCTGTTAATATCAATTTGCATGTCAATTTTATTAACATTTCCTATTCCGTTTCCCCATCTCGATGCCCACACAAAATCAAGATTCTGTTCATACTTTAATGCAATGAAAGCCGTTGAGTCATCTTCGTTGAGATATCCTCCGATGATGATTTTACCGCTTCCGTCCATTCCAATCTTCCTTGCGCCTTCACTTCCTGAATTATAAAAAGTCTGATTGATAAGATTTCCCGATGGACTGAATTTCACAAGAAATATATTATTATAAGTAATAACGTTTGTAGCATATTCACCGGTAACATAAACGTTACCATCAGCATCAGTAATAATGTCAAATCCTCCGTTGTATGCTGAGCTGTATGCAAAAAGATAAGACCAGAGCTGAGTTCCTGAAGGACTATACTTGATAATAAGGGCTTTATTTGCTCCGCCAGAGTAAATTGCGCTTTCACCTGTTACATAAACATTCCCAGTTGCATCAACATGCACTGCTCTACCGAACGCGCCGTTGTTTTCAGATGCATGATAGTTTTGTATCCACTGAAGCTCACCGAGTGAATTATATTTTATGGTTACGGCTTCTATGGAAGCGTGATATGGAAACGGCAAAGATTTCTGATATCCCGTTACATAAACATTTCCCTGTGAATCTACAAACATGTCATTTACGGATTCATCCCTTGTGCTGTCGGAAGTAAATCTCTGCACCCACTGCTGTGTAACCTGGGATTTAGAAATTCCCGCACTCAGCAAAATTATTGACAGCCATGTTAATATTTTTTTCATTTTAATATTGACTCCTTAAAATTAACCTCCCGAATTCTTCGGAATTTATCTTTAATTGGCATTAAGAGATTGGAAGTACCGGGAGGTAATTATTGTTTTATATTCTGAACTCTTAATGCCAAAAACTTATACAAAAATATTCTTTATTATACTTTGTATCCAATAAACTTTTTTAATTTTTTAGAAACATAAAAGTAATAATCCGTCATTTTATGCTTAAATATTACTTATTTTTAATTATTATATACAGAATTTTTAGAAATCCAAATTGAAAAATACCAAATTAATAAGTCTTTTAAAAACATTTACAAAAGCTGAATTAGTCAAATTCAAGGATTTTGTGCAATCTCCTTATTTTAATAAAAACCGTCTTATCATTAAGACATACGAAGAGCTGTCAAAATATTCTCCAGAATTCGATTCTCCGGATTTTACAGAACAAAACGTTTACTTAAAAGTTTTTGGAATTGAAAAATTTGATTACTTCAAGATTAGAAATATTTTTTCCGATATTTATCAGCTTGCACTTTCATTTCTTTTGCTCTCAACATCTGAAAGAAATAAGATACAAAATAGTATTACGCTATTAAAAGAATTTCATGAAAGAAAACTTGACAATCTTTATTTGCAAAAGGAGAGGCAGTTTAAAAAGGAAATCGATATACATACTAAAGATGAATTTTTTTACTATGCAAATTACCAGCATTCAAAAATAAATGCCTCTCATTATAAGTATGAAAAGTTTGGATATAAGTTTGACCTAATACAGGATGAATTTGATTCATTTCTTTCTTATTCGCTTCATAATCTTCTAAAGCATTATGCAAAAATGATGACAAATAAGAATCACGGAAACATTGATTTTAAAATGGAGATGTTTGATGAAATTTGGAGTTACGTTAAAGAAAAAGACTTCTCTGATTTTCCTTCAATACAAGTTTACAAACAGATTATAATGCTTGAACTTTCAAGAGACGAAAAGGATTTTGCCGGGCTTAAAGAAATGTATGAAAAATATGAAACTGTATTGTCACGGGAAGATATTTTCTTTATTCTGCTCGAGATGAATTCTTATGCAGCATATAGATTAAAATCCGGCGATGAATCATATTACGGCATAAGATACAATAATTTCAGAGAAATTATCGAGAAGAATTTTTTTTCTGAGCATTACATTCTGTTTATGAATTTTATTTCAGTTTATACTTCTGCATGTGTAGTCGGAGATTATGAATGGGCGGCAGATTTTGCAGAGCAATACAAAAACGGCATTTCACCCAAAGAAGAAACAGATAACACAATTAATTTCTGCAGAGGATATATTGATTTTACATTGCAAAAATTTGACAGCGCGCTCGAGTATTTTGCAAAAACAAATTTTAAATTATTTCTTGCAAAAGTAATGGTGAGAAACTATACTTTAAGAATACTTTATGAGAATAATCTTTTTGAGCAAGCTTTTTCTGCAATTGATTCTTTCAAACAATACTTAAAAAGTGAAAAGTTGATATCGATGGAAGTTGTTACAGCCCAAAATGAATTTCTCAAATACCTTGCCGAACTAATAAATCTGAAAATTGAATCAGTAAAATCCGACAACGAAAGATTTCTAATTCTCGAAAAACAAATCAACAACATGTCCTCAAATCCTCTCGGTTCTAAATTCTGGCTGATAAAAAAGGTTAATGAAATCACTAAGGATAATTAGTACGATTTTATACATTAAATTAAGTGAAAGAAAATTTCAAAATACAAAGTCCGGAGGATTGTAAATTGAAAAAATTAATATTTGTGAGATCATAAGCTGAACTTGTTATAGTTTGCTCCCCTCCCTAAATCACACACAAAAAAAATGGGGAGGGAGTTTCTTTAGAGTTGGACTGTACTAAATACTTCGTTTGCACCCCTCCCTAAATCCCTCCCCAAAAAAATGGGGAGGGACTTATTGAGTTTTCAGTTCTTGGTCTTCACCCTTCCCCAAAATGGGGAAGGGCTGGGGATGGGGTGGTGAAGCGCTGTGAATGGTTACACAAAAATGAATGCTGCTTCTTACCGCTCCTTAAATCCCTTTGCATAGAAAGCGAGGAAATTACTTTCTGAGTTAGACTGCACTGAATTCTCCGTATGCACCCCTCCCTAAATCCCACACAATATAAATGGGGAGGGAGTTTCTTTTTCATGGGCACTATCGCCTGATATGGAACGAGAAGAATATATTACTGGAAGTGAGAAGAATCTGTTAGTTGGAACGAGAAGAAAAGATTTTTGAATTAAAACACATTTCCCATGTTAATCATAAAAATCATAGTGCAGATATTTGCAATCAAAAAAATAATATAAATCATAAAAATCAGAGTTTACTCATTACTGATATTTTTTAATAAAATTTTACTGTTGAGAATTGAGTATTTCGAATTTTGCTTTATTAAATTCCTCCTCACTGATAATTCCTTTTAATTTCAGCTGATGCAGCTTTTCAAGTTCATCTGCAATGCTTAACTGTTTATCTGATACTGATGAAGACATTGACTCGGCAAATACTTCTGCATGTTTTTTAATGTGATAAGATTTGTATTCTTCCTGCATGCGGGTAATGGTATCTTTAAGTGATGCCGGCTTGCTGACATTGCGGTAAGTAGTTGCACCCGTTTCGGCGGCAGTTTGAATCTGCACGTCACCAAAGCCGAATATTTTTCCCCAGAGAGATTGACTGTAAGAGACGTTATTGATTTTATCGAGTGGACTTTCCTTTGAGCTGTATGATATGACGCCATGTTCATCAATAACTCTGAAATTAGTTACCACCCAGATATTGTTTCTCCATTCGACATATTTATATAGAAGATAAATTATAAAGGGAATGGGTATTAACAGAGCAAAACTGCCGATAAAAATACTACCGGCAGAGATAAAGAGTATAACTAAAACCGGTATTGAAAGATACAACCAGTGATGTCTTGTAACCAGAATCACTTTTTCGTCTTTTTTTAATTCGGTTTTCATATTGATATTTATTTAAATAAAAATACTTTAAGATAACGAATGTTCCTATTCAATAAATTCAGAATGACAACCACGAGGGTTGCCCTACGATTTAAAAAATATTTTAAAATGGCGGTATTTATGGTCGAACCGATAGTTACCCTTTTATTTTAATTTTACACTTGGAACTTTTATAAAACTTATCCATCTTTTTCTCAAACCAAAATGAAAACATCGGTTTAACTTTTAAGTTTATATAAACTGATTCATAGTCATTGAGCTTACTTACTTTAAAAGTTTCAATCATATACTTCATTTTCTGAAGTATGATGATGCATTTTAAAAAGTTATCTGCCTTTAGGAATAGATTTTGTAATTCTTTTTCATGAATAAGCTTTCTTTCTATGAATTTTTCAAAAGACTGAATTTCATAATCCAGCAATTTTTCTTCACATGAATCAAACAAAAACATAATTTTTATCATTCTAACATACAGATATAATCTTGTATCTTTTTTATTTATTAAGTTAATACGCTGCGGTAAATCTGAAATTTTATCTTTAAAAAAATCAAGAATTACACTGACAGCATTATTTATATTTGTCATTTCATCTTCTGTCATAAACTTTTGTGTTTCATTAAAAAATTTTTCCGCCCATTCAAAATCCCCCAGATTAACCGCATTAATGAATATCTTCCAGAAAATTGACTGGGGCAATATTCTGCCTTCCATAAAGTACATTTCTATGTGTCCGTTTTCCAGTATCAGCTTTCTTAATTGCAGAAGTTTCCTTTCATAATGAGCCAGATTATTTTTAGTAATCTGATTATATAAAAAATTATGGCAAACTATATAATACATTGTATGAAGATTGCGGTCAAATCGGGAACTGTTTGCACAATAATATTTTTCAAGATTTTCAAAACTTGCAAAATCTTCATTCATCATCATTAAATTGGCAAAATACAAAGTAACAATGTCTGGGTTTGTCCGTTTTATTTTGTTTAGATTTTTATTTACAAAGTCAAATACAAAAACCATTGTACTTACCGGCTTTTGAGATTTGTCAAAACCTAAGCTAAGTTCAGAGTACAGATTGTAATTAAAAACGAGACTCTGATAAATGAAATAAAGATTCAGGTTATCTGTTTTTTTGGTTATGAATTCGAGTGCATTTTTTTTATCAAAAGATATACTGTGCTGATACAATTCTTCATTTAGAATCATCTTGTTGAAATAATAGTTTTCATCTTCACCCATAATTTTTTCTCCTTCATTTTCTGTCTGTTCGAGAATAATAGAATACATTTTCAGATACTGACGCTTCCTCAGAGCTTTTAGTAGTCGAAATCTGCTCAATGTTTTATCTGCAAGCACTTCCTCGCAGAACATGAACTTTTCGAAAAGTTTCCTAAAATCAGACAGAAGTTTACGGTTTTTAAGTCTGTTCACTTTTTTTTCTGAATAAATATGTTTTGAAATGTTCTTCTGAGAAATATATTTTCGAGTAATATCAGGGTATGCTTTTTTTATATATTTAAAAAATTTTTTAAGAGTTTCGAAACTATTGAAGTAAGGCGAATATATAAAGCATTCAAATTTCCTGAAATCTTCTGCAGAGAGTTTGTTAATTTCCTTTATCATAATTTTTTATTCATTTTATTGATTTTTAGTTAAAATATCCAATTTTTTGAAATTATTTTACCTTAAAAAAATACCTCTTACTTCACCTTTTGGGGATTTTTTGGGTATCTTTTTTGGAAAAAATATCATCAGGATAAATTTTTTATCGATGATATTTTAATTATCACATAGCGGCAAATCCACTCCAGTCAAGCTTTTACAGAGATTACACAATTTAACAGCGATGTTCTTTTCTGCTTTGGATGAAAATATTTTAAAAACTGAAATTCCCGAAAACCCTGAAAATTCACTTCACCCTTTGCAAAAAGTGTCCTTTGCTTTTATCATAAAATATTTTATAAATTTGCGGAGTTCTTTGAAATAAGCATGATGTAATGCGCTTCCGAATCAAAATTAACATCATTTAAATCAGTAAACGAATTCGGTAAAACGAATCTGAAAAATCGAGCTTCAGAATTAATCACTTTTCGGATAACTTCATTGTAAAATTAATCAGAGTAAAAGAACTGTTAAATAAACAACAACATCTGAAAAACTAAGCCCGATTCTTCCGGAGAAAAGTCTGACCTCAGTTATTCAAATAAAGAAGTTTATCAGATAACTTATACCGTCAGTATTTATTAGACTTTGAATAAATTACAGAACTATTTATCTGTTCATTCAAATATAAAAGTCAATGATTCAGAATACCGGGTCAGTGATTCAAAGTACTTGGTCAGTGATTCAAAGTTCTTGGTCAGTGATTCAAAGTTCTGAGCAAGTGGTTCAGAGTTACGAGCAAGTGGTTCAGAGTCTTGAGTAAGTGATTCAGAGTTCTGAGTTAGTGATTCAGAGTTCCGAGCAAGTGGTTCAGAGTTCTGAGTTAGTGGTTCAGAGTCTTGAGTAAGTGGTTCAGACTACTAAGCAAGTGATTCAGAGTTCTGAGTTAGTGGTTCAGAGTCTTGAGTAAGTGGTTCAGACTTCTAAGCAAGTGATTCAGAGTTCTGAGTTAATGATTCAGAGTTCTGAGTAAGTGGTTCATAGTTCTGAGTAAGTGATTCATAGTTCTGAGTAAGTGATTCAGAGTCCTGAGTAAGTGGTTCAGAGTCTTGAGTAAGTGGTTCAGAGTCTTGAGTAAGTGGTTCAGAGTTTTGAGCAAGTGATTCAGAGTTTTGAGCAAGTGATTCAGAAAGGTGAGTCAAAGAATCAAACTGGTGCGACAAAGGGTAATATGCTGATTTCAACTTAGAAAAGGACTTTTAAGAATGACCAAAATAATTTTAATCAGATTCGGAATACCAAATAAAACAGAAAATACAAAAAATTCCGGCGTACGACGGGATTAAATAAAACAAACATAATTTAAAAACTAAACTAAGAGGAAAAAAGAATGAACAAGAAATTCGAAAACAAGATTGCCATGCTCGACGGAGTACATGCATTCATAGCAGAGCATGGGAATGTAATAGCGGAAAATTCAGGATTAAGGTTACTGAATGATGACCTGAAAAGAAAAACGGATGAAATCCGTAATCTGGAAAGTATCAGGATAAACATATCCAAGGGAAAGGCAGATGCAAAAAACGTAAGCAGAAAGTACATTACTTCAGTCGGACTGTCGTTAGCATCAAAGCTCTTTGACTATGCAAAGAAATCAGGTAATTCTGAACTGAAATCCCAATCAGATAAATCAAGATCTGAGCTTGAAAGATACAGAGACACTGAACAAATTATTGTTATGCTTAAAATAATTGAAAATGCTGAAACGTATTTTGAAGTTTTAAAAGAATACGGCTTAACAAGAGAGTCACTTGATAAGTTCAAAGCAGATTTAAATCTTTTTAGAGATTCGCTTGAAAACAAGACAACTTCGGCTGCGCTGAGAGTAAGCGCTGGTAAATCTCTAACCGTGCTCTTTCGTGAAGCAAAGGAAATACTCAAGACAATTGATATGGCAGTGGAAGAATATAATGAGAGAGACATTACTTTTTACAACGGTTACAAGTCTGTCAGAATGATTAAAGATCTCGGGACGAGGTATAGAGTTCCGAAGGAGATGAATCAGCTGCCGGAGACATTGACTGAGAATAAAGGACAGTAGGATAAAGGTCTCTCTGAATACGGGCACCCCTTCCTAACTCCCTCCCCAAAAAATGGGGAGGGAGTTTCTTTAGAGTTGGACTGTACAAAATTCTTCGTTTGCACCCCTCCCTAAATCCCACACAATAAAAATGGGGAGGGAGTTTGATGTTATCTTCGAAGACACCCCTCTCTAAATCCCTCCCCAAAAAGAGTTTGTCTCAATTCCACTATGGTTCAATTCATGCAGCCCTGAGGACATCGAGGAAGCAAAGGGCGCATTGTCTCAATTCCACTATGGTTCAATTCATGCCCTACGAAAGAGTCTCAGCCTCACCACAACAGATGGTCTCAATTCCACTATGGTTCAATTCATGCTGAATGGACAGAGTTCTTTAGTGCAGATATGAATAGTCTCAATTCCACTATGGTTCAATTCATGCAGGTTTTATCCTTTCTCGGCTTTCTCTTTAAGGGAGTCTCAATTCCACTATGGTTCAATTCATGCGCGAACACCCTGTTTCGATTCTGTCCACAAGGTTTGTCTCAATTCCACTATGGTTCAATTCATGCCGAGGATAGTATTTATATTCCTTATCATTTGATAAGGTCTCAATTCCACTATGGTTCAATTCATACGGATTCAAGATATTGGAGAAATTATTTGTCAAACATTCTGTCTCAATTCCACTATGGTTCATTCATACCCGCATTTCGGATTCAAGATATTGGAGAAATTATTTGTCTCAATTCCACTATGGTTCAATTCATGCGAGCTCGAAAAAAATAACATTATAATCGGCGAAGATGGTCTCAATTCCACTATGGTTCAATTCATGCTCGAATAGGCAGTTATTGCCGTATCGGTAGAGATGCCGTCTCAATTCCACTATGGTTCAATTCATGCCGGGGACTGTTCCAAAATAATAGAATATACAGTACTTAGTCTCAATTCCACTATGGTTCAATTCATGCAAAAGCTTAATGAGCTCAAAAAAGAGCTCGAAAAAAATGTCTCAATTCCACTATGGTTCAATTCATGCTCCGCTTCGATTACATCACATCGGATTACAATCCTGTCTCAATTCCACTATGGTTCAATTCATGCCCACGAAGAGTGGGAAACCGTGTCAGAGGGTTGTGAGTCTCAATTCCACTATGGTTCAATTCATGCAAAGAGTGATTCTTTCCATGAAGAGGAAAACTGTGTCTCAATTCCACTATGGTTCAATTCATGCGCAATGTCTGTGAAGAAGGGATATTCCAAGCTATGTCTCAATTCCACTATGGTTCAATTCATGCGGAGGAGCTTGGGAGCTCGAAGTATTCGAGTTCGGAGTCTCAATTCCACTATGGTTCAATTCATGCGTTATTGCCGTATCGGTAGAGATGCCGAAATCGGTAGTCTCAATTCCACTATGGTTCAATTCATGCATATTTATTCCGTATTTCTTGATAAGGCAGCATCCAGTCTCAATTCCACTATGGTTCAATTCATGCTGTCCCGTCTTCTAATTGTCGACGGGAGGTTTGCGTTGTCTCAATTCCACTATGGTTCAATTCATGCAGACTTGCTCCTTATCCCTTCCGGGGTCGGAACAGTGTCTCAATTCCACTATGGTTCAATTCATGCAAATGACAACGATTAACTTATCGCTTACAAATCAAGAACGTCTCAATTCCACTATGGTTCAATTCATGCGAAATATTATTGGAGGAAAAATATATCATAATTGCCGGTCTCAATTCCACTATGGTTCAATTCATGCTCAGGATGATGGTCAAGATAATCTCCTCTTTTATAGTCTCAATTCCACTATGGTTCAATTCATGCTATCTGAACGCAAAGCTCAATGCCCTTGCCGTAGAAAGTCTCAATTCCACTATGGTTCAATTCATGCACCATTGACAATTCGAGTATTTCTTCTTCCGTCAAGTCTCAATTCCACTATGGTTCAATTCATGCCTTGCACACAGATAGGTGAACCGAAAAGTTTGTTAGTCTCAATTCCACTATGGTTCAATTCATGCCAAAGAAGAGGCAAGTTCTAAAATCATTCTCTCCAAAGTCTCAATTCCACTATGGTTCAATTCATGCAAAGAGTGTTCGGATATCCTATCCATTCGGAAGAGAGTCTCAATTCCACTATGGTTCAATTCATGCTTGAGAAATGTATATTTCCCTATCTTACATTCTTTCCCGGTCTCAATTCCACTATGGTTCAATTCATGCTCCCGATTCTATTATAACAGAGATTTAAACCTTATCGTCTCAATTCCACTATGGTTCAATTCATGCGGCAATGGATGCCGAATCGGGAATTATTCCGTTATTGGTCTCAATTCCACTATGGTTCAATTCATGCGGCAATGGATGCCGAATCGGGAATTATTCCGTTATTGGTCTCAATTCCACTATGGTTCAATTCATGCCTATTGCAAAATTGAAAATAATTGCGATATTGGCAATTAGTCTCAATTCCACTATGGTTCAATTCATGCCGTTATCGGTAGCTATTGCCGTATCGGTAGCTGTGCCGTCTCAATTCCACTATGGTTCAATTCATGCGGCGGAGAATCCTTCGACGTCGTATTCTCAACAGAGTCTCAATTCCACTATGGTTCAATTCATGCTAGTTGGACAACTGTTATCCTCTTTAAAGAGAAACGTCTCAATTCCACTATGGTTCAATTCATGCAGGTTAAAGAACGATATTATCCTATCTCTGCCTTTGTCTCAATTCCACTATGGTTCAATTCATGCGTTGCTATATTTCGAATAATTCTCAATATGAATCAGTCTCAATTCCACTATGGTTCAATTCATGCAAACGCAAAGCGATCCAAAATATCATTAACAGAATCGTCTCAATTCCACTATGGTTCAATTCATGCACAGACGAGAGGTGAAACTCTCACTTGGTACCCGGAGTCTCAATTCCACTATGGTTCAATTCATGCCTTCTAAGAGGATTTCTGGTTGATACTGTTAAAATGTCTCAATTCCACTATGGTTCAATTCATGCTTATAGACTCATCTATGTTATTTTTAGTATCTTCGTCTCAATTCCACTATGGTTCAATTCATGCACGATGGGGAGAGGTCGAGATATCTTCCGAAGGACAGTCTCAATTCCACTATGGTTCAATTCATGCGATTCGTGTCCATGCTCTGGACGAATTATTTCCAAGTCTCAATTCCACTATGGTTCAATTCATGCGAGGAACTCGGAGTTGATATGTACCAATATGTTGGTGTCTCAATTCCACTATGGTTCAATTCATGCCGATAACTGCATCATCGCCTATGACAATGCAGTCTCCGTCTCAATTCCACTATGGTTCAATTCATGCTAATCAGAAACCATCCGCTAATTCAGTTCCTCCCAAGTCTCAATTCCACTATGGTTCAATTCATGCCAAAAAAGAGCTCGAAAAAAATAACATTGTAATCGGTAAGTCTCAATTCCACTATGGTTCAATTCATGCAAGAAGGAATTCAAAGAGCTTAATAACACTGCACATGCGTCTCAATTCCACTATGGTTCAATTCATGCGCCCAATTCACGAAGCAGATAAAACCAAAATAATCTTGTCTCAATTCCACTATGGTTCAATTCATGCTCTTCGGAATAGTCAACAATAAATTCTACTGGACGGTCTCAATTCCACTATGGTTCAATTCATGCAGAGTGATAGTTGTTAACAAAAAGTTCGAGTTAAGAGTCTCAATTCCACTATGGTTCAATTCATGCGGGGATATTTAACAGAGAAAAAAGGGTTGTAGCACAGTCTCAATTCCACTATGGTTCAATTCATGCTCTGATAGGACTACTGTTCTTAGTAATCTCTGGCTGGTCTCAATTCCACTATGGTTCAATTCATGCGGGAAAAACCCAAAGAAAGTAAAGGGGTTCGGTATGTCTCAATTCCACTATGGTTCAATTCATGCGCGGCTTTTCTAAATTGGAACGGGTAGAGAATAGTGTCTCAATTCCACTATGGTTCAATTCATGCTTATGAGGTTCGATTTAGTAGGAACGCTGTTTTCTTCGTCTCAATTCCACTATGGTTCAATTCATGCCTTGCCCAAATGGGTAAGAAATGAGAGGGTTTTCGGGTCTCAATTCCACTATGGTTCAATTCATGCGGGACAGTCCAAATCTTTAGATTCGGGTTGTTTTGTCTCAATTCCACTATGGTTCAATTCATGCACAGATGAATACACCATTTTAGAAAAAACTGTTTTGTCTCAATTCCACTATGGTTCAATTCATGCCTTCACCAGCATCACAATCGAAGCTTCACTTACTTTCGTCTCAATTCCACTATGGTTCAATTCATGCCCTGGTTTAAGAACTATGTGGGTGGCAGCCGCAAAGTCTCAATTCCACTATGGTTCAATTCATGCACAGAAATGAACGGACTTGCAGGACAAATAGAATTGTCTCAATTCCACTATGGTTCAATTCATGCACAACAAAAAATATCAGTACGAAAATATTCAAGAGCGTCTCAATTCCACTATGGTTCAATTCATGCGATTTTCTCCGGGGTGAAGTATTGAAGTTTTTACCGTCTCAATTCCACTATGGTTCAATTCATGCCTTCTTGATTAAGCAGCATCCAGCTGCACAATTTCGTCTCAATTCCACTATGGTTCAATTCATGCCCCGACCTGGTTCTCCATTTGTCTCCCGATGGGGAGAGTCTCAATTCCACTATGGTTCAATTCATGCCGAGGATAACTAATTTGAAAGGGATAATTTCAGCATACTGTCTCAATTCCACTATGGTTCAATTCATGCTCAGACCAGACTGGAGTCTGTTATTTGGACTCCGTCGTCTCAATTCCACTATGGTTCAATTCATGCTAGAATTTTGCTGATTCAACTTGCAATCATTATCATCGTCTCAATTCCACTATGGTTCAATTCATGCTTGAATCATTTACACGATTTACTATATAGATTTTAGTCTCAATTCCACTATGGTTCAATTCATGCAAAAATTTTTGGAAATGAATTGATTAATCTTCTTGAGTCTCAATTCCACTATGGTTCAATTCATGCTATTTGAAGAACAGTATATCATTATTGCCGACGGAGTGTCTCAATTCCACTATGGTTCAATTCATGCTAACATTAGAACAAATCAACTCTCAATATTCAGCAGGAAGTCTCAATTCCACTATGGTTCAATTCATGCGAAGCGTTGCGGAACAAAGTTCTTATAGAGTTTAGTCTCAATTCCACTATGGTTCAATTCATGCCGAGGAAAAATATATAATTATTGCAGACGGAGTCCAAGTCTCAATTCCACTATGGTTCAATTCATGCCGGATACCCAATTGACTCAGAGGAAACAGAACTCTGTCTCAATTCCACTATGGTTCAATTCATGCCTGAAACATCCCATGTCTTAGAACAAAAAGAGACAGTCTCAATTCCACTATGGTTCAATTCATGCACGTAGGAAGAATAGGATCTCCTTATGTCTCTCGGTCTCAATTCCACTATGGTTCAATTCATGCACGGGAACGTTTGTGAGCAAGGACTCCGAGATGTTAGTCTCAATTCCACTATGGTTCAATTCATGCTAATGGAAACTGCACGATTTATGTTAGCAGGAGTTATGTCTCAATTCCACTATGGTTCAATTCATGCATAAAAGCATAGGTTATATTTTAAACCTTGTATGCAGTCTCAATTCCACTATGGTTCAATTCATGCAAAACGGTTTCAAGTTTCAATCTGCTAACTCAAGAAGTCTCAATTCCACTATGGTTCAATTCATGCCGATGAGACTGGTCATTGTCAACGACTGGTTCGTAGTCTCAATTCCACTATGGTTCAATTCATGCTTCGATGAGGCATGATGAATAGATAGGGACGTTGGAGTCTCAATTCCACTATGGTTCAATTCATGCCGAAACCGTCTACAAAATGAAGTTTCTGTGGAAAAAGTCTCAATTCCACTATGGTTCAATTCATGCTTGGAACCCTAACTCGTTGTTTAACTTCTATATTAGTCTCAATTCCACTATGGTTCAATTCATGCAACCGAGACCGGAGGCTTTTTGTTCATCCAAGGACAGTCTCAATTCCACTATGGTTCAATTCATGCAAAAAGAGCTCGAAAGAAACTATATAATTATTGCAGAGTCTCAATTCCACTATGGTTCAATTCATGCACCAGGCCATTGAATGTGGACTCGGACGTGGAGACAGTCTCAATTCCACTATGGTTCAATTCATGCTTAACTTCAAAGTTATATCAAAGCTCTGGAAGCTTGTCTCAATTCCACTATGGTTCAATTCATGCCCGTTATTTTATATTTAATTTATATATTATTATGCAAATTTTCAACTTTCTTCTGACTATACTCATAGTTCTTTAACTTCAACCCCGTTTTCTCCCAAAAACAAGGGGGGTCGAAGTTTCAATTTCAATATAAAACTAACTTTTTTATCAATATCTCTGATTTATTATTTCATTTTCTATTGTGGTCGAAGTCCATTATCCTCTTTTTAATTTATTTTTAAATGTTTTTTTTTATTCATCAACTTACTACAAAATTTTTTAAACCTTATCTGCCTTTCGACTCTAAAAAAAAACTTCATTCTCTTTAAGTTGAGAATGAAGCTTCTAAGTGTCAGTTAATTTAAGCTATAACTCTAATCGAAACTAATTTTCATTTTCCCATTCTTTTATTTTTCTTCTTATTCCGGATCTCCTTGGATTCAATCGCTCTGCATCTCTCAATATTTTAATTGCTTCCTGTCTGTTGCCTTTTCTATAACTAATATATGCCTGCCCCATTGCTAAGCTTGCTGCATTTTTTCTACCTGTCTTTTTGCTGATTTCCTCGGATATTTTGAGCCGCTTTTCCGCCTCTTCAATGTTTCCTTCTCTTAAATATTTCACATATAATAAAAAATATCCAAGCCACATTTCAAAATTGCTTCTTTCATTTTTCATTGCATTTAATGTCTGCTTTTCGGCATCAGAATATTTTCCCGATAATGTACATGCAGCGGAATAAGTGTATCTTATGTAATACTGAACATTTTTTTCGACATATTTTTCAAGCAGTTGCACAGCTTTTTCATATTCTCCCTTTGATATAAGCACTCTTGCATATTTTTCGGCAATGTATGCTTTGCTCATTGCAGCATTCTCCGGTTTGGGGGTAAATTTTAAAGCCGCTTTAAAATATTTTTCTGCATCAATTCTGTACATTTCTGCTTCAGGGAAATATGATTCATCACAGGCAGTAAGGATAAGATATTTCTGAAACAAATATTTTCCCATAGAGTAAAGTTTGTATGTACCGTCAATGACACCGTTGTATCTGCAAAGCAGGTGAACCGGAGGCAGAGGAAATTTATCTTTAAAATCATCGTTATCGGCGGCTGAACATTTCTCCATGCATTCCAAAGCTTTATCAAGATATCCTAAACGCTCTTCTTTGTATGTATCTAGCGAAGCTTTTCCATTTTCAGTTTTAAGTGGAAGCAGATATTGTGTCATATCCCATTCATCTCCGGCTAATTCTTCATAAGCCCTTGCCATTACATAAAGAGATTTAATGTAATCTTTTTCATATCTTTTTGTCATTTTGTCTTCCAATACAGGTAATATCTGTCTGGCGCTTTCAACTAATTTTAAGCATTCAATCCCCTCTTTTATTTTTGCCTTGGATTCTTTAATGGCATTTTCACCGGGAAGATTTTTCCCTCCAAATAATATCTGCTGCGGAAGTATTGACGAAAGGATAAGTCCTTTTCTGTAAAGATCAGTAACTCTTTGGGGATCAAGACTGAGCGCTTTATCGATGTAGTCAATTGCTTTATCAGCTTCATCTTTTATCTTTCCATCTCTTCTTCCTCCCGGCATTAACAATTCCCGTGTAAACTGATAATGTGAATATCCAAGATTGGAATAATACGAAGGTTTTTCCGGATCAAGCTCGATACATCTTTTTCTTAATTCTATTGTATCTTCTCTGTATTTTTTTTGCTTTAAAAGAAAATCGTTTCTTTCGGTTTCAGTCTTAAAGCTTCTTTTTATATTTATGTATGTTTCAGAAAGCTTTGCAGCCGCAAATGAAAGCCCATCGAGTAAAACGGCATTATTCCACAGCAATTCCTTTTTCTTAACATTCTCCACTTCTCCGATAAGATTATAAATCGCTTGCCAGTCATTTTTCTTTTTTAATATTTTAATTTTATGCAGTAATGTTTCATCATCAGTCATTCTGTCAAAAGCTTCTTTGTCAATTTTCACACATAATGGTATAAATGCTCCCTGAAGTTTTTCTTTTGGTATCAGCGTTCTCAATGCACTCTGCACAAAGCCCGAATCATATTTTAGCTCGTTACCTGTTACATACTTTATTTTAAGCATTTGGTCGTTTGCAAATATGTAGTCAATATAAATTTGCCTGCATTTTTCGTCACTGTTATTTTTTCCGACATAATAAGCAATTGCATCATCAAATTTTATGCTCATTAATTCAGCTGTATCGTTTAGGTGATTAATGTCAGCATAATATTTGCCGTTCCAATAAACTTCACCTCTTCTTAAATCTTCTTCTTTGAAAAAACCTAATGCCAATGTCTCTTTCATAATTATTAGTTTAAAATTGTAATAGTTCTTAGTTATTTTTTTAATATCAATATCAAAAAACCATGCTTGCTTCATTCTTCTCGATCCCGATAAGAGTTTTATTTATATACTTTTTATTTTCGGCTCTGAAGAAGATGAGAGAGTCTTCTTTTTTCTTTATTATCTTTCCAATTTCTTCTTTAAGTTTTGAATACTGTCCTTCGTTCAGTTCGCCTTCAAAAGCAGAATTTTGAATCCAATGCATGTATTTTCTGAATATTTTAAGCGCTCGCCGAAGTCTTCCCGGAGACGCAATGTCATAAACTGCTATGTAATACATTTTCATGGTTTAATTATTTATTTAATTCCCCTGCACCACAGGCAATCGGTCTGTGCATAATTAATTTATCTAATCAGCAGCACTGGGATTCTGAAGTGCAGAATTATATAAGTCTTTACCGTATTGCACTTTATCATTGATGTATTTATTCTTCTTGTAAATTTAAAATCAATATTGTTTATGTTTATTTTTGAAAACCGTTATTATTATACATCATATTTAAAAGCTGTATACGGCTTATTTTCTTTTAGATAATTAATCAGATTGTAACACTCGAGTCTAACTGCCGTTCTATAAGATACATTTCTTTTTAATTCCGGGTGACGGAATGTTGTTTTCATCCTTTCTTCAAATTCGTCAATAAATTTTCTCTTTGCTTTTTCATTCATGTTCATATATTTCCCTTTTCTTTCAAAATCATTTTCTCTTATAAGTTCGAGATTTACAACTCTAAAAATCACTTTATCGGTAATCACAGGTTTGAATATTTCGGCAATATCATAGCTAAGCGGAAGCCGATTATCGCCCGGACTATGAAGATAACCGATAGAAGCATTGAGTCCTGTTCTGTAAATTTCATTCAGGCATGCAGAATACATCATCATGTTTCCAAAGGATATAAGGCTGTTAATCATATTGTCCGGAGGATTCCTTACTCTTTTATCAAAATCCACTTCCTGTTTGAATATTTTTTTCCAGCATCCGTAGTAAACGTTTTTAATATTTCCTTCAATACCCATTAATGAGCCTACAGACATTACATTATCGATCGAAGTAATAAGTCCGTTAATAATTTCTATTTCTTCTTTTAAATTTCCTCCTCTGTAATAATAATATTTCAGATTAGAAAGGGCATTTTCGGCTGCAGAGTTTACAAATTTTTTTGCAATATAAAGTCTTTTATCTTTATCGTAATATTTTTCTGCTTGAGCGAGAATAATGTTACCTGAATTAATTTCCGATTTCGGGAAAAAACTTCCCAGATAATTCCCATAATAATTGAATGTATGAAGCGGAATAAAATAAGTAGATAAAGCTCCAAGAAACTGTGTAGTAAATCTTATTTCTCCAAAGGTATATACGGCTTCCACATTCTCCGCCGGTACATATTTCTTTTTAATTCCTTTTTCTCTTTCTTTTTCCCCCAGTAAAACTGCATCTATTTCATCGTCATCAATATCGGCTTCATGCTTGGGAGCGCTTTCCTCATAAGCTTCCAGATATAGTGTATTATTTTTTCTTCTTAAAACGGAGTTTGAAAATAGATATAGATTTTGTCTCATAATAGTTATGATTTATTTTGATTAATTAGTCTGATTGCCTTTATTATTTTTGTCTTCATCGTAATAATCTTCGGTCATTTTGATCTGAGCCATATTCTTATAATATTTCATTTTGGCTAATTTTTCTTTCTTAAACATCTCGCTAACACCTGAGTCGCTTTTATGGAAATACATTTTATGTCTGATTGTTATTGAATCGGCAAAATTCTCAATGTCATAATCAGTACCAATGTATGCAAAAGTCCAGCCCTTGGTTTTTAAGTCTTCTATCATTTTTTTAATCTTCTTGCCGGAATAAATTTTTGATGCATTTCCCATCCCATCAGCAAGAATATTTACCATTACTTTTAATCTGATATTTCCTTTAATTTGTCTTTGATCTTTGTCAAACAATTTCCGATAGTATCAAATAGAGGAGTTTACGAAGTTGGTTTGTAAGATTCTATTTCAAATCCGTCCGAATTCCCGACTCTTTTATAAAACATGTGTTCATTCATTCCCACCCCGTTAAAAGTTACGAGTGTGATGTAATGTTTCTGGTATTGAAACTCATATCTGCTTCTTTTATGGTATTCAATAATTCTTTAAATCTTTTACGATGAAGTTTATTATAGACTGCTTAGAGCCGCTTTCATCGAGAATGATTACATTGTAAATGTTAAGATTTTCTTTACTGTTTTCTTTTCTTAAGTTTTTCATTTTCATTTTTTTAAAATTTTATAAAATATTTTCTTAAAGTTATTTCACAATAATTGCAATTTTTTATCTTTATTATGTCTTAAAAAAGATTCACGTTACTTTCACTCAGATATTTGTTTACTTTCACAACTTTTGGATTATAATCTGAATCAATAATTTGATCAGGTATTCGCTGCATAATCCTATTTATCCTCTCGTTACAGATAAACTCCTTAAGCTCGTTTGATTTTTCATAACTTGTTTTCTTCCCGGATAACTTAACAATCACAATCATAAGTTCAATGGCTATGAAAATCAAAGTAAACAATATCCAGCAAATCAGCATTGGCATAGAATTAAAAATCAGATCAAACATTGCTTTAATTCTGTTAAGCAAAAGTCCGTCAAGTGATACTTTTACAAGTTCGTTTTTGAATGTTTCTTTGTTTTTAACATATTCCGAAATCATTTGGTCAAGTTCGGATTTATTGATTTCGTATTTTCTTTTTTCATCCTGGTAAAGCAAGTATTTCTCGGTTGCAATTTTACCAGCACCTTTCACTTTGGTACCGTATGTGCCGTTCATTTCATCAATAAAAACCTGTCTTAATTTTTCTGTAGAATTCTTTAAATCATCCACAAATATTCTCTTTTTTTCTATCAATGAAGAATTTTGCTCTTCCCATTTCTTAACTTCCTGAGCTATGAATATTCTGTTATTTTCCTCAAGCTGTCTTTGAATATCAGATTTAAAAATTACTTCATCGAGTACGAAAGCGCCGATAATCGCAATAATTATACCCAGCACTACCCTTGAATACTTAAGAAATGGACCGCCGTTTGACATTATAATAGACCTGTCTATGCAAAAAACTACTATTCCCGAAATCAATGAAGTAATTGCGGCATAAATAAAATCAAATGACATTACGGAATTTACTAGTAAGTATCCCTGAAGCATCCACAGCATTACCGGCAGAAAAATCAGCATTGAATACATTCTAATTTTCTTTTTGCTTTCTGGAGTTTCATTTTTTACATCTTCAAATCTATCTCCGGTAATTAAGCAATTGAGTTTAAGAAAGTTCATATAATTATTTTTATAGTTTTAAAATATTTTTTTACATTTGATTTTTTAGATTTAGAATAGTCCAGACGGAATTCCAAGTAATTTCTCCTGGGTATATGCATACAGCCCTTTTTCATATCCAGCTTTATACATGTTAACTGGTTTCATAACGAGCCCATCATTCTGATCGCATAAGACTTTCTGTTCATTGAGTTTTTGTATTTGGATGTTCAGTTCATTAATTCTGTTAAGTGCATTCACTTCCGACATGCTTTTCAAATCTTTAATGTTGTTTATCAGCTCATTAAGTTTGGCAATTTCATTTAAGCTTTTGTCAATCATCTTTTCAATCGTAATCTTAAATTCGATTTTGATGCTTTCCAGAATTTTATTATAAACTTCCGCCGAAGCATAGTCATAACCGTCGTTATATCCTCTTAGATAAAAATCGATGTCAAGAAACATACTCAATGCCGTTTTGCACTGCTCCGGTATAACTACTTTTTCGGCATGACCATTATCGGAAAAAGTGTTTTCATCAATTTCATAATTCATAGAATATCCTGTCTGGCTATTATTATATCCATTTCTGCTGATTTCATTATTGGGAGTTATATAGCTGAATAATTTTTTTAATATGCTCATAAGTAGTATTATAATTTAAATTTTATAAATGTTTTATTTTAAACTTCAAATGACCGTTAATATGACATTGCGAGCAAAGAGTAATCAAGTATTTCAATTTGTAATCCCATGAATTACAATATTTTCCTGAATCAGGCTGTTTATGATACTGTCTGTGATGGACGACAAGATTATTTGGACTTCCGCAATTTCTGCATTTGTAGCTATCCCTTTTCAGAACAACCTTTCTTTTGGCTGACCATTCAGGATTTTTAAGGTTTATTAAATATTGCTGATTCATACTTATTCACCTCCCATTATAAATTTAGAAATACTAATTAATAATTGATTTTTTAACCTGCGGAGACGGTATTGGGGAATACCGCTCCGGCAGGTATCATCGTGTCCTCTCATAGATGTCATCTCTTCCGTATTCATCAGTTCTTATTTATGTTTTCTTCTTTAAGTAAAAACGTCATATCTGTAAGTTCATCAATCAGTTTGATTCTTATTGTTTCATACTTTATTAATCTAATGAATTCCTCGGTTGGCATTGATGTTTCACAATCGTGTTCAAAGATCAGATCGGCAAGGCAAATACATTTGCATTCTTCCGCAATAAATTCATTTAAATCTTTCTGATTAAACTCGTTAAAGAACAAGAATGAATCATTTTTCTGATAAAGTATCCTTTGGATAAAAGTTCTTTCATTGATTGCGAAGAAATATCAAGTCTTTTATGCTGAAGGTCATTATTATAAATTAACCTTAGTTCTTGTTTGTAATCGTTAAATTTTTGTCTGATATGAGACATAAAGGTTCCAGTTTAATTTAATTAATAAATTTTTACAACTGCACTTTGTAGATTTAAAACCTGATATCCCGGCATGCAGGGTCCGGGAGATCAGAGTTTTCATAATTATCGGCAGGGATATGTTCATCTTCTCGATATCGGAACTTTCACTAAGTGAAAGTATTATTTAAAAGAGCAATACAAAATTACTTAAGATGTAGAAAATTCAAAAGGATGGCAATGTTTCGGAAATAATTTGGAAAGTATAAATGAGATTTATTGTTATCTAATGCATGGAGTTACAAAATTCTTAACTCTTTATTTTTAATACTATTGATTTGATTGAGAAATTAGGAATAGAATTATTTTATATGTATAAATGAGTTTTAATAAAATAATTTTTATGATTTGAGTTAAAATAAATGCAGTATATTGTGAGTCGTAAACTGAAAATGATCAAGTGCATTCTGATTAATTGATATGTAAAGACAAAGATGTAATAATCTCTGAATCAGAAATATTCATTAATTAAAAAGAATGATAATTTCAGTTTATTATTCAATAAATTCCACATTTTCTTTACTTGCATTCAGATAAATCTCTGATTTTCCATATTGCCCGGAATGAATAATGAATAACTGATTATACTCAACATCATTAACCGCAGGAATAATCTTATTTCGATTTAATTTTGACACAAGTTGTCTAATGTTTTCTGCATCATATCCTTTAAGTGATTCCCCTGTTCTTTTATCAATAGAAAAATATTTTACTAAAGCACTATATTGCACCGGGTTTTGATAATTAAATTTATTATCAACTAAATATTTGTAAAATTCAATTTGTTTAGGTTCGATATTCAGTTTGGCATTAAGGCCAAACCATATTTCTCTTCTATTTACATCAATGTAAAGTTTTCCTGATGAAAATTTACTTAATTCATTTTGAGTTATTCTTACAATTTCTGAAAAATTACTTTTTAAAAATTGAGATTTATCTTTTAAAATACCTCTTAATCTGACAAATGGAATATTTGAAAGCTCTATTTCGCTTTTCTTATTTGCTTTTGAGGGAAAGAAATACAATCTGTTTTTTTCATTTTCTTCTTTAGTTAAAACATGATATAATTTGTCTTGATTTCTTCCAAAGAGTGATAAAGCATACCCCATGAACACAGACATGGTTTTTCTACCACCGGAGATAGAGCAATGTAAAGTAGTATTATTATCTTCTGAATTTTCTCTAATCACCTCGCAGATTCTATTTGGAAATAAAATATTATGTTCATCAGTACGTATATCGTATAGACTAATATTTTCCTCGGTTGCTTCGATTACATTTTTAGCTGATAAATTAATTTCTTTTAATTTAAATAATTTACATAGCTCTTTGATTTTATCTGACAATTTAATATAAACTTTTTTATTGTTAACAGAATAAGGTATTTTACCCAGAATTAGGTCCTTTCCTACTTTTGTTGTAACAATAATAATTTCATCGATAGTAATTTTATTTTTTACAGATAGTGCAAACAAGGTTTCAGTTATAATTTGTGGAGATAATCCTGAAACACAGATAAGAATGTTTTTCATACTAATGAATAGTTTAAATTAATATTTTTACTCCTAGCACAGGCTATCAGCCAGTGCGCTTCTGCACAGACTGATAGTCTGTGTTACGTTATCAGCTGCGATCTTTTGCACAGTCTGATAGTCTGTGTTACGTTATCAGCTGCGAGCTTCTGCACAGACTGATAGTCTGTGTTACGTTATCAGCTGCGAGCTTCTGCACAGACTGATAGTCTGTGTTACGTTATCAGCTGCGATCTTTTGC
Source organism: Ignavibacteria bacterium (assembly GCA_019187405.1). Taxonomy (GTDB): domain Bacteria; phylum Bacteroidota; class Ignavibacteria; order Tepidaquicellales; family Tepidaquicellaceae; genus JABAQZ01. The sequence goes on from JABAQZ010000016.1 coordinate 150,651, forward strand.
ACAGACTGATAGTCTGTGTTACGTTATCAGCTGTGATCTTCTGCACAGACTGATAGTCTGTGTTACGTTATCAGCTGCGATCTTCTGCACAGACTGATAGTCTGTGTTACGTTATCAGCTGCGATCTTCTGCACAGACTGATAGTCTGTGTTACGTTATCAGCTGTGAGCTTTTGCACAGACTGATAGTCTGTGTTACGGATCAGCCTGTGCGCTTCTTCACAGACTGATAGTCTGTGTTACGTTATCAGCTGCGATCTTTTGCACAGACTGATAGTCTGTGTTACGTTATCAGCTGCGATCTTTTGCACAGACTGATAGTCTGTGTTACGTTATCAGCTGCGAGCTTCTGCACAGACTGATAGTCTGTGTTACGTTATGCTAATATCTACTGTATAAAGTTAATATAATCGGGATTGCAATAGCTGTATTTCCAATCTCGCCAGTTTTCTATCAATCCCGCCTTTACGGGATTCATTAAAACATAATTTATTACTCTGTAAAATTCTTTTTCATTTCTGATTAATCGATCATAACTTTCATCCTGCCAAAACTTACCGCTTCGATTTAAAATCTTATTTGATTCTCTTGCTGTTATTCCTTTAATTGATTTCATTATCTTATCCAAACCTTTATTATTTTTAATTAATTCAAAAACGGTATGCACATGATTTGACATAATCGTATAGCAAATCAATATATATTCTTTACTATCAGGATAATGAAGACAATATTTGATTACTTTTGCCACATCTTCATTTAATAAATTAATATTTCCCCATTTTCCTGAATCTAATAAATCATCATACTTTTTAAATATCTTTCTTGCTTTATTTTCATCTTTAGTATATTTATCATTTTTCAATTCTAATATCATATTTTTCGGCAATGAATCACAAGTTCTAAAAGTGACAAAATAAATTCCATATTCAAAATATAAATGGGGTAAATTTCGTTTTGTATATACCATAATTTTTTAGCTTTTTATTTATGTTCACATCCGTAGCACAGGCTATCAGCCTGTGCGCTTCTTCACAGACTGATAGTCTGTGTTACGGATCAGCTGCGATCTTTTGCACAGACTGATAGTCTGTGTTACGTTATCAGCTGTGATCTTCTGCACAGACTTATAGTCTGTGTTACGTTATCAGCTGCGATCTTTTGCACAGACTGATAGTCTGTGTTACGGATCAGCCTGTGCGCTTCTTCACAGACTGATAGTCTGTGTTACGTTATCAGCTGCGATCTTTTGCACAGACTGATAGTCTGTGTTACGTTATCAGCTGCGATCTTTTGCACAGACTGATAGTCTGTGTTACGTTATCAGCTGCGATCTTCTGCACAGACTGATAGTCTGTGTTACGTTATCAGCTGCGAGCTTCTGCACAGACTGATAGTCTGTGTTACGTTATCAGCTGCGAGCTTCTGCACAGACTGATAGTCTGTGTTACGTTATCAGCTGCGATCTTCTGCACAGACTAATAGTCTGTGTTACGTTATCAGCTGCGAGCTTCTGCACAGACTTATAGTCTGTGTTAATAAGATTTCATTTTTAATTATTAATTACAATTATAAACTCGGATTAATATCCGCAGAAAACCTCAGCGATGAAATAAACTTATCAATTTGTTTTAGTTCTACAAGATTAATCTTAAAATGTTTTATTCGTTCAAGAGCTGAATTTTCTATCGGTCTGAACAAAGTGAATAAACAAATTTTTGAATATGTCCCGCTTATTGTTTTTATAAGTCGTAATTTTTCAACAATATTTTTATCCAGATTTCCAGTTTTGCATTCATAAATATATAATGTCTGATCTTTTACAGCTACAATATCAAATTCATTCAAATATTCAGGCTGATAATTTTCTCTGGTCAAATAGATTTTGACATTTTTTTGAATATCATCAAAAATTTCAGATTTACTCAATCTTTCAAAAATATAATCCTCAAACCAGTAACCTGTAATATAACTCAGCATTTCTTCTGATGTAATCTCAATCTCTTCTGTATTTCTTCCCTGCTTAATTATAAGTTTTCCTTTTCTTTTTTTGAAATTATATCTTAAATAACACTGACTTGAATTATCCTTAGCCTCGATTAGAGTATTTCCATTTTTCAATTGACTGTTAATTGATTTTATCAAGCTTTTGAATTGATAGTGATTTTTCAGACATAAATCATTTAATTTTCTATATTCCTTATTAACGGGAAATCTTTCTTGCTCAATAATAATATCATATCCATAAATAGAAAAATAATCTTTTACCGAAAATTTAAGATTTATAGTTTGACTGTTAACATTTTTCTCTTTGTCAATTGTTAATAAACAATGATTCTGAGAGTCAATATAAATCATATTAAACTTTGATTCATCAAATAACTTATATGCAGCAATTGACATGATTTTAGTTCCTGAAGTAAAGTTTAAAACAAAATCATCAGAATCATATTTTTCGAGTTCATTCTTGAGAGTTGAATAGCAATTTTCAAAATCATACGGAGAAACTTCCAGAGATTCATAATTAAATGAGTTTAAAGTATTTTTAATTCTATTTAACTGAACTTCAGACTCTTTACTATAAACAAGAAGTACTTTATCAGGATTTATAATTCTTGTAGCAATATAAACCGGAGCTGCTTGCCCGCCAATTAAATTAATAAGTATTTTCATTTCTTAAATACACTCTAAACTTTACAAATCTGAATTCTGATATTTTCCTGTCATCTATTTCTTTAGATACTCTTTCAGTTGCCGAACTTACACAACGGATTCCATTACTTAACAACATATTAACCATGCTAAAAGTAAATTCTCCCATTATATTTACAGCATTGTTTTCATTAATATTATTTTTCAAATATTTAATTATTTAACTGAAATATTTTTTTGTCAATAGAGCAATATCATCTTCTGAAAAGCTGGGATCAATGTTTGGAAAAGAAATATCAGTCATTGAATCATATCTTTTTAATGCTTCAAATGTCTGCTTTTGAATCCAGTTAGTGGAGGGATGATTAGATAAATTTATTAGCATAAAAGTCTTTTTTAAGAATAATAACTTACAGTTTTAAGAAATATAACCACAAGAAATTTCATGAAGCTGGCATACAAAATACAGTTATTTCTGCACATATCTTCCTTTTTCGTAAATTATTTTTTTTTATAAGATTATCTATAATTACAATAATATTTATACTTAATTATCAAAATTGCTTTTTTATATAGTTCTCTAAATCTACAAATTGTTTTTTGATATTTTTGATAAGAGTATTTGTTTTTGCAGCGCTGGGTTTTATTCCAGCATGATTTATTTGATTTCTGATTTCAGATAACTTGTTCCATAAATCTATTTTCTCTTTGTCGTTATCCGGAATATTTTTCTTTTCTAATTCTTGAATCTTATCCCCTAATTTTTTAGAAATATCTAATCTGTTTTCCTTCAGTAGAGGATCTAAAGAATCGGAAATGCACTCACTTGTTAAAAATAACTCATTCATAAGTGTAATAGCTTGTTGATACTGATTTGTATCAATGAACCATCTAATAATTTCGATTTGTTTCATCATACTAGAGTGATCTAAATTTGATATTTCAGGATTTCTTATTCTCTCTATTCTTTTATTTATTGTTGTAAACAACAAACTGATTGGTTTTGTCTTTGTAATACATTCCAAATCTTTTTTCAATTCATCAGTTTTATTATAAATATTATTTGCATGTTTTAGAATTTCTAATGTATTTACAATTGACATTGATTCCATAAGTTCCTTAAGCATTTTACCCATTGAACTTAAAGCCTTTGCCTTTTCGTCTTTCTTAGTTATATGAGTATATTTCTGAATATATTTCATGTGTTTATCCAACAAGTCTGCTTTTCCATATTTTAAAAAATCATGAACAGCATAAGACAATTCCATTAATTCAATAAAAGGAGTCAAGTCAAAAACCGGAACTTTGTCATTCTCTTTTGCATCAAAAGCTCCGTAAATAATTTTTGCAATTTTAATATTTCTTATGGTTTTTAAAAATGTTAAAGCTGATATTGCAAGTACTGGTTGGGATCTGAAGCCAAATGTAATATCAAATATTATCTCGTCTTCTTCGGAAATTTTATCAACAATTTTATCAAAAATCTCCCAGTATTCATCTTCTGTTTTACCTGAAGGTATTATCACAGAATTAAAACTGAATAATTTAGATAAAGAATCAAAATGTTTTCTCTTTGCATCTTCAGTCATAAAAATGAAATACTCTTCAGGTTTATAAAATTCTTTTACTGCAAATGGAAAATATGGAGTTGAAATGACATTCTTCTCAGGAAATTCATACTTTATATCTTTATAATCTGTAATTCCTAAAAAAGAGATTGCTTTCATTAATGAATTAGATTAAAAAGAATTAATCACCTGGAACATCATGCAGCCGACATGCACAAAGTGATTAATTCTACTCGTTAAGAGTCTATTTCGGCAATTTTATAAAAAATTAATGATCTTATAAAAAAATTTATAAATTAATTCTCAAACTAAACGCAATTCCATTTTGTATCACTTTATCTTTCAATTCTGTCAACTGAACTATATCGCTTACACACCTTCCGTAAAAATCTTTATTTACTTCAGTTTTAAAACAACTTCCAGGAGTCATAAACACAATCGGCTTCTTGAAAGGATTGCTGCTTAATGCAAGCTCTTCACCGAGTTTACCGTATTTAATATTCAAATCATATAATGAATTCTCTGCGGTTAACCCGTCGTCGGTTGAAGGCAGATAATTACTTAGAGTTATGAATCCGGTTGAATCTTCCGGCTCATCAAACCCTTTAAATTCTTCAAATCCATTTACTTCAAACTGACCGTATCCGCTTGATTTCTTTTTTCCGAAACCGATGTTGAAGACTTCTTTTAGGATGTTTTCACAGTCGAAATTATTTTTTGAAAATTTATCTTCATCAAGAACCTTAACAAATATTGATGTGAAGGTTTTGGAATATTCATTTTTCTTTATATCGATCGGTACTTCTTCAATGTAGTACGGTGCATAAGAAAATAATTGATGCTCTTTACTCGAAAAAGTTTCTCTTGATATTTCGACGCTTGTTCTTAAATCTTCGATGTACTTTGGCTGCTTCAAATCATCTTTTTCAATCAAATCATTCAATTTTGTCACTTCGCCATTTATGGCTAAGTTAAACTGTTCGAGAGTAAGAAATTTCCTTTTCTTGGAATCCTTATAATTTAAGAAACTTTCAATTTTTTCATTCTTTGTTTTTACTTTTTCTTCTTCTTTAACAAATGGTAGCAGAGGATTTGATAAAAACAATATTCCATCTCTTTCAAAGAAAGAATTTGAAATAGTGAACACAGGCTTTCTATTTTTGTACAATTCCAAGAATTCTTTCAATTTATCTTCACCGAGCATGTCTTTCAGTCTCCAGCAGAAGTGTCCGAATATGGTGTCGGAGTGAAGCTCTGTGAGAAGACCGGACTTTTGGGAGAGAGTGAGTTTGTAGATGTTAGGCATTCTATAATTCTTCAATTTTTAATTTACACCAACCAATGTGAAATCTTTCCTTTTCTATTAAGCTTGAAAAAGTTGTATGAATATCTTCACCTTTTCTGTTTTTGGGAATTGTTTCCAAGTTGTCATATATTTTGAAGAATGTTCCCCCTCCAAATCCAAGATTGATTAAGTATTCATCCTGTTTAATTGAATTCAAAACCTCAGTTAAACTGTTTAAAGCGTTTTTGTAAAACTTGCTTCCCAAAGATTCTTTATTTTTCTCCGTTTCCCATTTTTCAATACTTTTTTTAGCCTTTGCTATTTCTATAGTTGTGTACTTTTTTAACTTATTCTTAAAAATACTAACGTCAAAATTACCTTTCTTTCGTATTGTCATTTCGAATTGAGAGCCCTTCTTCAAACAAAGTAAATTAACCTGAGGGGGTCTGTCGAATCTTATTACTTCAAATAAGCTTTCGTCAAGATAACTGCTGTCACAGAATACAAATTTATCTTTAATGTCAGCTGCCGCATTGTCTATCCCTAATTTTGTTGCATGAAGTATAGTTAAAATTGCACCTTTAACAGAGCTTGCCGGTATATAAAAATTTCCGTTAGTATTTATAAATTCTTTAACATAACTTTGACCATCTGTATTTGGACTTTGAATTAGTTTTTCCATATTGCTATCTATCCCAACTGAATAAATGAAATCTTCTTCTCCAAATCTTCCGATATTCTCTGAAATAATTGTATTAATCTCTTTCAAAGAATAACTCTTTTCAAAGCTGAACTGATGTAATCCAAGAAGTTTTTCTGAAATCTTGAATAGATTAAGCTTTTTCAACAAATTCCCTTCAATGACATAGTCCAGATTGTTGCTTAATTCCAATCCATTCGAAATATGAACCGGAGAAATTGTTTCAAACTTTAAATTAATCATAAGAAAAGTTTGTAAATGATTTATGTTAACTCAATTTTAACTGCTCCATAGCCTCTACTTCCTGAACCTCCCAAGTAATCATTGTTTAACAAAGCTATTCCCTCGTTAATAATTCTTTCGGTTTCAGACAAATCCTTATCATTAAGGTATCTAATCAAAATACTACCTTCGAAGCTGATACTTGGAGGGACTCTTTCTATTGTTCTTGGTCCTGCTTTACTTGCTGTACCTGTTTTTCTGTCAATGCTGATTTCAGTTTTAGATTCATTTGAGATTTCCCCCTCCGTGTAAAGGTTTTTGGATGATTCAGACAACGATAAATCTCTGAAAATCAATCGAGTAGGTGCATCTGTTTTAATATTTTGATTTTTTGGACCGAATATATTATTCAAAGACTTATCATTTTCGCCATATCCGTTTCCATTTGTGCCGCCTTCAGTTTCCAACAAACATCTAATTTTTCCTTTAAGACTGCTGCCCGGAATATATGGAAGCTTTGTTATCGGATCTTTTATTACTTCGCTATCTACACCACCGATTTGAACAGCGTCATTTCCCATACCAATGTGTAGTCCAGTTTCAACTGTTAGCTTAAGGTTTTTTTTCTTCTTCTTCATATTAATATAATTAATTTTTTAGTTTTTTGGTAAATAGGCAATTAATACTTCAAAGTGAGATTTGAGAGCTTTAAAATCATTTCTAAACTTATCGCTTTTGATCACTAAGTCAAAACGATTATCTATAAAATCCTTGAATGCTTGCTTAACATTTCTTCGTGCATAAGAATACTCCACCTGAGCTTTAAGAATTAGTAATTGAACTTTGAATACGTTTTCTTTTTTGGAGTCAATATTCAAAAAGTTATTGTAAGATTTTATAAATGAATCGTAAAATTTCCGTATCTGTGAGGTCTTAGTTCCTTCTGTTGAAATCAAACTAGATAATTGTTCAACGTTTTTTTCTCCAACATTAGATATTAATTCTGCTTTTAAATTACCGGCTTCATCATAAAAACTGTCAATCATGAAAGCAAAAGGTTTCTTTGGTGTGTTAGAAGCATTTTCTTTTTTGAAATTTTTATTATCTTTTTTTTCTTGATAATGTCTGTAGTCTCTGGGCATTTTAGTTACCTCCCTTTTCTCTTAATTTATAAATTGCCCCGCAAATCGCAGGATATAATATTTTTTCAAAATTAATTTCTTCAGTGTTTTTGTTTAACTTTAAAACTTCTTTGAAGAATTCTCCAACTTCCGTATCTTTGTCTTTTTTCAGATTTCTATTAATCATATACGTCAGCATCGGGTGCCAGATAAGTTTACTCGTATCTTTCTTTTCTCTGTATTGCTTTAATATTTCTACCAACTGCATCAATGTTCGCAACACTCCCATCGATATTCCCTTTTTATTATCTTTTTTATTCGCTTCTACCCATTCAGAAAGTTGTTTGGTTTTGTCTTTCAAACAGTCTAACTCCGAATTCTTTAATTTAGTATTAAAAATAAAAAATGACGACTTATTATTAAAATCATTAAAACAATTCTCAATAAGCTCGATCTTTTCCCCCTTCTTCACTGCTTCCTGATTCTCATCAGCAAATATATTAACAAGCTTTACCGGAGTATGGTCTTTAAAATGTGTTATCGAGTAACTTATATGAATTTCCTTATTTTCGCACACGAATGCTTTAAACCTTTCATTAAATCCATCAACTAAATTTACCGCTTCACTCTGCGGCGTAATCAACATCAAATCATCACCGCCTGCAAAAATGGTATATGTGTTTGGAAATCTTTCTTCCAGAAATTTATTCAAATAAAAACTAAAAAAATATTTCAAATGATTGCTCATTGTAGTTGTTCTTGAAATAGCCGATAATGAACTACCTTCACCTCTATCCAAACCGAAAGCCATTATTAAACCAAGATTATCTATGTCCCCTTTAATAATTGTTAGGTAATTAACACCATCGCCCTGTATTGCTAAATCTTCAAAGGTCATTACACTTTTATCAGAATTCTTTCTCACATAGCTAGCTACTTCAATAATATGAGAATTTTTTAAAAAGGCTAGTTTACTTTTATCTTCTGCAACAATATCAAGAATTTTTTTTAAATCTGGATTAATCAAAACTTTTTGTGATTCCTTTGTACCTTTGTAATCCCTTAATGGGAAAATGTCCTTTACTTCTAAACCACCCTTCTTGATTTCTACTATTATATTATCGTCTATTACTTTGTCACCAATTTTATACTCAACTGCAACTTGTTTTAAAACCGGTTTTATTATTTCATCAACAGCAAGTTCAATTTGATCTTGAAGTCCTTCAACTATCGGTTTATTTGTCAACTTGCATTTAATATTATTTGTATCATTTTCTTCAGCATCAATATATTCCTTATCAACTATAAAAGATTTATCAATAATATTCCCCTTTGAAAACAAAATTGAATCGAAAAGTCTCTTTTTGTTCTCGAGCAAAATCTTGTTCGCATCTTCAACAATCTTGCCGAAAGTTTCTTCCTTCAGTTTTAATTTTTCATAATTAAATTTAGTGTAAGCGCAATTGAAGGAAATCTCTGCGTTAAAATTTTCCCAAAGGAATTTCTCAATTTCATTTCTTGCTTCTACAAATTTGCTCTCAAAATCTTCCGTATCCTGTGCAACAATATAAAACTTTCCACCTGCAAGCATAATCAAATTGCATTCAGTCAATCCCAACTTATCCAAAAACTTTGTCGCAAAATTTCTCGATAAAACCTGAACAAATATCGAACGTCCTCTTAATATCTTTGCAACTCCTTTTGTAGAATACAAATCAAAAATGTAATCCTGTATTCCCGGTATATCCCCAATTATTAAATTTAAATCTTTTGAACCGGGTTTTGATTTGTACATTGCCAGACTCAATCCGCTGACATCTTTTGAATGATTGTAAAGTGAAATATCCGTTTCGTCACTTCCGGTAAAATCCGGAACGCACCACAAATACTTCTCCATAAGGGTGAGAAGCAGGTTTACAATTGTTGAAAAGTCTTCTTCACTTTCATAAAAAGAAAGTATTTGTCTTAAATCAATTCTGAATTGCTCAAGATCACATAATTTATATTTCTGATTGTCATCATAATCGGTAAGATTCGGAATTAGCGCTTCATAGTTATCTTTAATTAGCGGCAGTTGTCTGAAATATAATTTTTTTCCTCCTTCAGACTTTAAAATCACTTTGGATAAAACTGACGAAAGGAATTTATGTCTCCATTGATTTTCACTGCCCTCCTCTTTTTGTAAGTCCGGTCGTTCACTTGCAGATAAATGGTCTGCAGATTGAGCAAACTTTTCTAAATCAGTTTTGGGTGAATGATGATTCAGAATAATTCCTAAAAATTTATTATAAGCGTCGTCACTACCAAGAATTTTAACAATCAATGGCTTGAAATCAAAACTCTTATCCTTAAAAATATCTAATTTATTTTCAAAAAAGTTGTAGCCAACTTCAGTATGATGTCCTGAAACTCGCTCACACCTCTGCACAAACTTCCCAATATCATGAAAAAGTGCACCGAGGATTAGAACCTTCTCCTCACTTGTATATGTCATATCCAACAAGAATTAATATTTTTTACAAAATTAACAAAGAATTTTCTTACTTCCAATTTCCGCAATATTTCGGAAATGTTTTGTTGCTTAAAATAATTTCGAATTGCTTTTTCTGAAGTGTCCCTATAAACTGGATTTATTACATTCCATATAATTAATCCAATAATCAATTGTCCTTGTGTGTTCTATTGTTCTTAACTTGTTTGATTTAAGATAATATTTTTTTTGATAAATAAATATTATCAATTTTTAATACCTCTTTATTGTTTCCACACAACCAAATCCTTGACTGCAATTTTTACCGAATCCGGCTTCATAACCTATCCTCATAATCTCCGTCTCTCCCTTTAATCTGAATGTGAAGTAAAATCCCTTCACTTTTGTCTCAGTCTGTCTCCCCTCTTTGATTGTTATCAGTTTTGCCTTGCTCTGACCCATTAATTCAACTTCATCCAAAGAACTCCTTTCCTTTTCAATTATTACTTTACTTTCATACGAACATTCGTTCAACAGGAGAGTTATGTATTTTTCTTCAAGATTACTTTTGAAATATTTTTCGTACTCATCATCTTCCGGTCCAAGATATTTTTGAGATTCCTTGCCATTGTATATTACTTTTTTTGAAATTACTATCGGTGATATTGTCCTGAATACCATCTCTCTTGTAAATTCCGGTTCCGGTACCATCTCAACTGTCTTAATTATAAATTCAGATTCCACATTTGAATCATATATTCTGAATTTCTGGTTTTCAAACATTCCGATAATGAAATTTTCAACCGTTTTTGTACTGAGCATACTTACAATAATGTCTATCGTTTCAGATTTTAATTTGAGATACTTTAAACCATATAAATCTATCATTTCAGATTCGGGAAGCATCAATTTCGAAAATGTAAAGTATTTGAATTTTTTTGCTCCGCTCATGTAGCCGGTATCATGAAGCCATTTTGAATAGCCACTATCGGAGGTTTCAATCGTTCTGTAAATAAATGACGATACTGAAAACTGATAGTTAATCGGTATTAACTGATCTTTCTTTATCTGCTTTATCCTTAATCTTAATCTCATAAAAATTTCTCTAATGTATGCAATTAAACTTATGCATAGGATATTTTCAAGTAAACAATAAATATACTAAACTAATTGTCTGAATCACGGATTTGCACGGATTAAGTGATAGCACGGATTGTAGTCCGGAATTTGATTTGGTTGTTTATTTGTCTGAATCACGGATTTGCACGGATTAAGTGATTACAGGGATTGGTTGTCTATACTATACTATTCTATTCCTTTGAAACTTCAGGTTAGTAACGTATATGATCTCAGTTTAGAAATTTTTTATATTAATCTTAATTAATCAGTGTAATCGGTGTAATCGGTTTAATCCGTGATTCAGACTTAATTTACTTCAACAGTATAAACTTCTTTGTACTAACTTGCAATCCGTCTGTGTATAAAGTGTAGAAATATATTCCGCTTGAAAGATTAATGGCGTTAAATGTTTCAATGTACACTCCGGGCTGTTTGTATTGATTTAGTATTGTGTTCACTTCTCTTCCTGATATGTCATGTACTTTTATCATAACTGTTGACGATTTATTTAATGAATACTTAATTTGTGTAGATGGATTAAAAGGATTTGGATAATTCTGATATAATCTATAATCATCGGTCTTAATTGTTTGATTATTGTTTATAAAAGACAACCCCCCATTGGTTGTCTTTATTATTTGTCCTGCTATGCCGACAGAATATCCTGTATTGGAATTGACAAAATATATAGAATTAAGTCTTTCTGTGGCTGTTCCAGGAAGAAGTATCCAGTTTAATCCTCCGTTTGTCGTCTTTGAGATTTTTCCATTATATCCGCACAACATTCCGTAGTTATTATCCAGAAACTGAATTGAAGTTATTATATGTGATACACTCTGGTTAAACCAGTTTATTCCTCCGTTCGTTGATTTTATTATTAACGGGCTTTCACTATTAAAACCACCTGATATAATTATTAAAGTATCTATATATTCAATTGAATTTAATACACTGAAAGGAAATAATGTGGAATTCCAACTTTCTCCAGAATTTGTTGTTAAATAAATTGCTATATCTGAGGCAACTGCTCCATTTGTTTCATCATAAAAATCAATATCATGAAAAACACCTCCTCCATAACTTGTAGTAAAATTGTGTACCCAATTTATTCCTGAATTAGTAGTTTTATAAATTGATCCATTATTTGTTCCAATAAATCCTTGATTGCTATCGATAAAGTTTAAACTCGTAAATCCCGTATCTCCTGCAGGTGTGTTTTGATTTTTCCAATTCATTCCTCCATTATTTGTTTTCATCACAAGTCCTGAATCTCCGCATAAGTATCCCGTATTTAAATCGGTAAAGACTATTTTCTTTATTCCAAGACTTGTATTTAGGTTTATTCTGTTCCAACTGTACCCGGCATCTGTCGTCTTTTTCAATATTCCTTTTTCTCCAACTGTATAACCGGTATTTTCACCTATAAAAAATACGTCGTTGTATGTCTCCTGAACTCCTGTCTGTCTTTGCCAATGTTCACCCGTGTTTGTCGTATTTACTATTACTCCCCCTGAACCAACTGCATAAAAATAATTCTGTTCGGTTGTATTTATATCTAAAAATACATCCGAATCCGGATTCTCTGGTGTAAATGAAGTATCTCTGAACCAGTTTACTCCACTATTTGTAGTTTTGTGAATATCTCCTATCTGTGTTACTACAAATCCTGTTGATTCGTTTTTGAATATCATTGCTCTCGAAATGTCATCAGGTATACTACTTTCAATTACATAATTACTCCAACTTATACCACCATTGTTAGAAATAAATATTTTTTCACTTTCTGCTACTGTTCCAAACAATCCATAGATTGTAGAATCGTTTATATATTGTACTGATGGAAAATAATCAAAGAATGTTCCCAAGTGATGTATAGTCCAGTTATTTCCACCGTTTGTTGTAGTATAAATATTATTTATTCCTGCCATCGCGCCTTTTAACGGATTTATGAATGATACATGAAATAATGTTGATGATACTCCAGCATTTTGTGCTATCCAGTTAGCTCCACCGTTTGTTGATTTTAGTACTTTGCCGGATGCACCGCTTATATATCCGGTATTTGCTGTCGGAAAATCAACATCCAGTAAAATACCCGGTACTCCGCTTGGGACAACTACCCAGTTCAATCCTCCATTTGTTGTCTTTGCTATATATCCGCTGTCACCAACAACAATGCAAGTATTTAAATTAATGCATTCGATGTCAGTTAAATTCAAAGATGTTATTTGTCCCAGCAACACCCAGTTCATTCCGCCGTTGGTTGTCTTGGTGACCGTTCCGGCTTTGCCGCAGGTATATCCTGTATTTCTGTCCCAGAAGTCAACCGAGTTAAGCGTTGCGCCAGTCGGCAGTGGTTGCAGCCAGAACCAGCTTGATTGTGCATTTACTCCGATGACCGGAAAGAAAATGAAAATAGATAGAATATAAATTTGTATTTTTATGTTTCTCATAAAAATTATTTTGAGAAAATATATACTAAGTTAACCTTTTAAAAAATTATTAAATCTATTCATTGTCAACAATAGCTCTATTCATACAGATTTTTGAATGAACTTAAAATCAATTTGTATTCAAGCTAAAGATAAAGATTAGAATTGTCAAATGGTAAAAAATGCGATTTGTGAAAGTGGATTTTTTCCTTTGAGTGGTGTGGGAGAAACCGTTTAAACGGTTTCTGAAAAACGCTGCGGGAGATGTCACATCTCTGTGCGAAGGTGGTAGAAACCGTTTAAACGGTTTCTACTCCTCCCCTACAAACTCTCACCTCACCAGCAAACACTTCTTTGTATCCATTTTCACTCCATCAGCATACAATGTATAAAAATACACTCCGCTTGGAAGTCTGTTTGAATGAAATTCTTTTTCATAAATTCCTGTATGCTGATTTTCACTTACTAACTCTGCAACTTCCTTGCCCGTCACGTCATAAACTTTCAGTTCAATGAATCCGGATTTCTTGAGTTCGTATTTTATCTTTGTTGATGGGTTAAATGGATTGGGATAATTATTCAGGATTACTGATTTCTTTTCGGAGAAATTTCCGTCAGCGGGTTCATCGGGAATATTGTCTATAATGTAT
>JABAQZ010000007.1 GCA_019187405.1 Ignavibacteria bacterium
GACAATTGTGTGTGTGCAGGTGGACTCTCTGTCTTCCTGAACTTGGTTCAGACAAACACTCTCTGTCATGCTGAACTTGGTTCAGCATCTGTTGAAGTCTGTACTGCATACTTGTGTACTCTCTGTCTTCCTGAAACAAGTTCAGGATGACAATTGTGTGTGTGCGGGTGTACTCTCTGTCTTCCTGAAACAAGTTCAGGATGACTATTGTGTGTGTGCGGGTGTACTCTCTGTCTTCCTGAAACAAGTTCAGGATGACTATTGTGTGTGTGCGGGTGTACTCTCTGTCTTCCTGAAACAAGTTCAGGATGACTATTGTGTATGAGGGTGAGCAATTAGTCATTACTTAAACAATTCCCAGCATTTCAAATTCTTTTCCCATTATTTTCCTGTCGTCAGCATTCAACCAGTTTCTTAGAATTGTAGAATACACACTTCTGAAGTCAATTTCAAATTTCAGATCACCGCTTTCGAGATTTGACAAATCGGGCATTGAATTATATAATCCCGCTGTCTTTAAATTTCCGCCTATTAGAAATAAATTATTTGCGGTTCCGTGATCCGTACCTCCTCCCGCATTCTGCTTTACACGCCTTCCGAATTCAGAAAAAGTCATAATCAGAGAGCTGCCCAGCATTCCGCTTTCCCTTAAATCTTCGGTAAGAGAATAAACACCTTCGGAATACTCTTTTAGCAGTCTCTCCTGTCTGCCGTTTTGATTTACGTGTGTGTCAAATCCCGATAAAGAAACATAATAAACAGAAGTATCTATATCCGAGTTTATCATCTCCGAAATTGTTTTCAGATTCTTACCAAACGCAGTATCGGGATAATCTCTTTTTGATTTGTAAATTTTAGAATTCTCATAAATGTAATCAGCAGAAGATGTAGTCTCTGCCAGTGTTTTGTAAAGATAACTTACATTATTATCATCTCTGAAAATTTTTGTTTGCTCTGCAAGTTCGAGGAAATATTTTTCTGTCGTGTTCATATAAAACCTTTGCGGATTTTCAACAGCCATACCGCTTCTCTTGTTACCTTTTAATGCCATTGCAAGATTCGGATCCACTGCAATTGCATTATACGGATTATCACAGCCGGTACAATCAGAATCGAGATATCTTCCAAGCCAGCCGGTACTTACATATTCATCCGACGAACTTCCGCTTTGCCAAATATCCATCGAGCGGAAATGTGATCTGTCTGGATTCGGATATCCAACGCTGTTGACAATGCAGAGATTTCCTTTATCAAATATTTCTCTGAACATATTCATTTCGGGATTTAATCCTGCTTCATCTGTAATCTTCAAAACTTTATTTTCACTTATTGAAATCTTCTGTCTGGCTTCATAATAAATGTCATTCTTATAAGGTATAACCGTATTTAATCCGTCATTTCCTCCGGAAAGCTGAATCACGATTAACTTGTTTCCGGATTTCAGAGAATTTTTTAAGAAGCTGTTTTCCGGCGAGTATGTTCCGGCAAATCCTTTGAGGAAATCCGGAATGAGCAGCGATGTGGCGGCAAGCGCGGAACATTTAAAGAATTTTCTTCTTGTTAATATTTTCATTGTTTATATGATGAATTTTTTTGCTTCCGTAAATTTTTTCTGTCAGCATAATTGATATTCCGGCAGAGATAAAATCCGCATTGTCATGCTTTCAATTGAATTTTCCTTTCCTGAATAATCCGAATATTTTTTTACCAGTTTTTTCGTTTCGTTTCCCGCATCACTCTGAAGAAGGTATTCACAAAGTTTGTCCGTTAATTCATCCCCGCTGAATTTTCCGAATGCACTCAAAAAACCGCTCATGTCTGATTTTACTTTAAAGTTTTTTACGGGAAATTTTTCTTTTCTTTTCGAATTTTTCCCTGAATTGATTTCATAATCAAAACCTCTTCCCGCTGAAAGAAAAATATACTCTGGAAGTTTCATCCTAAACATCAGCGATGAAGAATCGATCCAGCTTCTGCCTCCCGGCCAGCCGGCCACGTTTGGGGGATGAAGAAGCGTCTGACCGAGATTTTTCTGAATAACAAGAAGTGATTCCGGATTTTCGAAATCCAATCCGAAACTCTTTTTAAGTCCGCAAATTAAATCAACAGGCGATTTAATTTTAACTCCTATGTTTTCTTTATTATAAAACCAGTCCGAAGTAAATATTCTTTTCATAAGTTTTCCAGTGTCATAACCCGATTCATAATACTCCTTTGACAAGTAATTCGTGATCTCTTTATTTATGTTTTCATTTACAAAGTATGCATATAGTTTTTTTGTAATATGCTCAGCGGTTTTTCTGTTATCAAGAATTATATCGAGAATGTTATTGCCGTCGAGATTCCCGGAGACTCCCATGAATTTTTTTTCATCTTCATCATGAAGTTTTTTTCTGTCTTTAAATTCTCCGTTTTTGTCAAAACCCCATCCGGTAAACGCTCTTGCGGCTTCCTTTATGTCCATTTCAGAATAATTTCCCCTGCCGAGAGTAAATAGTTCAAGGAGTTCTCTCGCAAAATTTTCATTCGGGCTTGATTTCCGGTTCTGCTGATTATTAAGGAACTGCAGCATTGCCGGATCTTTTGAAATGCTTTTTAATAGATCTGCAAAATTTCCCAGCGCATGTTTTCTTAAAGTGTTGTTCTGATTTTTCATAAACAAGGCAACGCGAGATTTGCATGCAAAGTGTCCGTGCCAGAACAATGTCATTCTTTCTCTTAATACCGATTTATCATTGCACATTTTGTTAATCCATGAGATATTCAGCTCTTTAAGATTCTCCCGTGATTGTTTTTGAAACTGTTTCTTTTCCTTTTTGGAAAGTTCTTTGGGATTTAAAGGTAAGCTGTCTTTTTCTTGAAGCTTTTGATTAAATTTCAATTCAAGTTCGGCGTAATGAAGCGAATTATTCAGAAGTATTTCTGCTGTTTTTTCCGGAGATGAATTTAAATGTTTTTGTATTTCATTTATTCCTGCTCCGAATCCTGCTCTTAAAAATAAATGCTGTAATTTTCTTTGTTTGGATAATTCAGACATAATTCCAATTTCCGGTTAGACAACAAAAGATATATTTGGTTTAACCTTAAGATATGCACTGTGATGGATATTAATTTTGTCTATTTAAAAAATATTTTCTCGTTAATTACATTTGTAATTAAACTCAAAAATGCACAGTGTAATGACTTTTTATACTCAATGCAGCGCTGAGTATAACGATTATGAGTTATCGGTGATAAAAATTTCTTTATCTGAATTCTTTATCTATCACATCAATTTCTCCAGGATAAGAAATTCCTCCCAGAAATGTATCAATGGTTGGTTTGATTTTGAGAGTAAGTCTCGAACTGCTTCCCGATTTTCCTCCAATAGACAATGCGAGATTCATTAGCTTTTCATAGCCTCCGTCACCGAGCAGCTTGTAGAGATCTACTGAAACAGGGATAGGAATCGTAGTTGATTTGCCAACGCCAGGTATTTCAATTGTCTGATCAATGCTTCCCGTTATCATTTCTGTATTATCCACAAGCAGTCTCCAGTCGAGACCTTTGATAAGTGAAGAGCTTTCGGCAGAACCGCCCGGATAAGTATCAGGATTTTTTGCAATGAGATTTACAGTGAATGTTGCAGGAAGTTTGCCCGAAGTAAATGAAGCAAGCAAAGATGCTCCGTCTATAAGATTAATGTCATTGATCGAGCGGACATTGCTAAGATTTACACCGCCGACTTTGAGCTTTTCTACTTTGCCGAGTTTAAACTTTAACCTCTCGGCATTTTCAATTGTCTTCTGAACACCCGAACAGGAAAAACAAACTGAAGCTAAAATAAAACAAAAAAATAATTCTTTATACTTTTTAATAATCATTAATTTGAAAATAGAAATTTAAATTTTAAAACAGCGCCGAAATATCCAATCTTTGAAGATGTTTCGCTCGCAGGGTCATTCTGATAAGTATTCGGATTTAAAGTCTGATTAAGCTGTGAATAATCAAGTTCGCCGATTGAAAAGCTGTAATAAGGTTTAAAAGATATGCAAAGATTTTTATTCATAAGATAATCGAGATGAACATTAGGAGAAATCATGAATACACTGTTGGAAAATGATCCGCCGCCGGATTCAGAAATTACTTCATAAGCCGGAGGTTCGGTGTTGTTTACATTATAAATTCTTGATTCCACCGGCATGAAATTAAAATCCAGCGAAAATCCCGGCATCGCATAAAAATTATTTTTGCCAAGTACATAATTAAAACCCAGATTTAAAGATTTGCCGAATACTTTCAGTTCTCTTTTTTGAGTGATGCCGCCCGAAGGCGCTTCAGCAGACATTGTCGAAGAATATTTATACACATATTCAATATCAAAGAGTATGTTAGAGAAGTAACCTCCCATGCTGAAAGACATTCCGGTAAAATTCGAAGCTTTGTTCATTTGTTTTGAAAGAATAGAAGTTCTCGTTTCATTATATCTGTCAACAATGTAATCAAGCGGGTCTCCGAAGTTTGAGTTGTAATTATAACCTACCGCTAAATAATAATCGGCTTTAAACTGTGAATAAGCAAAACTTGACGTGAAAATAAAAATCGTAATCAGTAATATTTTTTTCATGAGATTTGATGTTTAATTTGAACAAAGGAAAATAAGAGGAGTATCCAGCATTTCTTTAATTTTTGGCAGAGAGAGAGGGATTCGAACCCCCGGTGACCGTAAGGCCACAACGGTTTTCAAGACCGCCGCTTTCAACCACTCAGCCATCTCTCTGAAACATCCGCAAATTACAAATTACATTTTACAATTTAAAGAATTAAATGAGTAATACGAATTTAAAAATTTATTTAAAAATTTATTTGAAAATTTATTTGAAAATTTATTTGAAAATTTATATATGTAAAAATTTTTTTTATCATCAGCAGATTCTGTATTTTATTCCTTTAAGGTCAAGATCAAGTTCTTCAAGCCGGAACTCCCCAATCCTTATCCTTCGAAGTTCTTTCAAATAACCGCCTATCCCGAGTTTTCTGCCGAAGTCGTCAGCAATCGTCCTTATGTATGTGCCTTTGCTGCATGAAATTACAAAATTAATTTCTCTGCTGTTAATTCTGCCTACCTGAAAATCCGAAATAAATATTTTTCTGGGTTCTCTTTTTACTTCACGACCTTTTCTAGCAATTTTATACAACGGCTTTCCTTTATGCTTCACTGCAGAATACATTGGAGGAATCTGTTCCGTCTCTCCGATAAAAGAATTACAGACACTCAATAACTCATCATCTGTTATTTCAACGCTGTCCAAAACATTTTCCTCTTCGCTTTCAGTATCAAAGCTTTTTGTTGTTGCCCCAAGCCTGATTATTCCTTCATACTCTTTATCATACTCGATGAACTCATTTATCCTTTTTGTCTTTTTGCCTGAACACAAAATAAGCATTCCGGTTGCTTTCGGATCGAGAGTTCCGGCATGTCCGATTTTTTTTAGATTTAAATTTTTCTTAAAAATTCTGACAACATCAGCGCTTGTGTAATCGAGCGGTTTATCGGCAATGAAAATGCTTCCGGCATCAGACTCGTCTGCTGTATGTTCTTCAGAAAAATTTTGCTTAAGCTGCAAATTCTGTTCTTAAAATTTTAATTGAAAAGTATTAAATCTGATGGGAAGTTCTGAATCAGGAATTTGTTTCCGGATTGTTATCTTCTTTATGAATTTCATTGATAAGTTTGTTAATCTTATCAGCATATTCGATAGTATCGTCATAATAAAAAATCAGCTCGGGTACATATTTCAGAAAAATGTTTTTTGCAAGCAGATATCTGATATGCTTTTTCTTACCGTTAATTTTATCCAGACATTTTTCGACTGGTTCTTTGTTTGCAAGAAAGCTTAAATAAATCTTTGCGATTTTTAGATCCGGCGACATAATAACTCTTGAAATTGTTACCAGACCGAGTCCGCTTATCTCAGATAAATCTTTTGACATTGCGGTATTCAGCTTATGCTTAATTTCTTCGGCTACTTTTTCTGTTCTAATCGACACGACATTTATCCCGTTACAAGTTTTCTCTTTGTTTCGATAATTTTGAATCCTTCAATTATGTCTCCGACTTTTATATCATTAAATCCGTCAATACCAATACCGCATTCATAACCAGATTCCACTTCTCTTGCATCATCTTTATGTCTTTTAAGTGAAGAGATGCTGCCTTCATATATCTGAAATCCGTCTCTTAGCAGCCTGATTTTATTATTTCTGGTAATTTTTCCGTCAAGCACGTAACAGCCGGCAACGTTGCCGATTTTCGGAACTTTGTAAACCTGTCTTATCTCGACGGTTGCCGTGATTTCTTCGGATAATTCCGGAGAAAGCATTCCCTCAAGTGCATTTTTGATATCATCCGTGATTTTATAAATGATGTTGTATATCCTGACGTCAATGTTATGTCTTTCGGCAAGTCTTCTTGCATTTAAAATTGGTCTTACATTAAATCCAATTACAATTGCTCCTGAAGCTTCTGCAAGTAAAATATCCGATTCGTTTATAGCGCCTACAGCTTTATGAATTACGGATACTTTGGTTTCGTTCGATGTCAGTTTATGAACGGCATCTGCAATTGCTTCGGCGGAGCCATCGGTATCGGTTTTAAGAATAATTTTTAATTCCACCTGCTTCTGGCCTGCATGTATCTGTTTTGAAATATCGTCAAGTGTTATAAATCTTACCTGCCTGAAATCCTGCTCTCTCTTCAGTTGCTGTCTCTTTAAAGAAATTGCTTTTGAATCTCTTTCTGATTCAAGCACAATAAATGTATCTCCAGCCTGCGGCACGCCGTCAAAGCCGAGCACAACAACGGGAGTTGAAGGTTTTGCTGCATTGATTTTATTATCTCTTTCATCGAGCATTGCTTTTACTTTGCCGCTGTGAATACCCGAAACAAAAGAATCACCGACTTTAAGAGTGCCTTTTTGAACAAGCACAGTGGCTATCGGTCCTCTTCCTTTGTCAAGTTTAGCTTCGATTATGACACCTCTTGCTTCCTTGGATGGATTGGCTTTTAATTCAAGCAGTTCCGCTTCTACTAATATTTTTTCGAGAAGAGTCTCAATGTTTTTTCCGTGCTTTGCGGATATTTCTACCGACTGATATTTCCCGCCCCACTCTTCTACAAGTATGTCCTTTTCCGAAAGCTGTTGTTTTATTTTATCGGGATTTGCTTCGGGCTTGTCAACTTTATTAATTGCAATGACTATCGGAACGTTTGCCGCACGCGCATGATTAATAGCTTCCACCGTTTGAGGCATTACGTTATCGTCTGCGGCTACAACAAGCACCACAATATCTGCAGCCTGACCGCCTCTGGCTCTCATTGCAGTAAATGCCTCGTGACCCGGTGTATCGAGGAAAGTTATTTCCTTACCGTTGTCCAGCTTTACTTTGTAAGCGCCGATATGCTGTGTAATTCCTCCTGCTTCTCCCTCGACTACATTTGCTTTTCTCAAATGGTCAAGCAAAGATGTTTTTCCGTGGTCAACATGACCCATAACCGTAACCACAGGCGCTCTTTCTCTTAGATCTTCTGGATTATCGGGTTCTTCTTCCAGCGTTTCTTCTTCATACTCTTTCTGAAACTCAATCTTGAATCCGAAGTCGGATGCAATCAACTCTATAATATCTTTTTCAAGTCTCTGATTTATCGAGACCATAATTCCAAGCTTAAAGCAGTTCTTAATTATTTCGTTTACATCGATGCCCATTAGGTTTGCAAGCTCGGAAGTCGATAGATACTCGTTTACTTTTAAAACATTTTTAGTCTGTTCTTTAAGCTCCTGAATTTTCTTCTCTTCTTCAATTCTTTCTCTTTTCTTCCTTTTTCTCAGCAGCTTTCTAGCAGATGAAGCTGAATCCTCTTCGATTTTCTGATAAGTATCGCGTATTGCCTCCTCGATTTCTTTTTGCGTAGCTTCTTTCGCCCTGTGTCCTTTTTCAAGCTTTACTCTTTTTTTCTTTTCAATTTCTGTTTCAGCCCGCTTCTTCTCTTTATCTTTTTTGTCTTTTAAAAATCTGTCCTCAATTATTTTTGACTTCAATCCGGCTTTCATGAATCTTCCGGGTTCCTTTTTCTCTCCCTCTTTAACCGGCGGTATGGGTTTTCCTTTCTTCCTCGAACCTTTGATGTCTTCTATGGTAACTTTCTCGATTACGCCTTTTTTCCTGAATTTATCCCCGAACCTCCTTCTATCATGAGTTTGTGGCGGTTTCTGGACTTCTCCTTCTTTCTTAAAACCGGTTTTCTCATTTACGGGAGTTTCCTTCCTTTCAGGGAATTTAGCTGCAACTTTCCTCTCTGGTTTGCCCGGTTTTGAAGTTCTGGTTGTTTCTGAAATTGTTTTCTCAGTCTGCTTTTTCTTATATATTCCTGACTTTCCAGTATCTGCTGAGTCTCTTTTATGTTTGCGATTTTTAAGCTTAAGCTCTTTTTCCTTTTCTGCCTCTTGCTTAAGCTTTTTTTCTCTTTCCTGATATGCACGCTCTTCCTGTTTTCTTTTCTCTTCTTCTTTTAACCTGTTTTCTTCTTCGACTAATTTCTTAAGCCGCAGTTCATCTTCTTTTTTCTTTTTTTCTTCTTCAATAAATCTTTTTTTCTCTTCCTCAAGTCGCTTGATTTCCTGTGCTTCTGTCATCTCTACGTGATAATCTTCCGCAAACTTGACTGATTTCTGTATTCTTTTGTCTTCTCTTTCAATATCCTTTTTAAAATGAGTATATACTTTTTCCACGACATCAGCTTCAAGCAAAGTATTAATCTTCGCTTCGATGTTTATGGTTCTTAAATAATTAATGAGTTCATCTTTGGAAATATTAATTGCCTTTACCAAAGCATGTACTTTTTGAGGTTTTATTTTATTTTCTATACTCTGCATTATCAGGTTTAATTTCTAATATTATTATTTGATTTATTCCTTTTCGTCCGATTCATTATCGTCAATTGCTTCTTCTTCCATATCTCCCGTTTCTACAGTCTCCTCTTCAGAATCTTCATTAAGTCTGACAACATCGATTTGATAATCAGTAAGTTTTGATGCAAGCTTTATGTTCTGACCATTCTTGCCTATTATCATGCTGATTTGGTCTTCATCCGCATAAATCTTTGCGATCTTGTTTTCGTTATCGAGGTAAATGTCGTTCAGCTTTGCAGGTGAAAGCGCTCTTGCAATATAAAGCGCAGGTTCTTCGGTGTAATTAATTACATCAATGTTTTCATTACTAAGCTCTCTGACGATAGAATGTATCCTTATTCCCTTCATTCCGACGCACGCTCCGACGGCATCTATCCTGTCTTCGTTTGAAGTAACTGAAATTTTAGCTCTCTCTCCGGGTTCTCTCGATATGCCTCTTATCTCTATAATACCGTCGTAGATTTCCGGAATTTCCTGCTCAAAAAGTTTTTCAAGAAACTGTTCGTCAGCTCTTGAAACTATTATTAGCGGCGGACCAGATTGTCTTTTTTCAATGCTCTTTACGATTGCTTTTACGTTGTCTCCTTTTTTATATCTCTCCTTCGGTATCTGTTCGCCTTTTGGAAAAATAATCTCATTGCCGTTGTGTATTAGCAAAATTGAAGTCGGCTTAATCTGATAAATTTCGCCTACAATAATTTCTCCTACAAGATCTTTGTAAGTATTATATGTTACCTCTTTTTCAATTTCGCGTATTTTCTGATTAAGATTCTGTTTCAGGTTTATTACCATTCTTCTGCCGAAATTTTCAATCGGAATTTCCTCAACATATTCATCGCCAATATTGAAATCATCGCCTTCTTTTTCCTTTGCAGACTCAATGTCAATCTCTTTGTTCGGATCGGTAACATTTTCAACCACAATCTTAGTAAGAAATATTTCTATGTCGCCTCTTTCCATGTTTACCACAATATCAAAATTTGCATCCAGACCATACTTTTTCTCCATCATTTTATGGAATGAATCCTTTATAACGCTTGCAAGAATATCCCTGTCAATATTCTTGTCTTTCACCATCATTGAAAAAGCATCAACAATTTCTGATTTCATTTTTTTGTTAAAATTATTTTGAAAAACTTATTTTTACTTTTACTTCTTTAATATCACCGAAATTAACTGCTCTTATTTCTCCGGTACTAATTTTCGGCGAATTTTTGTTTACTACTTCTATCATTAGTATTCCATTTGATTCTTCATCAGCTTCAAGTAATTTCCCTTCAGTCTTTTCGCCGTTTTCAAATTCAATTTCAAGAATTCTACCCAAATGCTTTTTTAACTGCCAAATGTATTTAAAAGGTCTTTCAGCGCCGGGAGAAGAAATTACAAGCTTTGAAATATCGTTTACGGGGAAATTATCGTCAATCATCCGGTTTAAGTCCCTGTTTAACTTTGCAAGTTCGTCAAGCATTAATCCTTCTTCGTTGTCAACGAATATCTCCACTACTTTTGTACCGCGTTCCCCTCTTTCAATCATATCTATGATTCCGTATCCTTTCTCCCCTAAAAAGCCGAATATTAATTTATTTAGCTGATTTTCCATTTCTGCAAAAAAAAAGTGGGTTTCACAACCCACCAAACTCTATATTCATTTTTGACATTCACAAAATACATCTAATGTATTTAAAATTCAAGATAATTGATTTACCGTAAAGCATTATAATTTTACATCCATCCAAAACAATTTGAAGTTGTAAAATTAAGCAAAAGTTTTAGATTTTTAAATTATTTGAGAGTGTAATTTTTTTTCATAAAGCTACTCCCATGAGAAATTTTGTTGACACAATATTTTTTAATCGAACTTAATCATCATTTGAGTTTTTTATTTACAAAGTAAATTGCAATTCGTCTTGGCGGAGTAATTTGCTATTTAAAATTTCTTATCACTCTTCATTTTCCAATTTTTGCTGTTTAAAATTATCTAAATAATAAGTAAGTTGAATTAAATTTTATGATGAAAGAAGACAGACTTCTAAACCTGAAATCAAAGTTAAGTACATTTGATGCCGAATTTACGGAGGTTAACGGCTCTCCAGCTGTTTACATTGACAA
Source organism: Ignavibacteria bacterium (assembly GCA_019187405.1). GTDB lineage: Bacteria > Bacteroidota > Ignavibacteria > Tepidaquicellales > Tepidaquicellaceae > JABAQZ01. Next base: position 11,058 of record JABAQZ010000007.1, read on the forward strand.
AAGCAGAATCATTGAAGCATGCAGGGTTTTAAAAGAAGATGAATCTCTGAAATTTGTTTCTCTTGTTGATTCAGTAAGCGTTGATAGATTCACCAAGAAAGACAGATATGAAATGATTTATAACCTTGTGTCAATAGAATTTAACGAACGCATCTTTGTCAAAATCAGACTTGATTCTCAAAAACCCGAAATGGAAAGTCTATGCTCGGTTTGGGAATCGGCTAACTGGTATGAAAGAGAAGCTTATGATATGATCGGCATTAATTTTATCAATCATCCGGATTTAAGACGAATGTATATGCCGGAATATTTCGAATACCATCCTTTAAGAAAAGATTTTCCTTTGATGGGAATTCCGGATTCGCTTCCGCTGCCTAACAAATAATTTTATGTTGCATTCTTTGACAGAAAAATTTAACAAATATTTTACTCATTAATGGATATACAGGATAAAGTCGCTAAATCAAAATATTCAAAGATTCTTCAAACTCTCGAATCGGAAAACCTTAGCGTTACCTTTGACGATGCTCTCGATAATGAAATGATTTTAAACATGGGTCCGCAGCACCCTGCAACACACGGTGTGCTTCGACTTCTCGTTAGTCTTGACGGCGAGACGGTGCTTAATTGTGTACCCGAACTCGGCTACCTTCACCGCGGTTATGAAAAACTTGCCGAAGCATGCACATATCACGAATTCATACCTCACACAGACAGACTTGATTATCTCTCTCCCATGGCTAACAATGTAGGTTATGCTCTTGCTGTTGAAAAACTCATTCATCTCGAAATTCCAGAAAGAGGAAAATACATAAGAGTTATAATTGCAGAACTTGCAAGGATTCAGTCACATCTGCTTGCAATAGGCGCTTTGGTTATGGATATCGGCGCAGTTACTCCTTTTCTGTGGGCAATACGCGAAAGAGAAAAAATTTTGGATATTTACGACATAATATGCGGAGCAAGGTTTACAAATACATACACAAGAATCGGCGGTGTTGCTCAGGACCTTACCGATGAAGCAATTAATGGTATAAGAAAATTTATCGATGAGTTCATAGCAAATCTCGACGATATGAGAAAACTTGTCGAAAGAAATAAAATTTTTATCATAAGATGCGAAGGCATTGGTTATTTGTCAAAAGAAAAATGCATAGAATTGGGTCTTACCGGTCCGCTTATAAGAGCTTGCGGAATCGAAAGAGACTTAAGAAAAGCAGAGCCGTATCTTGTTTATGACAAACTTGATTTTGACATTCCTGTATATACTGATAGTGACTGTCTGGCAAGATATTATGTGAGAATAGACGAGCTTGTGGAATCGGTAAAAATTATCAGGCAGTGCCTTGACAAAATTCCCGCCGGACCATACAACGCACTTGAAACCAAAAAAGTCCTTCCAAAGAAAGACCGTATTTATACAAAGATGGAAGAATTGATTCATGATTTCATGTTAATAAATTTCGGAGTAAATCCTCCGGTCGGAGAATCTTATTCCGCAATTGAAGCATCAAAAGGAGAACTCGGATTTTACATCATCAGTGACGGAAGCGGTTATCCGTTCAGACTGAAAATCCGCTCGCCAAGTTTCTGTAATCTTCAGGCTCTTGCTCCGATGATGAAAAACTGCATGATATCTGATACGGTGGTTATCATTGGAAGCGTTGATCCTGTCATGGGCGAGGCAGATAAATAAATTTCATTTAATTGCTAAATAGTTTTTAAAATTGCATAATCATTTATGGAAGTAAAACAAAATTATATACCGGCTTTTGATGAAAATGAATTGAAGCAAGTTCAGCTTCACATTTCCAAATATCCAAAGCCGATGGCTGCCGTAATGCCGGTCTTATGGATGATACAAGATAAATATGGATGGATATCGATTGAAGCTATGAAATATACTGGAGATCTTCTCGGACTACCTTATGACCATGTGCTTGGAGTAGCGACTTTCTATACTATGTATTTCAAGAAACCCATGGGAAAACATCATCTGCAGGTCTGCACAAATGTTTCCTGCATGTTAAGAGGCGGTTATGAAATTTACAACCATATTTCAGATAAACTTGGAATTAAAAACAAGGAAGTTACTGCAGACGGAATGTTTTCCATTGAAGAGGTCGAATGTCTTGGAAGCTGCGCGACAGCCCCAATGCTGCAGGTTAACAACAGAGAATTTTATGAGAATCTTACAACTCAAAGCATTGATAAACTTATAGATGATTTAAGAAAAACTGTTTAATGTTATGGAAAAAATTATTCTTAAAGACATACCTAATTTAGACAATATAGACGTTTACATTTCCAATTCAGGATACTCCGCGCTTAAAAAAGTATTGACAAGCTTGAAACCCGAAGAAGTAACTGAAGAAGTTAAAAAATCCGGACTAAGAGGAAGAGGCGGCGCTTGCTTTTATACTGGAGTAAAATGGACGTTCATGCCAAAAGGAAATGACAAGCCGAAATTTCTTTGTTGTAACGGCGATGAAAGCGAACCCGGTAGTTTTAAAGACAGAGAGATTTTTGAGAAAAACCCTCATCAGTTTATCGAAGGAGCATTGATTGCGGCTTATGCAATGGGTATCGGGAAAATTTATGTTTATATCAGAGGCGAATATTGGAAATGGATTAACATTATGGAAGAATGCGTTGCGGACGCATATAAAAAAGGATTTATCGGTAAAAATATTCTGGGTTCTGATTTTTCTGTTGATATGTATGTACATAAAGGCGCAGGCGCATATATTTGCGGAGAAGAATCATCTCTCATGAATTCGCTCGAAGGCAAACGCGGTTATCCTAGAGTCAAGCCCCCGTTTCCTGCTTCATTCGGTGTCTGGGGAAATCCAACAACCATCAACAATATCGAGACTCTTGCAAATGTACCCGAAATTATTAACAAAGGCGCTGAATGGTTCAGTAAAATCGGGAATCCGAAACATCCTGGCACATTGCTTTTTGGCGTTAGTGGTCATGTAAATAAACCCGGAGTGTATGAGCTCCCGACAGGCACACCGCTAATGACAATAATTAACGATTATTGCGGTGGAGTTACAAACGGTAAGCAAATCAAAATGGTAATTCCTGGCGGCTCTTCAATGCCTCCGCTTACAAGAGAAGAAGCGGAAAAAGCTTTAATGGATAATGAAAATCTCAGAGAGTTTAATACATTTATCGGAACAGCCGGCATTATTGTTATGAATGAAGATACCGACATTGTTGATGTTATCAGAAGGATTTCAAAATTTTATTATCATGAATCCTGCGGTCAATGCACGCCCTGCCGTGAAGGAACAGGCTGGATGCTGAAAGTGCTTGATAGAATCTGCAAAGGCGAAGGCAAGAAAAACGACATCGACCTGCTTGTGTCGGTTGCCGAAAACATTGAAGGAAATACAATTTGCGCACTCGGAGATGCTGCCGCATGGCCGGTGAAGTGGACTATAAAAAAATTCAGAAATGAATTTGAGAAAAAGATTAAAGATGACAAGTCTAAGCTCCCGGTATTGAATAAAGTTCACGGATTGAGAAAATCTGAAGAGTATAATTTAATTGACGAAGACGAACTTACCGTTACCAAAAATCTATTCGGCAAAGTACAGGAAAACATAAACAATCCTGACGTAAAGCGATTCAGCTCCTGATTTCTTATCCTAAACTCACAAGGGTTTTTGCTGAGTTTGAATGCGCTTCAAGCTTATAGTTGATCTGTTTTTTTAACAATTTATGAAAAAAAAGAAAAAGCAAAATATTGAAGCTCCTGCCGTAAAACCTTCCAAGTCTTCAAATTTTTTAATGAAAGTAAAACCGGTTTACATGCTGCTCCTTGCAGCAATATTACCTTTGATAACCGCTTTTGTTTATTTTAACTATGTAAATGAGCATAATAATTTTCTTAGCTTTCCTCTCGATGACTCATGGATACATCTTACTTTTGCCAGAAACATTTCAGAATATTTTAGTTTTTCTTATTACAAAGATGAATTGGTTACGGCAGGTTCGACTTCTCCTCTTTACACGATAATACTTGCTATCGGTTTTTTTATTTATAAGAATGAAATGATACTTAGCTATGTTATTGGTGTATTGTGTTTTTCGGCATCTGCCTTTTATTTTTATAAACTTACAATCAGAGATTTAAGAAACAGCAGCATCTTTGCATTTGCCGTTACGCTTATATTTATTTTTGACAAATGGATAAACTTTATTTCTCTGTCCGGTATGGAAACAATCATGTTCATTATGCTGCTGATTATTTGTGCATATTTATATAAGACAAAAAATGCGTTTCCGTTTGCAATAACAGCAGGGTTAATTCTTTGGACCAGACCGGATGGCATAGCTTTCATTGCAGCATTGGCATTAACTTATTTAACGGAAATGTTCTTTGCAAAAAGAAACCCGGAAATAAAATTATTCAGTAAAAAACAGCTGATAAACATTTTGATCATATATTTTATTTTGACGGGTATGTATTTTATGTTTAATTATTTTCTTTCAGGATCGATTTTACCAAATACATACTCTGCCAAGGTTGCTTATTTCATTGACACCGAAAAAAGATTGGATTTTCTTCAGGATAAAGTTTGGATGTATTTCACAAACGGATACTATTCCATTATCATGATTGGTTTTGTGTTTGCCATAATAAAACTCATCGTTGATTTTTCCAGAAAAAAGTATAATCAAAATACACTTTATATAGTTTTCATTTTTACTTTCATTCTGTTATATACAATCAAGCTCCCTGCAATTAACAGATTCGGCAGATATGTAATGCCTTTGATTCCTTTTTTCATTCTTGCTTCAATGACCGGATTCAGAGATATGATTGAGACTATTGTAAAACTGACAAAAATACCGATCACCAAAACGATATTGTATATTGTGTTGATTCCCATTGTATATTATCTTTGTTACAGTGACTTCAAAAAAAACAAATCAGATCTTTCAAAATATTGCAATTACATTTATTCCCGACAAATTCAAGCTGCTTACTGGCTGAAAGAGCATACTGAAGAGAATGACATTATAGCAACTCATGATATAGGAGCTATTGGTTATTATTCGGGAAGGAAACTTGTCGATGTTGCAGGGCTGGTTAACCTTGAACTTAACGAGAAACTGAATGATTATAATTATTCGCAAATTATGGAAAACTACTGCATTAATCATGGTGTTACTTATCTTGCATTTCTTAATAACTGGTATACTATTTCAAATCAGTCGCCGGTATTTAGTACCAATGAAGGCGATTATACTGAAGTAATGGGAGTTTTTAGATTTTCTCCGGGTAAAACACATATTTTATCCAAAGAAGCCCATAATATTTTATCTAAAATTGGAAAAGTTGTTAAAGAAAAGAATGCTGATTCCGTAATTTTACTTTCCGATAAAGCATTAAAACTCGAACCTTATGACAGTTATGCTTATTTTTTCAGAGCTGTCGGTTACTTTTTGAAAAATGATATTGTAAATTATGAAAAAGACATTCTTCATTCATTAGAGCTTTTTCCGGAATCTAAATTTTCAAATCAAAACTATGCGAATTTCCTTTTTAATAATAAACGGTTTGAAGAAGCCAAAAAAGTGTTTTCAAAACTTACTAACTTAGACCCGGCAAACAAAAATTTTGCAACCTCCTTAAAAGCTGCTTCTGATTCTGCCTTGCATCAAAAAATGATTTCAGAAATTAATAAATAGTTTGACCGTCTGCTGAATTTTATCTTCTTCCCAATACCACTTTCAGAGTTACCTGCTCATTCTTTCTTAATACCACTACTTCAGCTTCATCTCCCGGTTTAAATTCTCCCATCGCATACATATAATCGTAAATGTTTTTTACTTCTACATTCCCGAATTTAATAATGATGTCTTCAGCTTGCAGTCCGGCTTTTTCGGCAGGACTTCCTTCCTTTACGCCTGAAATCTTGAATCCTTCCGCCGTTGATGAATAATCGGGTATCGTTCCCACATAAACTTTCACGCTTCCCATTGACCTGTTTTCATTGCTTGCTACTGTAACTTTTTTATATTCAGGTTTTTCTTTCAAATGGTTTAGATCTATCGAAAGATCATAAATGAAGTTCAGTATTCTGACTTCGTCTTTGGAATTAATTTTATCGACGTCATCAGACGGAGAATGATAATCCGGATGAGTGCCCGAGAAAAAATGAAGCACCGGAATTTCCTTTAAATAAAAACTGGAATGATCAGATGGTCCCTGACCTTCCGGATTCTTTGTAATTTTGAAATTGTAACTGCTGTTAATTGAATCGAGGATTTTATCCCAGTATGGTGAAGTTCCTGTTCCGTAAATGATCAGCTTATTATCGGACATTCTTCCTATCATGTCCATATTTAGCATTGCTACGATTTTCTTTTTATTAAGCAGATCTGATTTTGTGAAAAACGACGAACCGATTAATCCTGCTTCCTCGCCTCCAAAGCACATAAACAATACGCTTCTGTCGAGTTTCTTTTTGTTCGATGAAATTTTCTGAGCCAGTTCAAGCACGCCGGCTGTACCGGATGCATTATCGTCTGCGCCGTTGTGTATCTGTTTGTCTTTGCCTTTATACAAAGAACCATAAGTGCCGTATCCGAGATGATCTTTATGAGCTCCGATAACTATGACTTCATTCCTCAGTACCGGATCATTGCCTTCAAGAAATCCGAGTATGTTGTTAGTAGGTGAATGAACCTGTTCGACTGAAGTTTCTACAGTTGCAAATGCATCTTCAAGCAGAAATGAATTCGGCTTTTTAGTTTCATCAATTTCTTTTTGAATTTTCTTCAGGTCTAAGCCTTTTTCGGCAAACAGCTTTTCAATAATTTCTCTTTTGCAGTTAATAACGGGCATCTCGGCGCTTTGAGGAACGTTATCATATCTTAATCTGTCCAGTTCATCTTCGCCAGATTCGGGACCGGTAATAAAGATAATCCCTGCAGCTTTCTTTTCTCTGGCTTTTATACTTTTCATTCTCAGCGATTCAAATTTTTCAAACGGATTGTTATGAGGATCGTTTTGTCCGGGTGAATAACGCAACAATATGAGTATCTTCCCGCTGATATCGATAGGATTTCCGTTTATATCGGCGAAATCATTATAATTCTGATCGGCTGCTTCAATTCCGTATCCGGCAAAAAACAGACTGCCAGAGACAATGCCGTTTCCTCCGAAACCGAGAGGAATAAAATCTTGCGGTGGATTGTAAGCATTCTGATGTCCTCCTGAATTAACGGAAAATTTATTCCCTTCATTCATTTTTACTTCAGTTATCATTTGAAACGTTTGCGTGTAACCGGAACCGTCAAAAGGTTTAAGTTTATATTTCTTAAATTCCGAGATTAAATATTTCGTTGTTAAGGAATCGCCTTTTGAACCGGGGAACCTGCCCTCAAGTTCATCGGATGCAAGATATTTAATGTGCTCGGTAACTTCAGGTTCGGTAATATTTTTGTTTCTTACTTTGTCAATTCCGTCATTTAGGTCATAAAATCCAAATGAATAAGCAGCTGCAGCAGATAAAGCTAATATTATTAATTTATTTTTCATTTACAATTTTACATTTAAATTTGTTAAGAGTTTCTTTTTATGCTTCGCTTAATTTTATTTATGGTATCGTTTAACTTACCGTAGTTCCCGCTGAGTTTAAGCGATGTCGCCAAATCTTTTTTTGATTTATCATAACTGTTAAGCATATAATAAAAAAATCCTCTCATAAAATAATTCATGAAATCATCCGGATAATGATTAATTTTATTGCTTATTAATTTATTGGATGCTTTGAATATCTCGATTTTCATAAAAAGGTATTCTCTTTTTATATCGGTAAAGACCATATCCGAATCATTATAAAATGCAAGATTAACATCATCAAGTACCTTTGCGGTATCGCCGCTCAGATAACGAACAAAAGCTTTATTAACATATACTCTTGCATCTCTCGGCGCGACACCTACAGCAAGATTCACATCTTTGAGTGCACTCGGATAATCTTCCATGAGTACATAAGCTCTTGCCCTGCCGAGATATCCTTCTATATTATCCGGACCGTATCTTATTGCATCAGAAAAATCAGTAAGAGCCGATGGCAGATTTCTCTGCAAAACATAAGTGTTGCCTCTGTAAATGTAGCCATCCGGATTATTTTTTCCAAGATTGATTACAGTTGTAAAATCATCAATTGCTTTCGGATAATTTTTCATTGACTGATAACATAACCCCCGATATGTATATCCGAGCGGATCAGTCGTTGCGGATTTAATATATTCATCAAAATATTTTATTCCGTCCTGAAATTTAGAATTAAAATAATTTTCAATACCTTTTTGAAAAATTTCTTTTGGAGTTGTTTGTGAATATACATTTGAAAACAATAAAAGAATTACCGGGATTGAGCAGTATTTAATTTTCATATAACTTTAATTTAATTAAGTTAACTATAAAATGTACTTGTATCAACCATCATTATTTTGACTTTGATACATTTTAACTCCGGTACACAAACTGATTTTATAAGTCTTGAATTTTTAAAGTAATATAGTGATTTTATAAAAGAAAAATTAATTTAAAACTAAACAAAATTTTTATAAATGAAAAAAATATTATTTGCAGTCATTATATCCGGATTATTTATGTTTGTTTCGGGATGTTCATCCGTCACGGATATTGAAGGAACATGGAAAAAGCCTGCCACTGTTGCAAAAAAATACAATAAAATAGTAGTACTTGGTCTTTACAATAATGTTGCTAAGAGATCGACGGTTGAAAATGCCATTGTAAGCGAATTCAGATTAAACGGAATTAATGCCGTAGCGGGAGCTAACGTTTTGCCTCACGATCTGATTGATACCGATAAAGACGGAAAAGTAGATCAGAAAAACAAGGAAATCATTGTTGAAAAGCTAAAGAAGGAAGGTATTGACGGTGCATTTGTATTTAAGGTCGAAGATGTAAAAGAAACCGAACAGTATGTTCCCGGAACTTCGTATTATGCTCCTTATTCCGGTTACTATCCATTTTATAATTACTACTGGAGCTCTTATGACATGGTATATTCACCGGGCTATTATACAAAATCCACACAAGTTTTGTTTGTCTCAAATTTTTATAACGTTGCGCAGGAACAGCTTCTTTGGTCTACACAGTCAAAAACACTGAATCCGACTTCGTTGTCCGATTTTGCAAAATCGTATTCCAAAGCTGTCGTTGAAGACTTTATTAGTTCAGGCGTAATAAAGAAATAATAAATTCTTTTTTAATATTAACAATCAGAGCAGTTGATTTTTTCGACTGCTCTTTTTTATTTCTAATCAAACCCGTTTTCAAACTTAAATCTGGAGACATCACGTTTATGTTTTTTTGATAAAAAATTCAGAACGGATTTAATTGCTCTTTTGAGGCGAGGATCGTTTTCCATTTTGAATCTTTTCAATATTTGAAAAGCAAGGTACGGGTTATTCATTCCAAATGCATTCTTAAACGACATAATCACATTCCACTTTACGTTAACATTATCGGCTTTGCTCCATTGTTTAAGTTTGGACATAGTTTCGGCAGTAAATTTTCTAAGAATGTAAGATCCGAGAATAAAAGGTCCTAGATTTTTCTTTACATAAGCCGAATTGTCCTTCAGCAATGGATCAAGCAGTAAAAAAGCTTTCTCCAAATCATTCCTTTTTACAAGCCCTAAAGCCGAAAACAAAACTGCTCTTCTTACATTTTCCGATTTATGTTTCAAAAGCTTCATCGCTGTTTTAAAAAAATCTTCATGATGCTGTATTATTTCCGCAAACGCTCCCGCGGCGTATTCTCTTACTTCCCAGTTTTTGTCGTCGGCAATTTTCAACATTAATTTCACGATATTTTTTCTGTCAAAGATATATCCTCTCCAAATTAACGATACTCCCAATTCCTTCGAATTATCCTCATGCCTGTTAATAAAGTATTTCCCTGTTTCATAAAACTCTCTTGCGGATGTTTCAGGATTCTGCAAAATCCGACTGATAATTTCCTTTATTACAAATCTCTTGTCCTTCATTTTGGCAGTACACGCATGTCCTGTTTTATGCTTTTCGAGAATCTTTATGACAGTTAAATAATCTTTAATCTTAACTGCTTTTAAAATTTCTGATTTACTTTTGTTATCTAACAATGAGTCTTTCAACTTATTTGCAAATTATATTTTAAATAGGATTACAAATTTATTTAATAAAAATTATATTGCTTGTAAATTTTTTTAATGGAATTCAAACTCGAAACTTTTTTATTCTTTTTTCTTGCGGTTTCATCCATAATTTCTGCAATTATGATGATTACCAGAAAAAGCCCGATCTCCAGCGCTTTGTTTCTCATACTTAACTTCTTTACGGTGTCGGGACTTTATTTGCTGCTCAAGGCACAGTTTATTGCAGTCATACAGGTGCTGGTTTACATGGGTGCAATTATGGTTCTATTTCTTTTTGTAATCATGCTGCTGAATCTGCAGGATAAATCAAAATTCAAAGAAAAATATTCTTATAAAAAAATTACTTCCTTACTGCTGTCAATATTGCTGTTCTGCATACTTAGCTTTACTCTTTATTTCGGATTTACCGGTAAATTCAAAGCCATGTCTGATGCGGCGGGAGATCTTGGAAAAGCTGAAACGCTCGGAGCGGAATTATTTACTGCTTTTTCATTTCCATTTGAGCTTGCTTCTTTTTTATTACTTGCTGCAATTGTCGGAGCGGTTGTTCTTGCCAAGAAAAAATTCAATTAATTTCTTATTATGTCAAAACCAGTATAGCTTCTCAATGCCCGAGGTATCTCGACAAAACCTTCTTTAGTCTGGTTTGCTTCAAGCAATGCCACCATAAGTCTTGATGTAGCAAGACCTGAACCGTTAAGTGCATGAAGATATTCAGTTCTGGATTTTTTGTTTTCGGTAAGATATTTGTATCTTATCATTGCCCGTCTTGTTTGAAAATCAGTACAGTTGCTCACTGATGAAGTTTCAAGCCATTTGTTTTCAGCATGAGACCAGACTTCAATATCAAAGCACTTGCTTGCAGCAAAACCGAGGTCTGCGGTACACAACTCTATTACTCTGTAATAAAGATCGAGTTTCTGAAGTATTCCCGTTGCATCTTTTAGCATATTGCCGAGTTCATGATATGAATTTTCCGGAAGGCAGAATGTGATCAACTCCACTTTATTAAACTGATGAACTCTCAAGAACCCTTTCGTTTCTTTTCCATAACTGCCTGCTTCTCTTCTGAAACAGTTAGTCAGACCGCAGTATTTTACGGGAAGATCTTCCTGTTTTAAGATTTCGTCTCTGTGTATGTTTAATATGGAAACTTCAGCAGTAGGAATTGCAAAAAGATCGTCTTTTGAAATGTGATACATATCGTCTTCAAACTTCGGGATCTTTTCGGCGGCTTCCATGGAAGTTCTCGTAACTAAAACCGGTGTCAATACTTCTCTGTAACCGTTTTTCTGCTGCTCATCGAGCATGAAGTTCCACAATGCTCTTTCAAGCTGAGCGCCTTTGCCTTTATACAAAGGAAAGCCGCTTCCTGAAATTTTTGCTCCTCGCTCAAAGTCAAGGATATCAAGAAATTTGCCTAACTCGATATGATCTTTGGGCTTAAAATCAAATTTCTTTATTTCGCCTTTAATCCCAACTTCTACGTTATCTTTTTCTGAATTTCCCAGCGGCACGGATTTGTCCGGAAGATTCGGAATGTATCTGAGTTTTAAGTCTATCTCTTCATCATATTTTTTCAGTTCATCGTCGAGTGATTTAATTTCATCAGAAACCTTTTTCATCTCTGCGATTTTATCTTCGGCATTCTGCTTGTTTCTTTTCATAACTGCAATTTCATCAGAAACAGTATTTCTTTTTTCTTTCAGTGAATCGGATTTATGAATCAGATCAAGTCTAATTTTATCGAGTGAAAGGAGTTCATCTATTACCGAATCGTCTTCATTTCTGGATTTAAGTCTTTCCTTTACAAATCCGGTTTCATCTCTTATTAATTTAATATCAAGCATATATATAATTCATTTTAAAATTTACAAACTCATTTGGTATTTCAGCAGTCTCAGACCTTCAAGTGAATCCATGGGTTTGAAGCCGAATTCGGATTCCATTTTAAATGTTGTAAGTCCGGATTTGAGCGGTCTCGAAGCAAGCTGATTCAGGCTCGCCGTAATTACCGGTCTGACAAGCTTTTTGTTAAATTTAAACACCTCGCACATTTTCATAATAAATTCATACCTCGATAGTATATCATGTCCTGCGATGTTTATGATTCCGTTAAAATTATTTTCCACGGCTTTCAGCGTTCCATAAGCAAGGTCTTCAATCATTGTAACATTGCTTACCTGATCGGTTACAATGCTGATAGGTTCGTTATTTTTAAGCTTATCTATTGCCCAAAGTGCAAAATTCTTTTTTACTTTATTCCCTATTCCGTAAAGAACAAGCGTTCTAATTATCGCAAAATCCATATCGCTTGCAATCAGTGCATTTTCGGAAGCAAGCTTTCCTCTTCCGTAGAAGCAAACAGGATTAGGAATATCCGTTTCAGTGTAAGGACCATTTCTTCCGTCAAAAATGTAATCAGTGGAAAAATGTATTATCCTCGACTTTGTCCTTCTGGCTGCAATTATAAGATTTTTCACTCCGTCAACATTTATCTTCCAAGACAATTCTCTTTCAGTCTCGCATTTATCAACATCTGTAAATGCAGCACAGTTAATAATGATATTGGGAGAACAATAATCAACAAGTTTTTTTACATCTTCCTTTAATGTAATGTCAAGCTGATTGTAATCATAACCCAGATCGAAAAAATTGTCCTTCTCAAATGATGTCTGAACTATGTCATAATCGGTTTCTCTGGAAAATATGGATGTTATTGCCTGACCGAGTAGTCCGTTTGAGCCCGTTATCAGTATCTTCATGATCGATTAATATATTCTTTATCTTAATTTATACAGCTCTTCTATTCCTTCAAGTGTGGAATTAAATGAGGCAATCCGGTTGGCAAAATGCATACTCTTTATGAAATCCCCGTTTTTTAAATAATCAATTGTAAAAGCCGAAGCAAAGACATCTCCACATCCGGTAGAATCGACAAAGTGTGAGTTTTCTACAGCGGCAATCTCCACTCTGTCAAGGTCATAAAACTTTTCTTTACCGTAAGTTTTTTCTGTTTTTGTAAAACCTGTTACACCCTGTTTGCCGCGGGTTATTATAAGGCCTTTAACGTTATAGTTTCTGTTAAACAGGATTTCTTCTGATATCTGATATTCATTCAGCTTTGATTTTGTCAGTGTTGCAATTTCAAATTCATTCATTTGTATTGTATCGGCATTCGTGCACCATTCATACCAGTTATCGATCGGTTTGTGAAGTCTCCTTCCGTCTTCAAGAGTCTGCATGACAATATTGTGTATGTCAATGTGAATGAAACCGCCGAAATTCTTTCTGATTTTCTTCAGCGTCTCAACCGTAATGTCAACACCGGAAATCATATTTATCAGAATTGCATCGGCGGAATTAAGAAAGTTTTCACAATATCCATACTCAAGAGTATAAGTTGGTTCGGTTGATTTTTCCACCCTTGCGCTTTTATCGGAATTATAAAAATTATAATACAGATTCACTTTTCTAGTCGGATGTTTTACTTTGTTTATTCCGTGAGTTTTAATGTTTGGATATTTGCTCAATATGTTTATGATATTCGAATATTCGTCTTCACCCAGATTCATAAGCGGAATTATGCTGTCACCGTCATTAGAAAGAACGGATAAACTTATAAGAGAATACAAGATACCACCATAGCTGAAGATTATCTCTTCGTTAGCTTTGTGAATTACGTCAACGCACGGTTCACCTATTACTATTATATTCATTTCAGAAAATTAAATCTAATTTATTTATTACTTCATCAGAAAGCTGAATTTCAGAAGCATTTATATTGTCTTTTAACTGCTTAAGTTTTGTGGCGGAAGTTATCGTGCTTGATATTGTTTCATGTCTCAGACACCATGCAAGCGCCAGGTTTGACGCGCTGATTCCGTTTTCTTCGGCTATTTTAACCAGCTCGGCAGTTTTTGCAAGATTCTCTTCCGTCGCAATTGATTTTATGAAAACATTATTTTTCTTATCATTCAACCTTGAATCTTTCTCGGATTTCTTTTTATTATACTTGCCGGTCAGTAATCCTTGCGCGAGAGGCGACCATACTATCAAACCAATTCCGTTATTTCTGCAGTAATCAAGAACTCCGTTTGATTCAATTCCTCTCGAAAGCAGATTATATTGCGGTTGATTGCATACCGGTTTATGCAAATTAAATTTCACACAAAGATTTACTGCATTTTCAATTTCTTCCCTGCTCCACTCGCTAATACCCCAGTATAATATTTTGCCTTGCTCTATCAGAGTATTAAAAGCTCTGCATGTTTCTTCAAGCGGAGTTTCATGATCATATCTATGACATTGAAGCAGGTCAATGTAATCAGTCTTAAGATTTCTAAGTGATTTTTCTGCAGATTCAATGACATGCTTTCTGGATAAACCTCTATCATTAATATTAGCGGACATCTTTCCGAAGCATTTTGTAGCAATAACAAGATCCTGCCTTCTGAATCTTTTCAGATTTCTGCCGAGAAATTTTTCCGCTTCGCCGAAATTATAGACATCAGCAGTATCAAACAAATTGATTCCTTTATCAAAAGCATAATGCAGAATTTCTTTGCCTGAATTATTATCAACGCCGCCGCCGAATGTAAGCCAGCTGCCTATGCTTATGACACTGACTTTTACGCCGCAATTTCCAAGTTTTCTGTATTTCAAAATTTTCTTTTATTTGTTGAATGCCGATTTCAGCAATTGCTTTGCATGTTTTCTTGCTTCATCTCCGCCGAAATTTAACGTAATGGTACCAGTATTTGTAATACCGAGATCATTGTGATTGTAAATAGCATATTCAATTTGAAATATTTTATAATTCAAACTGATGCCTCCGGAAAATGAAGCTGGTTCAGTTCCTATACCGCTTCTAATTTCGGCATATTTATTTATGCTGTATTCAAATCCTGCTCTGAAAGAAAGAGGATATTTAACATCTTTTTCAATTTCGAGAATAAGATTAAAATCTTCACCTGGCTTAACGGTAACACCTGTTCTATAAATCCGAGCGAGTTTTTCTTCCGAGACGCCAATTTTGCTTCCGGATAAATTTTTTGCAAAAAATCCCCATTTAAGAAAATCAGTTACATAAGCCAATGCGCCTATATCAATTCCAAAAGTTGAAGCTGAATTATAATTTTTAATGCTTAAATAATAATAATTCAGATTAATACCATAGAATAATTTTCTCTTAAATCCGTTTCCGTAAGATAAAATTACATTCGTTTCTTTGTAGAGGTCAAACCCGAAATTCCTAATAGCCAGCCCGAAAGTCCCGAATTTTAAAGGTTCTGCGTATGTTAGTGCAGAAGTTGAAATATCCGGAATACCGAAAGGTGACGGACTGTAGATAACTGAAACTTCCCTGTATTTCATTTGACCTAATCCGGAAGGATTATAAAATACGGATAAAGAATTGTCGGATAACGAAGTAAATGCGCCGTTTAATCCGACTGCTCTGGCTCCCAGGTCTGTATTCTCAAACTGTGCGGGGCAATTCTCAATCATAACGATTGAGATTACAACGATCATAACATTTTTCATATCTACTCAAATTTAATGAATTGATTCTTTTTTATAGGAATCCAAACTTTACGCAAATAAATTAATCGAAAGCGATAGAAAATGCAAAGTCAAATTAAATGGTTTTTAATTTTCATATTTATTTTGTTTTCTTTTTCAGAAAAAGCTTTTTCTCAGCAGCAGGACCTTATTGTCGAAGTAATACTCGACATGGAGCAGCTTAATCAGGATGCACGGGATAAACTCGTAAATTTTAAAACAAAAGTTGAAAATTATTTAAACAAGAATAAATATCATGATGAAAAAATACCTCCAATCAGAGTTCAGATGCAGTTCAGTTTTACTGGTTATAATGCAGCTTCTTCAAGTTATGATGCAAAAATATTCATAGGCAGTCAGAGAGAAGTATATAATCCATTCAGAAACGGTCCGGTAAAATACTCTACAGCTTTCAGGTATCTTGACGAAAGATGTGAATTTATATATAACGACAATATTCCTTTTGTTAAAAATGATCAAAGATTTGATCCGCTGTTAAGTCTGCTTGATTATTATGCATATTTAATTGTAGGATATGATGAAGACTCATACAATCCAAAAGGAGGAAACAGATATTTTCAGAAAGCGCAGGATATCTGCAACAAAGCAAGTCTGAATTTAAAAGGATGGAATGAAACCGGCGGAGGGTCAAAGCCTTCGCGTATTCAGCTTATACAGGAATTGCTGAATCCAAGATTTGACCATTTCAGAAGAGGATATTTTGAATACATGTACACCGGGCTTGATTCGATGACATTAAACAAACCCCGCGCTTACATTAATATTCTCGATGCGCTTGAAGTGATAAGCAACATTAAAAAGAAAGAAGTAAAAGCATTTAATGTAGATATTTTCTTCGATTCAAAAGCGGTCGAAATTGCAGATACATTTTTGGATTACGGCAGTAAGGCAGTTTATGATAAACTGATCGGATTTGATCCTGCTCATCAGGCTGTTTATCTTGATGCAAAAGGCAGGGCAAGGTGATGATTCAATCCATATTTCAGTAAAAATGCCGCATATTTTTTTTTTGTTTTTAGTTTAAGAATAATTTATTATTATTGCATTATTTAATTTTAAACGGGAGGTCAAATGAAATTTAAATTTCTAATTTTAAGTTGTTTCCTTTTTGTTTTTTCCATTTCTGCAAATGCACAGTTCATAGATTATACAATTAAAGGCGGAGTACAGTATCAGCAGCTGCTCCCTTTTTCTGAATATTCTCCTTCAATGTCATTTGTTGGCAGAGGGTTTTTGAACTTTGAAATTGCGAATGGCTTATCTATTGATATTGGCGCAGGTTACGGTCAGTATAAAACTAACGATGATTTCAATGAACATACTGAAACTTCTGCGGATGATCACGAGCATTATGTAAAAACGGATTTAATTCCGATTGAAGCTCGATTAAGACTTTCTCCATGGGCTTCAAACAAAAAGAACTGGAATCCATATTTTTATCTTGGAGCCGGCTTAATGAATTACAAAGTAAAGGAAATTCCGAATAATCCGACAGTAGGCGATTATTCAGAAAAAAGAAAGGGTTGGACGGGAACGATTCCGCTCGGCATTGGAACAGAAGCAAAATTATCAGACAATGTCCTGCTTGACATGAGTGCAGGAATATCTTATCCGTTTACGGACGAGTTGAATAATTTTGTTCTCGGTTCATACGAAGATGCTTCAGGTAATTTGTCACTCGGACTTTCATTTGCAGGAAGCGATAAGTGCGAAACCGACGAAGATAAAGACGGTCTGACTTATTGCAGGGAAGAGCAGCTTGGAACAAATCCCGAAATTGCTGATACCGACGGCGACGGCTGCAAGGACGGTGAAGAAGTGGACACATACAAAACCAATCCGCTTAACAAAGACACCGACGGCGATACTCTCGGAGATTGTGATGAAATAAGAAAATACATGACCAATCCGCTTAACAAAGACACCGACGGCGACAGATTAATGGACAATGAAGAAATCAATACTTACGGAACACTGCCAACCGATAAAGATACCGACGATGATAACCTGACAGATGGCGATGAAGTATTGACGCACAAGACCGATCCGAAAAAACCTGATACAGATCTTGGTTCGGTACAGGACGGCATCGAAGTCGGAAGAGGAACTAATCCGCTGAATCCGGATGATGATCTTCCAAAGAAAGTGGAAGAGCCAATAAAAGTTGGTGAAGTCATTACTCTTAAAGGCATTAACTTCGCGACAAATAGTTGGGAAATAACATCTATTGCAGAAGATCAACTCGAAAGAGCTCTTAATGCAATGAAAAATTATCCTGAACTTGAAGTTGAAATCAGCGGTCATACTGATAGCAGAGGCGGAAGAAACTGGAACATGGAGCTGTCACAGAAGAGAGCAGATTCCGTGAAAGACTGGTTTGTAAGCAAGGGAATATCCGGAAGCAGAATCACAACTGTAGGATATGGACCTGATCAGCCTGTTGCTCCGAATGATACGGAAGAAGGCAGATATGAAAATAGAAGAATAGATTTCAAGAGAACCAAATAAAATATCTTCTTCAAAGCAGTATAAAACTGTATCCGGGATTTCCGGATACAGTTTTTTTATTTCTTAATTAGAATTATTGATCTGAAAAAATATAACTACATTGCTTGGAAATAATTTTTTATCTGTTTTAAACCGTAATTCAAAAAGAAGTAATGGATAATTATCATAATATAAATCCAATTATTAATGAAAGAAGTAAATTTATATATTAAATTTATTTCCAATTAAATATATTAAATCAGAATTAAAAAATATTATAATGTCAGAAGAAAAAAGTTTAAAATTAAAATCCCTTGACATAGCGCTCGAGCAGATTCAGAAGGAGCATGGAAAAGGGGCTATTATGAAGCTTGGAGACAGACCGATTGTTAAGATAGCTTCGATTTCAACAGGTTCGATATCTCTTGATGCAGCATTGGGAATAGGAGGAGTTCCGAGGGGAAGAATTATCGAAATTTACGGTCCGGAATCTTCGGGAAAAACGACCTTGTGTCTTCACATAATTGCAGAAGCTCAGAAAAACGGGGGGCTTGCTGCATTCATCGATACTGAACACGCACTTGATACAGGATATGCTCAAAAGTTGGGAGTCGATGTGAATAATCTGCTCATATCACAGCCCGAATACGGAGAGCAAGCGCTTGAAATTTGCGAAACATTGGTAAGGAGCAATTCACTTGATGTAATAGTGGTGGATTCCGTTGCTGCTCTTACACCTCGAGCAGAGATAGAAGGCGAAATGGGTGATTCAGTTATGGGAATGCAAGCAAGACTAATGTCACAGGCATTGAGGAAGTTGACTGCCGCAGTTTCAAAATCTAATGTCGTACTTATCTTTACAAATCAGCTCAGGGAAAAAATCGGGGTTATGTTTGGAAGTCCGGAGACAACAACCGGCGGTAAAGCGCTGAAATTCTATGCATCAATCAGAATGGATATCAGAAGAATTGCGGCGATCAAAGATGGAACGGAAGTTATTGGAAACAGAACGAAGGTAAAAATTGTAAAGAATAAAGTCGCGCCGCCTTTTAAGGAAGTGGAATTTGACATTATGTACAATGAGGGAATTTCAAAGATAGGCGACTTGATAGATCTGGCAGTGAACAAAGAAATAATAAAAAAATCCGGAGCATGGTTTCAGTATGGCGAGAATAGAATGCAGGGCAGAGACGGCGTGAAAAAACTTCTGCAGGACGATCGTGCATTGCTTGGTAAACTGCTAAAAGAAGTTCAGATTTCTCTCGGCATTGGAAATGAAAACGGCGAACTGAAGAGTAACGAAAAGCCTGCCTTAAAAGAAGAAGCTGCCGGTAAGAAGAAATAAATTTCAAATAAAAAAGAAATCTAATAGAACTGTCGGTAATTTTTGCCGGCAGTTTTTTTATTCATGAAAATCACGGAGATAAAAAAGCAGCAAAAAGGAAAAGACAGATTCAATATTTTCATTGACGGAAATTTTGCATTTGGTTTGTATAAGGATACAATTGCCGATTTCGGACTGCGTGTCAATGATGATCTTTCAGAAACGAGGATATCTGAAATTAAAGAAATCGACGAATTTAATTTCGGGAAAAAAGCAGCATTCGATTTTCTTTCATACAGGCAAAGGAGCAGAAAGGAAGTTTATGATAAACTGAAATTAAAGAAAATCTCTGAACATACCATTTCAAAAATTCTCTTATTTCTGGAAAATCTGAATTACGTTGATGATAGAGCTTTTACCAAATCATTTATTGCATCTGCTGCATCAGGCAAGCCTTCAGGAAAGAAATTAATTTTACAAAAGCTCCTAAAAAAGGGAATTGATAAAAATCTGGCTGAATCAATATTGAATGAAAATTATAATGAGATGACAGAATATGAAAATGCAAAAATTCTGCTGTTAAAATATCTGCCTAAGATAAGGCAAAAAGAAAATTACGAAATAAAAAAGAAATGCTTTGCATATCTTGCTTCAAGAGGATTTGATTATGAAACGATTAATATTTTACTTAATTCTGAATTAAACAAATAAAAAATCCGAAAGCAAATTAGCTGTTGACATTAATTATTTTAACTTGACAATATCATTTGAGAAGCAACATTCGTTTAGTCTGAACGAAATCTTCCATTTTAAGCGTATAAAAATAAACTCCTGCGGGAAAATCCGCAGCATTCCAGATCACTTCGTGATCACCGAACTAATATCTGCCGTTTGTCAGTTCAATTAATTTTCTTCCAAGCATATCATTTATAGTAATTGTAATATTTTTACTGACCGGGAGATAAAATTTTATTTTTGTTGAAGGATTGAAAGGATTTGGAAAGTTCTGAAGCAAAGTAAATTTTTCAGGAGTTTCATTTGAACTATTTATGCTTGCCAAGAATTCATCATAAACAGACATTTTAAGCGCAGTTCTTCCTTCTATTTCCTGCTCCCAAACTAGTCTGTATCTGTACTTATTTGAAGATAAACTTGGAAAGTAAGAGCTCATCGCAAGTCTTGAATTTACGGAAGAATTTCCTATGTAAAATTCTTTTCTGACTCCAAATTCAGCTCTGAAATCAGTTGCAACAATTTTCGAAGAATCATTAATTTTTTTTAACCAGCCGAAAGCATTGAATACCGGATGATAAAGTGACTGTAACATTGATGCTCCTCTTCCTTCTGTATTAGCACCGGGCTCATTGCTTATAATAATTCTTTCCTGAGGATTATTCAGATAAAATCCTACATTTTTGAAAGAGCCCAGTGTATCATAATTGTAATGTAAAATTATGCGACCGAATGAAGAGTTACTGATATTTATATCCGACGGAGATTTCAGCTGATTGATTTCAGCAGATGTTTGCCAATTAATGTTGTAAGAAGAATTCATTTCGGCATTTAATACATTAATCCGGTTGATACCATTTACATTTTTTAGATAAGCGATGTATATTCTTGAATCAAAGCCAAACATTTTGTAATGTTTTATTTTCGGTTCACTGCAAACTTCGGCAACATTTGAGGTTAAATTTGTATCGAGAATTACATCATTTTCAAAAATCTGATTAAGAATTATGTCGTTGTTTCTCTGAAATAAGATAAAATAACAGGGACTTATACCCGGGAATTTTATTTCTTCGGTATCGGGAAAAATATCATCCGCTGAATCCTGTTGAAGCAATACCGGAACAGACCAAACTATGCCGTTATAAGTCGAATAATAAATATCCTGATTGCCGTTTCTGTCCGACTGCCAGGCAATTATCGAATGGCTCGCAGATGGCTCGGTATTCATGAATCCGTCTCCGGCAACCGTCACTTCATCTTCAATATTTTCAAACAATACTTTTCTGAATACTATGTCTGAATGAGAATGGAATTTATTTCTTTTTTCATATACAAATGTGAAGTAATCCCATTCGAAATAATCCGTATAAAACAATTTTTCGAATTCTGGATTAAGGCAGTGATATCCCGGATGGCCGGCAATAGTAAAAGATGAATCAAAATTTTGTATTTGTGCAGATAATCCGGATACATAAATAAAAATGATGATGATAATTTTCATGACCGGTATTTACTTGTAATCTAAAAAATTCCGGCAGTATTTCAAATGAATTTTTCTTTATTGAAATTCTTGTCAATTCAATGTAATTTTTGCGCAATGAATTTATTTAAGAATAGACCTCTCAATCCTCGCAACTTTTGATGAAAACCGATTTTTCCGTGCCGATTAACGTTAAATCAAGAAGCGAAGACAACAGTCTGATTGACGAAGCACTTTCAGGGAATCAGACTTCTTATGAAAAGCTGATGAAAAAATATTATCAGCTTATTTATAATCTTGTTTACAGAATGATTTCAAAAAAAGAGGATGTAGAAGATCTTACACAGGAAGCATTCATCAAAGCATTCAACTCTCTTAAAAATTTCGACAAACAGTTTTCATTTTCCACCTGGCTGTTTAAAATAGCGACAAATAACGCCATTGATTACCTGCGGAAAAAAAAGTTGTCCACTTTTTCTATAGATAAGCAGATTGAATCCGACGACAGCGATTTTACTTTTGAAATACCCGATTCGGAAAACAAACCGGACAAGCATATAATGGACAAGGAAATGCGTAAAATACTCGACGAAGCAATTGATTCGCTACCGCCGAAATACAAGCAGGTAATTG
The DNA here is from genome assembly GCA_019187405.1 of Ignavibacteria bacterium. GTDB lineage: Bacteria > Bacteroidota > Ignavibacteria > Tepidaquicellales > Tepidaquicellaceae > JABAQZ01. The sequence continues at coordinate 33,493 of JABAQZ010000007.1, forward strand.
TAATGCGTCACAAAGGCGAGCTCGAATATGAAGAGATTGCCAAGGAGCTGAATCTTCCATTAGGAACCGTTAAAGCTCATATTTTCAGAGGCAGAGAACTAATGAATAAATATTTAAAGGATAAGATTAAACAATATTAAATTGAATTTAGAATGACAAGTTACGAATTACAAGTAACGAAATAAGAGTGACTAATAATGAATTAGAAATTGAACATTAATCATTGATCATTGAACTTTGAACATTGAGCATTGTTTTTGAAATGTAATAAAGAATCTTAAACAAATTATTCTGTTGAAATTTACAAATTGTATATAAACATTTCCGCTAACAGTCAAACTATAAAAAAAATTTACGGCGGGTTTAATTATGAGAAACGAGACTCCTCTTATGAGGCAGTACAGGAAAATCAAGGAAAAATATCCAGATACGGTACTGCTTTTCAGAATGGGAGATTTTTTTGAAACATTTGAAAATGATGCCATCACGACATCAAAAGTTCTGGGCATTACACTTACCAAAAGGTCAAACGGCGCGGCATCTGAGGTTCCGTTAGCCGGATTTCCGCATCATGCACTGGATAATTATCTTCCGAAGCTAGTAAAAGCCGGATACAGAGTTGCCGTATGCGAACAGCTCGAAGATCCTAAATATGCAAAGGGAATCGTAAAGAGAGATGTGATTGAAGTTGTAACGCCCGGCGCCACATTTTCCGAAAAGCTTCTCGAACATAAATCAAATAATTTTCTTGCATGTATTTTTATAAAGGATAATATATGCGGATTTTCTTTTTGCGATGTATCAACCGGAGAATTTGCCACATCAGAAATTCACATAAAAAATTTACGGGAGCAGATTGAGCTTATAAAACCTTCTGAAATTCTCATACAGAAAAGAGAAAAAGACGCCGTATATAAACTTCTCGATTTTGATCCTGAGGCAGCATTTCCCGAATCAAAAAATAAATTTTTTTTTACAAAAGTGGATGACTGGGTGTTTAATTCGGATTATGCGCGGGAAGTGCTGACCAATCATTTCGGTACAAATACTCTGAAAGGATTTGGCATTGAAGAAATGAATGCAGGAGTTATAGCAGCGGGTTGTGTAATGAATTATCTGAATGAAACACAGAAAAACAATCTTCCTCACATAAAAAAAATTTATCATTACGATTATACGGATTACATCATTCTCGATCCTTCGACGAAAAGAAATCTGGAAATCACTTCTTCAATTTCCGAAGGGGGACGTGAAGGGACATTGATTTCAATTTTAGACAAATCTCAGACTGCAATGGGAGGAAGACTACTTAAGAAATGGATATCGAGACCATTAAAACGCAGGGATCAAATCGAAAAAAGGAATACTGCCGTAAAGGATTTTTATGAAAACAAAAGCGAAAGAAAAAAAATCATTGAAGATCTTAAATCTATTGCCGATTTAGAACGGATACTTTCAAAAATTTCAACGGGAAGAGCCGTAGCCAGAGATATTGTTCAGATGAAAATATCACTGAAAAAAATCATCGAGATAAAATTCAAGCTTGCAAAATTTACTTCGCCTTCTCTAAGTGCACTCAGGAATAATCTTATCGTAATGAATGAACTGATTATTAAAATCGAGCAATGTGTTAATGAAAATTTTCTTACGGGCATCGACACATACGGAGTTATTAACAAGGGATACAATAAAGAGTTGGATGAACTGAAAGATATACTTATCAACGGAAAGACATGGATTGAAAATTTCCAAAGCAGGGAAAGGTCAAGAACCGGAATAAATTCGCTTAAAGTAGATTTCAATAAAGTTTTCGGATATTACATTATTATTACAAAAGCAAACCTCGACAAAACTCCGCAGGATTATGTAAGAAAGCAGACTCTTGTGAATGCTGAAAGATTTATCACCGATGAACTGAAAGTTTATGAAGAAAAGATTTTAAATGCAGAAGAAAAAATTGAATCACTTGAGAAAAGCATTTTTGCCGAATTGAGGGAAATAATTCTTGGGTTTGCAGATCCGGTTCAGAAAAATGCGGGATTAGTTGCAGCTCTCGATGCACTGATAAGTTTTGCGGAAGTTTCCGAAACTTATAATTACACACTGCCAGAGATAAATGATACAAACGAAATTGAAATTATTGAGGGCAGGCATCCTGTCATTGAAAGGCTGCTTCCTGCCGGAGAAAAATACATTTCAAATGATACTTATCTTAATCCAGATGAAAGACAGATTTTGATAATTACCGGACCGAATATGAGCGGAAAGTCCAGCTATCTCAGACAGACGGGACTGATTGTTCTATTAGCGCAGATTGGATGCTTTGTTCCAGCGAGAAGCGCGAAGATAGGCATTGTAGATAAAATTTTTACGAGAGTCGGAGCTTCAGACAATATTGCCAAAGGGGAGAGTACATTTTTAGTTGAGATGCATGAAGCTGCAAACATTATGAACAATGCAACTTCAAGAAGTCTGATTCTACTTGACGAAATCGGAAGAGGGACAAGCACTTACGATGGAATTTCAATTGCATGGGCTATGACGGAATATCTGCATGAAAATCCGAATATCAGAGCAAAGACATTGTTTGCGACACATTATCACGAACTTAATGCTTTAGCAGAAATTTATCCCAGAATTAAAAACTGCCGTGTCGAAGTAAAAGAATACAATGACAAAGTAATTTTTTTAAGAAAAATAAACGAAGGAACTGCGGACCACAGTTACGGCATTCAGGTTGCGCAAATGGCGGGATTGCCAGTATCTGTTACAAACCGTGCAAAAGAAATACTTCGTTCGCTTGAAGATAAAGATTACAAAAGAAAGAGTAAGGCAACGGGTGATGGATTTCAAATCAGCATGTTTGAAAAGACAATTACCGAATTTAAAGACGAACAATTAAGGAAGTTAATTGAAAATGCTGATGTAAACAACCTCACTCCACTTGAAGCAATAAATCTTTTAAAAAAAATCAAGGACGACTTAGGAAACAAATGAGCGGATAATTTGATGATATCTAGTGATAAAAAGGAAAGTCATTTTCCAATTGAAATTTTCGCATAAACTACGTTTTTAATATCGCGCAGATTTCGCGGAAGTTTTCTCGCGGACTGCGATGTGTTCTCACGCAGATTGCGCGGAAGCTCTCACGCAGATTTCGCAAAGTCTCTCGCAGATTCCGCAGAAGTCTCACGCAGATTACGCAGAGTCTCTCGCGGACTGCGATGTGTTCTCACGCAGATTCCGCAGAAGCTCTCGCGCAGATTACGCAGAAGTCTCACGCAGATTACGCAGAGTCTCTCGCAGATTACGCAGAGTCTCTCGCGGACTGCGATGTGTTCTCACGCAGATTGCGCGGAAGCTCTCGCAGATTCCGCAGAAGCTCTCGCAGATTACGCAGAGTCTCACGCAGATAACGCAGAAGTCTCTCGCGGACTGCGATGTGTTCTCACGCAGATTCCGCAGAAGCTCTCGCAGATTCCGCAGAGTCTCTCGCAGATTACGCAGAAGCTCTCACGCAGATTACGCAGAAGCTCTCGCGCAGATTACGCAGAAGCTCTCGCGCAGATTACGCAGAAGCTCTCGCGGACTGCGATGTGTTCTCACGCAGATTCCGCAGAAGCTCTCGCAGATTACGCAAAGTCTCTCGCAGATTCCGCAGAAGTCTCACGCTGATTCCGCAGAAGTCTCACGCAGATTACGTAGAGTCTCTTGCTGATTGTACAGAAGTCTCACACAGATTACGCAGAAGTCTCTCGCGGACTGCGATGTGTTCTCACGCAGATTACGCAGAAGCTCTCACGCAGATTACGCAGAAGCTCTCGCGCAGATTACGCAGAAGCTCTCACGCAGATTACGCAGAAGCTCTCGCAGATTACGCAGAAGTTTTCTCGCAGATTCCGCAGAGTCTCACGCAGATTCCGCGGAAGCTCTCGCAGATTACGCAGAAGCTCTCGCAGATTACGCAGAGTCTCACGCAGATAACGCAGAAGTCTCTCGCGGACTGCGATGTGTTCTCACGCAGATTCCGCAGAAGCTCTCGCGCAGATTACGCAGAAGCTCTCGCGGACTGCGATGTGTTCTCACGCAGATTCCGCAAAGTCTCTCACAAATTGCGCGGAAGTTTTCTCGCAGATTGCGCAGAAGTCTCACGCAGATTACGCAGAGTCTCTCGCAGATTACGCAGAAGTCTCACGCAGATTCCGCAGAAGTTTCACGCAGATTACGTAGAGTCTCTTGCTGATTGTACAGAAGTCTCACGCAGATTACGCAGAGTCTCTCGCAGATTACGCAGAAGTCTCACGCAGATTCCGCAGAAGTTTCACGCAGATTACGTAGAGTCTCTTGCTGATTGTACAGAAGTTCTCACGCAGATTACGCAGAGTCTCTCGCAGATTACGCAGAAGTTTTCTCGCAGATTCCGCAGAGTCTCACGCAGATTCCGCGGAAGTTTTCTCGCAGATTGCGCTGATGTTCTCACACAGATTACGCAGAAGTCTCTCGCGGACTGCGATGTGTTCTCACGCAGATTGCGCGGAAGCTCTCGCAGATTCCGCAGAAGCTCTCGCAGATTACGCAGAGTCTCACGCAGATAACGCAGAAGTCTCTCGCGGACTGCGATGTGTTCTCACGCAGATTCCGCAGAAGCTCTCGCAGATTACGCAAAGTCTCTCGCAGATTCCGCAGAAGTCTCACGCTGATTCCGCAGAAGTCTCACGCAGATTACGTAGAGTCTCTTGCTGATTGTACAGAAGTCTCACACAGATTACGCAGAAGTCTCTCGCGGACTGCGATGTGTTCTCACGCAGATTACGCAGAAGCTCTCGCAGATTCCGCAGAGTCTCTCGCAGATTCCGCAGAAGCTCTCACGCAGATTCCGCAGAAGTCTCACGCAGATTCCGCAGAAGTTCTCACGCAGATTACGCAGAAGTCTCACGCAGATTCCGCAGAAGCTCTCGCAGATTACGCAGAAGTCTCACACAGATTCCGCAGAAGTCTCTCGCAGATTACGCAGAAGTCTCTCGCGGACTGCGATGTGTTCTCACGCAGATTCCGCAGAAGTCTCTCGCAGATTCCGCAGAAGTTCTCACGCAGATTACGCAGAAGTCTCACGCAGATTCCGCAGAAGTCTCTCGCAGATTCCGCAGAAGTTCTCACGCAGATTACGCAGAAGTCTCACGCAGATTCCGCTGATGTTCTCACGCAGATTCCGCAGAGTCTCTTGCTGATTGATTCCGCAGAAGTCTCACGCAGATTACGCAGAAGTTTTCTCGCAGATTGCGCTGATGTTCTCACACAGATTACGCAGAAGTCTCTCGCAGATTACGCAGAAGTCTCTCGCGGACTGCGATGTGTTCTCACGCAGATTACGCAGAAGTCTCTCGCGGACTGCGATGTGTTCTCACGCAGATTGCGCGGAAGCTCTCGCAGATTCCGCAGAAGCTCTCGCAGATTACGCAGAGTCTCACGCAGATAACGCAGAAGTTTCACGCAGATTCCGCAGAGTCTCTCGCAGATTCCGCAGAGTCTCACGCAGATTGCACAGAAGTTCGCGCAGATTGAGCTGATGTTCTCACGCAGATTACGCAGAAGTCTCTCGCGGACTGCGATGTGTTCTCACGCAGATTCCGCAGAAGTCTCTCGCAGATTCCGCAGAAGTTCTCACGCAGATTACGCAGAAGTCTCACACAGATTCCGCAGAAGCTCTCTCGCAGATTCCGCTGATGTTCTCACGCAGATTCCGCAGAGTCTCTTGCTGATTGATTACGCAGAAGTCTCACGCAGATTACGCAGAGTCTCTCGCAGATTCCGCAGAAGCTCTCACGCAGATTACGCAGAAGCTCTCACGCAGATTCCGCAGAAGTCTCACGCAGATTACGCAGAGCTTTGGGCTATTTACAATAATTCAAAAATTTATTTATTCCATCTCTTTAGTGATTAACATTCGAGTTTAACTATAGTCCAAAATTAAATTTTGATAATCTGAGCAGATTCGGATATTGTACAAAAAAATAAAATAATTTACTTCTTCGATTTTTTAAGTATCAGTTCACCCGATACAGCATCAACTCTGAGCTGCGCCTTTCCTGATTTTGTATAAACCCAGAAATTGTATTCCCAGTTTTGTTTTACCTTTTTGAAACTCCATTTCATAGTTTTCAACCCCGAGTGATTTTCAGCAATATTTTTCGCTGTTTTAAAAGTGACAGATTCTTTCATTGGCAGTATATCATAATCAAACAATCCTCCTTCTGCGGTTATCTGTATCAGTTCAATTTCAGTGAAAGTATATTCAATGGCAATAGTACCTCCGTCATTTGTCGCTGCAATGATTTTCCAAACCGGGATTTCTTTTGCAAATTTTTTCTCGACTTTCAGTATTTCACATTGCATCAGACTCTCCGCGGCTACGATCACTCGCTTAATACCGAAAACCGAATCAGCTAAAGCAAAACACTGGTTATTTTGGGAGGAATGAATATCCGAACTTGCAGTCAGACACAGAATAACACTTAACAAGTTAATTAAAAATTTCATTTTCATGTCAAATAATATTTTACATTATCAAATCCATGAGAATAAAAATACTGTGACTGAAATTAAAAACTGATTAATTCAGGTAAGATAAAAATTTGGATATGATTTTTTATCAAATTTATTTTAATACAAGCTGTCGAGGTTATGCTTAAATTTTATTTTCCCATCAGCTTTTTATTATAATCATCTGATTTACCTTTCGGAATTGAGAGGCTTTTCCAGTTAGCTGATAAAAAATGCTTACCCAGATAGACTATCTGTCCTACGTGATACGCATAATGTGCAAGCTGTCTGTTGATAGCTTCGGTTACGGTATGTTTCTGATTTCTGATATAAACTGTTTTCAAAAGGTCGGATTCATTAAGCGAGTCGAGGGCTTCAAAAAGGCACTTCCAGCCATTTTCCCATCTAGATACAATATCATCTTTATCAGTATAAAATAATTTTTCAAATTCCTCATCTCTGTTTCTGTTTGGCTTTTCGCCGTCAGTAGTTAGAAAATCTGTCCATCTGGAGATCATGTTTCCGCTCAAATGTCTGACGATAACGGCAATGCTGTTTGATTCAGTATCGGGTGATTTAAAAAAATCTTCATCCTTAATTTGAGAAAATGTTTTGTCGCCGAGAGATTTTAATGATTTGAACTCCATTATACTGCTATGAAGAAAATTATTATTTAATCCTGTGCTCATAATTTTTTTTATTAGTTCATTTATGTAAATCTGAATTTATGTTTAATCTTCATTCTTTAATTACCGGTTTATCATTTCTCAAATTAAAACCCGGCAGTGTAAGTGGTGTAGTATTAAGAAGATTTTCCGGGATGTATTCGCCCTTTGGTTTATTGTCAACTTTAATCCTGCTGACTTTATCATCTTCTCCGAAAAATATTTTTATTTTATCCCCTTCTGATTTATTAATACCGTCTGGTCTGCCTTTGTCAAATAAAAAATAAAAGCTTCTTGAATTCCGGTTAACTTCTATCAAATTTATTTTTTCATTTTTAAAATATAAAGTTACATCATTGCCGCTTATCTGGTCATATCTTGTGTCTCCGGATTGATTGATACTGTCGCTGATTCCCGAAATCACAAATGATAATTTTGAATCAGGAAAGCGTTCGATTTTCTTAACAAAAATTGTCTGAAGCTTTTTGCCGGGGAAATCCGCATAAATCGAATCACCAGTCATTTGGATAGCATCCTGCCAGACCACCGGATTCCCAGAAAGTGAAACCTTGCTGCTGTCTCTAAAATAAATTCCCGTTCCGCATTTTGAAAGAAAATTATTTCTTAAAATCTCTGTATTTGAAATTGCCACATAATATTCCGGTTTACTTCTGTATGCTTTCATGGTATCGCTGTAAATTCTGATAGTATCTTTATTATTTTCTATTTGAGTAAATCTTGCATTTCCTTTAACAATGGTAAAATTTTCTTTTTCAAAATTTTCCAGAAATTTTCCCGTAATGACAGCATTGTTATTCTGACTGATGATTTTTACATTTCCCGAAGCGACGGAAAGTTTTTCACCTGTAAAATTTGTAGCCGTATCTGAATGAATAATTGTGGAATCACTTTCGATTTTGACTTTTCCGTACGCAAATGTTTTTCCCTGACGTTTAAAAAAATCTATGTTATCGGCGGTAATAACTGCCGAATCTGTTGTTATGATTACGTTTCCTTTTGCAAAGGAATCTTCATTGTTTCTGAAATATGTGATTTCATCTGCAGTAATTTTGTAATCCGGATTAATAATTATTACGTTTCCTTTAAACAATGCCTTTGAATCGGAAAATAAATAAACACCGTTATCAGCTCTTAACGTGGCGTTTGGGTCTTTTAGAGTAACGCCGCCTTCACATATTGCTTTTTTATCATTTCCAAAATAATTTGCATTTTCGGTAAACAGCGAAAGCGTATCCTGATATATTTTTACATTCCCTCTTAATTCTATTCTGTTTGCGGTAATAAACTGCGTAGCTGAATTGCAGTAAACTTTAACATTTCCCTGAACAAACTCCACACTGCCGTTAGCTTCTCTGACTTCCTGTCCATCAATTACTTTACCGGAAAGTTCTTTTGCAAATTTAAGTTCGACTTTCTCCTGCGAAAAGCTTAAATCCGAAATTACAGAAAGGAATAAAATCAATGAAAGAAGTTGCTTGAAATATTTAAAGAAAATGTTTTTCATTCCACCGTTGGTTTTATTTATCAAACATTCCGCTGACATCAAATATTCTATAATTTTTGAGATTCTGATCTGATTCAAACCCAATGCCTTCGACAGATTCATCTTTAGTTTTAATTTTTACAAACACATCAGAAGAAACTTTCTGAGTAGAGTTTGTCCACTTTAGTTTTTGAGTTTTTAATTCGCTTCCCTCGTTATTTATTACATAAACACTGTCAAAAATTTCTATGTCTTTTGTTTTATCGTCAACAATACCCGACTTCCCGGTAAGCGTGGACACAAGGACACCGTTTTTGAAAAATTCAACTTTTGCATTGCTATCAATAACAGTTACCATTTTTTTTTTGTAAACGGATATATGACCAGCTGTCAGAACGGCTTTTACGTTTCCCGAATCCGAAAACACTACGGTGGAATTCCAGCTTTCCTGAACAGGCGAGCTGTCGGAGTTAAAGTAGGTCTGCGACGGAGTAAATTTTTCTTCGCAGGAAATTAACTGTATAAATAATATCAATGCAAATAAATATTTTATGCAATTCATAAATTACAATCCTTCTTCAATCAGACGATGCATGTGAATGATGCCTTCGGGCTTATTATTTTTATTTCCCACAATCAACTGAGTAATTTTATTCTTTTCCATAATTTCAAGCGCAGAATAAGCCAGCAGGTTTTTGGAAATGACTTTTGGATTTGGATTCATAATATCTTTTGCTTTAATGTTTTTCAAACCTTCGAGATCCTTTTCAAGCAGTCTTCTTAAATCTCCGTCTGTTATGATTCCTTTAATTTTGGATTTTTCGGTAACGCATGTACAGCCGAGCCGCTTTGACGATATCATATAAATTATATCTTTTAAATTCGAGTTAACTTTGACTATAGGAATATCGTCCTCTTTTGTCATTATATCTTCAACTTTAAGCAAAAGTCTCTTGCCGAGACTGCCGCCCGGATGCACGAATGCAAAATTTTCTGAAGTAAACTCCCTCATTTGAAGAAGCGATATTGCAAGCGCATCACCGAGAACGAGTGCAGCAGTTGTGGATGAAGTCGGAGCAAGATTATGCGGACAGGCTTCTTCTTTAACCGATGCATCAAGAATAACATCAGATAATGAAGCAAGTTCAGAATCCGAATCGCCTAAAATTGAAATTATTTTTAAATTAAGATGCTTGAAATTCGGAATAAGCTGTTTTATCTCGGAACTATCACCGCTTTTTGAAATGATCAGCACTACATCATCCTTTCTTAATATTCCGAGATCTCCGTGGACGCTGTCGCCCGAATGCAGAAAGATGGAATATGTCCCAGTGGAGTTAAAAGTTGCAACAATCTTCTGCGCGATTATACCTGATTTTCCTATTCCCGTTACAACCACTTTTCCGCGGCATTTATATATAGTTTCTACTGCTTCCGAAAAATTATCAGAAAAATCTTTGTTGTAAAATCTTTTTTGAAGTCCGGTTATTCCGTCTTTTTCTATCGATACAACTTTTCTAGCATTTCTTAAAATACCCGCTTTGTCTTTTGATTTACTCATTGATAACGATTTTTAATTTGGATATAATAATTAATATGAGTTTTTATTTAAATAACATTATCAGTGATTAAAAAAGGCGACGAAATTACTGCCGATATTTCAGATTTGAATTCCGAAGGCAAAGGAGTTTCAAGATTACCGGATGGTTTTGTGATTTTTTCGGAGAATACGGTTCCGGGTGATAAAGCTCTATTGAAAATTAAAAGAAAAAAATCCAATTATGCCGAAGCGGCGCTTGTAAAGATCGAATCACCATCTCAGGACAGAGTCAATCCCAGGTGCATTCATTTCGGGATTTGCGGTGGATGCAAAATGCAGAATTTAGATTACGGCAGACAGATTCGTTATAAATCAGATGTTGTAAAAGATGCAATGGAAAGGATTGGAGGGTTTAAAAATATTTTTATTCCGGATGCAGTTAAATCTGACAATATATATTATTACAGAAACAAAATGGAATTTTCTTTTTCGGATGATGAATGGAAAGAGTCTGTTACCGAAGTTAAAGATGAAGATAATTTTGCGCTCGGGCTGCATGTTCCCAAGTTTCATTCAAAAATAGTTGATTTAAAAGAGTGCCATCTTCAGTCTGAAATCACAAGTGAAATTTTAAATTTTACCAGAGCATTTTTTAAAGAAAGAAAAGTAACCGCTTATTCATCTTTTAAGCAATCGGGGTTTCTCAGATTTTTAATTTTCAGAAAAACATCGGCAACTAATGAGTTATTGGTAAATCTTATCACATACGATTATAACGAGCCGCTTATTAAAGAATACACTAAAGCCGTTACGCATAAGTTTCCACAGATAACGGATTTGATAAATTCAACATCAGCAAAACTTTCACGCGTAGCTGCCGGAGAAAAAGAATATGTTTTATTTGGAAAAGGTTATGTAACCGAAATCATACGAAGCAGAACAGGCAGGGAATATAAATTCTTAATTTCACCGCAATCTTTTTTTCAGACAAACACATTGCAGGCGGAGAAACTTTTTGATATTGTCATTGAAACCGGGGATTTTCGGGAAAGCGATAAAGCGCTGGATTTATATTGCGGCACCGGAGCAATTACACTTTTGCTGTCTGGTAAAGCAGGTTTCGTTAAAGGAGTAGAATTATCTGAAGAATCAATTTCTGACGCGATTAAGAATGCAAAGTTTAACAATGTAAAAAATGCGGAGTTTATTTGTTCAGATATAAAAAAATATCTTGAAAACCCGGAAAATCATGAAGGATTCAATAAACTTGTGCTTGATCCTCCGAGATCAGGACTTCATCCGGAAGTAAGCGAAAAGATATCTGAAACTAAATTTGAAAAAATTGTGTATGTAAGTTGTAATCCGCATACACAGGCAAGAGATCTACAAATAATTTGCAGTAAAGGAAATTACAAAATATCGCGGTTGCAGCCTGTTGATATGTTCCCTCATACTTATCATGTGGAAAACGTAGTTTTGCTTGATTGCATTGAATGACTTTTTATAAAAGGGATTTATAGTTAAGTTTAAATTGAATTTTAAAAAAACAAACGAAACCATTGAATCAATTATACTTTCTTTTAAATTAACAAACAAAGAAAGGATTAGTAATGACAACACAAACTGCCGAAACATTATCAAAGGAAAAAAACAATATTCTTTGGGTGGATGATGAGATAGAATCTCTCAAATCAAACATTATGTTTCTCAAACAAAAAGGATATAATGTTAAGGAAGCGACAAACGGCGAAGACGGCATCAGTCTGATAAAAGAAAACGATTTTGATCTCGTTTTTCTGGATGAAATGATGACGGGAATCGGCGGTCTTCAGACATTGCTTGAAATAAAAGACATAAAGCCGAGCCTTCCCGTTGTGATGGTAACCAAAAATGAAACCGAATCTCTTATGGAAGATGCCATCGGGAATAAAATTTCCGATTATCTTATCAAACCAGTAAATCCAAAGCAGCTTCTTCTTGTTTGCAAAAAGATGCTTGATTCTAAGCGGCTCAAAGGAAGTCAGGTGTCCAAAGATTACATTCAGGAGTTTAATAAAATTTCGATGCAAATGATGGAAAGTCCAGACTGGAAGGAATGGATTGACATACATTTGAAAATGACCGGTTGGGAAATTGAGCTTGATGAGCATCCCGAACTCGGACTTAAACAGACGATACTTGATCAGAAAAGAGACTGCAACATTGAGTTTTCAAAATTTGTTGAAAAAAATTATCTCAAATGGGTCAGCTCAGCTGCGGACAGACCCTTGCTTTCGACTGAAATAGTTGATAAGTTTGTCATCCCGGAGCTTAAAGAAAACGTTTCGGTTTTTCTTTTTGTAATTGACTGCATGAGGATGGATCAATGGATGGTAATGGAAAAGTATCTATATGATTTTTTCAGGATCTCAAAAGATTATCATTATTCTATTTTGCCAACGGCTACTCCATACAGCAGGAATGCGATATTTTCGGGATTGTTTCCATCGGAAATTGAACTTCATTATCCTGAGCTTTGGAAGAAAAATGATGATGATGAAAACAGCAAGAATAATTACGAAAGGGAGTTTCTCGTAAAACTTCTTGAACGAAGAAGGATTAAGCTGAAAAACGAAGTAAAGTACACAAAGATCATGGATTCAAACTTTGGCAGAGGCATTGAAAGCAAAATAATGTCCTATTGTCAGAATCAGTTAAATGCAATTGTGATTAACTTTGTTGACATGATTGCACATTCTCGAAGTGACAATGCTATACTTAAAGAAATAGCTCCGGATGAATCTGCTTATCGTTCTTTGACGGAATCCTGGTTTGAGCACTCGTCTTTTTTTGGAATGCTGAGACAGCTTTCGACAAGGAAAGACGTAAAAATTATCATCACAACGGATCATGGAAGTATCAGATGTCTTCACGGGGTAAAAGCTCTCGGTGACAAGGAAACATCCACGAATCTCAGATACAAATGCGGAAGAAATGTAAAAGCAGATGCGAGGAATGCAATATTTGTCAGAAATCCTCTTGAATACAAGCTTCCAAAAAGAAATGGCATGGTGAATTACATCATTGCCAAGGAAGATTTTTATTTCGTATATCCGACGGATTATCACAAGTATTTAAATCAGTACAATGATACGTTTCAGCACGGCGGCATTTCGATTGACGAAATGATACTTCCCGTAATAACTCTTGAATCCAAGGCTTGATCTGCAGGGAAACCATTATCTCCGCATCGCCAGAGGATACATTCCAAGCCGGAAAGAAATTTGCGGAAGATCTCCGGAGAAATTCAGTTACCGGATTTTTCGGAGATCTTGGAACCGGCAAGACTCAGTTCATTAAGGGTATTTGCGATTTCTTTAAAGTCAAAGAAGCCGTCAACAGTCCCACGTTTATTATAGTAAACGAATACTCGGGAATTTCAGACTCTGATAATTCAGCAATAAAAATTTTTCATTTTGATTTTTACAGACTGAAAAACATGTCCGATCTTTACAGCATAGGATTTGAAAATTATACGGATCAAAACGGCATTTGTCTTATTGAGTGGGCAGAACTCGCAGACGAATATTTACAAGGGAATCTGCAAAAGATTTATTTTGAACACGGTCAAAAGGAAAACGAAAGAATAATTAAATTTAAATAACTTGGGAATCCTGCTCTTAGATTGTTCCTCTCGGAAAATCGAATTCGGATTTTTTGACGATCATGAAAATCTTCATGTAGAAGCGATTGACAATTCGGGAATTACAGATAAATTGATATTTAGTTTAAAAAATTTTTTTTCTTCAAAAGATCATTCATTTAACAGCATTGGCATTATTGGCTTATCCAACGGACCGGGTTCATTTACAGGATTGAGAGTAAGCTCTGCAATTGCAAAGGGAATTTGTTTTTCTACAGGATGCCTGCTGACAGAAATTATTTCACTGGACATAATTGCAAATAAAGCCGACACTGATAAGAAGATTATACCTCTCACATTTTCCAATTCCAAAACACTTGAGTTTTATTATTCGGAATTCAGAAAAACAGGTAATGAACTAAAAAGATTGTCAGATTATAAAATCTCAAAGCTGACAGATATTAAAACCGGTGATGACACTGTTTTTGCAATAAATGAAAAGATCAATGTGGATTTGCCTCAAACTATATCTGATAAAATTATTGATGTATCAGGAAAATCTAACATTAATTCGCTTCTTGAGCTTACATTAAAAAACATTTCTGAAAATAGATACTCTGACTTTACCGAATCTGTTCCTTTTTATATGAAGGAGTTTGTTCCGAAAAATTGATTTTATTTTGGGGTTATAGTTGTTTATTTTGACAAATAATAATTGACAATGGCGTGGTTTAAACGTTCCAAAGAAAACATATCGACAACTGCTCCCAAGAAAGAAAATTCAGATGGTAACTGGATAAAATGTTCAGAATGCGGAGAAATGATTCATAAGGTACAATGGGAGTCAAATTTATACAGTTGTATAAATTGCGGTCATCATTTCAGGATCGGCAGTCAAGAGTATTTTGGCATAATACTTGACGAAGGATCATTCAAAGAAATCGATAAAAAGCTTCGTTCTGTTGATCCTCTTGAATTCACCGATACAAAACCATACAAGAAAAGAGTAGAAGAATCAATCAAAAGCACTGAGCTTAATGATGCCATCAGAACAGGCACGGGAAAAATAAACGGTATAGATGTGGTTATCGGCTGTATGGATTTTGGATTTATAGGAGGAAGCATGGGAAGCGTAGTCGGAGAGAAAATCAGCAGAGCAATTGACAAAGCCATAAAGACAAAAAATCCGTTGATAATTATTTCATCGAGCGGCGGCGCACGCATGATGGAAGGAGCTGTTTCACTTATGCAGCTTGCAAAGACAAGCTCAAAGCTTGCAAAACTCGATGAAGAAAAAATTCCATACATATCAATTCTTACAAATCCGACTACGGGCGGAGCGACTGCATCATTTTCAATGCTTGGAGACATAAACATTGCCGAGCCGAAAGCTCTTATAGCATTTGCCGGACCTCGGGTCGTAAAGCAGGCAACGGGAAAAGATCTACCTGATGGTTTTCAGAAGTCTGAGTTTCTTCTTGAACATGGCTTTATTGATTTCATAGTCAGCAGAAAAGATTTAAAGGAGAAACTGACACAGCTGCTTAAATTAATTTCTGGTTAATGAAGGTAATAAAAGAAATCTCCGCCATGCAGGACATTTCAGATTATTATCGATGTACTGGAAAAAAAACAGCGCTTGTTCCAACCATGGGATTTCTTCATAAAGGACACGTCTCACTTATCAAAAAAGCAAAAGAGAATAATGATATTACGGTTGTAAGTATTTTTGTTAATCCGATGCAGTTTGGGGTGAATGAAGACTTCGATAAATATCCTCGTGATTTCAAAAAAGATTATGATATCTGCAAGGAAGCCGGAGTTGATTACATTTTCAATCCTGAAATTTATGAGATGTACAATAAATCTCTGACTGAGGTTACTGTAAAAGAAATTACCGGCAGACTTGAAGGTAAATTCAGACCGGGACATTTTACAGGAGTTGCTACTGTGGTTTTAAAATTAATCAATGCTGTCAAACCGCACAACATTTATTTAGGACAAAAAGATGCTCAGCAGAATGCTGTATTAAAAAAAATGGTATCGGATCTTAATGCTGATGTAATCATTAATATCTGCGAAACAGTTCGCGAAGAAAACGGTCTTGCAATGAGTTCAAGAAATTCTTATCTGACTCCAGAGCAAAAATCCAATGCATCTATTTTGTATTTTCTGCTTAATGAAGGCAGGAAGCGGGTGTTAGAAAATAATTTTGAAGATACAGAAGCTATAAAAGTAGAAATTTCGGTTTTGCTGAAACAGAAGCATCCCGATATCGAACTTCAGTATTATGAAATAACCGATAATGATAGACTCGACAATATCTCAGACTTGAAGAATTATAAAGGCGAAGTACTGATATCACTTGCTGCAAAAGTTGGAAGCACAAGGTTAATTGACAACATTGTATTCATAAAACAATAATTTTCATTTCAATAAATATTCTAAAAGTAATCTGATAATTCAGAATGACAGGAAAGATTACATCGGTAATAATGGCTGCCGGTAAAGGCAAAAGGATGAACAATCCGGATAAATCAAAAGTAATGTATGAACTTCACGGCATTCCGCTGATACATTATGTTACGGAACTTTCGCTCAAAGTTAATTCTCTGCAGGTTATTCTTATTGTAGGACATCAGAAAGAATCTGTAATTGATTATATAAAAAAAGCTTTTGAAAATGAATCCGCAAAAATCAAGTTTGCCAGTCAGGACGAACAGCTCGGAACCGGTCATGCCGTGCTGATGGCGGAAGAATTTTTAAAAAACTTTGATGGTGATATATTAATCTTATCCGGAGACGTACCAATGTTAAAAGCGGAGACCATAAATTCATTTCTGAATTTTCATTTTGAAAACAAGAACGAAGCTTCATTAATTTCAGCAATTGCGGAAAATCCTTTTGGTTATGGCAGAGTGTTGAGAGACAGCGATGGAAATTTTTATGACATTCGAGAAGAAAAGGACTGCAATGAAGCTGAAAAAAAATGCACAGAGATAAATTCAGGAATTTATGTAATAAAAAGCGGATTACTTTTTGAAGCATTAAAGAATCTAAAAACAGACAACGCGCAGGGAGAATATTATCTCACCGATGTATTCAGGATATTCGGAAAATCGGGAAATAAAATCGGCGCATTCAGGGCGGACAGCATCACTGAAATCAGCGGCATTAACACAGCAGAACAGCTTTTAAATCTTGAAAAAGAATCTTCATCAGATAAATAAACGGCAGATAAATTGACAGACATAATAGCTTCGGTATCAGGAATCAGGGGAATTTACGGAGACTCACTTACGCCACAGAATCTGATTAAGTTTTCTTCGGCATTTGCAGCATACCTAAAAATTATCAGCAGGAAAAAGAGAATCAAAATTGCTTTAGGCAGAGATGGAAGGATGCATGGCGACATTATATCCGATATCGTTATTAACAATTTGCTTATGTCCGGAGTCGATGTAATTTATCTCGGAGCAGTACCTACTCCGACTGTTCAGACAGCAACTGAAGATATGAAATGCACAGGAGGAATTTCCGTAACGGCATCACACAATCCACAGGAATGGAACGGACTTAAATTTTTAAACGCAGACGGAACATTTCTCGATGAAAGTCAGGTTAAAAAATTTTTAAGAATTGCCGAGAATGGAAATTTTCAATATGCGGGAGAAAGCAGATTTGGAAGTCTCCGGTATGATTTCACCTGGATAGACAGACACATTGAAAAAGTATTAAGACTAAAAATTCTCAACATTGCCAAAATAAGAAAAAGAAAATTTAAGGCAGTAGTTGATGCAGTAAATTCATCCGGCTCGGTAATTGTTCCCCTGCTTTTGAAAAAACTAGGCTGCAAAGTTATCGAATTACATTGTAACGGCAGCGGTATTTTCCCTCACCTGCCCGAACCAGTTCCGGAAAATCTAAAATCTCTTTCGGATGCAGTAAAAGAGAACAAAGCTGATTTCGGAATTTCGGTTGATCCCGACGCTGACAGATTGGTGTTAATTACCGATACAGGAGAACCTTTTGGAGAAGAAAACACTATTACGGCAGTTTCAAATTTTGTTTTAAAAAATTATCACCGCAAAAAAAACAAAAGTGTTACGGTAAATTTATCAACCACACGAAGCGTTGATGACATTGCAAAAAAAAACAAAGCCGAAGTTTACAGATCACCAGTAGGTGAGATTAACGTGGTAAAAGAAATGCAGAAAAGAAAATCAGTCATCGGCGGTGAAGGCAGCGGCGGAGTGATTTATCCTGAACTTCATTATGGACGGGATTCGGCTATAGGTATAGCGCTAATGCTTAATGAATTATCGGATTTCAATGGAAAGTTAAGCGATTACAAAAAAACATTGCCCGAATATTACATTCTAAAATCTAAAATTGTGTTAAAAGAAACTCCGGATTCAGTACTGAATGAAGTGAAGAAACAAATTTCAAAAGATAAGAGTCTTATTAAAATTAGAACTGATGACGGATTAAAAGCCGATTTTAAAAATTACTGGATACATCTAAGAAAATCCAATACAGAGCCGATTATCAGAATTATTGTCGAAGCAAAAAGCAATAGAGATTCGGTTGATAAGCTTAGGGTTATCGAGAAAATTATTGCAGATTATAATAAAAAATAATTGTCGTCTCATTTATTAAGAAAGACTATAAAGCTGAAGTAAAAGAAAATTTTCAACAGTTTACAAATTTAAAGCCAAACGGGAATTACAATTTCTATAAAGATATTCTGAAATCATCCGTGAATACTTTCAAGGAAAATATTATCAGAAGAATGAATGAAATAGCTTCTGAAAGGAATAAGTGGATTCGGAGAAACAGGTATTATTATGAAAATCTGATAAACTTTCTTAATCTCAACATTAATGAAGACAGCAGCATAATAGAAATCGGCTGCGGAACGGGTTACCTCCTTTCAAAGCTAAAATCTTCGAGAGCCGCTGGTATTGACATCTCGCCTGAAATGATAAAGCAAGCAGAGCGCGAAAATCCCCAAATAAAATTTTACTTAATGGATGCTGAAGAAATTAGCATCGATGAAAAATTTGATTACATTATTATTTCAGATACGGTAGGATATTTTGACGACGTGCAGAAAGCATTTGAACAGCTACACAAATTGTGCAAAGATAATACCAGAATAATCATAACATACATAAACTTTCTCTGGATGCCCTTGCTTAATCTTGCAGAATTTTTGAGACTAAAAATGCCTCAGGTAAGAAACAACTGGCTCGACATGGAAGACATAAAAAATTTGTTGTCATTGAGCGGATTTGACGTGATCAAATCCGGGAGGAAGCAGCTCTTTCCCGTTTACATACCTTTGCTTTCTTTAATATTAAACAAATTCATTGCAAATCTTCCCATTGTAAATCTTTTTTGCTTAAGTAAATTTATAATCGCACGAAGTACTATCGAGACACAAAAAGCAAATACGGTAAGCGTGATCGTCCCTGCTAGAAACGAAAAAGGAAATATCGAAAGCATAGTCAGAAGAATTCCTCAAATGGGAGAAAATACGGAAGTAATATTTGTCGAGGGAAATTCAACAGACGATACTTATGAAGAAATAGAAAAGATCTGCAAAAATTATTCTGGTAAATTAAGATTAAGTTATTTCAGACAGGAAGGTACGGGTAAGGCAGACGCAGTTAGAAAAGGTTTTGACAAAGCAGTTAACGATATTTTCATGATACTTGATGCAGACATGACTGCCCCTCCTGAGGATCTTATAAAATTTTATGATATCATTTCCGAAGGCAGAGCGGAATTTATCAATGGTTCACGGCTTGTATATCCGCTTGAAAAAGATGCAATGAGAACGCTTAACATGCTCGGGAATAAATTTTTTTCCATAATGTTCACATGGATATTAAATCAGAGAATAAAAGATACCTTATGCGGTACGAAAGTCATCTCAAAAAAAAATTATTTAAAACTGAAAACGGAGAAGAAATATTTCGGGGATTTCGATCCGTTCGGTGACTTTGATTTAATATTTGGAGCGGCAAAAATGAATCTGAAATTTGCGGAAGTTCCTATAAGATATAAAGCAAGAGTTTACGGCAAAACCAACATTTCTCGTTTCAAACATGGTTTGCTGCTTCTAAAAATGACTTTGTTTGCTATGAGAAAAATTAAGTTTACCTGATCTGTATTGAAATAAAATTTAACGTGTACCTGATAAATTATAATTTGAAATAAAAGAATATCCTTAACTGCTGTGATTAGATGATAATATACGAATTAGAATATGTTTAATTTATTCAAGACAATTTAAGAACGTTTACCGCGACTTTATATATTGAAGATATTCAGATGTTACATTTCGGTGATATAAAAAACCAATTATTTTTTTCCAATAAAAACCCAATCTCCTGATATATTCTTGCAGATATAATCCTGCATGTTTACAAGAGAAACTAAAGATTCTTTGTCCGGGAAAAAATTCAGATGCAGATCAAATGTATATTTAAAATATTTCTGACAAGGAGTTACAATCATCAATTGTTTTTTTGCAACTCTTTTTAATTCGCTTACCGCTTTTTCGGGATTCAAAACATGCTCAATAGTATGATGAGAAGTTACTATGTCAAATGACTTATCTTCAAAAGGCAGATTTTCGATATTTCCTTTTACATAATTTCCTCTTTTTAATTTTACGGAATCATACAGATCGCAGCCGGTGATTTCAAGCTGTGTTTTTTCGGATACAATGTTCAGCCAGTACCCTCTTCCGCAGCCCACATCTAAGATTGATACAGCTTCTTTATCAATATTTTCCATCATAAAATCTTTACAACCGGTGTTAAGATCCGTTTCCCTGTCGTTTGCAACACAGTCAAGATTTCTGTAAGCATCCGCAAATTCTTTTTCCGAAATATTCTTTGCAATGGATTTGAAGTTCATGTAATATCCGACATTCTTTCCTTTATACCAATAATAAAACACCGGATAAAGTAAAAATCTGTTGTTTCTCAAAAATCCCGGAAGATAATTATCCATAAAAGTTCTCAATGTATTTGTAAAAGATCTGTTCAATTTTCTATTTGTACAATTTAATTATTCTGAAGTTTGAGCAATGTATAGTTTTTTGATTTTCTCAATGATAAATAAACCGCCAATGAGAATAAGATTATTACAACTGCCAACACCAAATATGAATTTATGGAAATCGTATGAAAATTCATAAACAACAGTTGATTATTAAAAGTCATTTTTCCTGTAATTCGATCAGGAACGTTATGCATAGGCAGATAAACTCTTGAAAGCAAAAACGAAATTAAAGTAAACAATAAAATGTTATTTTTACCGACTTTAAGATCCTTCAGAAACAAGAGTACGGGTATCAAAAAGAAAGGCAGATAGAATATATTTAGTCTTGCCTCTGTTGCAAAAATGGTCAGTACAGGAATTATAAAAAATAAATAAATACCCGTCCCCATTTCCGGAATATACTTAGCTACGTATTTTAAATACATAAAAAAGACGATAAACATCGGACCAAAATAAATTATATATGTAACCAAGTAAACAAGTGGTTTTGTGGCGCCGTATAGCGAAATGTAGTGAAACAGCAAAAGATAGGAACCGCTAACGGGATTATCGTTGCTAAGATAATTTTGAATTAATTTCACAATGAGAAAAATAACGACTGAAATAACTATACCGGAAGTTTTTGCATGGAGAATTGTATTTTTAAAGAATTTTAAAATTTGCCTCAATGAAAAATTTACCGGCAGATAATATTTAAAAAAATAAACGCTTAGAAAATAATTCAGTACAAGTCCTATAATGATTGTTGGATAAATTATTTCTGTATCCAGTTCTAATGACGCATTAGTTAAATAGTAATCCGCAATTTTGTATATACCAAAGCAGAGAAATGGAAGAGGAAGAACGAACAAATAATACCTGTCATATTTTTTTTTCTCTTCGGACATCAAATCATTTAGTTTGGGCTTTAATGTAACCGGAAAAATTAACAGCAATATTCCAAAAATTAAAAACATAGGCCAGGTAAAAGCTCCTAAGAATGTCAGAATGATTTTAAGCAGAAGATTATTTTTTAAATGCGCATATAAAAGAAAAAAACCTACGAATAAAGCGCTGATATCCGTCAGCACAGGATAATAAAATGCCATTTCTGCAACGCCGAAATTCAGAAACCAGAATACAAAGCCGAGCCAGATATATTTTAGTTTGAAATTATAAACTCCCGAAATTCTGCACCAGACAACTGCGCCGAGCTGAAGCAATATCATGTTGTATATCTGAAATGATAATACAATTTTGGGAAGTGAACTTGAAATCCCGAATAAATTCATAAAGACATACACAACGAACGGAGGAACTATTCTTTGTATCCTGTATGCATCGACCTGATTTCCGAACACCATAGAAAAAAATCTTCTTGCAATATGACCGTAATAATGACCGTCATATCCGAGACCTGCATCCATGTTTATTACGGGTAAGAATAAAATATAAAATAATCCCCAGCATAAAATAATAATTGGCATGAAAATGACAGGTTTATCGTAAACAAATAATAATATTTTCTTCAAGATGCCTGTATTTTATTTTTATATTCTCTAATTACATTAATCAGTCCGACAATGTCTTTGACTGCAGAATATAGAGTCTTGAAGGATGCACCTTTGGAAATACCTGCAGTTCTTTCATGGTAAACGGAGACAATTTCTTTCGCAGAAAATCCTTTCAGATTTAGTTTGGCGCAGATCTCGCTGCAGACAAGAGAGCTTTTTATTTTTAAATCCAATGATTTCAGATCAACTGACTTGTAAGCTTTTACCCAATTTACATCCCTTACATTCAGATAAAGAAATTTTCTGTTAATAAAACCGTTGATATCAGATATTAAATTTCTAAATGAAGTATAACTTTTTCTCTGTAAGCGGTAAAAAGACAAATAAGATTTTTCGGGAAAATTAATGCTGTCTGCGAGTTCAAAAATATCAAACTGGGCATCGGCAGGAACTGCAATTACATTTTCCTTTGAGGCATTTAAATAACCTTTTATCAATGCCGGACCTATGCCGAGATTAGTTTCATGCTTTAAGTAAATCACATCTTTATTTCCGAATATAAAACTTTCTGCAATTTTGCGAGTATCGTCTGTACTTCCGTCATCCACTATGATCAATTCCCTATCGATAATATTTTTCTTTAAGCAAAATTCAATTATGTCGTTTAATACTTTGGGCAAAGTTTTGCTTTCATTATAACCAAAAATTACAAACGACCAGCTTTGATTCAAAATGGTTTAGAAAAATTTTCGGAAATAGATTTACCTGACTTTTTGAAAGCATATAAAAGCAACAAGGTTATAACTGTTATTACAATTAATAAAAACAAATAAGATCTGTTAGATATGGTAAAGAAGTTTATATATAAAATCTGATTATGAAAAGTCAATTTATTCGGAACGGAGTCAGGCATATTGAACATGGGTATGTAAATCTTCGAGAATAAGAATGCTATAAAAGTCAGTATCAGACAAATCTTACCTGTAATATCAGCTTTGGATAACATTAATATTGCCGGTAACAAGAAAAACGGAAGAAAGTACAGATTCATTCTTGATTCAGTTGCAAAGATTGTCAAAAACGGAATTATAAAAAACAAATACACTCCAAAGCCAAGCTCATACAATACGCCGGTAAATTTTTTCATATACAGAAAGAAAAGTATGAATATTGGTCCGAAATAATTTATGTATAAAAATACATATACCAGCGGCTTCGTCGCGCCGTAAAGCGACATCAAGTAAAACATTTTTGAGAAAGAATTATCTGTCGGCAAATCTTCGTTGCCGAGATATCTCTGAATGCCTGTTACAGTAATAAAAAGTGCAATGCAGATTAAAATATTCTTGAAATTCAACGAAGAAAAAACTTTTCGAATGAGACTCGGATAATCTTTTAAACTCATATTTTCTGGCAGATAAAAGCTGAAGAAATATGCCATAAGCAAAAAATTGAGAAAAACGCTGATATAAAGAGTTTGATTAATTAAATCCGTTTCAATGTAAGGAATTCTCTCATTGTTAAGGAATCTTCTGAAGTGGTAAATCCCTTCAATAAAAAACGGCAATGGAAGCAGAAACACAAAGAATCTTTTTTTAAGAGACTGCTTTTGCGTTCCGTATTCCGACAGTTCGGGTTTAAAACTTACCGGGAACAAAATCAGTATAATTCCCAGAATTAAAAATCCCGCCCAGGTAAAAGACCCGCAAAAAGTGATGACGATTTTTAGAAGAAGTTTGTTTTTTAAATGAGCATATAAAAGAAAAAATCCTAAACATAAAGCTGTGGCATCCGTAAGCACGGGATAATAAAATGAAAGTTCAGCTACTCCGAAATTTAGAAACCAGAAAACGAATCCAAGCCAGACATACTTCAATTTCAGCTTGAAATGTCCGGCAATAGCGAACCAAAGCAGCGCGCTTATCTGAAGCAAAACAAGATTATAAATCTGAAAAAACTTTATGATATTATAAAAAGAATTCTTAATGTTAAGAATATTCATCCCGAGATAGACCATAAATGAAGGAAAGATTCTCTGAATTCTGTAACTGTCTATTTTATCGCCAAAAACCATTGATATAAATCTATTGGCATAATGTCCGTAATAGTGACCGTCGTATCCGAGTCCTCCGTCAACATTAATTATCGGACCGTAAAAAAAATAAAATCCTCCCCAAACAAGAATTATCAAGGGCATGTATAACCGCGGATTACAGTAAATGTGAAGAAATAAATTTTTCAATCTTTAAATCCGAAATCAATTTTTAATTAACAAATCATAAAGTTTATTTTTTTCGATCAAATTCAATTCATTCATACCCGCTGGCTTAATTATCACATCTCTGCATTTAAATCTCATCAACGGTTCGTTTATCCGATAGATGTTACCGCTGTCATCTGTCTTCAGCATTATGAGCGAGGAATCTTTCAGCGTTTCATATTCTGAGAAAAAAGTATATTCGGGAACTTTCCATTTAAGAGTATCATTTATTACTGTTGTTCTGCTTTCAAAATCTTTATTCAGGACAAAAAGTCTTGGGGGATTTTTCCACTTTGCGGGAAATCTGAAAATTCTCTGAAGTACGACGGGATCAGCCCAGGAATTTGAAAGTATGTAACCGGTTGAAGGAAGTTTTTTCTTTTCATTTTCCAAAATAATCAGTGTATTGTCATTCATGTCAGGACATAATTTGATTATATCTGTCCAGAAATTTTTCTGAACATCCCAGCTTTTAACAAAATCATACTGTATCAGCAATCCATATCCTATTAATAAGGAAAAGTAAAAGCACAATATGCTTTTCAGGATTGTCTTTTGTATTTGAGTTTGCAGTATTTCCATAATTAATCCGGAAGATAAAGCAAACAACATAGATACTCCGAATGCCGCAGGTATATGAACCGATGTTAGTCTTCCCGAAACTGCAGTGGGCGGAAAATGAGTAAACGAAAGTACATAACCGAGTGAAATGAACAAGATTGCCGCCGGAAACAATCTTATCAGCGATATGACATTCTCAGATGCAGTGAAGCTGAACTTAAACTTCAGAGCAGTAAATTCCGAACTAAAAATTCCCGATTTAACTTCATTGTTACCAGCAGTTTTTAATTTTCTGAATACAATAAATAAAAGTACAAAAGAAACAGACATGATGACAAACATCTGCAGATCTATATTTTTCAATGCTGCCGCAGGCGCTCTTAAGACAAGATAAAAATTCATAAACGGTCCTGCTATAAACGACAATGCCGATTTGATGACGGCATCCGCGATGTTTCCGCTGAAATCCTCCACTCTGGTTTCGCCGGATAGTTTCCGATAAAGAAAAGAAAGAAACAAGAATAACACGAGAATCAAAGAATGAAACAGATAATTCTTTTTGAAAGCGCTTGATTTATTTTTCTGCAGAAAAGGAACAGCAAAAAAAAGCATGAACATTGATTCAAATGAAAAAAGACAAAGTAATACGGACAGATATGAAGCTAACTTGTAATTTTTTAAATAAAGATAGCAGGCAGTCAGAAAAAACATTACGGACATCTGATATAAGAAGCTGTGAATTAACAGAGTCTTTGTGGTATCGGAAGGAAAGAGGCAGAACATTAATGTTCCGGATAAAACAAAAACTCCCAAGTCGGGAAAGAGATATTTTAAAATCAGAAAAACCAGAAATCCGTTTATGGCATTAATTAAAAAAGCAATCACATAAAGTCCTGGAATTCCTGCAACTGAAAATCCAAGTGCAGAAAAAACATAAGGTATAAAAGATAATGGTCGTCCTTGAAGCCAGTTTGTCAGATTTACTTTTATAACTTCGTATAAATCGCCTGCGGAAGCATTCAGGTAAGGAGGTATGTTGTAATAATCATCTTCATACAGACCGAATTTATTCAGAAAAAGAAAATGCGAGACAAATAAACTGAATGCGATAAGCAAAAGTATCTTTATGTCATATTTTAATGTGTTCAATACCTTTATGAGTAATACATATTATTATCTAACAAATAAATTTATATATTTCAGCGCAGAAATGATATTTACTTAAATCATTACACAACCTTTTGTCTCATAGTGAAATGTATTATAAGGAGATTAAATAAATCTAAATAATTATATTTGTATGCAAAATATTGGAAAGGTAAAAGCAATACTTCATATCATCTGATTTATCTTCTGAGTATTTTATTAAAAATAAATGTGTTAGAGCAAATAATTTTTTATGAATATAGGAATTATTGGATTCGGTTACTGGGGAACAAATCTTGTAAGAAATTTTTCATCTGTCAAAGGAGCGGTATTAAAAAAAGTTTCTGATTTAAAGGCTGACAAAAAGGCAGCTCTAAAGATTTTGAATCCTTCCGCAGAGTTTACCTCTTCTGCTGATGATATACTAAATGACAAAGACATTGATGCTGTGGTAATTGCAACTCCTGTATTCACTCATTATGAATTTGCAAAGAAAGCCCTGATTGCAGGAAAGCATGTGTTGCTGGAGAAGCCAATGGCATCTTCTGTGAAAGAAGTTAATGAACTGATTGAGCTTTCCGAAAAGAAGAAACTACTGCTTATGGTAGATCATACATTTTTATATACAGGCGCAGTTCAAAAAATGAAATCACTGCTGATGAACGGTGAAATCGGGAATATAAAATATTTTGATTCCACTAGAATTAATCTCGGACTGTTTCAGCCGGATGTGAATGTATTGTGGGATCTTGCACCACATGACATCTCCATACTTGATTATCTCGTTAAAGAAAAACCATACAGCGTTCATGCAACGGGAGTATCTCACACAAATAACGGAATAGAAAACATAGCTTACATCACAATAAATTTTGAATCTGGATTCATTGCGCATTTCAACTGTTCGTGGACTTCCCCTGTTAAAATCAGGCTTATGCTCATCGGGGGAGATAAAAAGATGATCGTATTTAATGATCTCGAGCCGACTGAGAAAATCAAAATTTATGACACCGGCTATGAAATCAAGACTGATGAAGACAGGAAAAAAATACTTGTAGATTACAGAACCGGCGACATCTTCATTCCTAAGATAGATTTAAAAGAAGCATTATCCGGAATGGCAAATGACTTTGTAAAATCTGTTTCTGAAGGCACAGTACCTGTATCCGACAAAATGTCAGGATTAAATGTTATAAAAATACTTGAAGCTTCGCAGAAGTCAATTAAGAATAAAGGAAAAGAAATTTTAGTTTAACGGAAGATTAAATTCGGTTTAATTTCTTCCGTAAACTGATTATTATAACTATATGAAAAAACTGCTTATCTTTCCTTTAAACGGGAATGCAATTGAAGCATTGAGCTGTATTAGCGGGCAATATGAGTTAATAGGTTTTGTTGACGATTCAGAGGAAAAACAAAATAAGAAATTCTTCGGCTACAGAGTTTTTGGCAGAGATGCCTTGAAAAAATATCACGAAGCGGAAGTACTTGCTCTTCCCGGAAATCCTTTGAACTACAGACAGCGGAAAGAGATAATTGGCAGTCTCGGAATTAATAAAGAAAGATTTGCGAAAGTATTTCATTCAAGTTCTGTTGTTTCACCTTTATCTGAAATCGGATTCAATTCGCTGTTAATGGCGGGAGTAGTGATTACAGGCAATTCCGTCATCGGCAATCACGTTTGCATACTTCCGGGCAGCGTTATTCATCATGACACAAGAATCGGTGATTATGCTTTAATTGGATCAAACGTAACAATATCCGGCTGCACTGTGATTGGAGAAAACTGCTATATAGGAAGCGGTAGCAACGTGATAAACAATATCAGCATTGGAGATAATACACTCATCGGGCTCGGATCAAATGTAATTTCATCAATAAAAGAAAATTCAAAAGCTGCAGGCAATCCTGCAAAGTATTTATAGAGTATTATCAAATCATTTTTCTGAAAGTGCAGAATAATATAATTTAAAACAGAACATAGAATTTGATTGCAGATATTTCAATAATTATTCCGATTTATAATGAGACAGAAAACATTCCGCAGCTTTGCATGCAACTGAATGAGTTTACGGGACTTCATTCGGATTTAAAATTTGAAATAATCTTTGTGGACGACGGATCAACTGATGATTCAATCCGGGTAATCAATTCAAACCGGCTCGACTCGAATTATAAAGTAATCAAACTTTCCAGAAATTTCGGTTCGCATCCTGCATTAAGAGCGGGAATATTAAATTCAAAAGGTGAGTTTACGACTTTTACTTATGCCGATCTTCAGGATCCGCTCGAGTTAATAATCGAACTTTATAAATTATCCAAAAAAGGTAACAACATCGTATGGGCTGCAAGAATTAATTCAAAGTCCGGATTAATCGAAAGCATTCTTTCAAAGACATATGCAGCGCTCATGAAAAAATTTGTTAACCCTGACTTTCCTTCAAAAGGGTTTGACGTAGTGATGTTTGACTCAAAAATAAAAGAAGAGCTTAACAGAAACATTGAATCAAATTCCTCAATATTTCTTCAGATACTCGACCTCGGCTTTAAGCAGGATTTCATTGAATATGAAAAGCGGGAAAGGACTGCGGGAAAATCAAAATGGACGCTGAGCAAAAAGATAAAATTGTTTGTTGATTCATTTGTTGCCTTTTCATTCATGCCTATAAGACTCGTTACGATTACCGGAATAACGCTTTTCTTTATTGGAATTGTTTACGCTTTGTATATTATTTTGAGAGAGCTGATAGTGGGAGATCTTGCTCCGGGTTGGCCGACACTGATTTCCATTTTAATGATCTGTTTCGGAGTTACAAATATTTCGCTCGGAATAATTGCCGAATATCTCTGGCGGACTCTCGATGCAAGCAGGCATAGACCTGTATTTATCATTGATGAAATTTCTGAAAAGACTGATAAGACATGAAGCAAGACGTTAAACATATTAAATAATATAGCTTTTACATTTGCAGGAAAATAAAATCAAAAATAAAACAATTCTGATAACAGGCGGAGCGGGATTTATTGGCTCTCATCTTGCCAGCGAGTTGATCGGATTTGATCCAAAAAAAATTATCATTTTGGATAACCTGATAAGAGGCACCAAAGAAAACATGAAGAAATTTATGAATAATCCTTTGGTTGAATTTGTTCAGGGCGATATAATAGATTTTGATTTAACAGACCGTCTTATAAAAGAATCCGATTACATTTTTCATCTTTCGGCTTTAAGAATTAATGCTTGCACTGAAGATCTTACATATTCATTCAATTCAATGGTAAAAGCAATATTTGAACTTGCAGAATCAGCCGTCAGGAATGATGTTAAAAAAATAATTTTCAGCTCGAGCGCTTCTGTTTACGGTCTTGCACAAAACTTTCCCACCCCGGAATCAGATAATCCTTACAATAACACTACTTTTTACGGAGCTGCAAAACTTTGGGGTGAACAGATATTGAGAAGTTATAAGAATTTGTTCGGACTTGATTATACAGCGCTTAGATATTTTAATGTTTACGGTCCGGGAATGGATGCAACTGGAAAATATACGGAAGTTATGATCAGATGGCTTGACAGTATTAGAAATAATACAAATCCCGTAATTCACGGAGACGGAAGCACGACAATGGATTTCGTTTATATCAGCGATGTAGTTAAGGCAAATATAGCGGCATTAAATTATGATGTATCAGATATGATATTCAATATCGGCAGCGGAAAAGAAACAAGCTTAAAAGAATTGCTGAATCTCATGCTTAAAGTAAACAACTGCGATTTAAAACCTCATTTTGCCGACAGCAATAATTATAATCCGGTGAGCAGAAGATTAGCAGATATTTCTCTGGCAAATAAACATCTGAATTTCAGCCCCGATGTATCTCTCGAGGAAGGGCTGAAAAAAACCAGTGAATGGTATTTTGAAACGAAACAAGAAAACAAAAAGTGATTCCAATTTCAAAACCATATCTTACCGAAGACGAAGCTGCATCTGCACATGATACAATTTTATCAGGCTGGGTAACGCAAGGTCCGAAAGTAGAAGAGTTTGAAAAAAAATTCTGCGAATATACCGGCGCTGAATTTGCCATTGCCGTTTCAAACTGTACTACCGCATTGCATCTGGCAATGATTGTTTCGGGAATCGGCAGAAATGACGAAGTCATTTGTCCGTCAATGAGTTACATTGCTACAGCCAACTGCATCCGATATACAGGAGCCGTTCCGGTTTTTGCAGAAATAAATCCGATAACATATAACATCGATGCCGGTCATGCAGAAAAACTGATTAACAAAAAAACCAAAGCAGTACTAATTGCGCATCAGATAGGACTGCCTGCAGACATTGATGCATTTAGGAAACTCTGCGAAAATCATAGCCTTAAATTAATCGAAGATGCAGCCTGTGCCGCTGGATCATCTTACAAAGGAAAAAAAATCGGCTCGCATTCCGAGCTTGTCTGCTTTTCATTTCATCCAAGAAAAGTTATCACTACCGGAGAAGGAGGCATGATAACAACAAACAATGAAGATTATTACGATAGATTAAAAATTCTCCGCCAGCATGGAATGTCGGTCAATGCGATGCAAAGACATATCGCCGAAAAACAGGGTAAAGTAATTCAGGAAGACCACATTGAAACCGGATACAATTACAGAATGACAGATATACAGGCTGCTATCGGTATCAAGCAGCTAAAAAAGCTTGACTGGATTGTAAATGAAAGAAGAAAAATTGCTTTGAGATATATAAGCGAACTCAAAGACATTAACTGCATCAGACTGCCTGATGAAGAAGAAGGATACTTTTCTAATTTTCAGTCTTTTAGCATTTATCTGAAAGAAAATTCGCCTTTAAAAAGAAATGAACTGATCGTAAAGCTGAATGAAAACGGAATAGCTTCGAAGAGAGGCATAATGACATCGCACAGGGAAACAGCCTACAAAAAAGAATACTCAAAAATAAAACTGCCCATATCCGAAAATACTTCCGATAACAGTCTGCTGATACCGCTGTTTATTCCGATGTCAGAAGAAGAAATTAATTTTGTTATTACGACATTAAGAAGACTGTTGTCCTGATTTTAATCTTTTTGAATAGTTTCTATACTGATTATTGTAAATAATAGAGTTAGCTTATAAATAATTTAATCACTGAAGACCTTGAAAATAAATATACTGTTACTTATTCCATTTGTTATTTTTGTTTTATTTGATGATTCTATTGCGCAGGAGCTTGAACCGCGCGCATATTCAAACCTTCCGGTTAATGCAAATTTTGCCGGACTTAATTATACTTTCACAACTGGAAATATTATTACTGATCCGACTTCTCCTTTAAAAAATCTTGAAGTAAATACAAATAATATTATTTCAGGTTACACCAGATCATTTTCTTTATTCGGTCGGCTTGGACGAATACAGGTTCTGCTTCCTTATACATTTCTTTCCGGTACTGCAAAGTTTAACGGC
Organism: Ignavibacteria bacterium; assembly: GCA_019187405.1. GTDB lineage: Bacteria > Bacteroidota > Ignavibacteria > Tepidaquicellales > Tepidaquicellaceae > JABAQZ01. Next base: position 65,371 of record JABAQZ010000007.1, read on the forward strand.
GTTGATACGAGCGGAACCAGATCGGGTTTGTCGGATGCAAGATTCAGAATCGGGATTAATATTCTTGGCTCGCCAGCAATGACATTAAAAGAGTTTGTTAAGTACAAGGAGGAATTTGTTTTCGGAGCAAGTATAGTCGTTTCTGTTCCGACAGGTCAGTATTTCCCCGAAAAGCTTATAAATCTGGGTACAAACCGCTGGGGTATAAAACCCGAACTCGGTATATCGAGAAAATTCGATCACCTTTATGTTGAGCTGTTCACCGGCTTCTGGTTTTTCACTTCCAACAATGAATATTTTGGCTCAAAAAAATTAAAAATCGGTCCGATCTTTGCAGTTCAGACTCATCTGAATTACGTGTTTGATAATAAAATGTGGGTAGGTATAAATGGAGCGTATTCATACGGCGGTCAGGCTGAAATTGACGGAGTCAAATCCGGTGAAAAGCAGGATAATTACAGAATCGGCTTAACATATTCCACGCCATTGAGCAGTCACTTTTCTGTAAAGCTTCAATATCATACCGGAGCAATTGTTACGGGCGGTTCGGATTTTGATTTTTATGGGACTACGTTACAATACAGCTGGTTTTAATTTCTATAAAAATATTTCTTATAATTTTTGAAAGATATATTATTAATAATACTTTCGATAAGTGTACTTTTAGGTGTACCTTCAACTACCTTTCTTATGGGAATGAATTTAGGAAGAATTTCCGTTTATCATTTAACTAAAAATTTAGTAATGATTATCAAATATTCAGTTGCAATGTATATCATTATGCCGATAGTTGCTTTATTCATGCTGTTTTTATTGCCGGGATATCAGGAAATATGGTCGGGATTGTATCTTGTTTCCATAGCACCGGCTATGCCTCTGATACTTAAAGCTACTCTGAGAAATAAACATGAATCGGGATTTGCTCTGATGTGGTTTGTCATAGCAATAATTTTATCCGTATTTTTCATTCCCATAAATCTTGGAATTGCCGAAGTTTTACTTAAACTTGATTTTAAACTGGGCTTTCTGAAAGTATTATGGAAGCTGTTATCATTGTTTCTGCTTCCTCTTGCTGCGGGATATTTTCTGAAGCATCATTTCCCGGATATATCGGAAAGGATAAAGAAACCTGTGAATTTTATAAATAAAACCGGACTTACAGCTCTGACTGTATCTTTCTTTGCCATCTCCATTCCTGTGTTTTTAAAATCTGATCCCATTCTGATTCTGCTTGTTGTGTGCTTTCTCTTTGTCGCTTTAATAATAGGAATAATTTTCGGAATGAATGATAAAGTTAATTCCCCGCTGCTTGAAGCTTCGCTCCTGTTAAGGTTTCCCGCACCGGCAATAGTATTTATGCAGATAAACAATTCAGTGGAAAAACATGCTCCGGTTATAGTAATTTATACCTTAATGGGACTTATATTAATGAACCTTTCAATGAAATTTTATTTTAATAAAAGACCTGCTGCAGATGTTTCACAATTAGCTTAGTATCCGGATTTGTTTTAATCCTACAATATGAAAAAAAAAAGTAAATTGAATAATGTTTACGAATTATACAAATTGCTGATGAAAATCCCGCATGTGTTATTTAAAGATTGTGTTTAATTGTATTCATAAAGAAGACTTCTATGTTAAAATTTTTGAGAATTTTGTTTTTAACTTTTTCAATCGGAATATTTTTATCAATTCCGGCATACTCTCAGGATAAATCCCCTAAAGGCAAACAAACTGATTTAAAAGATGTCTTAAAAGATTTATTCGGCTCGAAGAAAGATTCAAAAGATACAGGAGCTGTTAAGGATTACAGTAAGGTTTCATTTTCGTTGCTGCCCGGTGTGGCTTATTCTACTTCAACCGGTTTTCTCGTAGGTTTTAATCTGAGTATGAGCAAATACTTCGGTAATCCGGACAATACTTCTCTGTCAGCGGCAACATTGTCAAGTAATTATACTTCAAAAAATCAGTTTAATCTGAAATATAAAACTGACTTTTATACAAGCAAGAACAGCTGGTATATAGAAGGAGACTATAGATTTTCATTAACTTCTCAGCAGACATTCGGACTCGGAACTGCAACTCCCAAATCAAACGAACAAAGAGTTAACTATAATCAATTCAGACTTTATCAGAAGTTTTCAAAAAGGACATTTGGGAATTTATATTTAGGCGCTGCATTTTATTTTGACAAGTATAACAAAATTAACACTGAAGACGAAAATGAGGCGGAAGTATATCCAAATTTTCATAATGAGTATAATAAAATATACAATTATGATACCGCATCATATAATAATACAGGTTTCGGAATTCAGGCTGAATTCGATTCAAGAGATAATGTAATTAATCCATACAAAGGATTCTTTGTTAGCTTAAGATATAATTTTTATCAGAAATTTTTTTCGGCTCAATCAATCTGGCAGGGCTCACATGCTGAATTCAGAACCTATCAGTCCTTTGGCAAAGTTAATAAGCATGTTTTAGCTTTTTGGCTTTACGGAGATTTTGTAGTAAGCGGTAATCCGCCTTATCTTATTCTTCCCGCAATTGGCTGGGACAAATTTGAGCGTTCTGGCAGAGGCTACACAACGGGCAGATACAGAGGCAAAAATCTTGTTTATGGAGAATTTGAATATAGATTTCCAATTACCTCAAACGGACTTTTCGGAGGTGTAACGTTTGTTAATGTTACTTCCGCGTCAGATCCATTGTCAAATGAAGAACTCTTTGAATATCTGAAACCTGCATACGGACTTGGTCTGAGGATTAAATTTGACAAGAATTCCAGAACAAACATCTGCGTTGATTACGGAAAAGCTTCTGACGGCTCGAGCAGCTTTCAGTTTAATCTTAGCGAAGTGTTTTAGAAAAATATTTTCGATGTAGTATTTAAAAGAAAATTCAAATTATTTATTTTTACCAAAATTCAAATTATAGTAGAATGATTTCAAAAAATGTTTACCTTTTAATCATTTTCCTTTTTTCATTCAGTACTTATTCTTATTCGCTTGATTTACCCGAATTAAAGCTTAACAACAGGCAAAAGAATACTTTATCATTAAAGAATTTAACAAAGGGATATGATTATAACAAAAAAAGTTTAAATACTTATGCTGACAGAAATTTTTTATCAAAATCGATATTAAATGACGGATATAAACTGGATAAGAATTCACGTGATTTATCAGCATATTTTTCTAATAAGCTCAACACTAAATCCAAAAAAGATTATCAACCCTGGGATTCCAAAAAAAGATTCTGGGCAGGCGCAAGTGAAATTGCTTTGCTTGAATTTATTCCGTTTGCGTTCTCGGCTTATTTAAAAGACTGGACAGGATCAACAGAGAAAAACTGGACAAAAATCTCTTTTAAAACCATGTGGCATAATATTAACAATGGATGGTTTTATGACGGAGATAATTTCCTTACAAACTTTTTTGCACATCCGTATCACGGAAATTTATTTTTCAATGCAGGCCGAACTAACGGATATAACTTCTATGAGTCGTCTCTTTTTGCAATGTCGGGAAGCGCTATTTGGGAGCATTTCATGGAAACATGGGAACCGGCTTTCAATGACTGGATCTTAACCAGCATGAACGGAATCAACCTCGGTGAAATCACTTACAGACTTTCAACTCTCGTAACTGACAATCAACTCAGAGGCTCAGACAGAGTCTGGACTGAAATTTTCGGCGCAATAATAAATCCGGTGAGAGGAGTTAACAGATTATTAACTGGTGAAACTTACAGAATATTTCCAAATCCATCATGGAGAAATCCAAAGCATATACAGATCACTCTTAGCGGTGGCGCCAGAAGAATTAACAAGACAAACACGGAAGAATTTGCGAACGGAATAGAAGAAGGTCTCTTTCAGCTAAAAGTAAATTATGGTGATTTCATTAATACGGATTATAAGACTCCTTTTTCCAGTTTCAATTTTTACTTCGACTTTTCCACAGGCGATCCTCATCTGACACAGGTTCAGGGATACGGACATCTATACGGTATTCATCTTACAAAAAATAAGAAGCATGCAATGTCTTTGATCGAATCAATGAATTATGATTTTTTCAATAATCCCGGATTTGTTTTCGGTGCGGCTTCACTTGTTACAAATTACATTAATGCCTGGAAAGTCATGAAAGACGGCTATTTGATTTTAAATGTTAACGGAAGAATCATGCCGATGGCTGCCACGCCAAATGACTACTTTGCAGGACCCGAAGGAAGAAACTATGACTTCGGACCGGGTGTCGGAGGTGGTTTAAGTTTCGGATTAAAAGATGGAAGATGGGATATCTTTAATATTACCTATAATACCGGCTGGCTCTGGACTCAAAGCGATCCGGCAGAATCAAAACATCATCTGCATTTTGCGAATCTTCAACTTCAATATCCGCTTAAAGATTATTTTGCAATCGGGGTAGATCTCGGCACTTACTGGAGAAACAGCTATTACGTAAACTATGATGATGTTAATTTTGAGACTCCTGTAGTAAAATTATTTTTCAAAACCGCTATTCTTTAATTATGAAAATTAATAACATGAAAAAAATAATAATTGTAGTTTTATTAATTGCATCCGCTCCTGTATTTTCACAGAGTAATTTTGTAAGCGGCAAATCCGAATCCGGAAAATCCAACTGGAAAAATTCTCTGTCCAGCATGATAATGGTTGAAGGCTCTTATTACAGAAATCTCAGTGATTTTGGGCAAGTATATAATAAATCAACCGGTATTTATCTAAATTATGCAAGACGCCTTAACAATTCATATCAGATCTTATTAAAATCCGGCTACACTGAATACAAAACCAGAGACGAATCTATTCAGGATAGTACTTCTTTGACATCCGTTCCGATACAGTTCGGTTTTAGATATTATGTCCTTCCCGACAGAGTCATGCCTTACTTTTCATTCATGAATGGTTTCAATATAATTTCACAGCAAAGAGAGCTTGACGGAGATCCAAATGATGAAACTCTCGTGAGATATATGTGGCAGGTCGGATTCGGTATTGCTTTTAAAATTTTTAAGGAAGTAAACCTCGACCTTTGTGCAAAGTACAATAACAACTTTTATCACCCCGATGCAATGAATACAAGTTTTGAATATTCGGGAGGATTGTCGTATAATTTCGGATATTGATTTTAAATTTAAATAAAAAAACCGGTGTATGCCGGTTTTTTTATTTGTAAAATTCTTTCTATACTCTTTATGGTCTGATGCTTGTTACAAAATTCGCCGCATTATTGTCAACATAAGCCATATCCAATCCATCTACAAAATTGTCACCGTCAATGTCGGTTGCAACATATCCTTGATAAAAAAATTAAACGTCATTATCGACCAAACTGAAATCAGCAGCGTCAATGATACTGTCCTGATTTACATCGCCGCTGTAAAAACACCACTTTCCGCTTTTGTATTTTAAATTATTGCCAAAAGCCTGTGTCAGAAAAGTAGTAAAATTATAAGTGTTTGGCTGACCTGAATTTAACTGCTGAACATTCTTTGTCCATGTCTCAATTGAATTTCTGTGCTTCACAGTAATATAATAATAAATGCCTCCGTTAGCATTGAAAAAATTGGCAATACCGAATCCATTAGAGTTGAGTCTGAATTTGCTCGAATCGATTCTTCCATAAGGAGATAATGAACCTCTTAAGATTACATTTACCGTATCGTCTCTCATGTCAGTACCGTCCCATAATCCTTCAGTTAATGCCTTCAGTTCGAGTGACACAATTCCGTTTCCCCAAAAATTATTTTTTGTAGTATCAATTAATTTGTAAATAAGAGTATCCCGAAGCGTCGAGCTTCCTCCCATACTTGCTATTACTTTAAATTCTTTTTCACTTATGCTCTAATATGAACTCGGATATTTGGATTCTGCTGAATCACTACTGGTTTCTTACAGACAGTATCTTAATCGAAACAACGGCTTTATCGGAATGTACGGCGAGTGGTATGATAATTTTCTTAAGACTTACTCAAATCTTCTCAAATTAGACAAGCACAGCAAAGAATCTGTCAGAAAATTCATGGATAATACCGACAATACGGATAAAATTTTATTTAAATACTGGTTTCTACAGAAAGCTGACGAGCTGATTAATGGAATCTGAAATTTTATGAATTCTTTTTTTTGCTAACTTACGTTAACTAAATCTCTATTATCACTTCTCTAAATCTATTCTAAAGAATCACTCGCATTTTATAAATTCCTGTTTCAATAAATCAACTGCTGATTTAAATGAAAATTAGAATTGTTTGAAAGATGAAAAACAAATTTATAATTTTCTGATTTTTTAAATAGCAGTTACAAATTTGTATATTTACTTAGAAAATATTTATAAAAAAAAACTTCTGTGAACAAAAGTTCAAATTCCCCCTATCAAAGGAACCTGTGTCCAAAACAATGGACAGTGATTCCAAAACAATGGACAGTGAAAAGAATTCAGAGAGCAGTGTTATTAATTCAGACTGAAGTGAAAAAAATTCAGAGAGCCGGAGCAATGAATAAAAGTTCAGTATAACTGAATCAAAGTTCAGTGAAAAAAATTCAGTGCAAAGTGAAAACATTTCAGAGCCGGGTGATATTTATTCAGAGTGATGTGAATAAAATTCAGAGAGCGGGTAGAGTGAAACATAGATCAGTGAAATTATTTCGAAGCAATGTGATAAAATTTCAGTGTCCGGTAAATAATATGCAAAGCTCGATGCAGATAATTCAAAGCTAAATGAAAAATTTTCACTGAACGGTGAAAATATTTCAGAGAGCAGGAAGAGTGATTCAGAGTTTTATGAGACTTTTTCGAAGCAATGTGAAAGAATTTCAATGTCCTAATAACTTTCCGTCCTGGTTGAGTCAACAGCATTTAAACAACTTCAAATTTCTTTGTCTGTCTGAGCAGGGAATCAGCATGAAAATTATTAGGTTGCAATTTCTTTGCAATCAAATGAATCCTCGAATACTTCATACTTTTTACTCCTGAATTTTTCAAAGGATTAATCCATTAAGATAATTATTTACGATGCTCTCGGCAAAGAAGTGAATGTTCTTCTTAACCAAAAACTTCAGCCGGGGAAATATGAAACTGAGTTCAATGCATCGGGTTATGCGAGCGGCATGTACTTCTATAAAATGTTTGCTGAAGGATATTTGAAACAAAGAGGATGATATTAATTAAATAGCGACAAATGTCCCTATAGTAAATAGCGTCAAATGTCCCTATAGTAAATAGCGTCAAATGTCCCTATAGTAAATAACCAGATTTAATATATCGATCAATAAAGGATTCCTAAAAACCGGAATCCTTTATTATTTACATAAAGGTGGTTAGGAAGCTTTTTTAGCTGTTGATGTTTAGTGAATTTGTCAGCTACAATAACGGTGTTGTTTGTGAACGAGTTTTATGCAGGCAAACGAACTTCACCAACAACAATTCTTATTCCTATCCCTTTGTTGTTTGTGACATAAGTTTAACTGCAAATTACTTTAATTATTTTATCTTAACTTATCAATGCTGTTAAACTCAATATACATCAACAACGGCAAAGCAAGACTTACAACTGCAAATAGACTCCCGAATTATTAAATGCAATTTTGATTATTTTGATTTTGTGTTTATAATAAATTATTTTGAATCCTCAATAATTTAAATTTCGAATTATGATTAAACTTATTCTTATTGCCTATCTTTTGGTATTTTCTGTTAGCTCTGTATTTTCACAAAGTGTTACTGTTACAGAAAGACTTTCATCTAAAATGAAAAGTCTTAATCCTCTTGAATATACAAGAGTACTGATTCTCTTAAAAGACAGGATTGATATAGAATCTCTTGACAAAGAACTTTATGAAAAAAGAGTTAATATAAAAGACAGGTCTGAAATTGTAATTACAGCTCTTCGAAAGAAAGCTGAAGAAACTCAAAAACCGATTTCCGACTATCTCTCTGACCAGCAAGCCGAAGGAAAAATAAAACAGATGATTAATTACTGGATTACTAATATGATTTTCATTGAAGCTACAACTGACGTAATCTTTAATTTAACTAAAAGAACTGATGTGGATGTAATGGATCTCGATGCTGAACTCGAAACTGATAAACCCTATGATTTAAAACCCTCTCCCCGGATTACCGAATCCGTTGAAAACGGATTGAAAGTTATCAAGGCCGATTCTTTATGGAAACTCGGCATTACGGGTGCAGGCAGAACTGTCATGAATATTGACGGCGGCGTAAATGGCTCTCATCCGGCTCTGTCTCCAAGATGGTGGGGAAATAACGGAAGGCAATGGTACCATTCTTGGTTTGATCCGATTTCCCCAGTCAGCACTTCCCCTTTTGATTGCGCTTCAGGCGGAACTTATCACGGTACTCACACTATGGGAATTATGTGCGGAAGAAATACCGCAACCGGCGATACTGTCGGTGTTGCTCCCGATGCTTTCTGGATGGCCGCTGGCATAACGGATTGTCCCGGCGCATCATATCCCTCCATGAATATCGCCGCTTTCCAGTGGGCTATGGATCCCGATACAAATGTTTCCACAATGGATATGCCTGATGTTATAAACTGTTCTTGGAGAGACCCAAGTGCAACAGACGAATGCACAACTTCCATTTACAGAACTGTTTTGACTGCTGTCGAAGCAGCAGGAATTGCTATTGTGTTTTCAGCAGGAAATTCAGGCTCAGGTGCATCAACTATCACTCCTCCAAAGAATATTAACATTGATTCTGTAAATGTATTTTGTGTTGGAAATATAAACGGCAGTACTTTGGTTATCAGCAGTTCATCGAGCAGAGGACCTTCTTTATGCGGAGGTTCGGGTACTCTCCTCATTAAACCCGAAGTATGCGCACCAGGAACCAGCATCAGATCAACTTGGTCTGGATCAAGTTATTACTCAATCAGCGGAACATCTATGGCTTCTCCGCATGTTGCCGGATGTATCGCACTGCTTAAACAAGCAGCTCCCGGTTTGACAGGTAAAGAACTCAAAGCAATCCTTTTGTCAACAACTACTGATCTCGGAACAGCCGGCGAAGATAATTCATACGGCAAAGGCTTGGTTAATGTCTACAAAGCTTATCAAATGCTCGGTCCCGTGATTAATCATTCTCCGTTACCAAATACAGAAAATCTTTCAGGACCATATACAGTTAACTGTACCATTACTGCTACTACCGCAGGTATAGATCCTTCAAAAACTAAGCTTCTCTGGTCAAGAAACAATCCTGTCATTACTGATAGTTTGCTTATGACAAATTCTGGCGGAAATAACTGGACTGCAAACATTCCCGGTAACGGCGCTTCGGCTACTTACAGATATTATATCAAAACTACCGACAGCTCCGGAAAAACCTCTGTTTCACCTGCAGGTGCTTCTGCAGTTCTTCATTCTTTTACGGCAGAACAGGATAATCAGGATCCGGTTATTTCTCACTCACAACTTCCGGATCAGTCAAAGCCAAACTGGCCTGTTACCGTTTCTGCAACCGTCACCGATAATATCGGTATTGATTCGGCATGGGTAAGATGGTATATAAATTCTACAGGCACGGGTATTAAACACTTCAAACTGAATAATTCAGGCGGCAGTCTTTATTCGGCTTTGTTCAATTCATTAAATTCTGATGTTAGCATAGGCGACAAAATTTATTATAAAATATTTGCAAGTGATAATTCTCTTTCTCATAATTCTGATTCTACTGCTTTGTTTAATTTTAACATTACTGAGGTTAAGCTCTGTGAAGGATTTACAAGCAGTACTTTCCCGCCGTCCGAATGGAATCTTGAATATAGCGGAACGGCATATTGGACAAGAAATACCGTCAGCAGTTACGGCAACGGAAGCGGTTCGGCAAAATTCGATTTCTGGAGTGCGGCAACCGGTACTATTCAGTCCATGTACACTCTGACTTTTTCACCGACTTTAAATTCCGATTCATTAAAGTTTGATCATGCTTATGCGCCATATTCATCCGGAACTGATTCGCTTGTTATAGAAACTTCAACTAACGGAGGTTCTTCTTATTCCCAATTGGTAAGACTCCACGGAAATGCATCCGGCGGTGAACTGAATACGGCTTCAACTTCCACAACTGTTTTCACCCCGACAAATTCTCAATGGGCAACAAAGAAATATCCTTTGCCTATTGGAACAAACAAAGTAAAATTTAGAGCCAGAAGCGGTTACGGAAATAATCTTTATCTTGACAGTATCTGTGTTGTTAACAATGCAGCTGCATCTGTTTCAAACATATCATTCATTCAGGAAGGTTTCTTCAATACAGGAGCATCTGCCCTTAACAAATCCGATACGACAAAACTTTATCTTAGAAATTCTGCTTCACCATATAATATTATTGATTCATCCGTCGCCATTCTGGATTCGGTCTCTTTTACTGCATCAGCAATATTTGCAAATGCGCCGACTGGCGTTTTTTATGTTCAGATAAAACACAGAAATTCACTTGAAACATGGAGCAAACCGTCAGGTGAAAGTTATATCAGAGGTAACATTTTCAATTATGATTTTACAACATCTCAAAGCCAGGCTTTCGGCAATAATATGATTTTCAAAAATTCAAAGTATTGTATTTTCAGCGGTGACCTTAACTATGACGGTATTATTGATGCTTCGGATAACGGAGCAATTGACAACGACGCGGCAAATTTTATGACGGGATATGTTATCTCTGATGTAACCGGTGATGATATTACTGATGCAAGCGACCTGGCAATTGCCGGTAACAATGCCGCTAATTTTGTAATCCTCATCAGTCCGTAAGAAAATGAAATCTTCCGGTGAGTTAATGTGCAATCCAATGCGAAGAAATTAAAATTTTAAATATAAAATGTTAGTTGTGATTAGAAAAAGGATGTAATTAGATTTTCTGAAATGTGAAATGTTTGTTTTTCGCGAAAACTTAAACTGAAAAAAAGTATTTAAGAATATAACATTTTACATATTATAAATATCGCTTTTGTACATAGACTGGTTTTTCTTATCTGAAAACCAGTCTATTGTTTTTCTGATGCCTTCTTCAAAAGAAACTTTTTGTTTCCAACTCGTCAGTTTTTTTAATTTTTCATTCGAACCGAGAAGTCTTTTTATTTCGCTTTTGTCCGGTCTGATTCTTTCGTTATCTGTTTCGATTTCGCAATTCAATTTCATCTGCATGAATATTTCTCCGGCAATTTCATTTACTGATAGTTCGGTTTGTGTGGCAATGTTAATTTCTTCCCCAATGGTTTTATTGCTTTTAAATATTTCAACAAATCCATCTATCGTATCGCTTATATAAACCATGTCCCTTGTCGGAGTTATATCGCCAAGTTTGATTTTAGATTTCCCTGAAAGCGCTTGAATAATTATTGACGGAATAATTGCTCTTGCTGATTGTCTCGGACCGAATGTATTAAAAGGACGAACAATTGTAACAGGAAGGTCAAACGATCTGTAAAATGATTCTGCAATTCTGTCTGCGGAGATCTTCGTTGCGCTGTATGGAGACTGTCCCTGAAACGGATGAACTTCGGTTATGGGAACAAACTGCGCTGTTCCATATACTTCTGAAGTAGATGTAATAAAGACTCTTTTAATAGTACTTAGTCTTCTGGCAGCTTGAAGAATGTTCAGTGTCCCTTTAATGTTGGTATCGACATAGCTGTCTGGCGAATGATAACTGAATGGAATGCCAATTAATGCTGCAAGATGAAAAACTGCATCAACGCCTTTCATACTCTCATAGACTCCGTTTGGGTCTCTGACATCGCCGCTAAAAATCTCAATCTTATTTTTTATTTCGGCGCTTAAGCTGTCTATCCATCCCCATGAATTAAATGAGTTATAAAAAACGAAAGCTCTGACTTTATATTCCTCTTTAATCAGCTTTTCTACCAGATGGCTTCCAATAAAACCGTCAGCGCCGGTCACCAAAACTTTTTCCATTAATATATTTGATTAAAAATTTGTCTGTAAATTAATCTGAAGCATCCGGCAATTGAAAACATCAGTTATCACTGTCCTGAAGTTCATTTCCGTTTTCCTGAAAATGCTCATTGTAAATTTCCTGCGCTTTTTCATAATCATCGAGCCTGCCGATGTCGAGCCAGTATTCGCTGATTTCATATTTAGAAACTTCCGAATTCTCGTTCAGCATTTTCATTATCAGCTTATCCATTCCAAAGTATTCATCCTTAGGAAAAAATTTAAAAATCTCCGGTTTTAAAACATAAATGCCGGCGAGAATATACATTGTAATATTCGGCTTCTCCTGAATCTTTGTAACTCTATCACCTTCAAAAAAAATGTTTCCGAAATCAAACGGCGTAATTTCTTTTTTAATGGAAATGGTAAGTAAGGAATCCTGTTTTGCGGCAAAATCATACAACTTCGAAAAATCAATGAGGCTCAAGATATCGCCGTTCATTACAATGAATGGTTCGGTAAATTTTTCTTTCAGCAATAAAAGTGGACCGGCTGTGCCGAGTGGTTTTTTTTCCTGGCTGATAAAAAGCTTAACGCCGTATCTCGAGCCGTCGCCGAAGAAGCTTTCAATGTATTGTGATTTGTAATTGGTTGCCAGATAAATTTCGTCAAAGCCGAATTTCTTCAGTCTTTCTATCTGAATTTCCATAACGGATTTCTCGCCGATTGGAAGCAGCGGTTTTGGAATAATTTCAGTAAAAGGTTTTAGCCTTGCTCCGAGTCCACCGGCAAGAATAACGGCTTTCATTTTTTAAAATTTTGTTTTACTAATTTAAATAGATATCTAAAGTATAATAAAATTATAATAACGTATGAACAGAAGAATCTTTATTACTAAGAGCATACATACCATTCCACATTTCAGTTTTCCATTTTTAAAATAGCTAATGAAAGTGATTTTTTGAATGTTAAAATGACTAATTGCAGAATATGTTGATTCATGGGATATTTAAATTGAAAATGATACTTAAAAATACTATTTTATATCAAATAATTTTTTCTAATTAGTATTTCTAAAATGATTGTGCTAAAAGAACATCTTTATAATATCACATTTTTGGCTGTTGTATTCATTTCTTTATTCTTCTTTATGGGAGTTGAGGTAGTTCAAGATATGCATATAAAAGGAAATGGTGCAGGCAGCATGAAGTTGACATATTTTGTCTCCGAATCCGTAGCTCAAAAAAATAGTAATCTTATTGGTAATTTTCCGTTTGATGACGCACGAGTTAAAGAATATTTTACTGCGCCGGGAGTTACTTTAAAAAAATCACAGATAATTAAAAAGGATGGTAATATTTATGTGGTGGCAGATATTGATTTCACCACTGTTTATAAAATCAAAGACCTGAAAGGATTTCAGGGCACTAATTCAAGTTTTCTCAAAACCGATAGTGGAATGGTTTTTTACTGGAATCTAAAAGGAAATGACCCTAAACAATCCGGTGTCCTTGATAAAATATCTTATTCTTTTTCTTTTGATGGAGACATAAAATCAACAACCGGACTTATTAAAGATAAGAAAGTTATATATTATAGAGATACAAAATCGGGAAGTTTCAATTCAGATCTTTTCTGCTCAGTCACAGTAACACCGTCCGAAGTAAAGTCAACGGGCAGTGAGACAAATCAGGAAAAAACTGAGAATAAATCTTGTGGACTTTTCGGCATCGAATTACCGCTTATTCTTGTAGGAGGTTATTTTTTTACGAGAAAACTCCGAAAATAAATTAATACTTAGTTTCAATTTTTAAAGCATATTCATACTTTGAATATGCTTTTTTAATTTTTTAAATCTTAATCTTTTTTCCAGAAAATATTATAGGACAAAGGTTTTCCAAATTTATAATATGATTTGGAAGTATATTTTTCCCAGTTTTTTTTATAATACTTTTCTGACATTGTATATAAATCTTCATCCACCAAGACTTTCATCATAGGAATATATTCGTTTAAAGTATGTTGGTTGGAGAAAAAATACTCGAGTATCTCAGGTTTCCATATCAGAGGATCCTGATATAACAATACAAATGTAAACATACTATAACCGCCGGGTTTTAATAGATAATTGATATTGTCAAGTTTTCTTTTATATCCTTCAAAATCAGCTGAAATTTCTTGACCGAATCCAGAAACTGAAAACACAAAATCAAATTCATTTCTGTTAACTTCAGCATTGTCCAGATAATTATCTATTGTCTCGATTCCCTCAGTAACAGCTGCAACATCATTTTCCCCTAATTTCATTAAATAGCATTGATGCTCTTTTTTAAAAAACTGTAAAACTTGAGACGGATTATTTCCTATTTCAAGAATTTTTGAATCCGGTTTTAAATTATCTCTGACGTATAAATAAATGAGTAAATTCTGATAAATTTTAATGTCGCAGTCATCCATATTGATTTTTTTCCCATATAACATTTCATCAATATTTTTTTCGATAAGCGATTCCATAAAAGAGCGTTTAGAATAGGTAAAATCTCCTACATTACATTCAGAAATTTTTATTTCATCAGTAGTTTTCTCTGCTGATGCCGGCTCTTCAACTGATTTTTCGGGCTTTACAGCAGCATTCAATACAGTGACAAAATTTATCGGAGAATTTCTGTACTTCCTATCTTGCTGCCACATGTATTTTTCTGCAACTTCAATTGGATTCTCAAAAACTATTTTTTCGAAAAGATCATCTGTTAAATTTTCTTTATTTTTCACATCAAGCCAATCTTCCCAAAAAACATTCATTGTATTTTTAGGTTTAAGCCATTTAAATCCGGCATTTTCATAAGCATTAAACACTTCTTTTGTACTTTGTTTATAATAAACATCATAACTGTGTGATACTATCCCGCCAGGCTTAAGAATCCTATATGTATCTTTGAAAACTTCAGGGAGAATTTCATGAGGTATATGTTCTATTACCGATACCGAATAGACGAGGTCAAAATAATTTTCCGGAAGCTCTGTTGAAAATCTCCCTAGAAGATCTCTTACAAAAGTAACCTGTGGATTCCATTTTCTGACATTATTAAGGTCTTCTTCGTAAACAGAACTGTCTTCGATAACATCATCTAAGCCCCACATTTCTATTTTGTCCGCAAATAATTTAAAAATAAAAGACATCGCCCCATGCCCTACTTCAAGAACTCTCTTTGGCTTGAAGCTTTCAATCAGGTTTACTATATGCGCATATCCGAGCGGTTTTAATGTATTTGGATGATTAGATAAACTGGGATGACGTTTTGCAATTTCCCACCAGTGATCGGTTTTACCGAGTTCAAACATTTTTTATTTTGTATAATTTTATTTTTTAAAATTCTTTTTTATTTTCATTAAAACTTTTTCCAAAGAAAATTATATGAAAAAGGCTTGCCGAAATTTTCATAAGTTACATTTGTTACCGGCAGCCAGAAATTATTATAATATTCTTCCGGTACAACAAACAATTCAGGATCTTCTTCAGCAACTTTCAAAGGTATAAAGTTATTTATCATTTTTTCTTTTTCAAAAAAATATTGCAGTAACGGATTTGTCCATGCAATTTCTATTTCCTCGAGATGAAGATCGGTTGCATGGTCCATACAATGCACAGAGTATCCGCCTTTCTTTAAAATCCTGTTAATGTCGGAAAGGATATTTTCATAAATTGATTCATCGCCAAGCTGAACGTGTTCGAGCGCTGAAATTGAAAATACAAAGTCAAAATAATTTTCAGGTAATTCAGTATTGTGATTACCTATATAATCCAATACAATCCTGTACTTTTTTTCACTAAGCTCTTTCGGTCCGTTACCCAATCCTTCCAGCTTGTCTAGATTCCAGCATTCACATTCATTCTTAAAATATTCAAGCAGTCTCGAATCTCCTCCTCCGATTTCGAGAATTTTGGCTCCCTTGAAATAATTTTCTAAAAGAAAAGAAAACATGAAAAGATCCTGATAAACTTTCAAATCGCAGTATAATGGATTTATGCTTTCACCGTAAAGCATTACATCAAACTTAAGACTCTTGAAATAATCAAAATGTGGTTTTCTCGAATATGTAAATTCTTTCAGTGAAATCAAAAAAATTAAGTTTTCTTTTTAAGCAATACCGCAGTCTGATAACCGTAAGCTTCAGGTACAATATCCAGAATATCATAATACTGACTTATTTGATCTTTAAAAAATTCATCATCATAAAAGACTTGCGAATCAGGTCCTCTCATTGATATATATACACCGAATTTATTTTTATTTTCATTATAAACTGGATCAGCATTAATTCTCTTTGAAAGCCAGGAATTTTTCCAGTCAGGGCGCTCTTCACTGTTTAACAGTCTTAAAGAATTTTGATCATGTATAGTAATGTACAATCTTCCACCGGAATTAAGGATTCTTTTAAGCTCAAGAAACCAGGCATCTGTAAGATCATCTATATGTGTAAATACTGATCCGGCATAAATAAAATCAAAGTAGCTGTCTTCAAAAGGTAAATGAGGTATAGTTGTTGTTGTTGCAAATTTAAAATAGGGTCTTAAATATCTGCTTGCCCAGTAAATATGCTCTGAATTAATATCAGTTCCCCAGATTTCACATCTATCAGAAAGAGGTTTCAACCATCTAATCATTCTTCCCGTACCACATCCAAAATCAAGAATTCTTTTACCTTTAGAAAATTTAAATCCTGATTTTTCAGCAATTTCAATCATTGCTTTTACCTGAGGTTTTGCCCAATTCAGATAATTCTCCGTTTTCTTCACTGAACCGAGTCTAATTTCAACCGGTGGAACAGGTAATCCTTGCTCGCAGATTTCCATTTCTTCCTTTGATTTTGGAATCATATAAGATTCAGCTTCGGGAAGATAAGGTAAAAAAATTATTGTATCGTTTATTTTTCCGTAACTCATAATTAAATTTTCTATTTTAAAATAATAATTTGATTTTAGTTTTGATTTCTCTTTTTTAAAACGACTCCTGTCTGATATCCGTACGCTTCCGGAGTATAAGATATTATTTCAAATTTGTTTTTTATGCTCTTTTCAAAAAATTCCCTGTCATAGAATACCTGCGAATCAGGTCCCCGCAATCCCACAAACTTTCCGAAATTTTCTCTGTTGTTTTTGAATGTGTTATTGTTTTTTAATAGATCCGCAAGCAACGATTCTTTCCATTCAGGTCTATTTTCTATTAACTCAATTGAATATCTGTCATGTATGGTAACATAAACTCTTCCATTATCGGTAAGAATTCTTTTAAGCTCAAGAAACCATGAATCGAATAGATCATCTATATGAGTAAAAACTGACCCTGCGTAAATGACATCAAAATAATTATCTTCAAAAGGTAAATGAGGAATAGTTGTTGTTGTAGCAAAATTCAAAGGCGGGTTTAGATAATTATTTGCCCAGTATATGTGCTCGGAACTAATGTCTGTTCCCCATATTTCCATCTTATCCGCAAAAGGTTTCAGCCATCTGATCATTCTTCCCGAACTGCAACCTAATTCCAGAATTCTTTTACACTTTACAAATTCTAATCCGGATTTTTCAAGTAGTTTAATCATAATTTCTATTTGCATTTTACCTGAATACAAATATCCCTGAATATTACTACCATACTCGATCCAAAGTTTTTCGGGAGGAACAGGTAATCCCTGTTCACACATAATTAAATTTTCTTTTTCTTTTGGAATTATATATGACAAGGAATTTTTTGAATTGGGATAAAAAACTGTAAATGGTAAATCTCGATTCTCTTTATCTTTTGAATCAATTTCTTTTATTAGTATTTCAATTTTATTTTTAAACCAATTCCGGAAAGGCTTGATAAAATAACGACGAATCATGTATAAATTTTGTGTTTCAATATGAATATAAAAATTTAAATCTTCAATCCAATATATTTATTTACAGATACATTTAAATTCATTTGTATCCAAAACATTTTTTCAATTCAATAAAAACTCTTTTTAAGAAATGATTTTCAATAATATTTCTCTACATTTTAAACAACCCAATCCCTGCTCCCCTCATCGCAAATGGGGTTTATAAAGAATAATTATGTTTTCAAATAATTAAATTTCTTAAAACTTTTGTTTAATTTTACAACTTCAAATTGCTTTCAACGGATGCGATTTAAAAATTCCAAAATATGCTCTGTGTAAATTTATAATTGAATAGACAAATCAATATCATTGTAAAAAATCATATTTAACATTATTTTAATCAAAACTTAATAACCTAAATTATACCGGATACTTTTTACTTTTTAATGACAAGTAAAAACATTATTCCCCAAAAGCATTCTATCTCAAAAAAAGATCGAAGTAAATTAACCGGTAACAAACCGATTGTTATATGGTTTACGGGATTATCCGGTTCGGGTAAGTCTACGCTCGTAAATGTACTTGAGCAAAGACTTTTTAAAAGAAGAATTCTGACATATATATTGGACGGCGATAATATCAGAATGGGTCTGAATAAAGATTTAGGTTTTTCTGATATTGACAGAAAAGAGAATATCAGAAGAGTAAGTGAAGCAGCAAAACTCTTGACAGACGCCGGCGTAGTTGTGCTGACGGCTTTTATATCGCCATTCAGAGAAGACAGACTTAATGCTAGAAAATTATTCGGTGTAAATGAATTTATTGAAGTTTATGTCAAGTGTCCGATAGAAATCTGCAGAGAGAGAGACGTTAAAGGACTTTATAAGAAAGCAAAAGAAGGGAAGATTGAAAATTTCACCGGCATTGACTCTGACTATGAAGAACCTGAAAATCCTGAACTGATTGTAGATACATCTATCATGTCAGTCGATGAAGCTGTAAACGTGATTGAAAAATTTATTGAACTTAAACTAATTGAACAAAACTGATTGGAAAATTATAATTTAAATTATTTAAAAGATTTAGAATCCGAATCTATTTTTGTAATAAGAGAAGTGGCAGCGCAGTTTGACAGACCCGGACTGCTATTCTCGGGTGGTAAAGATTCAATAATCCTTACACATCTTGCAATGAAGGCATTTCACCCCGCAAAAATCCCTTTTCCGCTGATACACATCGATACCGGACACAACTTTCCGGAAACTCTGGTTTATAGAGACAATCTTATAAACAAACTCGGCGTAAAACTAATCGTTGGATATGTCCAGGAATCAATTGATAAAGGCAGAGTAAAGGAAGAAACCGGATACAACGCCAGCAGAAACATGCTCCAGACTGTAACTCTTCTCGATACTTTGGATGAATATAAAATTGAAGCGGCAATGGGCGGCGCAAGACGCGATGAAGAAAAAGCCAGAGCAAAGGAAAGATTCTTTTCTCACAGGGATGAATTTGGACAGTGGGATCCGAAAAATCAGAGACCAGAACTGTGGAATTTATTTAACGGCAAAAAAAATCCGGGAGAGCATTTCAGAGTGTTTCCAATAAGCAACTGGACTGAAATGGACGTCTGGAATTACATTTACATGGAAAAAATAGAAATGCCGGTATTGTATTTCACTCACAAAAGAGAATGCATACGAAGAAACGGTACCATACTTGCTCATTCCGAATATCTGAATCTACGTGAATCCGAAAAACCGGAAATACTTCAGGTAAGATTTAGAACCATCGGAGACATGACATGCACAGGAGCTGTAATTTCAGAAGCAAATTCGCTTGAAGACATAATAAAAGAAGTTTCCGTTTCAAGACAAACTGAAAGAGGCACAAGAGCCGATGATAAAAGATCTGATACAGCTATGGAGGACAGAAAGAAGGAAGGGTACTTTTAATAGTTAACAGTTAGGAGTTAACAGTTAGGAGTTAACTGTTAACTGTTAACTGTTAACTGTTAGGAGTTAACTGTTTACTGTTTACTGTTTACTGTTTACTGTTTACTGTTAACTGTTTACTGTTAACTGTTAACTGTTTACTGTTAACTGTTAACTGTTTACTGTTAACTGTTAACTATTAGGAGTTAACAAATAGCGTTTAACATTTAGTAATTTTTTTAAGAGAGACAAAGTTAAAGTTGGTAATATATTTTAGTAAATATAAATATGAAATAGATAAAAATATTATATGAAAGAGGTTATTATAAAGAAAAAATCTTTTGACTTTGCAGTTAGAATGGTTAAGTTGAGTATATTTTTAAGAGAAAAAAAGAAAGAGTATGTTATTTCAAAACAGGTTTTAAGATCAGGAACTTCAATCGGAGCAAATATAGAAGAAGCATCAGGTGGTGTTTCGAAAGCAGATTTTAGAAATAAATTATCATTAGCATATAAAGAGGCGCGTGAAACTCATTATTGGTTAAGACTACTCGCAGCAACGAGTTATATAGATAAGAGATTATACAATTCCATTGAAAATGATTGCACAGAAATCTTAAAAATATTATATACCATTATAAAAAAAACCAAATAATTCGAAAACTGCTTGCATTAACAATTAACTATTAACTATTAACTACTAACTACTAACTACTAACTATTAACTATTAACTATTAACTACTAACTACTAACTATTAACTATTAACTATTAACTATTAACTACTAACTACTAACTATTAACTATATAAGTGATCAATTTTAAAAATAACGAATTACTGCGATTTACAACTGCCGGTAGTGTGGATGACGGAAAGAGCACGCTTATCGGAAGGCTTTTGTATGATTCAAAATCGATATTCGAAGATCAGCTTGAAGCAGTAAAGAAATCGAGTGAATATAAAGGACTTGATTACGTAGATTTATCACTGTTGACTGACGGATTGAAAGCAGAGAGAGAACAGAGTATTACAATTGACGTAGCTTACAGATATTTTTCAACCCCTAAAAGAAAATTTATCATAGCTGATACTCCCGGACATATTCAATATACAAGAAACATGGTTACCGGAGCTTCGACGGCAAACCTTGCGGTAATTCTTGTTGATGCAAGACATGGAGTTGTAGAGCAGACCTGCAGACATTCGCTTATTGCATCCCTGTTAAAAATCAATCACATCGTTTTGTGTATCAACAAAATGGATCTTGTAAATTATGATAAGGAAGTTTATGAAAAAATTGTGAGTGATTTTAAATCATTTGCATCAAAGCTTGAAGTTAAAGATATTAATTTCATACCGATAAGTGCATTGCTCGGAGATAATGTAGTGGACAGATCGGAAAATATGGAATGGTATGAAGGTTCAACCCTGCTCTATCTTCTTGAGAATGTTCACATTGCAAGCGACAACAATCACATTGACTGCAGGTTTCCGGTTCAGTATGTCATCAGACCGCAGTCTGATCTGAATCATGATTACAGAGGATATGCCGGAAGAATTGCAGGAGGGATTTTCAAACCGGGTGATGAAGTAATGGTTTTGCCTTCGGGATTTTCCTCAAAGATAAAATCCATAGACACCTACGACGGTCCTGTTGAGGAAGCCTTTGCTCCAATGTCCGTAACAATTACTCTTGAAGATGACCTTGACATAAGCAGAGGAGACATGCTTGTAAGACCTCACAATCAGCCTGAAGTTAGTCAGGATGTTGAAGTCATAATGTGCTGGCTGAATAATAATCCGCTTAATCCTTCATCAAAATATATTTTATCTCACACATCAAAAGACGTTAAAGCAATAATAAAAGAAATCAATTACAAGATTGACATAAATACATTGCACCGTATAGAAGATGATAAAAATATAAGAATGAATGATATTGCCAGAATGAAACTAAGGACAACACAGCCGTTGTTTTATGACAGTTACGGGAGGAATAGAAATACTGGAAGCTTAATTTTAATAGATGAAGCAACAAAAGTTACTGTTGCTGCAGGTATGATAATTTAAAACTTAAATGCCGAATGCAAATTACAGATATTTATAATAAAGAAACTTCAAATAACGAGATAAATCAGAATCCGGTAAACGGATCAAATCCAAATTCAAAAAAAGAATATAGAACTTCAGAAATACCTTCCGATTTAAATGATTTTTTCTTTTCAAGAAAAAGACATTTGCAGTTTTTTTCAAATAACTTTTATGAATTTGAATTATTTGGAAACAGAAATGAAGAGTTTGATAATTCGGTAAAAAAATATCAAACTCAGCTTACATATTTTTATATGAAAAAATACATGAATAAAGATGCAAAGATACTGTATATCGGAGACAATAAGGATAAATATTTTAGAACTCTTGTAAATAATACTGAATATGAGTATTGGTTTATTGAAGATCCTCGCTTGCTGTCTGAAATAAAAGATACATCTGCTTTCAATATTGAAAAGTTGAACAATAGACAACTAAAACGAGCTTCTTACTATGGATTTTTTGATATGATAATTACAATTTCCGGTATAGATAAATTGAATTTAGATGAATATGAACATGAAAGAAGAGATTTAAATATAAATCTTTTCAGATTATTGAAGCCGGGTGGTATATTAAATTTGCAATTTTCGGGTACTTCTATAAATGGGAAACCAAAAATTAACAATTTGTTTTTTTCATTTTTTAAAGATTACTTTAGATATATTAATTCGGTTTATTATTATCGCAATCCCATAAATGAAATAAAAAATGAGAATTCTCTTTTATTTGAAGAGAATAAAAATGATAATACAAGCAGTAAGAAGTATTTTGCAAAAGAGGATAAACAAACATTTAAGTTCTCGTTTAATATTTTACAAAAAAAAGAATTCCCTCTTATCTCAAAACATACTATTACGAATAATGCTAATTTCAGATTGAAGCGCCCTACATATTTTTTTCATCATTTGATTAAATGCGGTGGATCTTCTCTTGGAGCTATTTTAACAAAATGGTTTAATTTCGAAAATGACCTTTACGATAAAATCGGTGGTAAACTTGGGTTTGATTATGGTGGAAATCTGAATAATTTTCTTAAATATAAATTCAATATTGAAAATCTTTCTAGCGACTGCTGTATAAGAGGTCATTTTCAACATAAAGATATTTTTATTGACCAGAGATACCCCGAAATATTCAATAGAAAAAATGAATACAGAGTTTTTACATTTGTTAGAGATCCTTATAAAGTTTTACTTTCACTATATTATTTCGGCAGAAAAAGGGAGTATGATTATAAAGATATTTCGCTTGAAACATTTTTTAAATCTACAAGAAACTTTTTATCATATTTGTTAAACTGTAATGAAGATAATTATAAAGAAATTCTTGACAGATATTATTTCATTGGTATTGTTGACAATATGCAGGAATCTATTGACAAGCTGGCAGACAGAATTGGAAATAGAAGAATTAAAGTCCCGTTATACAACACAACTAAAAAAGATACACAGTTAGAAAAAATTACTCCGGAATTTAAAAAATTTATAAAAGAATATAATTCCCTGGATTATAAAATTTATAATTACAGTATCGAAAAATTTAACAAGTTCTGATCCCAAACATAACAATGTCTGATTATCTAAATAATCAAATTTTCTTTTCACCCAGTTACTTGTATTCCAAATTCAGTAAAGTATAAATTCAATGATTAGAAAAGTATTTTCACAAGCTGAAAGAAAATTCAAGAAATTGAAAAAAGCAATAAGTAAAAATAAGGATGATAAGAGAAATGTAAAAAATTCTGGGAATACCGCAATTACTGGAGATATTAATTCATTTTTCAAATACCTTCATGAAAGAGGATTCAGACCGCGTATTTTACTTGATGTTGGAGCTCATTCAGCTTCATGGTCAAGAATGTTCAAAAAAATATTTCCTGACATCAAAGCCATTCTCATCGAACCTCTGTCTGAAATGGAAGAACATCTTAAAAAATTTCAAACTGAATTTCCCGAAACAAAATATTATCTAGCTTGCGCAGGATCTGAAGCCGGTATTAAATATCTAACTACCAAGACCTCTCTTGAAGGAGCTACGCTTTTATTAAATAAAAATGAAAGATTGCTTTCTGAAAATAGTCAGAGGGAAGTAAAAGTGATTACGATTGATTCGCTGCTTGATGAAGGCGAATTTGAAATTCCTGATTTTGTAAAACTTGACGTTCAGGGATTTGAACTTGAAGTGTTAAAAGGCGCCGAAAAATTGTTCGGCAAGACTGAAGCTTTCATTCTCGAAGTTTCCTTTTATGAATATATGAAAGGAATGCCTGTCTTTTTTGATATCGTAAAGTTTATGTATGACAAAGGTTACGAGGTTTATGATTTCCCGGGATTTTTGAGAAGACCTTACGACAATGCCCTTGGACAAGCCGATGTCTGCTTTGCCAAAAAGAATGGTATTTTGAGATCTTCCAATTCTTGGTTTAAGTCAACTTAACAATTTTATCTCGAAGATCCTGTAACTTTTACAGATTTTCCGACTTTTCCTGAGCTAATCTTAATGAAATTATAATAATTTTTTTCTTCTTCTGGATCAAACTTAACAAACAAAACAGTAAATACTTTTCCGGATCCAGGTATTAAATTTACATTTTCGTAAAATGGTCCTTCTTCGTTTTTGCTGATTTTGAATCCTTCGGGTGCTGTAACGCTCACATATTCTTTTATATTTTCTCCAATAACTCCAAACCATAGTTTACCTTGAGTCGCTTCTCTTTTTATATTTCCGAAATAAAGCGGTCCGTTTATTAAATATATTTCCGGTGAATCATCTGTATTTTTGTCGGCAAATAAAATTTCTGTTGACCAGGGAGGTAATTTCGTCGAACCAAAAAGAGAGTTTCCCGAAATATCTTTAAAAGAAAATTCGGGTTCAAGCAAAACATTACTGCTGTCTTCGGTCATATTCATCAAAATTTTCGGATGCATAAAATTTTTACCTGTCAGAAAAACAGAATTATTCTCCATTGCGGGATTAATTTCATTTTTCCACTGACTAAAACTTAAAAGATTTTTTTTACTCTTGTTTTCTATTATGAATAAATCTTCCGAATTGGGATTAACAAAATAATTATTAAAAAATTTTCCGGGATGAAAGTTTGCATTACGTGTAATAAGCTGAATAAAATATTGATATTCATTCCGACCAAGAAATATATTATCGTTTATATTATTATTTTTCATTTCGTCCGCTCCTTGATAAAAATTTAATCCTACTGCGTTCCCGAAACAAAAATTGTCATAAATCCGATTTGCCGAACATCCATTGTTAAGGTTTATTCCGCTTAGTCCGCATCCGGTAATGGTATTTCCGTAAACTTTTAAATTGTTTGTTTTATCATCAAGATAAATTCCGGATGCAGCTACATGATTGTATGTTTTGTTAGTTCCTTCAAGATTTCCCGGTGAATTGAAAATGAAATTGTATCTCCATGTTGAATAAGAAGAATTATCTCCATAACACTTTATTGCGCTGCCGTCATTCAGTAAAAGCATCGAATTAAAAAGAATGTTTTTTTCAAGAACGTTATTATTCCCAATCGAATTTATTCCGTCATGTCCAGTATTGACAAGCAAATTTTTAAACAAGTGATTCGAGTCGCTATTCAAAATTACTATTCCCGACATCCCGAATGCATCTCCGGTAGTTCCATATCCTGCAACCATTCCGGTATTTGTAAAGATGTTATTTGAAATAATTGTCTTAAAAGATTCCAAAATGTAAATTGCTTTTCCGTTAATTCCGTAAAACCTGCAATTATTTATTTTACAGTTTCTCGTGATGTTTGAAAAATTTATCCCAATCTGAAATTGTCCGATAAATCTGCAATTGCTTATTTGTATATTATCTTTTAAACCGGTAAACCAAATCCCATTTTCAAACTGAAATTTTATATCAATGTCTTTGATTACAAGATTATTCAAATTAAGCTTTGAAAAAATGGCATAATCATATATGCATGCCTCTGCAATCACTTTATTAATATCCTGATTCGGCTCGGGTTTAAAATATAAAATACCTTTTCCTTTTTCTGTTTTTTTGAAAAACCATTCTCCTGCCGTATCAAGAATGCTTAATTTATTATCGAGATAATAACCCCAGCCCGTCTGTAAAGGAAATACAGTTTTATCCGAAAATACAAAAGTACCTTTGGAAAAATTTTTTATTGTAGAATATTCGTAAGCCCAGTTAATGCTTCTTACTCTTACAGTAGATCCATTCCAGTAACCGTCTTGCTGATTAAGACTTTTATCCGTAAAGCCTCGATGGGGATCAGGTAATGTTTTTGATATTGTTAACATACCTGTATTCGGATATCTAGCAATTGTCATTTGCTTCCCGTTTACAAATAAATTCTTTACTTCAAAATTCACTTCCGCTTTGTAAATATTGTCTTTGTACAAAGTCCAGCCCTCAATCGGAATTGCCGCACTTATCACAGGATTATTTCCTTTGCCGTATGCGCCGATGGTTAAAGGAAATCTTTCATTTCCCGATGAAGTAAGATTAATCTGTCCCGTAAAATATCCGCCTCTTTCAAAATATACTGCGTCACCCGGCTTCAGATTGGGCATGAAGGAATTCAGTTTTTCGATTGAACGCCAGGGATAAACGGGAGAAAGTCCTTCATTTCGGTCATTGCCAGAATTAGATATGTAATAATTTTCAGCTCTGACAATTCCATAATTCAGGAAAAAAATCAAATGAAATAAAAATATAATGAAGAGATACAATCCGCGTTCAGTAATATTATGATACCACTTTAATATAATTTTTACAATAATAATTCCTATTTTTTATTTTAAATAATTTACATATTGACAATAAATATTTTCAGCTAATAAATTTTGCATTCATATTCTGCAGGTTATTAATGAGTAAAAAAGTAGCCGTGATGCAGCCGTATTTTTTCCCGTATATTGGGTATTTTCAGTTGATCAATTCTGCAAACGTTTTCGTTAATTTTGATGATGTGAATTTCATAAAAAAGGGCTGGATAAGCAGAAATTACATTCTCAATAAAGATAAACCGTTTTTGTTTTCCATTCCTTTGGAAAAACCAAGTCAAAACAGGTTGATCAGAGATTTAAGCATCAACAATGTATCGGATTGGAAAATAAAATTTTTAAAAACAGTAAGTCATTTTTATAAAAATGCCGTTTGCTTCAATGATGTTTATAAAGTAATCGATGATGTAATAAATTTTGAAAGTAATAATTTATCTGAATTTGTATTAAACAGCATCAAAAAAATTGCCGGGTTCTTAAACATTAAAGTAAAATTTATCGACAGCTCTTCAAAATATAATAACAGTGATCTTAAAAGAGAAAACAGGATTATCGATATTTGTAAAAAAGAAAAAGCCGGTGAATACATAAATCCCATTGGCGGAGTCGCTCTTTATTCGAAATCAGACTTTGAATCCTGCGGCATTAAACTAAGCTTTCTTAAATCAGGTAAAATCAGATATAAGCAGTTTAACGATAATTTCATTGACAATCTTTCGATAATAGATATCTTAATGTTTAATCCTAAAGAAAGAGTTTCGGAGTTGCTAAATAATTATAAAATAATTTAATCTGACATTAAAGCTTTATTGATTTAATAATGTGTTTACTTAATGTTTTCTTTTATAAAAGCAAAAAGGTAAATGTATTTTCCCGGAAAAATTAAATATAAAAGTAGCATAATAGCTTTTGAATTTTTAAGTGAAAACAACGGGAAAACTTTCTGATTCATTTATCGGGTTTTACTTTTGTTGAAACTCCCGATGATTTTTATGAAAATATTTTTGAATAACTCGGAATGATACAACCGTTTTGCACGAGACTTGCGTTGTATAGATCAGGATAATTTAAAAGAAGCTCTTAATACATCCAAAAGTTTTCATGAGTTGCCCGAAAACAGAATACTTATCTCAGGAATTGCTTTGAGTGTTTGTTTAAAATATGTAAAGTTGTTTTTTTCATGATCATTGATTACTTCACGAAAGAAATGCTTACTTTACTAGCAAACCGGGCGGAAGAAATCTGGTCAAAGGAGCATTTACTTAAAAATCAACTGGTTAAAATTTGAAATAATAAATACAGTAAAATTTAGTTTGAACGATTTGATAGATATGACTTTTACAGAAATTTTTAATTATGCATAAATGTATTGATCTTTCTTCGGAAAATGAATGGGATGATGCATTAAAAGGAATTAGACATTCTATTTTCCATACCCGAGAATACTGCAAGGCAATTCAGCTTTCCGGAGAATCTAAAATATTTCTTTACTGTTTTGAAAAAGATGACGCAAAAATAATTTGTCCGTTAATTGAAAAGGAATATGTAGGTTATAAAGATATTTGTACGCCTTACGGATTTTCCGGATTTACGGGAAATAAAGATTTTCCCGATTTTCCGAAATACTGGGATGAGTTTTCACGTGGAAAAAAATATGTCTGCAGTTATATCAGCATTAACCCTTTGTTCCAAAATAATAGTTATTTTTCTGATAATGACGCATTCAGTAAAGCCAGTTTGTATTTTATTGATTTAAATGTTAGTCTTACCGAACTTTTTGAAAATCTTAATTCGAACAGAAAGAGACAGTTGAAGAATTATAAAAAAACAGAGGCATTCTTTACGTATGACAAAACAGAAATAACGGAATTTTTAATTAAAAATTATTATGATTTTTTGAAAAGAATTAATGCATCGCAGGCAAATTATTTTAAAACGGAAACACTAAAACAAATATGCTCATTGGAAAACACATTCGCCGTTGGTTACAAATCAGATGAAGAAATTATTTCCGTTTATATTTTTGGTTACACCAAATATTGTGCCGACTG
The DNA here is from genome assembly GCA_019187405.1 of Ignavibacteria bacterium. Lineage (GTDB taxonomy): Bacteria > Bacteroidota > Ignavibacteria > Tepidaquicellales > Tepidaquicellaceae > JABAQZ01. The sequence continues at coordinate 94,055 of JABAQZ010000007.1, forward strand.
TCTCTTTAATGTTTCGGTAGTCGAAGGAAGGCAATACACTCCTTTTTTATTATGGTGTGGAGTTAAATATTTCCGGACAAAGAAAATTCCGGTTATAAACCTTGGCGGCGGCAGTAACACTGGTGATAACATTGAACAGTCAAAAATAAGATACGGAGCGTATGGATTGCCTTTTGTAAATCTGAAACAGATTTATTTTCAGGATATTTATGAAAAACTCTGCATGGAAAAAAAAGTATCTTCTGATAAATCCGGATACTTTCCGGCTTACAGAAAAGTTATAACTTAATGAAAAATAATGTATAAAAAATCAGCTTTATTTTATGATGCATTGTATCATTTCAAAGATTACGCAAAAGCGTCCGAAAGACTATTAAAAATCATAAACAAACATCATCCTGAAGCAAAAACCCTTCTCGATGTAGCTTGCGGTACGGGAAAGCATATTGAACATATCAGAAAATTCATTAAGCCTGAAGGTCTTGACTTAAGCGATGAATTAATTGCAATCGCAAAGGAAAGATGTCCGGAATTAAACTTCTACAAAGGTGATATGACTGATTTCAATCTTGAAAAGAAATACGATGTAGTAACATGTCTTTTCGGCTCGGTTGCTTATTCAGGCACATTTGATAAACTCAAGAAGGCAATGAAATGTATGTCAGATCATTTAAATAAAAACGGATTGCTGATCATAGAACCATGGTTTAGCAAGGAACAATTCTGGCTTAACAGAGTAACAGCAAATCATTATGATCATAAAGATCTGAAAATAACATGGATGTATACAAGCAAGCTCGAAGGAGACTGTGCTTTGCTCGACATAAATTATCTTGTAGGTACTCCGGATGAAGTATCCTGCTTCAATGAAAAACATTTGATAGGATTATTTACCGATTCAGAATACCGGAAGGCAATGACAGATGCAGGGGTCAGCGTAACTTTTGACGAAGAGTGTTTATTCGGAAAAGGAGTTGGCAACGGAATTTACATAGGCAATAAAATTTTATAGATTTAAAATTATTTTATACAGCATGAAGGTCAGCGTTTGGATGACGGCATATAATCACGAGAAATACATTTGTCAATGTCTTGACAGCGTACTTATGCAGAAAACAAATTTCGAATTTGAAATCATTCTTGGCGAAGATTTTTCTTCCGACAACACAAGAGATATTGTAATTAATTACAAAAATAAATATCCGGAAAAATTCAAACTGTATTTACCCGATAAAAATATCGGCATGATGAAAATGGACATGGCAACAAAACAGCTTTGCAGCGGCGATTACATTGCATTGCTCAATGGCGATGATTACTGGACTGACGATAACAAACTTCAGCTGCAGGCTGATTTGCTGGATAAAGACAGTGATGCAATAATGTGTTTTCATAAAGCAAGTTTAATCAATGAAGAAACCGGCGAAAACTTTGAATCTTATTTTGGAGAAGAAACAAATGAGCTTCCCATTGAATCATTGTTAAACGGATATAATCCGATAATGACGCCGACGGTAATGGTTAGAAATTGTTTCGAGCTTGAAAGCTGGTATGAAGAACTGCCTTACGGCGACATGCCTTTGTACTTAATGTTAGCTCAAAAAGGAAAAATAATGTATATTGACAAAAACATGAGTGTTTACAGGATACATTCCAGCGGCAACTGGCAAGGCGAATCGGCTTATAATAATTTGCTTAAAGATCTTGATTTTTATAAGTTTATAAATGAAAAGCTCGATTATAAATTCGACAAAAAAATTGATGATATATTTGCACAAAGATATTATGAACTTATCAAAGTATGTATTATGGCTGATAAAACCGATGAATCAAAAAAATTCTTTGAATTGCTGGAAACCGGCTATAAAGATTTTTTTAATAAAAATGCCGATGATATGAAAACATTTTCAGAAATCATTTACAACGGTATTTACAAGAATAATCACAGCGAATTATTGTCAAAGCCAATTAAGTGGAAAGTAAATTGACTTACAAAATTAAATACGATTTAGAAAATACAAATGTAATACCGCCCGTTGAAGAAGGGATTGTCAGACCTTTATGGTCAGTTATGATTCCTACTTTTAATCCCAAAAATTTTATCTTCGAAACATTAGAAAGCGTTTTAAGTCAGTTTCCTGGTAAAGATAAAATGCAGATCGAGATAGTTGACGATTGTTCCGATAAAGTCAACATACCCGAATTGATAGGCGATATTGGCAAAGGTATTATCGGATATCACAGACTTCCAAAAAACGTAGGACATTCTTTTAATTTCACCGAAGCATTAAGAAGATCGAAAGGCAAATATATACATATACTTCATGATGATGATTTGGTCAAACCCGGATTTTATAAAAAGTTTGAGGAAATATTCGAGGCTTATCCTGATATCGGAGCTGCATACTGCCGTCAGGAATACATCGATGACAAAGGAAAATTCATGTTTAATTCTGTACCAGACAGAAAAGACACCGGGATTTTGGAAAATGCTTTGATAAAACTTGCCGAAAGACAGCGGATCCAATACTGTGCGATGGCAGTAAAACGCAGCACTTATGAAAAAACAGGCGGATTTATCAGAAAGAATATTGGATGCGAAGACTGGGAAATGTGGGTGAGAATTGCGAGTATGTTTAAAATAGCATACGAACCTGAAATATTTGCGACATATAGAATTCACAGAACTTCGATGACGCTCAATGACATGCGCACCGGACAGGACATGAGATTTTTAAGAGAAGCCGTAGATATATTTAATAAATACCTGCCTAAAGAAAAACAAAAAGAAGTTAAAGAATTTACAAGAAAATATTATGCAGGTTATTCATTCCGAAACGCAATGATGCTTTTGAATGAGCAGAAGGATGAAAAAGGCGCAGCGGAGCAGATCAGCGAAACCTTGATGCTTGATTCAAGTCATGTTTATAACAATATTGACGTTATTAGAAATTTCAAATTACCTATAAAAAATGCTGGAGTATCAGCGCTTGTGTTTACAAAGAACTCTGCTGATAAAATAATTTATACTCTTAGAAGCATAATCCGTCAAAAACTTCCGGCATATATTCCATTTGAAATAATTATAGCTGATTCTGATTCAACCGACGACACTGTACAAACTGCAGAGAGATTTTTAAATCTTTATTCCGAAGTTGTAAAATTTAAAATCAGAAATTACGGATCGGATAATGAATTTGAAAAATTTAAAAAAGCAGTAAGTGAAGCCGAATACAACAATCTTGTACTCTGCAAACCGGGAAACAAGCTGGATGAAAATTACCTGAAAAATGTTTCGGAAAACATGATGATGGAATCTGATACCGGAATTATCGGCGGATATTCATCATTTGATGCCAACAATTCACTTCCACCATGGGCAAACGATTTCGGTAAAAGTATTTACCATACCGGCGAACAGTTTGAATATAACAGCGACATTACATGGAGCAGGGGTTTTGTATGGGAAGACAGCATGGCAATCCGAAAAGAAGCCTGGCAAGATTTGCTTAAAAGTGATTTTGAACCTTTAACTGTGAATAATAACAACGAGACAAATTCTTTTTTTAAAGAACTTTGTTTTGCACTAAGATTTAAAGGTTGGCGGCTAAAGTACCGTGTTGAGTTAAAGATAGAAAAGTTTTTCACACATAGAGACCTTAGTTGGGAGAAGTTAAGAGAGGCAAGCCGTTTAAAAGGCGAAGAATTCGTAATTCTGAATTCATACAACAATCCACTCAATAAAAGAGGAGACAGTTTTAAAAAAATTAGACCATACATTTCCGTAAGAAAATTATTAAGAAAGTCCGCAGTAAAATTAAGGAGCTTTTCCGGAAATAGGCTACATGATTTTTCCTATCAAAATCTTAATGATAAAGAAATCATATCCATTGAATATCAGCTTGGGAAATTAAAAACACTGCTTAACAACTACAGCACATACAACAAAAGAATCAGAATTTTAAAAAGGTATTTCAGAAAAAGAGATTTCGGATTTCTTAAATACGCAGCTGGCATTCCTTATTTTAGATATCCACAATACAAAGTTAGAAATGACAAGAGAGGTGTATCCGTAATTTTAAATTACAGTCATACCGGCGACGGATTTTTACAGAAAAGCGTTGAAAAAATTTCAGAGCAAGTATTGCCTAAAGATTTTCAATGGGAAGTAATATTAAACGGACCATTCTTATCAAGTTTTGACAAAGAGAATCTGAAAAAAATCTGGAAGAGATCCGGAAGCAGCGCTAAGTTTATTTTTCAGAAGGAAATCAATCTAAAGCCGTTTGCGCAAAAAAAATCCGGTTTAACAAGAAGCCGTTATGACTGCATCATTTTTCTGAATGAATACAATTTCATCAATCCGGATTATGTCAGGATAGCATACAAAATAATTAAAGAAAAAAAACACATTGGTTTGATTGGCGGTTGTGCAGACCTGGAAACCGGGGTTAGGCCTCCGAAATGGTTTGTAATGCATAAAGAGTTATTCGGAATTAATGTAAAGTATCCCGGAAATGGGAATCTGACATATATGGACAAGACATTATGGGATCACGGAATGGTTGTCAGAAGAGCGGCAATTCAGAAAGTGCTTGAGAAAGATTTTTATCTCAGTTCAGACGATGTTGCAGATAAACGCAATCCGAATTACGAAGGCAAAGTATTAACAAATTTTATAAAGTCCTCCGGCTGGGAAATCTTTTATGAACCGAGGCTCAGGCTTAAAAAATTCATAACTATTAATCAGTTTAAATGGAATAATCTCAGAGAAATACATCACATACTTGGTACGGAAAAGGAGAGAAAAGAAATTGATCTGTTGTTTGAAAAGCCGTATAAAATCACTGCAGAAAAACGTGAAGTTAACTGGATTTTTAAAGCAAGCAGCATTATCGGAGAGATATCGCGGTATCCGTTGAGAAAAATATTTTCTTCAAAGGATAAATTCAAAAATGATGCTGATGTGCTTGAAATTGAAGAACTTCAGGGAAGATTGGGTGAAGTTTACAAGAGCAGAGATTTATACAATAAACTCAAAGATTACAAAATAAGATTCGAGAATAATGGAAAATCCGTAGTTCAGATAAGTAAAAACAGCCTCTCGGCTGCAGATACTAGTAATTACGGCGTATCCGTCGTGATATGTTGTTTTAACAGCTCGAAGGTAATAGAAAAAACACTAAAGAGCATTATCAAACAGAAGGTTCCTGATTTCATCCCTTGGGAAGTAATCATAGTTGACAATGCATCTACCGATAATACAACTGAAATAATCAGACGTTACTGGGAAAATCACAATTGCCTGGCTCCATTAAAAATTGTTAAGGAAAAAAATCCCGGATTGAGCAATGCGAGGAAAACGGGATTTGAAAATGCAAAATATGAATTCATGATTTTATGTGACGATGATAACCGGCTTGATGAAAATTTCATCTATCGAGTTTTTGATTTAATGAGCAGGGATAGAATGATTGGAGCGCTTGGAGGACAGAGCAGAGCAGAATTTGAAATTTTACCGAAGGATTGGTTTTATGATTGGCAGAACAGTTTTGCAATAGGAAGGCAGTCAGAATCAAGCGGAAACATAACCGGATTAAGAGGATATGTCTGGGGAGCTGCCATGACAGTGAGAAAAAATGCGTGGAATTTTCTTTTAAAAAGCGGATTTAAATCCATTTTATCAGATCGGAAAGGAAATGTTCTCACAGCCGGAGGAGATACTGAAATCTGTTATGCATTAAGAAATCTTGGCTGGAAAATCTGGTATGATGAGGAGCTGAAATTCACGCATTACATAACCAAAGAAAGAATAAACTGGAAATATCTCAGAAAACTTTTCAGAGGATTTGGTGAGGCATCGGCTGGACTGGATAAATATCTACGGTTTTATAGTAACATGAGAGGAATAAAGAAAACTTCTCTGATACCGGGAAATGTAAGACGTGAATTAAGAAAGGCAATTTCAATTTTAAGAAAGACGCGATATGAAAAACTACTTGACATTAACCGTAGAAGAGAGGGCGATACTGACATACCGATGCTTGAATACTGTATCGGCAGAATAAATTCTATAATTAAAACAAGGAAGACATACAACCGCGGCATGCATCTTCTTAAAAAAAGTGCAAAGAAGCATGACATAAAGATTCTGAAAACATCATTGAGCGGAACAGGCAAAAATTTCCCTTCATATAATATTCAGAAAAAGTTTAACGGAGTTTCCGTAATCATCTGTACGTTTAATGGAGAAGACAGACTTCCTGATACCATTCGACACATTGCAAAGCAGAAAGTTAGCCCCGAGATTTTATGGGAAGTTATACTTGTGGATAATGCATCCACAGACAATACAAAAGAAGCTGTAATAAACGAGTGGCAGAAACATAAATGTAAAGCAAAACTAAAAATTGCGGATGAGTTTGAACAAGGTTTAAGCGCGGCAAGGCAAAAAGGCTTTGAGGTTTCCAGTTACGAATATCTTGTATTATGCGATGACGATAATTGGCTTGATGAAAATTTTGTTCAGACGGCGTTTGAAGTAATGAGCAGTAATGATAAAATCGGAGTACTCGGCGGACCTAACAAAGCTTTATGTGAAACCGAACCTCCCGATTGGTTTAAGTATTTTCAAAAAGGATATGCAGCTGGTGAACAAGGAGACATTCACACAGGTAAAATCACAGAGGAAAATATAACCTGGAAAAGAGGTTTCGTATGGGGTGCAGGTATGATACTCCGGAAAAAAGCTTTGGAAGAATTATATAAATCGGGCTTTGCATCTATTATGTCTGACAGGAAAGGTTATCATCTATCTTCCGGAGGCGATTCAGAATTATGTTATGCTTTGGTACTTTCGGGATGGCAGGTTTGGTATGACAATCGTCTGAAGCTGATTCACTGCATGCCATCGGGAAGACTTACATGGGATTATCTGATACGATTATTTGCCGGCTTCGGCATTACATCTGTTGGGTTGGATTATTATGAAAAGACCGTAAAGCTGGGCAGGTCGGATTATCTCGAATCGGAAATTCTCGAACAGGATTGGAAGTACGAGTTTAAAACTACATTAAAAAATGTTAGAAAATACGGAATAAAAAAATTACTTTCATTAAGGCACAGGCAGGAAAACAACACCGGAGTTCCGATGATGGAATATTACATTGCCAGACTCGCCGAGCTATGGCGTGTAAGAAATGAATATGACAGAAATTTTGAGAAAATCCGTAACGCTCGATGGAAGAAGAATAATAAAGAGCTGAAAAATGAATTTAGAAATTTCATTGAAAAGGAAAATGATTATAGATACGGCTGGCCTTGGATCAGCTTTAACGGAAAACAAACCGTTACTTCATTCTCTGAAGAGGAATTTCCAAAAATCAGCATACTTACGCCTTCATTTAATTCGGTTAATGTTATTGAAAAAGCAATCTTAAGTGTTTTAAATCAGGGTTATCCGAATTTCGAGCACATAATTTGTGACGGAGGTTCGAAGGACGGCACTGTAGAGATACTCAAAAAATATCCTCACCTCAAATGGATTTCAGAAAGAGATAACGGTCAATGCGATGCAATGAACAAGGCATTCAGCATGAGCAATGGAGATATTATATCTTACCTTAATGCTGACGATTATTATCAGCGCGGTGCATTTGATAAAATAATAGAAGCATTCAGAAAAAATCCCGATTCCGGTATTGTGGTAGGAAATCTGTTCTTTGAGTACGATTATTATACATTCATGAGAAAGCCAGAAGCTGAGTACAGAAAAATAATGCTTCCTTTCAGATACATATTTCCCATTAATCCAGTTAGCTACTTTTATAAGCGCGTGGTTCAAATCGATACCGGACCGTTTCCTTTGGACAATCATTACACTATGGATTATTGGTTTTTGTTAAAGGCGTATCAGAATTTCAAAGTTACAAAGATCGAAGATTTTCTCGGTACATTCTGGATGAACGGATTAAACAAAACTTCTGCTGCAGATAACAGAAAGAACACACATTACCGGGTATTGGAGCATTGCTGGAAGCAAGATAGAAAAAACTTGCTTTATTACTTGTATAATTATTACAAGCATTATTATTATGAAATTAAGCCGTATAACCTTTCTAAAATCGGTTATAAGTTTAAAAAGAATCTTAAGAGAATTTATTCTGTAATTACATTCAAGAAGAATAAATATTATAACGAAAGGTTATACCAAAAAGCAAGATCCGATTTTTATTTGAACAAGAGATTTAAATCCTCTCTTATTCTAATGGGTTCATACTTGATATATCCAAAAGCCGTCAGTAAAAAATCCAGAGCTGTACTTCTTGGATATTCGGTTTTAGGTATTAAATACACGGAGAAGCTAAAATGGTTTTACTTTTTCCTTACAACACCTCCGGGACTTCCGCTTGCAAACAAGCTGCATTATTTTGGAACCAGCTTTAAGGATGAAAAAAAATATTCAAAGGGATATTCATTGCTGGCATTAACATTTATAGTTTCGCCGAGGTTTATGTTCAGACAAGTTTTAAAATCTCAATCTTATGATACGCCCAAAGGCTTTTGGTATTACATAAATCCGATCAACTGGATTATTAGTATTTACGGTTTTTTTGCAAACAAAAATTATAAAAGTATTTCAAACAACTTATACATAAAAGCTTGTGAACATTATTATTTTAAGAGAAACTTCAGATCGGCTCTGAGTCTGATTTCCGGATTTATCTTTTATCCTCCATCGGCTTTTAAGAAGTCACGATTAAATCTCCTTATGTATTCATCATTAGGAGAAAAATATTCAGAAAAGCTAAATTTCATATATCATATTTACAAAGATAATCCGGAGTATTCTTTCGCTCATAAGCTTGATTTTTATGGTAATGAACTGCGCAATGAAGGAAAGTCACTGAAAGGAAATATGATACAACTGTTTGCATACATTTTAAATCCAAAGTATGTTTTAAAAAGAGAAAAAGTAAAGAAATCTAACATAGTTTATGCTTCTGATTTCAAACTTCCTAAAAGCAGAACTTCCTATTCGCCGGAAACAATTTTAAAAAATACCGGACAATTAATTACTAAAATAAAAAACACTGATCTGGATTTAGGAACAAAGATAAAAAATTCCGCATTGATATCGAAATATAAAGTCGAACAGGTTTATCATTATTTCAGATACAGAAAGTTTAAAGCCAGATCAAAAGAGTTGTATGAGCTTGCACAAAAGAGTTATTACGAAAAAAGGAGATATGACACGATTAAATATATGATCCCGTCATTTCTCCTTTATCCGGTATCAATATTCAAAAGAAATAAAATCGGAATGTTTGTAAATTCAATACGCGGCATTTCAGCCATGAATAAGTCAGAAAGAAAAAACAGTAAAAACTCCGGTTGATAATTTCTTAAATTCTTTATCACAAAATTTTTTATGGAAAATGGGGTCTCGGTGGTATTGTGTTGTTATAACAGTTCCAAAATGCTTCCCGAAACTCTCGAGCATTTATGCAATCAGAATGTTAATCCCGAAATTAACTGGGAAATTATAATAGTTAATAATTCTTCAACCGACGAGACAGTTGAAATTGCGGAAAAAATACTTAGACAAAAAAGTCCAGTTGCATACAGAATTATAAACGAAAGCAGACCTGGACTTTCATTTGCAAGAAAATCCGGTATAGAAAATGCAGTATATGCATTTATCATTTTTTGTGATGATGACAATCATTTGAATCCTGATTATGTAAACGTTTCTTATGAAATTATGAGCAGCCGGCAGGAAATCGGTGCAGCCGGTGGAATCAGCGAATCTAAAAGCAGAATTAAACTGCCAGCCTGGTTTGAAGAACACAAGCAGAATTATTCAGTCGGAAAGCAAGCTGAAGTCAGCGGTGATATTACTAATGTTAATATTGCTTTATGGGGAGCAGGAATGGTGATAAGGACTGAAGCCGCAAAATATTTATACTCAAAAGGATTTAAATCAATGTTAACAGACAGGAAACAGGGCGAGCTTTCATCCGGAGGCGACAGTGAATTTTGTTTTGCATTTAGACTTGCCGGTTATAAAATCATTTATGATGAAAGACTTAATCTGAAACATTTTCTTCCCGATTTCAGGTTGAACTGGAATTACTTAAGAAAATTAAGCAGAGCATTCGGCGCGCAAAAAATTTATTTTGAACCATATTTAAAAAAACTTAATGTAAATTCTTCAATTCCTTTTAAAGAGAATCATTGGAGTAAAGAGGCTTTCAGACTATTGAAGAAATTACGTCAATATGGATTAAAAAAACTTTTGAAAATGAATAAATTAAGCGAGGGTGACTGGGAACAGCTCAGAATTGAAAAGACCATTGGCAGATTACAGGAAATACTAAAAATTAGAAATAGATATAATAAAAATTTTATTCTGTTGGAACAAGCTGAATGGATGAAAAAAATAATTCTCAAATAAAATAAGAGTTTGGATTTACAATGCCAAAAATCTCCGTCATAACAACCGTCTTCAATTGTGAAAAATATATTCGTGATTCTGTCTTAAGTATATTAAATCAGACATTTGAAGATTTTGAATATGTTATAGTAAATGACGGCTCGACAGATAACACAACCGAAATTTTAAGAGAGCTTGCAAAAAAAGATAACAGAATAATTTTAAAGGAGCTCGATAAGAATTATGAAAGAGTAAGATCGCTGAACATTGCTCTCGAATCGGCATCCGGTGACAACATTGCCATACAGGATGCAGATGATATCTCGATGCCTGACAGACTGGTTAAACAAAACGAACTGCTTGATAAAAATCATGATATTGTATTAACAGGATCAGACATTTTAATAATAAATGAAACCGGTGAAATAATTTCAGCTCCAAAGAGACCGGTATATAATAATGAAATTCAGTTTAGTCTTATTTTCAAATGCACTCTTGCAAATCCAAGCTTAATGTACAGAAAAAATATTCTTGATAAATATGGCATTTGTTACGAAGTCGATTACCTGCATGCCGAAGATTTCCGATTAATTACCCGGATGAGTAAATACGGAAAAGTATTTAACATTGAGAAACCACTTGTAAAGTACAGGAAACACGGGCAAAACAACAGCAAAATAAATTATGATTATCTAAACAACGGCAGTATAATGATAGTTAAGGAGAATCTGATTAATCTCGGACTCGATGTCAGTGAAGAGCAGATTTTCAGAATCAGAAATCTCATGTCTTCTAAGGGCATACGAAAGGAATTTGTTTACGACGACGTTAATCTTGTATTTAATGTCATAAAAAAATATAGAAGCAAACATGATAAAGAAAGAAATGAAGTAATTATTCAGACTCTTAAAAGAATGCTCAACTGGCTTGGCAGAAAGAATCTGCTGTTCAAATTAAGTCATGCATCCTTATATAAAAGCATTTTGGGATACTATTTTAAAGAAGCAGTTTTAAGGAGAAATTGAGATTCTTTTTTCATATATTTGATAAAATTTAAGAATAAGTCATATCGAGATTCTCTACATTTTGTAAAAAAGTTTAGATTAAACTAACAATTGGCTTAAAGTCAATTGAGGCTGATTTACAATGCTTTTCGGATATTAAATTACAATTTTAATTCAAAAATAGATTGGTTTTTTGTTTGAATTCTTTTATTATTAAATAAAAATAACCATTTGATGAATAAGCTCGTTTCGGTCATAATTCCATTTTTTAACAGGCTTGATCTGCTTAAAGCATCTTTAAAATCAGTAATTGACCAGACATACAAGCCAATTGAGCTGATACTTGTGGATGATTTTTCTTCGGAAAGTTTTGATGAAACTATTATTAATAAATATAACACAAAAGATTTCAGAATAAAACTGATCAGGAATGAAAAGAATCTTGGTCCGGGATTGTCGAGAGAAGTTGGACGTTTAATTGCAAAAGGAGATTTTCTGGCTTACCTCGATTCAGACGATTTTTGGCACAGACTGTTTTTAGAAAAGCTCGTAATGCATCTTGAAACAGACAAGAATGCAGGAATGGCATATAGTAAAACGCTTTTGATCCGGAATACGGGAAATTTTTTAAGGAATAAAAATGATAAATCTTATGACAGCATAATTCCTGTTTTATTTGACGTTCACGGAAGACCCTGGGCAACTGGCGCTTGTTTATGGAAGAGGGAAATGGTCAATAAAATCGGGAATTGGACCGATTCAAGAATATGGGAAGATTATGAATACGATGTTAGAGCAGCAATAATTAACAATCATATAATACATGTACCGGAAGTATTATTTTATGTAAACATGGATTCTAAACAGAAGATATCTCTGGTCAAGAATACAAAAAAAATGATTATCGATAAAGCAAATTCAATTTTAAATATAGCCAAGCATTTAAGAGGATCAAAATATTTTAAAGACTTGGAAATTAAAAAAAGAATTACGTATTATTTGCTTACTTCTTGTGCCACTTTATCTGATTTTAAATCCGACAAAAATCTAATTCAAGAGCTTTTCAAGGAATATAATAAATGGATAGGTAATAATATTTTACCGGTAAGTGTTGTCACTCCCGTAATTCCTTCGCGTATTAATTCAAAATTATTCAGAAAAATCCGTCAGTATTATGCATTAATTTTTTTAATTATAAATTTTGCGGTTAATGTATAATAATTTAATTTTAAAGATAAATTAATTCATTTATATACAAATGAAGCTGAAGTTAATTGTATTGATAATAGTTTCTTTTCTTTTTGTGGATATTGTAATATCGCAAAGTTATGACTGGATCATTCCCAATAAAGTATATCTTAAAATGTATGCAGCCTCAGACGGGATGGTGAGAATTGACAGAGCAGATTTTACCGGCGCAGGAATAAACACTTCTATAATAGACCCGAGAACCGTAAAAGTTTACAATAAAGGTGTACAGATTCCGATTTATTTCAAAGGTCAGATTGACGGAGTATTTAATGACAATGATTATATTGATTTTTATGCACAAAGAAATTACGGTGGCAGAGTAAATACGTATGATCAGAATAATACAATTGCATATGTTACCGATGAATATTTCAACCAATATTCGGATACAAATATTTACTGGATAGGATGGGACGGAAGCGCAGGGATTAGATATGACTCTTCTGTATATTCTGTTTCTGCTTTATACCCGGATAATTTTTATTCCGACAAAATGCATTTTGAAAGAGAACAGCTTTATTCACTCGGTGAAAATGCTTCGGCTTCGGATTATCGTTTTCTTTCTAACGAAAAATTCAAAGGTGAAGGATGGTACAGGCAGCTTTTAAATAACGGGCAATCGGCAACAGATACATTTAATTTGCCTCTGCTGAGTCCGAATATTCAAAACGTTTCTTTAAAACTTTTTGCTTATCCGATGAACAGCTCATCCTCGATCTTCAACGAACATAAACTCGAGATAAGCATTAATGGTACTTTGGTTATTACAATTTTTGCTAATGATTTTAATAAAATTGATTCCACTGTCTATTTTAGCAGTTCGTTATTATCCGCAAGTTCATCAAATGTTGTAGAAGTAAAATACGTATCGGAATCAGGTTTCAGCGGCTCAATGTATTTTGATTATTTTGAAATTCAGTATCCGAAAGTTTTCATGTTAAGCAATGATAAGATATCATGGAATTTAAATTCTACGGATACTTCATCAAGAAAATTTAAAGTAACCGGCTATAATTCGGCAAATCCGGTATTTATATATGATATAAAGAATAATCTGCGAATTACGAATTTTTCCTTTTCTGCAGATACTTTGATTTTTACCGCAAAAGGAAATTCTCAAATTGAAATAGTAAATAACACAATAATAAAAAAACCATTCCGAATAAAACAGAAATCTGTTCCGGATTTAATTTCAGGATCAAACGGTGCTGATTATATTTTAGTTTATCACGATTTATTTGCAAATCAGGCTGAACAGTTGCGGGCATACAGAGAATCAGCCGATAATTATAGATCTGTGAAAGCGAAAACCGAGGACTTATTTGATATATTTAATTACGGCATTGAAGATCCGTCAGCATTGAAAAGATTTATAAAATATGCTTATGATAACTGGCAGCTTCCAAAACTTAAATTTGTGTGTTTATTCGGCAGAGGTTCGCTCGATCCAAAGAAGAATCTAAGTAGTTCTGTATATTACAATAATTTTGTCCCTACATACGGAAATCCAAATTCGGACGGTTATTTTGTTCATCTGAATGAAGGAGGATTTTATTATTCCACAGATATTGCAGTCGGAAGAATTCCAGTTACGCAAACTGCAGAGGCGCAATCGGTCGTAAATAAAATTATTTCATACGAAAGCCAGCAGCCGGAATCATGGTGGAAAAATTTTACTTTCATAACGGGAGGCGGAACGTATTCCGAACAGCAGTCTCATCAGCTAAGATCTAATTATGAAGTAAATACTTTTGTATTGCTGCCATCCATAAGCGGAATGGCAACTAAGATTTACAGAACTGACACATCGGGAACTTTAACTTATAACGTTGCCGATTCGGTTAAGAATGTCTTCAACAGGGGTACGTTTTTTGTTAATTTCAGGGGGCATGCAGGCAGTCATGACTGGGAAGTAATTATGAATGATCCGAATACTCTTAACAATGGCAGCCGTCTGCCTGTAATCTTAAGTTTAACCTGCTTTACCGGAGAAAATGCAAGAGCTGATTTCCGCGGATTTGGTGAAGAGATGTATTATCTTGAAAATAAAGGAGCAATAGGTTTTATAAGTACAACCGGCTGGAGCTTTGGTAATTCGGGAAATGATCTCGGGACTTACATTATACAGAATATAAAACGGGATTCAAGCAGAAGAATAGGAGATTTTATGTCTGAGGCAGGCTTAAGAATGAAATCAGATTCCGGTTCTTTCAGCGTAAGACATACAATAAATTGTTATTCATTAATTGGTGATCCGGCATCGAAATTACTCCTCCCGGAATATCCGGAGTTTGTAATTTCACAAAGCGATTACAAGCTTTCAAACGAAACACCATTGAAAAATGAACCGGTAACACTTACAATATTTCCAAAAAACTTTGGACTGTATGCCGATTCATGCAAAATAAGATTTAAGCTGAGAAAAAATAACCAAGATTATTCAATTAAGGATACAGTTTACAGAGCATTTAAATATCTGGACACGGTAAAATATAATTTCAAACTTGACTCTTCAGGTATTTATGATATGACAGTATCTCTTGACATAGATAACAGATTTCCATTTGAAATTGAAAATAATAATTCCATAACAATTAATATTCCATCAAAAGACAATACTTTCATTACTATAAAGCCTGTTGATAATTCTATAGTGTACAGCGACAGCATAAATTTTTCGGGTTTGAATCCGAATTTCCATTACGGCGCTGTACCCGTAAAGGTACTTTTGAAATTTGACACGACAGCAAATTTCAATTCACCTCTTTTGAGAACACTGGTAAACAACAATGCAGCTTCTCCCGTAACATCTTTCAAAACACTTTTACCGCTGCTTAAAAACAATACAATTTATTACTGGACAACAGCTTCAGTTGTAAATAACGATACTTCAGGATGGTCAAAAGTTCAATCAATTATCTATAATAACGGCGCGTTAACTGTTAATCCTCAAATGCGTTATATTAATTCTCTGCAGAATGTAAATCTATTGAAACTCAAACCTGGACAATATTCTGAATCGGAATTTTTCAATACGGGATTTGTAAACGGAGAAATTAAATTGACCGAAAAATTAACCCGGTTGTTTGTAAGATCTTACGGCAGCAATGCAGAAGAAGCATCTTATTTTTCGGTTGGTAATAAAAACATTTTTATTGATGCAGGTCTGAATTCCGGACTTAACATGTTGAAAGTCAGCAGACTAACCGGAGATATTTACCATTTCAAAAATTTCAAAGTAAACAATGCCGCTTCATCGGATTCAATCATAGCATTTTTAAATACATTTGATACCACTCACATCCTAATGCTTCTTAATGCATCTTATGATCCGGGTACAAGTACTTTAACTGCTGCAGCTAAAGCTAAAATCCGGCAGTTTGGAAGCGTTTATTGTGATTCAATTCATCTTGTTGGTTATTTTCATACATGGAGCTTCATTGGTTTTCTCGGTGCAGAACATTCAGAAGTATCAGAAATGTTTGATCCATGCTGCAGAACTTCGCCTACTTGCACGGCTTGCAGCCACTGGACTCAGTCTGTCAGTTCAATGGATTTAAAATTCAAACAGCCTTCAGGCACTGTTTCTTATCACATCGGACCCGCATCTGCATGGACTGATTTTTCATGGACGCAGACACTGCCGCCGGGTGGAAGAATTTCGTTTGATGTTTACGGTATTGATGTTAATAACAATTATAATCTGATTTATGCGGGGCTTGTGAATAATTCATTCAGCGATATCGGACAGATAAATCCCGGAATTTATCCAAACCTTTTGCTGCTTGCTAAACTTGAAATAGATACTTTAACCGGGTTTGAATCTCCTTCTCTTAAATCCGTGAAAATAAATTATTCACCGGCAAATGAACTTGTTCTTGATGCAAATTCATTTTCAATTAACACATCGCAAAAAAGTTCAGCTTCTGTATTTTCATTTGACTGTCTGAATCCGGGATATTCATACATTTACGGTTCCGTAATCAAAGTATTCCGAATTCAGAACAATGACTCAAATTTATTATTCACTGATACTGTTAATAAAACACTTGAAACCGATGCTTCATTAAATTATTCGGGAAGCTTCACAATGCCGTCTTTTCAGGATAGCACAAGACTGTCATTTCATGTCAAAGGCAAGGACGGTAACAATGAATTTTATTATTATAATAATTTCGTTGAATTCACTCAAAAGAAAGTAGGAAATCCAAAAATAAATCCTTCCATTGAAGTATATGCCGACGGAAATAAAATCAGCAGCGGCGATGAAGTTAGAAAAAATCCTGAATTAAAGATTAATCTTACTGGTATTGAAATCGATAATAATATCAGCGATACTTCGTCTGTTATGTTCAGGATTAATCAGTACAGCATCCCGTATTTTATCGGCGGTAAAATTAATCCGAAACTCACAGCAGTAATAAATAATGATAAAGGAATGAAAGTTCTGCCTGAATTTGTTTTGTATCCGGATTTGAATTCCGGTAAAAATAATTTTTCGATTATAATTAAAACAGAAGCTGATGTGTATGATACTGTAAATTACGATTTAAATGTTGCTGAAGGTATATCGGTTTCAGAAATTTACAATTATCCTAATCCGATGAAGTCAGAAACTGACTTTGTATTCAGCTTGTCGGGAAGTGTCATTCCGGGAAAAGTTAAAATCAAAGTTTACACTGTCTCGGGAAGACTTATCAGAACATTAGAAATTCTTCCTGCAATTGGTACGAACCAGATAAAATGGGACGGCAAAGACAACGACGGAGATTATCTTGCAAACGGAACATATCTTTATAAACTGGTAATTGAAGAATCGGATTTTAAAGAAACACAGATTCAGAAACTTGTTATTTTAAAATAAATAATTAATACTTTTATACCCAAATGAAAACAATATTTTTGACATTATTTTTGTTCTTTACAGTCATACATGTAAATGCTCAAAATTATAACTGGATTACTCCCAACAAAACATATCTAAAACTTTATATTGCAGAAGACGGAATATATAATGTTTCTTATGAGGATTTTGTAAATGCCGGGATTACTCCAAATTTCATTAACCCTGCTACGATAAAACTTTACAACAAAGGAACAGAACTTCCTGTATATTTTCAGGGCGATATAGATGGTAAATTCACTAGCGGGGATTTTTTTGAATTCTATGGCACAAGAAATTACGGCGGAGTTACAAAAACTTATGATCAGAATAATGTAGTTCTTTGGACAACAGATGAATATTATGATAATTTTTCCGATACAAATGTTTACTGGGTTGGATGGGACGGCAGCAATGGATTAAGATACTCTTCTTATAATTATTCCGTAATCACGCCATACTCAAATCAATACTATTTTCATAAACTAAGACTTGAAAAAGATACATTTTACTCTCAGGGTGAAAACATAAGCGCTAATGATTTCAGATTTCTTACTTCTGAGAAATTCAGGGGTGAAGGCTGGTTTTGGACGACACTAAATTCAACACAATCCTTTTCTGATACATTTTCACTTCCGCAGCTTTATACCATTCCTCAAACTTCTACGCTGAAACTGTTTGCTTATCCTACAAACAGAAACACTCTGGTATTAAACGAACATAAGCTCGAAGTGAGAATAAACGGTAATCTGATTTCCACTTTATTTTCAAATGATATGAATAGAATTGACACGTCTATTTCGTTTTCATCTTCCTTATTATCAAATATATCCGTTAACAATATATCTGTAACTTATACATTCAAAGATTCTCTTGTTTCTGTTTCTTCTTCATTGAAATTAGATTTTTTTGAAATCAGTTATCCCAGAATTTTTAAACTTAACAGTAACCGGATGTCAACATCTGCATTAGGGATTGATACAGTTTCAAAATTGTTTTCAGTATCGGGATTCAATAATTTAAATCCGTTAACTATTCTGGATGTTGCAAACAATTACAGAATAACAAATAACACATTCATTGCAGATACATTAAAATTCACGGGAAAAGGCAATGGTAATTTTCAGATTTCAAACAGCAGTTCTCTTAAAAAGCCTTTTAGGATAAAGCAAAAATCAGTACCTAACCTGACTTCTGTTTCAAACGGAGCAGACTACCTGCTTATCTATCACAAGCTCTTTAATTCTCAGGCAGAGCAGTTAAGAGCTTACAGAGAATCACATGACGGCTTCAGATCTTTTAAAGCTGAGATTGAAGACATTTACGATATTTTCAATTATGGAATTGAAAATCCTGTTGCCGTAAGAAATTTTACAAAATATGTTTATGACAATTGGCAGCTTCCAAAGATGAGCTATATTTGTCTTATGGGAAGAGCTTCACTTGATCCAAAGAAAAACCAGACAAGCTCTTCTTACTACATTAATTATCTCCCAACTTACGGATATCCTCCTACCGACGGATATTTTGCAAATTTTTATATCGGAACATTTTATTATTACCCCGTTGTAGCAATTGGAAGATTACCTGCTTATTATCCAGAAGAAGCTCAGTCTATGGTGGATAAAATTATTGCTTATGAAAATCAACAGCCGGATAAATGGATTAAGAATTATACATATATCACAGGAGGCGGAACTACATCAGAACAAAATTCTCATCAATCAAAATCTAATTCAGAAATAAATACTTATGTCTTGCCATATCCACTTTCCGGTGAAGCTCATAAAATATACAGATCAGATATATCCGGCAACACTACATTTGACATGAAAGATTCATTAATTAACGATATCAATAGAGGAACTGCATATTTGAATTTCCGCGGTCATGCGGGCAGCCATGACTGGGAAGTTACACTCGATGATCCGGACTTATTGAGCAATGGTTCCAAACTTCCGATTATATTAAGCCTTACCTGCTTTACGGGAGAAAATTCTCTTGCTTATTACAGAGGCTTTGGTGAAAGATTTGTTTATCTGCAAAACAAAGGAGCAATTGGTTTTATAGGAACAACGGGATGGAGCTATGCACAGCAAGGAAATGATTATGGTACTCATATAATTAACACTGTTAAGTTTGATACTGCAAGAAGAATCGGCAGCTTTACAAAATATGCCGGCAAAAGGATGAGTGTTGATTCCAATTCATTTAATGTAAGACATACGGTAAACTGTTATTCCTTGATTGGAGATCCTGCCGTAACTCTGAAGATTCCAAAATTTCCGGAGTTTTCCCTTTCAAGTGAAGATTATAAATTGTCAAATGATTTTCCGGAAGTTAACGAAGATGTAAGTTTTACTCTTTATCCCAAAAATTATGGACTCTTTGCTGATTCATGTAAAATAAGATTTGAACTAAAAAAGAATAATCAAAACTTCATTACGATAGATACAATCAGGAGAAATTTTGCTCATAAGGATTCACTGATATTTAAATTTAACATAGATACTACAGGAGTTTATAGCATTACTGCAACTTTGGATGCCGGAAATTATTATCCAAATGAAATCAAATCTAATAATGTTCTGAATATCAGCTTACCTGTCAAAAATAATTCTTTTGTTGCTTTGCATCCGGTTGACAATTCGGTAGTATCTGGTGATTCGGTAGAGTTTGTAAACTTAAATCCGCTTGTAAATTCTGCTTCCAATTCTGTCAGTATAATTCTCCAGTTAGATACAACGTCAACATTTGGTTCTGCCGTTAACAGGACATTTATGACAAAAATAACAGGCGGCGTTACCACAAAAATTAAAACGAATATTCCCAATCCGGTTGCCAATAAGGTCTATTATTGGAGAACTAATACATTAATTAACGGAGACAGTGCAGGATGGTCAGGAGTTAAAAGGTTTGTTTATGTTTCTATGTCAAAAAGCAGCGCTGAAAATGACAAAGGTACCCGAACAGGAAAATCCGTGGAAATTCTTAAAGTATCTTCCGGTCAGTATTCACAGACTGATTATGATAATACAATATTTTCTTCAAACGGAATTCAACTGTATAATTATCCTGCAGAGTTATTCATTAGATCTTTCGGCAGTAATGCAGAAGAAGCATCCTTTTTCAGTGTAGGTAATAAGAATGTTTACATTGACGGTGGTCAAAACGGCGGTATAAATATTCTCAAAGTTAAAAAACTTACAGGCGCGATTCTTATGTTTAAAAACCTGAAAATGAACGCTGCTTCTTACAATGATTCGCTTGTTAATGTTTTAAATACTTTTGATTCCACCCATTATCTAATGCTGTTAAATGCTTCTTATGTCCCAGGTGGTATTACGCTTAATGCAAATGCAAAAAATAAACTCAAACAATTCGGAAGCGTTTACTGCGACTCAATTGGTCTTCTTTCTTATTTTCATACATGGAGTCTGATAGGATATCTCGGAGCTAATTCATCACAGACTTCCGAAATGTTTGATCCATGCTGCAGACCTGCACCCGGATGCTATTCATGCAATCACTGGACAGAATCAATAAGTTCTAAAAATGTTACGTTTTCAAAAACATCAGGAACAGTTTCTACGATAGCCGGACCGGCTCACTCATGGGAAAGTTTTTCATGGACGCAAACTCTAACTTCAAACAGCTTCGTAAAATTTGATGTATATGGAATTGATAAATCAAATAACCAGACTCTCTTATTATCTGAGATTCAAACATCGAATTTCAATGATTTGTCTTTCGTTAATGCTTATCAGTATCCAAGATTAAAATTCATTGCAAAGTTAAGTATTGATACTGCTGTTGGAACAGCTTCATCCGTTCTCAACTCTCTTAAGATTAATTATATTAAACCTGCGGAAATAACTTATGTTGTCAATTCACTTGATTTTTCTTCTTCGTATAAGACTAATCAGGAGTTTAAATTTTCATGTGATTATTTTAACGCAGGAAATATTGAAATCCCCGGCATAATTACCAACATATACAAAAAATCCGTTAACTCGGCAAACTTACTTTTGTCAGATACATTAGCCAAACCATTCCCATACAACATGCAGGCTAAACAGTATTTCAAATTCACTATTCCATATTTCAGAGACAGTATGAAAACGATTGTTGAGTTTAAACCTATCGGACAATATAATGATTGTTATACATATAACAACCTTTTAATATTCAGTATGAAAAATGTTTCTCTGAATTCACCTTCAGCCGGTATTATCATCTACAGTGACGGAAGCATTTTACACGGAGGCGAAACAGTTAGACAAAATCCTGAAATTAAAATTCAAATTGAAAACCATGACAACCTGCTTCAGTCAGGAAGTTATCAATCTAACAATCTTTCCATCAGGTTAAATGATGAGGTCATTCCTCTTAACGATAAACGTATTGCTTCTTTGGTTTCAAGCTTATCCAATAAAGAAAACAAAGCTGAAAACAAAGCTGAAAACAATAATGGTATAACTATGATGTTTTATCCGCAGCTGCAAAATGGTCAGAATAAAATATCCGTAGTTTATGATGACAATACGGGTTATTCTGACTCTGCTGTAGTGGATGTTGTTGTTAACACCGAGTTTTCTGTCAAAGATCTATACAATTTTCCAAATCCGATGAAGTCTGAAACTACATTCATCTTTGAAATTACAGGCGCAGATTCTCCCGGTAATAATGTCAGGTTAAAAATTTATACTGTGTCAGGAAAACTTATCAGAGAAATAGAGCATCCGGTAGTTATTGGAGTTAATCAGATACTTTGGGACGGTAAAGACAGTGACGGTGATTTAATTGCAAATGGAAATTATTTTTATAAAATCATTGCGGATAATGACGAGAAGATCGAAACACAAACTCAAAAACTTGTCATTCTGAGATAAATTATTTCTAAGCTTTGAAAAGGGATGCAGAAAATATTCTGTATCCCTTTTTTCATTCAAATAAAGTTTTTTCCAAAGCTGAAACCAGTTCATCCGATTCGGGCTTTATGTTACTCCTGAATCTGTAAACTATATCCCCTTTTCTGTCAATGATAAATTTTTCAAAATTCCATTCGACATCTCCTGCAGGATCAGAATTCTTTGTAAGTCTTTCATAAAGCGGGCTTTGATCTTCTCCAAGAACTTTTATCTTATCAAATAGTGTAAAGGTAACATCATATTTCGATTCACAGAATGTCCTGATTTCATCATTTGTACCCGGTTCCTGTCCGCCGAAATCATTGCACGGAAAACCGAGGATCTCAAATCCCTTTTCTTTATATTTTCGGAAAATATTTTCCAATCCTTCATATTGTTTTGTATAACCGCATTTGGATGCAACATTGACAATCAATAACACTTTATCTCTGTAATCCGACAGATTTTTTGATTCACCTTCCATCGTTTTAACGTTTAAATCGTATATGTTTTTGTTCATTTCGGATTTTGAATTTTGATTGAGTGAATTTTTTCCTGAAGCTGTATTTGAAGGCTGATTATCTGAATTTGAACATCCGGCATATACACAAATTGCCAATATCGGAATAATAAGTAATGATGTTTTCATTTTAAAGAAATTTTAATTTATTCTAAATCATATCAAATCATTATTCGCTTCTTCATCTTTTATTTCTCGCAAAGATTTTTCACTGCTTGCAACTACAACGCATGCAAGTGAATCTGCAATAACATTTGGCACAGTCCTGCACATATCGAGCAGCCTGTCAACACCGATTATCAACGCAATCCCCTCTTCGGGAACTCCAACTGATTTCAAAACTATGATAAGCATTATCAATCCTACTCCCGGAACAGGCGCCGTACCTACTGCCGCTAATGCAGCAGTAAGGACAATTGTAAGCTGCTGTGTCAGATTTAAATCAAATCCGTAAACTTGCGCAATGAACATAGCCGCAACCGCCTGATACAATGCCGTACCATCCATGTTAACTGTAGTACCAAGAGGAAGTACAAAACTTGCTATCCTGTTTGGCACGCCGAGTTTCTTTTCACAAATATCCATTGTAACAGGCAGCGTTGCCGCGGAAGAGCTTGTCGAAAATGCAACGGCAATTACCTGTCTCTGTGTCTTAAAAAATTTTACAACGGGAAATTTCGTGAATATTTTCAACAATGCCGGATACTCGACAAATGTCAAAATTGTCAAGCCAAGTATTACGGTTAAAGAATAAAGCAGCAGAGTCTGAAGTATGCTGAATCCGAATTCTGCTACGGTTGCTGCTATCAGCGTAAACACCGCATAAGGAGCAATATACATTACTTTTTCTACCATCAATATCATTGCATTACCGAGTCCTTCAAAAAAATCGATTACAACTTTTGCTTTTTCTGTTTTGAGCTGTGAAAGGAATATTCCCGTCATAATTGCAAAAAATACAATCTGCAGAAAATCTCCTTCGCTTATTGCCTTAAATGGATTCCTGGGTACAATGTTCACCAGAAAATCAACAATATTCATTGAGACATTTTGATCAATTTTACTTTGTGCATCTTCCTGAAATGTTTCTAACAGCCTCTTCTTATTTTCCTCCGGCATGAATTTACCCGGTTGAATTATGTTTGCACATATTAATCCGATTGTAATGGCTATCACAGCAGTCATTGCATAAAACGCTATGGTTTTACCTCCGATTTTTGCAATGTGCTTGAGATCGGATAATGACGATGCTCCGGCAATTAACGAAGCCAGAACCAAAGGAACAGCTATCATTGTTAACAGCTTAATAAACAAGTCCCCTATAGGTTTTAGCAGTAAAGCAATTGTTTTAACTTTACTGACTTCGACGACATCGCTAAGTATTTTTTTGTTTCCGTCTGGAAAAATAATTTCAATCTTAAGTCCGGAAATTTCCTTTTTGTTTTTAAGTAAACTGAAATATTTAATAATTGATAACTGTGAATTGCCGTCAAATTTATTTATAACTGAATCTTTTTTAATGAAGGAAACTTCATTCCAGTTTTCAGCAGTATATTCTTCCAATATGGTCTTTATCTGTATCTTGCGCTGATTTACATGAAATATCGATCCAAATACCGCGCCGAGAATTAATGCCAATACTATTTGAGTATGAAGTTTCATTTCACATGATTATTTAATTTGAAAAATCTTAACCTCAGCCGCTGAAGCACAAATAAGACTGCCGAACTTATTAAACTAATTGTCAGTATTATAGGCCATAAATCCTTCCTTATATATTCAATTTCATAGAATAATTTAATGTAATAAATAATACCGCTGTTTATGCCTGTCGATGCAAGAAAAATGAAAAGCAGAAGTATCATAAATCCGTAAAGCAGGTAAGTCAGTTGTTCTTTGTTAATTTCATATTTAACAAGCACGATAGAAAAATAATTGGCTATGTTTGTAATTATCATTATCGTCAGCATGACCATCTGCAGCTCTGTCTCTGATACTCCATGTCTTTTCTGCACGAATGCAATTCCTGAATATCCCGCTGCTACTATGATCAGTGCGGATAATAAAACAAATGATATCAGATCTTTCATGAAATGTTTTGTCTTTTCAGTATTGGTATTTTTTAATGCAATTATAAATGCCGGCAGTCCTATCCCGAAAATATTTATTAGCGAAACCCTTCTCGGTGTGAGCGGAAACTCAAGCAAAAAGAAAATTGATAACAGCGATATATATATAACAAAAAAGTTTTTTGTAATGAATAATTTCCCAACGGATTTTACTGAATTAACAATCCTGTTCCCCTCTTCAAATATTGATGGGAGCAGTGAAAATTTGTTTTTTAGAAGTACAATATCCGCAACTTCCTTTGTTATTGCACTGCCTTCTTCCATTGCGATTCCCATATCGGATTCTTTTATTGCAGGAAGATCGTTTACTCCGTCGCCTATCATGGCTGTGTAAATTTTTTCTTTCTTTAGCGATTTAATTATGCGAAGCTTATGCTCCGGTTTTAATCTTGCAAATACTGTTTTGCTCATTACCGTAACAGCTAAATCACTATCGCCGATTTTATCCAGATCATTTCCCGTTATGAGCTCATTATCTGATATATTCCAACCGATTTGATTTGCAACCTCCTGAACGGCTTTTGCCGAATCGCCCGATAATATTTTGATTTTGATGTCATTATCTTCAAATAGTTTAATTGCATCAAATACATCATCTCTGATAATATCTTTAATCGATATTATGCATAAAGGTGTAATATCAGTTGAAGCGGAAGAAACTGCCGTTTGCTCAAGGTCAATTTTATTACTGAGAGTTCCGAAAAGCAGATTTCTGTATATCTGAAGATTACTTTTTTCAAACTGATTTATTGCTTCCTTTTTTTGAAAGTCGCTTGTTCTCTCAATTAAAACATCAAACGCTCCAAGTATGTAAGTTTGTACCGATTCACCGACTTGCATTTTTATGATACTCAATTTTCTTTCCGAGTTAAATGGGTATTCATCAACAAGTTTATAATCATCATAATAGCTGAATTCAGTCAGTGCAATTGCGGTGGCATTTTTATCTGTAGTTAAATGAGCATACGTGCCGATCAGCATCTTAATATTTTCTTCAGTTAGTCCCGAGTCAAGGACAGTTAACTTATGAACGCTAAGCTTGTTTTGAGTAAGTGTGCCTGTCTTATCTGTACAGACAATCTGCACGTTTGAAAAAGATTCGATGGCATTTAGCTTTTGTATAATTGCTCCAAGTTTGCTGATCCTGAAAACGCCGAGTGCAAATGTAATTGTCGCAGTAAGCACAAGCCCCTGAGGAACAAGCGATATTAATATTGTGGATACCTTTCGTACAAAATCCGCCGTGAACCCGGATTGATCAAAAAGAATCTCAAGCAAAACCAATACGATAGCAATGGCAAATAAAATTTTTACAATCAAATTTATTCTCTTTTGTAGAGGAGTAAGATCAAACTTATATTTTTTTGCCGTGCTTGTAATTTGTGCAGCAAAGCTATCGTCTCCGATCTTTTCGGCAGTATAATACCCGTTCCCTGAAATGCAAAAACTTCCCGATAAAATCTCATCATTCTCTTTTTTCTGAATCGGATTGGATTCTCCGGTAAGAAGTGATTCGTCAATCTCGAGCCGGTTTGACAATAATACTTGTCCGTCAACTACTACCTGATCGCCTCTGCTGATTTTTATCACGTCATCCTTTACGATTTCTGCTGGTTCAATCTGTACATCGATTCCGTTTCTGACAACGGTAACCTCCTTTTTTAAAAGCAGATTTACTTTATCCAGAGCTTTCTTTGCTCTGATTTCCTGATAAATTCCGAGAAATGTATTTATAAATGCAATTGTAAGTATTCCTATACTGTCGAGAACTAATCTTTGGTCGGATGATTTTAAATAAAAGTAGAGAAGGAAAATAATTATTGATAAAATTACAAGATTAAATACAGAAAAAATATTTTCGATAAATATTTCGCTTATCGTTTTTGTTTTCGGCTTGGAAGATCGATTCTGCAAACCGCGATGAATTCTATCGGAAACTTCAGCCGTACTTAGACCCTGTATTATCAAATATTATTAAATGTTTCCAGCAAATTATTAAATTTCCTTTTTAAAGGATATATCCGAATAATTCTTGCTGAATAAAAAAAACATTACCCTGTTGTTTGAGTAATGTTTTCTTTAAATAATCTTAATGAAGTCAGTCTGTGATAAACTATTTTGTCAGGCTTTTCTTATTTCCTGTAAGATATACCGTCAGTTCAATGGACTTCTTTGATCTATTGTTGATTTCCACTGAATACAAAGCGATATTAGACGCGCTGCAGTTTATCAACATTAATAAATCATCCGCATATCCGATTATCTCGAGTGATTTGTCAAGCTCTTTGCAGTTATCAAAATAAATCCAGTCAATTATCTTGAAACCTGTATTTTCATAATTCAAATAATACTTTTCGCCGGGCATCAGTTTCAGATTTAATTTCAATGGAATCTTTCCGCTGATTTCTGAACTTTCAGTATCTTGTGCTTCTTGTGAATTGACTCCAAATTGTGAATTTTGATTTCCGCATCCGGTAAATATAATAAGAAATAATAAAAGTGCGCTTGCGAGTGTTAATGATATATATCTCATTTTCTTAATTTCCTTTCTTTTTTTATTTAAGTTTTATTAATAATTTTTAATTAATAATTTGCATTCCATAAACCTGTTTAAACTTCTTAATTTTCATTTTTTTTTCAAATAGGTTGATTTACCGATAAAGTATGGGGGAATACATATATTAAGTTTATTTATATACTCATACTAATTATCTAATTTTTAAAATTTTATTGAGTGGATATCTTTTTGGAAGACTTCATTTATTCAAAAAACATATCTTTTTTTCTTAACGATATTCCTTTCAGATTTATCGGCTGTAATATGTATGAACTGGCAAATGTCAACCGCCGGACTGCGTCTTTAATGATTAAAGATGCTTATGATGAAGGATTTAAAGCTATTAGGTTCTGGGCATTTGAACCTGTTTCAAAGTATAAAGTAGAAGAAATCTGCAATCTCGCATCCGATTATGAAATGAAAGTCATTCCCGTGCTGGCAGATCCCAATGGATATCTGCAGAATTATAAAATAAACTCTGATTGGTATAAATCTGATTATAAAAAATCTTATTTGAATCATGTTTCTGAAATTACTTCACACCTGAAAAATAAAAATGAGATTTTACTTTGGGAAATGATTAACGAACCTTCAACAAAAAATTTCGAAGATATGTTTGTGTTTTCTAAAACAGTTTCAGAACAAATAAAAGCTTCAGACCCAAATCATCTTATTTCATTGGGAACGGTCGGCGGTATCGGTGACAGTTTCGGCGGATTCTTCTCAAGATTCTCTGCTTCAAATTTCGAAAAACTTTATTCAATAAAAACAATTGATGCCGTCTCGCTGCATGATTACAGTTTCAGTGCTACTCTTCTTGAACGTCTTGACATGTTTAACAGGCTTAAAGGAAATCCGGGTTTATCAAAGTTTACCGGACTTATTAATAATATTCTTGAATACATTCCGCTTTTGCTGGATAAGTTCACTTTGAATAAATACAAAACAACCATGAACTTTCCGCTGACCATAAGAAATGTTTGGAGAGCTTATAATAAAAAAAATCTAACTTCCGCAATCAAACTGGATAAACCCGTTTATATAGGTGAAACCGGTTTTAAAAAAAATCTCGGTGCATTCAGGAAAAAAATTCTTGAGATAGAATTAAACAATTATTTTATAGAAGGAATCAGCGGAGTGCTATTGTGGTCATTTGAATCGCAAGGCTGCTCCAATGACGGTCATGATTATGGATTTAATTTGCGAGACGAATTCGGAAGCGTAATAAAAAAAATTAATTCATCCCTGCAAATTAATTCTTCAAACTCGCTTTAACAAATTCTCTGAACAAAGGATGAGGATTTACCAGCCTCGATTTTAACTCCGGATGAAACTGACCTGCTATAAAAAACGGATGCATGCTTGAAGGAAGTTCGATTATCTCAACCAAAGTACTGTCAGGTGATAATCCGGAAAAAATCATGCCGTGTTCCGAAAGTATTTTTCTGTAATTATTGTTAACTTCATATCGGTGTCTGTGTCTTTCGTTTATAAATTCCTTTCCGTAGCATTTGTAAGCGAGAGATTTTTTCTCTATAATGCATGGATAAACGCCGAGACGCATTGATCCCCCTTTTACTTTTATTGATTTCTGATATTCCATCAGATCAATGACATTATACTTTGAATTTTTAAACTCGCTGGAATTAGCATTCTTTAGATTACATACATTTCTTGCAAATTCAATTACGGCACATTGAAGCCCGAGACAAATTCCGAGAAATGGTATTTTATTTTTTCTTACATAATTTATCGCCATAATTTTTCCTTCAATGCCTCTGTCGCCGAATCCTGGACATACAAGCAAACCTCTGATCCCTTTAAATATTTCCTTAATCTTCCCCGGATTTTTTTCAATCTCTTCCGCATTTATCCACTTCAGATTTACTTTTACGTCGTTATAAGCACCTGCATGCACAAATGATTCCAGAATGCTTTTGTATGCATCTGGAATGATGTTGTATTTCCCGCATATCCCAATTGTTACTTCGCCCGATGGCTTTCTGATTTTACTGATAATCTTATTCCACCTTTTTAAATCCGGCTTGCCCGCTTTCAGATTTAATCTCTTTAGTACTATCTCATCAAATTTTTCTTCCCGCAGATTTAATGGAACTTCATAAATGGATTTTGCATCCAATGCCTGCATAACTGAATTTGGTTCTATGTTGCAAAACAAACCAATCTTCTGCTTTATCTCTTTTGATAAAACATGCTCGCTTCTGCAAAGCAGTATTTCCGGTTGAATCCCGATCTCCAGCAATGTCTTAACAGAATGCTGAGTAGGTTTTGTCTTCAGTTCACCGGCAGATTTTATAAATGGTACAAGCGTTAAATGAATCGCTACCGAATTATGCTTTCCTACATCAAACATTAGCTGTCTCATTGCCTCGAGAAATGGCAGTGACTCAATGTCGCCGACAGTGCCTCCAATTTCCGATATGATAACGTCATATTTATTTTCCTTTTCGAGAAGCCTGATCCTTCTTTTTATCTCGTCTGTAATGTGCGGAATAACCTGCACGGTTGCTCCAAGGTAATCACCTCTTCTTTCTTTCGTTATTACTTCATTATAAATTTGTCCCGTAGTCATGTTGTTTGCCTTTGACATGTTCTCATCGAGAAATCTCTCATAATGCCCGAGATCAAGATCCGTTTCCGAGCCGTCATCGGTTACAAATACTTCTCCATGCTGTGTCGGTGACATTGTCCCGGGATCTACATTGATGTATGGATCGAGCTTTTGAATTGTTACTTTGAGCCCTCTGGATTTAAGGAGTAAACCAAGAGATGAAGCTGCAATGCCCTTTCCCAGAGATGATACTACACCGCCTGTCAAAAATATATATTTCGGTTTTTTCAAATTTATTCTTTTATGCTTCTAATGAAAAATATTTTAAATTGTAAACTGTCTTTCCTTTATAAACCTTATTTTTAATTTCAGCATTATATATGAATCCGCATTTAATTAAAAGTTTCTCCGATACAATATTATCTTCAAATATAAATGCTTTTATCTTTTTTAATTTCATTATCTCAAATCCAAATTTTACAAGTTTCCGAAGCGCCAGCGCACCGTATCCTTTCCCCCAGTATTCTTTGCCAATATGATAACCTACAAATGCACAGTTCATATCATCCCCCGTTCTTCTTAATACTGATCCACCTATATACTTACTGTTTAGTTCGACAGCAAAGTTATATTCAATATCGCTGTTTAAATTATTTCTGCATTTTCCTAAATATGACTCAGCATCTTCAATAAGATAAGGTACTGGCGGCATCAGAATCCATTTTATAACTTCACTTTGATTTAATATTCTGACAAGCTCTGTTATGTGTTTATCGGAATATCTGACAAGTTCAATCAATTTTATTTGCTAAATTAAGATCTTCTTCTGTATCAACGGAAAAAGAATCCTTATTTGTAATTATAACTTTTATCTTCTCATGATTTTCCAAAATTCTAAGCTGTTCAAGTTTTTCAGCTTCTTCAAGTTTCCCCTTTTTCATTTTGCAAAATGCCAATAAAAATTTTTTCCTGAATACATATAATCCAATGTGTTTATAATATGCCGTTTCTGTTATCCCTTTTGATTTTTTTACAGTCTGATTCAGATAATATGGAATGCAGCTCCTTGAAAAATACAGAGCATATCCGTCTTTATCTAAAACAACCTTTACTTTGTTTATATTACTTAAATCTGATTTATCTTTAATCCTTACTGCAAGCGTTGAGACATTAAGTTTTCTGTCGTCAATCAAGGGTCTTACAGCCCTGTCAATGTTTTCAGGATCAATAAAAGGTTCATCTCCCTGAATGTTTACTACAATGTTACAATTTATTTTAGCTGCTGCTTCGCAAATCCTGTCCGATCCTGACTGATGTTTCGCTGATGTCAATATTGCAATTCCACCATAGCTGTTCACACACTCCTCAATTCGTTTGTCATCAGTTGCCACAATCACTTTATCAAGCAATTTTGATTTCAAAGCTTGTTCATAAACTCTTACAATCATCGGCTTTCCCTTTATTAGAGAAAGAGGTTTTCCGGGTAATCTGACTGATGCATATCTTGACGGAATAACTCCGATGATTTTCATTTATCTATCACTTTCGGCACTTTAAAAAACTTACCTGTCTTGGATGGAGCATTGCTTAATGCCAATTCAGTATCCATGCTCTGCTTTACTTTATCCTCTCTCGATACATTTTCCGTTTCATTTATATTTTCGAGTGGATTAACTTTTTCAAGATCAAGTTCATTCAACTTATCAATATATTCCAGGATTTTATTTAAGTCACCGCGCAGTTTTTCCATTTCTCTCTCATTGAATTTCAATTTTGCCAATAATGCAATTTTTTCAACGTCTTTAATACTGACTGCCATTTTCTACAATTTATATTTATTCAAATTTGCTAAAATTATTTCTTTAATTTCTTCAAGTTGAGCTTTGTCTTTTTTGTAATTTTCAGGTTTGCCGAATACTACTTTCACATTCCCTGATTTAATTTTAAATTTATTTCTTGGCATAATTCCGGCTGAACCGATTATCGCAGTCGGTATTAGCGGGACTTTTGCTTCATCTGCAAGCACGAGCATTCCTCTCTTGAATTCACCAGTATTCCCGTCAGTACTCCTTGTTCCTTCCGGAAAAATTACAACCGATATTCCCGCTAAAACCTTTTTCGCGCTGTTCTTTAAAGTTCTCATTGCATCTCTTGCCTTTTCCCTGCTGATTGGAATGTATTTTCCCAGATACATACCCCAGCCGAGTATAGGTATTTTTGTCAGTGTATCCTTATAAATAAATCTCACATTATTCGGTATTGCTTTCATGAGTATCGGAATATCAAAGTAGCTGGCATGATTTGATATAAAAATGTAATTATCATTTTTATCAAGCAGCTCCTTTCCTAAAACTTCCGTCTTAACTCCTGCAATCAGTAATATGCCGCCTCCAAAAGCTTTTGAAAGATAATGTGTTATTTTCCCTTTTCTGTCAAAAGGGCTTACAAGTATTGTTAATATTGCGATAATTATACAATGAATGGAGATTAAAACGGCTTTGATAAATGTTATCACGGGCTTAAAATAATTAATCAATAATTTTATTGAAAGTTAAATATAAACTATCCATATTTTTATAATTAAATTTATTGTATGAAACTATTAAACTCAGATAAAAAATATCAGATCAGCGCTGATAAATCGAAACTGGATATCAAAGTAATACATAACTTTATTAAAAATTCATACTGGGCAAAAGATCGTCCTTTGAATATTATGAAGAAAGCAATTGAAAATTCATTCTGCTTCGGAGTTTATTTTAATAAATCTCAAATTGGATTTGCAAGAGTAATAACCGATACTGTTACTTTCGCTTATATTGCAGATGTTTTCATTTTGGAAGAATTCAGAGGAAAGGGACTCTCCAAAATGTTAATGAAATATATTCTTAATTTTAAAAAGTTCGGTAACATTAAAAGATGGTATCTTGCTACTAAGGACGCACATAAATTATATGCAAAATTCGGATTTACATCTTTGAAAGAACCTGAGATTTATATGACATTATCTTTAAACTAATTAGTTGTATGATACGTAAATTGAAACCAGTTTCAAATAGTATGTGTTAATCATGCAAATGTCATTCTGGAACAGACTTCTATTTTTTACAATCGTTTTTGCAATAGTTTTCGGACTGCAGTATCTGGTTTACATAACATTCAGAAATTACCTGAATAACAGCTTTCCCGAAAAACTAAATCTGAAAACAATCCTTAAAAATTGTTTTCTTCTTTTCAATCTTCCTTATCTCTATGTTTTGTTTAATGCGATTACTTCAAATAAAACGCCTGATTTCATACTAAATACCGTGTATAAACCGTTTTACATTTTTCAAAGCGCTGTTATTTTCATCGGTTTGTATTTATTGATACTCAAAATCATAAAGCTTCCTTTTTGGGCAATTTTATTTTCTCTTAAGAAAATTTTTGGCAGAGATTCTTTTGACAAATTTACTGGAAAAAAACCTGTAAAAACCTTTAACTCGACCAGAAGAGCATTTTTAAAAACTTCGACCATGCTCGTTTCAGGATACGCTTTTACTGGAGCTGCATTGGGAATTATTGATAATGATGATTACGAGATAAATAAAATTAATGTTAAGCTGAACAATCTTCCGGAAGAATTAAAAGGAACGACAATTACTCTCGTGAGTGATATTCATTCCGGTCCATACATGAATGAAAATCTCATGAAAGAATATGCGGATGCAATCAATGAACTGAACTCCGATTTGATATTGATTCCCGGCGATCTCACAAACTCAAATGTTTCCGAAGCTATGCCGTTTGCTAATGCTTTTAAAAATTTAAAGGCAAAAAATGGAATTTATGCCTCACTCGGCAATCATGATTTCTTTTCCGATCCTGATTATATTACCAATGTTGTAAGAAATGAAACTCCCATTAAAATATTAAGAAATGAATTTGATATTCTGAATATAAACTGTAAAGAATTGTGCATTATTGGAATTGACGATACCAGACAAAGCGGTGCAAAGCAGGATCGGTTGCTTATGGGAAATCTCGATGCTGTTACAAGTAATGTAAAATTGAAATTTGCCGAAAAGAATTTAAGATTTGATAACATTCCAAAAGTAACTTTGTTTCATAAGCCGTATTTCTTTGATGAAATCTCAAATAAAAATCTTGATCTGATACTAAGCGGACATACACATGGAGGGCAAGTAGTACTTGCAAAATTCGGCGACATTAACATTTCTTTCGCAGGTGCAGTAAGCAAATACATCAGCGGATTGTATGAATCCGGTAATTCAAAAATGTATGTTTCAAAGGGTATCGGTTCGGTTGCTCTGCCGATAAGACTTAACTGTAAACCGGAACTAACAAAGATTACATTAATCTGAAAATAATTTTGATTGTTAATTCCCTTGCGGAAATCCCGTTGCCGAAAACTTTTCCACTTTATTTTTTACCGGTTCATGAGTCATGATAAAATCATATACTGCTCCAAGATCTTCTTCAGTACATGTTGAGAATCCTATCCAAGGCATCACAGTATTAAATTCTCCGTCTTTAACTGGAATATTCTGATTTTCAGGTAATTGATATGATTTGAATTTTTTTATAAACTCTTCTTTTGTCCAATTGCCAATACCGGTTTCCTTATCAGGAGAAATATTAGATGATTTTACATAACCACCTTTAGGCAAAGGAAATGCTACTCCGCCTGAAAATAATTTTTCTTTTATGAATTCACCTTTTTCCATGGGACTGTGGCAAATCATACAGCTTCCGGCATAATATGAACCTAATTCTAATTTATTGTTTTTATCAGGTAGTTTTTTAAAATCCGGTTCGGACGGAAGTGTTCTAAATATTAAATTCAAAGGGAAATTAAAACTATGTTTCGGGGTTTCATTTTTTATTGGTTTCAAAGTTTTGATAAAAGCAATAATGGCATAGATATCCTGTTCATTAAAATTTCTGTAAAAAGGATACGGCATCATCGGTCCAAGAGCTTCTCCGTCTTTATCCAATCCCATTGTGATTGCTCTGAATATCTCACCGTCAGTCCAGTTTCCCAGTCCTGTTTCTTTATCGGGTGTAATATTTTTTGCAATTACTAAACCTACCCCTTCGCTAAAATCCTCACCGCCTTTGCCTTCAGATCCCGGTGCAATAGGACCAGTAAATTTACTAAAATCCCTTGTTGAATGACAATCCATGCATGCGGCAAATCCGTAAGCAAGATACTTCCCTCTTTCTATCATTTCGGCAGTAGGCGTAATTTTCAAATCCGGCGGAGGGATTACTTTGGGATATTGTGTCATCATATACACATACCCTCCCACTGCAAGCACTATGATACCTGCAAAAACATAAATAAAGATCTTAAAAATTTTCTTCATAATTTTTTTTAAGTAGTTACAAAAAATATTACTATTTTATTGTTTAATTCTTATGTTTATTCAAATTTATTAATTAGTGATATTTGTGAAAATTATAATATTTTACAAATAAAAAAAATATATTTTTCGAAAATTGAAAATTCTCTTTGCATCAAACAACATTCACAAAATTAAAGAAGTAAAATCCATTCTGATAAATCTAAAAGATATTGAAATACTTTCTCCTTCTGATTTCGGATTGAAAACAAACATTGCGGAAACCGGAAGTTCACTTGAAGAAAATGCTTTGATAAAAGCAAAATCAATATACAATTTACTTGGTATTCCTGCATTGGCAGATGATACCGGACTCTTTGTTAATGCTCTCGATGGCGAACCCGGAGTGCATTCTGCAAGATATGCTGGGGAAAATTCCGATTATGAAAAAAATAATTTAAAACTATTAAAATTGCTGAATTCCGTGAAGGAAGAAAAGAGAATCGCTCATTTTAAAACTGTTCTTTGCTTATATAAAAGTAAAAATGAATATAATTTCTTTGAAGGAATTTGCGAAGGTAAGATCCTGGCGAGATCAAAAGGAAGTAATGGTTTCGGTTATGACTCTTTGTTTCTTCCTTCCGGAAGTATTCTAACTTTTGCCGAAATGTCAGAATTACAAAAAAATGATATCTCTCATAGAAGAAAATCACTGGAAAAACTCAAAAATCACCTTCTGAAAAAATAAAAACTGTTTTAATTGTTCTATTTGTTTGGCGTATGTATTTTTTCATTGACTTTGAAATATGATATATATATATCAAAAAAAGGAGAATGGCATGAAAAATACATTTGGTTTACTCATCTTTGTATTAATTATTGTTTCTCTTTCCCTTGATGATTATGTTCCCCTCACTGAAAAATCATTTCCAACTGTAAATAAAAATTCTCAAATTCACAATAAATTAATACTTAATCAAAATCCATATCCATTAGCACTGTGCTGCAATAATATGGATCCAAGGGAAAGCACAGGTCAGGAATGGTATATAAAATGTTCGGAAACTAATAATATATTTATCGACAGTACTTGTTGTGTAAATATTTGGGCATATTATAATTACAACAATCCTCCCGCTTCTATGCCCTGCAATTTGATATTTTATTTATGCCCAGAAGAATTTCAATAATTATAAAAATTTTAAAACTCGTAGGAGGTTTATATGAAATCAATAAAACTAAACATAATTAAGTTCATTTCCAAAATTTTTATTCCTGCAATTTCCGTTGCACAATTATTTTTTGTATTTAATACAAATGTTTTTTCACAAACATACTCATGGTACAGAATTCCAAATTCTCCGTTTTCTTTTCCGGGTTTTTCTGATGTATGTTTTATTAATGAAAATACCGGCTGGATAACAACTTATAACGGAATATTATTCAGAACAAATAATGCAGGAGCAAACTGGACAAAGTTAGATTCAATTTTTATAGGTGATTTTTATGGTGTGCAATTCATAAATGAAAATACGGGATTTGTATGCTCTTTCAATTCAGCTTATGTTTTATTAAAAACAACAAACGGAGGATTAGATCTTTTTAAAGTTGATTTACCAAATCCTGCTCCACAAGGTATCGAATCAATTCATGCTTTGAATGAAAACTTCATTTACGGATGCGGAAGATCTGACGGCTATCCCAATTTTATTAAAAGTTCCGACGGAGGGAACAACTGGCAGACTAAAGACATGAGCCAATATGCAAATACTCTCGATGATATACATTTCATTAATGAAAATACCGGAATAATCTCTGGAGGTATCGGCAGTCAGCCCGAATACAGAGGCTCGATTATATTGCAGACAACAGACGGCGGAAACAACTGGTCTGTAAAATACCTGGGTGGAAGGAACAGAGAAACCGGGAAAAGAATTTGTTTTGTAAATAATTCTACCGGGTTTGTTTCTCTAGAAAGGATTGTATATCAGGAAAGATATTTTATCAAAACTACTGACGGCGGCTCAACATGGATACAGATTCTTCTGCCCTTTCCCGGAATGATTACTCAGGGAATCGGATTCATTAATTCAACCACAGGTTGGATAGGCGGAGATATGGAAAATACCATTGGAACAACAGATGGTGGATTGACCTGGTTTAATTCTAATATCGGAACAAACGTTCACCGCTTTCAAATGTTTGGAGATACTTTAGGATTTGCTGCAAGCCAGTATATTTACAAGTATGGCATATCGACAGGTATATCATTCTTAAATTCTGAAACTCCGGTTAATTTCCGTCTTCACCAAAATTATCCCAATCCGTTTAACCCTGTAACGAAAATTAAGTTTGATGTCTTTAAAACTTCAAATGTATCTATTAAAGTATTTGATAACCTCGGAAAAGAAACTGCTGTTTTACTAAATCAAAAGCATTTGCCGGGTTCTTATGAAATTGAATTTGATGGAAGCAAACTTGGCAGTGGTATTTATTTTTACCAACTTGAAGCGGATAATTTTCAAGATG
Organism: Ignavibacteria bacterium; assembly: GCA_019187405.1. Lineage (GTDB taxonomy): Bacteria > Bacteroidota > Ignavibacteria > Tepidaquicellales > Tepidaquicellaceae > JABAQZ01. The sequence continues at coordinate 132,189 of JABAQZ010000007.1, forward strand.
TTAAAAAAATGATTTTAATCAGATAAACTTTAAATCAAAACAAAAAGCCCGTAAAATCTTTTCTCGCGGGCTTTTTGTATATAACACCATTGAGTAACTTCTCCCAATAATTGAAAATAATCAATTGACCTGCCACAACAAATTAAACATCAAACATCAAACATCGAACATTGAAAACTAAACATTAATAATAAAACATTGAACATTGAAAATTGAAAATTGTTCAGTACCCCGTAGAAGATTCGAACTTCTAAAAGCAGATCCGTAGTCTGCTGGTTTATCCATTAGCCTAACGGGGCATTTTAGTGCAAATTACTTTTTAATACAAATAATTTAAAGTAACTTCATGCAGCACATTAATACAAAAAAAAACCCGGATAAATAAATACTCCCGGGCTTTTATAATTCTGGTAAAGTAAATCTATTGTCCTAAATAAGCTTTCAGCGCTTTGCTTCTGGAAGCCTGTCGTAATCTTCTTATTGCTTTCTCTTTTATCTGTCTGACTCTTTCCCGTGTCAGTTTGTATTTATCTCCTATTTCCTCAAGCGTCAAGGGATTTTCCTTTTCGAGCCCGTAATAGAGTTTTACAACTTCCTTTTCTCTTTGAGAAAGAGTATCGAGAGCTCTGTCAATTTCAATTCTCAATGAATCTTTCAACAGTGAAATGTCAGGCATCTTTTCCTGCTTGTCAGGCATGATGTCAATCAGCTTCGTATCATCGCCGTGAATGCTCGGCGCATCCATGGATACGTGGCCACCCGAATTTTTAAGCGTCTCTTGAACTTCATAAACGCTCATGTCGAGTTTCTCAGCAATCTCGAGCACATTTGGCACTCTCTCGTTTTTCTGTTCGAGCTCGCTGATTGTTTTTGCAATCTTACTCTTTTGCTGAACTATGTTCAAAGGAAGTCTTACAACTCTTGACTGCTCTGCCAATGCCTGTAGAATTGACTGCCTTATCCACCATACGGCATAAGAAATGAACTTAAAACCTCTTGTCTCGTCAAATTTCTTTGCTGCTTTTATTAATCCGAGATTACCTTCATTAATAAGATCATTCAATGATAGCCCCTGATTCTGATACTGCTTTGCAACGCTGACAACGAATCTAAGGTTTGCCTTTACAAGCAAATCAAGAGCTCTTTTGTCGCCCTTTTTAATCCTCTTTGCACAATCAATTTCCTGATCGACTGTAAGCGGAACTGTCTTACTGATTTCCTTTAGATAAATGTCGGTTGATTGGTTTTCACGACTTGTGTACTGTTTTCCTAATTTCATTATTTAAAGAATTTTAGCTTTTCTTAAGATTTCTTCACTAGAAGAATTATGCAAAATTAATTTTTTATTTATTAATTGTAAACCTACAATATCCGAATACTTCAGATATTTTTTTTCATTCAAAGCCAGCACCGGAAGTCTTGCTTGAATGCAGAGAGACATGACGACAGCATCCCTGAAGTTAATCCGCAGCTTATTTGCTTTAATTTTTTTGACTGTTTCCGAAATCCCCAGTGAGTATCTAAAAGGAATGCCGAGTATGTTTATATCTGAAAACGATTTTTTTGCCATTTCAATTTCAGTCTTTGTGTTACAATCTTCTAACAACTCCGCTGCATTAATTACGGATGTAAAACACTCAAACATTTCTTTGCACTTATTCACAATACCCGATTTGTCGTTCAGAAACAGATTGTGCCTCAAAACATCCGTGTCTAAAAATAATTCAAATCTTCGTTTCAGCACTTAATCTCCTTTAACAATTTACTTTAATTTCAATTAAAACAAAAAACCCGCAGATTTATCAACGGGCTTTTCATCAAAATTAATATTATAAAATTTGCAGCAAATTTTTCCGTGAAGCTGAATTTAAAATGTGAAATACTATTTCTCTTACTCTACTGTTCCGAGAAAATCTATCTTATCTTCTTTGTGAAGCGTAACAATTGCTTTCTTCCTGTCTGCTCTATAGCCTTCAAATCTTCCTTTCTTTGTCATCTGTGATTTTCTTTTGCCTTTGCTGGTTATTGTATTCACGCCGATTACTCTAACGTTAAATTTTTTCTCGACAGCTCGTGCAATTTCTATTTTATTACTGTTCTTATTAACTTCAAAAGCATATTTGTTCAGAGTTTCCTGAGCAGTCGTATTTTTTTCTGTAATTAACGGTCTTATTAAAACTGATTTCATATTTTAGATTTAATCTCTTTAGTTAATAAAGCTTTTGCAAAGCTTTTCTACCGCCGATTTCTGCATAAGTATAAGCTTATTATTCAGCAGATCATAAGTAGCGGCTTTATCCGAAATCATTACATTCAGCTTTTCCAGATTTCTGCCTGATTTATACACGTTGTCATTTTTATCGCCAAGCAGCAAGAGAGTTTTAATTTCATTCGCTTCAAGCGACTTTAAAATATTAGACAAATCTTTTGTTTTCGGAGATTCAAAAGTAAAATCTTCTACTATCTTAATCTGGTTTTCTTTGGCTTTAATGCTTAGAGCGCTTTTTCGGGCAATCCTTGCAGCTTGTTTAGGCAGCTTCAGCTTGTAAGTATGCGGTTTCGGTCCGAATATATTACCACCGCCAACCATAAGAGGTGATCTACTTGTTCCTCTTCTTGCATTACCAGTGCCTTTTTGTCTGAAGGGTTTTTTGCCTCCGCCTCTAACCTCGCTTCTACCTTTAGTCTTGTGTGTACCTTGTCTTTGATTTGATAAATATGTTCTCACAGACTGATATATCAAATGGTGATTAGGCTCTATTGAAAATATTTCATCCGGAAGATTTATGGTTTGACCCGAATCCGAACCGTCAAGCTTATAAACTTTTAATTCCATTATTAATTCTTATAAATTTCGACAATTCCGGTTTTTGTACCCGGAACTGCTCCTTTGATTAATATTAAATTTGAATCACTAAAAATTCTAACTACTTTAAGATTTCTGACGGATATATTATCACCGCCAGTTCTGCCTGCCATTCTCTGACCTTTGAAAACTCTCGAAGGATAAGAGCTTCCTCCGATCGAACCAGGCGCTCTTAATCTATCGCTTTGTCCGTGAGTTCTTACACCGCCGCCAAAACCATGTCTCTTAACAACTCCCTGAAATCCTTTTCCTTTTGAAACTCCTTTTACTTTTACAATATCGCCTTCCTTAAAAATATCTACTTTTATCTGATCGCCTTCTTTCAATTCGTTAATTGGATAATCTCTGATTTCTTTTAAATGTCTTAGAACGGGTGTACCTGCTTTTTTAAATTTACCGGTCAGAGGTTTTAAGGAATTTTTTTCTTTCATTTCCTCAAATCCAAGCTGAACGGCATCATAGCCGTCTTTATCTTTATTCTTGATCTGTGTAATGTAACAAGGACCTGCTTCGATTACGGTGCATGGAACTGAATTTCCGTCGCTTTCATATACCGTAGTCATTCCTATTTTTTTGCCTATTATGCCAATCATAGTAATTTGCTTTAGAATGATGTTTTTATCTCAATGTCAACTCCGCCTGGCGGGTCGAGCTTTGTCAATGCATCAATTGTCTTATTGGACGAGTTCAGAATATCTATAAGCCTTTTGTGTGATCTGGTTTCAAACTGCTCTCGGGACTTCTTGTCAACATGGGGCGATCTCAATACTGTATATATATTTTTTCTTGAAGGAAGCGGTATCGGTCCGCTGACAATCGCGCCTGTTGATTTTATAGTCTTGATTATTCGTTCAGTCCATTTGTCCAATAAAGTATGATCATAAGACTTGAGTTTGATTCTGATTTTTTGTGATGCCAACTTTTTATTATTTTAAAATTTCTTAAATTATTCCAGTATCTTCGTTACAACGCCGGCTCCTACTGTCCTTCCGCCTTCCCTGATTGCAAATTTCAATCCGTCTTCCATAGCGATGGGAGTAATCAATTCTACCATAAGTTTCTCAACATTGTCGCCAGGCATTACCATCTGAATGTTTTCCGGCAGCTGAACAACTCCGGTTACGTCGGTTGTCCTAAAATAAAACTGCGGTCTGTAATTCGTGCTAAACGGTGTATGTCTGCCGCCTTCTTCTTTGGCAAGAATATAAACCTGAGCCTCAAATTTCTTATGAGGTGTGATTGAGCCAGTTTTTGCAAGTACCATGCCTCTTTCAATTTCCTTTTTATCTACTCCTCTTAAAAGTAATCCACAGTTAAATCCTGCCACTGCTTCCTCAAGATCCTTGTTAAACATTTCAGCTCCGGTTACAACTGTTTTCTTCTTTGCTCCGAGTCCTATCAGTTCAACTTCTTCTCCAACTTTTACTTTACCTCTCTCTATTCTGCCGGTTGCAACAGTTCCTCTTCCGGTAATTGAAAATACGTCTTCCACCGGCATAAGGAATGTCTTGTCAATGTCTCTCTTAGGTTCCGGAATGTATGAATCAACAGCATCCATGAGATCGAATATGCATTTCAATCTTTCATCGTCTGCAGAAGCAGCAGGATCAATTCCCGCTTCCATCGCTTTCAACGCGCTTCCTCTGATAATCGGAATTTCATTACCCGGATAATCATAACCGTTTAATATATCTCTTAATTCTGATTCCACAACTTCAAGCAGCAATTCTGCATCTTCAGGTGTTTTTTCCTGCTGATAAATTATGTCAACTTTATTAAGAAATACAACAATTGCCGGAACGCCTACCTGTCTTGCAAGAAGGATATGCTCTTTTGTCTGAGGCATTGCTCCGTCCGTTGCAGCAACAACTAAAATAGCTCCGTCCATCTGTGCTGCACCTGTGATCATGTTTTTGATATAATCTGCGTGACCCGGACAATCAACGTGAGCATAATGTCTGTTTGCAGTTTCATATTCAACGTGTGCGGTTGCAATCGTAATACCTCTTGCTTTTTCTTCCGGAGCTTTATCGATTGAATCAAAAGCTCTTACTTTTGCCTGACCTTTTTTTCCTAAAGCCATTGTAATTGCCGCGGTAAGCGTGGTTTTTCCGTGGTCAACGTGTCCGATTGTGCCGATGTTTACGTGCGGTTTACTGGCACTGTATTTTTCTTTTGCCATTTATTTCTCCTTAAAGCTATTTTTTATTGTTTTTAAATTTTGTTTTAAGTTATAAAATAGATTTTGTTCCGTAAGTCCTATAATTTCATTTCCACTTTTATCAGTCTTGTAGCTGAATTTATTTACAAACAAATAACTTGTAAACTTTTAAAAAAATCAAAACTTTTTAAAGTTTCTAATTCTAATATAGTGGGTCAGGGAGGAATTGAACCTCCCACCTCGTGCTTATAAGGCACGCGCTCTAACCATCTGAGCTACTGACCCTAGATGGAAAATCATCTTATCTTCTAAACTCTTAGATAAGATTCCTTTTATAAAGCGTTTTTAAGTGTCTAATTGACGAGTTATATTTCTTTCTTCAGAAAGAAACTGACCCTGATTTCAAAGAACTCTATTAATTAATTTTCTACCTTATCTTTGCCTCTTACTTTTTCCACAATCTGATCGGAGATACTCTTCGGCGTCTCGTCATAATGTGAAAACTGCATTGTATATATCGCTCTACCTTGCGTCATCGATCTCATAGTAGTTGCATATCCAAACATTTCAGACAAAGGAACCAGCGCTTTTATTACCTGTGCATCGCTCCTCTGACTCATACCTTCTATTCTTCCTCTTCGTGAACTCAAATCTCCCATTATGTCACCCATGTATTCTTCCGGAGTTACCACTTCAACTTCCATTATCGGTTCAAGCAATACCGGAGATGCTTTCTTTGCGCCTTCTTTGAACGCTATCGATCCGGCAATTTTAAATGCCATTTCAGATGAATCAACATCATGATATGAACCATCGTAAAGTTTCACCTTTATATCTTCAACCGGATATCCCGCAAGTACGCCGTTTTTCATTGCTTCTTCAATACCATCAGCAACAGGATTTATATATTCTTTTGGTATCACGCCGCCAACAATTGCATTTTCAAAAATGAATCCTTTGCCTTTTTCATTTGGCTCAATCTCTATCCATACATGCCCAAACTGTCCCCTTCCGCCTGACTGTCTTACAAATTTCCCTTCTTGAGTAACTTTTTTCTTGATTGTTTCTTTATAAGCAACCTGTGGATTTCCCACATTTGCATCTACTTTAAATTCTCTTTTTAATCTGTCAACAATAATATCCAAATGAAGCTCGCCCATTCCTGAAATTAAAGTTTGTCCCGTATCTTCCTCGGTTCTTACTCTGAATGTAGGATCTTCATCTGATAATTTGGACAACGATTCAGACAGTCTGTCCTGATCAGCTTTCGTTTTTGGCTCAATAGCAATTGAAATAACCGGTTCGGGAAATGAAATTCTTTCAAGCACTATCGGATCGCTTTCATCACAAAGAGTATCGCCTGTTCTTGTAAATTTTAATCCTACCGCTGCAGCAATGTCGCCGCAGTAAACTTCTTTTACGTCTTCTCTACTGTTTGCATGCATCTGAAGCAATCTGCTGAATCTTTCTTTTTTTCCTGAAACCGAATTGTAAACATAGCTTCCCGCTGATGCCTTTCCTGCATATACTCTAAAAAATGTCAGCTTGCCTACAAAAGGATCTGTCATGATCTTAAAAGCCAGAGCAGTGAATTTCTCATCATCAGATATTTTTCTTTTAATATGATCGTCTGTATGATAATGATGACCTTCCACTTCTGCAATGTCTGAAGGAGATGGAAGCAAGTCAACAATTCTGTCAAGTAGATTCTGAACTCCTTTGTTTTTAAAGGAAGACCCGCATAATACAGGAATAATTTTAACTTCAATTGTTGCTTTTCTCAAAACAGATAAGATTTCCGCTTCGCTGATTTCTTTTCCTTCAAGAAATTTCTCAAGCAGAGTGTCATCCACATCGGCTACTGCCTCAAGCAGTTTTTGTCTGTACTCTTTTGCCTGCTCTGTTAATGATGCAGGTATTTCTATATCCTCAAATGTTGCGCCTAATGTTTCTTCGTTAAACATACGGGCTTTCATCGTAATCAAATCAATAATTCCAGTGAACATGTCGCCTTGACCTATAGGAAGCTGAATCGGCACTGCGTTTGCCTTAAGTCTGTCCTTCATCATATCAATTGCATTGAAAAAATTTGCTCCTATCCTGTCCATTTTGTTTACAAAAGCAATTCTCGGAACTTTGTACTTATCCGCTTGTCTCCATACAGTTTCGGATTGCGGCTCAACGCCGCCAACCGAACAAAACAATGCAACAGCTCCATCGAGGACTCTTAATGATCTTTCAACTTCAGCCGTAAAATCAACGTGTCCCGGCGTATCAATTATATTTATTCTGTGATTTTTCCATGAACATGTTGTAGCTGCAGAGGTAATTGTAATGCCTCTTTCTTTTTCCTGTTCCATCCAGTCCATAGTTGCCGCCCCTTCATGCACTTCACCTATTCTGTGCAGTCTGCCGGTATAATACAAGATCCTTTCAGTAGTCGTGGTTTTTCCGGCATCAATATGAGCCATGATGCCGATATTTCTGGTTTTATCTATAGGTACTTGCCTTGCCATATATTGTTAACTCTATTCTTTACGTTTTTAAAATTTTTACTTAAACATTTTTTACCATTTAAAATGAGCAAAAGCCTTATTTGCTTCAGCCATTTTATGAACATCCTCTTTCTTTTTTACCGAATTCCCTTCGCCGACCGATGCCGCCATCAATTCATTTGCCAGTTTCAAAGACATTGATTTCTCGTTTCTTGCTCTCGTGTATGTTAAAAGCCATTTAATTGCCAGCGCAATTCTTCTGTCAGGCCTTACTTCTGAAGGAACCTGATAATTTGCTCCGCCGACTCTTCTCGATCTTACTTCAATTGATGGCTGAACATTATTCAATGCTTTTTTAAATACTTCAGTAGGATCGCTTTTCGTTTTTTCCTCAATTATTCCGAATGCATCATACATTACTCTCTGTGCAACCTGCTTCTTACCTTCCCACATTAGACAATTAATAAACCTTCCGATAAGTATGTCATTATACTTTGGATCAGGTTTTCTTATTCTTTTTTCAGCTCTTTTTCGTCTCATTGTTTATATTTCAGTTAAAAATTACTTTGCTGTCTCTTTTGCTCTTTTTGCTCCGTATTTCGAACGGGCTTTCTTTCTGTTTGCTACTCCGGCAGTATCAAGCGCTCCTCTTATTATATGATATCTGACGCCGGGAAGGTCCTTTACTCTGCCTCCCCTTATTAATACAATGGAATGCTCCTGAAGATTGTGTCCTTCTCCGGGTATGTATGCGGTAACTTCTATCCCGTTTGTTAATCTAACCCTTGCTACTTTTCTAAGCGCAGAATTCGGCTTTTTTGGGGTGGAAGTATATACTCTTGTGCAAACACCTCTTTTCTGAGGACAGGAATCCATTGCAGGCGCTTTACTCTTAGAAAGTATTTTTTTTCTACCTTTTCTGATTAATTGATTTATTGTCGGCAAATTATTTGCTTATTATTTCGGAAACATACAAAATACTAAAATTATCTTTTTTAGTCAATTGAATTTCTATTAGATTTTGTAACTTTTTTCAAAATTTGCACAACCCGTTTTACTCAAAATTGCAACCTTTTTGAAGCTTTTGTCTTTATTTACTCAAAAAAAGCAACGGTAAAGAAAAATTAAGCATACTTCAACTTATACATCATTCCCTTGCATTAACTTTTTTAAAGAAATCAATTAAAGAAAACAACAAAATTAAGCTTTGATAACCCGATTCTTTAGAGTTAACGGATTTTTGTTTTAACATAAATTAATACCTAAATAATCAATCCATAAAGAATATTCACTCAAACAAAAGCACCACATCCGCCTCTCGAATATGCAATGTCAGTGAAAGAATGCAATTTCTTATGACAGATTCTTTATTTTTTCAATTTATATCTCTGATTAATCTTGCTATGAAGTTATTGTAATTTAAACCTTCTCATTTGAAAAAACTTTATGATTATTATCAAATATGTTTTTAATGTATCTCAGAAAAAATTAAACTAAGAATAAGAAACAATATGAAATAAAATTAAATGTAAGATCCGAGAAATGAAAACAAATGAAACTGGAAACAACAGAACTTAAATAAACTAATTAGTTTTATAAACTGTCTTAATCAAATTTTGAAATTCCTTTTACTTGTAATATCATTACAGCTTAATACCTTGTACGTCAGAGTTAAAATTTTTCTAAACTGAATTTTTCCAAAATCTTGTTATTCCTTACTGAATGCACTCCAAAAAATAATATATTCCTCTTTAATTCAAATTCATCTTGATAATAATTGGCATTTACAAAATGCATATTTCTCTCAGTCGGGATCAGTAATTAAGACTGAATCTTCCGAAAATGTAACTGTTGTCAATTTTTATTCCTTCGGTAATATTATTGCTGATATCGTATGCATAATTCAAATCGAATATGTAATTTCTAACAGGCTCGTAAGTTATATTGAATTTTATGTAATCGCTGTTGATTCTAATACCGTCAAGGAAATATGCCTGCGGACTGTCAATATGACCTAAGTAAGGCACATACACATTTCCACCTACATTTCTGACAACCTTTCCCGAAGAATCAGTAATATTTTCTCCAGCTCTGGTATGTTGATATTCCAAACTCATTCTTATTCTTTCGCTAAGATTATATTTAAGCTTGGTAAAAATCTGATCCGAATTGGGACCTATGGGGTGTCCCATTATTACACCGAATGATGTGTATGTATTCTTGTAATCATAATGTGAATAAACATAAGGTCTTATTTTTGTATATTCGCATATCAAAGATAAATTTTCCAATCCTACCGGTTCATACCAAAAAAAACCAATCTGATATGCTGTTTTGTTAGTTGCTTTGCTCATATCGGATAAATTGGATAAAATGTTTTCATCAAGAAAGAATGTTCCTTGTATTTCGAAATCTTTTACAAAATGAGTCTGAATATCAGCGAATATTGTACCGTTATCCCTGTCCTGTAACGACATCTCGAGAAATTTATAAAAGATTGAAGGATTGAGATATCCAAGTTCAATACCTCTTGAAGATATAACGGTTTCGCCTATTCCGACGTCAAATAAATTTTCAAATGTTAATTTCAGTCTGTTTGCCGTAAAATATTTTGTGTATCTCTCTTCACGGTTTGGACTATATTCACCGACAGCTGAGCCAAATACAGAAGAAAAGTTAATTATTCCGTATTTAAAACCGAATTTCAGAAAATTCATGTCGGTTGCATCGCCTGACAATGCAAGACTTTTACTGTATCCAAGTCCATAGGTAATTTTTTCTCTGCCAAGCTGTAGGGATATTCCCATCCCGTCGTCCGGTTCAAAATAATATTTAAGGTAACCCCCTACAAAATCATAGTTCACTATATTTTCTGAATTTTCCACATATTTGAAAGTTGATTTAATAGGAGGAAAAGCTGACTCAATCAGAAGCGAATCTCCACTTGCTCCACCCTTTAATACTTCGAAATCATATCCAAGATGTTTAAACACGGTTCCTCTTATTTTGAATCCTATATCAAAAATCTGAGCATTAGATTTCGTATCCGGTTTTAGTGAATTAACATAATAGAAGTGACCCAGCGCGTCAATGAACACATTGTTTTTGTTTTTTTCATAGGCAAACAGATATTTCTGTTTGTTTGAAAAAAAATCTTTAAATCCGTTTGATACATTCATGTTACTTTTAATCAGAGACATTGTTGTACTGGGATTAATTTCATCGGGATTATACTCTATCATATATTTATCGAGAAACTTTTTTTCCGTTTTGCTCAATTCATTGCTTTTCAATTGAATTTCATCAAGATATTTTACCACTTCAAATCTTGATAAATTAGGATTATCGTCATTGAATTCTTTTATTATCCGCTTGACTCTCATTTCTTTTAAAAAACCGTAAACAGGATCTCTTAGAGGTACGTTTTCAATTTGCGCCGTACAAAGATCAATGGTAATAAATAAGAATACGACAATTAATAAAATTTTTCTGATCATATAAATTTTTTCGTCACCATAATAAGACTTTTAAAAATAAATTTATGTGTAAAAAAAATTCGGATTTTTTTAAAGCAAAAATGTAAACAATCATTTTAATATTGGACAATAAGAACTGCCCATTGGAATTTTCATTTGATAAATATTAGTCAATGCAGCATGACAATAAGAAAGGGATGTCGGGCAAATTTTTTAACAATGATGTAATTTAAAAACATATTTTGAATTGAATATTCTGACAAATAAAAATAAATTTTACCTGACATGAAGTATATTCCAAATTATATATTTCTTTCCAAATCAGGAGAGCTAATTGAAAGAGCCGAAAAGCTGAATTCATTGCTTGCTGACTGCAGCATTTGTCCAAAAGACTGCAGGGTTAACAGAATTGAAAATGAAATTGCAGCATGTTATTCGGGAATGCTTCCGGTAGTTTCATCTTACTGCGCGCATTTTGGAGAAGAGCCTGTTCTTTCAGGCACGTTGGAAAACAAAAACTTCAACGGTGTGGGAAATATTTTTTTTGGAAACTGTAATTTAAGATGCGTGTACTGCCAGAATTATGAAATATCTCAAAATCATAAGCTTGAAAAGATGCATGAAGTTTCGGTGGAAAGACTTGCGGAAATTATGATTGAGCTTCAGAATGCAAAAGTAAACGCCATCGGACTCGTATCACCTACTCATTTCGTTCCTCAAATTGTCAGCGCTTTAAGTCTTGCAGCCAAAGCCGGACTAAATTTGCCTCTTGTTTACAATACAAATTCTTATGATTCCGTCGAAGTTCTGAAGCTTCTCGACGGTATAATAGACATATATTTACCTGATTTAAAATACTCTGATGATCTGCAAGGATACAGATATTCAAAAATAAAAAATTATGTTTATCATTCACAATCGGCTTTAAAAGAAATGTACAGACAAGTTGGATGTGAAATCATTTTAGAAAACGGATTAATGAAAAAAGGACTACTAATCAGACATCTCATTCTTCCGAATGATCTGGCAGGGAGTTATGACACATTAAAATTCATTTCAGAACTTGATAATAAAATTCATTTATCAGTAATGTCTCAATATTATCCGATTCACAAAGCATTGAGTATTGATCTTCTTTCAAGAAACATAAGAGAAAGAGAATATGAAAAAGTTTTAATGTGGATGGAGGAGCTTAAACTATTTAACGGTTATATTCAGGAGCATGATTCCGAAAGTTTTTACAGACCGGATTTTAGCGACAGGTTTGAACCTTTTAAGATTTAGTTCAAGTAATTACTGCACTACCGTTTGTCAGTTTAACAATTTCACTTTTTAGATTTTCTGACTCAGATATTCTGACTTCAATATTAAGACAGCATTGTTCGGCGGACAGATTTTCTCTTACGGCAGCTTTTTTATTTTCCAGTAATCTCATTATTACATTCATAAATTTGTAATCAAATTTCACTGCAAATCTGTTGGTTATAAATTTTTCAATAATTTCAGCTTTCAGGAGACATTCATCGGCAGCATCGAAATAAGCTCTTCTCAAACCTCCAATACCGAGTTTGATTCCGCCGAAATATCTTGTAACAATGACAATCAGGTCAGTCAGATTATATTTATCAATTGCTTCAAGAATAGGCTTGCCTGAAGTACCGGACGGTTCACCGTCATCAGAAGTTCTGAAATTGTTCTTGTTTAATCCTGCTCTAAATGCATAAGGGTGATGAGATGCATCATGATACTTTTTTTTTATGTTTTTCAATATATCGGGAATTTCTGTCTGCAGTTTGAATGGAAATGCACCGGCAATAAATACTGATTTGATAATTTTAATTTCAGAGAAGACATTTTTGTCTATTGTGAAATAAGAGTCCATCAAGCATTTAAAAAATTTAAATTCTTATTCAATCCTGAATGCTCCAGCCTTCTTCGCCAATAAGAGGAACAAATTTAAAATCCTTATACCTTTTAATTTTAAATTTCGGTACATCATCTCCGGATTCCGGCATATCCTTTTTTACAAGTATCATCTCTTGAGAAAATTCACCGCCGACTGGTATTACCATTTTACCTTCATCCGAAAGCTGTAAAAGCAGTTGTTTTGGAATTCTCGGACTTCCTGCCGTTACTATTATCCTGTCAAACGGGGCATACTCAGCCCATCCTTTTGTCCCGTCATCATTTTTCATTTTTACATTGTATCCGTTTTCCATTAAGACTCTTTTCGCATTATCGTAAAGCTCTTTTATTCTTTCTATTGAATAAATTTCAGCGCCGAGCAAGGTTAACAATGCAGCCTGATAACCTGAACCAGTACCTACTTCAAGCACCTTGTTTTCTTTTTGAATGTCGAGAAGTTCGGTCATGAATGCAACTGTATAGGGTTGTGATATGGTTTGGTTTGAATTGAGCGGGAGAGCTATATCATCATAAGCATATTTTTTAAATTCTTCCTTTACAAATAATTCGCGCTTTACTTTTCCAATTGCCTTCAGCACTTCAAAATTTTTAATACCTTCTTTGTAAAGTTTCTCTACAAGTTCTTTTCTCCTAAGCATGTTCATATCAATCATAGTACAATCAGATTTTAATTTTTACTGTCCGTGCCGTTTTTTTCTTTTTCAATATCCTCTTCTGTCTTTTCAAAAATATCTTTTACTTTACTTGCAACCGAAGTCTTTCCCATGGCTTTTATCAATCTTTCCTTTAATTCACCTTCTTCATTATAATATGTCAGCATCCCGTCTTCAGCAATCGATACAACTCTGCTTTCTTCAGAGACAATTACCGAGATTGCATCAGAAACTTCAGAAATCCCCAAGCCGGCTCTATGTCTTGTACCGAGATTTTTGTCTCTGATTTTTTCCGGTTCAGATAATGGGAGCAGACATCTTGCTGCTTCAATTTTACCGTCTTTTAAAATAGTAGCGCCATCATGCAAAGGTGATTTTGGATTGAATATGGAAATCAGAATTTCTTTTTTTATTTTAGACTGAATTATTTCTCCTGTTTCAAGAACATTTTTCAATCCAGAACTTCTTTCAATTACGATCAAAGCGCCCCAGCCGCGGTTTTTCAGATCGAAACAAGCTTCAACAATTTCATCAACATTTTCATCTACATTAACCTTAGTAAATATTCTTGCAATCTTTGTTTTACCGATCAACAGGAGGAGTCTTCTAATTTCCGGTTGAAATAAGATTATAAAAGCAATGACCCAGATATCAGTTATTCTGCCGAGCAGCCAACCTGTAGCCTGCATGTTTAACAGTTTCGCGACGAATGAAAATCCGATTATAAAAGTCAGAGCAAGAAAAATCTGCGATGCGATTGTCCCCTTCATTATTTTGTAAAGCTTATAGAAGACGTAGGATACAATAAGTATGTCTAATATATCAACGAGCTTTATGGTTAAAAATCCGATTTTGAAAAGTTCCATCCGGTTAATTATGAATAATGAAAGATTTATTTAATAAAAAATATTTTTCTTTAATGATTTTACTGCCCGGGAAGAGTTCACGAAGCTCACTTAACTTTAACAGACGTATGGAAGAAACCAACTCTCGCGCGTTTTTTCTATTTTGTTGTTTTTGAAACCATCCCAGATCATGCTTTAGTGATAAATTAATCTTTATGCCTTCGGGAAGAAACTGAAAAAACGGGAACAAAAAATGAGGTTCGACAGGGAAATAATAATTCGGTGTTTGTATAAAAAACTTTTTTCCTATTCTCATTATTTCATTGGCAAGTTTCTTTCTGTTTTCATTACCGATTATATGTTCAATTAGACTATTAGAGAATACGACATCATATTCCTTATCTTTTATATACGACAGGTCTTTGGCATCATGGTTTATAAATTTTATTTCTTTACAGGGTTTTTGTATTTCTTTGTTTAAAATTGTCAGATCAAAATCTTTCAAATCAATGCCGTAAAGATTTTTCCAGAAATAATCGCTTCCCCCAAGGTCAATAATTTTTACAGGCTTTTCAAAACTGCTGCAAAACATTAGAAACAGTTCGTGTCTTTTTTTTCTTAGTTTATCAGAAACAGAACCGCTGATATTCTGGTCTGCATTTTTAAGTAAAAAATTTCTGAAAGTACTGTACATTTATAATTTTACAAATTTATTTTCAATGATGCAAAATAATATTTGTCATAAAATTTTTTTCCTGTCGAAACATTGTCAATCACAGAGTATTGAAATTTTCCTTCCACAAAATACTGCTTTATTGGTTCCCACAAAACATTCACCGTGTAAAAATCCCTGTTCACTCTGTTTCCGTCGAGAAAATTATTTGTCCTTAAATATGCATCGCCTTCACCGAAATATATATTCCCTCCGTAATTAGCTTTAATAACTCCCGCAGAATCAACAATAATGCCTTCACCAGATCTCTGATGTCTGAAAAGAAAATTTACATTTAATCTGTTGGTAATGTCATAATCAAATTCAACTGCAATCTCATCGGAGTTAGGAGGAAGAGAATGTCCGAGAGGCAATTCATAATGCGTGAATGTGCTCTTGTTTGACCTATGCGAATAAACAAAAGGATCGAGATGAGTAAATTCGACAGCCGTTTTCATGTTAAGTGAATTTTCCCAGAGCAAGCCAAACTGCCAGCCGAATTTATTTTCATTCAGCGAATCATCGTCAAACAAGGTTCCGAATGTAAGATCATCAATCAGTAGTGATGACTGAAAAGAAATATTTTTAAATGGAAGTATTTCCATATCAATTCCTATAAGTGAATTATTTTCGGTTGTATTATCTTTTCCTGTACTTAGATCAGCGCTTGTGAGAAAACTTACAGGATTAAGATAAGTAAAGCTGAATGGCTGATTGCTGATTATTACCGATTCCCATAATCCCATTCTGAATTTGGGTGAAAAATTTATGTTCAGATAATGCGAAACAATATTTTTGGAATTAAGCGGTATTTGTTTTGTAAAGGGAAAAATTTCGGTTGTGTCGCCTTTAATACTGCCATAAAAAAAAGAATAGCTTAATGATTTATATTGCAAATCAATTTTCCCGAAATCAAACGGTACGGAATTATCCGAAAGAAATAAGTTATCAATAAAGCTTTTTCCGTTTAGCAGAGATGCTCTTCCGAAAGTCAGCGAGAGCCAGTTTGAATTTGTCTGATAACGGAGATGTCCTTCGAATGAGTTATAATTTTTTTTATCAAAATAAAAATTCGGATTTCCTCTCAATGAAGGATCGGTGTAAGCGGCAAACGATATATCAGAATCATTTCCCGAAACAATGTTACCGTTTTTGAGATTCAGAAAAAATCCTACGCTGTTGAATAAAGTTCCGCTGAAGTCAATACCGACATCACCCAGCAGAATGGAATTATTTTTCAACGAGTCGCCGTCTGAGTTTCTTTGAGAGAGCGCTCCTTTTATATCCGCGGAAAAAACAAAATTCGAATCGAAATAAAAAAACAAATGTTTTTGTCTGTCATTGTTAAAAATGTTTGAAAAATTTTCATTACCAATGACAGAGTATTGCAGTTTTTTTGACTTATACATGTCATATTCAAATTCTTTTTCAAAATCGGAAAACATTTTTTTGTCAGTTTTGCTTAACAAGTTAAAAGAATCTTTTATCAGTTTCAGATTTTCCACAATTTCATAACCCGATTTTGGAATTAATGAAGAATTATAATCAGGGATTACGCCTGTTATCTGCATTCTTTTAAGAAAATCATAAACGGGATTGGAAATCCCGATCAATTCGACTTGTGCAGATACTGCATTGCAAATGAATAAATAAACAATGAAAAGATATTTCTTCAAAGGGAAATTTTGTTTAATCAAATTAATTAATTTTGGCATATAAAAATATGGAACTTGAAGGGATAAGAGGGATAATGGACTGGGAGTTTTTTGGAAGGAGCGGGGGGAGAAAACCGTTTAAACGGTTTTCTCCCCCCCCCCCAACGCTCACGAATGCTCTCTCTATTACCGCCGTTCAGAATGCTAATACATAAGGTAAGTATTTCTAAATCGCTAAATGTGTACTGGGGGCGTGTTGGGGGGGGCTGTCCAAAAAGTCTTTTAAACTTTTATCTGAAAATGGAAAATTGTTAATAAAATTATGTTTATATTTGCAGAAAAAAAATAAATAATGGAAGCAGTATTTAAAGAGTATCAACAAGATCAGC
>JABAQZ010000005.1 GCA_019187405.1 Ignavibacteria bacterium
AAGAAAAATCAATCATGGAAATTACCGGGAGAAGTTTGAAAGTTGTACGCGAATACATTAAATTGTATTATGATTTTTATCCAAAAAAATCAAAGAAAAACCCATAGGACAAATGTCCTAATAGTAAGTAAATATTTAATTCGGCTTTTGGTAAATGATGTTAGCGGGAAGGAGGTTGATGTGTTAGTTAATGAAAATAAAAATGTGGATAGTATGAAATTGAGTGGGATGGGAGTAAGTTAGGGAACGGGGTGTATTATTATAAGTTATGAGTGGAATCCAGAAGAAGTAGATTTTCAGAATTGAAAAATATGATAACGCTGAAATGAGGATTTATTGTTACTAATAAAAATTCACTATCAACATCATTGGGATAATTACTCAATGTTTGAAAACTTGAGAACAATCTTTTTGCAATCATGAAATAGATGAGATCATTAACAAATTTCAAGAATATTTTCATAATGGAGAACTAAAAATGATAAAAGTAACAAATATTATTTTAATTTTAACTTTGTATTTTGATGTTTATTCTCAAAATGCATGGTTTGTACAGAATTCGGGGGTAGGGACTACATTAAATTCTGTATATTTTGTCGACGTTAATACCGGATGGTCTGTTGGCAGTTCCGGGATGATTTTAAAAACCACGAATGGTGGAATGAACTGGCAATTACAAACAAGCGGTACGACTTCTGACATTTACGCTATTTATTTTTTAAACAGTTTCACAGGGTGGGTTGCTGGGGATTTTGTACTCTTAAAAACAACAAATGGTGGTACTAGTTGGGAAAATTTACCTACAAAGGATCTCACTTTTATTTCTTCAATTCAATTTATCAACAAAGATACAGGCTGGGTATCTGGGGCAATGGGAATCTTTAAAACAACTAATGCAGGTACTAATTGGAATTTTCAATACATACACCCTATTTCCTTCCTATGGTCAATAAACATTTTGAATCAACAGACGGGTTGGGCTGCAGGTGATGAAATTATAGTGAAAACAAACAATGGCGGACAAAGTTGGAATATTGTATTAGATAATGTCTATGCTCCACTATTTTGTATTAAATTTGTAAATCGCGATATGGGTTGGTCTGTTGGCGCCTATGGAGCCATTTTCAAATCCACAAATGGTGGAGCTAATTGGTTTGACCAATCCGTTAATTCAGATAATTGGTTTTACTTAAATTCGGCACATTTCTACAACAGCAGTACAGGATGGCTTGCCGGAGGTGATACAATATATAGCACCACAAACGGAGGTGATAACTGGAGCCGCAATTCTATTGGTAATGGGTATGCGTATGCAATAAGTTTTATAGGAAATAATACTGGATGGGCAGTTGGATATGAAGGTATAACCTTGAAAACAACAACAGGAGGTAATTCTTTTTCAAATTTAAATTTAATAACTTTTATTGAGGGCTTATATGATTCTCAAAGTCATTTGCAGATTGCCGACACACTTACTGTTCAACTAAGAAATTATTATTCCCCCTATTCCCAAGTGAAAACAGAGAATGGAGTTACATCATCAAATGGTTTTTTTGGTTTAACATTCTTGAATTTGCCAATTGGAGATTACTATTTAGAGATAAATCACCGAAATTCAATTGAAACATGGAGCAATCAACCAATTTCATTCTCTCCGATTATCACGACCAGCTTTGACATGTCTAGCTCATCTTCACAAGCTTATGGTAATAATTTGAAACGCATTGATAACGTCCCCCTAAGATTTGGCATATTCAGCGGAGATGTAAATCAGGAAGGAGTAATAGATTCAACAGATTTAAGTTTGATAGATAATGACGCATATAATTTTGTAACAGGATATGTCCCGACGGATTTAACAGGTAATAGTTTTGTTGATGGTTCTGATTATTCTATCGCAGATAATAATTCATTTAATTTTGTAAGTGTAATCAGACCTTAATTAACACACTAATATTTGAATTAAAACTAATTTTAAAGTGATCCATCTTGTAGTCGGGTACTGCATCAGAAAAAAGTTTTTAAAGTTCTTTCTAAAATAATCTAAAGGAAAATGAAAAAAATATATATGAATTACTTGATAAGAATGTTACTAATTCTTGGAAGCACATTTGGACTTTCTGCAAATTCCTTCAGCGGCACACCTTACTATACAGATAATTTTGATGGTTCTAATGATACGACATCATTGAAGGCAAGAGGTTATAAGGTTTATTACAGGGGAACGGGAACGCAGGGTGCTGCAACATGGTTTCAAGGAAGCGAAAGTTACTTCCCTGCATTTAATGGACCGGTTACTGGTTATGTTGCAGCACATTACAGCACAGCAACAAATACGAACAACATTGATAATTGGCTTGTCTTACCAAAAATTCACTAGAGGAAGGTGATTCAATTTTCTTCTATTCACGGTCAATATTGAACTCAACTTATCCCGATTCGATAAGAGTAATGTACTCATCCGAAGGGGATTCTGTTCCAGAAGCGGCAAGCTGGATTGAACTTGGAAGATTTAAAGTAAATACTTCGGGTGTGTGGCAAAGAAATGGATTTAGAGCACCTTTAAATGGAGTAAGTGCGAGGTTCGCAATCAGATATACAGTTGCCAATGGAGGTCCAACGGGTACTAATTATATAGGTATTGATGCTTTGACGATCGAGAGAACTGATCTATCTTTACTACCCACTACAATAAATATTACTTTGGCAATTGAAGCTCTTATAAATCCTTCCTCAAATATGCTATTATTGAAAGATACAGTTACAGCATATTTGCGGGATACGCTTTCGCCCTATACATTGAGAGCAAGTTCAAGAGCTGTAATCGATTCCGTAAGTTTAAACGGAAGCTTCATTTTTAATGGTTTAGATTCTGTAAGAAGATACTATATTGTTGTAAGATATAAGAATGGAATCGAAACCTGGAGCAGGGGAGGTGGTGAATTAATTATTCCCGGGCAGACATTTAGCTATGATTTCACTACGAGTATTAGCAAAGCGTTTGGGAATAATCTTGTATTGAGAGGAACAAAATACTGTATATTCAGCGGAGATATAAATCAGGATGGATTTATCGATGCGTCGGATGTAAGTATAATTGAAAATGATGTTTATAACTTCGTGACAGGATATGTAAACAGCGATTTGAATGGAGATGGATTTGTAGATGGATCCGATTACGCATTTGTAGATAATAATGCTTTTAATTTCATTAGTGAAGTTACACTAAGGCCTCCGGGCTATTTTATTACATATAACAATGGTATCGTAAACATTCCTAATTCAACTATTATGTATAACGGGCAATTATTTGTTGGAAGTATTTCCATCCCCGAAAATAAGATGATTGGAATTGTCAAAGATACAACTGCTTATTTGTATTTTACAGGCATGGGGGATGTGGATTTAAGTGAAGAATCATCTGATAAAGCATTTATCAAATCATTGTTTACAGATAGAGATTCTTCTAATTTCGATAATGTTGAATTATCTACTGGTATCAAAATAGAGGAAACTGGAAATCAATATAAATTTACGAATCTTAAAAAAAGATTTGCAATAGTAAAAAACCAAAATGTAATAAAATATCTTCATCAGAGAAGTAATCTAATTAACTTAGGAATATTAGACGTTCTAGGAGGTGGAATTTATCAAATCAATTACGATAATATAACAATCCCAGTAACGTCGCTAGTATCCACATATGGAGCTACAATGAGATTGATTCCTGTCCCAATATTATGGCCGTACTTAATATCAGTTAATAATGAAGCTATAATGAATGGTGCTGACCCAACACTTTTAGGAACCTTAAATCTAATAGACTTCTTTTACTTTGTGTTATTTGACTTAAATGATTATACTAATTTTATTGATATTCCTTGTTTAGAATTAATTCTAAAGCATATGATGGCAGTAATTTTGCAAGGTGGGTATTCAATTGCAGTACAAGCCATTACAAATGACCCACGCCTTTCAAATCAAATATGGCAAGATTTTGTAAATCAAACATTCTCCAACTACATTGATGCTATAGTAGATTGTATTCTTTTTTTACCTCCCGAACCTGCTACGAAAATGCTCCTTCTAATAAAAAGGATTTTTCAAGCGGTGATTACTTTTATCAATCTAACTTCTAATGGCACAATTTTAGATTTTCTAAATTCCAGTGCATTTGCAACCTGGAATCCCACTATTCAGAATGGATTATTAGCTTACTATCCATTTAATAGTAACTTTTATGATGAAAGCGGTAATGGTAATAACGGTTCACCTATAAATAACCCGGTATTTAGCAATGACAGACACGGAGTACCAAGCCATGCATTGCTGCTTAATGGAACAAATCAATTCGTCTCCGTGCCAAGTTTGAATATACTCGATAATCTTGCTATAAGTTTTTGGGTCAAAACATCACAGTCTGATCCTGATCCTTGGCCATCAGGAATGTTTTTGATTGACAGAGATATCTGCTATGCAGCAAGAGACTGGAGCGTAACAATGGGGCTTGGCGGAAAAGTTATTTTAAACACGGGTATGAGTAATCGGGATTCTGTTCTTGTTTCCAGTTCGAGTATAAATAACGGGAACTGGAATCATGTTGTAATTATTCGAGACGCAAGCAACATGCAAAACAAAATATACATAAATGGAAATTTGAACGCCTCTTGTTCATTTGACAACTTACAGTTTGGGAACAATGTCTCAAACATATATTTTGGAGCATCGGTATGTAATACTTATTCCCATGATTTTTGCAATGGTATATTGGATGATATAAGAATTTATAATCGGGCATTGAATGATTCTGAGATTCAAACTCTGTTTCTTGAGTAAAGGAAAGTAGGATGTTAAGGTTGTAATGCTTATAGAATAAATGCAATTTTCAATTAGTTCTATATCACATGAGTTTACTCCTTAAGTTTGATCTATTGCTACGCCTTATTATGTTATAACAGGAGATGCCCAGCAAATTTAATTGGTGATTGTTTGTCTATGGATCGGATTATTCTATCATCTACAAGGGCACTTTCTACTTTATAACAGTAATTCGTCCTTTTACATACTTGATTGGCTTTTTTGATATGTAATTCAAACCTTCACCACATCATAAACATCCTTTATTTCAAGTTCACATTCAATCGAACTCAACAAAATCTTATCTCCTACATTCTTAAACTCTTCCAGCAGCCACTTCCCATCAGCCTGTCTTCTGTAATGTTCGACATTAATTGCATCCTGCGACACGAGTACGTATTCTTCAAGCGTCGGAATATCTCTGTATAATTTAAATTTCCCTACTCGATCATAACTGTGAATGCTCTTTGACAGAACTTCAAAAATAACCCGCGGCTCAAGTGCAGTGTCTTCCTCTTCGTCAAGTAATTTTACATCACCGCAGTAAACGGAAACATCAGGATATGTGTATAATCCGTTTTCTGAAACATAGACACGCATGTCGCTACCAAATGGAATACAGTTTTTACCCTTTAATTTTCCATGTAAAGAGGAAAGAATATTAACTGAAATCATATTATGATTAATGCTCGCTCCTGACATATCAAAAATCTCCCCGTTATAATATTCATGCTTCGTTTCGGATTCTCTTTCAAACTTAAGGTACTCTTGAGGGGTAATATATTTTTTTTCTTTAGTTAACATTTGGTTATAACTAAGTATTATGATTTCCAAATTCAATACTTTGAACTATGGCATAGTGACCAATTCAATTCATGCAAGTAGTTTTTATAGTGAATATATTTTATGAAGTGAAGTAATAACCGATTCACACACTATAACATTTATTACTATACCTTAACCTCAATCTTTCCAACCTTATCTGAACTAAACAAAGTAAACACCGGTACTCCCGGAGCTAAAATCTCTGATATAAATTTCTTTTCTTTTGCATAAGTTCTTATCAGCCAGTATAAGCTGAATAAAATTATGAGAAACCTTAATACGTAAATTACCTCTGCTGATAATTTTATTCCTGACAATACGAATAAAGATTCAGACAATATTGGAAATGTGAACCAATAATAAATCGAAAATGCTGTGATACCAAACAGCGGAGGAAGTTTATTGGCTGAAGGTTTTATTATCAATTCAAGCAGAAAAAAAATAATCGACGAACATGCAGAAAACATTAACATTTTGGCAATCATCAAAAAAACCGGATTATCCGGAGGACCGGCTACGATGAAATATGAAAGTACATATCCCGGAAAAAATGACGCGAACAGTTTTCTTAAAAAAGAATGGAATTTATTCTCATAATACTGATCAGCCAAATATGCAGCCGATGGATTGTAATCATAACAATAAACTGTGCAACCGACACATGGCCTGCAATGCATATTTGGCAATACAATGAAAGGAGATTGTCCGTAGATCCTCTCGACAGGCAGCACCGGACAAATGCTTGAACAAAATCCTCCTTTACCTTTTATAAATAATCCGCCTATAAACGTAAGGACAACTATAATAAGTATAAGTATTGCTGTAGCCTCTCCTGACGAATTGAAAATAATTTTTCTCGATGTAACAAGAATAAATAAAATGGAAAATGCTATCATGTAACCGTATTTCACAAAAATAGCAGGAGTATTCAATCCTTTTGTAAATCCGAAAATTCTTGGAATCTGATTAATGAATGCAAGCGGACATGAATTTCTCCACAATCCTGGGACGACAACAAAAACCAGCGGAAGTAAAGGCACCGCAATTTTCCAGAGAATGAATAATCCGGTATCAGGATAAAAAAATAACACATAAGTCAAAGCTAAGGCAATAATTACTCCGGCTACTTGAATGAATCTCCACATCGTATCAGAAATCTTTCTTGGTATTTCCATGTATCTTGGAAATAAATTAGTTGAAGAGTTGATAGAGTCTTCCATCTTGGCAGTTTAATTAAATGAAATACACAGTTATGTGTTGAAATTTAAATTGATGTAATTTATTTAGCGTAAATTTAATAATAAAATTTTTTTTGTCAATTTCAATCTTCTTGCCATGATAAAAATCATATTATTCAATGAACACATGTTTAATTGATGGATGCCTAAATTTTAACTTAATCCATTGTTAAGATTCATTTTTACAAAAATCTATCACATTAGATTTTTATAAAAGGGAAGTGGTCTCTCGAAATATTTATTACAAAGCGTTTAATCTGAAAGGTATTAAAATATATTAAAGCAAATAACTCCGGACAAATATTATCTGTATTAACTTTAGATTATATAGTAATTCATAAACACTGACATTAGCAGGGCTATAGGTATTTTACAGCTGAGTCTATTTACAGCAGAACTGAACTGATTAACCGTAGATTTAAACAGAGTTACAACAAAGTCATTTCAACTTTGCAGATAAACTGAATCAAATTAAAGAAAAATTTTAAAATGTTTTCCAGCTGTATTAATTGGAATTAATATAGTAAGGTACTAATTATTTATTCGAATTATAAAGTAATCATCCCTCCAATAAGAATGACATAACTATTAGCATCTCTTACGCTGTGTGTTTCGCCTGGAGC
Source organism: Ignavibacteria bacterium (assembly GCA_019187405.1). GTDB lineage: Bacteria > Bacteroidota > Ignavibacteria > Tepidaquicellales > Tepidaquicellaceae > JABAQZ01. The sequence goes on from JABAQZ010000005.1 coordinate 7,544, forward strand.
TAAATTCCCACCGCTTATAAAATTCAATGGGACATAACCTTCAGTCATTATAAATTCTAAAAATAATCTTGAGGATTTTCTTAACAATCCTGAAACTCCAAAGACCAATTGATTTTGTCTTTCCCATGGAGCTCCATCTGGACCTGCAATGAAATTTGAGAATTCACCGGAAACGGCAATGGGGATTTTCCCTTTATCATTAAACACATATTTAATACCCGCATCGAGAGAAGATACTTTGGATGCCTCATAAATATCCAGCGGAGGGTTTGGGTTATGAGTTCCGGGCCATACTTTTGAAGTAATCGCATAACTTCCTTCGACAACTAATTTATTCAAGTAAGAAAATTTCCCATAAAAAGTATAAGCAGGATTAACAGAGGTTGCTGCAGTAAAATGTGTAATCGGGTAATCTTGATTGTATGCGCTGCCATGGAGATAAGATCCTCCAAGTAAAAATTCTACGCCTTTTTTGAAAATAATATTATAATTCAAATCAGCCGTGAAATTGTTAAGCTTTGATGGAACGTTAGTAGAATCGCCAACAGGAGTATTCATTGCTCTAAACTGTGCTCCGCCCTGAACAAACATTATCGAAGCATTCAGATCCCATTTTTTAAAACCTATCTGAGCTCCGTATCCAAGCCCGCCAAATGCATGCCACATAGTAGAATTTGTAAACGGGTTCACACTTCCTGTTTGTCCAAATGGAGCGTTCATTTTTCCTATTGATCCATATAATGGAAATTTTCTTAAATCACCGACTGCAATAAATCCTGTTCGCAATTGTAATTGATTTCTTGCGAGTGCTGTAATAGTGCCGGGTGCATAACTTTGTTCAGGATCAAACAGAATGTCCGCATATATTGCCAACCAGTCGTTCAGCGTACCTGCAAGCATTAAATCAAATGAATGAATTACTGCTTCAGAAACTTCTTTCCCGATTTGGTTTGCTGATGTCGGGATTCTCATCAAGTAAGCGAATTTTGAATCGGTGTTCGATTTCTGATAATCTGCAATGGCAATCAAAGAAGAACCAATAGTCAAACTGCCGCTTTTAATTTCATTATTTTGTCTTGCTTCAAGAAGTATTTCCAATTTTCTTAGATTCTGATTAGGTTCGATCATTTTATAAGAAAAAGGCGAATTGATTCCAATAATCCCTGTTGAATCGGAATTAGAATTTTCCTGAGCAAAATTCCGTCCATTGAATAAACTAAATAAAACTACAAACAGCAAAAAGTATTTCATGATATTTATTTTTAGGTTATATATTGTTTTATGAAACTACTGATTTTTTATTTAATTTTATTCCTTCTTTTGGAAATGTTCTCAGATTTATTCCGTAATTCAACTGTTCTTCCAGTCTGCATGACCATACGAATTTTCCATTCCATAAAGTGATATCGGGACAACCATCGCACATACTCTGCCTGCCGTCATCGGTTAAATCCACAGGTTGGATTACCATAATTGATTGATAATAAAGTCTTCTAAACATGTTAAAAGGATTTATGAAAAAATTCTTTACTGCTTGCCTTAGTTTTTTATCGAATGGACTCAACAATAACAATGATTTGCCTTTCCTTGAAATTTTTGGAGAAGTGTACGAAAGATATTTTCCAAACAACAAATGATTAAAGGTTTGAACAATTTCCATTGTCTTAGGTCCGAGATATCCGAAAATTTTCTTTTTTGTTCCAAGCCTGCCTGCCAAAAACCATTTGAATGATTCCGGATTTTCCGAACCGTTTAGATACGAGCATGCATCATAGTTTGGATCATTTTTTTTAAAAATTTCGTAAAGCTCTTCTGTTTTTATATCTACAACTTTACTTTCCTCGCTGTTATATACCAGATTTGACATATCAATTTTTTCCGGACCCAAATAAAAATCTACAAAGTCATTTGTTACAGCGCGATATAAAATGAAGACCATTACATTTACTATATCGATATTTTTGTTTGCCCACTCAACCATGCCGGGGATATATTGCATTGTATCTCTGTAAACAGTTGAATTAAATGAGCAGGAAATATTCTTTTCACTTGCCAGCATGCTTGCATAATGATAACGTAATTCATTAAGTTCAATCTCGTTGCTGTCTTTCCATCCAGGACGGTTTTGTTTGCTGTCAACATGAAAAGTAAAACCATATATTCCGGCTTTTTTTAATTCCTTTAAAAGTTCTTTGGTCAAAGCAATACCATTTGTATTTATTATCGGTTTTATTTTCTGTGCTTTTATAAACTGAACAATGCGTACTATATCTGGATGTAAAAGCGGGTCTCCTCCGGCAATTGACATAGCGTCGGTATTTCTCATTCTCTTGAAGAGCAATATCTCTTCAATTACTTGTTCGAAGGATTTATGACTGTTTACTTCATTTTTTCTATAACAGCCGAAACATGCTAAATTGCATTTTGCAGTTGGCTCAAGCCATGAAATTATGTTATCGGTCAAATTCCATGGAAGCCGGTAATAGTCAAGGTGATTTAATTTTATCATATAATGTATTTAATTTTTAAAATTACTTGAATTCTGCATTCCAGTATTATTACTCTTGTTAGAATGCACCAAATATATTTTATCTTAAAATAGAAACCTTTTTAAAATAAAATTTTCAAGTAATGCTTTGAATTTTATTAAGCAAAAATACTTAAAAGAATCTTATTATTTTGTGATGCTTATCACTTAGCGGTTTAAATTAATTTTGACAACAGGGGAGTGTCAGTAGTGAAAAAGTTATGAAGAGAAATTTCAGGTATTCAGATTTGCAGTTTTCAGCAGCTTGGTATGGTCGATTATTTTTATTTTCCTTCCTTTAACATCAATGATCTTTTTCTTCTTCAAATCGAGGAGAATTCTTGTAGCGGTCTCACGAGTAGTACCAGACAGACTTGCTAACTCTTCTCTTTTGATGCTAAAATTTAACGTGCTGCAATCTTTTTCGAAGCCATAATTATTCTCAAGTGATAATAAACTTTGTGCGATCCTTTCTACAACGGGTCTTTGTATTATGCTGATAATTTTTTTCTCGGCATCTTTCAATTCTTTTGAATATAGCCGGAGCACTTTAAAAGTAACTTTTTGATTTTCTCTTAAGTATGAAAAAAATAAATCAATGGGAATGGTGCAAAGATATGTGTCTTCTATTGCAGTTGCTGATGAAGAATATTTATCCCTGCATAATATGGCATCGTAACCAATTACATCTCCCGTTCCTGCTAAATGCATAATCTGTTCCTTCCCATCAATTCCCATCCGAGTTATTTTTACTTTTCCGTTAAATACGAAATACAAGCTTTTTGGATAAGAATTTTCTTCATATATGGTCTCTCCTTTTTTAAACATTATGCTCTTTTTGGAATCGTTTAACTCCTGAATTTCATTGGCGCATAATTCGCAAAAAATTGAATTTAGCCTGCTGTTACACTCGTTGCAATCGTTAGGTTCAATTATTTGCATATAAATTTTTGTTAAAATTACAATAATTCAATGAGAAAAAAAATATTCTAATTCATTAATCCATGTTCAATAATGAGTTGAATGCAGGGTATTATTTATTCCGCCTAAAGAAGCGTTTCAAAACTTTGAGTCAAAAATACTCTAATCATATCCCTTCTGTACTTGCGTGTAAACATTTCATTGTCTATTGCTCTTGATTTTTTCAGAACATAAACAATCAACTCCTCTAAGTCACTGTTAACCGTTCCCTCGATTACTACCGGCTTAGGATCGACTCCGCCGACAGCAATTTTCAATCTTCCGTTTGCATTGACGGTAACAGCAGTTGTCAGTGAAGTAAAATCAAGACTTTTCCGGAGTCTCAGCTTTTTAAAAACTGAACGGAACTGATTATTCAGCGGCAGTAGTATAGATTTTATCAAAGATGCTTTCTTCAAGATCTTTGGATTTGTTCCGTCTCCTGAATAAATATCTTCGAGTTTCATCAGTCTTTCGCCATCTTCATCTATAATTTCGATCATTGCATCCAAACTTATTAAAGCAGGCGCGGTATCAGAAACAAATTCAGAATAACAATGCTTCTTACTTCCTGTTGCAATACAAACGCTTCCGTCACATTTCAGACAATAACCAACAGATTCTCTCCACCATTCGGACTGATTATAAAATATGCATCTGTTTTCGCACAGGATATTTCCTCCAAGCGTGGCAGTTTTTCTGATTAAAGGAGATCCGACAGATTTTGCTGCTTCGATAAGTACCGGAAATTCATTCCTTATAGCTTCAAAATTATTTAGCTCATCCAGTTTTACCAGAGGTCCTATTGATAAATATTTATCCGGTATTATTTTTACTTGATTCCATTCAGTGATGCCGGTTAAATCAATGATGCAAGACGAGGTTTCATTTCCCTGAAAGCGATTGACCATTACATCGGTTCCACCAGCAAGAAAACAAAAATCATCTGAATGATCTTGAGCAATTTCCAAAGCTTCTTTTACCGAATTTGGGCGCAAGTATATTTTATCCGAAATCATTTTTTAAATTAATATTATAAACTTAAGATTCAATTTCAGCTTCTTTGATTAGCGACACTTTTTTCATTTTAAGCAGAATTTCCTCAGGCGTAATCGGCAGTTTAGTAATCCTTACTCCGACAGCATCGAATATTGCATTTGCAATTGCCGGAATGATAGGATGTATCGCGCCTTCACCGCATTCTTTAGCGCCGAATGGACCTTCGGGATCATTTGTTTCGATGATGTTTGTATGCATCTCAGGAATATCCAGTGAAGTTGGAATTTTATAATCCAGAAAGTTTCCGTTTAAAATTAATCCTTTGAAATATTTCAACTGCTCGCTGACGGCTTGCCCCATTCCCATGTGCCATGAACCTTCGAGCTGACCCTCGACTGCAAGAGGATTTATAGCAATTCCGCAATCATGCGCTCCCCAAATATTTTCGACTTTGAGTAATCCTGTTTTAATATCCACATCCACTTCGGCAATTACAGCGCCAAAACTATAAGACGGGCTTAACCCCGCTCCCGCTCCTTTAAAGTTACCGCCGAGCTTGGGTGAGATATAATGACCGCTGACAGAGATTGCTCCTCGTCCGGCAAGTGCTATATCGATTGCTTCATTCCAGGTCAGTGAGATTTCATTTTTTTCATCATGGATTTTATCTTCCGAAAAAATCAATCTCTTGTTACTGATACTTTTATTTTTTAAAATGGAAAGTGTTATTTCCTTTTTCAGATTTTCGGCTGCCATTTTTGCAGCATTGCCTGCCATAAAAGTTACTCTGCTGGAATAACTTCCCAAATCAACAGGATTGGTAATCGTATCGCATGGAAGTACAAAAATTTTATCCATGGAAACACCAAGCACTTCAGCTACAACCATTGCAAGCATTGTATCGCTGCCTTGTCCTATATCACTCGATCCTGAACTGATAACTACTCTTCCGTCAAAATCAACTTTCAGATGAACAACTGACTGGGGCAATTCATTTCTAATTATTGGAAGCGCACTCCCGCTTATAAAAAAACCACAGCCGGCACCAACTCCTTTTCCAAAAGGCATTTTACCGTATTTGTCTTTCCAACCTGATTGCTCCATTACTTTGAGAAGTGATTCTCTGCTACCGTTGGATGTTATCCTGTATTGTCCGACAGTAATTGTATTAGAATCAAGAAAATTTTTCAGTCGCAATTCGCACGGATCAATTTTCGACTGATACGCCAAATCATCGATAAGTGATTCGACCGCAAATCTTGAATTTACAGCGCCGTGTCCTCTCATTGCACCGCATTGAGGTTTGTTTGTAAAGACCCTTGTGGTTTTAAATCCCAAATTATCGATTTTATATGGCGCTTGAAGCAATACTCCGTTATAGTAAGAAGTTACTATACCAAAGCTGCCATAAGCTCCGCCGTCGATGACAATATCAGCATTCAATGCGCTTAATTCTTTGTCTTTATTCAAACCAATTTCCATTGTCATTTTTGTCGGATGTCTTCCATGATTATTTATAAATACTTCTTCACGACTGAATCTTACTTTTACCGGCCGTCCGGTTTTTCTTGCTATATGAGATACAATAATTTCATGCGCAAACGGATCGCTCTTGCCCCCAAAGCCGCCTCCGACATAAGGCTTAATTACACGTACTCTGCTGAGCGGTACTTCCAAAACATCCGAAAGCGCCCTGTGCAGATAATGGGGAACTTGCGTAGCCGTTATAATCGTCAATCCGTTTTCATCCCAATAAGCAACTGCAGCATGAGGCTCGGTAAACGCATGAGTTAATCCTTCGAATTCAAAATCCATCTTGCTCGTATATTCGGATTTGCTTAATTCATTTTTGTAATCTCCAAAATTCAACTCTGCAATTTTGTGAATGTTGTTTTTGAATTTTGAATCCAGATGAATTTTTTCGTTTTCATTTATATCATATAGCGACTCATCCATCATTAGAAAAGGTCTAATGGGTTTATATGCAACCTTAATTTTTCTGCAGGCTTCTTTTGCTATCTCAGTCGATTCAGCTGCAACAGCAGCTACTATCTCTCCAATGTATCTCACTTTATCAATTGCAAGAGCCGTCTCATCTCGGGAAATCGGAAGAACTCCAAATTTCCGTGTCAGCTCTTTACCGGTAAGAATGTATTTTACACCATCAATTTTTTCGGCGGATGAAATATCAATGTTTTCAATTATTGCATGAGGGTAAGTACTTCTCAAAAATTTACAATACAGCGGATTTTTGATTTTAATATCGTCAACATATTCCGCAGTTCCCTGAACTTTCTTGGCTGCTTCAATATATGGTTTTTTATGACCAATGATATTATTCTTTTTAGGATAATTATTTTCAGAATTATCCGTTTTGGATTCAATGCTCATTGTTTCGGCAACTGCTTCAATGATTTTTTTATAACCGGTACACCTGCAAAGATTTCCGGATAAGGCTTCCTTGATATCATCAATAGAAGCATTATGATTTTTTTTAATGAAATTATAAGATGTCATTATCATTCCCGGTGTGCAGAATCCGCATTGAATAGCTCCCTTTTCAATAAACTTTTGCTGAAGCAAATGCAATTCGCCGTTATTTGCTACTCCTTCAATTGTCGTAATCTCAGAATTGTCACATCTTATCGCAGGCGTAATGCAGCTAAGCACCGGTTCATCATTGACGAGTACCGTGCAGGCTCCGCAGCTTCCTTGCTCGCATCCGACTTTTGTCCCAGTCAATCCTATCTTTTCTCTTAATACACCTGCAAGACATTCATGTTCGTCAATTAAAACTTCAAATGCTATTTGATTAACCTTTAGCTTTATACTTTTCATATAAACCGGTATTTGTTATTTGTATAAAATAAATTTATTTCAAATTCCCGCACCAATGCTCTTCCCGCCGTCAACGTAAATTGTTTGTCCCGTTATGAAGTTGGTCTTATCGGAAACTAAAAATGCCACAGCATTAGCTACATCATCCGGATTTCCAATTGTTTTTGTCGGTTGTGAATTAATTAAATTTTCCAAAACCTCTTTCTTCAATTTTTTTGTAAGCGGAGTATCTATCAGCCCCGGCGCTATTGCATTTACGGAAACATTGTATTTACCCATTTCCAGCGCAAGAGATCTTGTCAATCCGATGACGCCTGCTTTTGAAGCGGAATAATTTGTCTGACCTCTGTTGCCAAGCCATGCTCTCGACGAAATATTTATGATCCGGCCAGATCCTTGCAGCTTCATAATCTTTGCAGACTCACGACACATAAGCCATGTTCCTTTGAGATTAATATTTATCACTTTGTCAAAATCTTCTGACGACATATTCCATATCATATTATCTCTGATAATTCCGGCATTGTTTACAAGTACATCTACTCTTTTATATTTTTTTATAATGGCTTGAAACAACGATGCTGTCTGCTTTTCATCGCTGATGTCAGCTTTTAAAAATGCAGATTTTGTTTTGCCGATTTCATTTACGGTTTTTTTACCGCTTCTATCGTCTATATCAATTATTAATACAAAAAAATTATTTCTGGCAAGCCGCTTTGAAATTGACTTACCGATTCCATTTCCCGCACCCGTAACTATTGCCGTCTTCTTCATTTGTTTTATCTTTTGCAGTATCTTCGTTAATTAAAGTCTCTGTTGAATAAAGCTTAAGAATATTACTGCTGCTGTTTTTTACTTCTATAAGTTTTGCTAAAATGCTTATTGCAATTTCTGCAGGTGATTCTCCTCCAATATCGAGCCCCATTGGCATATCAACATTTTCCAGCTCTGCTTCGGTAGCAACATTATTTTGTAAAAAAATTTTTTTTGTAATTTCTACTTTTCTTTTGCTTCCGATCATTCCCAGATAATGGAAATGTTTTTTAATGCAATATGCCAGAATTTCTCTGTCGTAATGATGTAAGTGAGTACAGATAATAATAAACGTATCTTCGTCAAAAGTCAATTTGGACAATATTTCATCATGATGAAATGGATATTTATCAATATCGGATATCTGAATTGAATTAAGCATTTCTTTTCTTTCATCAAAAATACTAATGCGGAAATTCAGTGGCTCTGCATAATAAGCTACTTGTCTGCCTATATGACCTGCGCCGAAGATGTATAATTTATTTGCTTTCTGAGCAGGCTCGATGTAGATTTTGACAATTCCACCACAGCACATCTGATGATCTTTTACAAGATTGTGCGTAAAGTTTTTGGGGCTGCCGTTATGAATTACTTCCAATGCGTTTTTAATAACTTCCTTTTCGAGAGTTCCTCCGCCGACGGTTCCCGATATTTTACCGTCTAAGTAAACTATCATCTTCGCCCCCGTCTTCAGAGGAGTGGAACCGTGCGTTTCCGTAATAACACAAATTGCGGCAGGCTTTCCCGTTCTCTCGATTTCCGCCATTTCGTCGAATAAACTCTTCATATCAGATAATTTTGAAAATTAATAAACTTAAATTATCTCAAAGATAAAAAAAATATTTTTTGTAATCTTCAACTGAATTTATGTTAGTTAATATTCCTTCATTCATGCACTGTAATTTTATTTTTTCAAAATTACTTAATTCTTTCCTAAGGTGATGCGAATCTTCAGTCAGTGAAAGCAGATATTTCACTATTTGACTGCTTAATAACAAAGGATGTCCTTCTTTTTCATAAAAAGCCGGAACGACATAACTATTGTCTTTTACAACATTCAGCATTTCAGTTAGTAAATGTGCCGAAATAAATGGATTGTCAATGTTTTGTAAAAAACAAAAATCACCTTCACTCTTTTGCAATCCTTGTCTAATTGAAAAAAATCTTCCTTTTTCGGGGGACTCATTTAATATCAGTCTAATCCGGATATTCCGATGAAATCCGGATAAAACATCTTTTGCCTTTGATTCTATTTCGGAATTTATAACTACAAAAATATTCTTAATACCGGCTTCGGTATATGTCCCAATTATCTTTTCGAGGAATGTTTTTTTATTCTCAAAATATAAAAATGCTTTATGTGATTTCATCCTCGATGAAAATCCCGCCGATAGTATGACGGCATCTGTGATTTCCGAATTTTTCATTTTCCCTGATATTGAACTTTTTTCCCGATTGATGTCAATCCAAGTAAAGCATCCGAAGTAGAAAATATGTCCCTGATATGCATTAGTTCAGATTCACATCCGCCGGCTTCATCAATTAATTTATCGGCAAACTTTAGTGCAACGGGAGCTTTATTAGAAATTGTTTTTGAAATTTTCCCTGCTTCCTCGCTGCTTAAGGATTGCTTTGCAAGATTATTCTTAAGAATATCGCTTAAAGTATTTTTCTCAAAAAATTCTTTAATCTTTTGCCACTTATCATTTAAATTTTTAATTGAAACTTCCGGCAGATTTTTTTTATCGGATAAAATTTCCGTGAACTCATCCGGTGTGATTATCCTATCCACCAAACCTATTTCTTCTGCTTCCTTTGCAGAAAGCATCTTGCCAGTATAAATTAAATATTTGCTAAGACCTCTTCCGATTTTTTTTACGCTCCTTTGTGTTCCTCCAAGTCCCGGATAAATCCCAATGCCGGTTTCGGGAAATGCAAATTGCGCTTTTGGATAAGCGAGAATCATATCGGCGCACAAGGCAAGCTCCAATCCTCCGCCAAGTGTCAAGCCGTTTACGACAGCAACAATTAACTTGCCTGAATTTTCTATCCTGCTAAATACTTTCTGTGCAAAGCCGGTAAAAGATTCAATGTTTGAAATATTATTTGATTTAATATTCCGGACAAAGAATTTTATATCAGCGCCGGCAACAAATGCTTTTCCCGCTCCGGTGATAATGATGGTCTTAATGTTTTTGTCGGCATCTGCTATATCAAATTTCTCGGAAAGCTCATTGACAGTTTCTTCACTTAATGCGTTCATGTTTTCCGGCTGATCCATTGTTATAATCGCCTTGCTGTCTTTTATCTCCAGACTTACGGACTCAATCTTTAAAAAACTTTCTCCGATAGATCCGGGAATTTTCATTCCGTACTTTTCGGAGATTAATTTTACAAGACGTCTTACTTCATCCGTTCCGAGAGATTTCATAAGTTCAACCGGACCTCTCTTCCATCGCAATCCGATTTTGGCTCCGCGATTTAGATGAGCAGGTGAGCATACGCTTTCGTCAAGTATTTGAGAACAGACATAAAATATTATGCCGAGCATTCTGTCGCTGATAATATTACTATTTTGTGAAATTGCTTTGCCAATTTCGGCTTCAGCGATATCCCAGTTTTTACCCGACTCTGCCTGCTTTTGCAATGCAGGCGAAACTTCATAAAGTTTTCCGAATACTTCCAGAGTTTTCTCTGCATGAAATGCAACAGCAACTCCGGTTGCGTTCATTAATGCAAAAGGTCCCATCCCGATTCCGAATATTCTCATGCATTCGGAATCTATTTCTTCTTTTGATGCAATGCCTTCGCTGTAAATCCGGACTGCTTCATTAAGCCATGGAACAAAATAGCGATTCACTGCAAATCCGTTTATGTCTTTGCAAAGTATGGGATCTTTTCCGGTAAAATTTGAAAATCTTTTTACCGCTTCAAATGTGTCCTCGGATGTTTTTTCTCCGGGTATAATTTCAACCAACCTGTTTTTTGCAGCATGATAAAAATAATGCAACCCGATAAACCTTTCGGGATGCGAGATGCTTCGCGCAAGTTCGGTTACGGAAAATGAAGAAGTATTTGTAGCAACTATGCAGTCATCTTTGATAATTTTACCAAGTGAGCCGAATAAATCCGTTTTTGCTTTTAAATTTTCGAAGATTGCTTCAATAATTAAATCGCACTCTTTAAGGTTTTCCATTTTATCCGACGGCTTTATATTCGACATAATATCGACTACCATCTCTTCGGTAAATACTTTTCGCTGAACGCCTTCATCAAGTGTTTGCCGGATATTTTTCATTCCTCTGTCAACGTATTTCATTTCGATATCATGTAAGATTACACACAATCCCTCTTGAGCAATTTTTTGCGCAATCGCCGCTCCCATTGTTCCTGCTCCGATAACACCGACGGTTTTAATGCTTTTCATAAAATTGAGATTAATTATTTTTCCAAACAGGTTTTCTTTTTTCTAAAAATGAATTTATACCTTCACAGGCATCGTGAGTTTCCATTAATTCATTGATATACATTGATTCGAGTTGAGGCAGAAAATTTCTAATTATATTATTCAATTTAATTCTTGATGCCTTAACCGCGAAGCGAAGTGAAGATGAACTTTTAGGCACTATGTTCGCTTCAATCCAATTATTGAGTCCGGATTCCATCTGCTCTTTATTTTCAAATAATTCATTTACCAAACCGATTGCTCTTGCATCATCCGATGAAATTACTTTCCCGGTTATTAATAAATCTTCTGCTTTTGCCAATCCAATTTTCTCCTGAAGAAGAAGTGATGCAGGAGGCGGAAAAACTCCCAGTACAATTTCCGGCTGACCGAGTTTGGCAGATTTATCGGCAAAGATTATATTGCACATCAAAGCCAGCTCAAGTCCACCTCCGAGGCATTGTCCGCTGATTAACGATATTGTTGGAATTGACAATTCACTAAGCGCATAAAAAAGTTTATGAAAACTTTTAATCATAACTTCTGCATTTTCCTTTTTATGTTCTTCGATGCTTGCACCAAAAGAAAAATGCTTTCCGGCTCCTTCAAATACCAAAAGCTTAATGTTGTTTTTATCCTTAAACGAATCAAGCGATTCCTTAAGCTCCGCCATCATTAACTTATCGATGACATTACCTTTTCCGTCGTCGAGTATTATTCTCGCAACCGAATCATTATGGCTAAAATTTATTTTTATCTTATTCATGAAATTTATTTTATCACTTATATTGCGGTGAAATTGCCTTATGCATTTCATCATTCCATTCGCGACCTTCGGCAAGAAGCTGTCGGAGTTTTACAAAATCCACTTCGCGGTTTTCTTTGCTGCCTTCATTGAATGCCCTGAACCCGGCTTTGGCTTCAGTCATCATATTCAATGCAAGCCATTCTCTGCTGCTCTCTTTGTTCTTATCCCAGTGTTCTAATTTTTTCTTTCTGATTTCGGTCAATGTCTTCATCGTGCAGTTAGGAAATGTATGCAGTAATTTTACGACTAAATTATTTACGGCTTCATCCAGTTTTGATAAATCAACTGTCCCTTTAGCCATAAGCTCTTTTGCTTTTTTCAAATCTTCCCCTGATTTCATTGTACCAAAAATCAGCTTTCCGAATTCATCCGTAATTTTTTCAGTAACAACTAAAGGATTAGGAATGAATTTACCGTCAACCACTAAAGCAGGAGCTATATCGGTAATCATTCCGAAAAAATATGCCTGATGTGCTGTCCACGGTTCGCAAAGTGTAAGCGACATTGCGGCTCTTTCGATGCCGACATATAAATGTAAAAAATCAGTTGCTCCGCCAATAGCAGCGCTTCCGTGCTTTGGTCCGGCTTGACCGAAACGTGCTAAATCAGAAGCGATAGAAAAATCGCAAGCCATACCAATCTCCTGACCGCCGCCGATACGCATTCCATTCACTCTGCAAATAACGGGCTTTTCGCATTTTAGAATTGCGCTCACCATATCGTTAAACAGTCTCATGTATTGTGAATACTCCTGCGGATTGCCTGAGTAATATTCGGCATATTCCTTTGTATTTCCACCTGTGCAAAATGCTTTGTCACCAACGGCAGTAAAGACAACTGCAACAGTGCTTCTGTCGTTTGATGCTTCTCCAAATGCAAGAATTATTTCCTTTACTGCACTGGTGGTATATGAATTATATTGTTTCGGATTGTTGATAATAATCCATGTAGTAAAAAGGTTATCAATGGGTTTACCATTTATATCGAGACAAGGACGCTTCTCAAAAATTATCTCATTGTATTTTGTGCTGACTAAGTTGTGATTTTTTAATTCGTTCATTATAAAATAATTTATTTAAAGTCCGGTACAAGTATAGATCGTTTGGAATATTTATGATTCAATGTATTTTTAAAAACTTCGTTTATTTCAGACATGGGGAAAAGCTGTATAAAATCGGAAATATTTAGTTTATCGCTGATAATTAAATCGAGAACTTCCGGGTATAATTCAGCGCGGCAGCCCCACGTGCCTATTAGCTTTGCGTCAAATGCCATTATGTTGCTCAGTCTTATATCCACTTTATCCATGGTAAATCCGACTATGGAAAGCGTCGATGCAAAAGTGATTAAGCTGAAAGCCAGCTCCTGTCCGGATTTTGTTCCTGATATTTCAAAAATTTTCCAGCCGGTCTTTGGAGCGTTTAATTCTTTTGCAAACTCTTTAACTTTTTCTTTAATAGCTTTTGCATCGAGTCCTTTGATGTTCAAAACACAATCTATTCCGTTTGCTTTTGCCAATGCAAGTTTATCTTCGCTGATATCCAATGCAATTACTTTTGCGCCTAAAATTTTTGCTATGAGCGCGCCGTAAATTCCGACACCTCCGACACCGATAACTATTGCCAGATCGCCGGCTTCGAGCTCTGATTTTTTTACTACCTGATATGGCGTCGAAATTGCATCGGCAATGACTGATAACTGCTCGAGTGAATATTTTGTTAACGCAATATCCGGAACAGGACAAAGAAACCTTGAAGGAACAACGACATGCGAGGCAAAGCCGCCGTGAAAATCATTTCCCGGCATTAATTGATTTCGGCAAATATTGCTTTTGTTTTTTTTGCAAAGTTCGCATTCTCCGCAGGGAAGCACCGCAGGAATTATAAACGGTTTATTCAAAAAATTCTTATCACCGGCTATTACTACTCCGCTGATTTCATGACCGAGCGTAAGCGGAAGCGCATGTTTGGTTTTTACTCCGTAATGCCAGAAACTTAAATCAGTATGACATACTCCGCAGCCGGCTACTTTTATTAAAGCTTCTCCATTTTTTAATTCGGGTATATCGGTTTCCTTTAAGATAAAATCTTTATCAGGCTCCGACATCTGCCATTGATACATTTTATTATTTGACATGTTATAGATTAATATTTTCAATTAATACTGCAGTTCCCTGACCACCGCCTATGCATGCAGATGCAATTCCGTATTTTACTTTTCTGATGTTCATCTCTCTCGATAATGATACGGAAATTCTTAAGCCAGATGCGGCAAGCGGATGTCCGATTGCAATTGCACCTCCATTGACATTAAGAATTTCTCTGTCAAAGTTTAGTTCACGCTCGCATCCGATGACCTGTGATGAAAATGCTTCATTGATTTCAATCAACCCAATATCAGAAATTTTTAATCCAGTTAATTCGAGAAGCAGATTAATGGCTGGTACAGGTCCAAGCCCCATTACTTTGGGATCAATTCCGCAGCTTGCTCCTGCAGCAATTTTGGAAATTGGTTTTAGACCTTTGTTATTGATAAATGATTTACCTGCAACTACAGCGCTTGCAGCTCCGTCAACAATACCGCTGCAGTTTCCCGCAGTAAGCACTCCTACATCTTTGAATACTGTTGGCAGTTTAGATAATGCTTCGATGCTCGTTTCTTTAATATGCTCATCATCACAAAAATCTTTTACATTCTTAGGCAGTCTTACCTTTCTTGGTTTCAATCCTTCTGCTTCAAAGACGGTTGAGTTTATAGGAGTAATTTCATCTTTAAAAAATCCTTTTTCCCTTGCCTTTATAGCTCGGTTAAAAGAAAGCATTGCATATTCATCAACATCTTTTCTCGTAATGTTATGTTTCGATGCGACATTTTCGGCGGTATAGCCCATTGGATAACCTGCTGCCGTGTCGTCGAGGGCTTCCCAAAGCATGTCTTTAAAGACGGGCTTCCCGAGTAAATAGCCCATTCGATTTCCGAAACTTACCGTAGGAGCAAGCGACATATTTTCTGCGCCTGTACAAAGCACACAGTCGGCTTTATCGAGTGAAATTTGTTCGGCTGCGGTAATGATAGTTTCAAATCCCGATGCGCATATCCGCTGGATCATCAATTCGGGTATTTCATAAGCTAAACCCGAATACAAACCCACATGACGCGGGAAAAAATATGCATCGGCTGAACTTTGTCCGATATTTGCAGAGATCATTTGATCAATATCGTCAGGTTTAATATTGCTCTTTTGTATTGCGGCTCTTGATGAAAATATTCCCAGATCGGTAGGAGATACTTGAGATAATGTCCCGCAATATTTTCCAAATGGAGTCCTGCAGCCGTTTAAGATAAAAATATCTTCAAATAAAATTCCTATTCCTTTTTTCTTGTTATGATATCCCTTCATGTTTAATTTTCTATTTATTAAATCTTTACTTCCGTGCTATTGAAATCTTTTTTTACGAATGACTCTTTTGCATAAAGAGCAGCTCCGTATGAAACAGTAAACTGAGGATTATTTAATATCTGAACTTCTTTATTAAATTTTTCCATTAAAAGATTTCGCAAATACGGATGATAGGCGACTACGCCGCCAATCAAATAAATAGGGGATAACGGATCAATGCGAAGTTTTAATATTCTGTTTAAAATGGAAAGATAAATTCCTCTTGTTATGTCTTCTATCGGAAGACCTTCAAAAAGCCAGTTCATTATTTCTGTCTTTGCAAATACTGTACAGAAGCTGTTCAGACTTTTTGAATATTCGGATTTTGAAGCAAGGTCGCTCATTTCTATAATCCTGATATCGGCTCGCTCGGCTACTTCCGTAATGAATGAACCGGTTCCTGCAGCGCATTTATCATTTAGATAAAAATTTTCAATTTTATCTTCTGAATTACATTTAATAATTTTTATGTCTTCTCCTCCGATATCAATAATATTTTTTGCACCGGGAAAAATCTTTGATACAGCCATGGCAGAACAATTTAATTCCGTTTTGACAACATCAGCGTCTAAAATATGTTTCCTTCCATAGCCCGTTGCACAAACATTATTAAAGGTGTATTCACTTTTCAATGCATCGATTACATGTCGCACTGACAGTCTGTCACGGTTTAATGTCTTAATAGCGGTTTGAAATATTACATTTTCATTGTCGTCAATTACAGAGAATTTTGTATAAGCTGAGCCGAGATCAACACCGAGAAAGCAATATTTTATGTTGCCATTTTCATGTTTTGAAATAAATTCTTTTGCCATATTGCTCTGTGAAACTGCGGTTTTTGCAGTTTGAACGGTGGATGTATAATTCTTGTTTGATATCGCCTTTACCATATTGGTAAAAGTGAGATTCAGTGATGTTCTTAAATAATGTTTCCTGCCATACTCTACTATCTTACCATTCATATAATCAATTTCTGTTGGACGGTTATTCAGCAGATCGACAGCAAGAGATGGGAAATGGTTTCCCGCTTTATTCAGATAACGAAGACATTTACGGATAAAATTATCCTCAAATTTGATTTTTTCAATGGCAGCGACTTCCACTGCTTCCATTATGATCTGTTCGACAAGCTCTATCGTATCTGGGTTGTTCATGGCTTCCTTAATTGTCATTCTGCCGACAGCGCATAAAGCGCTTAGCGAAGCGTTTAGTATCGTTTTTTCCCAAATGCATTTCAGAATCTCAAATGAATTTACAACCTTTGTTTCAAGTGAAACGGAATTTAAGGATGCGGCTACTTCCTCGGCTGCTTCTGTAAGAGAATCATCGATTGAAGCTAAATAATTTGGAGGGATAAAAAATGTTACGTTTACCACATTGGGAGCGTTGAGATTTCCCGCAAAGTTAATTACCATCCTCATAGTTCTTGCTTCTCCGATTTCCGAGGAAACGATTTTCTCTACATCGATGCCGTTCATGGCGCATACGACCGGAGTATCGGGAAGGTCAAGTTTAGCAATATTTTTCATCAGTTGCGGAAGATGAGTTGTCTTTACGCTTACAAAAAGTATGTCAGGTTTGTAAGATTCAAATTCTTCAATTGACGTAAAAATATTCTTAAAAAAATTCTTTTTCTTAATCACGCCTTCAAGCATCAAGCCTTCTGTCCTGATAAGATTCATTTTTATTTTATCAAGGTCGCATATCGCAACATCGAGACCTGCTTTCTGCAGATGCGATGCGATTATTGCGCCTACAGGTCCCATTCCGATAATGCCTGCTCTTTTGATTTTCAGCTCTGCCATTTTTGTTAATTCAAAATTTTTTGAGTCTCCAATTGTTCGATGAACGTTTCAATCTTCGTAATTGACTGTCCTTCGGAAAAGAATCTAAGATCGCACAAATCACCTTCGATTATTAAAACGGGAATACCGTATTTTTTATAAAATCTTTGAGGCATACCAAAGCGGGCATTTGAGTTGTTGAAGCAGGTTTTTGCATCGTGAAAAATAACGCCATCGATCCTGAAATCGTCGCAGGTTTGTTTGATGATTTTCATCTTGGCATTTTCACTTCTGTTAATGAAAATTTCCGTATAAGCTTTAGCTGATGAAGTGAAAGGATCGCTTTCGTCAAATGAATCAAATACCCAGCTGTTGCAATAAGTAGAAGCGGCAACAACGGAATTATTCTGAATAAATAAATCCGAAAGTGTTCTTAGTTTTCCCCAAATTGGCATTCCATCCCAATAGATTCTGCTATTCTCTTTACTTACTATCCCGATTTTATTGCTCACATTTTCGGATATTTCATTCAGTAATTTCCTGTAATAATCAATGGCAGCCTGTGTCCCGCGCATAACCACTATCGGTCCCATGTGGATGGTGCCGTCAAAAAAACTAAGAGGCGCCGGTGAATTTTTGGCAGAGGCAAGTACTTCTTTCCATAATTCCGTTGCTTCTTTGCTTAGACGAAGTGTGTTGCGAAAATTGTCTATATCAAATTTGTTACCGCTTGCTTTTTCACATTCAGGGATCATCGCTTTGAATTGCTCCCTGACGTCATTTATTTCTTCTTCGGTGATTTCATCAATATGTCTTGGGGGAAATATTCCAATCGCCGGACATTTGAATTCGTTTGCAAAAAAATTAAACCAATCCTGCACTTCCCGGCATTGATTTGTATTATATACGATCAAATCAGGTTTGGGAATTCCATCTATTCCGTAATGGTCTCGCAATGGAGTCCGATTAGTTAAATATGCTCCAATGTCTCCCGTCAGATATGAACAAATATCATCCGAATAACCGATGTTCATTGCAGCCGGGATATAATCGTTTGATTTCCTTGTTGTCCCGGTTAATGCTCCATGATTTTCGGGGAAGTAAACCTCAAAACCAAATGACCGGAGAAGTTCGGCTGGTCCCACACTCGTGCACCAGGCAATTTTTTCCGCTTTGGCAAATCCCAAAAAATAATCCTTCATAACATTACGAAGGGTCAACGTTGTTTTTAATTCATACATACTAAACAAATATTTTTTTGTCGAACTTGTGTTCGATTTTATCAAGCTTTATAATATAAACCTCATTGTCAAAAGGATTATCAGCGCCGTATAAATTCTCAAGATGAGCGCGGTATGCATTAACGACATTTGCCGGAGCAAGCTTCATCGATGAAGTAAGCGTTCCTTTATCCACTGAAAGTTCATCGTCTATTATCATTGCCGCCTGTATTTTCGAAAAATTCTGTTTGATTCCACAGTTGGCATCTTTTAGGCATCCATGCAAACACCGGCTAAGTTCGTTAAGATCCCTCGGACAAAAACATCCTTCTTCCGGTGAAATTGAAAAGTGAGGCTGCTGCAGCAATTTTCTGTTTGGAAACAATAATGCAACAGGATATTCCATTCCGTTTCCAACTACCATTGCAAATGAAATGTAATGACACTTAAGTTCAATGAGCTTTTCGAGCTCGGACGGAATAACCTTTTCACCATTGGACAATTTAAAAATTCTGTCTTTACGCGTGATGAGCTTCAATCCTTCATCTGTTATTTCGCCTACATCTCCGGTGCAGTACCATCCGTCATCGGTAAAAATCCCTTTATTGGCATCATCATTTTTATAGTAACCTTTCATTACGTTAGGACCTTTCACCTGAATTTCACCGTCTTCTGCCAAACGAATGCTTACGCCAGGCAGAGGAAATCCGACTACACCCGGCTGTCTTTTTATGGAAGGGTCAGTTAAAGTACAGCAGGGAGAAGTTTCTGTTAAACCCCATCCTTCCAAAACCGGGATATTGCGTTTTTCAAATTCATCCGAAAGTTTCTGCGGAAGTGAAGCTGCAGCCGTAAATATAAATTTCAATTGTGAATGAAAAAATAATTCTTCGGCTTCCTTATTGTTTCTTGTCAGCTCAAACAATGCCTGATATACCTTTGGTACACTGAAGAAAACAGTGGGCTTAACAATTTTCCAGTTTTCGAATATTGTATTTGCATCTTTTCCATAACCCGACTCGAGTGAAAATGATGCTCCGTTATATAATGCAGTGAACAGTTCAAATATTCCGCCAAAGCTGTGATGCCATGGCAGATACGATAGGAACCTGTCATCCTGATTTACCTTTTTGAATCTTGATAGCCCCGCTTGCTGCGACAAAATATTTTTATGCGTAAGCTGAACGCATTTAGGAATACCCATTGTGCCTGAGGTGAACATATTCAAACAGATACTATCTGAAGATTCATTTAAATTGAGTTCATAACTATTATCCTCTCTTTGCGAAAGCAATATGTCAAAGTTGTGCTGATTAGCAAAATATTTTTTGCAAGATCTGTCAAATACAAAAATTTCTTTTACGTTGATATCATTTATTCTTCCTAACTGGAGTTCGCCTGCAACAGCAAGAAACTTTGCATCCGAATGATTTATAAGAAGCTCCGCTGTTTCTTTGTGGAAATATGCAAATATAGGAACTGCAATACCTCCCGACGCCATTACGGCAAGTTCGAGCTCCAGCATTTCCAGACGATTTGGAGAAAATATTACAATTTTATCTCCTTCGGAAAAACCAAACTGTCTTAGATTATATGAAATGTTGAGTATGTCATTGTACAGCTCATTCCATGTTATGCTTTCGTATTGTTCATTTCGTTTTTCACTGTAAACTATTTTATCGCCGAATCTTGACACATTTTGTGAAAGCATTTGAGATACATTGGGAATTAATTCTCCCGGCTTCATTTTAGATTCGAGTATTCTCATATAAAATTAGAATTTATTTTTCTGTTAATTCCAGTTTATCTTTTAATTTAAGATATCTGTATCCGCCCCACAATGCTGCTCCAATTGCGCCGGCATAAATAGCGTCGGGGTGAGTCTTTATCTCAAAAGTTTTTCCTGTTTCTTTTAGCTGCTCTTCAATTGCCTGTATCAATCCTTTGTTTAATGCCATGCCTCCGGTAAGTGCAATGGGTGATTCAGCTTTTAAAGAGTTAAGAAGTTTAATTATCCTATTGGCAATTGATATGTGTATGCCTTTTATAATGTTTGGAATAGAAACTTCTCTTGACACCATATTTATGACATCTGTCTCGGCAAGCACTGCGCAGATACCTGATGAAACTTCCGGTGCATCCGCTTTTAAAGAAACTTCTCCTACTTCTTCAATCGATAATCCAAGATATCGGGATATGTTTTCCACGAACTGACCTGAACCCGATGCGCATTGTCCAGTCATTTTATAATCTTCGACCCGAGCTTGCGGAGAGATTTTTAATGCACGCACATACAGCGCTCCCATATCTACGGCGCACTTAGCATCCGGGAAAAAATAATTTGCGCCTTTTGCATGAGTGGTCATACCATAAAAATGTCCCCGTTTTCGCTTCACTAAATCGCCTTCGCCTGTGGAAGCAAGATATGCTAAGTCATTATATTTTAAATCATTATTGACAAGGAAGGAGTTAATCATTTCATCGGCTACCTGACTCGGATCTCTTTTTCTGATTTTTTCAGTTTTCTTGTCAAGGATCTCGGGGGAATCGGAGTATTTCATTAAAACTAGTTTGATGTAATTACTGCCGACATCAATGCCGATTGTGTATAACGGTGTCTCCATTATTTAATAAAATTTATTTATTCAGTTACTAATTCTTTTCTTTTTTTCAAATCCGGCAAGTCGGCTTTAATGTTTCTTTTTGCAAACATTGCGCCTCCCAATGCTCCCATGAAAATTGAATCCGCATGAATGTTAATCTTAATGTTATCTCCGTAATTGTCTGTAACAAGCTGAGTTAAATATTTAATAACCGCGGGATTTCTCGCTACTCCGCCTGTAAATGTAAATTCATTAAACACTCCACCCGAACGTGATATTAATGACATTGCTCTCATAATAATTGCTTTATGCAATCCACCAAGAATATCCTCGCGTTTTTTACCTATGTTTGTCAACTCGCGTAATTCAGCGCCTGCAAAGACAGTGCATGTTGAGCATATAGTAACTTCCTCTTCTGCCTTTAAAGCCATAGGTCCGAGTTCATTCAGCGAAATGCTCATTTCATCGGCAATATAACCGAGGTAACGTCCGCATCCCGCTGCACATCTGTCATTCATTTGAAAACTCGTAACTAATCCGTATTTGTCAACCTGTATGGCTTTTGTATCCTGACCGCCGATGTCAAGTACCGTTCTTGTGTTGGGAAATATTGCATGTGCGCCGAAAGCATGACATAAAATTTCGGATCTTATGCATTCCTGAGCAAATGGAAGCAAGGCTCTGCCGTATCCTGTCCCGGTCATATTGGCAATGTTGAATTCGAGATCTGCAATTTCTTCAATGTGTTTGCGAAGAGTTTCTGAAACCTGATCAAAATTTCCCTTGAGTAAATTCAGCTCGGCATCAAAATTCACGCTTGTATTATCTGCGACAGTATCGGGAAGATTTTTATATTTTATTCTTAACTCTTCCATTGCTTTTTCCAGCAGCTCTTTAAAATCAAAAGTAATCAACTGGTTTTCAGCAGGGCTGATGCTCTTATCCCACACAGTCATCAACGGTTCAAATAGCGACGAATCAAGTTTGTTTACTTCTTCGTTATATTTTTCCGAAACTATATCACGGAAAAATTGATTTTTTGAACCGAGGTTATTATAAATATATTCTTTTTTTATTACCGGTTTAAATGACTTTCGGATATTTCTAAGATGATTGATTATACTGTCCTGCATTTCTTTGTCTTTAAAAAATGTCTTACATGTCTTTAACAGTTCATCGCCCAGCTTATCCAATCTTACTTTGAATTGTTCGTATTGAAAAACACTCTCCAAGTCATTTATATATTTTTTGTACTGAGGTTTTGCTTTTATTTCAGCTTCCAATTTCTTTTTTAAAACTGAAAAACGTCCGTTATAAATTGCTTCATCACGCGCTATTTCAGCGGCTATCGAGTAATTTGACCTTGTATTTGTAATACCGCGTCCGATGATTTCATCATTCTCATTTATTATTACGGACTTTGAAGTGGTCGAACCAAGGTCTACTCCAAGAAAATATTTATTCATTATCTGGGTTTTGTATTGTAAACAATAATTGATAGATTGTTTTTACTATTATTCAAAATTTTTATTTTCAATTTTCATGTGCCATGATTACTTTTCTTTGTTCAAGCATCTGAAAAAAAGATTCAAGGCGGTTTTTTATGTTTGAATATGAAAAGTAACGAGGATCGACTAAGTCGCTTTCTATGAAACCTACAGGCACTTCCATCTTTTGTTCGATTTCCCTCATGATCATGAGTTGACCTGCAGAAAATGAATTGCAGCTTTTTATAGAATTTATCAGAAAACCATCTGCTCTGTAATCCTTAACATAATCTGCAAGCAAATTTACTCTTTGGGGAAGATTCATATTTGTATAACATCCCATGCAATATTTGGATAAGCTCTCCAGCGGCTCTCTGTAATCATGACGAAATCCCAGATCATAAACACCTCCGACCTTTGTATAAGAAGAAGCAACGATCACCGCTCCCATATCATAAAATATTTTCCAGAACTCACGAAAATTTGTCCAATTGGGCGGTCCTTCCACAACAAGCCGGAATTTTTCTTCTTTCAATTCACCTTCAGGAGTGATTGGACCTAATCCAAGACTTAATCTTTCCTGAATTTCATTATTAAGCTCGGTGTAATATCCGACAGCTTCATCTGTCCCTCTGAATGCAGTAAACATTGGACCAATGTAATATACACCGGCAAAGTATGCATCAATGGGAGACGGTTTATTTTTTGCAGTTTCAAGAATCTTTACCAGTAAATCTTCAGACTCGGCGGAGTTTATCATCATTTTAGATAATCGCTCCATGTCAAATTTTTTACCTGATACCATTTCCATTTTCGGTATCACTTCTTCCTTTAATTGCTTCACCATATAATCTATCTGATCCTGAGTAATGCATCCGTCTTCCTGATAAGGAGTGTGCAACATCGCTACCGGAACTCCGGGATAAAGCCTTGCAAGATTTTCAAACCATTTCATAAATGTGAAACAGCCGGTATAACTCAATAGCAGCAGATCCGGAGGGGGAAGTTTTTCTCCTGTCGGTCCGACGTTGCCGTTGAGCATCATACCAATGTCGCATTTAACGTAAGTACATACATCCTCGCTAAATCCGATTTTTTCAGCTTCGCGTATATATGAAGCTGATTTTTTTCTCATTCCAGATTGGAGAGCATTTATTTCCGGATAAACGGGAAGCATGTCAAATGCTAAAATAAGTTCGGTTAGATTTCCAGGAACAAAAGTATAAACCACTTTTTTCCCGGTTTGATGTGTATTGCTTAATTCTTTGAATAAATTTGAAAGCATGTCTTTCTGAATAAGCATGCTTTTTTCTTTAATTACTTCCTGTTGTTCTGTTTTCATAATTTATTTTTTAAACCCAAAGTTTAATTGAATCCGAAAATGTGCCTGCTTGCTCTTTTATCATTTTAAACTGTCCGGTATTTTCATGATACTGAAATGTTATGTATGCAATTCCCGAATTGTCGCATTCTTTTTGAAGTTCAGGTCTGTCAAGCAATGCGGGATCGCAAAAACTTGCAGCGCTGAATATTATTCCGTCGGCATTTCTCCTTTGCGCAAGATCAACTAATCTTTTACCTTTTGGATTATCAACATCATAGACCGCCGATGAAATAGGGGATTGTGTAAGATATGAATTAACCAGTTCACCGAGAGGATCAGCAGTATCGTCTCTTACATCTCCCTGAATCCATCTTGAGCCGAGCATGAAATCATCATCAACGATATAGCAGCCCGCCATTTCAATGGATTTTATCAGTCCTACCGGCGGCTGCTCGCAAAATGAACCGCTTATTACAACTCTTATATTATCCATTTGCTCTCCAATATCTTCGCTGATATGTGAAATTACTTCTTCAATGATCAAGTTATGCTCTTCGACAGGCATAGAAAGTCCAGCTCTAATTACATGATATGTGTCAACAGCGGATAATCTCCATGGAAATTCCTGTCGAATATTATAAATTTCTTCAATAAGTCTTCTATTTGTATTGTATAGTTTGATCGAGTTGTTAAGATTTTCCGGTGTTAACTTTATCTTGTTAATCTTATACATGTCATCGATTATTTTTTCCATTTCATTGCGATAAAACAATCCTCCTGTTGCTTTGTCAAAATTTTGAGGATAATCAAAGTAGCGTTGGAATTTTCCTTTTTCTGCTAACTTAAACATTCCCGATAGATTTCTGATGCAGTCACAGATTGAAGGGAATATAAATCCGTCAAAGTCATTTAAGTTATCATCGAGAGCCATTTCAATTACGCCGCGAGGAAGATGGCAAATATAAGATTGATAATAAGCATCACCTTTTATTATTTGTTTCCTGTCGCCGGTTCCCATTATACCAACCGGCATTCCATTTACAGCATGAATGATTTCTCTTGGAAAATAAATTGGGAAATATCCCACAAGAATTCTGTCTTCGTATGAGGATTTCCATTTCTTCGCTTTTTTAAAATGAAGATCAAATGCTAAATCTTTGCAGAAGTCGAGAATGTCAGATAAATTATTCATTGGTCATGCATTAAATTCATTTATAAATTCTTCAAACTCTTTTTTTCTTTCGATGCCGAGTTCATTGTCTTTATCGATGCATTTGTGATAAAGCATTTCCAGCTCTTCATCCTCAAAGATACTATCGGTCATAGGAAACACCTCGTCATTTTCAATTGCAATATGATCTTCCAAATTAACAACATAACTTTCCAGATTATACTGAACAGACTGATAATCTTTTGCTGCGAGTAATTTGGATATTTTTTGAAGTGTAGCTCGAAAAGTTTCGTGATGATCGAGCAGCTCGTCAACCATCCCTCCTCCTATAGACTCGTTTTTTTGCGAAATCGCGATAAACAAAATTTCTTCTTCTTTCTTATGATGATAATCATCAGAGTATGCAGAGAAAAATTCAATTAACTTCTGAATATTTTTTTCATAAGACTCAGCATTATCGAGCCAGGTATTTTTCAATGAAAAAATAATTTTCCCAGCTTTTTGAATAATGTTGTGTTCATCTAATAATAATTTAGAAAGGTTGTTTTGCATTACTTGTATTTTCATAAATAAATTTAACTAAATATATTGCTCCTGCTTTAACGAAAATGAAATCACTTTTTTGAGTTTAGAAAACGACAAATTTTGTCTTTTTGAGATAATTTTTTTTAAAATTGTGATTTACATTACAAAAATAGGAATATTTACCTAATTAAAATGTGATTCACATCACATTTCCTAAAAATTCAAAAATGCAGGGATTTTCATTTTCTTTTATGAAAAAGTAAAATCATAAGCGAGGTTTTAAAGCTGCTGAAATATACCAACACTTTAATCAAAGTCATTTGTCTGTTTTGTATCTCAATAAATATAAAGATTATCCTTTCTGAAAAACTCTGTTATAATTAATTTTAAAATAGATTTAAAAAATATTCTCATAAAATATTCTTATAGTTGAATCCAAAGTATCACACCAAACTATTTTTTAAATCTAATGATGATGAATTAAACTCCATAAGAAAAGTACTAACTAAACAATTCAACCAAATAATTTTGTTTCATTTCAGTCAGTTAAAATCTTTTCGGTACTTTAAGTTAAGATTTTACAGATTTGCTTTGCTTCAATTTTGGAAAATGAAATAACCTATACTCTGCCGGCAGATTTTCGAAGAGAAAATGAATTTATGGAATGTGATTCCTATCACAGCATATAAGCGTAATTTGTTATAATTTTGCATATATGAATTTCTATATTATTAGCCAAAAAATCTCAAACAGGATTTTTTTTTTATTAATTTTACAAATCAAAAGAAAATGAAGCAAATTACAATTCTCCTAATTTTAATTTTAATGAATTGCTCAAACTTATTTGCAGACGGATTTAATTCTGTTCATTCTAAAGATGGTATTACAGTCTGGGCTGCAGGTAATAACGGTTCAATATTTTATTCAAGCAACGGAGGGCAGAATTGGATCAACTCTTTGGTTGGCAGTTACACACACAATTCGGTGTTTGCCACAAACTCGAAAGTTTTTATCGTAGGAAACAGCGGCAGTATCAGAGTAAGTGAAAATAACGGCGGATACTGGTCATTTATTCCAAAGGGAAATCGCAATCTGAATTCGGTACATTTTGTAGATGACAATCTCGGCTGGACTGTCGGTGATGCTGGAAGTATTTATAAAACAACTGATGCAGGCGCAACATGGGATACACAGACTTCTCCTGTTACAGAAAATCTTAATTCTATAAAAATGCAAAGTCCGACATCGGGAGTTGCTTGCGGAAATAACGGCAAAGTAATCTATTGGGATGGAAATTCATGGAACTTATATACTACATCTGTTACAAACAATTTATTATCAATAGACAGGAAAAATAATACAATCATTGCAACAGCCGAAGACGGAATAATAATTAAATCTACAAATAGCGGTTTGAACTGGATTACAATTGATTATAAGTCTGAAGTAAAACCAAATATAACATCGGTATTTATGTTTGATGAAAACACATTTTATTCTTGTGGTGGTGGAGGATTTATAAGAAAGAGCATAGACGGAGGAGACAATTTTACTTTTCAGGAAAATCCGATGATGGGAAATCTTGTGGATATTTATTTTTATAATTCAAATCAGGGCTGGGCAGTAAGTTCGCTTAACAATGCTGTTTTAAGGACGACAAATGGAGGGAACACCTGGTCATTGCCGGATGGTACTACAGTGAATTATACATGGACTAATAAGCAGGCAGGTTCCTCGAATATAGGAAACGGTTTTTGTCTTCATCCATTCAACAAGAATGCAATTTTTATTGCAATGGGAAATAAAGTTTACAGGAGCTATGACAGAGGAGAAACATGGAGTCAGTTTTCCACAATAACACCGGGCAGTCGAGCTCATACATTTTTTGTATCGTCAGTAGATACAAATTACATGTTAGCATCGATGGATGAATCTGCTGGAAAAGTTTTGAGGTCATCAAATTATGGAGCAAATTGGACTGTTGTTTGGAACGGAGCATTGACAAGTTATGGTATGCCGATGATTGCTGACCAAACGACTCCGAATCAGGTTTATTTAAATCCTGACAATAGTGTTTTACTTAAATCAACAAACTGGGGTTTGAACTGGACAAATGTTGGAACAAAGGTTTTCAGAAGTCCGGATAATCTTACGGTAGCATGGAATGATCCAAATGTGATTTTTAGCGGTGACGGAGTTACAGGTTCAGGAGTGGCCGAACTTTTCAAAACAACCAATGGTGGATTGAACTGGTCATTGGTGCATTCTGTAAGCGGATCGGAAATTCCATTTACGGTAGTATCAAAACTCGATCAGAATTTAAGTTACCATTCATGCTGGAGTTCGGGAGGAATCTGGAAGTCAACAAATCATTGGACAACATTTAGTCAAGTTGCAGGAACGGGAAATGCGTGGGCAGTTGACATTGCAAAAGACGATCCGACGGTCGTAGGATATGGAGTATATGGAAGCGCTGTATATTATTCGACAAACAGCGGCGTTTCATTTACATCAAGCAATGTTGGTAGTTCACCTGAGGCCGGAATGTATTTTTATGACAGAGGAACTCTTCTCAGTCAAAAAGGTGGAGGAGTTTATAAAATGAAAATAACATACAATGTTCCGTTTATAACATCAGTTAGTAATCTATCAAATGAGATCCCGGAAAAGTTTTTACTATCTCAAAATTATCCAAATCCGTTTAACCCTGATACAAAAATAAAATTTGACATTCCATCTGTTTCAGGAAAGCAAAATTATTTTGTAAGCATTAAAGTCTATGATGCAGCGGGAAAGCAAGTAAGTACATTGATTGAGCAATCGCTGCTGCCGGGAGTTTATGAAACTACATGGAATGCCGGAGGAAATTCGAGCGGAGTTTATTTTTATTCATTAATGATTGATGGTAAGGAGATGGATATTAAGAAAATGATTCTGATAAAATAACTTAATTGATCAAGTAAAATTGGAAGCAGATTGTAAATGAAAAAGAGGTTTTCAAAAATAATACTAATTTGGGTTTCGGTTTTTATTTGTTCAACCGGAGTACATTCACAGTCAACTCCGGTTGTTTTTGTATCGAGAAATCTTGAACATGGAGGGAATCAATATTATCAGCAAGCCGGATTGCTTCCGGGTATGGGGACTTTCTCGAGGTTTAGAGTAGTTGGAGGAAGGCTGCTTGTAAGGGATAGCAATGGAAACATCAGAGTTCTGATAGACAGTACAATGAATTTTGTCGGGATAAAGCTTATTGATGTGTCAGATCCTTGCGTGTATTGGGATGCTTCTAAAATTGTTTTTGCAGGGATTGAAAGCAGAGACAGTTCATGGAGGATTTACGAAATAAATTCTGATGGATCTAATTTCAAAAAGATAACATTTACAAACAGAAACATAAATCTATCGCAGTTCGGGGCGGCTTCATCAAAATTTGTAAAATATGATGATATAGATCCTTGTTATCTTCCAGATGGTAGAATATGTTTTGCAAGTACTCGTTATCCGTCTCTGAGTTTATTGGGAGGAATGAGAACAACCAATATATACATCGTTAATCCGGATGGAACTTCTCTTCACAGGATAACAACCGAAAGGAACAGTGCAGAAGAGCCTTCGATCGATCCAAATACCGGCAAGATAGTTTTTTCCAGATGGTGGGTTAATATTGACATGCCGTCACATTTAACATCAAACGGAATTACGCGTGATTCAAATCTTGCTTTAACAAATGATATAGGAAATTTATGGTGGGCAGCGTCAATCAGACCCGATGGCGCTGAAATGGGTTTTTATGGAGGAGATGTATCATCTCGAGACGGGATGCACACATATAAACCATTTGTAATGAATGATGGGAAACTATTAAGTGTGTATGTTCCACACACTGCAATGTTAAACACTTCGGGAAGCACAGGTATCAGATGGTTTTCTCCCGGACCGGGCTTCCAGAATCATGTTGTAGGAGTAAACATGAACAACATGCAGTATTATGTAAGCAATCCTCCTTCTTACGGAACAATGCAGCCTCCCTATGCAACTGATCCCGTTTATTTATCAGAAGGGAAAATATTATTTTCGTTTGCAACTCAGGTGGAGAATCTTGATTTTGGTTTATATACCATAAATCTCGATCGAACCGGTTTACAAACATTTTATGATATTCCGGGTAAGCTCGAATTAAATGCCGAAGTTTTACTGCCGAAGCCAATTCCTCCCGTATTGACAGATGTGATAACGGACTTTAGCGATGAGCTTCCTCCGACAAATGATCCAAATACTTTTTATAAAAACGGGTCATTTAGATTTGACTGCGGAAATATTTTTACAAATGCTGATGTAGATGTTCCGGTTACGGATGCGCCACCAATTACAAGAAATGCCCGCATAAAATTATTTCTGAATTTTCAGAGGACAGACAGCACAGGAAAAGATGAACCGATATTGTTTATAAACGAACCGATACAATTTGCCGGCGGGTTTTGGATTCCCTATGTTCCAGCTGACATACCTGTTTTTGATCAGGTAGCAGATTCAACCGGCAAAGTAATTGCGGGAAATAGAGGACAGATTGCTCACTTGTCGGGATTGAATTTTGGCAGACCCGGTACTGGAACTCAATGTGTTGGTTGTCATCAGGGTCATTCTTATATTCCTCCCGCAAACAATAATTATGAAGTTCAGTTTTTTAATACATCTACTTCAGCAACAGTAACACAAAGTTCGTTCAGATATGTTAATGATACTGTCAAATTTCCGGGCAGCAGAGTTAAGGATAGAAAGGCAAGGAATGATTCACTTAGTGTTAACTGGATTGCCGCAGGATCAGATAATGAATGGATTAATTTGAAATGGGAAATTCCAATAGACATTAGAAAATTTATCTTATATAATATTAGACCAAATTCATTGAACGGAACCAACATACAAGTAAATGATTGCGAAATTATTCTTTACAGAGCGGGAGTTAATGTTGTAAATATACAAAGCACGGGTGTGATAAGTACAAACGGAACGCAAATTCAAATTCCGGAGATAACAAGAATAGATGAAGCTAAAATAATCATAAAAGATTTTTCAGGAACAATAACAGGGTTGAATGTTGCTGGACTTGCTGAAGTTGTAACAGATGCAAGGATATCTTATTATGAATTAAGCGGGATCGAGAATACTTCGAATACGGCAGAAAAATTTGAACTAAACCAAAATTATCCTAATCCTTTTAATCCTGTAACAAATATTAATTTTGTAATACCGTCAGAGGCATTTGTAAAACTTGTAATATATGATTTATTGGGAAGGGAAATTAAAATTTTGATTAATAAACAATTGACAGCCGGAAGCTATAATATAGAATGGAATGCCACTGAATTTTCAAGTGGTATTTATTTTTGCAGAATCGAGGCACAGCAAACTGGTTCGCGAAGTCATTTATTTGTTGATACGCGGAAAATGGCGCTTATAAGATAGTATTAAATTATACAAACTAAAAATTACGATAAGCTTCCAATCAGATAATAAATGTAATTATCTTCAATTTCAGAGAGAAGATAAACTTGCCGGACAAATAACTAAATGAAAGAATCAATTTGAAATAAGAAAACCCCGTGAGGGGTTTTTTTATTTCAGGAAAGTGTAAAGGACGAATGGCAAGTCGAGAAGAAATTAAAGATAAAGATGGGGTTTGGTTGGTGGTAAACCGTTTAAACGGTTTACCACCTCGCTGCCGCGATTTAACCCAAGTAGACTTTTCATTAAAATTTAATTAACCCCGCCTGCAGACTATTTTGGTGTTGTAAAAAAAAATATCGTCAAAAAAATCTGAAACAAA
Organism: Ignavibacteria bacterium; assembly: GCA_019187405.1. GTDB lineage: Bacteria > Bacteroidota > Ignavibacteria > Tepidaquicellales > Tepidaquicellaceae > JABAQZ01. Next base: position 39,317 of record JABAQZ010000005.1, read on the forward strand.
GATGGGGTTTGGTTGGTGGTAAACCGTTTAAACGGTTTACCCCAAAAGGCATTGCACCTTGTCGAAAAACAATAAATACTTCACAACTTGCTTTTCGCAGAAATGTTGTGTAGCCAAAGTTTGGTTGGTGGTAAACCGTTTAAACGGTTTACCCCAAAAGGCATTGCACCTTGTCGAAAAACAATAAATACTTCACTACTTGCTTTTCGCAGAAATGTTGTGTAGCCAAAGTTTGGTTGGTGGTAAACCGTTTAAACGGTTTACCCCAAAAGGCATTGCACCTTGTCGAAAAACAATAAATACTTCACTACTTGCTTTTCGCAGAAATGTTGTGTAGTCAAAGTTTGGTTTGGCTAAACCGTTTAAACGGTTTACCCACACGCCGCTGCCAACCCAACCATCTTCTTTTAATAAAATCTAATCTAACCAAACCTGCAACTCCACACAGCTTTTCTAAATCATACTTTTATAAATTAAATTTCATAGAATATACACATAGAATTTGCTAATTTTATGCAAATTTTTTTACGAATGGCTAAAGATAAATCAACAATAAATCCAACCAAGCTAAGGCTTGACGAAATTGAAAAAGAATTAGCCGAGTTGTCCGAAAAAAGAAATGCCTTGTCGGCTCATTGGAAACTTGAAAAAGACCTCATTAAGTCTATTCGCTCTGCAAAGGAAGAAACAGAACTCCTCAAAAATGAAGCCGAAAAAAATGAAAGAGAAGGGAATCTTGCCAAAGTCGCTGAAATAAGGTACGGAAAACTACTTGAATTACAAAAAAAAATTGACAACAAAACAGATGAACTCGCAGTTATTCAGAAAAATAATAAAATGCTGAAAGAAGAAGTTGATGCAGAAGATATCGCTGAAATTGTATCAAAATGGACAGGCATTCCAGTAACAAAAATGCTCGAAGGTGAAAGAGAAAAACTGGTTAATATGGAAAAGAATCTGATGAAAAGAGTTATCGGTCAGGAAGATGCCGTCATCGCAGTTTCAAATGCAATTAGACGTTCTCGAGCCGGTCTTCAAGACGAGAACAGACCTATTGGCTCATTTATTTTCCTTGGAACTACCGGAGTCGGAAAAACCGAACTGGCAAGAGCTCTCGCTGAATTTTTGTTTGATGATGAAAAAGCAATGGTTAGAATTGACATGAGCGAATACATGGAGAAGTTTTCTGTCTCAAGATTAATTGGCGCTCCTCCGGGTTATGTGGGCTATGAAGAAGGCGGACAACTTACCGAAGCTGTGAGAAGAAGACCTTATTGCGTCGTCTTGTTGGATGAAATTGAAAAAGCGCATCCCGATGTATTTAATATTTTATTGCAAGTGCTTGATGAAGGAAGACTCACAGATTCACAGGGAAGAACAGTCAACTTTAAAAATACAATTATTATCATGACCTCTAATCTCGGTTCGCACTTGATACAGGAAAAACTCCATAATATTACTTCGTCAAACAGGGATGATATTATGAATGAATTGAGAGTCAAGTTGCTGGACCTGCTTAAGGCAACCATCAGACCTGAATTTCTCAACAGAGTTGATGAAATTATTTTATTCAAGCCCCTGACCGAAGAAGAAATTAGATTAATCGTAGATCTGCAGTTAAGCATGCTGACTCAAAAGCTGGAAAGAAATCAGATTAAATTTTCTGCCGATGATGAAGTCAAAGACTGGCTTGGTAAGCTTGGATATGATATTTCATTTGGAGCAAGACCGCTGAAAAGAACAATTCAAAAATACATTACAAATAAACTCTCGGAGAAAATTCTAAATGCAGATATTCTACCGGGTGATAATGTAATGGCAGCACTCGATAAGCAGGGACTAATTGAATTCGTAAAAGTAAATAAATAATAATTAGCAATTATATCAGTTTAACGTTTTAAGTATTGATAAATTACACAGATAATTATTTTGACCTTGAGCTACTAAGACTTTCCGAATTAAAACTTCATGAAGCCACAGAGAATAAAAGGTTAAGAAATATTTTCAGCAGAATCGCAAGAGCTAAGTTTCTGATGAATCCGGTTATAACCGGCAGACATAATGACGATCTGATTCTTCTTGACGGCGCAAATAGATATGGATCATTGAAAGAAATCGGATGCAGACTTATTCTTGCGCAGGTTTTAAATTATCATGATAAGAATTTAATCCTTGATAAATGGAATCATCTGATTTATGATTTTCATTTAAACGATTTGAAAAAGCATTGTGAAGTTTATGAACTCCCTTTCAAAAAAGTTAGTTTTTCAAAAGGTCAGGAAATTCTTGATGACAATTTAAATTATGTTCTTGCCGCTGATATACAATATGATGAAAACATACTTATTAAGTTATCGCATCGGCTTGAAAATATTATCATGCAGCTCGATGCAATTACAAAACTTTATTTCAGGCATTTTGTGTTTGACAGGTCTGAAAGCGATATAAAATTTTCTGATTTAAGGAAATATACAAGAAGAAAAGGTACTCTCCTTATATTTCCAAAATTCAGAAAACATCATATTATCGAAATTGCAAATAGTGATTACAGACTACCTGCCGGGATTTCACGGCACAGAATCTATAACAGAGTACTTCATGTAAAGTATGAAATCAAAAAACTAATGAGTGATAAAAACATACTGCAGAAGCAGGAAGACCTTAAAAAACTGCTGAATGAAAAAATAGATACCAATAAAGTAAGACAATATCAGGAATCGGTGATTGTTTTTGATGAGTAATATCAAAGTTTGCTGATGATGCCAGTTAAAATTAAAGATTTTACAATAAACCATGAGCGCTGAATTTTTTATTTCAAGAAGATATTTGTTTTCCAAAAAGAAATTCAATTTTATTACGATAATATCATTAATTTCTATTGCAGGTGTAGCAACAGGCGTTGCTGCATTAATAATCGTATTGTCTGTATTCAACGGATTCGGGAGCAAGGTTACACAACTGCTTGTAAATTTTGATCCTCATATCAGAATTGAAGCGATAAACAATTATGAATTTAAAGACTACCGTGATGTAATCGGAAAATTAAACAAACTTGGAATTAATTCAGCTGCTCCGTTTACCTTAAACAAAGGAATGTTGGCTAATGAAAACAGCAATGAGGTTGTTTACATTAAAGGAATTGATGAAAATCTGGCAGGCGATGTGTCAGGTATTAAAGATGTAATGAAATTCGGAAAGTTTAATTTGAAAAATGAAGGTGATTGCGGAGGTATCGTCCTTGGATTTACTCTGATGGGAAAATTGAAATCCAGACCAGGCGATACTTTAACTCTATTAAGTCCCGTTGGTCTTGAAAGTTCTCTTACACAGTTTGTAGATCCTCTTACAAGGAAATTTGTCGTTAGGGGAGTTTATGATTCGGAAAACAAAGAGTATGACGGTAACTATGCTTATATATCTCTCGAAAACTCACAATATCTGTTTGATATGAAAGACAGAGTCAGCGGTGTTGAAATAAGACTTGGCAACATTGATGATTCCGAATCTCAAAAAGAAAAAATATCTCCGCTGATCGGAAATGAATATAAAGTGATGACATGGTATGATCTTCATGAAGATTTTTATTCTCTTTTAAAAGTCGAAAGATGGACGGCATTTTCCGTTCTAAGCATAATTATTGCAGTAGCTTCCTTTAATATACTCGGTTCTTTAACGATGACTGTCATCGAGAAAAAAAGAGATATCGGAGTTCTAAAGGCAATAGGCGCGTCGGATAAAATGATTACGAGAATATTTACTTATGAAGGAATTTTTGTCGGTCTGGTAGGAGCAGCTGCGGGAATAATTGCCGGACTCGGAATTATTCTGGCACAATTAAAATTCGAATTTTATAAACTCGACGCATCAATTTATAAAATTACTGCAATGCCTGTGGAATTGAGATTCTCGGATTTTGTTTTTATCCCTGCTGCAGCGCTGCTGTTATGTTATCTTGCATCAATTTATCCTTCAAGAAGAGCTGCGAATCTAAATCCGGTTGAAGCAATCAGATGGGAATAATTATTAAAAAAATAAACTGCTTGAAAAAATAATAAATATGAATAGTAATGATTTGTTAATAAATGTAGCAGAGCTGAAAAAGTCATATAAAGTAACTGATGAAAACAGGTTGGAAGTTCTGAAAGGAATTAATCTGGAAATTTATAAAGGTGAAATTGCCGCAATTGTAGGAAAATCTGGTGCCGGTAAAAGCACTTTGCTTCATATCCTCGGAACTCTTGACAAACCGGATTCTGGAACGGTAAGTTTTGAAAACGAAAATATTTTTGAAAAAAAAGATAAACAGCTTTCTGAATTCAGAAGCAGAAGCATAGGTTTCATATTTCAGTTTCATCATCTTCTGCCCGAATTTACAGCGCTTGAGAATGTAATGATTTCATCCATGATCTCGGGAATTTCGGATAAGAATAAGGCAGAGGAAGCGCTTGAAGAAGTCGGGCTAAAAGACAGAAAAAATCATAAGCCGTCTGAATTATCAGGAGGCGAAGCGCAGAGAGTCGCAATTGCAAGAGCACTTATTAATTCACCTAAGCTTGTTTTAGCGGACGAACCAACCGGTAATCTCGATTCGGAAAATGCTGATTCCGTTATTGATCTCATTTTTAGATTACGGGAAAAATTCGGACAGACATTTGTCATTGTTACACATAATGAGGAATTTGCAGGAAGATGCGATAGGATAATTAAACTTAATGATGGAATAGTTGTAAATTAACAAACTTATATTTTATAAAAAGCCAAGTAATATTTTTCAGGAAAATCCGGTATTTTGAAAACAAAAAAAATTAAAACTTCAAATCTGAATTTGTATTACGGAAGCAATCATGCTTTAAAAAACATTTCACTTGACATTGACGCTGACAGAATTACGGCTTTGATTGGACCGTCGGGATGCGGCAAGTCAACTTTTCTTAGAACTCTCAATAGACTAAATGATACAATTGATAATGTTACCATTGAAGGGAATGTTGAGATTGATGGTGTAAATATTTATGAAAAGGGGACTGACGTAGTATCTTTAAGAAAAAAAGTAGGAATGATTTTTCAGAAATCAAATCCGTTTCCAAAATCCATTTTCGAAAATATCGCTTACGGTCCTAAGATAAACGGCATGAATAAAAAAAAGGATTTGGAAGAATTGGTTGAAATCAGTTGCAGACGCGCAGCAATCTGGGATGAAGTCAAAGACAGACTTAATGAATCGGCTACGGGATTATCGGGAGGGCAGCAGCAAAGAGTATGCATTGCTAGGGCTTTGGCAGTCGATCCGGAAATACTTTTAATGGACGAGCCTGCAAGCGCACTCGATCCGATTGCAACTGCTAAGATCGAAGAGCTTATGTTTGAATTAAAAAATAATTTAACTATTGTCATTGTTACACATAACATGCAGCAAGCTGCAAGAGTCAGCGACAAATGCGCATTTTTTTTTAACGGAGAGATAGTAGAATACAGCAATACTTCTAAAATGTTTACCAGACCGGAAAATGAAAAAACACAAAATTACATCAGCGGAAGATTCGGATAATTTAGTTTTGTAATTGTTAATCCCGTTTAATATATTTCTTTAAATATTAAAATAAAGATAAATGTATCATTACCTCGAAGAAGAACTTGAACAGTTGAAAATGAAGATTATCAAGATGGGCAGCCTTGTGGAAGAGCAGATCGCTAATTCATTCAAAGCATTGTTTGAAGGTAATAATGAACTTGCCCTGACTGTCATGCGAAGAGATGATGAAGTGGATAAATATGATATTAAAATAGACAAACATTGTCAAAGAATTTTTGCGCTTACACAGCCGGTAGCATTTGATTTAAGATTGATTATGTCCGCACTGATGATAAATAATGACCTTGAAAGAATGGGTGACATTGCCGTTAATATTTCAGAACAAGCTGAGCCGCTTAACGATTATACTGACCTGCTAAGAAAAATGAGGCTTGAAGATATGACGGTTAAAATAAAAAAAATTGTCAAAAGCAGTATTGATTGTTTTGTTAACAGCGATTCGGAACTAGCAAAATCTGTAATACTAATGGATGATGAAATTGATAAGCTTGATAGAGAATTGTTTTATAGAATTACGGATGAAATGAAATCCAACCCTGACCTTATTGTTCCATGCGCTCATCTGCTGGCTTTGACAAGCAACATTGAAAGATTGGCTGACCATGCAACAAATATAGCCGAAGATGTTATCTTCCTTATCGATGCCAAAATAATTAAGCACAGCAAAGATCCTAACAACCTGAAACTCAAAGAATAATTAATTTCCCCGGCATTGAAAATTTATATACTGATTATTTTTATATTTTCAATCCGAACAGCGCTTCCGCAAAGCAAAAAACCTGATACTACATATACTTTCGTTCCGGATTCAATAAAAATCAAAGAATCCGTTTATCTATCGGATAAATCAGAAAAGTTCAGATACGATTCTCTGTATATATGGAGTGACAAAAGAAATCTTTCTGAAATAATGGATGAAAGAGCTGGTTACTTTGTTTATGATTTCGGACTTGGTGCGAGGAATGACATAAATTACAATTCAAAATTTTCCAGAGAAACAGGTATATACAGAGACGGTATCCAGATTAATGATTTTTTTTATCAGGGATTTGATATTCAGAATTTATCCGTAAATGAAATCGAATCAATAGAAGAGATCTCTAATTCTTCTTCTTTTTTCTACGGCATTAACTCATTTGCAAAAAGCATTAATATTGTTACAAAGGATGTATTTAATACAAAGGCGTTCTCACAGTTAAGATATTCTCAAGACAGGGAAGGATCTTTGTTTGCTGACTTTTATTTCAGCCAGCCTGTTTCAAGGAAATTCAATATTCAGCTTGGCGTAACCAAGCATTCTCTTGACGGCAGGTTTAAAAATTCCGCTTTTAATGTCTGGAGAGGAAGATCAAGAATCAATTATTTCCCTTCGGATAAATTTAATTTGAAATTAAATTTTTATCTGAATAACTGGGACCGGCAGTTGAATGACGGACTTGCTTACAAAGCCGACAAAGATTCTCTCTCAGATCCTGACCTTGCCGAAGTAGTTCACGATGGTACAAATGAAAATATTGAAAATTATTATTTTGATCTTACATCATCTGCTAGATTATTTAATAATAAAAGATCCGTTACAAAATTTAAATTTTATGGAATTAATTCATTGAGATATCTTGATAATCCGGATACGGTGTTTACTTTAAAAAACTTCCCATCTGGTTATTATCATTCAATTCAGTACGGAGCAGAGCTCATGCAGAATATTGTCTTTAAACATAATAAAAATACCGGCTCTGAATTATCATTCGGCGGCAATTTATATTTTAATTCATTTGACGGGAATTTATTTAAAAAATATCATGACAATTATTATTCAGCCCGGATAAAGTATGATTTTAAATACAAGAATTTGTTTGCATCGATATTTGCAAGAGACGATTATATAAAGGATAAAAATTATATTAATTACGGCGCGGAAACGGATGTTAAAATTTATCATGACAAAAACTGGGATATAAGCGCTAATGCCGGATTAAATCAAACAGGATATCTGATGATAAATGAATCATACTTTAAGATAGTTTCACCGGATGTTCAGTCGCTGATTGAAATTCCAAAACAGTATTATGAAGCCGGAGGTAAAATAAGATTTAAAGGAGTTAATTTGTCCGGGTATGTTTTCGGTTTCAGTTATGACAGTGTTTATGACAGTCAGTATGGAGTTAATATAAATTTAAATGTTGATTCAAAATATTTTCTCGGAAATGTCAGCGGCAGTTATTCCCAGGACCCGCTGTTCCCTGAGTTTTATGTAAAAGGAGATCTTGCATTTAAGGATGTATTATTCAGAGGTAAGCTAAAATTAAAAACCGGATTTAATTTCAAATATTATAAAATAAACTACATCACTAAACAATATCAAACCTGGTATTCCTGGAGCAATTCATACCAACCTTTTCCTCTTACAGATCAGTTCATCGCAGATTTTTATTTAGGCGCAAAGATTGGCAAAGCAAACATAAATATCACTGTGGCAAATATCTTAAACTCGCTGGTATATAATGCTTACATATTCCCGCTTGATGACAGAGGAGGATTTATGAATGCAATTTCCAGATTTACGATTGTCTGGGACTTTATCAATTAGATTTATTGAGGAGAGTATTAATTGCATCAAGTACTTCATGTATTTCGATGGTCTTCATGCATTTGAAACTTTCATAGCCCGTGAAAATACAAGCTGCTGGTTTGGGTGAATTATAAAAGCACGGACTGCAGTCCAATTCCTTTCTGACAATTATATGTTCGGTTTTCCAAGGATATAGCTCTTTATAATTTGTGTAAGCGAAAATTCCAACAACGGGCAGCTGAAGCGCAGCTGCACAGTGCAGAAATGCCGTATCATTTGAAATGAATAAACGGCAATGTTTCATTCTCGTAACAGAATCCATAAAATTTTCCGTTGATGCTAAGATAGCATTTTCTCCGATGAGATTTTTTATTTCATTGTTAAGCTCTGCTTCATTACCAAATAATAAAATTCTAACATTGTATTTTTCAATGAGTATCTTCCCGAGCTCTGCAAATTTTCTTTTATCCCACCTTTTATGAATATGATTTTTCAGTAGCGCCGAACCTGCATGAAATCCAATCAGGAGTCTATTGTCAGTATTATTTTTATTTATCCAATCAGCAGCAGATTCATCGTGACTGTTTTCGGTAAACAACTCCATTCTACCAACTTCCTCATCGTTTATCGGCACTATCCTTTTTACAATATCCGCATTTTGAAGTACATTGTGACGGTCTTTAACTTCATCGACAAGGATATCATTTAGAAATTCCGCACGGAAGAAATTAGTATGAAGATAATGATGACTTATTTTCTTTTTAGCGCCAAGAAATGCATTTACTAAATTATATTCTATACGGTTTGATGGATATACATTTATTGAAAAATCATATTCATTCATTTTTAAATTACGAATTTCTTTGAATGATTTTAGCTTCGACTGATTCATGAATCTTATAAGATAAACATTATCGAGATGAGGATTGGTCTCATACATTTCTTTTACGGATTTAAACATGACAAGCATATCAATACGGCTGCCGGGAATTTTTTCTTTAAGAAGTTTTAACGATGGCGAGAACATCAAAGCATCACCGATTCCGGAAAGCGCATTAATCAGGATTTTCATAACTGCTGAATCTTATTTTAAAATTTCCGGATCATACTTTTGTATTTTCCGGAGGCTGGCTGAAGCATTTGCACTGTCTTTTAATTCACTGTACAACTGATAAAGCTGATAATGAGAAAGAATGCTGTAGTCGTTAATATCTACTGCTTTCTTGTATGATTCAATTGCTTTGTCTTTATTTCCGAGCTGCAGATAAATGTCACCCATGTACTGATATGGCATTCCGAAATTTTTGGGACCGGTTTCAGCAGATTGTCTGAATTCATCCAGTGCAATCTGAATCCTTGATTTGCTTCTTGAAGAGTTCATTGCCTGATTAAACATGTTTACAAAAGTTATCTTATAATTCGGATTTCCGGGGAAATCCCATGATTGGTCTTTTGCTTCATCTTCTGATTTTCTTTTGAATACTTCCATAGATGAACCGGTGTTTTTATCAAGTGAATAATATGGATAATAATATTTGTTGAAATCTTCAGTTGTGAACAAAGCTCTCTCGGCATAAGCGCTTGGTTTTAATCCGGTGGAAAAATATATGTATTCAGGTTTTCTTGACATGACATAATCTGCATTATAGTTTCTTTCTTTCCATCCAATTGATTGCTCGGAAATTTCAGGGATTAATTTCGGATTGTGTGCAATCTCTTCATCGGTTAGTCCAAGCAAATCAATGACATTAACTTCGTGTCCGGCAAAGTAAGATACAGCCCCAATTGTTGTAGCTGCGACAGTCATTGGCTTCCCGAGTTCATTTTGTTTTGATTTAAACCAGATGCCGGCTGATTTCATTTTATCTACAAGACCGTTTTCACTCTGTATATCTTTCTCAAGATTTTCTTTTTGAGATGTATAATAAAAAATGCAGACAACTGCAGTAATGACAATAATTGACGGGAATGCGAAACCGCCTGCAGTTTTTCCTTTTAAAATATAATACAGCTGTGTCAGAAATTTTGCAAAAAGAATATAGATCAAAGGAAGTACAGGCAGAAAGAATCTTCCCTGCTTTAATACGTCACCGCCGACGGATATAACATAAAGTATGAAACAGACAATCAGGAAATAAAATAATGACGTTTCAAATAGTGTGTCTTTGTTTTTAAAAAGGTACAATGGTAGTATAAGAATCAATCCGTAAATAAGATATGATGTCAGAAATTTTGTAAAATATTCAATGCCTGAATTCAGATAAGCAGACGAAAATCCTGTCTTGGCGTAATAAGTATTCGGAAACATGTAGCCGTAATATGAGTACCTGACAGCAAAATATAGCAATAAAGGAATCACATAAACCAAATATGTTTTAATATTTTCTTTTGAAAAAAGATTTTTTAAGAAATCTGATTTTCTTTGCTTGAAATTAAAAAAAACATAGTGAATTAAAATGAGGCCGAAAAAATACATACCCTCTGGACGCGTAAGAGTCGCCAGAAAAATGAAAACAGAAAACCGGTAATCGATACTATTGCTGTTTTTACTTTTTATATAATAATAAATTCCGACAAGACAGAAAAAAATAAACATTGTTGTTTCCATCCCGCTCACAGTCCAGAATATAAATGATGCGGTAAATACCAACAAAACAGATGGAATGAGGTTAAAGTAATTTGCATCTGCGCCGGAAGCTGCAGCTTTGCTCTTTTTCTGATTAAAGTCAGGAGAGTTTATTTCGATTAAGTTTGAAATGAAATATGTAATGAATAAAATCATTACTCCGAAAACAATGCTGAGAAATTGAGATACGGTCTGTATGTTCATCTTCAGGAATGCAAATACGCTGAGTATCAGCACCCATAGAAGATTTGTATAACCCTCCACTTTTTCACCGATGTTAAAAACCAAACCTTTGCCTTCAGCGAAATTCTGAACATATCTGAAACTGATGAAGGCATCATCCTGGACAAATTTATTTTCGAGACAAATAAGAATTAATGCAACAGAAAGCGCCGTAAGGAATCCGTAAAAAAAAATTTTACCGGAATCTTTTGTGCTTTCAGGTTTTTGCAGGTTTTGTTTGACGGGTTTTTTTGACATAGGCAATTTGCGTATCGAAGTATAGGGAAAACGGATAAAATCGTTTTCCCTGTCTTCACGCTGAACTCTATTTTCCGGAAGGATTATTCATTTTAAGTTTAATGGATTCCATCTTTTGCTTTATACTCGCATCACCGGGACTCATTGTATTTAGTGTATTAAGCAGCTCAAGCGCTTTGTCGTATTGACCGCGCGCTTCGTAAACATCAAGCAATATCCTGTATGGATTATAATATGATTGAACATTCTCCGGATTAGTTTTAATCTCATTCTCTGCTCTCGATATTACATTATCTGACAGTTCGTTAAACTTTTCCTTATTACCGAGCTTGTTATAAAGTAATGCTACGTCATACTCAATTCTGTAATCCATTTCAATTACATCACGAGGTATGTCTTTTTCCATTTTATCAAGCGTCTCCTCAGCCAGCTTAAATGTAGCCGAATCATTTGCGTAATAATATGCAAGCCTCAGAAAAACCGTTCTGTATGTTTGTGACATCCGCGTCTGATCCTCGTTGTAAAAAATACTTTTGTCATTCAAGCCTCTGAAAATAAATCCGCTTTTAGGAGTTTTTGAGGGACCTGCAGGGCTATCAAATAAATTTTTCTTCATAAGTTCCGGACTAATACTTTCATTGCTGGAAAGTGATTGATTTGTCTTATATGGAACAATCCGATATGCCATTCCTTCCAGTACAAGATAATCTCCCAAGCCGATAAAATTTTCATCCGAGACCGTGATGGAAAAATAAATCGGTCTCTGCCATTTGTTTGCTTTGACAATGTCTATAAGCAGCAAGTCATTTGCCTTAACAGCGGTAATAACCTGATTGCCTGACTGCTGTCTTATTGTCGGCGGAATATATGTGACAATTTTTGTCGGGAGATCGGCATTTTTTCTCATTGAATCCGGATATGCAGTAAGCGGCACATCAAAAGTTACTGGTTTCTTTTCATCCCATTGCACCGGCTGAAGTTTTTTCAATTGTGCATCGGATAAAGTCATCGGAACAGTCAATGCTCCGTAAGGTCTCTCGTTTTTCAACTGAAGATTATACCAATCTGTCTGCGCAAGTGAAAGATTAATGACTCTGACATCTGTTCTGATTCCATAAACTGCCTGCAGGCACCAGAGAGGGAATGTGTCATTGTCGCCGTTAGTAATAAGTATCCCGTCTTTTTCGACACTCTGAAGAATGTTGTATGCATAATCGAATGGCAGGTAATTGCCGCTTCTGTCTTCGTAATGGTAATTTACTCTAAGCATGTTAATCGGAATTGCAGCAAAAGATAATATTAAAACTACTGCACACAAAGCAACGAGAGATTTTTTATTCATCTTTTCATTAATAATCTCTATCAAACCGGCAACACCAATTCCTATCCATAATGAAAAAGTCATAAATGCACCGACATAAAAATAATCTCTTTCCCGTGGTTGTGGCTCTTGCTGATTCTGATAAAGAGCCGTTATGATGCCCATCATTAAAAACATCATGAGAAATATAAATCCAAGTTTACGGTCTTTTCTGAACTGATAAAACAATCCAAACATTCCGAATATAAACGGAATTGCATACAGCTTTTTAAAATCAACACCGTCGTTTTGATCATGCCCGGCTCTTCCGATGTAATTCCAAAACCAATACCTGTTGAACATGTGGTTTATCTGATATTTCCACATGAATTCCATGTCGCTTGAATACTTTGAATATATTCCCTGATGCTGTGGTTCCTGTGAATACCTTCTCGGCATTAGTAATGGCTGTTGACCGTATTGCTCACGGTTCAGATATGATATTAATGTTTCAATGTTGTTCGGTGAATTCTCATTCAAAGGCAGGTCAACTACATCAGCTCTCTGAAGAATGGAAATATAAGTCGAGTAACCGAGAATAATCAAAAACAATGAAAGTGTCAGAAGACTTAATATTGGATTCTTGTTTTGTCGGGCATAGTAAATACCGAAAATCAAGAGCCCGATAATCAGTACGCCGACTGCAACGCTTCCGGAAAGAATCAGAGGAAATTTTTTAACCAGACCGGGATACACAATTAAGAATGCTACTGCTGATAATCCAAAAGCTAATGCTAAAGTTTTTGGATCGTATTCGTATCTCTTAAAGTAAAAGAATAATCCCGCAAGAAAGATGCACTGGACAACAAGCAAATGAATGCCGATTGAAAGACCTACTATGTAAGCTACTAAAAGCAAATACTTATCGCTGCCAGGTTCATCGGCTTTCTCCCACCAGACCATGAGAATGTATATGCTCAATCCGATTAGAAAAGTACCCATTCCGTAAACTTCACCTTCGAGTGCATTAAACCAGAATGATTCACTGAATGCATAAGACAAAGCTCCAATTACTGATGCTCCGCAAATTAGCAATACATCAAAAGTGGATTTAGGGATGCCTCTCCAGTTTTTAATTACTTTGACTGAAATTAAATACAGTAGCAAAACGCAGAGCGAACTTGTTATTACTGATAAATAATTTATTCTCAATCCAATGTCAGCTGCCGTTGGAAACATTGAAAATATCTTACCCATTAGAGTAAAAAACGGGGCGCCCGGTGGATGCGGAACCGACAATGTATAAGCACATGCTATAAATTCACCGCAATCCCAGAAAGAGAAAGTCGGCTGAACTGTCATCACATAAACTATAGTAGAAAAAAGAAATACAAATGCGGCAAAAATCCGGTTGGTTAATCTAAAATCCATTTAATAAATTAATTTTGAGAAAGCGAAATTACTTTAATTAAGAAAAAATAACAATATAGAAACCTTATGAAACTAAACTGCAATGTATAAAAAAAATCTGTGCAAGCAATCAAATAAAATCTGTTGTCAAAAATGCTGTGCTTGTTTTACAATATGAAATTCCGTTCCGGCGAGATATTAACAAAATAATATACTTGAAGGATTATTTTTTTTCTTTCTTATCTCTGTGAACTAATATTTCATCTATGAGTCCGTATTTTTTTGCTTCTTCCGGATTCATGATATTGTCTCTTTCGGCATCTTCCATAACTTTCTCCACCGATTGTCCGGAATGTTTTGCAATGATCTTGAAAAGTGATTCTCTTGTCTTTTCCATATCTTTTGCATGAATTAAAATATCGGTTGTCTGTCCCTGCAAACCTCCTGCCCAGGGCTGATGCATTAAGATCTTCGAATGAGGCAGCGCAATTCTTTTACCGGGCGCTCCTCCGGTTAATAGCAGCTGACCCATCGATGCTGCAAGGCCTACGCACATTGTACTTACATCCGGCTTAATGTATTGAATCGTGTCATAAATTCCCATACCCGCTGTTACACTGCCGCCCGGTGAGTTGATGTACAGCATGATGTCTTTGTCTGGATCTTCTGATTCCAGAAAAATCAGTTGTGCTATGATGAGTGATGACATTTCATCGTAAATTTGTGTTCCAAGAAAAATAATCCTTTCCTTTAAAAGTCTCGAATAAATGTCATAAGCTCTTTCGCCTCTGGATGTCTGCTCAACGACCATTGGTACAAGCTGGCTTTTAATCTGATCCAGACCTTGACTGATTATGCTTTCGTTTCTTTTTATAATATCTGTGTAATGCATTTTGTTTTTTATTTTCTGAAATAACTGTTAATGAATTTAAAATAGTTTCAAAAAAATTTGGTTGTATACTGCAGGATCAGGATATTTCCTCAGCCGAATTTACCTTTGTCTTTAATTCTTCCTTAACTTCTATTTCGGCATAACTGATTATCCTGTCTATAAGTTTATCATTCAGTATTTTTGCTTTTACATCTTCGTTTTCTTTGTAAACTTCCAATAGTTTTTCTGCAGGGATATTGTATTGTGATGCATTTTCATCCGCTATTTTTTTATAATCTTCTTCTTCAATGGTTATGTTTTCCATTTTAATTAGCTTTTCTCTGATAAGATGCCACTTGCCGCTGAAAATTGCATCGGCTCTTTTTTCTTTTTTAAATTCAGATTCGCTAAAGTTTGCAGGAAGTTTTTTGCTTTTGTTCTGCTCAAGATAATTATCTGTTATAGTGTTAAGTATGTTTTCAATATAAGATCCGGGGATTTCCACATCATTCAGTTTTACCAGTTCGCTAATCACATCATCTCTTAGTTTCCTTTCGGATATTGAGTTGTATATTTTGGAAAGTGCGTCCCTGATTTCTTCACGAAATTCATCTTCAGTTTTTATAGTATCCTTACCAGTTATTTTTAAAAAAAACTTTTCGTCAAGTTCAGGATAGATTATCTTTTCAACTTTATTGCAAGTAATCTGAACTTTCTTTGCATTTCCTTCTGCATTGGTCGAATCTATTACTTTAACTTCGCCTTCTTTGATGCCCTTAAAAGCTTTCTTAAATTCCGGATAAATCTCTTCATTCCCCAGATATATCTTTAAATCTTTTTGATTTTGTCCGATCAGTATATTTCCTGATTCATCGAGATTCTGCAGATCAACTGTAATTATGTAATTATCATCCGATGCAATGCCGTCAATTTCAAATCCAGCATTTCTGAATCTGTGATATTTAATTTCTTCATCAATAAGAGAATCGTCAATTTTATATTTAATCTGTTTTAATTCAAGATTTTTGTAATTCTCAACTTTTAAATCAGGAAATACTTCAAAATTTATTTTAAATTTCAAATTTTTCTTTGGATCATAATTCAGATCTTTTATCTCACCTTTACCTGCCAGCTCTATATTATTTTCTATGATATAATCTCTGAAAATGTCTGCTGCAATATCCTCCAGGGATGAATATTCAATGCTGTCTCCGTAAAGCTTTTTTACCATATCCAGAGGCATTTTACCTTTTCTAAATCCGGGATGCGTAGCTTTTTTTCTGAATTCTATGAATGCTTTGTTGAAATGCGGAATCAATTCATCGTAGCTGATTTCAGCGGAAAGCTCCCTTCTTATATTTCCGGATTCATTAACCTTTATATCCAATATATCTTTATTATTTTAAACTCCCAAATTACTTAAACTGTCCAGAAGTAACAAGGAATTAAATTTTAGAATTTCATTCCTTGATTTTTAACATTAATTAAAATTTTAAATCATATTTTGAGTAGAATGTTTGTTTAAAAACAATTTCGAATTCTTTATCTTAAATAAAAAAACGATGAAAAAATTTATGTCTGTTTTAATTTTGTTCTTTTGTGTCCTTATTCCTCAACTTTGCTCTTCACAATCAAGAGGAATGATTTTAGGTGACATTTTATGGGAGATTGTAGTTCCTAATAATCCAGGAACTACAATTCAAGATAAACAAATCCGCAGCATTAAGCAGATTCCCGATTTAAACGGTGATAATGTTAACGAAGTTGCAGTGGCTACGGGAAATTATTGGACAATATGTTTAAACGGTATAAATGGAAATGAACTCTGGAAATTCAGCACTCATTTCGGAAGTATTAATACAGGTTCTGTGGAGTGGGAAGAAGCCATGACCATTGCCGATGTCAATAATGACGGTATTTATGATGTAGTAATCGGTTGTGCAGGAGGCAATGAAATGGTTTATGCTCTTAATGGATTAAACGGCAGCAGACTATGGTCGTATGGAGATTCAATAATTACAAACGACGGCGATATTGAAGCAATAAGCATCAGGTATGATTTTAACGGAGATGGAATCAAAGATCCTCTTGTTTCCACAAGCGGTGTCACAAACGGAGGTAGGCATGCATTGATTTGCCTTAATGCAGTAAACGGACAGGAAATTTTTTACAGAGTTCAGCCGGAACCGTTTACCGATGATGTTGTAGCTACTGAATCCGGCGGTGCAATTGGCGTAAACAATAACGGAGCTCCTTATACGGTTAGAGGTTTCAATGCTTCGGGAAATACGACATGGAATTATAACGCTCCCGGTAATACATGGAGCTTAAAAGAAATTCCTGATGTCAGCAGTGACGGAATAAAAGATATTGTCGGGCTTTGCGGATTTACTGGCGCGGTTTTTGCAATTACTGGTAATGCAGGAACGCAGGTATGGTCACAAAGTCTGGGTTCAAGTAATAACGGTAAAATCACTCTGCTCGATGATGCTGACGGTAATGGTTTCATTGATATTTCTTTATCAGCCCCGCAGGTTGCTTACAGACTTGATTCCAAAACAGGGAATATCTTATGGTCGAATCCGCTTTCATCTTCGTACCTTCGCGGAATAGATAACATAAGTGATGTAACAGGAGATACCATAGATGATTTAGTTGTCGCTACTCAGGTTCCGGCACGACTGCTTGTATTGAACGGTATCAACGGAAACATTCTCTTCGAGCACTTTTTCGGATCAACTCTGAATCAAAGAGGCGACAGAGCTGCAGTTTTAAATGATATCGATACCAATGGAGTTAATGAATTTCTCGGAGGCAACCGCGAAGGAAAGGTAATTTGCTTTTACGGAGGAAACGGAACTATAACTTCCGTAAACTCCGGAACGGAAATGCCGCATAAGTTTGCTTTACATCAGAATTATCCGAATCCGTTTAATCCTGTAACAGTTATCAGTTATCAATTAGCAGTAAATAGTTTTGTAAAATTAATCATCTATGATGCATTGGGGAAGGAAGTCGCGACTCTTGTAAATGAAAAGAAATCCGTCGAAGGCAGACCCAGGACATATCATGTAGAGTTTGACGCCCGTCAAGTGTCGAGACAGGGGAGCGGATTAGCAAGCGGAGTATATTTTTACAGGCTTGAAGTTGAGGATCTTTCTACAAGTTCAGGACAGGCCTTTGTTGAAACGAAGAGAATGATTTTGATAAAATAATTATTAATCCCCGGCGGCAGATGGTTTGTTGTTTGCGACTTTCATTTGCCTGCATAAAACTCATTCACAAGCAGCACAGGTATTGCAGCAGGTAAGCTCACTTTACACCAATAATGGCTTAATTGTCCAAAATTCTTAGTTCGGACAGTGAGACGGCTCAAGTATCATTAAATGGGGATTAATACTTAGCCAGTTTTTAATTATCTTTGATGGAAGGTGCAAAATATGATTTTGCGTTCAGTTGTAAAAACACAAAATTATTTACAAACCCTTTTTTAAATTTCTTTTTAAAAATCAGATTCATTAATAAGATTTGAACTTTTTGCTAAGTTCTTGCAAACAGAATTTGTAAATTGTCCTTTAACGCTTGCATGGGAATAGTTTGTAGATTCCGGAGAATGGATACAATCTAAACTATTTTCTCGAATTACCTTTGCTGTGAGTTGAAGAAGTCCAAAACTTTCACTGTCAATAACTGATTCTATGTAAGTTGTGAGTTTCTTTATATTTACAGAGATCTCGTTTAAGGACTTTTTCTTAGGCTTAAATGCATATGAGCAAATTGTTCCGTCGGGTTTTAAATAGTCAGGATTATTTAAGGGAATTCTTCTTATTAAATAATCATTGTCTAAAATCTCTACAATTTCCATTCATTAAGACAAGAACCAATTTATAATATCATAGTCCGATTCAATCAAATTACCGGATTTAAAAACATCGTCATTTTCGTATGCTGTAAAAGTTATTTTATCATCAACTAAAATCTCTATCTCTAAAATTTTATTTCTCATCCTGGATTCCAATAATATATCTCCGCTTGGTGAGGGAGCAGTATAATAAACTTCAATATTATTTCTGTCCAAAACATTGACAACTTCAATTGCTTTTTCAATTGTCTTCTTATTCAAAGGCTGAGCACCGTATGAATCCCAATTTTCATTGAGATTTAGAAATTCATGCAATTGATTTATTATTTTTATCTTGCCTGAAATATTCTTATTCGGTAGAATAACATTTGTTTGAAATTCATAGTATTCTGAAATTGAAATTGTCTCGTTTTGAGTCGGATAAAAGTTAGGAAACATGTTAATACTCCGGATTTAAAGTTTTCAAAAATTCTTTTTTAATGAGAATTGTAAAGAAATGCTCTTTCAAAAATTCATGAGCTTTATTTAGCAGCTCCTTATACTCATTGTAAAAATCTTCAAAAGTTTTATTAATAGATAAATCATAATCAATTAACGAACCTTTCATTTTGGTTAATTCCTTGCCAGTTACTTCAGCTGTATCCGTAATTTGCAACAATATTCTGAAATCTTCTTTTTGGAATTCGGTTCGAATGTATCTTGAAATACTGTCAAGGGGCTTATCATTTAGACTAAGTTGTAAATTTATATTTTTGAAAACATCCATGCTCTCAAAAAAATCAATATACCTCATTCCAATCCTGCTTACCTTGTCTATAATTTTAACATCTCTTAAAATATCTATCAAATGATCTATTTCTTTCATAAACAGAGTCCATCCCGAGTAATTATTTCTGATTGATAAAGAAACCATTTGCGGTCCTAACTGTAGAATGAAATTATCTTTTAAAAAATGATAATGCGGTAGAAACTTTAGCTTTATGTCGGTCTCTAAAACTGACCTCGGGAGCTCGAGAATTGGAAGTTCCTCGTAATTTTTATAACTATCTTTTAATTTGTCATACAAAATTCCGAAAACTGCACTCGTGGGTACTGTTGATTTGAATCTAATTTCAACAGTTGCTTCAATAATTGGACAGGGTGATATTTTTTTTGGTAACTTCACAATTTAATTTAGCATTTTTGCATGTAAATTATTAAGATAAAATAAATATCCGGTTATCTTTTATTATCAGTAAAATGTCAGGTCAATAAATTCTATTTATGTATTAACGAACAAGCTTTTGTAAACATTTGGTATCGCTAATTACATGTTTGTTTTAGTTTATTTCATTTCAATTCAAATTTCTCATACGATTCTCTGCTTATAATTTTCTCTATCTCGGGATCAACTATTTTTACTTCGTCGTAAGTCAACTCATATAACTTATAAACCATTATGTCTATTTGATTATCAAGGTCTGTAAAATTATGCCCAAGCTTTCTTTTAGTTATTATGTTATTAACTTTTATACTGAATAAATATTCTTCTTTTTGAGTAATTCTTTTAATAGGAACGTTTATCATTTT
Source organism: Ignavibacteria bacterium (assembly GCA_019187405.1). GTDB lineage: Bacteria > Bacteroidota > Ignavibacteria > Tepidaquicellales > Tepidaquicellaceae > JABAQZ01. The sequence continues at coordinate 59,600 of JABAQZ010000005.1, forward strand.
ATTGTAATCAAGTTTTACTCTACCAGTATCTTCAGCATCGCCATATGCAACAAATTTTATTTTCTTAAACCAGTCAAACAGTTTCGAATTTAAAAAGCAAAATAAGAACTTATTTTCAGAAATTATCATGTAACAAGAATTATTAATGTACCTCTTTTCATAATCCAAAAAAAATTCATGTTTTTTAGCAGTATGCATATAAATTAATTTTGGTTTTAAAAATTCATCGTAATATTTACATGCTCTCAAATTCCACCAATGCTTTCCTTTATCCTGTCTCGCTTTTAATTCATTTTCAAATTGTGATAAGAAATTGAATGCAGTTGGAAATTTACTTTTAATATTTAAATCATACCCAGTTGCTAAAAAAAACTTATTGTAATCCAATAGATTCCATTTTTTTATATCAACAGATTTTGCATATGGCTTTATGAACTCTTTACTTTCTGATTTTCTTAATTTAATTGAATCCGATTCACTTAAGATAAAAGCCTCGTTAAATCCAGTTGTTATTCCTCTATAAATCTTACCATTTACAAAATTGTTTAAAGTTATTGTATTATTGTAAGTTTTCTTCAAAAGACTTTTAGCTTTTGAATCAATAAAAGACCAATCATTTTCATTCATTTGAACGATTCGTGAATTTCCCTTTTGAAAATTCTCATTAGTAAATTCTTCCAACCGCTTTATCGGAAAATATCTTGTTTCTCGTTTGAGTTTGTCATTTATAATTTTCGTAATAGAAGAATCAGTTGCTGCTTCAAAAACTGGTAGTTCAAAGAAATCAACAATTAAATCAACAAAATATTTGTCTTTGAGCAAATTTCTTAACTCCAAACCATATTTTGTTTTCAGATACTTATTTAGAGTAATAAAAATTATGCATCCCATATTGGAAACAATTCTTAATGCCTGCGAGAAGAAATAAACATATAAATCAGCTGTTCCATTTGCAACTTCCTTGTGAATTGAATTTAAAATAGCTTTATAATTTTTATCCAATTTTTCTTGCCTAACATACGGTGGATTCCCAATCACAATATCAAATCCCTCATTTAATCCAAACATCCACTTTGGATCAAACCACTTTGCTGATTCATAAGAAAAAGGATTCCAGTTTGCGAGTTCGATTGCTCTGCCTGAGGTAATTCTATTTTTCGCGAGTTGCCTTGCCATCTTCTCCTGCGTTTGCAAGAATTCATTTTCAATTTCTAATTTTCGCTTACCAGAACTTGTAAAATATTCATCTCTAAGTTCTTCCAGTTTGTTCATGTAATCGCTTTCGTCAAATAAACTTCCTTCTGATTCCGGAAGTCCGATTAAAGTATTTGAGGCAACAAATTTAAATTCGAGGTTTGGTAATGCAACAATTCCCCGGTTTTCTTTCTTATCATCTACATTTTCATCAACGACTAAAGTTAAGAAACATCTAAGCTTTGATATTTCAACGGCAATTGACTGAATATCAACACCATATATTGAGTCCTGTATCAATCCAAGTTTTCTTATGTAATCTAAGTTATCATTCTTAAATTTCAGTTTGATTTCTTTTTTCAGAACAGGATTATCAATTTTATCAAGCTTCTTTTCAAGCCACCTTTCAGAGTCTGGGTCAATCTTTTGCAAAATCAACAGCATCTTTTGAAGTATACCAATTGGAAAAGCTCCGCTGCCGCAAGCCGGGTCGAGAATTTTTATATCATCGAGGGCATCAACAATCCTTTCTGCTTCATCTTTAGTAATTTCTATAACTTCTTCAGAGTAAAGCAATAGTGATGAAAGTTTTTTTTCTTCCATATCCGTTTTGGTAATCAGATACTGCTTTAAACTCTCATCAACCATATAATCTACTATCGGTCTCGGAGTATAATAACTTCCTGTCGACTTTCTTGCCGTCTCACCGGTTTCAGGATTTATTTCAGCAAGAAGATTTTCAAATATCCTTCCGAGCATTTCCGGGTCAACGGACAAATCAATATCAACTGATGTATTTTCATCAATTGTGAAGTTATACGTTTCAAGAATTTCAAAAAATTCCGATAACCATTTATCAGGAATTACTAAGCTATAAAGTGGCTTGGAATCATAGTAATCATCTCCATGTGGTTCGAATAAACCTCCATTCAAAAAGGGGATATTCTCATACAGCTCATAATTCTTGAATTTAATTCTGTCATCTTTCTTTTTATTCATCACTTCAAAGAAAAGCTTCTCAAGTACAGAATGGTAATAATCATTATTTCCGTTTACGGCTTCTTTTGACAAAATATCCTCCGGAATAAGTGAAATTCCTTTTTGAGATTTTTTCTTCTTAAGAAACCAGCAGAAAACAATTCTGCCTATCATTCTTACTGTAAATTCCTGCATCTTCTGATGATTGTCTGTAGACGGAAGTTGCATTAGAGGCTTAAACTTTTCCACTTTGCTTTTTATTTTTCTCTCTCCGCCAACAAGTTCCGTGAACTTCAGTGCGATTTCTCTGTAAAATTCCTTATTTACAACTTCAACAGAAAATCTCGAATTCAAATCTTCAAAATCTTTTACTCTGCCTTTCTTTATTAAAAACTCTTCCGGAGTATGCGTCTTAGAATCCGGTCCCAGAAAGAATGAATATCTTCGCGGATTGGAATATTCTTTTTTGACCTTAGTATTTTCGAGACTAAAATTTATAGTTGCAAGCGAAAGTCGGTAATTTGGAGAATTATCAGATATAAACAGAATTATAGCTTTCTTCGATGAATAATTCCGCATAATCCTGAAAATGTCTTTAGACAAAGAAACTCTCGGATCATACTCCGATGAATGCTTTGCTTCATATATTTTCAATTCAAGAGATTCAACTTTTCCAATGAGGGTAACTTCTTTAATGTGTGAAGGTGTAAATTCCAATGAAAGTATTTCATCTTCTTCCGAATAATCGTTTGGGAGAAAATGATCCCGAAAAAAACTTATGTAGTCGGATTTGTTATAATGGTTTTTAAAGTTCAAGATTATTTTTTATGATTGAACTCCTTAATTATATCATTTTGGAAAATACCGATAAATTTCTTTTCGATGAAGGAATCTCACAAATACGATTGTGCCATACTCAAAAACTATTCCTATTCTGTAATCCCTAATTTTAATTCGATAGTGTATATTATGTCCCTTTAGTTTTTTAATATTAATTATTTCTTTGATATTCTTTGACACTCTCACATTCTCGATACAATCCGCAATAAGATTTAATATCTTCTTATCCCTGATCTTATCGGTGTCTTTTTCAAATGCCTTGTCAATTCTTACATTCACCTTCTCAATTTCTTTATATATTTATCCGTATTGACATATTGTTTCGTTCTTCCTTCTTCTATAGCGAATGAAAGCCCAATCTCCTCAATTTCGGATTCACTTAAAACTCTTGTTTTTATTCCGATTTTCTTTGCCAAATCAACAAGCAGCTTAATATCTGATTTTGATTTGCTGTTTAGAATTACAGTTTCCATATTTTTATATATTAATCGATTATATTTTTTATTGTTTTTAAAATAACATTTTTTTCTTTTAAACTTAATTCATTTGAAATGTAAGATTTAATTTTAAAACTCTATAATTAATACACACAATCTGAATTTTAATATTTGTGAGTCCTTGAATGACACTGATGATGTCGAACAAATTACAAACACCTTAGATCTATTTTATTACTCCAAATACCTTTTCTATTTCCACTATTTTTTCGTTGTTCATATTAATAACCCCTCTTTCTTTAAATTCTTCCAATAAATCTTTGTCTTTAAAATCTTCAACTGTTAAATCATAAAATGAATATTCAATATCTAACTTTTGTAAAATCTCGGTTGGTTCAGGAAATTTAATCTTGTAAATGATAATATTGACTTCATCTTCTATTGTTCTATCATCTAAAGGTTTACAATAATTTTTGAATTTATCCGGTGGATTATCTTTTAGAAAAGTTTTTAATTCTTCTTTTATTGTATCTTTGGAGTTCAAAATTTCATCCTTCAAAAAATCCAATAAAGATTTTTGTATATTATCTTAACAGCATTAGAAGTCAAATCGCTGTCACTTGATAATATACTGCTTTGTGGAAATAAACAATAACCGAAATTATCGTTTATAATAAACGAAACCATATTCCCAGGTTATTCAGAGATTTCAATGTTGTTTTCTTTCAGAAAGGTTACAGCTTTTATGTCACCAAATCACGTTCGAAAATTTCTCTCTGAATTATCCAATATTATCTTAACTTCATTAATGTTGTTTTTATTTCTAAATTCAACTATGGTGTGTGCAATTTCTTCGGTTATGTTTGGCATTGAAATAATCAGAACATTTCGAGCAGAAGAAATTATATCGCAAATATCGTTATAACCAATATGCTTAATTAATTCATAACTCATTTAATCTCCTCCGCAAGTATTAGGCTCTCCTCACCTTCTTCAATTTGTGTAGCTTTCTTTATGATTTCGATAATATAATTGTGAGGAATTTCTTCTTTCATTTTTTTAATATCTGCATCGAGCTTCTTTTCCGAAATTGCTCTTACTTTTCTTGCCATTCCTAATGGCAAAGCATCGAGCTTTTCTATTACATATTTTACATCTTCGAGATAATCTTTCTCTCCGGGTAACAGGCGAATGAGGATTTCAAGCTTATCAATTGCTTCACGAATTCCTTTGTCTTTTGCAACTTCTGTTTTTTTCTTAAATAGATTTGCTTTTGCATTTTCATAAATCTTTTCAAAATTATTACTTACTACTTTTGCATTTTCATTCACTTCTGCTTTAAATAATTCAAAAGCATCTTCCGCTCCGAGCGCGATTGATTCTTTTTCGTCTATGCCAAGCCTAAATGCAAGTTCGGAAGATTTTTTCCCAAAAAGAACTACACCGGTTCTGTTTTTCTTTTCAGTTCGCCTTATCCTTGATCTTTTTGGAATTTCCAATGCAGCTTTAATAACTTCCGGATGTTTGTTCTTTAATGAATTATAAAGATTTCTATATTCGGAATCCCATGATTGCTGTTCATCTTCTGCAAACAGTCTATGAAACTCCTCCTTGAAATAAGCATTAAGTTCTACATCGGAAGTTAGAACTTTCGTATCTTCACCAAGAAGAGAATTTATCATTTCAAATTTTAAAGTAGTAATTTCTTTAATTCGAACTTCATTTTCCCCGGTAGCAGTCGGGAAAAAATTGTAAATAAATAGCTTATTAAATACTTTTTTATTAACTCTGTTTATCCTGCCAACTCTCTGAATTACCCTTGTGGGATTATAAGGAATATCATAATTAAATATTGTTCCTGCTCTGTGAAGATTATAACCTTCAGATATTGCGTCGGTTGCAATCAAAACATTATAATCATTTTTCTGCTTTGACTGATCAATGCCCGCATCGAAATTTTCTTTTACAATTTTTTTTGATGACGCATTTGATTCACTTCCTATATATTTATAAATTCTAATATCATTTTCCAAATGCTCATGAACATATCTTACCGTATCGGCAAATTCACTGAATACTACTATTTTTCTATCAGGCTCCTTAGCAATTTGCTTAACTATCGATTCTTTAAAATGATTTAGTTTTGGATCCGGAAGGATTTTACTTTTAAACCATTCGTTTTGAATTTCTTCTAATAATTTTATATCAGATTCAACATCTTTAATGAAATCATCACTCAAGTCTTCTCTATCGATAAAGACCAAACCTCTTTCATAATATTTTTTTAGATTTTGCTCAATCAATTCTATGTCTAATTCTTTATTTATAAATTCCAGTTCAGTTTGCATGTCGTCACCCGTTTCCAGATTAAGTTCATCCAAGTCAGGTAACTGACCTTTTTTATAAATCGGAACCTTTTTAAGTTTATCATAATATTCTTTGACTCGCTTTGAGGAAGCAATCATTGATTCAAGACTAATCCTGAAAGCATCTACTGAGCTTTCGAATCTTCTCACAAGCAATCGTCTCATGAACTTTGATAAGTTTATTTGTGATTGCAAAACAAGATTTGGATCCTTAAAATCTTCTTCGAGTTTTTTTATAAATTTGCTTGCGTCTTTCAAATAAGCCGTCGGTTTATATCTTGCGCCAATCAGTCCACCTTTTTTTTGTACTTCAATTTCATCCTCAGAAGGACAAATTTTTTCGAGGGTGTTCCAGTACAAATCTTTTATTTCATCCAGTTCATAAGTAAGTTCTTTCGGATCCTCAACAATTGGAAATGATATTTTTTGTTCCTTCAAATCTTTCTTATATTCTTCAATTACTTCGAGGTCAATTCGGGACCTTCTAATTAGCAATGGTGAGATTACATTTCTGATTTGTTTAGCAAGATTTTGAACACGTTGTTTTACAATTTCCTTATTTTCCTTATCCTTCTTTTGTGTCGCCCGAATGTCTTTATATTCTCTAATCATTTCCCGGAATTGCAATGATAAATTATCAACTGTTTGAATACTCGAACGCAATGGTATTTGAAAAAGTCTTATTAACGAATAAATATCTTGTGGCCTGTTATTAAATGGAGTCGCCGAAAGGAGAACTACTTTGTTTCCCTGACATAGTTGATGCAGCTTTGAATACATGTCGGTTTCCTCATTTCTATATTTATGTGCTTCATCAATGATTATCAGTATTTCCTCTTCGTATTGATTTTCCTCAAGGGCTTTTTCAATAGAACCGCTTCCGTAAACTCTTGCATTAAAATTAAAATCAAATCTGTAATCAGTATTCCATTGTTCATACAGGTGAGGAGGAGCTATTACAATTGTTTTAAGATTCAGATTATACGCTATTGTTGAAGCAATTATACTTTTCCCAAGCCCTACAACATCAGAAACAATAACTCCATCATGCCTCTCGATAACATTCAAAGCATGCTTAATAGCATCTGTTTGATATTTAAGATTAATAAATTTCCCTTTTGTAATTTCTTCAGGTAATTTGATCCTGACATTTTCATCAACTTCAAAATATTCTGCTAAGACTCTGAGAAACATTGAGAATGGCTTTGGAAGTTTATCGATCCAAATTTTTTTTACGACTTTATTCATGAAATCATCTTGATTGTTTCCATTAACGATTTCAACGGATGACTCCCAAAGTTCATCAAATAATCTTTTTCCTTCACTGTAATGGTCATCTCGAAAGACGACGTTAATCTCGTATCTATCCTTTAATCCAGAAACGGAAAGATTACTTGAGCCGGTAATCAGAGTTCCTTTAAACTCACCACCCTGACTATACTCCGTTTTATTTTCAAACAGGTACATCTTAGAATGATTAGATTGTAGTGTTTTCTTTATCTCTAATGTTCCGTTTATTATTTTCTCAATGTAATATTTAAATGCAGTTTGCTTTTTTTCTGTATCAAAATAATCGGTTTCATTAATAATGCTCACTAAAGAATCAAAATAATTTTGTTTAACTTCGCCTCTTGATTTGTTAACATTTTGCAATATCTCATACTCCCTAATTTTATCAGATAGAATTTTTTCGACTTCCATACCGACAAGAATTTTCAAATTCCTATCTTTGACTTCCTGATGGATTTCTTCAAAGCCGGAAAAATAAAAATAACCAACAAGAAAATATAAATTTTCTGTTGAGGGAATAATATTCTTAAAAACTTCTGAAAGTAATTTCGATTGATTAGTAATAAATTGACTATTCAATTATAGTATTATCTATGTTGGATTAAAGATAAGAATATAATGTATTAAACTAAAGAAATAAAATGGAAAATAATATTTTTAAAGAAATAACAAGATTTCATTCTTTATACACGATAAAACTTCTAATGTACTCTTAAACTCAAAAACTAGATTCTCAAAAGAATTTAGAATTTTTGTAAGAAACTCAAGTCCATTTCTAAAAGTACTTTTTTCTTTTCTGCTATGATTTTTGATTCTGATTTTTATTGATTTAGAAGCCATTGTAAACGTTTAGTGAGTTTAACTGCATTGATAAGTTTATAAGAAATAATTAGAGTAGTTTGCAGTTAAACTCACGTCAATAACAACGTGAAAAAGATGATTATGAAACATTTTTAAGGTCCGTTGTTGGCGACTTTCATTTGCCTGCATAAAACTCATTTACAAGCAGCACAGTTATTGCAGCAGGTAAGCTCACTAAATATCAACTACGATATAAAAACATAACTATATCTCAATTTTGATATTATCAGATTAGCATTTTCTGGTTACCATAACTTTATTCTCTTTATTCCGTTTCATTAGAAAATTTAAATTCGAAAATTTTATTTCTAAATTATGAACATTCTAATAATCGGAGGAACAATTTTTCTTGGCAGACACATAATTGATTCAGCAATAAAGAGAAATCACAATATAGTATTATTTAACCGCGGAAAACATAATCCTGAATTATTTCCCGAACTTGAAAAAATCAAAGGCGACCGTGAAGGTGATTTAAGCGAACTGAAAAGAAGAAAATTTGATGCAGTTATCGATACCTGCGGTTATGTACCAAAAGTTGTCAGAAAATCGGCTGACTATCTCAGAGATTCTGCAGGACATTATACGTTCATATCCAGCATATCCGTTTATAAAAATGCAGGTGATTTGGATTTAGACGAAACATCGGAAACTGAATCCGTGAAAGACGGCATTACTGATACTATGACTTTGGAAAATTACGGAGCATTAAAGGCATTGTGCGAAAGAGAAGTTTCTGAAGTTTTTGGGAATGACTCCTCGCTTGTCAGGTCAGGTCTGATAGTTGGTGATGGTGATTTTTCCGACAGGTTTACTTACTGGGTAGAAAGAATAAGCAGGGGAGGGAAAGTAATTGTCCCTGTTTCAGAAACAAACAATGTTCAGTTTATTGATGTCAAAGACCTTGCTGATTGGGTAATAAAAATGACTGAAGAAAAAATCAGCGGTGTTTATAATTCTACCGGACCTCTTGAGACACTATCGCTTTATGACCTGATTAACCAGTGCATTGAATTCACGGGAAGCAGAGCAGATTTCATCGGCATCGCTGAAGAGTTTTTGCTGAAAGAGAATGTCGTGCCTTATAAAGATTTAACATTGTGGCTGCCGGCTGATTCTGCTGGAATGAATAATGTCAATATTTCAAAAGCTAAATCCGCAGGAATGAAGATTAGACCTCTTACTGAAACACTCATTGACACAATGAAATATCACCTGTCAAGAGGAAAAGATTTTAAGCTTAGAACAGGTCTGTCTTCTGAGAGAGAAAAAGAAATATTTGACAAATGGGAAAGTGTTTCAAAATCCAAATTGGTTTGGTGAGATGCAGCTAATAGTCTGGTATTTTAATCCCAAAAATTAGTAATCATAATTTTAACTTTCCTAACTGTAAAATATTTAGAATAAATTATCATTTCACTTCACACGAATACTACTTAAAATAAAATCATATTTGATTAAATTTGCATCATGATTTCATTGAACAATATCTCAATGCGGTTTGGTGCAAAGGTTTTATTTAATGATGTTTCACTCCGCATTTCAGGAAAAGACAGGATATCTTTTGTCGGAAGCAATGGTGCGGGAAAATCCACACTGCTTAAAATTATATGCGGACTGGCAAAAGCTGATGAAGGTGAAGTTGCCGTATCGAGACATACTACCGTCGGTTATCTTCCACAAGAAGGTATTGTCTATACAGGCAAGACTCTTTATGAGGAAGTTTACAGCTCTGCCGGCGATATAAACAAAATCCAGTCCGAGATGGAGGAAATCGAAAAAGAGCTTTCCGGAAATCAGGATACCGGAAGCGATGAGTACATGGATCTGCTTTATGAATACGGCGAGCTGCAGGAAAGATTCGAGCAGCTTGAAGGATTTAAGCTTAAATCAAAAATAGAAAAAATCCTTACCGGGCTCGGATTTTTTGAAAAAGATTTTGATAGACTGACTGATGAATTCAGCGGTGGATGGCAGATGAGAATTGAAATTGCAAAATTGCTTTTAAGCAATCCTTCCATTTTACTGCTTGACGAGCCTACAAACCATCTCGATATAGAATCCCTTATCTGGGTTGAAAATTATTTAATAAATTATCAAGGCGCAGTTGTGCTTGTGTCTCATGACAGAAGTTTCTTAGATAATATAACCAGAAGGACATTGGAAATTTCGATGGGGAATGTAACGGAATATTCGGGAAATTATTCCTTTTACAAAAAGGAAAAAGAAATTAGAAAAGAGCATCTTGAAAACCAATTTAACAACCAGCAAAAATATCTGCGGCAGCAGGAAAGATTCATCGAAAGATTCAGATATAAAGCTACAAAGGCAAGGCAGGTGCAGTCAAGAATAAAGCAGCTCGATAAAGTTGAGCTTGTCGAAATTGAAGATGAAGAATCATCAGTTAATTTCAGATTTCCTCCGGCAACGCATTCCGGAAAAATCTCTCTGGAAATATCAGACCTGACAAAAAATTATGACGGAGTAAACAATGTAATCGAGAACATCAATCTATTAATCGGAAGAGGGGAAAAAATTGCTTTTGTGGGAGTCAATGGCGCGGGGAAATCAACACTAATGAGAATCATTGCCAGACTGGAAAATTTTCAGAAAGGCGATGTTAAGATTGGACATCTTGTTACTATAAAATTTTATGCGCAGAATCAGGCAGAAGCGCTTAATCCAGAGAAAACAGTTCTGCAAACAATGGAAGAATCGGCTACCGGAGAAATAACAAAAAATCTTCGATCAATACTGGGAAGTTTTCTTTTCAGGGGAGATGATGTATTTAAAAAAGTCGGAGTGCTTTCCGGAGGTGAGAAGTCGAGGCTTGCGCTTGCAAAGATGCTCATCGAGCAGTCAAATTTTCTTGTACTTGACGAGCCGACAAATCATCTTGACATGCGCTCAAAAGAAGTATTAATGAATGCTTTGCAAAAATATGAAGGAACTGTGGTTATAGTATCTCATGACAGGGAATTCATTGACGGGATTGTGGATAAAGTCATAGAAGTGAAGAATAAAAACATAAAGACATACTACGGGAATGCAGCGGATTATCTCAAAGCAAAAGAAAATGAACTCAAGAAAAGTAATAATATAAATGATAATTTGGTTGAATCCAGGAAATCAGATGTGCCAAAGATTAAAAATGAAAGAAACGTTAAAGCAAATCCTAAATCACTGATTAAAGAGATGAATAAAAAAATAGAATCCTCAAAATCCCGTTTAAAGGTTCAGGAGACTGAAATTTTAAAAATTGAAAATGAAATCAAAACAAAAGAAAACTTAATGTCTGGAGAGGAATTTTATAAAGGCGGATACAATATTATGCAGTTTACCGGCGAATATAATTTGTTGAAAGATAAATTAAAAAATAAATACACTGAATGGGAAACCGAAACTGCAGAACTTGCCGAACTTGAAAGCAAACTTGCAGAACTTAAATCTGAAATAAAATGAAATTTTGAAATAAGTTCCAAACTCTTTTAAACTCAATTAATACAATTCAATCAGACACATTTTGCAATGGTTCATAATATTCGTTTGACTTTACTTCAAAAAATTTATCAGAGTAAAAATAAATGAGAATGAATCCAAATTGCATAGATTAAATTAAGAATTATTTGTTAAACTCTGAATTCTATTTTCACACAAGCTTAAAATTCCACACTGAGATTTCAAACTAAAGTTACAATCTTCCGAATAATCCAAACTATAAAAATTCTCATCTAAAAAAATACAATCAGCAGATATAAAAAATGCGTAGACGTATATTGCAGATTAAAAATGAATGATACATTAAATTTACTGTGATCATGTTTTAAGCTGATTGTAAAAATAATTTTGAAATTTATGCATTAAATTAAAATTGATATTTGAAATCATTAATCATAAATTTGCTTCACAAAATTTTTCCAAATCTAATTTTAAGCAAACATGAAAAGATTTCTTTTCTTCTTGTCCGTATTATTTACGGGCTCATTACTATTCATGGGGCAAAAATCACAGGATAATCCGGAAAGATGGAATATTCATCCATCCATGTCCAGAATTTATCCGTCAGGTGAATATTCAACATTGCCTCAAAACGACAATCTTGTATTTTCAGAAAATGACAGGATTATCCCAACGCCGATTGGAACCTTTGCTGTTTCTCCGAATTTCAGAGTTCATCCGAGTGCAGGTACGCAGAGTGAAACTCCGATAGTAAGGCATCCGACAAATCAGCAGATAATGCTGGCTTCTGCAAACACTTTCAGAGGAGGTTCTACATTCAGCACAGGTGTTTATGTAACTACTAACGGCGGATTGAACTGGTTTGGAAGTGATACATTAAACAACGGAGGGTTTAACAGCGGAGATCCCGGACCTGTAATTGACAAAGACGGCAGATTTCTTATGTCATACATAACCACCGCATTCTCAATGGGTGCAAGTTATTCAACAAACAATGGAATAAACTGGGCTCCAACGGTAACATTTCCCGGAGCATCGACAAGCGCTGATAAAAATTTATCTGGAACCGATGACGCTCCATCGAGTGCATATTATGGAAGAAGTTATACTGTATATACAGAATTTGGCGGTTCTTATGTTAACAGAATTGTAATATCATATACTTCAAATGGAGGAGTAAGCTGGTCAACTGTTGCGCCTGTAAGTCCTCCAACATCATCAGGACATCATCATCAAGGTTGTGATGTCAGATGCGGACCAAACGGCGAAGTTTATGTTGTATGGGCAAACTGCACAACGAACGGCCAGAATTCTACTGAAGATTCACTTGGTGTTGCCAAGTCAACAAACGGCGGTGTCAACTGGGTTTTCACGAAGAACAACGCAAACAACATGAACGGTATCAGGACTTCAGGTTTAATTAACGGAATAAGAGCAAACGGATTTCCGAGAATTGACGTTGACAGATCGGGCGGTCCGAGAAACGGATGGATATATGTTGTAACAGCAGAAAAAACTGTTGCGCCTGCAACTGACGTTTCAGATGTTATTCTTCACAAATCAACAGACGGCGGAGTTACATGGACTTCTTCAAGAGTAAATCAGGATGCTGCAGGCAACGGAAAATATCAGTATATGCCTGCCGTAAGAGTTGATGAATACGGCGGAGTAAACGTAGTTTATTATGATACAAGAAACATTCCTACAAATGATTCGGCTCAGATTTATGTTTCAAGGTCAATTGACGGAGGTAGTACTTGGTCTGACATTCTTATTTCAGATCATAAGTTTAAGCCCAAACCGATATCAGGACTTGCAGGCGGTTACCAGGGAGATTATATCGGCATTACTTCCGGTAACGGAAAAGTATGGCCTTACTGGTGTGAAGATATTACAGGAGCTTATCAAGCATGGACAGCTTATTTTGATATTGGTCCCTCCATTACGCATACACCTTTGCCTAACACCGAACAGTTAACAGGCAGCTATGCTGTCAACTGTGTAATTACGCCTGCCGGCTCAGGTATTAATCCATCTAAGACAAAATTATACTGGTCAAGGAATAATCCTTCAATTACAGACAGCTTGTTAATGACAAACTCCGGCGGCAACAACTGGACTGCAAACATCCCGGCAAACGGCGCTGCTGCTACTTACAGATATTATATTTCCACTACTGACAGTTTAAACAGAACGGCAACTTCTCCAAACGGCGCACCGTCTGTTTTAAATTCATTCATTGCATCAACTGACAATAGTGCACCAGTGATTACACATACACCTTTACCGGATCAGCCAAAACCCGTTTGGCCGTCAACAGTTTATGCAACAGTTACGGATAATCTCGGACTCGATTCGGTTTGGGTAAGATGGTACATTAATACTCCGGCTGTAATAAAGCATTTCAAATTAAACAATTCAAGCGGAGGCACTTATACTGCTCAGTTTAATTCAGTTAATGCAGATGTTAATGTTGGCGATATGATTTATTACAAAATATTTGCTCAGGATATTTCATTGGCACATAACAAAGACTCAAGCGCTTTAAACAGTTTTGAAATAATTGATCAATATCTTTGCGAAGGTTTTTCCGGGACCACTTTCCCGCCAGATTTCTGGACACTGCAGTACAGCGGGACACAATTTTGGACAAGAAACGATGTAAGCAGTTACGGAGTTGGAAGCGGCTCTGCTAAGTTTGATTTCTGGAGCGCCACAAGCGGAACTCAGCAGTCAATGATATCATTAGCGTTTTCAGCTTCAGTCCCGGGTGATTCGCTTAAGTTTGATCATGCTTATGCGCCATATTCCAGCGGAACCGATTCGTTAATCATTGAAACTTCAACCAATGCAGGTGCCACATATACTACTTTGGTAAGAATGTGGGGAAATGCTTCAGGAGGGACTTTGAATACTGCGTCTACTTCAACATCGGCATTTACTCCCACAAGTTCACAATGGGCAACGAAGAGATATACATTACCTACGGGAACAAACATGGTTAAATTCCGTGCTTACAGCGGTTATGGAAACAATCTATACATTGACAGTATATGTAAGGTTCAAGGAGATCCTCCTCCACCTCCTCCGGTTATAAATACTTCTGATGATTCGCTTGTTGTTTATTTACCATACGGCTCGAATACGACAAACAAAAATCTTGCTATTCAAAATACAGGAGGTTCAGCGCTTAACTGGTCGCTTACCGAATTGTCAACGCTTGCCGATAAAATGAAAACACAGAATCCATTTTCTGAAGAGGATATAATCAGAATGATGAATCAGCCAAAAGGCGCAGAGGACATTTATCATGGTTCGGAAGTATTGGACGGACAAGGCGGTCCTGACGGATTTGGATACATCTGGATTGACAGTGATGAACCGGGAGGTCCTGTATATAATTATGCGGATATTTCAGGAGTAGGGACACAAATTACTGCTTGGTCAAACAGCAATGCCGATGACGGTTATGCAACTGTATCGCTTCCATTTAATTTTAATTATTATGGAACAGATTATTCCCAATTAAAGATATGTACAAATGGATGGGTATCATTTGATGTTGCTTCGTCAAGCGTTGCATATGCAAATACTTCAATACCATCTTCTTCGGAGCCGAATAATGCTCTATTTGGATTTTGGGATGATCTCGATATTAGATCATCAGGAGCAGTGTATTATTATTATGACTCGCCAAATAACAGATTTATCGTTGAATTCAAAAATGTTCCTCATTACAGCTCTGGCGGACCATATACTTTTGAAATCATACTTAATAGCAACGGACAGATCCTTTATAAATATCAAAGCATTGTATCATTGGATAATTCGGCAACAATTGGCAATGAAAATTCCGGAGGCACTGACGGACTTCAGATGGTTTACAATAATACTTATGTTCATAACAATCTTGCAGTTCTCATTAAACTGGGAGGAATAGATTGGGTAGATGAAAATCCTGTATCTGGTTCTGTTCCAATCAGCGGAAATCAGAATGTGGATGTCGAATTCAACAGTACCGGATTAGCGGTTGGTACATATACCGGTCTTCTAAAAATTGCCTCAAACGATCCTGTCACTCCGCTTAAAAATGTGCTTGTAAAACTAAATGTCGGATTGTCGGTTGCATCTGAGATAACTCTTGCTCTTGAAGGATTTTACAATAATTCTATCAGCGCTTTGAATTTACGGGACACTACCAGCATTTATCTCAGAAATACTTCCCCTCCGTATGCAATAATTGATTCAGCAACGGGAGTAATTGATTCCGTTACTTTTGCCGGATCATTTTTATTTCAGAATGCTCCTTCGGGGACTTATTATCTGCAGGTAAAAACAAGAAACGGACTTGAAACCTGGAGCAAGAACGGCGGTGAAGTTTATACGCAAGGTTCATTATTTACGTATGATTTTACGACAGCTGCCTCGCAGGCATACGGAAGCAATCAGATTTCGGTATCGTCTTATTTCATGATTTACAGCGGAGATATAAATGGTGATGGAGTAATTGACGGAGTAGATCTTGGCGGAATAGATAATGATGCTTCTATCTTCAATTCAGGCTATTTGGTAACTGACCTTAACGGAGATTACATCATCGATGGAGGAGATCTCTCCATCTGCGATAACAATGCATCAAACTTCATTGCAAAAATTGTACCTCCCGGAGCAGGTCCGACAAAAGGAAATGATCCTTCGAGCAGGTATCAAAGCAAAAATTTAAAAACTGCAAATAAGAATTCGCAAAGAGAAACTCAACGGAAATAAACATAATTGATTTCGTTTAACGGCTAAGTTTCGGGGATAGAGTATCGACTTTATCCCCGAATTTTTTTAATGAAGTTTGATCTTTTAAATTTAAATAGAAAGTTTAGACAATTCAAAAATTTTTATTTGACTAAAAAAGTATAATAAATAATTTCACAAAAGTCATAAGAATAGTTTCGCTAAAGTTATACTAATTTAAATTAAAGCGTAATCCGATTACAGTTTAATCTTAGCATTGGCAGATTTTGTATTGCTGAAGTTTTTTTTTGTTAGAGGAAGAGTTTTCAAGTAACTTAAAAATATTAAAAATGTTTGCGGCAGATATTAGATCAACTTTGATACAGGCGGCAATTCAAGAGTATTATATTTTTCAAATCAAGCTACAGAGAATTTAATCTGACAAGTAAAATTAAATTACTTAAGAAAATTTTAATTATTTATTAAACTAAATTATCATGCAATATAATGTCACAATTTATTATTAAAAAAATATTGGACTCATAATTTTATCTTAAAAAATAATGATGAAAACAGGTAAATCCTTTTATCAAGTTTCAAACATTTGTAATTAATTGTATTTCAGAATTCAAAGAATTATATTTACACACTTTTAAAATTTAAAATAATATGTCGGATATTCTTGTAGAAGTCAACGGGTTAAAAAAATATTTTCCTATTAAAAAAGGCGTATTCTCCAAAACTATCGGGAATGTTAAAGCGGTGGATGATGTAACTTTTAAGATTAAAAAGGGAGAAACACTTGGTCTTGTCGGAGAATCCGGATGCGGAAAAACAACCGTAGGCAGAACGATATTAAGATTGATTGAACCTACAGCTGGTGAAGTTATTTTTGACGGGAAAAATATTACTAAGATGGATACAAAAGAGTTAAAGCAATACAGAAAACAGATGCAGATAATTTTTCAGGATCCTTATTCATCTTTAAATCCAAGAATTACAGTCGGAGGCATGTTGACTGAAATACTTAAGTTCCATGAAATAGCCGAAGGTGCAGCAGCCGAAAAGAAAGTTGAAGATTTACTTGAGAAAGTAGGGCTGCGAAAAATTCACGCAAGAAGATATCCGCACGAATTTTCAGGAGGTCAGAGACAAAGAATAGGAGTAGCAAGAGCATTATCTGTGGAACCAAAATTTATTGTTTGCGATGAACCTGTCTCTGCGCTTGACGTGTCGATACAGTCACAGATTATAAATTTACTTCAGGATCTGCAAAAAGAATTTGGAATTACTTACTTATTTATTTCACATGATCTTTCTGTAGTAGAACATATTTCAGACAGAGTCTGTGTAATGTATCTTGGTCAGCTTGTGGAGGTTGCCGACAGTAAAGAGCTGTATGCTAATCCAAAGCATCCATATACACAGGCATTGCTTTCAGCCGTTCCGATCCCTGATCCGAAGAATAAATCCAAAAGAATCATACTTTCCGGAGACGTACCTTCGCCTGCAAATGTACCGACGGGATGTTATTTCCATCCACGATGTCCAAAAGTTTTTGCTGATTGTTCCGTTATTCATCCGGAGTTAGCCGGAACCGGAGGACATGAGCAAAGCTGCTTATTGTTTCCCGAAAGCTATCCTAAAGATGTAAAAGCTGCGTAAAAGAAAGATCTTTTTTATAGGTCATTTCACACAGGTTTTTTCATTTATCATTTTTTTCTTCAAAGAAAATATAGTGAAACTAATCAATTTGTAATTTCGTTTGAGACTATGAGTTTCATGTCTATTCAGCAAAGCAATGCATAAAATCTTAATCATTATTTTACTTATTGTCATATATTCAAGCGAGATTTATTCTCAAAATAATTCCGTACTTAAAAAATCATTATTATTTGGATCAGTAAAAAATGAAAAAGATGAATCACTTAAGGGAGCTGAAATCAACATTAAGAATCAATCCAGTTATTACTCTGTAAGATCAGATTTTTCCGGAAAATTTAGAATTGAAATCAATCCCGGAGTTTATAATATAAGCGTTGTGCTGCAGGGATTTAACAACTACAGCTTTAATAATTTCAAAATTGATTCCGGAGAAACCGGGGAATTAAATATCGTATTACTTGAAAAAATTGTCAGTACGGAGGAGATTGAAGTAGAAGGTTTGTTCAGACAATCTCAGGATGATTTGAGAACAAGTGTGTACAATCTAAGACCTACAGAAGTAAAAATATTACCCGGAGCTGTAGAAGATGTGCTTAGGTCTCTCAGGTCACTGCCAGGTGTTTCATCACTGAATGATTTTTCATCTCAGATAGTAGTCCGCGGTTCAGGTCCCGATGAAAATCTCATTATCATGGATGATGTGGAGATATTTAATCCGTACAGATTATACGGACTGGTAAGTATGTTTAATCCTGAAACGCTTAATGACATTACTTTGATTACCGGAGGTTTCCCGGCAAAATACGGTGACAGATTATCGGCAGTTCTCGATGTAACAAACAAGGAAGGAGATAAAAGCAATTACTTCAACGGGATAATTAATACGAGCATAACAAATGCAAACCTGATTTTCAACGGAAAGAATCCATTTGATATACCCGGCTCATGGCTTATCTCCAGCAGAAGGACATATTACGATCTTATCATCGGTCCGTTTGCAAAAAAAGCTGGCTTGATAACCGATGATTCTTCTTTGCCGAATTTCAGAGATTTGCAATTTAAGCTTGCCTTTGGTCCATTTGGAAAAAACAGATTCTTTGCAAACGGAATATTTTCACAAGATGGAGTTGATATTATACCAGGCGAAGATAACGATCAGCCTGACAGCATTGCTGTTACAGATGTAACAAAAAACAATATGGCTTCTTTATCATGGCATTACAATCCCGATAAAGAATTCATTTCACGAACAACATTTTCATGGTATCAGAATAAAGGTGATAATGATTTTGACAGCGAACTTCTTGATCCGCTAATAGACCAGGAAGGATATACACCCGAGCAAAGAGACAGCTTGAGACAAATCGGAGCATTGCTTGGATTGAGCTTTAATTCTACTTACACTTTCAGTAAAATTTCATTGGGAAACAAATCTGTATTGCTTTCCAAAAAGACTGATTTTGAATTCGGCGGCGGAGTTGACTTTGTTAAGACTGATCTGAAATATAACCTCAAAGTTGATGACCAGTTCAGATCGATATTCAACAGTCTGCCAGGCGCGTCGGCATTTCTCGATGACTTTAATCTGACAGGTGAATATAAGGCAAGAGCTTATATTTACGGACAGGCGAATTACAAAATTAACAAAAGATATTTCATTCAACCTTCTTTAAGACTGGATTACTTTGATATAATTAAAACTCCTTATCTTGCTCCGAGAATTAATATCGGATATGCCATTGATCCACTGACGACACTCAGAACTTCACTTGGTGTTTATTACCAGTCTCCGGGACTTGAAAAACTTGTTGACGGAAGGACATTTTATGATTTACGTGATGCAGATGAGAAGGGAATTAAAGCCGAAAAAGCTTATCATCTAATTGCCGGGATTGACAGGTGGATCAGCAATGAATGGTTTGCTAAGATTGAAGGTTATTATAAAAAATTCAGCGATCTGCTCGAGCAGGAAAAACTGAAAGGTTATAGATATGAGTTTACTCTTAATGATCCTTCAAATCAGAATCCTGCATATATAAAAAATTATTCAAATTGGATAAGGTCATCGGAAAAACTTGCTTATGATTCACTAACTACAAATCCGATTAATATCGGAAGCGGCGAGGCATACGGCTTTGAAATAAGTTTGGAAAAAAAATACACGACTGCAGATTCAAAATTTTCTGGTTGGATTAATTACTCGCTTTCATTCTCCAATCGGGAAAAATACGGAATAACAAATCCATACAGATTTGACCAAAGGCATGCTGCCAATGTCGTTTTGAATTTCAGAACAACAAGCTGGCTCGAGCTTGGAATGAGATGGACTTATGCTTCAAACTTTCCCGTAACAACACCGGTAGGAATAACACCGAGACTTGTTGCCGATTCTATCGCAGTAAATCCGCTGACAAGAGAAGTATTGTTTAATCTCGATTTTGGGTCTGATGAAAATCAGTTCAGCGACACTCGTCCGGCTTATCACAGATTGGATTTCCGCGCAACTGCTTACACTCATTTCTGGTCAACCGACTGGGCATTTTATATAGATGTAATTAATGTATATAACAGGAAAAACGTACTCGGGTATGACTATTCGATTACAAATGATCTGCAGATAAAGCGAAAAACAATCGGAATGTTTCCGATTCTGCCGACGATTGGCGTGAACGCGAGGTTTTAAATCTTTCCGAAATCAAAAATTCTTGAAAATCTGTATTAAATTAAAATTCTTCGGATCAGTTGCGTATTCAAAATCAATTGAATAAAAACCGCAAAATAACTAAATTGCACTCTAATTAATTAAAACTACTCTGAAAATGAATTTTCCAGTTGCATTAAAGTATACTAAGGAACATGAATGGATAAAAGCAGAAGCAAACATCTGTACCATTGGAATAACCGATTTTGCACAGAGCGAGTTAGGAGATATTATTTATCTCGACATAACATCTGAAACCGGAAGTGAAGTAAAACAAGGTGATGTACTTGGTTCTATTGAAGCAGTTAAAACTGTATCAGAAGTTTACAGTCCTGTTTCAGGAAAAATAACGGCAGTGAATACGGGGATTAATGATAATCCTTCAATTGTGAATACTGATCCTTACGAAGGCGGATGGATTATCAAAATAGAAATATCCGATAAAAACGAACTTAATAGTCTCATGGATTCTGAAACTTACAAGTCTCAGATAGGAGCATAATTTTTTTCAGAATTTTTTGTTCTTTTAAATAGCAGACCAAATTTTTTTTGTTCTTTGAATTTTAAATTAGAAAAGCCATGATGAAAATTAAAATAAGCAATCTGCAGGATGGAGAACACAATTACGATTTTATTGTTGAAGGCGGGGAGATTGATCTGGATGATGTTGAACTTTTTGGAGATATATCTGTAAAAGTTAATCTGTATAAATCCGGGAATCAGTTTGATTTAAAAATAAATGTAAGCGGCAGAATGAAATTTGAATGCGACCGATGTCTGGATGAATACGGATATGACTTCGCTAATTCTTACGAAATGATATATAAATTTGATTTTACACATGAGATGGTAGGAGATGAAAATGAATCTGATGACATCAGGTATTTAAATCCGAATACAGCTTTCATTGACTTAAAGAACGATGTGCGTGATTTTATACTGCTTTCTGTTCCTCTGAAGCATGCACCTGAAGAAAAAGACGGAGTATGTACGCTATGCAAAAGAAACATTGCTGATATACTTAAGATAGATAAAGAGGAAGAAATAAATCCCGTATGGGAACAATTATTAAAAATAAAAACAAAATAAAATAAATATATGCCAAATCCTAAACGAAGACATTCCAAAGCAAGAGGCAGAAAAAGAAGGACTCATTACAAAGCTTCATCTCCGACTTTAATGGCCTGCCCAAATTGCGGCGAAATGAAGCAATCCCATAGAGTATGTCCATCATGTGGTTTCTATGACGGTAAGAATATACTTATACCAAAAAAATAATTCTTTTTTCCGTTCTGAATAAATCTTCCTTGATTTGTTTTTCTGTAACCGGTAAAATTATTTCTCTAATTTGGAAAAGATAAGAATAGTTGTTGATGCAATGGGTGGAGATTTTGCTCCTCTAAATGATGTATCCGGAGCAATAATTGCTGCTGAAGAAAAACCGGATTCACTGGAAATCATACTCTCTGGAAAAGAGAAGCTTATAAAGGAGGAAATACTCAAACATAAAGTCAGTCTGAAAAATCTGACGATTGTGAATGCCGAAGAGATTGTTACAATGCATGATTCTCCCACAGAATCGCTTAAATCCAAAGCTGATTCTTCAATCAGCGTTGGAATCAATCTTGTAAAGGAAAAAAAAGCAGATGCATTTATCAGCGCAGGAAATACCGGTGCAGTCATGACAGCTGCTGTTTTAAAACTTGGAAGAATTGCCGGAGTAGGAAGACCAACCATTGGCTCTTTGTTCCCGACAGACAAAGGTAAAACAATGGTATTTGATGTCGGAGCTTCGGTGGACTGTAAAGCAGTACATCTTCTTGAATTTGCCGTGATGGGAAGCATCTACATGAGAAATGTTCACGATATTCAAAATCCCCGCGTTGGACTTTTAAGTGTCGGAGAAGAAAAAACTAAAGGTGATACTTTAACGATTGAAGCTAATGAACTGCTGGAAAAATCAAATCTGAATTTTATTGGAAATGTTGAAGGCAGGGATGTATTAAGCGGTAAAGCCGATATCGTAATATGCGACGGATTTGTGGGAAACGTAATATTAAAATTTGTAGAAAGTGTACTTGATGTTCTGAAAAATAAATTCCGTAGTTATGCAGCGGAGGGATTTCTGAAAAAACTATGGGTAGGGTTGATTTCCGGAACACTGAAAAAAGTTGTCTTAAAGGATTTTGATTATCAGGAATACGGAGGTGTTCCTTTGTTAGGAGTAAACGGAGTGGTTATTATCGGGCATGGAAAGTCTTCGCCGATTGCTATAAAAAACATGATTTATAAAGCCGAAGAGATTATAAGAAAAAACATAAATGCGAAAATCTCTGAAGAGCTCTCATCTTTTGAGAAAAAGTGATGTTTAATAACAATAGGTATTTGTGAAATTAAGTCAGCATTTGGATTAAAAAAGCTCAAGTCAGTAAATATTAAGACTTTATTTTTAAGCCCTTTAAAATTATATTTGTAAAAATTTTTCAAATTAAATAATAATGGCAAAACAGCAGACATTCGCGGACAAAGCTAATAAATTAGCAAAGAAATCAGATAATCTGGTAATTTGTCCCGATACGAATAAAGAAACAAGGATCATAAGCGTCAGAATGGTTGATGCCGTAAAGACCGGCAAAGGTACATATAAATTTCTGGACAGAAACATGAAAGTTTATGAATCCACTTATAAACCATATACACCATAAAGAAGAAAACGACTTAAGGAGAATAATTAATGTCAAAAATTTGTGTAGTAACTGGGAAAAAACCTTTAACCGGAAATAACGTTTCCCATGCAAATAATAAAACGAAAATGAGACAGCTTCCGAATCTTCAGAAAAAAAGAATCTGGCTCGAAGATAAAAAGAAATGGGTAACGGTGAAAGTATCCGCTAAAGGACTTAAAACGCTTGATAAGAAAGGTTATAAAAATCTTATAAATGCCTGATGCTCTCATTAAGGGCAGAAAGATAAGCATTGTAATACCTGCGCTTAATGAAGAAAAATTAATTATTAATGTATTAAAGCAGTTTAACGAAAGCATAAAGAAAGATTACGATGTTGAGATAATTGTAAGTGACGGCGGCAGCAGTGACAATACAGTTAATATCGCAGGAAAATATGCAGACAAAGTTTTAAATTATAATAAAGAAGATTCACAGAACATCTCCCGGGGCAGGAATGAAGGTGCCAGAAAATCTCAGGGAGATGTTCTTATTTTTTTAAATGCAGATACGAGATTTGAAAATTTGAAATACATATTGGATGAATCGTTGAGGGAAATTTATGAAAATAATGTAAAGGCAATTGCATGTGCAGTTTATGTTTATCCGGAAGAGGAGTTATTATCTGATAAGATTTTTCACTTTTTATACAATAAGTACACTTCATTTCTTGTAAGCTTTTTTACGGGAATGGGA
The DNA here is from genome assembly GCA_019187405.1 of Ignavibacteria bacterium. GTDB lineage: Bacteria > Bacteroidota > Ignavibacteria > Tepidaquicellales > Tepidaquicellaceae > JABAQZ01. The sequence goes on from JABAQZ010000005.1 coordinate 83,535, forward strand.
AGAGGCGAGTGTCATATCATCGAGAGAGAAATTTTTTTTAAGATTGGCGGATACAATGAAAGTATTATTGCCGGAGAGGATTTTGAATTATACATGAGACTAAAAAAAGCAGGTAAATTAAAATTCAGAAATGATTTTGTGATTTATGAATCGCCGAGGAGATACAGAAAATACGGTTATTTAAGAATCTTATGGGAATGGTTGAAGAATTCGTTATCTGTTTTCTTTTTTGGAAAATCTGTTTCAGTAAAATGGGAAGAAGTTAGGTAAGTGAAGCAGCAATCTAATGACAGGGAATAAGTTTTTTAGTGTTCTTTCAAATAATGTCGAAGGTATAAAAGCAAGAGCCGGAAAGATAAGTACTCCACATTCGGAGATATTGACACCGGTTTTCATGCCCGTAGGAACGCTTGGAAGCGTTAAAGCTGTTGAGCAGAGAGAGCTTTATGAATTAGATACAAGAATTATTCTTGGAAATACATACCACTTGTATCTTAGACCCGGAATGGAGGTCGTTGAAAATGCCGGAGGACTTCACAAATTTATGAATTGGAATAAAAGCATTCTTACCGACAGCGGAGGTTTTCAGATTTTCAGTTTGTCAAAGCTGAAGAAAATAAACAATGACGGAGTGGAGTTTGCGTCTCATCTAAACGGAGATAAAATATTTTTTTCGCCTGAAAAAGTAATTGATATACAAAGGATTATCGGGTCGGATATTATGATGCCTCTTGACGAATGCCTGCCATTTCCTTCTGAGAAAAGCATGGTAAAAAAGTCCATAGAGCTGACATCAAAATGGGAAAAAAGGTGCTTTGAACATTTTAAGAAAACATCAGACAGAGGGATTGACATACAAAGATTGTTTTCAATAAACCAGGGCGGCACGTTTCCCGATTTAAGAGCCGAGAGCATTAAAGACTTAACGCAGACTGAGTTTGACGGTCATGCAATCGGCGGACTTGCGGTAGGCGAAGAGAATGAACTTATGTATGATATTGTAGATATGTCAACTGATATGCTGCCGGAAGATAAACCCAGATATCTAATGGGAGTTGGAACACCCGAAGATTTACTCGAATGTGTTGAAAGAGGAATCGACATGTTTGATTGTGTTATGCCGACAAGGAATGCCAGACACGGCAGGCTTTTTACCACTAACGGAGAGATTAATATCATGAACTCTAAATACAAAAATGATTTTAATTCTCCCGATGAGGAGTTTAAAAGTTATACTTCAGAAAATTTTTCATTGGCTTACTTAAGGCATTTGTTTATTTCAAATGAAATACTTGGATTTCAGTTAGCTTCGCTGCATAATGTCGGATTTTATCTGAATTTAATGAACAGAATCAGGGAATCAATTCTAAACGGAAATTTCAAAAATTTTAAAAAAGAATTTTTAAGAAAATATTTATTAAATAAAAACAGTAAACAATAAATGAATTTCACAGAAAGATTAGTATTTTTACAACAAGCTCCCGGTGGAATGGAATCAATACTTTCATCCATAGTACCATTTTTGCTTATAATAGTAATATTTTATTTTTTAATATTAAGACCGCAGCAGAAGAGACAAAAAGATAGAGCAAAGCTGCTTGAGTCCATCAAAAAAGGCGACAAAGTAATTACAGCAGGCGGAGTTCATGGAACCGTAGAAGGCTTAGAGGATAAAACCTTGCTTTTAAAGATTGCTGAAAATGTGAAAATAAAAGTTGAAAGGTCCAGTATTACAACTATAATCGGAGTTACGGATGTTGAACCCGAAAAAAAATCAATGTTTGGTTGATTAATTTTAATTTATAAATTTTGAAAGTCAAAAGTCTGAAGAAATATTCGTTAAGTTCAATTGAATCTGCATTAAAGGATTTTAAAAAAGGCAGAATTGTAATTGTAGTGGATGACGAAGACAGAGAAAACGAAGGAGATATGATTTATTCTGCAGAAAAATCAACTCCAGAACTTGTAAATTTTCTGTCAAAATACGGCAGAGGATTAGTCTGCGTTCCGATGGAAGACGGAAGACTTAATGAACTCGAGCTTTCCATGATGACTAAAAACAATACGTCATTACATGAGACAGCATTTACAATCAGCGTAGATTATATTCACGGAACTACAACCGGTATTTCAGCATACGACAGAAATAAAACTATACTTTCACTAATTAATAAAAAGACTAAACCTGCGGATCTGGGAAGACCGGGACATATATTTCCATTGAGATCAGCGCCCGGGGGAGTATTGAGAAGAGCAGGTCATACTGAAGCGACTGTAGATCTTTCCAAACTTGCAGGACATTTTCCTGCGGGGGTACTTTGTGAAGTTATGAAAGATAATGGTGAGATGGCAAGACTACCTGACTTATTTGAAATAGCATCGAAATTTAATCTGAAAATAATTTCGATAAAAGATCTTATACATTACAGATTTGAAAGGGAAAAGCTTGTGGAGAAAATGGTGGATACAGGATTACCTTCGAAGTTCGGCAATTTCAAAATTATATTGTATAAAAGCAAAGTTGATTCAAAAGAGCATATTGCGATAGTAAAGGGAAAAATTTCAGGTTCAAAGCCGGTACTTGTAAGAGTTCATTCCGAATGTCTTACAGGAGATGTATTTGGTTCATTAAGATGCGACTGCAGGGAACAGCTTCATGAATCGCTCAGGATGATTGAAGAAAATGAAAACGGCGTTGTTCTTTATATGAGACAGGAAGGCAGGGGAATAGGCTTACATAACAAGCTTAAAGCATACAGGCTACAGGAACAAGGGCTTGATACTGTCGAAGCAAACGAAAACCTTGGGTTTAAACCTGACTTAAGGGATTACGGAATAGGTGCGCAGATATTGAGAGATCTCGGTGTAAGAAAAATGAGACTGATGACTAATAATCCGAAGAAGATAGTTGGATTGAATGCTTACGGGCTTGAGATTTCTGAGAGAGTTCCGATAGAAATAAAATCCAATCCTATTAACGAAAATTATCTAATGACAAAAAGAGATAAGCTTGGTCATTTGATACTTATTAATTCAAAAAAATTAAATACTAAAAATATTAACAGAAGAAAAAAAAGTAATCAAGAATGAAAATCTCAGAAGTAGTCTATTTGACAAAATCACGACTCGTGGAAATCGAAAATGAATTAAAGGAACTAAAGACAACGGGAAGGAAATCCATAGCGCAAAAAATAGCTGAAGCCCGTTCTCACGGAGACTTGAGTGAGAATGCAGAATATGATGCAGCTAAAGAAGAACAGAGTCATCATGAAATGAAAATCGGCAAGCTTGAATTGCTGCTTTCAAGAGTAAAAATTATAGCGCCTGAAGACATGCCTTCAGATGAAGTTTACATACTTTCAACTGTAAAAGTACGAGACCTTGTATATAACGAAGAGTTTTCTTTTTCATTGGTTTCACCTGAAGAGGCGGATTTTGAGCAGGATAAAATTTCAGTTACTTCACCGATTGGAAGTGCGCTGCTCGGGAAGAAGATTAATGATATTGTTGAAATTAATGTCCCTGCGGGATTGGTAAAATATAAAATTCTGGAAATATCTAAAATAATCTGATAAAATGTCTAAACCAAAAATTTCTGAATTTAAAGTCGGGATTTTTGTATTCATTGCATTTTTAATTGTCATGACAACAATTTTCTGGGCTAAGGGATTTACCGTAGGATTATCAAAGGAAAATTATACTGTATATTTCCCAAGAGTAAGCGGCATAAATGCCGGTGATCAGGTTAGTGTCAACGGAGTTCGAAAAGGAACTATTGATGCTCTCGAGCTTGAAGGTGACTCGGTAAAAATAAAATTCAATCTTGAAAAAGAAATCAAAATTAAAAGCGATTACAATATTTACATTGCAGCTACCGAACTGACAGGAGGTAAAGTATTGTATATCGAGCCAGGGAAAAATTCCCAAGAAGTAAGCCCCGAAACTGCTTTGCATGGAACTCCCGGAGCAGATTTTGCAACTATACTGAACTCTTTCAGCGATATTACAAAAAATGTTCAGGATCTCCTTGCGGATTTTAAGAAATCATCCGAAAATCTTAACAGTGTTCTTACAAATATAAATGAAGTTGTCGCAGATGGTAATTTAAAGAGCGACATTAAAACAACACTTTCTAATCTTGCAGCTTCATCAAACAATCTGAATCAGCTCGTAAGCGAGAGCAGAAACGGAATAAGCGGAATTACAGGGAAATTAAGCAATACCGTGAGTAACATAGATCTTGCCATCGGTTCAAACAGCGAAGAATTGAAAAATACCTTAAGAGATATTCAGTCATTAACTACACAGGTTGATACGCTGGTATCAAATCTGAACATTGCTGTAGGAAATATTAACAATAAAGAAAAGGGTATCGGAAAGTTTCTTTCTGATGATGATTTTTATAAAAATATAAACAAGGCTCTGATAGAAATTGAGAAACTTACAAAGAATATCAGAACCAACGGTGTAAAGCTGAATATTTTTTAAACTGACAGGAAAGTATGGTTTAGCTATTTCCAGTTAAACCCGACATCTATTCTGTGAGTTGATCCAACATTCCCCAGTGAATTAAATGCATAATCTAAGGAGTAATTTTTCATAAATTTAAAACCAAGCCCTGCGGAAAAACCTGCAATGCCCAGTGAACTTCCGGTTTTAAGATCCTGCCGTTCACGATTATTATATCCAATCCTGAATTTAACGTATTCGCTGAAATCAAATTCTCCGCCGATAGAAAGATTTTTAAATCTGTCAAAAAGATCTTCCTGAGAAGACGCAAGATCATCCAGTTCAAAATGCACTCTCAATGGAAGATGTTCAAGCTTTTTACTGACACCAAATCTAAGGTCGAGAGGAAGATTCTCATTTGTGCTGCCGTATTTTGACAGCTGGAATCCTGCATTAAGAAGACTAAGCCCGAAATTCCATTGAGATTGGGGGATAGTATATAATACTCCAAGATCAACCGCAAGAGCTGATGATGAGAATTCATCAATTCCCGAATAAATGTATTTTAAGTTAATGCCGTAATGAAAATCGCTCTTATACATATTTGAATATCCAAGCGATACGGCAATCTCATTTGCAGAGAATGTACCGAGATTATTTGACTGTTCGTCAAATTTTTCAAAACTACCGTAATTTATGAACCTGATACCCCCTCCGAAATATCCCATATCTTTATATCTCTGGCTGAATGATAAGTGTCCTGAATTTATATCTAACAGATATTTAAAGAAACCGGCTGATGCCTGCTTGTCTGATAAAGTTGATAGAGCTGCGGGATTATAAAAAATTGAATTTACATCGCCTGTATTTGAATTGAAGCTGCCACCCAAAGCTGAAGCTCTTGCTCCAATATCGAGTCTGAGAAAATCATAAGTTGTATTGCTTTGTGAAACTGCTCTTCCGTTTAAGATTAGAAGAGAAAGAAAAACTAGTACCGCGGGTTTTTGTATTATATTCATTGCTTTTAACAGTTATCTGATTTTAAATTATTGAAAATCAGTAACCAGTTTTCATATTCTCCGTGTTTTTATTTAAAAAATTTAAGCAATAATAAAGTTTTAACTTGTTAGATTCAATTGAATTTTTATACAATCAGAATTATGAAATAGTAAAATCCAAAAATTCATTATTAAATTCCAATTCTTCTACAGAGACAGAATTTACATAAGCATTTGCCGGTCCTATTTTAAGATCATTGATAAAATCGGACAAAAGTCCCTTTTCGCCTTCAACTACAAGATCAACATTTCCGTTAAAATTGTTTTTTGCATAACCTTTAACGGAATATTCTTTTGCCTTTCGGTAACAAAAGTATCTATATCCTACTCCCTGAACGGATCCTTTTACTGTAATTTTATATTTTGCTTTCACCGGTAATTTTAAATTTAATTAAGCCGTAAAATTCGGATACTAACAAACCTGCAGCCATTATCAAAGCTCCCGTAACCTGACTTAAATTTAAAACTTCTTTTAGAATAATGTAAGAAAAAAATACGGCAAATATTGATTCCATATTGTAAATTATTCCTGCTCTTAATGGTGTAGTTTGTTTCTGATACTTTGTCATGAGAATAATACTTAGCAGTATAGATAAAATTGAGGTGTAAAGTATTGATGATATGAAAACAGCATTAAGATTAAAAAAGAAATCTTTAAAAATGAAAATATCAAACATCAGCATGAAAAGTATGCTTAAAACAAATCCTGCTAAATACTGCCCGAACAGGAGATAATACAAACCGAAATCACGGGAATACTTATCGAGCAGAACTATATGAACAGCAAAACATAAAGCACAAATCAAAGTCAGCAAATCGCCGGGATTCAGAGATATGAAATATGCTTCAGACAAAATATATAATCCGATCATTACCAGCAAAGCACCTGCAATGTTTTCAGCTCTAGGTTTTTTACCGAGGATTAAATACTGAATAAAAGGAATGAATACGAGACTTGTTCCTGTTATGAAAGCTGATTTAGATGCAGATGTATATTTCATTCCTAAAGTCTGAAAAGCAAAACCCGTTGACATGAAAATTCCAAGTATGAGTCCAGGTTTCCATTTTTTAAAATTCAATAAATCTATTTTCCTAAAATAAATCAGGCAGAATAAAAGAAAGGCAAGAGCAAATCTAACTGAATTAAAAAAGAAAGGCGAAGATTCGTTTAGAGTTATTTTTATTAAGGGAAATGATCCTCCCCAGATTATGGTTACACTCAGCAGTATCAGCTCGGCTTTATACTGACTAAATAAAGGTTTAAGCTGACTATTGCTACCTTTAAGAATCAATTTAAAATCCAAACTTTGATTTATATATAATCAAAGCACAAGCGATCAGCCAGAGTATTGAATTCAGGATTATAGGAATATCTTTTGTAACAATCTGAGTCGGACTTTCTCCCATGTTTTTTTGGTGAAGGAGATAAAGATATCTGAATATTCCGTAAATGACAAAAGGCGTTGTATAAATCAGCTTATCCGAATGAAATGCCGATAATGCTTTGTCAGAAACGGTGTATAAAGCATAAGAGAGTATCGTGCCAGTAGCTGCGATTGTATTCAGCTGATCTACGAATGTTACATCATAGTCACTTAGAACTTTCCTCTGTTTTTCGAGATTTTCCTGATTGGGACCGGAAAGTTCGGCGCGCCTTTTTGAAATTCCCAGAAAGAGAGAAATAAAAATTGTAGTAATTATCATCCAGCTCGATACACTGACATCAATTGCAACCGCTCCTGCAATTACCCTTAGAATAAATCCTATCGATATCGAGAATACGTCGAGAAGAACGACATTTTTAATTTTAAACGAATAAAGAAGATTGTTTATAAAATAAAATGTGATTGTTATACCGAATAAGTAAGGAAGATTCAGTGAAAGAGCTATTGTAAGGAAAAGCAGCACCGTAAAAATTATTTTTGCCTGATTTATTGACACATCGCCTGAAGCTATCGGTCTGTATCTTTTCTTTTTGTGAATTCTGTCTGATTCAACGTCTATGATATCATTCAGCACATATACACAACTTGAAATGCAGCAAAAGGCAATAAATGCCTGTAAGTTTGTCATAAGCATCGGCAAGTCCATCAGCTTGGCTGCAAAAAGTATAGGAGCAAAAACAAACAGGTTCTTTACCCATTGTTTAGGTCGTATCAGTTCTATTACTTTGATGAATTTCAATCTACTTTCCGATTAAAAATTTGTTTTATAAACTTTCATTTCTATGCCTCCGCAGATTGTATTATCTTCCAGTACTGCGCTTGTAATAAAAGTAAGTTCATTCCCGTATTCCCGAAGATATTCCTTAAACCAGTTGTCGTAAATTATCAAATAAGTGACTTTATTATTCTTTAATAATAAATTCAGTGAATCGAGATTATCCTTCCATTGGTATTTTCTGTAATTTAAAACTTCAGGTGTTATAAGTCCTGCCATGTCAATTACTCTGTTTTTACTGATAAAGGTAATTGCACCGATATCATTGACGGCAATAGTCTCATTTCGTTTCACGTTATCTCTGACCCATCCCGCAAGATAAACCTGCTGATCGTTAATATTATCCGTATTCTTGCCAAGTGCTAAGGCAAAGACAATGTAATATATAAAAGAAAACAGTACAATAAATGAGATTAAATATTTCCTTCGTAAAATAATATTTTTTAAACCTGCAAGAAACTCACTATTAAGCAAAATTAGTAAAACCCAGACTGATGCAAAATTTATATAAGGTATTAAAGGGATTAAATATCTTACATGATGCCTCCAATTAGGGACCAAAACTGAAAGCGCAACAGGTAAAATAATTATCCATAAGAAAATCAGATTTACATATCTGAATTCAGAAAAATATTTTTTAATATTAGCGAGGTAGTAAACAATGGAAAAGAAATATAGCAATGCCGTGATAAAATTATCCCTGAAAAAATAAATCGCAGCTATTCTCAGGAATTCGAATTCCGGAACAAATCTGAAAAAACCTCCCTGCCCTCTGAAAGTGTTTGGGAAAAAATCTCCGCTTACGAGGTAAGAAAATACAAGATAAGGAACCGTAATAACTGAATACAAAATTAATGATGAAATTAACATCAACATTTTTTTCTTAAACTCACCGGTATAAATCATATTCAATACAAAATCCAGAAAATAAAACAAGGACAGCAGATATCCTTCAGGTCTTGAAACAGAAGCAAAAGCAAACATCAGCGCCGGAAGCAAAGTAAAATTTCCCTTCTTAAGGTTTTTTATATGAGAATAAACTCCTGCGAGACAGAAAAAAATAAAAATCGTTGTTTCCATGCCTGACAGGGAAGCCCAGGCAATCCTTCCGGAGAATACTGTCAGCATTGTAATAATTAAAGAAATATATTCTGAAGTATAGGAATTACTGAATGGTATTAAAGGTGAATTGGCTTCCGAAAAAATAAAGAATGAAATTTTATAAACTGCAAAACAGGAGAGAATATAGAATGCAAATGACAGTATAAGTGAAGAAATCATGAAATTTCCGAAAAAAAAATTGAATGTGCCAAGGATTACAACATAAAGAGGAGATGTTGTGCCTGCAGTTAATTCTCCGGGATTATACTGAAAAAAAAATCCTTTAGAAAAATTATCTGCAAACTGAAAATGAATCCATGTGTCATCAAGAGGCACTCCCATTTTGCCTTCGGTAAGAAAGAATTCAAATGATAAATAAATGATCAGAGTAATCAGGCAAAAAGAGAAAATTCTGATGTTACTGCTTTTCAAATTTTATTCAGATTTAAAAAACTGCCTGCTCTTCATATACACCGAAAACTTCTTTAAGTTCATTGCACATTTCACCAAGAGTAACATATTTTCTTGCACATTCGAGTACAGGCGGCATGAGATTTTTACCGTCAGCTGCAGACTGCTTCAGTGAATTTAGAGATGATTTAACATCGTCGTTATTTCGAGAAGCTTTAAGCTCTTTTAAGCGTCTAATCTGTTTATCCTCAACTTCTTTTGAAATCTGAAGAATTGGAATTTCTATTTTTTCCTCTTCTTCAATAAATTCATTTACGCCTACGACTATTTTTTCTTTTTTATCGAGTTCCTGCTGATATCTGTAAGCTGCATCTGCAATTTCCCTCTGGAAGAATCCATTCTCAATGCAGGCTACAACCCCGCCTTGTGCGTCAATAAGGTCAAAGTATTTTTCAGCTTCGGCTTCAATGTCGTCGGTAAGTTTTTCAACGAAATAACTTCCTCCGAGAGGATCTGCAACATTAATTACCCCATGTTCATACGCAATAATCTGCTGTGTCCTAAGAGCAATTTTCACTGCTTTGTCCGATGGAAGGGCTAGTGTTTCATCCATGGAATTTGTATGAAGACTTTGAGTTCCTCCTAAAACACCGGCAAGCGCTTCGATTGCTGTTCTGACAATATTGTTTTCCGGTTGCTGAGCCGTAAGAGAGCATCCGGCAGTTTGTGTATGAAATCTTAGAGTCCATGATTTAGGATTTTTTGCTTTATATTTATTCTTCATTCTCTTTGCATAGATCCTTCTTGCTGCTCTGAACTTTGCGATCTCTTCAAAGAAGTCAAGATGAGAATTGAAGAAGTGTGAAATTCTGGGTGCAAAAGTATCAACATCCATTCCTCTTTCTATACATGCTTCTATATAAGCAAATCCGTCTGCGAGTGTAAAAGCCAGTTCCTGTGCGGCAGTTGATCCGGCTTCTCTGATATGATAACCGCTGACACTGACTGGATTGAACTGCGGAACTTCATTTGTGCAATATTCAATCATGTCGGTAATAATTCTCATGGATTCTTTTGGCGGATAAATATATTCTTTCTGAGCAATATATTCTTTCAAAATATCATTCTGAAGAGTTCCTCTCAATTTATTGAAAGGCACGCCCTGCTTTTCGGCTACCGCAAGGTAATAAGCAAAAATAACAATGGCAGGGGAGTTAATTGTCATTGAGGTGGAAACCTGATCCAGAGGAATCCCGCTGAAAAGAATTTCCATATCCTGCAGTGATGATACGGCAACACCGCAGATACCTACCTCACCTTCCGAAACAGGTGCATCTGCATCCCATCCCATTAATGTCGGCATATCAAAAGCAGTTGACAGTCCCGTTTGACCATGAGCAAGAAGATATTTGAATCTCTGATTAGTATCTTCCGGCGTTCCGAATCCGGCGAACTGTCTCATTGTCCAGATTTTACCTCTGTACATATTATGATGAATGCCTCTTGTATAAGGATATTCACCTGGATAACCTATTTCATTATAATAATTTGTTTCCTTTATGTCTTCGGGTGTGTAGCAAATATCAAGGTCTCTTCCGCTGAGCGAAGTAAATTTCATTCCGCTGTTTTTTGCTTTTGATGCTTCTTTCATCCATTCAGATTTGGACGTGCTTTTTTTAGGCGTTGAATTGTTTTTCATTAAATTGTTTTTAATTGCAGCAAATATAAATTAAATTGAACGGAAAAGTAATTCATAAAAATTTTGGCTTTAGTCGAGGGAAGCTCGGGAGGGTTTTTAAACCGTTTAAACGGTTTACAAACCCTCCCGGCAATTAAATCAATTATCTTTATTTGATCAAAACCATTCTCTTTACGACAGAATAAACCGGTGATTCGAGTTTGTAAAAATATATTCCGCCGGGGAGATTCTCTCCATTCCATTCAAATGAATAACTTCCTTTGGATTTTTCTTCGTCAACCAAAGTTTCCACATACTTTCCAAGAACGTCATAGACTTTTAAAATAACATAATTTTTTTTGGGACAATGGAAGCTTATAATTGTCTTAGGATTAAACGGATTCGGATAATTCTGATATAAAATGAAATCCTCTGCAGATTGTTCCGTTTCTTTCACAGATACAGGATACGGGTGCCCCGTATAAATCATTAAAAAATAATTCGATGATAATCTGATGACTGCCGGATCGCCCCCGATTATGTTTGTATTAAAAAATCCCGACCACATACCGCCGTTGGAACTATAAGAATACCAGATTCTTGTTCCGCTTCCGTAAAATCTCAATTCAGATGAATCCATAATTGTAAAATTTCCTATCCACGAATGCTGAATGTCAGAGAAAATGTCCTGCACTCTGATAAAATCCAGACCGTTACCGGAAATATTATGATATGCACCTGTTGCTCCCAATGTTGCCGGATTTACAAGATGCCACATGCCGTTGAATTTAATAATTGCCGGATCAATTACCGGTCTGTCAGGAAGAGAAAATCTTATATTGCCTTCAAAAGTATAATTTATTCCGTCATCCGAAACTGCCGAATAAGTGTTAATTGATGTATCGAGAAAGCTGCTCAACCCACTCGAATAATACATCCTTATCTTTCCGCTGTCAGTTAATGCGAGTGCGGGATCAAACGGTCTTTGAAAGTTTGAGGGAAATCCAATCATGACAACAGGTACTGGGTCTGTCCAGGTTAAACCGTCATTACTTGAAAACTTTACTGCAACTTTGTCCCATGTTGGAGAACCTACGGGCTGTCTGAACCATTGGAAAGCGCTGATAAGTTGACCACTCTGGAGTTTAATTACACAAGGAACTCCCGCTGAATCCTGAAATGTACTTATATCTGTAAAATTACTTCCATCCTGGCTTTGACAAATCTTCAAAGGCCGTTTCCAAGGCGGCTGACCTTGCGAAAATGCTGTATTACAAAAAAACAAAACAGCTGACAAAAAGATAATAAATTTCACATGATTATTTTTTGTAATTTATGTTATCGAAGAGATTAATTCAGCATAATTCCGGAATAATCTCAATATAATAAAGCAGAACTCTCCAAAACATTAAAGAAAGATTGAGCTGTAAGAAAATGTAATTTATTTTCAAAAATAAAAAATGGAAGCAAGTTGCATTGCTTCCATTTTTAATGAATTTAAATATGATGTTATTTTACAAGGATCATTTTCTTAGTCTGTACAAAATTGTCAGCTCTCAGTGTGTAATAATAAACACCGCTGGGAAGTCCGCCTGAAATCGAGGATGTATTGAAAGTTACCTTATATGTACCCGCTCCGACCAAAGCAGATTGATTTTCACTAATAAGCGAAGCAACATGTCTGCCTAATGCGTCATAAACATTTAAGCTTACGTTTTGTGATTCAGGAATGCTGAATGTAATTGATGTAACCGGATTAAAAGGATTCGGATAATTTTGTCCAAGATAATAATCTTCAGGTATTACTGCAGATATCTGCTTAATGTCAATTGATCCGCCTGCAAGCGTATATCTCTTTGCAAAATCCTGGAGATACTGATTAGCCGCAAGTGAATCATAAATGAATAATAGATTTTCATCATTTCCCGTTGTGGCAGCGGTTGAATAATTGTATGATCCTGTCTGCAATATCGGATTGCTTGAAGGCATATCAGAATCAATCAGAATGTATTTACTGTGCATAAGTCCCGTCTGACCGTCAAGGTAAACTGGTGCCGGCGGATTCCACGGTATCGATCCGCCAATTCCTTTCATTTCCGGATAAACACTCGAAGGATCAGTTCCGTTACCGTCATCAAATACTCCTCTGACCATTTTTGAAGGAGGATTAAACTGCGCTTTCATTTTATTTGCAATGTTAAATCTGGTAAATGCAAAGGCACAGAAAAATATTGATTTGTTTGTATTAAACTCTATCATATTTTCAACCATTGTCGAAGTGTTATCGGAAGGTGAAAAATAACATTCGACTCTTTTACCGTTAATATTGAAAATATGAGGTGTGTTATCAAGCTTCGATGTTCCGAATTTTGCATTTGAAGGATTATTAATTTCATTATGAGAACCCCACATTTCCTCAAATTCTCTTGTATAAGCATTGCACAATGCCTGATCCTGTATGAAAATCACGTTTTGAGCATCTGTATAAAACTGGTCATTTGTAATATTTGCAGATCCTGTCCAAAGCCAGTCATCGCTGAATGAATTGTCATTTCGAGCATCAAATATGAAAAACTTATTGTGCATTATGTTTGATCCCTGCGGTCTTTGCTGAACTTTCACGCCCGCATTTATCAGATCCTGCACAAGCTGTTGAATGCTTCCGTCTCTGTGATCATATACCATCCTTACTTTTACTCCGCGAATCAGCGCGTTAATTAATTTATCTTTTATTTGTGTAACCTCATTAAAAGAATACATTGCAAGATCAATCGAATAATCAGCAGAATCTATTCTCTGTCCTAATCTCACTTTTAAATCAACATCCCCAACTGCGTTGTTTCCCGGCATTGCAAAAGAATTATCCACCGGTTTGTTAAAGTAAATTTCAAATTTTCCCGTTGATGAAGGATGTGATGCAGTCGAAAAATACTTGGGTGAACTTACACTTGTACCCTGTGCGTTTGTCGAGTATGCCAAAGCATAATAAATTTTTCCGGGAGATAGACTCGTCAGTGTTACGCTGTGGTTTGTTGTCTGCACAGCGCTGTAAACAGAATCAGTGAATACTACATTCTGATTTGACGAATCAGACCTGAAATACTTTAGTTTTGTATCGCCGGCGTTTTGAGTTGTCCAGTTAAGTGTGATGCTTGTTGGAGAAATGTTGGTCTCAGAAGGAGGTGTCTGTATTATCGGACCCCCGCTTTGAAAAATGTCCGTTGTAAATCTTGGCAGAAACTGATATCCTGAATTATATGGCGCTGAAGATTTAAATTGTGATGCAGCTGCAATACAGTCAAATGTACCCGTAGGTATCAACGTTCCTACGAGATTACTATTATTGTCAATTCTTAACTGTGTATTTCCAGTAGCATCGCCGACATTGTAGTTAGTATTTGGCTGAAATGTACCAGTGCCTGTTATTGTAAGACCGTTTATTCTGATCAATCTCCCTTCCCATTCCTCATGTCCGTTCCATGCCTGATTTATAAATTGTGATACGGTAATTGTATATATCTGATATGAATTACCAGAACTTACAATGCTGAATGAAGGCGTTCCGCCGTTTGTAGAATAAACAAGTTCTGTCAGACCGTTAAAATGAGACAACTTAGCTGTAACAATTACGCTGTCGCCTATAGATACTGCTGCTGATAATTCGTTATAAAACACGGCAATTCCGCCTGTATTGTCCTGAAGATATGAAGGTCCGCCAAACTGGTTAGCTACTGTTACCACTCCTGTAACAGTTTTAAACTGTCCTGTATCAGTCGGAACTCCGTTTGAATTATTTATCGTAATTGAGCTGATCGGTACTACCTGTCCATAAATTTCCGTAATTAGAAGCAGGAAAAATATTATTGAAAAACATTTTTTCATTATAAATTATTTGTTTAAAAGTTTTTGGGAATAATTATTATTAATGGTTGAGATAATAAGTCCGTTTGGATCCTCGGATAATTTTCTTTTAATTTCGGTTTTAAGCGTTTCGGGATTATCTTTAACTGCTTTTTCGAGTACGTTTTTATTATAAATAAGATTATACGGCGAAGCAAATTTATATTCATATTTATCTATGATTTCCTTAAACTTAGGCAAGTTTTTTAAAAATAAAAAGGATTTATCATCCCAAAAAACAAGCTTCCATTCATCAGGATGCCTGCTGAAATATGAAATAATTGTTTGTTCCATTTCCTGAGGCGCTCTTACCAGATCAGGCGCAAGATAAAGGGCATAATCAATTTCATAATCACTAAGCTTCTTTTCAAAACCGGGTTTTTTAGAAACAATTTGACTATACTCGTTAAATATTTCATCATTAAGGTTTCTGCTGTCAATGAAATTTTTGCTTTCGGGAAAATTCCATACAAGGAAACCTCCCGTACCGAAATGATTCAGAGGTCTTGAACCCGTTTGCGGAATGTTGTTTGCTTTCATGAAATCAAACATCTGTGTCGGGATAAATTCTGAATTAATTCCGAATCCGGAAACTCTGTAGTATTTCAGCAGGTCAAGATAAAATTTGTCGTTTATAATGCTGATAATAAAAAATACAAGCATTGCTTCCAAAACCAATTTCGGCAGGGGATTTCTGTTTATGAAATCCTTCATAACGTTTCCTTTAAAAGATGAAATGATAAAGCTTATTGATAAAATCAGGAAAATATTTATTATTATAATATAGTCAACAGTAAACCTGACGGCTCTTACGGAATACAATGCAAAGCCGATATATAACAAAGCCGGGAACAAATCTTTTTTCTTAATTGCATAATAAAGCACAAGCAGTCCGCCGAACAGATATATTTTATAAATCACAGTTACAAATCCGCCGCCAAACATTTCGTCAAAAGGTGATCTCCATTCGTTTATGGTCTCAAGCAGCTTCATCTTTGTATGCTCATAAGCATAAATGTAGGTCGAATAAAAATTAGGATTTATAAAAAGCGTAATTGCCGAAACAGCAAAAATTATCACGAGTCTTCTGAGCTCAATTTTACTTAATGCTGGTATTTCCTTAGTAGAATATTTTTGAGGCTTAAAATAGATTACTATTTCAGAAAGTACAAAAATTCCAAAAAGAAACAATCCTGCAAGTATTCCCATGTGAAGATTTGCCCAAAAAAGAAAAATCAACGGAATAAAATACAGGATTTTATGATTGCTCCGGTTGAAGTATCTGTATTCGATCAGTATGTAAAGTAGAATGACAAAAAACAGCAGTGATAATATGTGCGGACGCGGAGTAAGTCTGTCCATTATTCCGAATGCAAGCATTGTCAGAAATAAAAATATAAGTGTATAGCTTACATTAAATTTTCTGAGAATCAGGAAATTAATTCCGAAGATTAACAGGAATATTATTGTTCTGAATACGGATATTGCCGTGTATCCACCGATGTTATACAATCCGTAAGTTATTACGTCCCATCCCCATTCAAACGGCATCCACTCCTGCCCTTGAGTTACAAAACCAAATATATCTGTCGAAGGTACGTGAAGATTTTCAACTATGTATCTTCCGGTTGCAAGATGCCAGAATACATCATCATCACCGGTGATTTTAAATGTTGTCAATAGAATGATGAAAACAGTAAAGAGAGCTATTAATCCGTAGTTATAAAGGGGATTATCTATGAAGACTTTTTTTTCCGGCTGTTTGCTGTGTGAGCTTTTGGATTTTGCCTTTGCCACTAATTCAGATCTGTTGACAATTTATAACGAACTATTCTGTTGTTCCCAGTATCTGCTATGTAAAGCACTTTGTCAAAAAATGAAACTCCTCGCGGTCCTCTGAGCTGATTTTCTCCGGAACCAGTTCCTCCGAATGATTCATTCTTAAATTTACCCGCACTACTAAATTTATAAAGTGAATCATAAGTGTTGTC
Source organism: Ignavibacteria bacterium (assembly GCA_019187405.1). Lineage (GTDB taxonomy): Bacteria > Bacteroidota > Ignavibacteria > Tepidaquicellales > Tepidaquicellaceae > JABAQZ01. The sequence continues at coordinate 100,343 of JABAQZ010000005.1, forward strand.
GACTACATAAACATTTTTATTATTATCAACGCAAACTCCGACCGGAGTGCCGACAGCTCTGCTTAAAATATCCACATCGCTTTCTGGAAAAAACTTTGGATCGTATGTACCTTTTGTATTATTAAATAAAAACCATTCTATCTTAAATCCGAAATCTGTAGTATTTCTTGTAATTATGAAATCAGTAAGTTCATTATTGAATGTTGTAATCGCATAAACTTTTTCAATGGAATAAATCCCGTTACCGGTTACCTGAAATCCGCTTAGGTTTTCAACTGATGTTACAGTATTAATTCCATGTATCTTTAATAATGCATTGTCCGGATCGAGCGAACTTGTATTGTCTGGTCCTGTCCTGGTAACAATGTATCCGTTATCAGAAAATACTCCGATACCATTGAATCTTCTTTTTCTGCTTGTAAGCGGAGTAGGATAATCGCTTTTGATCAGCGGAAGTAATACGGCATTAGAAATAATACCGCCGATTTCCACAAGTTTGATTCTGTATAATACGCTGATAGTATCATTTGTAAGTGTCAGTATCGAATCGCCGATTACAAGCAAATCAAAATTATAATCCTGAGCAAGCGCTCTGGGATTGTACACGCTGATACTTCCGATTTCCACTCCCGATAAATCCAACTGAACAACCCTGTTATTTTTTGTATCCGCAACATATACAAGTGGCTCTCTGCCGACTAAGACAGCTTCAGGCTGATTAAACTGGCTCCAAGCAGGATATTGCTGAACGTAAAGAGTATCGTTTACCGAAGTTCCTCCGCCATTATTAGATATAGGAAATTGAGAAAGATCAGTCTTTTGTGTACATGAGTAAATCGAAAAAAATATTACCGGAATTATTATGTATAAATATTTCATGATATTATTTTCTGCCCGGGAATAAAATGTTTAATGTAAATCTTTGTGCAAGTCCGAGATCCGTATAATTAGCAATTGAGTAATCAAGATTTGCATAAGCAAAGGAAATTGGTACTTTAAATCCTACGCCGCCAGAAAAATTTTCCGCATCAACGTTTAGCTTGTATCCTGCTCTGAAAAATAAAAATTCTTTGTAAGCATATTCCGCACCAAATACAAGATTTTCGGCATTGTCATTCGGACTGTTAAGCTGAATCGAAGTTGTCAGACGGTTTTTGGAATCCATAATCGGTTCGATGGCAAAACCAAAATTGAATGCAGTCGGGGGAGGGAATTGCTGAAATGAATTCGCTGTTCTCCCGCCGACAAGATTTACGCTGCCTGATGGACTTATCTGACCTCCGAAATTTGAAATCATTATTGCAAATCTCGAAGTACCAAGTCCTGTTTTGTAAAATGTGGCAAGATCGCCCAAAACTCCTTTCATTGTCAGCTCTCCTAAATCTTCTTGTACAAATTTAACAGTTGCCCCGAATGAAAACTGATCTGTAAGCTGCTTTGCAAATGAAAGTCCTGCAGACAAATCAGAAAATCTGAAATATTCACCTGTACCTTCCGGATGAAATTCGGTCGTAACTTTCATATCTTCGGTTTGAAGAGATGTTATATTAAGTCCTATTGCATTGCTGCCGCCGAAATGATATACGCCTCCGAAATTTACCAGCTTTGTATCAACAAACCATTGAGTGAATGAAAATGTAACTCCATTTTCCTTAAATGCAGCCAGACCGGCAGGATTCCATTGAAGAGAAGAAATGTCGTCCGATACAGCAACAAAACTTTCGGCCATGCCGGTAGCTCTTGCACTCGTACCGATTTTCAAAAACTGCAATGAAGCTGTTCCTGTCCTCTGTCCTCCTAAATTAGGAAAAAGCTGTGAATATGTATTGCCTGATGAGAGCAGAACGATTAACATTATCAAAAATAATCTTATAGCTGTTGAGTTCAGTTTCATTTTTTTATTTACAAAAAGTATTTTGCTGGAATTCATCATAGCTTCAACGATATACCAAATTTAATATTTCGAGGAGTAAGATATCTCGACGGATTATATGGATATGGATTCAACGGCGCTTGTAAATCGGGATATAAAGGATCGTTAATATAATTCGGTGTAGGATCGCCATATTCATAAGCTCTGCCGGTTACGGGATTTATGATCGTAGAGTTCTGTGCATTAAAAAGATTTGTAATGTATAATCCGACTACCATCTGCATCGAGCTGAAATCAATATACTTCTCGAGGTCAAGATCTACCCAGAACCAGTTTTCTCCAACTTCACCGTTTATGTTGGCATAATCCGGAGTATATTCTGGACGTCCGTTTTCAAGCGTCCCTGTCCTGAGCTGCTGCGTATATCTTTTCCCTGACTGAAAAAACAATCTGGTCTTAAGCGTTATATCATCGAGTACATTTCTTCCGAATCCGTAAATGCCTTTTCCTTTCTCGAGATTGAAATAAAGATTTGCGCTTGCCTGTATCGGCTTATCCCAGGAAAGATAATATTCGGAAATGGTTTCAGGTGCTCCTGTGGTAGCAACAACATATCCCTGATCGGATGAATTGCTTTTCCCGGTTGCTACCGAATATGTGAAATTAAATTTTCCGTTAAACCATGTACTGTATCTCTTTTTATATTCTAATTCAATTCCTCTTGTCCGGGAATAATCCTGATTAAAATATGTTATAAAAGACTGTCCTAAATATCTGCCGCTGTTTATCAAAATACTTTTTGTAGCCACATAATCATATATGTTTTTGTAATAAGCCGTAATGGTAAGTACATCATCGTTGGTAAACTGATTTCTTATACCGAGTTCGTATGCAACTGTTGTTTCGGGATTTAGATTTGGATTGCCGAATTTCTGATAAGTTGACTTTGCAGTCTGCGGATTCAGCTTTGCATATATAAACTGCGGTTTTGGTCTTTTCGAAAAATGTCCGTATGAGAAAAACAATGTTTGATTGTTTGTTACGGGATGAGATATTCCGATTCTTGGCGCGAGATTTAACTTAACATTCCTGCCAAAGATTGTGTAAGTATCACTTTCATAAGCGCTTCTGATTTCATCGGGAATAGTTTCGATATCCGGATTTTTAACTGCATCATCTACGAATTTTCCCGGAAGCCAGTAATCAAGCCTGAGTCCGTAATTCAGAATCATTCCTTTAAATGTAAGATTATGCTGTGCGTAAAGGTCTCCGAATGCAGGATAAACTTTATATACATCATTATTTAGACCAAAAGGTTTTATCCACGGCTGATATATATCTACAAGCTGCATCTCCTGAAAACTCGACTCGATGCCGGCTTTGAATTTGCTCTTTGTCGAAAAGTTATGAGAGTAATCTGCTTTGACCGACCATTCATCAACATAATGATCATGCCATGTATAAGGATTTCCGACATCATAAAATCCGTCACCCGGTATTATTCCCGTTCTCAAACTGTCGATGTAATAATACTGAAAAGGAGGTCTTATAAGATCGAGCGGTTCTGTGTATTGATCCCAGTTTAATCCGTTTGCATCTACTCTTAATGTAGTAAAAAATTTATTAAGCTTAACTTCGTAATAACTGCTGGGACTCGTTGTATGCGTCCATGTTACAGTATGGAAAAAACTGTTTTGAGTATATGTGTTTGCGTTATCGAGAATTTTCTGAAAATCAAACTGATATCCGGGAGAAGGCTCTACATATTCAAGATTAGTCTGAAGTGAACTTGAATTCTGATTTATTACTACAGACTGATTGAATGAATATCCGAGCTTCATTGTAGGATTGAATCTCGAAGTAATTTTACCAAGCCAGTACCAGTTATTATCCTGACGCGGAGCAAATCGTGTTCCGCCGAAAGTAGAAGAATTCACATAGTTTGCTTTGTATCCGCCGTTGTTTACAAAAAAACCGTCCGAGAGTCCCATAAAGAAACTGCCGAACAAAGTAATCTCAGGAGGATTTTTTACGTTTAACGCTCTCAGTAGATATTTTGAAATCGGCTCGGGTCCGCTGAGATTCATTTCGAGAATGTCGGTATTAAAACTTGAACCTGAATTTTTATTTATTCCAAAATTATCCCGCTTGTATGAAATGAAAAAATTTACCTCATTGTATTTGCCTTCTTTGGTTCTTACGTTTACGACGCCGCTGGTTGCCTGTCCGAATTCAGCGTTGTATCCTCCTGTTATGACTTCCACTTCCTCGAGAGAATTTGCCGAAAGCTGAAGTCCGTAACCTGTCCCGGACAGCGGATCCTGTACTGATACACCGTCTATTAGAAAAGAATTTTCATAACTCCGACCGCCTCTGATAAAAATTTCGTTGTTTTCCTTTACTACTCCCGCTTGCTGTGTTACTACATCGGTCAGATTAGTTGCAATGGATTTTGAAATATCATCACTTGAAACAATATGACTGCTGCTGGTCTGTTCTATATCCATTAAAGGACGATCTCCTACTACTTCAATCTCCTGGTCAACTGAAAATGAAGTGGATTTTAAAATAATATTAAACTCTTTTTTTGCGCCAGAAGAAATAACAATGTCGGTGTATTCCACGGTTTTAAACCCTTCGGCAGAAACCTGCAAAATATAACCTGCCGGAATTATGTCATTAATCGAATAAGTACCATCGTAGTCGCTTACTGCGCCGAGATAAGTACCTTTGAGTTTAATTGTTACTCCGTCAAGGGGAATGCCTGCAGAATCTGTAACTTTCCCGTACATTGAACCAGGCTGCTCCTGCGAATGAATTTGAGAATTAATAACAAAGATTAAAATTAACAGTATAAATTTTCTCATGTTAAAATTAATTTAGCTCTATTTAATAAATTTACTCTCATCTATATCCGAATTCTTGTATTAAAATTTTATCAAACAATTGCTTCGAAGCATTTACATCCGCATTGATGTAATAAACCGGCATAGTCATAAGTATGTTGTTTGGATTTGATGCTGAGTTTTTTACCGCAACCACTGTATTAGTCTGGCAAACTGTGCTTATGGGTAATCTATAAATTATTCTTGTCGGTTCCGTGGATTTAATCCCCCTTACTCTTTGAATAAATAATCCGCCTGGTGTAGTAATCAGCACGGGATATGAATTATCCTCATTTATAAGACTTACATTTCCCGATACAAAACCAATGGTACATGAACTTATGCTGTCGATAGGAGCCCAGTTAATCAGAGTGCCTTGTCCCTGTGTCTCGGCATTTGGCAGACCGGTAGTGAAAAATAGTTTTCCTCCCGACTGCAGATAAAATGGCAGTGAGTTTTGTCCAAGCTCAAAATTTGCATTATCTGTTGAAGCATTTCCCTGATTAGCGCTCCATATAACAATCTCAAAAAGTTTAAGCGTCTCTGTAAACATTGGATTTACAATTTTGGGAATCAGTGCGCCGTTGTTTGATTTAATGTCGAGTACATCGTAGCTGATTGTATCGAGAGCTGATTCGAAATAAGAATTTGCAATACCAAACTGGCTTAAAGGCATGTCTTTTATAAGCAGGATTTTTGAAGTATTATTTCTTACATGCCAGTGTCTGCTTGTATCAGGCATTCTTATTACGGGACTTAATGCGCCTGCATCATCTTCTGCTCTGAGATAAAAAATATTATCTGCATCCGTAACAAGTCCGCTGTCCTTTGTAAGCGTGAGAAGATTTACCGACCCCGGAATTCTTCTGAAGTTATTTGTATCATTGATTGCCCACTGGTAATATTTTATGTTAGCCACACCGTCAGTATCGGAGCCTGTCCATTTAAAGGTAGCAATCGGAAATGTCGTATCTGGTATTTCTGTTCCCGCATCAAAAACAACAGACGGAGCAGAGTTTTCTACAGGATAAAGATTTGTTGCCGGTGTAGGGTCGATCAGATCTTGTTCGTCGATTGCTGCAACATAAAATCTGAATGTACTGTCATTCCCGGTGATATGAAGAGCAAATGTGCTGTCATTCTGAGTCGTGTAGTTCCAGTTCAGTGAATCAAATGAAATATAATATCCCTTTATGAATCCGTCCGGATCGTCACCCCACCATCTGATAGTTTTCAGCGTGGTTCCCGGAGCAATGATACTGTCAGGTCTTAAAGAAAGATATGTATCCGGAGGAAGGTTTTCAATTTTTCCCGAAGTTGGGTCGCTGCATGAATTCAAATAAAATAATAAAGCAGTCAGGCAAAAGGATGTAAAGTATCTAATCAATATCAGGAGTAAATAAAAATTATTTCTGGTTTTGTTTAAATTTTAAGTGGCAAAAAATAAGATAACTTTTTATAAATTAAAACATTGAAATATAGTTACAATGCATTTTTTTTATTACAAATTTAAACCCGTTAGAAACTGAATCTGCAAAAATATGAGTTCCTTATTTTCAGCTATATTTAAAAAACATGTTTTTTTATAATCATATTTTCCGGAGTATTATTTCAGTGCATTCTTACTAGCTTTTGTCAATCATACTCTTCTTCAATTTCGACTTTAGCACGAAGTCATTGATTTGTTTCTTCTGATTCGTAATTGAATATTAAAAAACTCCGATACACTTTTATAGTAATCTTAAAATTGTATGTTAAATAAACAATGCGATTAATGGTAAACTTTTTTTCTATAATTTTAAGATTCCGGTCCAGCTAATTTATTCTACTTAGAGTTTCTGTAAGAGTAAATCATTTAATATTCATTGCAACTCTTATTTATCAAAATCTTCCGGTAAAATCTAAATTAAACTTTTTCATAATATTGTTGTCTTAAATACATTTAAAACTTAAACTTAAAATAGATAACATGAAAATTAAAAAAATAAAATTGACATTAATAACGTCAATAATGCTAATAGCGTATTCAGGGATTGCTTTTGCTCAAAATCAGGAACTTTCCAAAAAATCTCCCGAAGAAATTGCAACGAAAATAACGGACAAAATGAAGGATATGCTTTTATTAACAGATGAGCAATACAAACAGATCTATAATCTTAATCTTGAACAAATAAATTCTAAAATAAACAACAAGGAAAAGTATAAAAACCTTGATAAGGAGAGTAAAAAAAATTTAAAGAGACAGATGAAAGAGGAGTACAATAAAAGTCTCGAGAACATTTTAACGTCGGATCAAATAAATATATACAAGAAATATATAACTGATAAAAAGAGTTCAAAAAAGCGCAAGAATGAATGAAGGGCATTGCTCTGAAAGATTATTAAAAATTACAGTTTCCGAAAAGAATGTTGAAACTATAAATTAACTAAAACTTATTATTTAAAACAAATTGGCTCGAAGGAAAAAATTATGCAACCTTATTTTTTTTAAAGTTCGCAAATATTTCGCCGTTTTTTTCCAAGAGCCAGTTTTTATCAAAGACATTCGATGCGTTTAACAATTTTTCCCTGAAGAAAATAATCCCGCTTTTCGTTGCATCAGTCCTGAGTTTTATGAGCTTTTGTGAATAGGAGATAAAATTTTTGTGAAGCTCTTTCCGGCTTTCGGAAATCAATTGATTGTTTTTAAGAAAATGCTTGTATGTATCGATTATTGAAATTGCCGATTCAAAATACTCAAGCTCATAATTTATTTTGAGCTGAAGATTCTTCATATCCAGTTTATAAACAAACTGGTCAAACTTTACTTTGTTCAGATAATTCAGGGCTTTTAGAAATTGCTTTTTCTCGAAATAAAGCAGGGCATAACTATAATTCTCCACATTTTGAATATGCTGTGGAATTAGTTTTTTTGAATACTCGGCAATAAAATCTTCCATATATTTCAGCTCTTTCACTGAAATACAATTAAGCAATACATTCCTGTATAAATCAAAAGTAAGGTAAGAGTTTATATCAGTTTTGAAGTATTCATTTTTTAAAAAAATATCATGAAGCTTAAATATTTCTCTGTCTAAGTTTAATTGTTTGGTTTCGCCTAAGTTTTTCTTTAAGATACAATAGTCAATTAATTTTGAATGTAAAAAGTTATTATCTATAATGCCAAGATTTTTTGAACTTTCTATAAGCAAATTCTTAAATTCCAGGTACTCTTTTTCATTTTTCAGGTTCAAAAAAGTTTTCAACAGTTTGTGGTAAATCTCAATTATAGGCACTTTTATCCCTGAATGTTTATTGAAGAAATGAATTATTTTTTCAAAGTTAAACAATTCAAGAAATTCTTTTACGGTATCAATATTCTTGTTTATATTGTAAGATCTCGAATATTTAAGAAGTATATCATTGTGCTTTACGGATTCAATAACGAAATAACAAAGTATAAAGGTAATACCTTTTATTAATTTTTCGGATTCAGAAGTAACATAAGATTTTTTTAAAACTTTTTGAGTAAGCAGATTAAGATAGAATCTGTCAGTTTCAATTCTAAATTTGTTAATAAAATATTCTCCGTCAATTTGATCTCTATTCTCGAGTAAATTTTCGCTGCGGCTCATTTCATTCATAAAAAGATTCACTGAGCCTCTGCTGAATAATTCATGAGTAAGATAAAATGAAGATTCAATTTCCTTTTTCTTAATACCTTCTTCTTTTAAGAAATTCTTAACGAGTTTTAATAAATCAGACATAAGGTTTCTGAAAGTGGAGTCATTATATTTGATATTTTTGTACAATAAAGAAAATATCTTTTCCTTTTCAAAATTTTTATTGTCAAAATCCGGGTGGTATCTTTTGAGGATGTTAAACAGACGAACCAGCATTTTCCTGTTATTAAAATAAGGGGAATTTAAATATTTCCCTAATCTCATTAACTCCTTCTTATCAAAGGATTTAAGCAATTCTGTTAACGGATGTGTATACATTTTAATTAAAAGTTTGATGTAAATAAACTAATATCTGCGACATTTTTATGTGAGAACGATTTAAAAATACATTGAATATTGCAAAAAATCAATACTTATTTAACGGTAGAATAAGATAATGGTTAAATAATCTGCGACAAATGGGAATAATTTTCTTTGTTTTAAGTAAAATATGTTATTAATTTGCATTAAACATTTATCGAAAGGAGATTTTTAAAATGAAAAAATCATTATTTTACTTAGTCGCAGTTATAATTATTGCAGTATCAAGTTGTTTTATCACAAACAACAGTGAAGCAAAAACAAGCGTTACATCCGAGAAAAATGAAAGCATTGATTTAGTAGTAGTAAGGACAGTTGAAGACGGGGTGCATTACATTAACATATATACTGATTCTGGAACATTAATCTTGAAGTTCGAAGAGTTATAAAAAATATAGAAGTTTTCTGAAAATAAAATAATAGATTATAGAAAAAGAATTTTACAAATTCCTTTTGATAAATTGGTTCTTTAAAAATTTGGGTATTAAATAAAAAATACATCCCTCATTTCTCCTTTCACCGTTCAAAATTTGGGGTTGAACGGCCTTGAGGGATGTATCTTATTTAACTTTTTGGGTTAGTCTATGCAATTCTAATGTATTTTATTTTAAAAGTAAAGTAAAAATATTATACATTACGATTTTTTTTTTAGGCAGGATTATAACCACTTCTGATCTGCTTTCCAGTTTCTAATCATTTTTTCAATTTCATATCAGGATAGATTTTCATCAGCAGCTTTCATTGATATATCATTATTCTCTCATTTGAAGCAAATCTTAAAGCAATAGTCTGAGCATTTTTTTATTTTTTATAAAGAAATTTTCCATTTTTTAGATAATTTCTTATACTTTTTCCCAAAATTATAAGGACATGCCTTGAGCTTTAATCAGTAAAGACCTCATTTAAAAAAAACTAAAACCAATGACAATGCTGAGATATAAATAAAGCTAAACTTGTATATCTCGGTCTTTTCGCTTAAAGAATTATATGTTTGAAAACAGTTATTACAGTAAGGACAAAAAGCAATAATACCTTTACATTACAATTTCAGTTGACAAACTTTTTGTGATTTCTAAAATTTAGTTCATTCATATTTAAAAGGCATAAATAAATTGTCGAGTAATCCATAATAGTACCAGCTAGCTCCTGCAGTTTCACCGCCTGTAATATCAAACTCTTTATAATTAGTTCTTTTTGTTTTTAAAGTATAGGTAACCGGATTATAACCTGTTTGAAGATTGAGTGAAACATTGTATTTAAATGAATCTGCATTAAAGATAGACAAATAATTTCCCGTAAAATTTTCATTTGCATTGCAGTAAAGATACGAAATTGAGTAATCACCTATTTCCATATTATTATTTGTAATATATCTGTTTGATTTCATGAGATTGCCGCTAAAGTATGAAGAATCGGAGCTGTAAGTATTACTGAAAAGAAAATTACCCATTGCGGCTGAACTGAAGTTATTATCATTTGGAATGAATGAAAATAAATCAGCGAGATTCCTCAAAACGTTATTTGGCGGAGCAGACAGATTAATGCTGAATGCGCCGCTGCTTGTTGCAGTATCAGTTCCGGCTAAAAAAGTAAGCGAATCATTTGAGATTTCAGATTTAATGATTCTTGAATTTGCAGGTAAGCCATTTATTGTACCTCCAATTGATGTAACAACAGAAGGATTTGTATTATTTCCTGTAGAATCATCACTGCAGGAATAAAGAAATAAAAATAATGCCGGGATGACCAGCAGTACAGCTAATTTAGATTTTTTCATAATTATGTTTTTTTAATTAATTAATTTTTTGCTTCGCTCTTATTAATTTTTTCTTTCTGATCTCTATATGATTTTTTGTCATAAATGGATATTGCTTTATCTATGAATTCACCCGCTTTTTTAATGTCCTTGTTCTGAAAATACAATTCAGACATCATATAATATGTGCTGGCTTCATTTACGGTTCCTTTAACATAGTCAACACATTTCTCAAGTGTCTTTATGGCATCATCTCTTTCTTGTTTAGTCGAGTTTTCAGCTTTCATTGTCTTGTAAGCTTTTCCGATCAGATAATTGCCGTAATTCTGAACAAGGTCAAAATCGCTTTTCCCGTATTTGTCAAACGCTTCAGCGAAATATTTCTCGGCTGTTACATCATCGTTTTTATCGGAATAATATGATGCAAGATTTATATAGCCTTCTTTAACTTTTTCACTTTCGGGATATTCCTTAATTAAATTTTTCAAAGCATCAGCATCATTATTAAGATAGGCAAGCATAAATTTTGAGTCATCAGTATATCCTTTTAGATTTTCGGGATCGGTTGAAATTGTTTTGTTAAGATAAATTTTTACATCCTCTTCAAGCCCGTTGTTTGTAATCTTTTCCGCCATTTTGAAATTTAATTCAGGATCATCGGGAGTTTTATCCAGCATTTGTCTGAAATAACTATATGTGTTAATGCCTGAATTATAATCCTTCATTAATTTAAGAAACTGTTCTGCCGGAACGAAACCGTAAATCCTGTCAATTTCTTCGCCATTAGATTTTGTAAAAACAATAGTAGGGAATCCCTTTACGGAATATTTCTTTGCAAGCTCAGGACCTTCACCTTTTTCGGCATCAATTTTCCAATTGATCTGGTTTAGGTTTGCAAAAGACGCAACATCAGGATTTGTATAGACTTTTCTGTCGGTTTCAACGCACCATTTGCACCAATCGGTAACAAAGTCTATCATTATTACTTTATCCTGTTGTTTTGCGAGATCAAGAATTTCCTGATAAGTACCGTTTGAAAAACTTACATCTTCGGCATAGATTTTTCCGGTAAAAAATAAAATAAGTATTAAAAATAATATTTTGAAAATTGGTTTCATTTTTTTCTCCTGTTTAAATTTTTTTTTTAACTTAATAATATAGCAATATAACTGCAATGTTATTTATTATATTAGATAAAATTATATACGAATTAAGAAATTATTTACCAAACTGCTCGGTTTCAGTCGATCCTTCAAGGGCAGTTGTTGCAGTATGTCCTGAAGTAATTGTTAGTTGTACTTTGTCAAAATAACCAGTACCTACAAATGACTGATGCTTGATCGCTTTAAATCCGGATGTTCTTTCAAGCTCAAACTCAAGTTCCTGAAGTTTAGTAAAAGCGCTCATTCCATAATCTTTATAATCCATTGCGAGCTGAAACATTGTAGTATTAAGAGCATGGAATCCGGCAAGAGTAATAAACTGATACTTGTAACCCATTTCAGCAAGTTTCTCCTGAAAATCCGCTATCTGATTATCGTTTAGATTTCTCTTCCAATTAAACGAAGGTGAACAATTATACGCCAGTAGTTTTCCCGGAAATTGTTCGTGGATTCCATCGGCAAATTCTTTTGCTTCAATTAAATCCGGATGTGCAGTTTCACACCATATTACATCTGCATAAGGCGAATATGAAAGTCCTCTTTCGATTGCGCATTCCAAACCGCCTTTGATATTGAAAAAGCCTTCGAAAGTTCTTTTACCGTAAATAAATTTCTGATCTCTCTCATCAATATCATTGGTAAGTAAATTTGCGCTGTTTGCATCTGTTCTCGCAATTAATACCGTAGGCACACCCATAATATCAGACGCAAGTCTTGCTGAAACCAGCGTGTTGATAAATTCTCTTGTAGGAACCAAAACTTTCCCGCCAAGATGACCGCATTTTTTTGCCGAGCTAAGCTGATCTTCAAAATGAACTCCGGCAGCTCCCGCCTCTATCGTTGCTTTCATTAACTCGAAAACATTTAATGATCCTCCGAATCCTGCTTCAGCATCTGCAACAATTGGAGCAAACCAGTAAATGTCATCTTTACCTTCCAAATGTGATATCTGATCAGCCCTTGATAAAGCATTATTAATTCTTTTCACAACCGACGGAACACTGTTTGCCGGATACAAACTCTGATCCGGATAAGTATGTCCTGCATTGTTTGCGTCAGCAGCTACTTGCCAGCCGCTTAAATAAATTGATTTTAATCCTGCCTGTACCTGCTGAACAGCCTGATTTCCCGTCAATGCGCCAAGAGCTCTTACAAATTTATCATGCGTGAGCAACTTCCAAAGTCTTTCTGCTCCAAGCATGGCAAGCGTGTATTCAATTTTTACTGATCCTCGTAAATCATAAACTTCTTTAGCATTGTAAGGACGTTCAATGCCTTCCCATCTGCTGCTGTTCCAAGCATTCTGTATTTTTTCTATTTGCGATTTTTTATTCATTTAGTATGTGAGTTTAAATTATTAAATAAAGTCGTAAGCAATTAAAGTTAAAAATTCATTGAAATTTTTGTCTGTTGAAAGTTTATTAAAAAGTTTTACTGCCGTCTCATATTTGCCATCACGGTAATTCTGATCTCCAACAATACTCTTGATTTTTACGAGTTCTTCTTCAAGCAGCTTTTTATACAACTCTTCAGTAACTTTTCTTCCGTCTTTTAATATTCCTTTTTCGTGATGAATCCACTGCCATATCTGAGCTCTTGATATTTCCACAGTAGCTGCATCCTCCATTAAATTATATATAGGTACACAGCCGTTGCCTTTGAGCCAGGCTTCGAGATATTGTATGGACACATTTATATTCTGTCTTAATCCATCTTCAGTAATTTCTCCTTCGGGTACTTCGAGTAAATCTTTGGCTGTAACATTTACATCGTTTCTTTTATTTGAAATCTGATTTGCTTCAGGCATTAGGTTGTCAAAAATATCCTTAGCAATACCGATAAGACCGGGATGAGCAACCCAGGTGCCGTCATGTCCGTCGTTTGCTTCTCTTTCTTTATCGGCTTTAATCTTAGCAATTGCTTCATTGTTTTTTTCGGGATTGTTTTTTATAGGAATTTGCGCAGCCATGCCTCCCATTGCATGAATACCTCGCTTGTGGCAGGTTTTTATCACAAGTTGTGAATAAGATTTTAGAAAATGAACATTCATTGTTACAAGGCTTCTGTCAGGTAAAACAAACTCGCTGAAGTTTCTGAATTTTTTTATAAAACTGAAAATATAATCCCAGCGACCGCAATTTAATCCAGACGAATGATCCTTAAGTTCATATAAAATTTCATCCATTTCAAAAGCTGCAAGAATTGTTTCAATGAGGACAGTTGCTCTGATAGTTCCTCGCGGAATCCCTATATAATCCTGTGCAAAGTCAAACGCGTCATTCCATAGCCGCGCTTCAAGGTGATTTTCCAGTTTAGGAAGATAGAAATACGGACCGGTTCCGCTTTGCAAAAGTTTTTTTGCATTATGAAAGAAATATAAACCGAAATCAAAAAATGATCCTGAAATTTCCTGACCATCCGATTTTGCATTTTTTTCATTCAAATGCAATCCTCTTGGACGAACCATTAAAACAGCGGTCTTCTCATTAAGTTTATAAAGTTTGCCGTCGGGATTTGTAAAAGAGATAGTCCTTTCGATTGCATCTTTTAGATTTATTTGTCCTTCAATAATATTTTCCCAGGTTGGTGAATTTGAATCTTCAAAATCAGCCATAAAAACATTTGCACCGGAATTAAGAGCATTAATTATCATTTTTCTGTCAACAGGTCCGGTAATTTCCACTCTTCTGTCTTTTAAATCATCTGGAATTTCAGCAACAGTCCAGTTCCCTTCGCGGATTGATTTTGTTTCAGGAAGGAAATCAGGCATGATTCCGGAATTTATCTGTTGCTGTCTTTCTTCTCTTTTTCTTAACAGCTCTAATCTTCTTTCATTAAAATTTTTATGCAACTCGTGGACAAAATCTAATGCATCATCACTTAAAATTTCCGCATAATTATTTTTCAGGATACCGGTAATTTGAATTTTATTTTTCATAAATTGAATATGGTTATCGTTATTTTTTGGGGATATTGGGAGCTCAATTAAAATATTACTGACAGTAGAATGTCAATCTTAATTAAGTAAAATATAATTAAATTGAATGCAATTTTCAGTTCAGATTTTTATAAAACATGTTAACTTTGTGTAAAATAAATAAAGCGAAATTTGAAAATTTTAATTACCGGCGGCAGCGGTCTTCTCGGACAATATCTTAACGAGATTCTTTCAAAAGAAAATGAAATATGCACATTGTATAATGAGAATCTCGGCAACTGCAAAGTATATAATTCTTTTAAGATTAATCTCACTGATTTCGAAAGTCTTAAAGAATTTATTACGTCTTATAAACCTGGAGTAATTATTCACACAGCTGCAATATCAAGGCCGGAGTCATGTGATAAGCTCCCGAAGGAGATTGTAGAATCGATTAATATAGATACTACAAAGTTTTTTGCCGAATATTGTGAAAAGAATAATTCAAAATTGATTTTTACATCCACGGATCTGGTTTATGACGGTGAACAGGGAATGTATCTTGACGAAAATGCAAATCTAAAACCTGTGTCATTATATGCCGAAACCAAGGTTAAGTCTGAAAATGAAATCAGAAATGTATTTGAAAATTATATTATACTCAGAGTATCATTGCTTTACGGGATGGGATTAAACCATAGTGTGAATAACTTCCATATAATGCTCAATAATTTTTTACAAAACAGAAAATCAAAATTATTCCATGATCAGTACAGAACTCCGCTTTCGCTATTGGATGCGGCTGAATTAATCAGGAAGTTGATAAAGGCAGATATTAAAAATGAAACAATAAATTTCGGAGGCAGGGAAAGAATCTCACGCGCCGAGCTTGGAGAGATAGTTTGTAGTGCAGGAAACTTTGATCCAAATCTTATTGATAAAATTTCAATGAATGAAATTAAAGATCTACATAAAGTTGCCGATGTGTCTATGAATACGAGCAAGCTGAATTCGTTTGGATTAGTTCAGAAGACAGTTGAAGAATCCGTCATAGAAATATTGAATAAGTTTTTTAATATTTATCGTTAGAATTCAAATGAATATATTTACAAAATTTTTTTTTTCATCATGGCAATAAATTTTAACAAGTTTACAATTAAGTCACAGGAAGCAGTTCAAAATGCGCAGGAAATTGCTTCTACATATTCCAATCAGCAGATAGAGCCGGAACACATATTTGCGGCATTGATTCAGGACCCCGAGGGGATTGTAGCTTCTACGCTTCAGAAGTTGGGAGCAAACAAGGATTTTCTACAGGCAAAAACCGGAGAATTGTTAGAGAGGCTTCCAAAAGTTTCCGGCTCAGGAATGAGTCAGACATTTTCAAGAGAAGGAACCGAAGCGTTAGAAAATGCTGTAAAAGAAGCAAGCTCCTTGAAAGATGAATATGTTTCTACAGAGCATATACTTTTAGGATTGACTGACGTAAAAAAATCAGGAGTAACAGAGCTTCTCAAATCCCAGGGTATAAATAAAAACGGAGTTTTAAAAGCATTAAAAGAAATCAGGGGTTCTAACAGAGTTACGGGACAAAATCCCGAAGATACGTATCAGGCTTTAATGAAATACGGAAGGAATCTGAATGAGCTTGCAGAAAAGGGAAAACTTGATCCGGTAATAGGAAGGGAAGATGAAATCAGAAGAGTACTGCAGGTGCTTTCAAGAAGGACTAAAAATAATCCCGTTCTAATTGGCGAGCCTGGTGTAGGAAAGACGGCGATTGCAGAAGGACTTGCATTCAGGATTATACAGGGTGATGTTCCGGAAAATCTGAGAACAAAAAAAATTATTGCGCTTGACATGGGATCGCTTGTTGCGGGAGCGCAGTTCAGAGGACAATTTGAAGAGAGACTTAAAGCAGTATTAAAAGAAGTACAGGAATCGAACGGAGAAATTATACTTTTCATTGACGAGCTTCACACAGTAGTTGGAGCAGGAGCTGCGCAAGGTTCGGTGGATGCATCAAACATGCTTAAGCCGGCGCTTGCAAGAGGGGATTTAAGGACAATCGGAGCTACGACATTGGATGAATACAGAAAATACATTGAGAAAGATCCGGCGCTTGAAAGAAGATTTCAGCCTGTGTTTGTGGGCGAACCCGACATTGAAGATACAATTTCGATTTTGAGAGGATTAAAAGAAAAGTATGAAGTTCACCACGGTGTAAGGATAACCGACGGAGCAATTGTCGCAGCAGCACAATTATCAGATAGATACATATCTGACAGATTTCTGCCTGACAAAGCCATTGATCTTGTTGATGAAGCTGCATCGAAGTTAAGGATAGAGATTGATTCGATGCCAGAAGAGCTTGACAACATTGAAAGAAAGATAAAGCAGCTGGAGATTGAAAAGGAAGCTTTGAAGAGGGAGTTGTAACAGAAAGGCATTCAAGTATTATTTTAATAATAAAAGTCCGGCGTTTCTTTATTTTGAAAACAGAATTATTCTTCCACTCTTAAAAAAATATTCTCCAACCCAAATTATATATTTCTCGAAACAGAAAAAATCTTTTAATCTGTAAATAGTTAAATAGATTTTTCAGATATACATGAAATGCAAATTCATTCTGAGATTGAATAAAAAAACTAAATTAAGTACAGCTTAAATATTCAGTTTAAAATCCTCCTGATGTTAAATTTAAATTACTCAAAAAAAAAATTAAGCATTGTTAGAAATGCATTGGAAAATGAATTATTTTATATTATGTTAGGCAAAAGGAATTATCTAATTTGTAAGACTTAAAGAAAATTCAGGAAAACATAAAGGACAATAAACTCTTCTTTCATTCATTTTCTGAGTTAAATAAAGGCAGTCGTTAACTTGTTCCTTTAATTAAGTTTGTATCAAATATGATTGAATAATTTAAAACAAGGAGGTTCACATTATTTCTCATTTTTTTCAGATAAGCTATAACAAATAGTATTATCTTATCTTAAATTCTCATTTTCTTTTTTTCTCATCTGATTTTTTGTCAGAGTTTTTCTTTTAAAAAGAAAAATATCAATTTATAAAAGATACTTTAATCTGGTTTTAGCCGGGGAGTATCCTCATATAATTCTTTACTCACAATCTTCCCGGATTTTAATTCACTTATTATAAAAATTAAATTCAAAATTTATGTTTACGAATTTTACAAATTTACGTAACATTCAAACTTTGATTCTTATGCTGGTCATGTTTATTCAAGTTTCTTTTTTATCGGCACAGGAATCAAATCCGGTAGATCTCAAGGAAAGAATAAAATCAAGAAAAATTTCCGATCAGAATACCGGTAAAAGCGGACAAAACTCACAAATGTCCATAATCATTAATGTTCCGTTAAATTATCCCACGATACAGGGAGCTATAAATGCTGCCAATAACGGTGACATTATAAATATAAGTGCAGGCACTTATAGAGAAGATATAACATTAAACAAACCGATACAAATCAGGGGAGCCAATTATGGTATTAACCCAAATACGGGAATGAGGGGACCTGAAACTATCATTCAGCCGGCAACATCTGATCCTGATCCTTACAGCCCGACGGCTGTAACCTTTTTTTATATCGGCAGCAACGGCAGCGGAGCAGTTATTGACGGTATAACATTTGACGGAGACAATCCGACACTTACAAGTTCAGTAAACATAAACGGTGCAAACATAGATGCGGCTGAGGCAATCGGAGCTTATGACGGGCTTGCAAATATCATGATCAGCAATAACATAATTAAGAATGTTAATTATGCGGGAATTGATTTATACAATTATACAAACGGAGGAGCATCTACATACGACAACACGGTAAGCGACAACAAATTTGATAATATAATGCCTTCAATATTCGGCATAGGAGTACTTATATACAATAATTGTTACTGCAGTATTTCGGATAATGTAATGACAAGAGTTAGAGTAGGCGTTCAAACGGGAAACTTCTACAATGCCGATCTTGGATTAAATCACTCAATAAACAACAATGAAATCGAATCATCTCGTTTGGGTATTTGGTATAACCTTTCATATACAAATGCATCAACCTTTATTATCTCAAATAATGAAATAACAACTTATTCCGGCGCAACAAACAACAATGGAATTTCAGTTACATCCGTTCAAAGTTCGGTAAGCGTAACAGTAACAGACAATATAATTTCAGATGCCAGAAATGGATACAATCTTTGGAATTGTCCAACTACGAGCAATGTAACAATAACCGGAGGGACAGTAACGAATTGCAATGTCGGAGTATTTGCAAATAATTATGACGGATATTCTTCAAATGCGGATCCTTCTTCGTATGCAATGACGGGAATAACTTTAACAAACTGTGATACGGGAGTCTGGGTAAGAGATAACAGTCTTAACACAAATAATTCAACGGTAGCATTAAGCATAAACAATACAACCAACATTATTTCCGGTACAGGAATTGGCGTATTGCTTGAAGGAGGAGATGCATCTTTAGCATTTTCCGGAGCAGTTCCGGTGGATTTCAGTACATCGCTCAGCAAATATATAAGACTTGCATCAAATACAATCAACACACCAACAGGTATGGTAAATGCAGAGAATGTAACCTTTGGAGGGTTAGCAGGATCTGCAATGACAAATGCACAGCTCTTTGCGGTAGAAGATAAGATTGACCATAAAATAGACTGGAGCAGTCTTGGTTTTGTATCAATAAAAATTTACAACAAGTATTTAACATTAAACAGTTACTATACACCCGAAACAACTTCACCTTTAATATCGAGAGGAATAGATGCAGCGGCATCCGGAGATACATTAAATTTAGGTGCAGGTACATTTAATGAAAGCGTTACAATAAACAAATCAATAACATTAAAAGGAAGCGGAACATCGGTTACGATACTTGCACCGAGTGTAATTTGTACCGGTGATGGTATTAATGTCAATACATCGAATGTTAACGTTAATGATTTAACTGTAAAAGAATTCAACTATGGTTTAAGGACATCAGCTTCGAACATAAAATTTTATAATGTAGAAAGCATATTAAACTGTCAATATGCAATTACAACGAATACAGGAACTAACGGACTTACAATATTAAAATGTAAATTCAACAGCAACGTTGTTGGAGGATGGAGGGCAGGAACAGGTGATTTAATCAACAACGTATTAATAGACAGCAGTGAAGTAAAGTACAACGGAACGGGAGGCAACGGATTTGGAATCTTTGCCGCAGCGTCAACACCGGCTGCAAATACATTTGATAATATTACCATTAAGAATTCCGATTTCAGCAGAAATCTTAGAAAAGGAATGTATTTTGAAAAGTTAAGATATGCATTGATTGACAATGTAATTATGGACAGCAGCGGAACAGATGCCACATACGGATTTAACAATGGAATAGATATCAACTTGAAATATGATTCTTATACTGATATTACAATTCAGAATTGCTCAATTACAAACTGCGGATTTAACGGAACTGCGACAAATCCCGATAATCCTTCGGCAGTTACCATAAAAGCAAGAGATGACAGTCCGTCATACAGCTCGGATCCTGCAACATTATCGACAGTTGCGTTTAAGAATAATTTTGTAAGCGGACCAAGAAACGGACTGAGATTTGGTGAATTTGATAAAGTGAATAATACGCCTTCCGGAATTACGGTAATTGAAAATGATTTCGGCAACGGATATTTAAACAAGGCAGTTCTTAACAAAACAGCAAGCAATATCGCGATAAGCTGTAATTGGTATGGTACTGCCATTGCGTCATCGGTAGTAGCTCTTCACGGAAGTAATTTAACATTTCTTCCATACCTTGTAAACGGGACTGATAATAATCTTTCACTTCCGGGATTTCAGCCGGTTCCAGGAAGTTGTACGGGTACAGGTCCAGTTGTCAATCTGACACAAAGCACGGATTATGTAACAATACAGTCTGCAATTAATGCGGCAAATCCTTTTGATGTTATACAAGCAAGTGAAGGAACATACAACGAGCGCGTAACAATCACAAAGTCATTGACACTTCAGGGAGTAAACGAAGTTAACTGCAAGGTTGACGGCACGGGATTATCCGGAACGGGCAGGGGAATTCTGATATCCAACGGAATAACCGACGTCATAATAAAGAGACTTACGGTACAGAATTTTGCAGGAGCAAGCGGTAACACGGATGCGGGAATATATGCTATAGGAGGCAACAACAGTCTTTTGATCGAACATGTAACGATAAAGAATAATGTAGGAGGCAGCGGATTTTATGCAAACGGACCGATAAACAATGTAACGATAGATTCAGTAACCTCATCGGGACATACATCAGGAGCCAGAGGAATAGTAATATGGAACGGCTTGAAGGAAAACATAAGCATAACCAATTGTACAGTATTCAACAACAACTGCTGCGGAATAGAGCTTCAGGACGGTCAGGCAAGCGGAGTAACGATAACGGGAAACAATATACATGACAATGGAGACAACGGCATAGGAGTAGTAGGACTACAGGGACCGGGCGAGAATCTGATTAAGCTGAATACATTGCTCAATAACGGCAGATTCGGGATAGAGCTTAAGAATCCGAATGGAAGCGGAGCAGTAAGCGGAGCAGGAAGGATAGTAGTAGAGGATAATAATGTATCGAGGACAATAGCAATAGTGGACAACCGCGATATATGCGGTATAGCTTCATTCAGAAGGAGCGTGTTAGTTGGAAATGTTGACATACCGACCGGAACAGTGATACAGAACAATACAGTAAGCGGCTATACACAGCCGAGCACAAGCGAAGGCTTTGGAATAGTAGTAGAGGGAATGAATCACACAGTAACGGGAAACAATGTAAGCGGATGTGATGTAGGCATACAGCGTCAGGCGGGACATCTGCCGTATCCCGGAGACGGAGATCAGAGCAATCTTGCAGACACATATTTT
The DNA here is from genome assembly GCA_019187405.1 of Ignavibacteria bacterium. Taxonomy (GTDB): domain Bacteria; phylum Bacteroidota; class Ignavibacteria; order Tepidaquicellales; family Tepidaquicellaceae; genus JABAQZ01. Next base: position 121,919 of record JABAQZ010000005.1, read on the forward strand.
GGCAGAGGCAATTCGCCGATGACATGCGGAGTGACCGTAAGCGGCAACATACTATCGAATACGATAAACACGAGAGACGTCGGAACGACGGGATCGGGAATAGTAAAGAATCTCAATACCGGGGAAATGTTTTGCTCTATTCAGTCTGCAATTAATGATGCGAACACGGCTAATGGAGACACAATCAGCGTTGAGGAAGGTACATATAATGAGCAGGTATTGGTAACAAAAGGTGTCTTAATCAGAGGCGAAGGAAGTCCAAAACCTGTGATTGACTTTACCGGAACAGTATCAGGCAAACCGACATTATTTGATGTATCCGTACGAGACGTTAGATTAGAAAATCTGCGCATGAGAGTAGATATGACAAAACTAAACAGCGCAATAATAGCAAGCGGAACTGATATTGATAACATAACAGTAAAGAATGATTCAATTGAGGCTTATGGTTCAAGCGCAGCAGCAACGTTTGGGAGTTACGGAAACAGAAATGCAATAAGTATTAATTACGGCGGACCGATAAATTACAGAATAGCAGCCGGAGGAGTTGATAATGTATTGGTTGAAGGAAGTTATGTATCGGGAGTACCTGATGACGGATTTGGAGTTGCACGTTATTTCCGATCGGCAGTATCCGGAGATGAATGCGGCGGAGACTTTAACGGAAATACATTTCAGACAATTAATCATGATGTGCTTGTAAGGTTTGGCAGTAATGGTAACGTAAATATTTTGGGAAATAATTTAATCGGCGGCGGAGCAGAAATATCAGACATGAATGCAGGAGCCGGAGTTATTACAATTTCCGATAACAGCTTTGATGCTGCATTTGCAAATGTCTCAGCTCCAAACTCGGCAGTCTTGAGATTGAAGAATAATTATTATTCAAAAACGACTTTGGTCTCTGGAAATATATTTACAAATCATCAATGGGCTATAAGTTCGGAGAATTACAATACTCTTACTATTGACAGCAATACATTCACCCCATACAGTGGTTCAACGATATTTCATCATATTGCGATTAATACAAAATCAATTTCTACGAATTCTAATACGATATTACAAGTTCCGGTAAATGCTGTTTTGACAAACAATACTTTTAATTATTCAGGGACAGCCGGCGGAACTGCTTTAAGTTTTCATAATCATGATAATGATGCAGCTTCGATTGGAACGTTTACTGTTGGGACAACAGGAAATGAGAATATTTTCAACAATGGCATTGCTAATTTTGTATTGCTTGACAGTCAAACCGGAGCAAGCAGTGGTTCGACTTTCCCGGCATATACATCTTTGATAGGTGTAGGTGCAGGCGCAATAACGACAATGGCTTGCTGGTCAAACGATGTGAATGTCGAGAATAATCTTTTTGATGTAGGTTCGGGACTTCAGCTACCTTCAGCAATGAATTTTTCTGAAAGGAGTACACTTGAGACTAATCTATATCATAAGCCTGACAATTCATGTTTAGGAAATCTCACTTTCTTTTTACCGGTACATAATCTGACACAAAATACTTATTACATGACAATTCAGAGCGCCGTTAATGCAGCTAATCCGTTTGATGTGATAGAATGTGCGGAGTATACATACAACGAGCGCGTAACAATCACAAAGTCATTGACACTTCAGGGAGTAAACGAAGTTAACTGCAAGGTTGACGGCACGGGATTATCCGGAACGGGCAGGGGAATTCTGATATCCAACGGAATAACCGACGTCATAATAAAGAGACTTACGGTACAGAATTTTGCAGGAGCAAGCGGTAACACGGATGCGGGAATATATGCTATAGGAGGCAACAACAGTCTTTTGATCGAACATGTAACGATAAAGAATAATGTAGGAGGCAGCGGATTTTATGCAAACGGACCGATAAACAATGTAACGATAGATTCAGTAACCTCATCGGGACATACATCAGGAGCCAGAGGAATAGTAATATGGAACGGCTTGAAGGAAAACATAAGCATAACCAATTGTACAGTATTCAACAACAACTGCTGCGGAATAGAGCTTCAGGACGGTCAGGCAAGCGGAGTAACGATAACGGGAAACAATATACATGACAATGGAGACAACGGCATAGGAGTAGTAGGACTACAGGGACCGGGCGAGAATCTGATTAAGCTGAATACATTGCTCAATAACGGCAGATTCGGGATAGAGCTTAAGAATCCGAATGGAAGCGGAGCAGTAAGCGGAGCAGGAAGGATAGTAGTAGAGGATAATAATGTATCGAGGACAATAGCAATAGTGGACAACCGCGATATATGCGGTATAGCTTCATTCAGAAGGAGCGTGTTAGTTGGAAATGTTGACATACCGACCGGAACAGTGATACAGAACAATACAGTAAGCGGCTATACACAGCCGAGCACAAGCGAAGGCTTTGGAATAGTAGTAGAGGGAATGAATCACACAGTAACGGGAAACAATGTAAGCGGATGTGATGTAGGCATACAGCGTCAGGCGGGACATCTGCCGTATCCCGGAGACGGAGATCAGAGCAATCTTGCAGACACATATTTTGGCAGAGGCAATTCGCCGATGACATGCGGAGTAACCGTAAGCGGCAACATACTATCGAATACGATAAACACGAGAGACGTCGGAACGACGGGATCGGGAATAGTAAAGAATCTCAATACCGGAAAGATGTTTTGCTCGATACAGTCTGCCATAGATGATGCGACAACATTGAATACTCATGTTATTGATATAGATTCCGCAAATTATACCGAAAGCGTAGTTGTAAACAAAGAGTTAACAATAAGAGGAAACGGAGGATCTCCGAATTCAAAACCAGTTGTTGAAGGAGTTTCCGGACAGACATTTTCTGTAACAGCTCCAAATGTTACGATTGATAATGTTTTGGTAAGATTTAATCAGACGACAGTTAATACCGGAATCAGAGCAGCAACGTCTGGAAGTTTTAATAACCTTACAATAAAAAACAGCTGTATATACGGAACAGCAACAACCGGAGTTGTAATCTTTGCAAGTTTCGGGATTCAGCTTGGTACATTTGGCGGAGCGCTTTATGATAATGTAAGTCTTGACAGTAATGAAATTAAACATACAGGTACTTCTCCATTGGGAAGGGGAGTCAAAACATATAATTGTTACGGTGACTGGAAGAACAGCATTGTTGAAGGATATTACTCATACCAGTCCGGAGATATTCAGGGCGGTATCCTCAACATCACCGGAAACACAATGAAAGGTGAAACTGAAATAAATTATCTTGGTAGCGGCTCACACAGCTTCTCTGGTAATACATCAAGTCCGTCGAATGCATTTGGTTCAGGTACAGATTTTGCGATGCTTGAACTAAAAAACATTTCTTTAGCGGGTGCAAATATTATAGTTTCAAATAATAATTTCCTTAACTATACAAACTTCGGAGTATTTTCCGGAAGGTCAAACAATGTTACGATTGACAATAACATTTTTACTCCGGATCCTACTGCCGTAATTTTTAAATCTGTAAGGATTGATACAAAGCAAAGGACGATAGCGCCACAGCCAGCTTTTGTAAGCGGAGCAACAATTACAAAAAATACATTTAACGGAAACACAGCATTAGGTCAAACAGGAATTTCGGTTGAAATTGCAAACTCGGATAGTTTATCGAGTATCGGAACTGTAATTCTTGGAACTGCAGGAAATGAGAATAACTTTAGTAATAATGTCAGCAAGCGCATCGTATTGAACAATGAAACTACTTCAACATCAGGCGATCCTTATTGGACTGGTACTTACATTTCTACAAAAGCAAAAGTTACTGCAGATATAGATGCCATAAATAATAAGTATGATGTTGGCTCAGGGCTGGAATTTCCTTTATCGATGTCAATTACAAATCTGTTTTCACTTGAAGACAAGATTCAGCATGTTATAGATGATGGAGGACTTGGATTAGTTACGGTAAAAGCTAATAATGATTATGTAACAGTGAACAGTTTTGTCTCGCCGGCTACAACAACTCCTTCTATTCAAAGAGGAATAGATGCAGCTTCATCGGGATTTACGGTAAATGTAGGACCGGGTAGTTTTACGGAACAATTGGAGATCAACAAAGCTTTGACATTATTAGGTCAGGGAATCAGCAACACTGAGATTATTTCTCCAAATACACTTACACTTTCGTATGTAACTTCAGGAACAAACAAACCTATCATTTACGTACATGATGCTTCGGATGTCGCAATTAAACAACTGACTGTTAACGGAGCAGGCAAAGGAAATGCAAACAACAGATTCCAGGGAATTGCTTACAGAAATGCAGGAGGTACGGTGCGAGACTGCGATATTAAAGCAATCAGGAATACTCCGATTGATGGTGTTCAGGCAGGTGTTGGCTTATACGCACTTGCAGATAATGGTACTTCAAGAACACTTGATGTTATAAAGACAAACATTTTTGATTTCCAAAAGAATGCGGCTACATTTGCAGGAGCTGATCTGTATGCAAAGGTTGACAGTAACACTATTACCGGCGCCGGTCCTGTTAATTTCATTGCACAAAATGGAATTCAGCTTAGCTCAGGAGCAGGCGGGATAATTACTCACAACAATATCAGCAACATTTCATACACCCCAAGCACGTGGGTTTCCTGCGGAATACTTTTATATCAACCTGAAGATCAGGATACAACTGCTTACAATACTTTAACGGCATGTCAGGTAGGTATTTATTATTATGAGGCAGGAGGTAAAATATTTGAAAATACTAATAGTGTGACTGCAGCCAGCGCCGGTACAACGACATATTGGGGCATTGTTGCAGACCCAGGTAGTACACCTAAAGTACCTGTATCTCCTTCAGATGCCGAATACCTGCTTAAATCCGGTAGAAACCTTATCCGTGACAGCAGAAGCGCGATTAATACTTCCATTTATCAAAATGTACTGACAAGCGACGGAACAAACGGAACCGGAATCGAGATGGATGCTTTGGGTACAGAAACTCTTAATGCATCTGCATATCAGAATTTTGTAAACGGATGGGATGCTGCGATAGTATTTTATAAAGATGCCGGAGCAACACTGAATGGCTCTGCTAATGACAATAATCTTAGCGGAAACGTTTATGCGTTGTATGATTTAACAGGTGTAAATCAAAACGGTACATGCAACTGGTTTGGTACGACCGATCAAAGTGTAATAATGTCAAAAGTCAGCGGTGCAGTTACTTATGCGCCGTATCTTACAAACGGTACTGATGATAACGGCAGTATAATGGGATTCCAACCTGTTGCCGGATCATGTAACGGATACCCGATTATTGCATATTATGTAAATGATAACTCTCTAACAGGAGATGTATTTACAACTGCAGTAGGAAGTAATTCAAATCCGGGAACACCTTCGGCTCCATTCCTTACTGTTTCCCATGCAGTATCGGTAGCAAACAATAATGACACTATTTATATTGATGCGGGAACATATCAGGAGCAAGTTAACATAAATAAATCTCTTACAATTTATGGAGCCGACAGTGCAGGTTCTAGTGCAACAATAATTAAAGCTCCGGCAGTCATGAGTTATGTATCAAATGCAAATGCGACGGATCACAGACCGGTAGTTTATATATCCGGAGATACCACAACAGTTGACATAAGTCATTTGTGCATTGACGGAGACGGAAGAGGCGGAGACAAGTTTTCCGGAATCTATTATTTTGAAGCAAGCGGAAAATTTGAACATAACAGAATTATAAAAGTCAGAGATGCCGTTTACAGCGGTAATCAATCCGGCAATGCATTCTTTGCCAATCATACCTATGATGTTGCTCTCGATCATACTGTAATAGTAAATGATAATGTTATCGAAGATTATCAGAAGACAGGTATTCTCATAAATGAAATAAATACACAAGGTATTGTAACAAACAATATTGTTATCGGACAGAATATTGTAAATGTTAATGGCGAAAACGGAATTCAATTTGGTTACGGAGCTTATGGGACACTAACCGGAAACACTGTTACTAATAATTTATATAATGGTCCGGGTAGCGATGATGCAAGCGGAATATTACTTGCTGGCGTGGGAGTCGATCAGACAAACACTCCAACCGGTAAAGTTACGACAATCGGAGGTGCAGGAGCACTTGCAAACAATTTAAGCGGTAATGAAGTATCATTATTGACTGACGGCGGTGGATTTGGATACAATTCAAATGCTGGTGTTGTTTACAATGCAAATAACTTCTCAAACAATTACATACACGTTGCCCATTTGAGTCCGAGTCATGTACCGGCAGTTGTGAATGTATATGACAAGAGAATTGATAATACTGCTCAGACAAACATTGTTTACGGACAGATTCAGCGATCCGTAGATGATGCTGCAGCATCCGATGTTTTAATTGTCAGCGCTCATACATTTACGGAGCAGGTTGAAATTGACAAAGCATTAACATTGTCAGGTCAAGGAATGGGAAGCACCGTAATTGTATCTCCGAATATTTTACCTTTGTCTTATGTAACCTCAGGTACAAATAAACCTGTAATTTACATTCATGATGCTTCAGACGTAATTGTAAGAAATCTGACTGTTGACGGAGCCGGAAAAGGAAATGCAAACAACAGATTCCAAGGTGTTGCATATCACAATGCCGGCGGAGTATTGAGAGAATGTGAAATTAAAGCAGTAAGGAATACTCCGATTGACGGAGTACAGGCGGGAGTAGGTATTTATGCTTATGCGGATAATGGAAATCCCAGAACACTTGATGTATCCAACAATACAGTTTATGATTTCCAGAAAAATGCAACCGTTTTTGCAGGAGATGATTTATCGGTTACAGTTGACAGCAATACAGTTACAGGCGCTGGACCGGTCAGCTTCATTGCACAAAACGGTATTCAGTTAAGTACCGGTGCAAACGGATCGATCACAAATAATATACTTAGCAATATTTCTTATATTCCAAGTACTGTAGTATCATGTGGAATATTATTGTATCAGCCGGACAGCCCGGATACAACAACCAATAACAGTCTTACAGGCTGTCAAGTGGGTATTTATTATATTGAAGCTTCCGGATTGATAAACGAGAACATTGTAAATTCCACTGCAGTAAATACAGGAACGACAAGTTACTGGGGAATTGATGCAGATCCGGGAGGTACGCCCAGAGTTGTTCCCCAACCTGCAGACATTCAGGTAACTACCAATCGTCAGAAGTTAATACAATCTGATGATCCTGAAACGATTAATACGCTCATTAAAAGAAATGAATTAATCAGCGACGGTGTAAATGGTACAGGACTTGAAATGGATGCATTGGGAACTGAAACACTCAATGCAACAGCAATTGAAAATAAAATCAACGGCTGGGACGCAGGAGTTGTGTTCTACAAAGAATCAGGTGCAACTCTCAACGGAGTTGTAAATGATAATGATCTGAGCTTGAATACTTATGCTTTGTATGATTATACCGGAGTAACTCAAAATGCTTCATGCAATTGGTTTGGAACTACAAATCCGGTGACCATACTCGGAATGGTTAATGGTGCGGTCAATTACGTACCATATCTGATTTCAGGGACGGATGATAATCCGGGAATTAGAGGCTTCCAACCGACTGCTGGAACATGTACAGGAATTCCTCCTTCAGTTATAAACATTAAAGTGATTCAGGAAGGATTTTATAATGCATCAGACAATTTGAACAAAGCGGATACCGTCAGAGCTTATGTGCATTCAAGCAGTCCGCCTTATAATGTAATTGATTCATCGATTAGTATTGTTGATTCTGTTACATTTACAGGTTCGTTTGTATTTAATAATGCAGTAAGCGGAACTTACTATATTTCTGTAAAACACAGAAATACAATTGAAACATGGAGTAAGAGCGGCGGTGAACCATTTGTCTCAGGCAGTACAATGAATTATGATTTTACGGATCTTGCAACAAAAGCATTCGGAAGCAACATGATTCAGGTAGATACTTCTCCTGTGAGATTTGGAATTTACAGTGGTGATGTAAATCAGGATGGTTTAGTGGAAGCAACGGATAACAGCGCTATTGAAAATGATGCATCTATGTTTACTACGGGTTATGTCAGTACCGATTTAACGGGAGAAGATTTTGTCGATGGCATAGATCAATTGATTGCTGATAATAATTCGGCAAATTTTGTACAGAAAGTAACACCGTAAATCAGAATAAATTGGTATTAAGTTCCATTGCGGAGTTCTCTGTTTACATTTTAATCAATAATTAAAATGCTATAGCAGAGAACTCTGCTTTTATTATAAAAAAATTTTATGATTGGTTATAAAAACAGGACAAACTCATTAATATTTTTTTTTTTGATTTGGGGTAAAATTTCAAATAAATTGAAATCAATTGGTGTTAATGCAAAGTAATGTATTCAGCAGTCTGAAAACATTAAAAGAGAAAGGGATAAATATTAAATAGGAAGATTGAAATTGTTATTTGTTTATGTCAGATAATTTATCACCTGTATTATTTTCGAGTTTTATATTACCAAGTTTTTTTTGATTCTCATGAAAATTTTCAATAATCTTCTTTACGCTTGATTCAGTTTTTGAAAGGAAAGTATTAGGATAAATTCCAATCCAGACTATAAAAACTAATATCGGAACAAAGGATAAAAATTCTCTTGCATTAAGGTCTTTGAGACTTTTGTTAGCTTCTTTATCGATTGGTCCGAGCATTACTCTTTGAAACATCCAGAGCAGATAAACTGCAGCTAAAATCACTGCAGTAGTCGAGATTATTGAATATAGATTAGTTCCTAAATTGGAAGAATAAAATGAACCGAGAAGGATCAGAAATTCACCGACAAAACCGTTTAATCCGGGAAGTCCAATTGATGAAAAGACAACAATGGTATAGATAACGGAAAATACCGGCATCACTTTCATTAAACCGCCGAATTCTGCAATTGCTTTTGTATGTCTTCGATCATATAATATTCCAACAATCATAAACAAAGCACCTGTTGATAATCCATGATTTATCATTTGTATAACACTGCCCTGCATGGCAACGTCGGTAATTGCAAATGTTCCGAGTACTATGAATCCGAGATGACTTACAGATGAATATGCCACGAGTTTTTTAATGTCTTTCTGAACAATAGAAACTAGCGCGCCGTAAACGATTCCGATGACAGCAAGCACAGCTATATAAGGAGTAAGCTTAACGAAAGCAGCAGGAAACAGCGCAATTGAAAATCTAATGAGTCCGTATGTTCCCATTTTCAGAAGTACTGCTGCGAGAATAACGCTGCCGGCAGTAGGCGCTTGAACGTGAGCATCAGGAAGCCATGTATGAAATGGGAATAGCGGTACTTTTATGAGAAAGCTAAGTGTAAACAATACGAAGAGGTAAATCTGTTTATCAAGTGGTATCCTGTAAGCAACCGAAGTAAGCTGTGTCAAATCGGTGGTAAATTCTCCGCCTGTAAAAGGTATACAGATAAATCCGAGCCAAATGATGCCGATAAGCATGAGCAAACTTCCGAACATAGTATAAAGAAAAAACTTCACCGTAGCATAGATCCTGTCTTCAGATCCCCAAATGCCGATAATAAAATACATCGGTATCAGAATGATTTCCCAGAAAATATAAAACAAAATGAGATCAAGTGATGCAAAAACTCCGATTAAGCCTGCATCAAGTAAAATAATCAGGAAGTAAAATGCTTTAAGATTTTTTGTGATTGATGTCCATGATGCAAGAATAGAAAGCGGAAACATGAACGTCGACATTAAAATCAAGAGGAGTGAAATTCCGTCAACTCCAAGAAAATAATTTGTTTTTATTATCTTTATCCATTCGAATTTTTCTACAAACTGATATTCTCCCTTTCCAGGATTGAATATAAAAAACAGATAAACGGAGAGAGCAAAAGGAATTAAAGATACAAGAAACGCATAATTTTTAATTAACTTCTCATTATCCTTTTTAAAAAAAATAATGGGAAGCGATAAAATGAAAGGTAAAAAAATCAGAATCGATAAAATATTTTGCAAGCTTATATAGTTTATTTAGATTATTAAATCAGCCTTTATATCTCTGTCCTTTTTCTTCATTAATGAAAATCCAGCTGACAATTTTTGCTATGTTTATGGTTTTGAAATGTTTCCAGTATTCTTCATCGAAAATAAATCTCGAACTCTTATTATTGCTAGTCATTTCTTTTGCCTGCTTCATGATAGCGCTGAATCTCCGCTGCCATTTCTTCCAGTTTTCTTTTCTGAGATCAAACCATCCTTCATCAGCCCATTTATTAATTTTATCCCGCGTAATCTTAATGTTATCTCCTTCGGCAAAAGAAGGGATCTTTATTTCCGGACCTCTTAAAATACTTTTACCGTCGGGATATAAAACCGGTATTCCTATTGATACAATCTCATCTCTTATCCCGTGATTATTTTTAAGATAATCAAAAATTGTTTTTGAAATTTTTTCCGGAACTTGTGCAATATAATTATTGAAATCTTTATAAATAAGTCTAATTAAATGTGCCTCAAAAAGTAATTTTGAAAGTTTTGGTGGTCCGAGCATTTCGAATGCAACAGAATTTGTCTTATTTTTCTTTTCGAGATTTTCCAGTTTTTCGAGAGCATTGCTTCTCATAAATCCGGCGCGATATGTAGGTTCCATAACCGACATATCAAGGGCATTGATGATATCAGATCCTGTATTTCCACCTTTTAATTCTCTTACCACATTTTCTGCTATTTCTTCGGGAGTAACAAATTCCATCTGTCCGGCAGTAGTGATAGTCTCATATTCGGCTTTTGAAAAAATTCCGTTTTCTCCCGTGTCAATAAAAACAGTTTTTAGATTACCTTTCTTTTTGAATTGTATTCCGGAATGTTTTGTAAACTTATCCTTTAGTTTCACCGTTTTATCGGCATCAGTTTTATATAAAGGTATCGGTATTCCACGCTTTTTAATTTCACCATAACCGATATTTTTCCAAGCTATCGATCCAGTAGGTTTTATTTCCTTTACCATCGGACCTCCGGGAGTTCTCGCCATCAAAAACATCAACAGAGTCTGAGCGCCGGCAAGTGATGACTTGCTCAACAAAACTCTTGAAGGCTTTTCCTCGCTGTGAGTATAAGGTATGTTCAGTCCCATGCCGCCTGTCCCGCTTGTCCCGATTTTGAAGTAATAACCTGTTTTGAATTTTACCATTGTATGAAAAAGTATCTGAACATGCCTGATAAGCTGAGGTATATAAGAAACGCACATCATTTTTTCAACTGAAGCATTAAGCGCATCAAAACTGTATGACTCTGGATGTTTAAACTTATCAATGATCTCCTGATAAGCATGATATAGATCCTGATAAGCAATTGCAGTGGATGTGTTTATGCAGTCAATTACAATTTCAGGTTTGTACTTTTCTATCAATTTATAAAATGAAGAGGCTTTAAGCATTTCATCATTCATTTCATTTATGATGTCGTGAAGCACAAGCTTTCTTTTTATCGGATCATTCAAATACTTTTCCCTCGGCATGTCTTTGAATTCATTCCTGACGAATATGTTACCCCACCAAGGCTGAAAAAATCCTTTTTGCTTCTTATACTGTTTTCTAAGTTCTTCACAGATACTTTCCGATTCTTCCTTCTTTAACGATGTTAAGATTATCTTTCCGGGTTTATCTTCCATAATTTTTCTGGCAACTGCCGAACCTACAAGCCCCCATCCTCCCAATATTAATACCGATTTTTTTCGAATGTCCATTATTTATTATTTTTGTTTAATTACCATCAGATGGTATATGATATCGCTGCTGCCGGCATCCGAGTTTCCGTAAAATTCTTTTGTAATTATTTTATGAAGATTGTCTGCCTTTTTAAAACCAAGTTTTCGTAAATTTCTTTCAGCAATTTTATTTGTTATGTAATAATAACCCGCAATGAACTTAAACTTTTTTAATCCCTTAATGTATTCCAATAATAACTTTGAAGATTCATATCCGATTAGGTTTCCTCTGAAATTTTTGGCAATGGCAGTTGAAATCTCACAGGCTTCATCATAATGTTTTCTCCATTTAAAGCAAATGTATCCTGCAGGTTTCAATCCTGCTCTGATGATGTACCATACTTCACAGGGATTTCCGATTTTTGATTTAATCCATTTTCTTATTTTGGGCTTTGTATTATTGGCTGTGTATTCATGATTTAGAAAATCATAAATTTCCTGCTCATTGAAAAGCTCATGAAATAAATCAACGTATTTTTCATTTACAATTTCAAGCAGCCGGAGTGAACATCTTTTACCTGAGATGATTTTTTTGTGTTTCATAAAATTCACAAAGCAGCTTAGTCCGGTACAACTGTTTTATACCAAGTCTTCTTATTCAAGTCTTTTATTTCATCTATATGTATATGCTTTGCTTCAGTATATTCTTTAATTCCGTCAATACCGAATTCTCTTCCGATGCCGCTTTGTTTATACCCGCCAAAAGGAGCTCTGTCATTCATCAAGTGGTAATCATTAATCCATACTGTACCGGTTCTCATAGCAGATGCAATTTTCAAAGCTCTCGCGTCATCTCTTGACCATACCCCGCCACCCAAACCGTAAATCGAATCGTTTGCAATTCTTACTGCTTCTTCATCATCTTTGAATTTTATTACAGCCAGTATAGGACCAAATATTTCTTCTCTGGCAATTTTCATTTTATTATTTACGTTTACAAATACAGTCGGCTCGATAAGCAGTCTGCTTTCATCGGGAGATTTTCCTCCTGTGAGAACCTCTGCTCCTTCTTCTTTCCCTGCTTTAATATAATTCATTACAAGATCAAACTGCTTCCTGTTAATTACCGGACCATTGTCTGAAGTTTTATCCATAGGATCTCCGGTTTTCATTTTCGAAACTTTGCTTTTTAGTTTAGCAATAAATTCGTCATAAATCTTTTCGTGAACAAGAAGTCTTGTCCCGCCTTCACAGCATTGACCTTGATGATAAAACGCTGCATAAACTGCGCCATCAACGCTCATGTCAATGTCTGCATCATCGAGAACTATGTTTGCTGATTTGCCGCCGCATTCAAGCGTAATTTTTTTCAGATTGCCTGCAGCGTTAATCATGATTGTTTTACCAACTTCGGTCGAGCCCGTGAATCCGATTTTATCGACATCCGCATTATTGACAAGTTCATTACCGATTATACTTCCGCTTCCGGAAATAATATTCACGACTCCTTTGGGCATATCCGTCATGTCAATCAAACGCGCAAGTTCGTTTGCGGTAACGGAAGTTTCTTGTGCGGGTTTTAAAATTACAGTGCAGCCGGCTGCAAGCGCGGGACCAAGTTTCCATACAGCCATTTTAAGCGGAAAATTCCAAGGTATAATAAGACCTGCAACTCCAACAGGTTCTCTTCTCAAAATATTTTTACTTACTCCGGGTCGGGATAATCCTTCAATGTTTTCATCAAGATCTACATCAGCCATCTTTGCAAAATAATTCATGCTCCTTGCGGACAAATAAACATCTTCTCCGGCTTTTCTTATGGTCGAGCCTGAATCCATTGCTTCGAGTTTTGCAAGCTGTTTAGCATTTTCATTTATTTTATCTACAATTTGTTTCATGATCCTGCTGCGTTCTGATCGCGGCAGTTCGCTCCAGATACCGCTGTCAAAAGCTTTTCTCGCTGATCTTACCGCATCTTTTGCATCTTCAGCAGTCGCTTTTGAAATCTGAGCAAAGACTTCGCCCGAGTACGGATTTACCGCATCGAAAGTCGTTTTATCCGATGATTCTTTGAATTCACCGTTTATGTACAATAAGTATTTTTCCATTATAATTTATAATTTGACAAAATAATTTTTATGACAGGAGATTAATTTCAGTTTAAACTGCGGTTTAAAATATTTCGGCTTTATGTGCCAATTAATGATGCATCATTACACAAACGAGCTTACATGTAAAGATACGGTTTCCATTCATTATCGATTCTGCCTGCAAAATTTTTAATGAATGTAATATGAGAAGGTCTCTTCGGAATATTTAGAAGATGCATTCTTGCTTCATCAGGAGTTCTGTTGCCCTTTTTATTATTGCATTTAACACATGCTGTTGTAAGATTTTCCCAACTGTCTTCACCGCCTCTTGATTTAGGCATCACATGATCAACGGTAAGATTGCTCGTGATTCCGCAATATTGGCAGCGGTGGTTGTCTCTGCGGAGAATGTTTTTCCTCGATAGTATTATTTTTTTAAAAGGTACTCTTACAAAAAAAACAAGTCGGACGATACTCGGATACTCAAAACTTCTTTGTACGCTTTTGACTCTCTTTTCTTCAATGCAGTAAATTGCTTCGGCTTTGCCAAGATATATCAGTACAATTGCTCTTCTAACATTGCAGATTGTCAGCGGTTCATAATTCTGATTCAGTACCAGAACTTTTCCGTTTAAATAATTTATCTGCTGATTAAACGCTTTTTTATAATCATGTTCGTGGAAGATGACCTCCTTTTGTTTTGAGTATTGTTAAATTAAAAATATTAATAAGAATAATCAATTTTATTTTGCAGTGATGACTAAAAAATATGGTTTTTTGAAGCGTGTTAATTTATGCTTAAAAATTTAATTTTTAAATTGAACTTCTTCTAAAGAATTAAACAGCTATAAACATAATAGGAAGCGACGATTAAAATTCTTACCAGCAGTCATCATTATATAAAAAAATAATCAGATTACATAAAATCAAATGTTAAGATATCAGTTATTATAAAAGAAATTACGACTTCAAGCTTAATGAGGGGTTTGCTGATTTTAAGGAGTATAACTACCTCCAATGATGAAATGAGAAAAGCCAAATTATTGCATGTGCAAATGATTTATAAAATTATAATCAAGACGATCAGAGATTTTAGTTTGAAAATTTATTCTGATTAAAGATTTGTTAAACTTAAGTTAGTATTCGTTAGTTGTTAATTCCGGAAAAATAAGCAATAGTAATTCAGAGTTGTAAAAACAGGTATAGATCGGTAAAAATAATTGTAAAAAAATGTTTTACTTGTCATGGATAATATAAATTATTTAAATGGAATACTAATCGGATAAAGAAATATTCTAAAAAATTTTAAATAGTTTATTTTATAATTTATCGCTTTCAGATTTATTTATCCGGATTATTGTTTTGTCTGTTTCTCTTTTTTTCTTTTAACTGATTTCTTAATTCTTTGTTAAACTTTCTTGTAAAAATCATAGACTTTGCAATTTGTTGAGGAGTCAGAAAACTTTTTAACTCATTAATATGATTTTTCCTTAGTTCAATAATTTTTGCATCAATTTCAAAGAATGAATTTAATTTATCGTCTATATCGGCGGCATCTGGATTATCATTAATGGATTTCATTAACTGTTTTTTCTCTTTCATTAAACTCCTTAGCTGTTTTGCATTTTCTTTATGGAGAGACATGTATTTATCTGCTGTATTTTCATCAAGATTCATATTTTCCATAAGTTTCTGCTTCATTACTTTACCGATTTCATCCGATGGATTTTCTCTGAAGTCTTTTTGCGCTAAGGCAAAACTTGAGAAAGAAAAAATTAATGCAGTCGAGTATAATAAAATTTTTTTCATTTAGATTTTTGATTTAATAAGATTATTTAAAATTTCCTGCTGATCTTCGGGCGTTAATTCATCAAACTCCTCTTCGGGATCCGTCTCTTCTTGCGCTTCGAGATTCAACATGTCAATTCCGTTTGTTTCTATTTCTTCAGTTAAATTTTCTTCATCTGAAAAAATATCGGCAAATATATCATCAGCAGCTTCATCTTTAATTTTTGGAATTGCAAAATCCGAAGAATCCTTTTCCGGTATTATTACTGCCGGTGTTTTCTTAATTCTATTCTTTACAATTAAATTCTTCTTTTCTGACTTAACAGAGTCGGTATAGCTTAATGATTTTTGTATTGAATTTTTTTTATCTGATTCTTTAATATCAGGAGATTTGATTACCGGGTTTTCTGAAGTCTTCTCGGTAATTTTAGTATTGGATATGTTGTCTTTATTTGAATTTAAAATGAATAGCAAAGCTAAAATGACAATGCACAATGCTGGTAAAATTATTTTCAGATGATTTCTCAAAAATTCACTAATATTAAAGTTTTTATTTTGCGGTGATTCATTATCAATTCTTTGCATAATCCTTGCAGATAAAGCAGAGAAGTATGATTCATCCGGAACTTCAGATTCAGAACTTTGCATAAATCCGAGTGTATTTTTTATTAAACGGAATTCGTTTCTGAATTCGGAATTTATGGCAAGCTCCGATTCAATTGCATTATGGAGTTCGGCATCTTCGATTTTATTTAGAGCAAAATCGGGAAGGTTAATGATCAGTTCGTCAATTTTGAATCTTTGCTTCATGCTTTCAGTCAATTAATTCAAATTTACAATTTGCTTTAAGAAATTTTTCAATTTTTTTTACGGCGTGAAAATAATTTGCTTTCATTCCTCCGATTGATTTATTTAAGATTGTAGAAATGTCTTCATAGCTAAGATTTTCATAATATCTGAGATTAAACACTGCTCTTTGCTGATCAGGAAGAGATTCGATTGCTTTTTCGATTAACTTCGTTTTTTCTTCAGCATCAATGATTTCATCAGCTTGTTTGTCTTTTGAAGCTATGGAAAGATTTTCAATACTTGCTGTTTTCATCAGTGTCTTTTTATTTCTTAACAAGTGGTTTAAAGAAAAATTTATTGCCATTCTGTACAGGTAAGTAAAAAATTTTGATTCGCCTCTGAATTCATTTATCGAGTGATAAAGTTTAATGAACACTTCCTGCGTAATATCGTCGGCATCATCATGATTTAATACCATTTTTCTAATTACCATATAAATCTTTTTCTGATATTTCCTTACAAGAAGGTTGAATGCATTTTCGTTGCCTTCTTTTACAGAATTTATCAATTCAATATCTTCGCTGTTTATATTTAAATTAAAATCACCCAATAAATATGCTTTTGTTTTATATTAATTTAAATATAAAGAATTAAATTTGTATTATTAATAAAATCGATAAATTCCTCATATTATTTCTATGATAAGACATTGGTTACATTAAAAAGGTTTAATTTAATTTGTCCGGAAAAATTGAATTAAAGATTAATTCTGAAAGTTTTCCAGTCTGATAATTCTATTGCGCCGAGTTTATCATAAAAGTTCAAAGCATTTTCATTCCAGTCAAGCACGACCCATTCCATCCTTCCGCATTTATTTTTTTTAGCAATATTAAGAAGTTTTTTAAAAAACAACTTTCCGGTACCGCGGTTTCTGAATTCTTCGAGGATGAAAATATCTTCGAGATAAAGTGTTCTGCTGGCTTTAAAAGAGGAATATGTAAAAAAGTAAATTGCATAGCCGGTAATTTTACTTCCGCATTCTGAAATTAAAATTTTAATTTTTGGATTTTGGGAAAATGCAGCTTTCAGCAGTTGTTTTTTCCCTTTTTTGTCTGGAGGGTTTAATTTTTCAAAAGCGGCTAATTCATCTACAAGTTTCAAAAAAATTTTGGAATCGGATTTTTTTGCTTTGCGGATTTTAATTTTGTCTTTATTAGATTTTTTCACATTTAAAATGAAAATTATAATGTTTAAGTTAGCGTAAATTAAATAAAAATGAAATTTAAGTTAATTTTAAAATTAATACTTACATCTTTTTTTATATTTATTTTTTCGATTAAATTATTTCCCGAAGCCGGGAATGCTGCATCGGATGACTTTGAAAAAATGAAGTGCAAGAAAAAGCTTGCTTCATTCAGCGATACTTTAAAGGACCTTCCAATAAATGAAATAATAATTGAAGTCGGAAAATCATTCCTCGGAACTCCTTATGTCGCAGGAACTCTCGATGAGAATCCGGGTTACGAAGAGCTTACAATCAACATAACAGGTTTGGACTGTGTAACTTTTGTGGAAAACTGCATAGTGTTTTCAAGATTAATAAAAACAGGTAAAACAGATTTCGAAGATTACAAGAAAGAGCTTGAAAAAATCAGATACAGAAACGGAGTGAATGCGGGATATCCTTCGAGACTTCATTATTTTTCAGATTGGATATATGACAATGAAAAAAAAGGAATATTGAAAGACATTACTCATGAAATCGGTGGAAAAGAATTTGCCAAGATTATAACTTTTATGACAGCACACAAAGATGCATATAAGCAAATGGAAAATTCGGATAATTACATGGGGATATATGACGTTGAAGAAGAAATTAATAAGAGAAGAATGTTTTATATTCCCAAAGGAGAAATTTCATTGTATTATGATCTTTTAAAAGACGGGGATATTATAGGGTTGACATCGACGCTTGCCGGGCTTGATGTTGCTCATACCGGATTTGTTTATAAAAAAGACGGCAAGGCATATTTGATGCATGCTTCTTTAAAAAATAAAGAGGTGGAATTTTCAGCAGAAGAACTTGAAGATTACATGAGAGGAAATCAGAAGCAAGGAGGCATCATGGTTGCAAGACTTAATGAAATCAATTAAATGACATCAGTATTTGCGGTCTGTGTCATATTTTATCTTATTGGTTCAATTCCCACAGCATACATTCTTGTAAAAATAAAATACAAGAAAAATCTGATAAAAGAAGGTTCCGGCAATATCGGAGCGAGAAATACTTATGACGTAACGAATTCGCGTTTGGATGGAATAATTGTGCTTATTGCTGATTTTCTAAAAGGATTTCTTCCAGCAATATGGTTTGCCTGTTATTCCGGAATCGGGGTTGAAAAAATCATTTTACCTGCAGTATTTCTTATATTGGGACACAATTATTCTGTTTGGATAAAATTCAAAGGTGGAAGAGGATTGGCAACAGGAGCAGGGATAATGGCGGTATTAAATTTTTCTCCTATAATTATATGGCTGATTTTTTGTGCGGTGTTTTATTTTATTTATAAAAACATTCACGTGGCGAATGTGATTTCATTGATACTGATGCCGATTTCCTTTTTTCTTTTTTATGATTTTTTATCGGGATTCAACAGCGGATTATTAAGCGAAAGTATTGACAGCAGGGATACAGTAATTTATACAAATCTGGCAGTGTGCCTGGTTATATTAATGAAACACATTTCACCGTTGAAAGAGTATTTTATTGAAAGAGGAATTAAAAAGAAAAATTAAATTTAAAAATAAAAAAATGAGTAAAAATCCAAATTTAAAAACAGCAGAAGAACTTTCCGAAATGGCGAGACAAATCAGAAGGGATATAATTAACATGCTTGTAATTGCACAGACAGGACATTCCGGCGGACCGCTTGGAATGGCTGACATATTCACGGCATTATATTTTAATAAAATGAAGCTCGACAGTTCAAATCCAGAAATGAACGATAGAGATTATTTTTTTCTATCAATCGGACATATTGCGCCGGTATGGTATGCCACACTTGCAAGAAGAGGATATATACCCGTCGAAGAGCTGAGAACATTACGCAGAATAAACGGAAGACTTCAAGGTCATCCTGCACCGGCAAAGACTCACGGAGTTCCCGGTGTGGAAATAGCTTCGGGATCTCTTGGACAGGGATTATCGATTGCTGTCGGAATGGCAATCGGACTAAGAATGAACGGAAAAGATAATTATGTTTTCTGCATTAACGGAGACGGTGAACTTCAGGAAGGACAGATATGGGAAGCTATTATGACTGCGGCTCATCATAAAACCGATAATCTGACAATGATTGTTGACAGAAACCAATGTCAGATAGATAACAGAACAGAGTTGGTACAAGAACTCGAGCCGTTAAAGGAAAAATTTCATGCATTTAACTGGCACACTTATGAAATAGACGGACACAACATGAAAGAGATACTTCATGCAATCGATGAAGCAAAAGCTTACAAAGGAAAACCAACGGTAATCATAGCAAATACACTGATGGGTAAAGGAGTTTCATTTATGGAAGACAATTACAAGTGGCATGGGATACCACCTAATATAGAGCAGGCAAGCATTGCGCTGAAAGAACTTGCGGTAACGAAGTATGGTGATTTTTTTGATTTGGAGGAATATGCGGAGTTGTAGAGGAGAAGTTTGTAGTTAGTAGTTAGTAGTTAGTAGTTAGTAGTTAGTAGTTAGTAGTTAATAGTTTGCAGTTAATAGTTAGCGGTTGATGGTTAAAAATAATAATCTTTTTTTATAGTTTAGGCGGCATGATTATATTGTTGCAAAAATTTTTTGGTGTTAATTGAAATTATAATTTGAAATATAAAATTTGACAAAACATCATTACAGTGAAGAGATAGGGAGCGAGATATTGCTCATTGGTGGAGCTGAGGATAAGCTTAACGAAAGGCATATATTAAGAAAATTTGTAGAGATGTCCGGAGGTAAGAAAGCCAGCATACTAATAGTTCCCGTTCCATCAGATTTTCCTGCTGCAGCTGCGGAGATATACAGGAAAATATTTGGAAATCTCGGAATAAAGAAAGTTACGGTACTTAAAGCAACATCACGCAGAGAATTAGTTTCGGTAAATCCGGAATCGGTATTAAAAGGAGTGACGGGAATATTTCTTACTGGCGGAGATCAGATGAGATTGAGTTCTATACTTGGCGGAACAAAATTTCTTGCACTGCTTAAAAGAAGAATTAAGGATGGCATAGTTCTTGGCGGTTCAAGTGCTGGAGCAGCGAGCATGAGTTCGACGATGATAGTAAGAGGCGAACCATCAGTTCAGCCGCTTAAAGATTCTATTCGTCTTTGTCCGGGTCTTGGAATTTTAAAAAACATAATCATTGATCAGCATTTTACACAGAGAGCAAGGCTAACGAGATTAATCACTGCAGTTTCATACAATCCAAACAATCTCGGAATCGGCATAGATGAAAACACTGCAGTTCACATAAGGAGTAACGGGATACTTGAAGTGCTCGGTTCCGGGACTGTTACCATTATTGACGGATCCGGCATCACATATAATACAATTTCCGAGGTGCAGGAATCTGAGCCGTTTTCTGTGCTCGGTCTACAGGTAAACATACTAAGCAGCGGAGTCAGATATGATATATATGAGCGCAAACCTACCGAAGTAGTGGGAGATTATCTGCAGATAAGCTGAAAAAATATTATTTAATCATCAAATGAAAATATTAGAAATAAGGGCATTACGCGGTGCGAATTACTGGAGCAACAGATGGAAGAAGCTTATTGTAATGAAGCTTGATATTGAAGATTACGAATCAAAACCATCGGATAAAATACTTGGATTTACGGAAAGAATAAAAGAGATAATGCCTGGATTAGTAATGCATACATGCAGTTATGGTTATGAAGGAGGATTTTTGCAGAGGGTATCGGAAGGTACGTGGGCGGGACATATAATCGAACACATTGCACTTGAACTGCAGACACTTGCTGGAATGGAAACGGGATTTGGCAGAACAAGGGAAGCAGAATCTGAAGGAGTCTATAATGTTATATTCAGTTATGTTGAAGAAGAAGCAGGAAAGTATGCGGCGAAAGCGTCAGTAGAAATTTTTCTTGGTTTAGCCGAAGGCAAATCAATAGATGAATTAAAAAGACTCTTGTCCGGACACATTCAGGAATTAAGGGAGATAAGGGAAGATGTCAGATTCGGACCTAGTACTGGTTCGATAGTGGAAGAAGCGCAAAACAGAGGCATACCGCACATCAGATTAAACGATCAGTCATTGGTTCAGCTCGGATACGGCATTTATCAAAGAACAATTCAGGCAACAGTTACTTGTAAAACCGGTTTTATTCCGACAGATGTTGCAAGCGACAAATTATTATGTAAGCAGTTACTTCAGACAATGGGAATTCCCGTTCCTCAGGGATATAAAATCAGAAATGAAGATGAGATTGGAGAATGTATAGATTCGCTCGGATTTCCTGTGGCAGTAAAACCTCTTGATTCAAATCATGGTAAAGGAATTACGGCAAACATTAACAGTCTTGAAGGCGCGGTAAGAGCATTTAAATCTGCAAAGGAGTATTCAAGGACCGTAATAATCGAAAAGTCGCTTCAGGGGAATGACTTCCGAGCACTTGTAATCAATAACCGATTAGTTGCCGTAGCAGAGAGAATACCGGCGCTTGTTACAGGTGATGGTAGATCAACTATCAGAGAGTTGATCGAGATAGTGAATAAAGATCCGAGAAGGGGTTACGGGCACGAAAAAATCCTGACGCAGATAAACATTGACGGAATGACGATGAGAGTACTTGAGCTAAAAGGATATACTCCCGAGACTGTTTTAAAAAAAGGCGAAGTATGTTATTTAAAATCCACAGCCAATATATCCACAGGCGGAACGGCTATTGATAGGACTGATGAGATTCATCCTGATAATATATTTTTGTTTGAAAGAATTGCAAGAATCATAGGACTTGACATTGCAGGCATAGACATAGTAGCTCCTGATTTATCGACATCCCTTATGATTAACGGCGGAGGCATTATCGAAGTAAATGCAGCTCCGGGATTCAGGATGCATTTAGCGCCTTCTGAAGGATTGCCGCGGAATGTTGCAGAGCCGGTTGTTAACATGCTTTTCCCACCTGGCGAGAAATACAGAATTCCTATCATTGCAGTTACTGGAACCAACGGTAAGACAACAACAACGAGATTAATTGCACACATACTGAAAAACATTGGCAGGAATGTTGGATTTACAACGACAGAAGGGGTATATATTGGAAACCGAATGATACAATCTGGAGATAACACGGGACCAGTCTCAGCGCAAATGGTCTTGAGAGATCCGACTGTTGAAATAGCCGTTTTGGAAACAGCAAGAGGCGGATTATTGAGAGCGGGACTTGGTTTTGATGGATGTGATATCGGGATTGTAATGAATGTAACGGCAGATCATTTAGGACTTAAAGGTATAAATACTCTTGAAGAAATGGCGCGAGTAAAATCGATAGTTGCAGAGAATGTTTTTAAAACAGGATATGCGGTATTAAATGCAGATGACAAGCTTGTAATGAATATGAGAGAAAAAATTCAGGCAAATATAGCATTGTTCAGTATGGATGAAAACAATGAGTTTATCAAAGCACATATAAAGAAGGGCGGAATTGCCTGTGTTTATGAGAATAATTTCATTACTCTATTGAAAGGTCAGTGGAAATTAAGAGTGGAGAAAGTAATTAATATACCGCTTACATTCGGAGGCAAAGCAGCATTTATGATACAGAATGTGATAGCAGCTACACTTTCAAGTTATATTCTACATGGAGTAAGTATAGAGGATATTAAATTCGGATTGAATTCATTTGTACCGTCTGAGACTCAAACTCCTGGCAGACTTAACCTTATTGACGTAGGAAATTTCACAGTGCTCGTTGACTTTGCACATAATCCAGCGGGTATGGAAGCATTGTCAAAGTTTGTCGAAAAGCTTCCGAATAAAGTTAAGACAGGAATAATCGGCGGGACGGGTGACAGGCGAGATGAAGACATTAAGAACCTGGGCAGAGCAGCAGCAAAGATGTTAACAAACATTATAATAAGGGAAGATGAAAGCCTGCGTGGCAGAGAAAAGGGCGTTATAAATCAGCTTGTGCTTGAAGGTGTAAAAAGCGAAAAGCCGGACATAGACGTAAAGATAATCGAAGATGAAGTTGAAGCCATCAATTATGTTTTAAAGAATGCAAAGAAAAATGATTTAATCATAATCTTACCTGATAACATACCGAGAGCGATAAATATCATACATAATTACAGAGATAAGTTAAATAAAATAAAAGTTGAGCAGAGCGACATTCCGAATCTCAACGAAACTTAAGACAATAGATTCATAGAAAACTATAATTAGTTTTTGATTTCTATTGTACTTTCCTGGGTAGGAATAATTAATTTAATCCCTCAACGAGAATCATTTTAGAATTTGCAGTTCTGTATCTGATTGATTTTGCGGCAGTGTATGCATCAGAGTTCCACCATGCTTTTGCTTTTTCTGAATCGGGAAATTCCAGGATTACAAATCTATTTGGGTTCCAGTTTCCTTCAAGAATTTCTACTTTGCCACCTCTGACGATATACTTGCCGCCGAACGGCTTAAGAGTTGGAAGAGCTAACTTTTTATACTCTTCGTATTCGTTGGGATTTTTTACTTCAATATCTACGATAATATAAGCTGACATGATTTAAAAAATTAATTATTTATTCAGATGAATATTTATTAGAAACCAACTTACATAATTTTATTCTTACTTAAATTATCAAAAACATTACATTGTACAGGAAAAGTTTGTATTAGTAAGTAGGATTGAATATAAAAATTTCAGAACAGTTAAATTGTGATTAGAAGAGTTGGGGGGGGAGAAACCGTTTAAACGGTTTCTGCCCCCTTGTCCGGAGATGTGATACACCCCCGCAGCGCTTTTCAGAAACCGTTTAAACGGTTTCTTCCTCCGATTGCACAGAGATGCAACATCTCCCGCAGCGTTTTTTAGAAACCGTTTAAACGGTTTCTCCCACACCACTCAAAACAACAAAATCCATTTTTTCACAAATCGCATTTTTTACCATTTGACAATTCTAATCTTTATCTTTAGCTTGAATGCAAATTGATTTTAAG
>JABAQZ010000008.1 GCA_019187405.1 Ignavibacteria bacterium
CATTAAGGCTATCTGTTTGCATTACGTCTTCCCATTCCTTAAGCCTAATAAAATCAATTCTCCCTTCTTCTAATTTTAATCACTTCTTAGTTTAAAAAAAATTTAAAAGCAAACATACGAGTTTGCACTTATACTTTTGGTTTTGTAACCTTCTTATTGCAAACTTTTGGTCACCAACAACCGAACACTCTCAATCTACTGTATCATTCAAATCTGAACGTAACTCTCAATCTAAACTGTCATGTAATTTTCCAAATGTTTTTCAACTATATTTGTGAAAATCATTTTGATATAATGAGCGATGGATGGGATGAAAAACTATTTGCAAGAGTTTTAGGAAGAGATATGTCAACTATTCTGAAAAAATACATTGTCCTAAAAAACAAAATACAAGAAATTCTGAACACGGGTATCATCCAAAATGAAGAGTCCAAAATTGCACAATATATGGTCGGATCAGCAGGAACATTGCAGGAAAAAATTGAAGTATTAAAAAGCTTACGACAGGGGATTTGGGATAATATTAATGGATAATAATGCAAGTCGTAGATGAGATTGGATTTTTTGAAAACTATATTTTGGTGTGAGAATGAATTGCTTTTTGTGACCAAATAATTTGCAATTTTCATTTTACAATCTTAACAATTATTTAAATGTTCAATTTGTTTTTCCTGTTAATAATTTTGCTTTTTGTATAATATAAAATTGATACTGTAAGAATGAATCTTAAAAATTTTAAAGATAATATTCCCCCGCAAATTCTGGAAAGAGGTCTGGATTATTTTGAAAACGGCAATGTGATTCAAATTGAGGAATTAAGTGACGGCGTATGGCAGGCGGAAGTTGAGGGGTCCGAAAATTACAACGTAATCGTTAAACTTGAGGGTAAATCCATCAGCGACTGGAATTGTGATTGTCCCTATGATGACGATTCTATTTGTAAACATGTTGTCGCAGTACTTTATGTAATTTCCGAAAAATCCGCGGATCTAAAAAAACAGAAGACTGAAAAAAGCAGCGAAAGAGTCAATACTACCCGTGAAAAAATTGAAACCATTTTTAAAAAAGTATCAAAGGAAGATCTTAAGAATTTTCTTAACGCTGAGTTTCTGAAGGAAAGAAATCTTAAAAATTCTTTTATTGCAAACTTTGCCGAACTAATTGATGAAAATCCTGCTGACAAATATGCGGCAATTGTTGATAATCTTTATAAAGCTGCTGCCGGCAGAAACGGATGGGTGGATTATAGAAATGCAAGAGCCCTCGGCAATTCATTATTTGAACTTTCCGAAAAAGCTAATAAATTACTGTTAAGCAAAAAAATTTCCGAATGCATTACTCTTTGTAAAGTCCTGATCGAAAAAACAGCGCTCATACTGAATTCGGTAGATGACAGTTCGGGCTTGATATCAAATGCACTAAACAATTCCTTCGGCATCTTTAAGGATGCAATTAAAAAAAGTCCTCCCATGCTCAAAGATCAGCTGTTTGAATATTGTATCCGTCAGTATCAGGATGAGAGATATAGCGACTTTGGATTTGATGATGAATTTCTGGCTCTGCTGCCGGAGCTTGTGACGACTGAAGAACAGGAAAAGATTTTTCTGAATGTCATTGATGAGCGTTTATCGTTTGAAATTTCAAACGAACCTTATCATTACACAATCGTGCGGCTCATCTCTGCAAAAATTGATTTTTACAGATCAAAAAATATGAATGTGAAAGCCAACAAAATATTGAAAGAAAATATTGAGTACCCTGAATTCAGAGAAATTATTGTTGACCAACTAATTGCAAAAAAAGATTTTGCTGAAGCTAAAAACCTTTGTCACGAAGGAATTAATATTGCTAAAAATAAAAACCATCCCGGAACAATAAATATGTGGATGCAAAAGCTGCTTCACATTTCACGGCTTGAAGAAGACATTCCGGATATCCGCAATTGGTCGGAAAAATTGTTTTTTGCATTTCACGATATGGACTACTATAGAATTTTGAAGTCAACTTATTCCGGCAAAAATAAAGAATGGAAAAATGAATGCGAAAAAATTCTCGAGAAACTCCGGATTGATGCCGGGAATAAAATATACTACATGGAAGATCCGATAGCTGAAGTGTTCATCGAAGAAAGCTATTATGACAGATTACTTCTCCTGCTTCAGAAAAGTCAGAATGATATCCGGTTTATTGACCAATACGCGGAAAAAATTGCAGACAAATATCCGGGTGAATTAATTCAACTATATTCTGCCGCATTAAGAAAACATGCAACAGCTGCAGATAGAAGAGTTTATATTGAAGTGGTGAAGTATCTGAAAAAACTTGAGAAGTTCAAAGGAGGACTTAACGAAGTTGGTCTGCTTCTGGATTTTTTCCGTTTGAAATACCGCAATCGAAGGGCGATGATGGAGCTTTTGAATGAACGTTTTCCTGCTTGAAGAATAAATGCTTTTTTTATTTCTTCCCTTTCTTTATCTCCTCAATCTTCTCCAGCATCCATTCACCCATTTGAATTTGGCTGTCGCTTCTGATTGTTTTTTCCAACAGCTCGGCTTCAATCGAATCATTCTTTTCTCTGGCATGTAAAAGCCTGGTTAAACAGTTTAATGATTTTAAATAAGTTTTTTTGAAATATTCACCTAAAAATTTATTTTTATTTAAAAAATGTTTCATTGAATCAATGTGATATAAAAATATTTCATATTCACCCAGATCATAATATGTCCTTATATAAAAAGATTTTACATATACTTTATCAATTGCATCAACAAATTTAACCTTCCCCAGATTTTCAAGAACTTTCTCGTGATTTTTTTCTAAAACATATATACAAGCGTAACTGAGCGCCTGCATTGGTTTTTGGTATGACGGCTTGAGCCTGGGAATATATGTCTCGATATACTCCTTTGCCCATTGCGTTTCATTAATTTTAAGCGCGTTTCCCAGTATCTGCAAATAAAGAGTTTTAGACATAAATCTTCCCGGAAACGCAATGCCTTCACGGAGCTTGAATTTATCGAGCTCAAAAATCGTTTTTCTGAATTCACTATTGCCTGCATTTATTTTTTCCACGCAATAATTTGTTATGTCAATGATCCAACCGTATTTTTCCTCCTGCGAAAAAAAACTATAATTTTCTTCAAATAACTTTTTGAGCTTAAAAAAATGTTCCGTCTTTTCAGACTCGAGCACCATCATTATTAAAAGATAATACATTTCGAATACCGGCGCATATTTGAAATTGTTTTCATAAGCGAATGCAATTACTTTTTTAAGCTGCAGTCTCTTTACAAACTGAAATGGTAGGTTTGTTTCCAGCTCTGTATTATACATATTGGAACTTGCTTCAATCACGGCAACAACTTCCGAAATGTCTTTCATAAAATTCAGTATTGCATATTCGCCTTTGTTAATGATGTGTTCAAAAACTAAATGCTGAGTGTCTTCAAGATAAAGCTTCGCTATCTTTGCGCTTGCAAGCTGTGTTTTGCTACGGAAATAATTGCTGCCAAATCCCGTTTTTTCAAGTGCAGCTTCCATCTCACTTACTTTTTTATTCTGATAATCCGAAAGTTTTCTCTCAAGAAATTCATCAGCAATCTGCTGTTCTCTTAAGAATTTATTTTTCTTCAACGATACATGTATTAAAAAATCTTCAGCCATTGCAAGCATTTGGGAAGTCATATTCCATAGAATCTGCTTATTGAATTTCTTGTCAGGATACATATTTGAATAAATGTATTCGGGTGTCATTTTTTCGTCATCAAAACCGGGATAGAATTTTTTTAACTCGTTAAAGAAGGGCATGTAATTTCTTCCCCTGTTAAAAAAAGGTGAAGATATGAATTTTTCGAAATCTTTCATTTCATTTTTCGAAAAAGTCTTTAAGATATTTATCAGTTTTAAATTTTTCACAAAATACGCTGCTTAGTTATTACATTCATAAAATTGCTTTTACAGTAAAATAACTGCCTTTTTCAATATCCAAGCTGTCAAATCCATTGATTAGTTTTCAAAAAAAAAATCTTTGCTGAACGCATTTTGGAAAAATATCTTTGTAACAAATTATTCGAGATAACACTTTGAAAAGTTTTGAAATTAATATAATGAATAAAAACAACAATCAACCGAAGTTCAACCGGAAAAAATTTTTAGTTACTCATAAATTCGATAAGACTTCCATTCTAAGCATGTTCAGAAAGTCACAAATTAGCAAAAACGGTTTGAATGAAATTCTTCCGACAATTTTAATGCGAAGAGTTGAAAATATTAAGAAAATTAAAAAGAAAAAACAAAATAAAATGATGCAGGCAAATTATAAACAAATTAAAACTCAATCAAAAAGGGGAAAATGAAAATTAAGAAGTATTTAAGACTCATTACGTTTTGCGCTTTTCTATTTGCAATATTATTAACCGGGTATTCATTGAAAAACAAATCACCGGAGAGCAGCAATAAGGGTGATATAACACAGCTGGAAGGATCATCAGAAATTTTCTACAAGCCGGAAGGTGATTTAAGAGTATGGCATATTTTAAATACTTATTCGTCGCAATTCACTAATGATGCACCAGAATACAATGTATATGAATATTTATTCACAAGTGACACAGTAACAGTAACAAACCATTATGTTGGAATTGACAGAAGTGATTTCTTCACAATAAATAAACTAATTAACAAATCAAATTAAACAAACAATGAAAACAAAGAACATTTTCAAAAATGCAGTCATTCTGATACTTTTTGCACTTGCTGCATTTACAGGTTGTAAAAGCAACAACGTTACGGGACCTAATCAAAACCAAGAAGCGAATTTTCAGATATCTCAGCGAAACGGAGTAAACAACAGCATTGAATTTCTATTTAAACCTTCGGCTGATGCAAAAATTTTAAGAGTAGTTTGCCGCTTCCAGGAACAACAGTTTGTCGATACAATCACAAACAATAATCCAAACTATTTATTCAGTAAAGATTCAATCTATACAATTAATGAATACATCAATGTTGCAGCCGGTCAGCAGTGGCAGTTTGATTTCACCGGTAATACTCCGGCAGGAAATTCACCATATAAAGTTACATCAAATTACACAGTTCAATAAAATAAATAAAAAAAATTAATAACTAAAAAAGAAAGGAATTAAAAAAAATGAGATTCACAAAAGTTGTTTCAGTATTAGTCATGACAATAATGTCATTCGTTACAAATATTTATTCACAATCAACCGGTATGGGTATAGAAGGAGGAATAAATCTTGCAAACATAAGTACAACGCCGATATTCAATACTAATTCTAAAACAGGTTTTACGATTGGAGGGTTTGCAGATATAGGTGTTTCAAAAGTAGTATCTATAAAACCGGGTGCGAAGTTCATTCTAAAAGGCTTTACATTTCAAAATCAATTTGGCGGAAACTATACTGAAAGTTACAGTTATATCGAAATACCGCTTATGATCAAGGCAAAGATACCGTTGAATCAGGTAAAACCATATTTTGAAGCAGGACCTACTGTTAGTATCCAGCTTTCTGCTAACGGAGAAATTAATAATAACGGACAGGTACAAACTCAGGATTTTAGCTCGTTATATAGCACAATAGACGTAGGTCTTTACTTTGGCAGCGGTGTTGAATTCAGAGTTGCTCCTGATATAGACTTGTTTACTGGATTTGGGTACGGCTTTGGACTTTCAAATATTTCAAAAGGCTCTACATCTGTTAAGAACAACGGATTTCAGATGAATACCGGAGTAAAATTCGGTTTGTAAGCTGACGGGAGAAGCGAGAGGTTATTAGCAGAAAATTTAAAGTTAACTAAAAGGAGCCGATTGGCTCCTTTTTTTTATATTTTAAAACAAAGTTTCAAAAATTCATATAGGCAGCAAAGTTTTTGAAATCAACAATCGACAACTGTGTTCAGAAAAAGACTTTGTGCGATTTTTTATAACTTTGTGACTCTTGTGTTAAAATAATGCAAATGCTTATGAAAAAGTTTTGGACAGATATTCAATCTATTCCACATTGCAAACAGTTTCTATCTTCATAATAATTTAAAATGTTTTTATATTGATTCACTATCCATTATATTTACTGCAAAATCATTATGCCTATGCGAAATAAAAATTTATTTATGATAAAACTGTAATATTTAAAAAACTCATAATACAAACAACAAAACCAATTAAACGAAATGCAGCCATTGCTGAATTTTCAAGAGATAATTATTTTACTCTTCTGCTTGTCCGGGAAATGCGGGAAGGTTTTAAGAAATCAATTGAAGCTGACAGAATCAGCAAGTATGCGCTTCACTATTTTGAAAAATAATTGCTGCCGCATTTCAAAAGAGAATTTCTTTTCTGTGAATTGCCTTCTGATAACAATTTGAGATTGCATGCAGAGTTGGAGCATAAAACTATTTACAAGATGAGTGAAGGATTGAATATAAATCTTTCTGACAAAAGTTTGCCCCAAAATTTTGTTGATACATTGGAGAAGCATATTCGTTTTAAAGAAAGACAGTTATTAAATTATCAGCAAGACAATATTTCAGAAAATAAGTCTTTGAAAATTGCAGCAGCATTGAAAGTAAGAGAGCATGAAGATGAATCAGCATGGACAGATGCATTTTGGGAAAAGGGAAAGTAAATAATTGGCTGAAGCAATCATGTGTAAGTGCATAGACAAGCGGAAGCTTTATCACTTATGCCAAAGAAATTTCAAGTGAAGAAAGCAAGTAGTTGTTATAAATTGCAGCAACAAGAGATTGTTAAGAAGCATGTTATTGAAAATCAGTTGACAAATTTGAACTAAGAATAATTGAAGGCACTAAGACTATTAATCAACTCTAACATATATATTGCTCTTGCCGGAGTTGCCTTAACAATGGCGACGCAGGTGCAGATCGGAATAAGTCCGCATTGGCATCCCTATTTGTTTTTAATTTTTTTTGCAATCCTTTTTGAATATAACCTCCACCGGCTTATTACTATTTTGACTAATAAAGACGCATTAAAATCTGATAAGCACAAATGGGTTACAGGCAATTTGAAAAAATTTTATGCACTGGTAATTTTTTCGGTGCTTGGTTTTATTATTGCGGTAATCGAAGCTAAACTAAAAGTGTTGTTGACTTTGGCGCCGATTGCTGCGCTTACGCTGTTTTACTCAACTCCGCTTTCAAAAGGCGCGAAAGGAATTTTCAGACTAAGGCAGATTCCGTATCTGAAAATATTTCTGATTTCATTTACATGGGCGATAGTAACTGTTTTACTTCCGGTAATTCATTCAGAAAAAACTTTTAATGATTTTCATTTATCTGCAGTTATAGTCGAGCGGTTTTTATTTGTGTTTGCAATAACAATTCCGTTTGATATCAGAGATACAGAAGCCGACAGTCAGGAAGGTCTTAGAACAATCCCTTTAAAAATCGGCGAGCAAAAATCAATCCGGCTTTCAATAACAGCCTTGGTATTATTCTTTGCGCTCGCAGTAATTCATTACACGATTACAAACCAATGGTTTCTTATATTTGCATTCTCAATTTCTTTTATAACAACAATGATATTCCTAAGCAGCAAAAAAATAAGAAGAATGCCTTTATACTATTATGGAATTTTAGACGGGACAATGCTGCTGCAGGGAATTTTAGTGATAGGATTTTATTACATCAGCAGGATAGGAAGAATTTGGTCAGTCGGTTAAGTAATTAGATTTTTTAGATAATCTCCCGCTGTCTGACTCGTTGACTTATGATATATTTTTTACTATGCATGATACTTCCCAAAATACGCATCAATCTCTGGTCTAAGTTCGATACCAACTCTTTCGAAAATGTCAAGAAGTTGTTCATATGTTCCAACGCCACCTAGGAAATCC
Source organism: Ignavibacteria bacterium (assembly GCA_019187405.1). Lineage (GTDB taxonomy): Bacteria > Bacteroidota > Ignavibacteria > Tepidaquicellales > Tepidaquicellaceae > JABAQZ01. The sequence continues at coordinate 7,875 of JABAQZ010000008.1, forward strand.
CAAAACTCATTCGCAACTTTTAACTCTGTAGTTGTATCAATCATTCCTTGCATTGTCCATCTTTCATATGGCTTTGGCTCGTATGGATTGTAGGGAATAGCGATTAGACATTGGACAATTGCATTTGGATTTTCAGAAAGATATGCAGCAACCCATTGTAGAAGAGTTCTCTTAAACTCTTTGAAGCCACCAGCATTAGGTTTTGCTGTCTTAATATCAATTAAAAAAATTTCGTCTTTTTTAGATATTAGTTTGATATCTACCTTAGTTAACTTCACGGCCTTCATATCACCTTGCTGACAAACAGTTCTAATTGATTCTATTTCGCTTTGCTTATTTGGTTTTATAGTTGCGGTGGTAAGTCCACGCATAATCTGTTCTATTACGTCAAAGGCTTCTGAACTTATTCTTGTACCTGCAACTTGTTGAGATGATGCACTTTTAAAATTTGCAGAAGCAATAGTTTTCGCTACCGGTTCAAAGATGCTCGTTCCAAATGTTGTATTTAAAGATTGAATGAATGAAAATAATGCCATTCGATCTTTTCCCAGTAATCTACAATGAAAAGGCATTGAGGAGGGTTCGGGATTATAATTCAGAAACTTATTTCTTAAACAATTTTTCAAAACTACTTCTAAATCTTGGACTTTCTCTTTTTTAGCGATACTTAGAATTCCTCTTATTTAGCTTTTAAATGAAATATTGTCTCTGAATAAGCTCCTTTATCTTTCTCGGTTCTGTTAAGGACAGGTCTTTTAAACTGATTTGCAATTTGCATTCCTGCATTCTCGGCGATTGTCGGATACATATTGTATTTATCATTTGCCACCAGGAAAACATTATAATCTTTTACAAAATATTTCTTACAATTGTTGAGCACTGCAGAGATACCTTCAACATAATTTTTCTTAGCTTCTTTTCCTTGACCTTTATACAAAGGACCTATCTCCAACTCATCTTTGCGTTCGAACCCAAACAAATCATAAGCATATGCGTGTTGCTCATGATAATTAATTAATCCAACGTATGGAGGACTGGAGAAAATACCCTTTATACCTTGAGTCTTGATCAATTTGGAAAATTCAAGATTCAGTTTCTTAACTTCATTCAAAATATCAACTGACCGACTATCACCGGTAAGCAATAACTCAAAAGAATCTGTTCTTAGTTTTTCAAATTGAAACAATCTTGTTATTGTATCCTTTGAATAAGTCTGCCACCACTTAAGAATAGAGAATAGTGGTTTGCAAATTTTTCCATGTTTTGCGCAATAGTAAGTTGTTGTCATCGGCTCATTTAATGTCGCAAGGTCTGCATGAGTAGTAGCTCGACATGACCTTATAGTTCGACTTAGGATAACACTCAAAATATTTCTTACATTTAAATCTTTTACCTGTTTAATCTCGTCAAATACAATCTGTATTTCCTCACGGATGTGCTGCAAATACCATCTATCCAAAAAAGATTCATTTTTATCCTGTGTTAACTTGATCTTATATTCATTCAAAATTTTATAGTACTTGGGGAGAAATGCTTTTTCTTTCTCGTTACTATAGACAGGTTCATTTATTTCTCTATTCTGAAGTTTGTATTTATAATCAGGTACCGGAAAGTATTTATTGTTGAAATCGTAGAGTTCTCTTAATAATGTTTCTTCGAACTCAATTGTATTAGTTTGTGAAAGGAATTTTTTTAGAGCATTAGTAATTCTATAAATCTCACTTTGAATATTAGGCAAGTCATACTTTGATATTTTGGAATTTCCTATCAAAGTGTTGAAAGCAGAAACATCAATTCCAATTCCGTGAATTCCTAATTCACACGCTTGAATTACAGTTGTTCCGCTACCACTAAACGGATCTAACACTATATCATTTTTCCTGAAATAAACTTCTTTCTTAAATGCGTCAGTGTGATCGTCAAGAAAATATTCAACAAGTTGAGGAATGAATTTACCTTTGTATGGATGAAGTCTATGAACATGCTTTGTTGTTTCTGCTTCTTTGTATTGATCAAACGATAAAGCCCAATTCAAATCTTCGCCCAATTTGTTCTTGAATTCAATCTCACGGCTTCCATTGTATGACTTATAGTACTCAATTAAATCTTTAGTTGAAACCTGTGTTGTTCCGTTGATTGATATTTTGGGAATGCGTCCATACTGAATTAGGTAAGAAATGTTTGAAGGAGTTATGTTTTTTCCAAGGTATTCAGATGCCCAATTACTTGCTTCTTTAACTGTTAAAAGACTACAGGTTTTCGTTTCATCACTCTTTATTTTAATAAGCTCAAATTGATTTTTGTTATTCATATCAACCAAAAGTAACAAAAACGATTCCAACAATAAATATTATTAATGGTCTAATAAATCGTTAGTATCGCTGACAGAGTTGATGAACAAAGCTGAATAGATTTATATCATAATCTCAATGGTTTTGATTGAATTTCATTTATTGAACTCATTGAATTTGTTGACTAATTTTATAAAGGAACCTAACAATCTATGAAATCAAAAATTAAGTATTTAGAAACTGTAGATGTAGGTTATTTGATTAAAGACAATATCGAACGATCGCTTGAATCAACAGTCTTTATCCTAATACCAAATCTTTCGTCACAGACTCTAACATACGGGAAAAGGCTTTGACATCAATGATGGGGGAAATATCGGTTGAAGAATATAGTATTTTCGAGAAATATCTTATATAGCAAACTTGTATAATAAGGAAAGTGAATAGCGTATATTTAAGTGTTATCAGCCATTATTTGACGACAGTGCAATCACGAACAGACAACTAAAAAAACAACTATGAAACTTTGAACAGTTAGGGCGGGACGACACGGACAACATGAGCAAATCTGCCTTGACGAAAAACTTATCACAATCGGTTGGGACGATTTACCTGACTTAAAATCTTTCAAGACACTGGACGACTTTTTTGACGCTTACCAAGAGATTTACCAGAAAGGCAACGTAAAGGCAGGCATTACTGTTGGACAAATTTGGCGGTTCGCAAACGAAATCGCTATTGGCGACCTTGTTGCACTTCCTTCATAGTTTCAACCTGTTATTCATTTTGGCAAGGAGACAGGTGAGTATAAGTACGATCAAAAGCAAGACATCATTCATTGGCGTAAAGTAATTTGTTGTGACAGTTCCTAGAGCATCGTTTGACCAAGACTTACTTTACTCTTTTGGTTCTCTGCTGACAGTTTTGCAAGTATCAAGAGAAAAAGCAGCAGAATGGGTGATTGCTTTGATTGAAAGCAAAAAAGTTTCGACAACAAAGTGGGGACACTGTTTCAATTGAAGCAGATAAGGATTACGATGTTGAGCGTATCGCCAAAGACAGAATTAGCAAAATCATTGACCGCATATTCAAAGGACACGACTTTCAACTTGTTTGCTGTTGGTGACAAAAAGTTTGCATACCAGCCGTCGGTAAATTAACAAAAAGGGCTCACTTTCAATTTGAGTTAGTACGAGTTAATTTCGTATTTTAAGTATTACGATTTTTCGTAGTATAATGAACTTCTTAACTGAAAGGAACCTTTTTGAAACAAATTAAAAAAAATGAAATTTATCCCGCTAAGGCGGGACTTTAGACTGGTCGAAAGTCAATTTTGCCATAGCTTCAATGCGTGACAATGTAACAAACATTAAGATTACAAAGCAGCCCTCTGACTTGAAGAAATTGAAGCAGTGTCTGAAGGATTTGGCAGGCAGAAAAAAACAAAATTGAATTTCATATACGCAACACAATAAGTTTTGGTGCTCCCGAGCGAACCCTCCCTGCACCTAGTTATATTAACTCTTTTAATTGTTCGATACTTATTCCAACTTTTTTCAATATATTATTTAATGTTCCTTTCTTAAGTTCTTTATGATTTGGGACAATCACGGATTTGTTCTCGGAAATGTTATGCATAATTGTTCTTATCGGCGGGAAAATACGCACTGTAATGTGGAGACTATACTTGGTAGTTTTTTAGTTTATTCATTTTATTGAAGAATTGAAATTTGTATTTTATTTGAAACAGATATAAAAGCGTAATTATAGAAAGATTATCTGTAAGATTTTTAGAAAATGGATATTTGATAAATTGAAATTTGAAGTGTAAGAAATGGATACATACAAAACAAAAGCAAAAGTAAAGAGCAACCATAACATAATTGTGGAAAATGTTCCTTTCAACGTGGGACAGGAAGTTGAAATAGTAATTTCCAAAAAAAATGGAAATGAAGACTTCTCAAAATTAAAAGAGGAGTTGAAAGGTTCCGTAGTGAAGTATGAAGGACCGTTCGAAGCTGCAATTTCTTCAGAAGACTGGGATTTACTTCAATAATATATTTTATGATACTTTTAGATACCCACATTTTTATTTGGCTTGTCAACAATGACGAAAATCTTCCGGTGAATTATCAAAAATTATTGGAGACTGAACAGGAGAAATATATTTCAGTTATTACTTGCTGGGAAATTTTGCTGCTGTTAAAGAAAGATAGATTAAAACTTAAATCTCATTTTAATGAATGGATTTCGAAATCATTAAATGCTTTTAATATCCAAGTAATAAATCTGGATTTAGAAATTGTTTTAGCATATGATAGTATTTCTAATTTTCACAAAGATCCTGCAGACAACCTGATAGCAGCGACTTCAATCTCAAAAAAGATTCCTCTTCTTACTCTTGACAGTAAATTGATTAAATATAAAGAAATAGAAATTTTAAAATTGTAAATGTTATTGAACACAAAATTTAAATTACTTGATGTTGTAGCATTACTCAAAGAAAGATATTTCTCAAATTCGATAATGGTCAATCGGGCTTAATAGATTTAAAGAAAACAATTTTTAAGGATAAAAGAAAAATATTCCTGCCATTGCATGATAAAAAATATTTCAAGAGTTTTAAGATTAAATTTAATACTATATCCTGGGATAACGAAGCTGACTTTGCTCCGGAATTTTTGTTAGATTTCCTAAAGAAACAAAAAAAGGGAAAAGATCACGTTCATCTGCTGCAACATTCTTGTTAGTGACCCTCGCTCCGCTCAAAGACTCCAATAAGTACGGAAATATTCGGGTCACCAACAACACACTCTCCTCCAACGGCAGAACGACTCTCAAATTAACAAGATTTTATTATGAAGTATTGATGAGTTTAGATTTCTTGACAGCGGTAAAAATAGTGAGCACAAATCAAATTATTAATAGAGACTGGCTGTTTGAAAAATAAAGTGGCATGAGAAAGTATCAGAAATAGAAAATTCTTAAACTTAGTATAGAAATTAATATCGAAATATTTTAAGTTAGTCTATGGAGATAAACTGGAAAAAACATATTGAAACAAATCCAAAAATAATGTTTGGAAAACCTGTTATAATAGGCACAAGAATTCCTGTAGATTTGATTCTTGAAAAACTATCTTTGGGAGAAACTACCGAGCAACTTTTAAAATCTTACCCTACTCTAAATAAGGAATCCATATATGCCTGTCTTGCTTTTGCTTCCGAGTCTGTTAAGAATGAAGTTGTAACCGGGTAATGAAGATAGTTGCAGATGAAAGTGATGATTATGGTATCATTGATCTGTTCCTTTTGTACAGATGGAAAACCCTCCAAAAATTCCAATACACAATAAGTTTTGGTGCTCCCGAGCGAACCCTCCCTGCACCAAACAGTTATATTAACTCTTTTAATTGTTCGATACTTATTCCAACTTTTTTCAATATATTATTTAATGTTCCTTTCTTAAGTTCTTTATGATTTGGGACAATCACGGATTTGTTCTCGGAAATGTTATGCATAAATATATGGCTTCCTCTTTGATGGTCAACATAATAACCAATTCTCCTTAAGGCTTTGGTCACTTCTTTACCGGAAAATGTTTTACTCAAATCGTGACTTCTATTTCTTTAATCTTAATATCAGGTTTTGAATATATTTGATTTATTTTTTCTAGACCTTCTAAATAACACTCTATTGCTTCTTTAGCATTTAAAATAGCTGACTCTTCCGAATCACCTTGTGTAAAGCATCCGTCTAAAGCCGGAACCGTAACATTGTACCCACCCTCTTCTGTCTTTTCTAAAACTATGTTGAATTTCATATTTTTTTCTTCTATAATAATAATTACATACTTGCTTTGAAATACAATTGTAAACATATTTTTTTCCCTTTGTTGGTTTTACCGAGCGATGTGAGGGTCACCAACAAGCTCAAAGTGCTTGCTGGAACCCGCCCGCGGACAGTAAATTTTCTATTTTTTTCGTTTACACAGTTTAGTAATTTATTAGAAGTGAAAGGATTAGATGATTGTGCATTTAAAAAAAATTCAGCCCTTAGAATAAAATAGAAAAAATAGAATAAAATGATACTAAATGTAATTGATGCAGATTACCGTGGTGATTACAAGATATTTCTCACATTCGATAATGGTCAATCGGGCTTAATAGATTTAAAGAAAACAATTTTTAAGGATAAAAGAAAAATATTCCTGCCATTGCATGATAAAAAATATTTCAAGAGTTTTAAGATTAAATTTAATACAATATCCTGGGATAACGAAGCTGACTTTGCTCCGGAATTTTTGTTAGATTTCCTAAAGAAACAAAAAAAGGGAAAAGGTCACGTTCATCTGCTGCAACATTCTTGTTAGTGATTCTCGCCAACTGCACTTAAACTAAAATTTGGTAGCATATAATTGTGAAAAAAGAGAAATTTTTTCATCGCCCTTTCATTTTTAGAAAAGTTGAATAAGAAAATGTGAAATTATAGTAATGCAATGCTTCAAGTGGTAATGGAATTTCTGAATATTATTTTTAATAAATATCTTTTCTATGACCTAATGTAATAACATCTACTAGTAGTACATCATCAAACACTTCGTAAATAATCCTGTAATTAGATACTCGAATACGATACCCGTTTCTGCCTTTAAGTTTCTTATATCCGGTAGGACGTGGATTATCGGCAAGACTATAAACTGCTTTCTTGATTTTAGAATAGAATGGCTCATTAATATCTTCAAGGATTTTGACTGCTCTTTTCCTTATCGTAATCTGATAAGCCATCTACTTTTTACTTTTCCTCTTTGCTTCTATCATTTCAAATGCTTTATCAACCGGTATTGAAGATTCATTATCTGCTTTTGTTTCATCGTAAAGTCTGATATCTTCAAGCTCTTCAAGCTCCTCCACGATGATTTCAAATTCAGCTACGGGAATAACTACAGAGACTCTATTCCCTTTTTTATCAATGATGTATTGCGGATTAATAGTTGTCATAAAGAATTTTTGATTTAAATTAAAATTTAAGTAAGTCAAAATAAATATATTATTCTATTCATTCCGATGTCCTCCGATTTCCACGCCGAGTTATTCTGCTTCCGCGAAAAGTTTTTTAGGAATAAAATTTCTTATTGCGAAATGATCCTCCGCATATTTCACTTATTAATTCATGCCTTCCCAAGCTGGGCTTGGGAAAGAGTAAAAATCTAAAATCAAATTCCAAACCCCCATCACTGTCTCGCCAGTATTACTTTTAATTTCGCTTCGTTATCTTCAATTAAATCTCCGCTGACATCAATTGTCACGGGAGTAAATTTTTCCTTTAAATTCAAACGGCGATTTATAGTCGGGGCAAGTTGAGAACGAATTGACATAAAGATATTCTGCTACAGCATAAATTAAGCACCTTCCATTTCATAATGCAACAACAAAAGGTCTTTGGATTCTACCGGGCAGGTCATAATTGTTTCTCCTTTCTTATTACAAAACTCAACTTCATAGGTTCCCCGTTCGAAGCTGCAATTTATTCAGAAGACTGGGATTTACTTCAATAATATATTTTATGATACTTATCTATTGCTAATCTTAAAAGTTTGCCATTCTTAATTCCAACCCAATTATTGTCTCTTACAGTCGATGTTTCAAATTCATTGAATTCTTTCTTAAACTGTTCCTTTCGTACAGATGGAAAACCTTCCAAAAATTCATCAATAGTTTCTCCCGCTGTGTATTTTGTTTTTATATAAAATAGTTTATCAGGCAAAAACTAAACTATGCATAAGAATCCAGTATCGGAAAAATGGAAATTAGTTGACACAGCGGAGACGGGAAAAAGGTTATTGTTCACCCGGAAACGCTTGAACCATTTCTATGTTAGTGACATGAAACCCTGTAATTCCAAAATAACATTAGCTGCATCATCGATTGTCATTGATTTCCCTTCATTATAATGCTTCATAAAATTTTCTTCACCAAACTTACTCTTGAGTTCGGATTGTTCGCTTTCGAATTTAAAATTTACATAAAGCAAGGATTTGTATTTATCATCGGCTGCAAGTTTATCAAACATTCCTAAAAGCAGAGCGGCTTTATCGAAAATATTTTTTTTGTAACATGCTATCGCTGCTCCCAGGAAAATATCTTTAATAAAATATTCGCTTTCAAGTTTATCCCTGCTTTTTATGTACTCAAAGTAATAATTCCCGGCTTGCTCGGGTTTATTAAGCAGTAAATATAAATGTCCGAGATAAATCTCATTCGGATATAAATTTATTTTATAACCATAATCCTTGTTTATTTTATATGCTTCAAGTAAAATATATTCGGCATTTTTCAGGTCGTTAAGATAAATTAAATATAAGCTTCCGAGCTGGATAAGGTTTATTGCATCCAGATAGCGGTCATCTAAAGTTTTGGAAATTGCAATACTTTCTTCGGCATATTGTACAGCTTTTTTTATATTCATTAATTGCAAAGTTCTTGATAAAATTATGCTTAAAGATATAAGTGCATAAGCTTCTTCCCTGGAATACTTTTCTTTTTTTAACAGGAGCAGAGCTTCTTCAGAAAGCTCTATGGCTTTAGTTTTATCCGTAAAATTACAATAAACCCGTGATAATGACAGCAAAATATTTCCTTTGTTCTTCGAGTTAATTTCATTGCATAGCGCCAAGGCTTGTTCAAAAAAATTAATAGCGCTTGCATTATCAGATTCTAAAAATGATTTGAATCCAAGAAGATTAAGTGATAAAATCATTCCTTCCTTATAATCATATTTTTCATAGATGACCAAAGATTCACGGGCATATTTTTCAAACAGGTCCGACTTGCCTGTACAATTACAAAGCTGTGATAGCTTTTCCATAAGTTTTGCCTGTGTAAGTTCATCAAAAGAAATACCCGATTCAAGAACTTTAGTAAGCGTTTCCAGTCCTTCCGAAAAATGACCTTTCTCCTGCCAGTACTCATAGGTGTTTAACGAAAGCTCTGCAGCTTCAGCGAGAGAAAGCTCCAAAGCTTTGTCAATACATATTCGTATATTATCAATTTCGGATTTAATTATTTTCACCCACTCGTATCTTTCCATTCCGTTTTGAAATTGTAAATTCGAATCCGTTAATTTCACGTAATAGTGAATTTTTTTATCAAAGACATTTGCTTTATCGGTAAGCTTTTCCATTGCATATACTTTGATAGTTTCGAGCATATTAAACCTTCTCATTCCATTTTCATCTGTATAAAAAATCAGCGATTTATCGAGTAAACCGTTTAACAAATCCATTATTTCCGAATCGTCGTAATTTTCATCACTGCAGATTAATTCAGCCGCTTCAAGTGTCCATCCGCCCTGAAATACTGAAAGGCATTGAAACAATCGCTGCTCCTTAAAGCTTAGCAGATCATAACTCCAATCAATAAGTGCACGAAGTGTTTTCTGTCGCGGATGCGCCGTTGAGCTTCCGACTGTAAGTAATTTAAATCTGTCCGAAAGCCGTTCATAAATTTTTTCAACGGTTAAAACGCTAATTCTTTTTGCGGCAAGTTCGATGGCCAGCGGAATTCCGTCGAGATGTTTGCATAGCTTTGCAACGGAGTGGATATTTTTTCCGGTTAATTCAAATTTGGAATTTATGGAAGATGCACGGTTTAAAAACAACTTCACGGATTCATATTCCGAAAGACTTTCGAAAGATTCGTCCTTTAATTTACCCGGTATGGAAAGCGGAGGAACCCGGTAAATAATTTCTCCCGGGATATTAAAGGGTTCTCTGCTTGTGGAAATTATTTTTACTCCCTGACAAAATGAAAGAAGATTTTGAACTATCGTGCCGCATTTTTCGAGCAGGTGTTCACTGTTATCAAAAAGTAAAATCATTTTTTTATCTTTCAGGAAAGCTTTTACCGTTTCTAAAGAATCAACTCCGCCTTCTTCTTTTAATCCAAGAACGTTTAACAATTCTTTTATGACAATTTCGGGATTTATGATCGGTGAAAGCTCGAGCAGCCAAATTCCATTTTCGAATTCATCTATCAGTTCGGATGCAACCTTAATTGCCAATCTTGTCTTGCCGGTTCCACCCGGACCAATAAGCGATAATAAACGTGTCTTTGAAAAAATATGTTTAATTTCGGAAATTTCTTTTTCCCGCCCGATAAAACCCGATACCTCCGCGGGGAGATTATTCTGCCTTGCATGGAGAGAAACAATCGGAGGAAATTCAGATTGCAATTCTTCAGTGGAAAGCTGGTAAATATGTTCAGGAATTATGATATCCTTTAATTTTCTTAAACCGAAATCCTTGATAACATATTTGTTATCTAAATTTTTAATGTTGTTATAAATATCTTTTGAAATGAGTATCTGCCCTCCATGTGCAATTGACATCAATCGCTGTACACGACTAAGTGTTACATAGCCGATGTAGTCTCCGTTGAGATATTCGGCTTCACCTTTATGCAAACCCATTCTGACTTTGATTTCATAATCATCATTAAATTCGGTTTTTAGATTTTTCTGAATAAGTACAGCCGCATTAATAGCATTTTCATCCGAATCAAAACTTGCACAAACCGAATCGCCGATATGTTTAAACACAAATCCTTTATTGTCTTCAATATTTTTTTTTAATACTGAATCATGCCTTTCTAAGATAGTTTGATATATATCCGGATATTTTTGCGCAAGTTTGGTACTGCCTTCGATATCAGTAAATAAAAATATTACAGTTTTAGCAGGCATAAAAATTATTGATGTTTAAATCTAATTTTTTTAGAAATCAAATTACATATTTATGAATTAATATAGAATATATTTTAATTCATTAATGAAGATAGATTAAGATACATTCCGCTATATTAAAATATGGCACGTTTCATTTTCAAGTTATATGAATTTTCTGCGTTCCTTTGCAAACTTTGTGTAAAAGAGAAATATTTTTTTCGTTTACAGAGAAAGATTTTGCACCTCTACTAAAATACTTTATTATAAACATTTATAATTCTATTTTGTATTACATAAAAATAAAACCATTGAGATAACTTAAGTTGAAATCATTTTGTAAACCTTTTAGGTCCGCAAAAACCAGGCAGCTATATAGCGCTGTTCAACCTAAGTGAGATAAATTGCATGTACTTTATATAATTTTTATATACACGAAATTAATCCTAAGCGAAAAATATTTTTACTTTTATTAACCGGCATAATTTTTATTTACGGCTGGGGAAGTTCCGGGCATAAGATAATTAACCGAAGATCGACAATCTCTTTTCCGCCTTCCATGAGTTTTCTTAATTGGGCTGATTCACTTGCAGCGCATTCATCAGACGCAGATTACAGAAGAAATACCGATACAAATGAAGCCGCAAGGCATTATATCGATATCGATAATTATCCTGAATTTAATTCAACGGGGAGAATTCCGCAAAGTTTAGATTCTCTTATCGCTATACACGGAATCAGCTTTGTATATGACAATGGCATCTTGCCATTTTCTATAATAGCAACGACCGATTCGGTAAAAAAATATTTTCAGCTCCATAATTTTCAAAAAGCAATGCTTCATGCAGCGGATCTCGGACACTACATTGGAGACGGGCACCAACCTCTGCACATTACAAGAAACTATGACGGACAGTACACAAATCAAAACGGGGTTCATTCAAGATATGAGACTCAACTTATCAATCGCGACTCTGCCTATATTACATATAATTTTGAAAATGCAGTTTATGTTTCAAATATTAATCAGTTCGTTTTTAATTTCCTTTACAATAATTACATATATGTTGATTCTGTTCTGAAGTATGACAGTATTGCACATGCAATTGCACAAAACTATAATACAAATTATTATCAACTTTACTGGCAGCTTGCAGGAAATTTTACAAAAATATTATTTAATAACGCATCGCACTTTATAGCAAGCCTTATTTATACTTCATGGGTGAATGCAGGAAGTCCTGTTTTTGTAAACAATGCCGAAACTTCAGTTCCCGAAAATTATTACCTCGGACAAAATTATCCCAATCCGTTCAATCCAACAACAATGATAGAATACAATTTGCTCAAAAGCGGATTGATAAAACTCACAGTATTTGATTTACTAAGCCGCGAGATAGCAATATTAGTTGATGGAGAGCAAAATGCAGGAACGTATAAGGTAAGCTTCGATGGAATGAATTTGTCCAGCGGGATTTATTTCTACAAACTCGAAGCCGAAGATTTCATTGAGACGAAGAAGATGATATTAATCAGATAACAGCATAAGAAATTAAATCCGATAACATTTTCTACTACAACTTAATCCCATAAATAATTAACATAATCCAGTTTGCAGGTTTGTATAGGTTGTAGAGTTTTTTGTATGTCTTCGGATACATCTCATTAATCATCTTCGGGCTTTTATTATTTAATCAGCCTCCCTGAATAACTTGCTAAGGATCTTAACTCCTCAGTCAGCTTGATTTCTGTTATGGTATGAGACTCAATTTGCTTTTGCACTTTTTCCTTTTTCAAAAAATGGAGATGAACTTATTTAATATTTCTGCTTTAAAAAAAATTCTTGTTTTATATTTCAAAATTAAGTATTAATTTGTAAATAAAATTTTACGCTAAATGAAATCCTTAATTTTCATCAAGATGTCATCACAAAATACAAATAAAACTCAGAAGTTATTTTATTCTTTAAGACTTTATTTGTCTGCAATAATTTTTGTTTTATTTATTTTTGCAAGTGAAACTACGGCACAAAAAAATGCTAAGCTACTTGAAAAAAAATTAAGCAATACCATAGACTCTCTTTATGAAGCCGATAAAGTTCCGGGAATAGTTGTCGGAATTTGGACACCCGAATTCACTTATAAAAAAGCCGTTGGCAAAGCTGATCTGAAAACCGGAGCCGAAAGGAAATTCGATGATAAAATCAGAATAGGAAGCATTACCAAAACATTTGTTGCAACCGTTATACTTCAGCTTGCCGACGAAGGAAAGCTGGGGCTCGATGACCCGCTGTCAAAATATTATCCTGAAGTACCAAACTCGCAGAATATTACCATCAGACAGATTCTCGATATGACAAGCGGACTTGTTGATTATCTCGATGATCCTTTGGCAAATCAGAGTTTTTTTTATCAAAGAAAGAACACATTTACGCCTGATGATTTTTTACAAGTTGTGATTGACCGAAAACCATATTTTGATCCCGGGACCGGGTGGCGATATTCAAACGGTAATTATAATATTCTCGGAATGATGATTGAGAAAATTACCGGCAATAAAATCGAAGATGAAATCAACAACAGGATTATCAAGCCTCTTGGATTGATCAATACCAGCTATCCTTTAACTTCAGAAATGGAAGGTCAATTCAGTCATGGATACATGAAGGATACGATTACAGGTGAGACTACTGATGTTACAGTAATTGATCCAAGCATTACTTGGGCGGCGGGCTGTATGATTTCGGATCTTGATGATTTGAAAATTTACGGAGAAGCGTTGGCAAAAGGAACAATGGTAAGCAAGAAAATGCAGGGAGAGAGGCTTAAGTTTGTTAATACCGGTGTGAGAGATTTTTTAAAATACGGATTGGGAATTTTTTCTCTTGGAGGATTCATCGGACATAACGGAGGAATAACCGGATACAATACTACGATGGGATACCATCCTGAGCTTAATGCGATGATAATCGTTTCCGTCAATGAATTCGGATTGCAGGGAGGTGTATCCGACAAAATTTTTACTGTGATTGCTGATCTTATTTATCCTGACAAGAAATTTTTTAAGTAATATTCAATACTAAAAATCAAATAAACAAAACTTTTTAGTAAAAAATCTTTGATAAGTTTTATCTTTAACAATTTAAACTCATTTTTTATAAGATAAATGATAAATCGGCAAAAATATGTTTGAAGCATAATTTCAAGAATTCATTTTGATTTAATCATTTGAAATTACTAAATTAGGCAAGACGACAATTGAAAGTACGAATTAAAGCATCATTCTTTGAGAATTTAGATATAAAATTCTCAAATACACTCAGCCTGATGGCTATTTAGAATTAATATACACATCATAAGATTGCATGTTTAAGAAATAATAAATTTTAAACTTAAACAGGAGCATTTTCAAGCGGGAATAACCGGAGATACATCAACAGCATAATACTCTTACTTTAAAAAATATTTTTTAATTTAAAACCCATAGCATTATGAAAAATAAATTTATTTATTTTATCGTGTTTGTATTTTTATTTATCAATTCAAGTTTACAGGACGTAAATGCCAGAAAACTTATTTGTATAGATTCGGATCCAAATGATAACGGATTCTTGAGTAATCTCGAAGGGTGGGTAAGACAGAATATGAATGACGGTGATGAGATTCACATAGGTGGTAGTCTTAGCGACTGCCTTGCAAAAGCAAAAAACGGAGATACTATTATCATCGGCTGTCACGGCTGGGGAACGGGAAAAGGATTTAAATGGGGAGGAATAAGATACAGAGGTTTCGGTACAGGAGACAGTCTGCATAATGTCCCGCCCGGATTTGACACTCTGAAAAACGTTCATGTAAAATTTGTATCCTGCTGGTCTGAAAGAGACCCTGACGGCGCAGGTCCCGATAAATCAGTAACTGATAAGCTAAAAGATAAAATGGGTCCGCAGTCTAACGGAAATACTGTTACAGGATATACAAACAGGGTATTTTCAGGGAATAGTGTCAGTTATACTTTCGAACCGCAACTCACAGATACTGCGACTATAAATAATTTTTTAAGGACGGGAAATCAATCCTGGCAGAAATTACCTCCGGTAAACCGGAAACCTCCCGCACAACAAAATCAAAAGACAAGACTTCAGGAACTGCTTGACAGCGTAAAAGGAGGAGCCGGAAAAGTTACCGTATCAGGCATAACGTACAAAGCTCCGTTCAACGGAACAAATATGTTATTGGATACATGTTACTGTAACTGCAATGTAGATGATGATTGCGGATGTACACAAACAGATATTATTTCAATTCCGATTTGTCCAACCAGTTCTTATGACTGGACACCTCAGAGTTCCGGAGTTACAAGCACTTTTTATTCAGTCCATGCTTTAAATTCAAAAGTATGCTGGGTTTGCGGAGCCAGCGCAACAATACTGAAAACTACCGACGGAGGCGCTACATGGATTTCTGCCATGGGCTCAGGAGTAACAGGTGATGTTTATAACATTTACGGCATCGATGCTGATACAGCTTTTTGTACGACAACTCCCGGTTCGACATTTATATACAAAACAACAAACGGCGGTACTACATGGACACCGGTATTTACTCAGTCCGGCGGATTTATAAATACAATTCTAATGACATCAGAGCCCGAAGGTTATGCAGCCGGAGATCCTGTAGGCGGTAAATGGACGATTCTGAAAACTACAGACAATGGAAACAGCTGGTCAAGGATGGCAACTGAACCGACTCAGATCGGTTCGGAAGCAGGATGGAATAATTCATTTATGGTGATGGATAAATATATGTGGTATGGTACGAATTCTACTAAAGTTTATATGTCAAGCAATTACGGTATGAGCTGGTCAGGAATTCCTACACCTGGTGTCGCAAGCTCTTATGCTCTTCATTTCAATAATTACGTTCAGGGACTTGCAGGAGGAACCGGGCTTGTCTCAACTGTAAGCAGCGGTTTAAGTTATATGCCGGCAACAGCACCGGCAGCAACAACTTCAGGACTTGAGGGATTTGGCCAAACATGGTGGGCGACTGCATTCAATACCAATATATATATTTCGATAAATCAGGGTATGAACTGGGCTATTGCATATACGCAAACGGGCAGCGTATATAATGACATTGATATGGCTTCTGAAGGAGGATGCGCTGTTGGATGGGCAGTGGGTAATTCCGGCAGAATAGTGAAAATGTCGGGAGATCAGTTGACAGCCCTCAGTCTTACTGCAATGATAGAAGGATTCGGTTCGATTGGAGATACTTTAAAAGTCAATGTAAGGAAAACTGTTTCACCATACATGATTGTAGATATTGCTCAAGGTAAGACGGACATTACGGGTAATGTTGCACTTATGATGACAAATCCGCAGCTGAGAAATGGAGATGCATATTTCTTAGAAGTAATTCACAGAAACAGTATCAGAACGTGGAGTAAAGCAGGCGGTGAAGTCTGGACTGCGAGTACGCTGAATTTTGATTTTACATCTTCATCTTCACAGGCATACGGCAGTAATCAGACTTTAGTAGCTGGAACTTACAGATTCTTCGGCGGAGATGTAAATCAGGATTTAATTGTTGACGGAGCAGACGGATTGTTGGTTGATAATGACGCGGCAACTTTCAATACCGGATATCTTTTAACAGATTTAAACGGAGATGAAATCATTGACGGAAGCGATGGTATAATTGCAGAAAATAATGCTGCAAATTTTGTGTCTGCTGTTTTGCCGTGATATTTCTGAATCACTGAATAAACAGATTGCACAAATTATCTCTTAATAATAGAGATTTATTTATGGAATGTAATTGTATGGGCAACTCTTGTGGTTGCCCCTTTTAATGGAATATAATTGTATGGGCAACTCTTATGGTTGCCCTTTTTATAGAATGTAATTGAAAATTAATTCTGATATTAAACAGTCTAACTTTCCAGAACGTTTTCAAAGAGTCGTTGTAAGCGTTCAGAAACTATTCCGTGTAGTCTAAAAACCCGTTTCAATATGTTGTCCAGACGTTAAATGATTTTCGATTGAAGAATTTTAATTTCCTTACTTCATCTTAATTTTATCCAAGCCGGATGATTTAATGGAAACAGTAATTTCATATGCATCCATGAATATTTCTAAAGGTTTCGACATATCACCGCTGGGAAGTCTTTTCGGAGGCTGGGTGAATGATTTTTGAATAATCAGCTTCTGCTCGCCAATACCGAAATTCTGTGTGGATTTGAATACAGCAAACCTGGTATTCCTTCTGTCATTTGCCTGTGTTATGTTTGCAATTAAAATCAGAGAACCTGATACACCCGGTTTTATAACCGAAATGCTGATTGAAGGGAGTTTTATTTTCTGACCTTCAGTTATGCCGTTAACATTAAATGTCTTTGCGCTGTGATTGGCATAAAATTCAACTGTTAAATTTTCAACAGAATCATATAAAATTTCTCCCGTTTCCAAATTTACCGTAGGCAGTCGTTTAATGCTGTCAACAGTTATCTGAATTGAATTAACCGTAGAAAGAATTTCTTTTTTGCGAAGCGGTTTTTTCTGATATTGTATGAAACTGTCTTTAAATGCCGGTGCGGCTCCTTCAGCGACAACACTCAGACAGTTGCATTCATTATGAAAAAGTTCAAGAGGCAGATTCTTTCTGAGCCCGGGCGGCAGCTCATTTCTAATTTTACTGTCAATGAGCGGAGTCAGCCAGTTTCCCAGAAAAAAATTTATCGCTTGCTCCGTAAATGAAGGTCCTCCGAGAAATGGTCTCTCGGCATGCAGATTTACCTGAATCGTTCCGGAATTAGTAAACCAGTTATTACAAGAAAAATTTACTTCGATATTCTGAAGTATATGCCTGTCTGGGAAGTTATTAATGTCAAGTTTAAAATCTACTTTATATGGAACGGTGACTATTTTTTCATTGGGACGATCGGTAAATCGAGTTTCACTCATGTGCGGCTTCCTTTGTTCAAGTGTAAAGCTGACATTAATGCTTACGGGAGGATCTTCAGCTGCAATGCTGGCGTTTATTTCAGGCACGATGGAATCCCTGAGCATGTTATTTATGAGATTATTTACAATGAAAGTGGGAATCTCTCTTATGATTGGTTCACCGGAAACCGGAGGTGGTCCTTGAGCCGGAGGGTATTGACTCTTAAGATTTTCCGTAAATCCGAATAAGAGTATTACGGCTAAAACTGTTTTCGATAAAGTCAGTTTCATTGTGAATAAATTTAAATTAAAAAATCTAAATTATTTAAGATAACAATACCTATAGAAACACAGTTATAAGTTACGAATAACGAATTACAAATTACATAGATTTTATTTCAATATAATTTATTGATTACCATTTAACATTTTTCAACTTAAAATTTTATTTTTGCTACTGGTGACCTCGTCCGCTTTTGGCAGGCGAGGCTTCTCTCATGACACCGGTATTGGAAGGAATACAATTTACTTCTTTCGGTTTTTGTAAATCAATTAATCGATAATAAATACTCTATCTGCGAATTTTTACTCATTGATGTAACCATTTTTTACTGAATATTACGGTTACATTCTTTTTGAGGCAACGACCTATTTTTGATCGATGCCATGGTTACATTCTTTTTGAGGCAACGACCTATTTTTGATCTATGCCATGGTTACATTTTTTATGAGGCAATCCGTCTATCACTTGAGGCTAAATTTTTTCATATGTTTTTAAATGCCAAAAAGCGAGTTTATCCATAATTCTCATAAAATTTCTTTTTAGTGAATCATTTTTTATGTCAATCAAATATCGTATAGTAGTATTCAAGGAAACAATAGATCAAACTTTTAAGAGATATGTTTCGAGATTTCTTTACGTTTCGAGATATGTTTATTAAAAATAGGAAAAGATTATAATTTTGTACATCTCTAAACTCAATCAGTTCCTGCATATAGCGAAACAAAAATAGTAACTGCTGTCAAAAGTATCACAGCAATAAAAATATTCAAACTACATTCGGATTTAAAATAGCAACTCGGAAAGGTGAATTCTGGAATGATGGATATTTTGTAAACACTGTAAGTAAATTTAGTGATAAAAATACAAGTACAAACTATTTTAAAGAACAAGGTAAATCAAAAGAAAAAAAACAAAAACATAAATCAGAACAAGCAAAACTATTTTTAAAAAGATATCCCGCCGTTTGTGGCGGAGAGTTCCTTATCATTAAGAAATATTTAATTATGGATAAAAAAAATCTCAATACATCTTCAGGTAAATCTTTTACCGGCAATGCAAAAAAATCCAAACCTGTTTCACGTCGAAATTTTCTAAAGCTATCTGCGGCAGCAGCAGCTGGAGCAGGCATAAACGTTCGTGATACCTTTTCCGAAAATAAAATAAAAGCAATTTCTTCACTTCCTGTACCCGAAAAACCTGGTTTCGATCACCTCGTAGTGTTAATGTTTGAAAACCGTTCTTTCGATAATATGCTTGGATATCTTTATTCGCCAGATAATGTACCCACAGGACAAAGCTTTAACGGACTTGCAGGAGGTAATTACAGTAATCCATCTCCGGAAGGAAATATTTCTGCTCATGTTTATTCGGGTTGGACTGACCGGATAATGAGAAGTCCGACGCCTGATCCGGGTGAAGAATATCCACACGTTAACACGCAGTTGTTTGGTACCGTGGATCCTCCTGGAAATGAGTTTCTTGATTTTCGAAAAATGAAAGCTCCGTTCAATACACCACCTGCAGACGCTCCTGCAGACATGAAGGGTTTTGTAAAAGATTATATTAATAATTATGTTGCAACTCAGGGCAAGCATCCCGATAGGAAAGAATATGAAGTTATAATGGGTTCATTCAGTCCTGAAATGCTGCCGGTTACAAGCATGCTTGCAAGAAGTTTTGCAGTTTATGATAATTGGTTTTGCGCTGTTCCTTCACAGACATTTTGCAACAGGTCATTCTTCAATGCTTCCACTTCTTCCGGGTTTGTTACAAATGACGGCGGACCTGACAGTTATCTTAAATGGGAGAAAAATACCGGTCCTACAATTTTTAACAGACTTGAAGATGCGGGAATTTCATGGGCTGTTTATTTTGATGAAAGTCAGGTGGTTTCGCTTACAGGCTTTATAAATATGCAAGCTTTAAAACCTTTCTGGAAAACCCGGTTTTTCGGAATGAAAAAATTTTATGAAGATGCTGCGACAGGAAAACTCCCAGCTTATTCTTTTATCGAACCGCGTCTGATTTTCAATCATAATGACATGCATCCGCCGGTAGCTTCATTTGAATTTACCGGACCGGACGGAGAGAAAATAACTGTCGGTGCAGAAGATGACGTTAGAGCCGGCGAAAAACTTTTGCATGATGTATATTCGGCAATACGAACAAGCGCTTCTCAGTCAGGATCGAATGCATTAAACACAATGCTGCTGGTTACGTTTGACGAGCATGGAGGAACATACGATCACGTGCCTCCTCCTTCTGCCGTTCCGCCCTCAAAGCTCGAGAATCCCGAAATGGGATTTACTTTTGACAGATTAGGATTAAGAGTGCCGGCAATTGCTGTTTCTGCCTGGACAAAAGCCGGAACGGTAATAAACGATGAAATGCATCACGCTGCTGTAATTGCAACGCTTTGCAGGAAATATAATCTTAATCAACTGACTGCCCGCGATGAGAATGCCCGAGATATAACCAATGCGGTAAATCTCGATGTGCCGAGACAATTGTGCGACTGGCCCGAAACAACTCCGCAGTTCGTTCCGCCAAATCCGGAATCACACGGACCCTTCAGTCCGGAAGTTTCCAAAATACCACTGACTCCGCCTGCATTAGCTCTGCTTGGAATGCTTACTGAAAAATTTGGTTTACCTTCGGATAAAAAACCGACAACTTTCGGTGAAGCCTATGAAATACTTCAAAGAATCGGAAAAGGGCTTTTTGGATAGTGTTCAATTTCTTAATGCATCATATCAAAGCATAACAATATTAATGAAATTTCAGTAAAGAATTTTTCATAACAGATTTTAAGATGTGAATATTACTGTACTTTATGCTTCTGATTTTTCTCTCGGTTAATAAATTCTTATTTTAATTTCAATCATGTTTCCAGTCTTTTCATTTTATTAAGAGTTAAGGTTATATATTTTCTTCCACAAAAAGGGAATGGAATTTCAGATTATCAATTTCAAACTCGAACTATATAAACTAAAAATATAAATGCCATGAAAACAATTTATCTATTGACAGTACTATGTCTTTTTTTTGTTTCCTGCAACGAAAAGAAAACTGAAGAGGAAGCAAGAACATACGTGATTACGGAAGAACTTCAAGCAGCTTTGACTCCAAAGCAAATACTTGATTCTCTTAAAGTTCGAAATGACAGATTTTCGAAAGGAAAGATGACGAGAGTTGATTATACGAGTCAGATTGTAAAATCAGAGAACAGCCAATATCCTGCAGCAGTGATATTGTCATGTCTCGATTCTAGAGTTCCTGTCGAATCAATATTTGATCTAAGTATTGGCGATGTGTTCGTTGCGAGAGTTGCAGGAAATATTGTTAATCCTGACATTCTTGGAAGCATGGAATATGGATGTAAGGTTTCCGGATCAAAGCTCGTTATAGTACTCGGACATTCTCAGTGCGGTGCCGTAAAATCTGCAATTGATTCGGTTAAACTTGGAAACATTACCGAACTGCTTTCAAAAATCGAACCTGCAGTTGACAGTGTTTCTGCAAAGATGGAAAATAGATCTTCCAAGAATAAAGAATTCGTAAAGAAAGTTACGGATGAAAATGTTTTGCTTACCATTGATAACATTAGAAAGAACAGCCCTATACTTAAAGAGATGGAAGAAAAAGACGAAATAAAAATTGTAGGCGGAGTTTACGAACTCGATAACGGGAAAGTGCATTTCTTCGAATGACAAAGTTATTTGTTTCACAAGAGGAAAAATCTTTCATTGAATTGAAACGCTGTCTTTTCTGATTTTTTCACCTTTAAAAAGAGTCAGCAGTCCGAAGGCAATTGCAAGTATAATGGGACCCATGAAGATTCCAAGTATTCCGAAAAGTTGAAGTCCTCCAACGACACTGAAGAATACAAAGATTTCATTCATCTTAGTACTGTTCTTGATGAGTTTGGGAAGAAGGAAGTTGTCCACCATACCTATTACAAGCGAAGCATAAGCTGCCAGTACGATTGCTTTAACATATTCGCCGGATGCAAGCAGAATTAAAATTACTGGAACGGTGATAAATGCCGTACCTCCCGTAGGTATCAGCGAAAATAACATGACAAGTGATCCGAGCAGAATAAATGAAGGGATTCCCAAAAGCCAGAAAATCAGAGCGGCTAAAGTACCCTGAAGTACGGCAACAGAAAGCGATCCTCTTATTGTTGCGTTAATAATGCCGGAAGTTTTAAGTATCAGCTCTTCTGCCTGATCGTTATCGACGGGCAGTATGTTGGGAAGATCATTTACTATATTTTCACCGTCACGGAAAAGATAATACATACAGAAAATTGCAAATAAAATTCCTACAAACATTCCGAAAATTCCTTCGACAAGATACCAAGAAGCCGACAGTATGATTTCGCTTGCTTTGGAGATAAATGCTTTTATGTCTTCGGGTTTTAAAATCTGTCCGAGATTAACAAAGCTGTTTAAATAATTGTAAAAACGGCCAAGCATACCGTGACCGGGATCATTAATGATTTGATTAATTTCTTCGATGGTGATGCTGGTAAATCCGGCAAGTTCATTTACTACTGCTGCCGATATCAAAAAGAGAGGAATGATAAATGTAAGCAGCGATATTGCAATTGTTCCCAGCGCGCTTAAAGTATGCTTGCCGGTTTTTTTCATCAGCTTTTTGTACAAAGGATGGAAAATTATTACAAGTATTGCTGACCATAACAAAATAGAAATGAAAGGCTTAAGCATGAGCCAGCAAATATACAGCATTAAACCCGTGATAAACATCAGCAAAATAAACTGCGCGATTTGCTTTCTGTTGTTTACTATTTTATCATTCAGCATGTTAATACCGGAGATTATTCATTTGAATGAAAATACATCAGACATTTGCTTTTTGAAAGTCTGAAAAGTGCATATTTAATTTCGATATTGCGGCAGTTTTTCCAAATTAAAATATATGTTCGCTTGAAATCAATACTTACATGGATTTTTTTTAGCGCTTACTCATATTGGAAATAATTTTATTTATCTAAATATTTTTTCATTAAGAAATTTTGGAAAACTTCATATTTGATAATTTTTTTGCGTATCGGGAAGTTTGTTAACAAGGGGTTAACGGAAAAAATTTAACACGGCATGAAGAGGAAATGTAATCGAAATAAAATGTCAACTTGTTTGCATGGTTTTTACTTTTTGTTAAATGTTTTTTTTTAATCAATGAACGAAAGTAATATGCATTTAAGATTTTATCCAACAAAATGTTACTACAACTATCTTTAAATGCTTGAGTAATTTCAATTTCGAATCCGAAATCAAATTTCATACATGCAACGTTGGTCTTTTAAAATACTACATTAAATCCCATCGAGGGAGAAAAGAAGATCACTCCCAAACCTTTTGTGTCGTTTACAAGAATGTAATCAACAGGTGAAGAGACAGAAATTGATACCCTGTTCATTATCATATATTCGATTCCAAGATTTGCTGATGCAGTGAATTGGTTAACCGAAGTCCCAATTACAATCTCTGCATCATCTTCTCCATTTTGAAAATCGGAGTTTGCAAGCCCGATACCAAATCCCATAAGCATTCTCAATGGGTGTTCTGATGTTCTGATCATAAATTCCCCTTTATACAAACGCAGATTTATCTTTGTGCCGGTATTCTTGTTTATAACGTCATGCTTCTGATATGTAATACCCAATCCTCCGTATTTGCTGAACCAATAAGAGAAAGTAGCAGAGAAACCCTTTTTGAATTCGATATAAGAAGGTACTTCCTTATTAAGAGCTGACGACATAAAAATATATCTTCCGCCTAAATCATACGAATACCCCCGGTCGAAGTCGAAATTATCTGTTTCGTCGATTTCCATTTGTTCATTCTCATCCTTTTGTTCCGGAGGACTATCTTTCTTTTTATTGTTTTCATCTATCTTGGGATATAAGACAGCGCTTCCTCCAATCATAACTTGAAACTCGCTTAATGTTGTCTGTGTGAAAGACTTCTCCATTAATTCAGTCAAATACTCTGAAGGTATTGCAAAATTTATGTTTTGACCATCTTTAAGAGTAGCATATGTTATTCCAATAAGGTAACCGTTTTCATTAAATAACCCTCCTCCGCTGCTGCCCGGTGAAATCGGATTTGAAATTTGTAAAACATAGTCATTTTCATATTTATGAATATTACTAATTAATCCATTGGAAAGAGTATTCTGAAATCCTTTTGGAGAACCAATTGCATAACATACTTCACCAACTTTAACATTATCGGAAGCTGCAATTTTTACATGATCTTTTTTCTTGCCAAAGTGTTTTAGTAAAGCTAAATCGTAATCTTTATCAAATGCATAAACATACTTAACTTTGTATTTCGTTTGATCGCTGAAAATTAAATCTGCAGAGTAAGCACCTACTATAACATGATAATTTGTAACTATAAGCCCCTCTTCGTTGAGCTGACATCCGCTGCCAGTACTTAATGCTTTACCATATTCGTCATAGGTGTTAATGAGCACAACTGCCGGTGAATTCCTTTCGTAGATTTTCTCAGCGGATAGTTGTGAGAATAAATCAGGAGTTTGCAGAATTAAATAGAAAACTACCAGCTTAATTGTAAGATAAAATCGTATATAATTATGATTCATAAATATTATCTCATAAAAGTTATGATTAATACTATTCTGTAGTCTTTAAACTCTTCCTGAAAAATTTTGTGAGATTCATTTACCTTGTCTTAAATATATGCTTTTCCGTCAATTCATTTAAATCGTTTTGTAAGTTTCTATTTCCTCTTACAGAACTAAAGTAGTCATTTTCTCCTTAGTTTATAAGTAAAAAAATTCTCTTTGAGTCAGTTCAGATAGTTTTCTGCGCATGTTTTTAAAGTATTACTAAATCTCTTAGTTTGATTCCTTATATTTCTTATCTTATGCTGTAGTTATTGCTTTATCCAATTCATTCTCCTGTATGTACTGCTGAAACATATTATGTATCCTATCTATAAAAGTTTTCCTTTTAGAAGCGGTTTATATGTGCTTGAAATTTTTACAAAACTTAGTATTGGTTATTATCGTGAACTTGAGATTTCTATCCGGTTTGTTGCCATTGCTTTGCAGCGTCATTATTTAAGAAGATTAAATATTATTGTTGCTTTATTGAGGCACAAGACCTTTTGATATTTTATTTGCAAGTTCATTATTACGATAGTTAGAGACAGTTTCCAATCAAAGCATTAAAATTGTTATTGTAGTTGGTTTACCGATATAACTTTAACTATTTATATTATTGTTGTATAGTTTATGAATTGATATGTGTACAACAATTTTTTTGATCTTCCCTTTCTGTTAAGTTGTTAATTGAAGTTTTAACTGTTATCACAATATTTTGTTCAAATTTTCATAACATTTGATTTAATTTGTTTCTTAATTATATTTTTCCCAACTATTGTTGATTTTAATATTAATTTACCGCTGAAATGAGTTTTAAATTATTTTATTTCAATTATTAATTTTGTTTTCAATTATTTACTATCTTTTGATTATTTAACATAATCATTATCGGCATCGGACTTTTTCTCAATCGTAGTATTTAATGTCATGGCAACAATATTTTTAAGTTCATCTATCAATTCTTTTACAGTCTTATTTTCATTCTTTATTAAGAAGTCTGTATTAAAATTTCTTTCTCTTACCTTTTCATTAATCATTAATACTTGGTTATCTGAAACATTAATATGAATTGCCTGATCTCTATTATTAATTCTTTCTAAACAAGTTTTAGGGTTTGCATATACACCAATTGTTGTTACTTTAAAGTCCTGTTTTAACTTTTTGAGCATGATGTCGAAATATACAGTTAACCCAGTCGACTCAAAAACAAGATTGTCAACACCTTTTGAAATTTGTCTGACTCCTTTTTCTATTTCCAAAAAGACTTGCTTCAGATAAGATTCATTATCAACCTCTCTGTTTCTCTTGATTTGTTTTGCCCAATCCTCAACACGAACAAATTTTATTCCAAATTCCTTTTCAAGGATTTTCCCAATAAAAGATTTCCCGCTGCCCTTTTGTCCAA
This sequence comes from Ignavibacteria bacterium, assembly GCA_019187405.1. Lineage (GTDB taxonomy): Bacteria > Bacteroidota > Ignavibacteria > Tepidaquicellales > Tepidaquicellaceae > JABAQZ01. Next base: position 34,174 of record JABAQZ010000008.1, read on the forward strand.
TTAATAATATAATATCCTTTCTCTTCATTCCGTTTAAAGTTTGTTGTTTAAATAGACAATCGGTCCGCTAACTGTTTTATAGTTTTAAGCAGTGGAGGATTTTTGTTCCATAGCTCATTGATAAATCGGATTTCTGCTAAGTACAAATATTCCTTAGAAGCATATCAACTCAGCTTCACGATATTTCGGAAAACTTTTGGCTGTACCGATGTATGTTTCGCTTTTAGTGTCATTTATAATAGTAATACCAATTACTTTCGTAGTTCTTGTCAAAATTTTCTTTGCTGTCAATTAGGACCTGAATATTATCTCTTTTGAAATAATTGAACTCGTCAAAAGGTTTTATAAATTCATAATATTTGTCAGCCCATATTGATTTTATTTCTGGCTTGTCATATTCTTTAACCTTTTCGTTAGTAAACATAAAAAAAGTTGGATTAGTAAAACCGATAGATAATGTCCAAATATCTTTATTGTCAAATGACTTAATAAATTTGTCTGTATGCTTTTGAGTTATTTTATATGTCGCCTCAAGTTTTGCAACAGGTTCAAAAGCTCCATAAATAACAAATACGTTGTCAGTTAAATAAACTCCATTTTGCTTTAGTCCGAATAAATTTGAAATCGAGTTATTACTTTTTGAAAGTCCATTTTGTTTTATTATTTCACTAAATTTTTGTCCAATTGCCTTTTGTTTTTCTTTGTCAAAATATGAGATGTCATGAGTTAAAAATTTGTTCTTCTCTTTCTCAAATTCAAAACAAATTTGAATTCTTGGTATCTTGCCGCCTAAAGTGTCGTAAATAATGTTAATTGTTTTTACGTTATAGGTTTTGTCTATCCACTCTGCAAGAGGGACAAATTCTGGTTTCATCTTGTCTGTACCAAGTATGATTCGCTTTGTTTGAATATACTCTTTGTCAGATGGCATTATCATTTTGCAATAGTCGCCTTAAAGTTGCCCATAGCGGTTTGTATATTGCCGATGGCTGAGCTGATTTGAAAAATTAAAGTTGAATGCAGAACAAAAGTATCATAGTAGTTCGTCACCCCCGCATCCCGCTTAGGTGGGACAGGTTGTGGCAATACCTTGTTATGGGCATGTGCTTCTTTTTCAGTCGTCCGGTTGTCGTGTCGGTATGTGTTTACTGTCTGCATTGTCATGGCTTGCGTATCGGGTGTTTTAATTTTTTTAAGTGCAAGATTATGCATATTCCTTTGGCTCCATGCCTGCCGAAGCTTCAGCGGAAGCAGGTTGCTTCCACAACTTATTTATTTCGTCTTTTATTTTTTGCTCGTAAAGGGCGATGAGTCTTTTGTTGCCGTTGATGATTTCCTGCTCTTGCTCAATCTGCTTTACAATTCCTTCTTGTTCTTGAATTGAAGGTAGGGGAATTAGAATGTCAGAAAAATGTTCAAAGCCAACTCTTGGCAACTGTGCACCCTTCAAGCCAGTGAGAACTTCTGAATTGAATTTTTCACTTCTCAAATAAGACGAATAAAAGTTTGCATTTGAAATTCCTTCTCGTTCTCTCAAAACAAAAATGTCGGTTGATGCAATTCCCTCAAAAGTTGTCAGTAAAACTTTATTGAGATTGGGTCGTAACTTTCCATAAAGAATATCACCTACAGCAAATCTTGTCTTTGCACTTTTGATTTCAGAATAATCTGTTTCAATATTTCCAACCAATGAACCCGAATTGCTTTCAATGTTTTCTAATCCAACATAGTTTACTTTTCCTTTGAATGATTGAGGATTGATATTGTCATTTATCTTTTCCAATACTTCTTTCAACTCCACCATTTCCCATTCTTCTTTTATTTCAATTTGTGGTTTGTAGTTTTCTACTACCTGCTTTGCTCCGTTGATGATGGCTTGATATTGCTCTATTTTGGAAACGATTTGTTGTTGGATGGAGATTGGGGGGAGGGGGATTTCAAAATCATTCAAAGCATTAAATGACAAGTTTGAAATATTGGTTGTTGTGTTTGCATTAACTTCAAAATATGTTTTTGCATTTTGGGTTCTCAAACAATAGAAAAGAAAAGTCGGTAAAACCTTCTCATTTTTTGTTCTTATCAAACTCATAAACGCACCAAACGAACATTGATAATTCAACTTTGAAACAAAGGTTGTTCTACCAAGCAAATTCAAACTGTTAGCAGTTGAAATTAGAATGTCTCCTTCTTTCAAATATTTTTCATCACTTTTTACAAACTTCTTTGGAATGAAATACAAATCCTCTGCAACGATTCCATTTTCTTGTGCTGCTTTTGTTGTAGCAACTCTGATTGAATCATCTGTTTCAATATCAAGTTGGTCTTTCTTTCCGAAAGTTATTCCTCTAACCAAATCAACAATTTCTCCCAACCTCACCATTTCAAAATGACTTTGCTTGGCATTTCCATTTTCACGATAACGGTCAACAGATAAATTGTAATCGTCTTTCTCTCCAATCTTTTTCTTTTCTACCAGCAGAGCTTGAGAATCCCGAAGGGATTTAATGTTTATAGCAGATGTTTGGTTGGTTTGGTTCGACTCCGAAGGAGTCGTATTATTACCTTCAATATCATTTCTATCAACATTTGAATCCTTCGGATTCAGATTGCTAAATGATTCCGCCTTTCTATCAACATTTGAATCCTTCGGGTTCTTTAACAACATTTCAATTTCGGCATTAGATGAATTATTCAATAATGCCTCTTTGTATTGCTGTAAAATGTTTAATGCTTCAGGCAAATCATTTTTATCAATCTCTCTGCGTTGTGCTCCTAAATCAAAACCATCATTCTCAATTTTTACAAACAAAATCTTGTCCGTCTTTTTTGCAAGGGTTTTATCCATCAGCAAAATGGAAGTTTTTACTCCGCTGTAAGGATTGAAAACACCTGCAGGCAAACTCACCACTGCATACAAATAATTTTTGTCAACCAGCATTTTCCGCAATGCCTTGTAAGCCGTTGCACTTTGGAAAATAATTCCTTCGGGCACAATAATACCTGCTCTGCCAGTGCTTGGGTGTATGTGTTCGGCTATGTAATCTACAAACAACACTTCGCTGCGGTTTGCCTGAACTGTAAATTTTTTGTGCGGCTTTATTCCACCCTTCGGTGTCATAAAAGGCGGGTTGGCAATTATCACATCAAAATATTCATTCCATCTGTCTTCACTCGTAAGCGTATCGTATTCGTAAATGCTTGGTGTAGTGAAGCCATGCAAATACAAATTCACCAAACTCAGGCGAACCATGTCAGGCGAAATATCATAGCCCACAAAATTCTGCATCATCTTTTTTCTGTTGTCAGGCGTAAGTAAATCGCCTTTGGTTTTTTTAGTGTTCTCTTTCAGAATGTGTTTGTAAGAAGAAATTAAAAAACCTGCTGTGCCACATGCAGGGTCGCAAATGGTTTCTGTTTTCTTAGGCTGCATGACTTCTACAATGAAATCAATAATGTGCCGGGGCGTTCTGAATTGCCCTGCATCGCCTTGTGAACCCATGATGGAAAGCAGGTATTCAAAAGCATCGCCTAACTTTTCGCTGTGGTCGTAATGAAATTCATTGATTGTTTTTAAAAACAATTTCAAAGTTTCGGGGTCACGATAGGGAAGGTAAGCGTTTTTGAAAATGTCACGGAACAATTTGGGAATGTTCGGATTGAGATTCAGTTTCAGCAATGCTTCGCTGTAAAGCGAAAGCATTTCGTGTCCGCCAAGTTTTGAGTCAAAAATTTTAGTCCAACTGTATTTCGGAAAATCTTTCAACTCATTATCTAAACTCTCGTTGCCTGTTGGTTTTGGCTGGGCAAAAAAAGTTGGCTTGCCTCCGAATGAAACGGCTTCCTTGTCCATATCATCCATGAACTTGTAAATAAGCGCAATGGTTATTTGCTCCACCTGACTTTTCGGGTCGGGCACTTTGCCTACCAGTATATCACGGGCTGTGTCTATTCTTCGTTTGGTTTCGTTGTCAAGCATTTATTGTTTTTTGTTTTTAATCCCGAAGGGATTCAATGTTTTTAGAAAAAAATATCAGCAATAATATTCGACCCCTTCGGGGTCGTATGAACTATGATAATGAATTTTCTGTCGGGAATACGGTTTGTAATAATCCCGAAGGGATTTGATGTTTATAGAAAATAGCGTCATCCATAACATACGACCCCTTCGGGGTCGCATAATTTGCGGCAATTGATTTTCTATAAGCATCAGACCCTTTCAAGGTCAAATGACATATATTATCGTGATTTGTATAAACATCTGAATCCTTTGGATACTCTATTCTATCCATTTGAATAAATATTCGTCTTTAAATTCTATTTCAAACATTTTCAAAAAATCTAAATATTCTTCTTTGAAGGTTTGCTTCTTATGATGCTCTTTCTGATTGATGATATACTTTATCACTGAATCAATTTGCGAATGACTGTAAGAAAACGCACCATAACCTTCCTGCCAATTAAATTTAAATTTTGAAAACTATTTTTCTTTGATAAAATCGTTTGATGATTTTTTTACTTCTCTAACCAAATCAGACAAACAGCACGATGGTTTCATTCCGATGAAAAAATGAATATGGTCTTGCATTCCATTAATGGCTAACATTTTTTGTTCTTTATTTCTTAAAATGCCGGAAATGTATTTATACAATTCTTCCTCCCAGGATGAATGAATCATGCAATCCCTGTTTTGCACTGCAAAAACAACCTGAATGTATATCTGTGAAAATGTTCCCGCCATCGTTATCTGTTTATTATTAATCCCGAAGGGATTTAATATTTATAAAAAATGCAATGAGCCGTAATATGCGACCCCTTAGGAGTCGTATCATTCACCTTGCTATTGTTGCTATAAATATTTGAATCTTTCGGATTCTTTATTATTTTCTTTATCATACGTTAAACTGGTTTATTTGAATGTTCTCTTTTATGTATTGCGGAATGAGTGTTCGCAACTCAGGTGTGAGCTTGCGAAACACATCTCCGTTTGGGTTGTTGTTGAGCAAAGCGAATTCTTGTTTCTCAATAATGTCACGAAAATCTTTGTCGGTTATGTAGCTCTTGAAATAATTTTTTGCGTAGTAAAATATATGTTCGTCTGGCAAATAGCGGCTGTCAAATTTTTCAAACTCATCTTCCAATAATTCATCCTTGCTTTTGAAGTAAGGAATAAAGCCAAACATCTTTTCAATGATTTCACGAAGCGTTAAACGCCTGTCAACTTTCGCTGCCGTTTGCAATTTAGTGAGGTTGTAAAAATCTTCGGGCTTCTCAAAAATGTTTTGCAGAATATATTTTTCAATCGCTTCTAAATCTCTTTTCTCAATCATCTTCTGCACTTCTTTATCGTCTTTTACTTTTTCTTCAAAGCGATCAAAATACATTCGGTCAATCTTCATTCCCTCCAAACCGATTTCTTTCACCTGCATTGTTTTCAATGGATCTTGCTTGGTGCTGTCAAAAGTTTGATAGGTTTGTGGTCGTTCTCCACCGCCCCTGTTGCCTTCACCTTTCGGTGGAAGTTTCAATACTTCATCATAGTTGAATTCTGTTTCAAAGTATTCGCAGTTGGCAAAGAAGTCAAAGAGTTTAAAATTCTTTTTGTCGGCTTGTCCGCCTAAGGCGGATGCAAGTTCCTTATCCAAAAGTTGTTTCAGGAAATTATGCTTCCGTGTTCCTCTGCCTTTGATTTGAATAAAGTCAGTAGGTGAAAAAATTGGCCGCATCAAACAAACATTCAGCAAGTCCTCACAATCGTAACCTGTTGTCATCATGCCAACGGTTACACAAACTCTCGTCTTGCTTGTTTTGTAAAGTGGATTGAAGTTTCCTGAACCGCTTAGATTGTTGTTCGCAAAATTGATAGTGAACTGCTGTGCATCCTGAACTCTTGAAGTAACCTGAATGGCAAAGTCAGATTGATATTTATTCGGAAACATCTGGTCAGCAAACTCATTAAGTATTTGGGTAATCTTGGCAGCATGATTCTGACTTATACAAAACACAATTGTCTTTCCGATTTCACCGGTCACAGGGTCGGGCAAAGCGTTCTTCAAAAAAGTATTGCAGAAAATTCTGTTGGTGTTTTCCGAAAAAAATTTCTTTTCAAAATCGCTGTGACTGAAAATTTCTTCTTCGTCTTTTCCTTCTTCACTTGTAGTTGTAACGCTGTAACCTTCATCAGAAAGAAGTTGAGTTGTGATTTCGGTTCTTGCATCCGCTACAATCGGGTTCACAAGAAAGCCATCCTTCACTCCATGAAGCAAAGAGTATTGGTAAGTTGGTATGCCATCTGCACAACCGAAGGTTGTGTAGGTGTCCAACAACATTCTTCTTTCCAATTCTCTTGGGTCTTGAGCATTCAGTTTATCCGGGTCAATCTTTTTCAGATAATCTTTTGGTGTTGCTGTCAAACCCAATTTGTAACCAATGAAATATTCAAACACTGCACGGCTGTTTCCTCCAATGCTGCGGTGTGCTTCGTCTGAAATCACTAAATCAAAATCAGCCGGTGAAAAAACCCGTTTGTATTTGTTCTTGAATAAAAATGATTGAACGGTAGAAACTACAATCTCGTTTTTCCTCCAGTCGTCACGGTTCTCTTTGTAAATACAGCATTGATAATCGTTCTTCAAATAGGCAACAAAATTTTTCCATGCCTGGTCTTCTAATTCCAAACGGTCAACTAAAAATAAAACCCGTCTTGCATTTCCTGTCCGCAAAAAAAGTTTTATGACGGCTGCTGCCGTCAAAGTTTTTCCTGTGCCAGTAGCCATTTCAAAAAGGAATCGGTCTTTGCCCACTTTCACTTCTTCCTGAATCCGTTCAATGGCTCTCACCTGATACTTTCTCAACAAACGAAGTTTGTTGTCCTCCAAAAAGCTTTTTCGTTGTGATTCATCAATCCACCTTGGGTCTTTATCGTAATCGGGCTTTTGTGTTTTGATGATGTAATCTTCCGAAATAATTTCGCTGATTAAAGAATTCGGATTGGGTTGAAATGAAGTGTAGCCAACAATTGTTTCAGGTGTCGGAAATTTTGAAATGATGTTTGGATTTCCTCTTTGCAAATCCCAAAGGAAATGTTGATTGCCATTGCTAAGAATTACGAAACGGCACTTTTGTGACGTTGCATATTTCCTTGCCTGTTCTTTGGCTGTCAAAGGATTTATTTCTTCCTTCTTCGCCTCCAAAACAATGAACGGAAAACCCTTATCGTCCAAAAGCAAGTAGTCAATAAAGCCGTTTGTGGTTTTCTCAAAGTCGTCGCCAAACTCGTCCAATTGCTGCTGCGTTATTTTGGTATTGCTCTCCAAAATGATATTGGCAGGCAAACCATTGTCGTCAAAGAAACGCCAACCAGCTTCCTCTAAAAGTTTATTGATTTTTATTCTTGCTTTTGCTTCTGCCATAAAAGTCAAATATCGGAATTAAAATAAAGCGTTGGCAAAAACGGATCTTTTGCAAGCTTGGGTTGAGGGTCGGCTTGGGCGACTTGCAAATGTGCCGTTTGCGGGCAGCCAAAGAATTTACTTACTCCATGTTTATTTTTAACGGTGTTCGTGATTGCTCCGCAATTCAAAATATTTTGTGCGGGGGCAAAAAAATTAAAGCACGAAGCGTTGGGCTGTTCCCGAAGTATCGGGACAAGCTGTGTCGGCAAGTCAGTCAGCCGAAACTGTCCGAATTGGTCGTATTTATATGTCTGTCCACTGGTCAAAATTGTTGTCGTCTGTTTAGTTTAAGAACTATCGTTTCATGTCTGCACTGTCGTCAAATAGCATTGCCCATAGCGGTTTGTATATTGCCGATGGCTGTGCTGATTTGAAAAATTAAAGTTGAATGCAGAACAAAAGTATCATAGTAGTTCGTCACCCCCGCTTCCCGCTTAGGCGTGACAGGTTGTGGCAATACCTTTTTATTCACAGAACTATTCATCTTACTTGAGTCAAAGATGAAAATTATTCACAGATTACCAATTATTTAATGCAAATAATTACACCAAAACCGGGGGCATTTAATTTTTTTAGAACAGTATTTTTGAAACCAGCTTTTTGTGTGAATGTGTCCACCTCATTTTTAGAATAAGTTTTTCCGCCAGCCTGATGCAGTAAATTCAAAGCCATATATGAAGTGGTGGCTTTTGACATTTGGGAACTGCCTCCTATACCTTTTATCTGGTCAAGTATTGCATAGATTCCTCCGTTGTTAAGAGAAAGGAAAACTTTTTTAGCAAGTGCTTCATTCTCTGACGGATTAAGTCCATGAATAATGTTGAATGCAAGAATGACATCATTACTTTTTGGAAGTTCGTCCTTCATAAAATCTGAGGCAAGAAATGAAACGTTATTACTTGCGTTATGCTGTGCGATGCATTCGTCGGCATATTTTTTAACAGGTGGCAGGTCAACAATAGTTGATTTTAAATTGGGGTTTCGTTTGCAAAGCTCAATACTGTATAATCCGTGCGATCCGCCGAGGTCTAACATTTTCTGAGCGCTTTTTGCAATCGGTATTTTTCCAGCAACTTCTTTGTAATTAGTTCTTGAAATATCTATCATCGCCCTTGAAAACAATTCCCATTCATAATCCGTCATTTCTTCCAGCATATTTGAATGAGCTCTTTTGCCAAGCCGGATGGTTTCATCTAATTTGAGGTATCCCTTATACAGATAATCGCAGAACAAAATAAAGTACCTGAAATTTTGTGGGGAATCTGGAGACAGGCATTTAAATCCTCTTTTCGTAAATGCATATTGATCACCTTTTTTATGAGCGTAACCTAATGCATCTAAACAATCAAGTATTAACTCTGTCCCCGGTTCGCTGACATTGGCTGCTCTTGCAATTGCAACAACATCTTTAAATTCCATAGAAAGCTGGTCAGTAATTTTTAGTTTCACTGCACTACCCAATGCAAAACCAAGCCCTACAGAAAATGAAGCATCGGCAAACGGATGTGGAATAACATCGTTTGCAAGAAGTATTTTTTCAATTGTTGAGAATTTGTAAATCATTACGGAAATGTTTTAAATTTTAGACAAAAATCTGGAATTGAAAATCCAAAAAATTGTATAATCCGGACATTTAATTTTTATTCAAAGATATGACCGGGAATGCCTTTAACGGATAGCTGATATTCTTTAGGTGTAATATTTGTGTAAGATTTGAATTCCCGGATAAAATGCGATTGATCGTAATACCCGGCTTCTATGCCAATTTGTGTAAGCGATAAATCAGAATTGTGCAGAAGTTTCAGAGATGAAACATATTTGTTATATAGAATAAAAGTTTCCGTGTTCATGCCTAACCATTCGGTTGATAGCCGTCTTAATTGTCTTTGTGAAATACAAACTTTATTACTGAGTTCTTTTACTTTTAAGGCACTAATATTTTGGCAATAGAACCAATTGTGAATTTTTTGTATGGTAGAAAAATGTTTTGAAATTGAAATTTTGTGATAGAGCCATTTCTTTATAATCTTTACTTGCGCTTTAAATGATTTTTCAAAAAACAATTGAAGATGTAAACCGTCTAATGATTTACATATTAGCGAACTTTCAACAACTGCATCATTAAATTCCTTTGCGGGTATATTAAATAAAGCTTTTAGACTAATGACATTTAGTTGAATTCCCAAGAATAGTTGTTGTCCTTTTTTTAATAATCGAAATGGTTTAAAATTAATACCGTTAATAAAGGAGTTAGGCAAAGTCGTTCTCACGCCAACACCAGGATTTAAATATGTGATTTTATCTGAAAGATTAAAAATTAATTCAACTGTTCCCTTTGGCAGTATTGTCTCTGTCTGTTTTTGCTGATAAAATCCCTGAAGCCGCCAAATGCTTCTCATAAAATATTTTTCCGTTTCAGATGCAGGGATATATATTTCAGCAGAGTGAGTCATTGTTTACTGTTGGATGTTTTTTTTAGTATAACGGTTTGGGAGTTGCCGAAAGCAGTTTGTAATTTGAAAAAAGAAAGTTAAATGCAGCACATAAGCGTTATCGAAGTTTGTGATCTTCGCTTTTGGCAATACCATTTCAGCGGATGTTATATTGTCTATCAAGATGTTGTTTAATGTTTATTTCTTGAAATGTTATAATACCGTTAGTCGTGTTGATGTCGAAGTATTCTCTGAAATTATTTTTTTCATATTGTCTGTAATTTGTTTTGAAGTCAATAAAATCTTTGTAGGAACAGTAAGTGTTGCTTTTAAGAAATAATATTCATCCATTTCTTTCATTCATTCTAATTGAAGTAATCATTTTTATCAATCACTGTATTTTAATTTTTAAATGCGGTGCTTAGTCGAGTCAAATGTACCGATGTATTTTTGATAAAGCGCATCCCATTTTGTCCGAATAATGTCAACGTCAGTTTTGTTTTTAATGTAAAAGTAGGAGAAAAGCTTCTGCTCAATGCTTCGACAACTACCGACCTCCATTTATCATTCATTTAATTTTACTCTCATCCGCTTACAACTCTGCCATTTCACTCACATTTGAAATTTAAAATGAAATGAATTTACTTTTTTCATTTAAGATATCATACCCAGTTTTCCTTTTAAAACGGATCAGAGTGTGTTTATTTTTACTTTCCTTTTTATTTTTCCAGTTAAAATTTATACATATTAGTTAAAAATTTCAATTAATGTTTTATTCTAAGACTAAATTATGTAAATTATTTTCAACTCCAATCAACGACAGTTAAAAGTTCGCACTCATCGCTTAACAACAGCGCAAAGTAATCAGAGCAATATGCGAAAAGCCATAAGCTGCCACTATAATCTGTTCACTTAGATATATGAACTGCTCCATATACGGATTCAGTTTTTAAAAATGCAGCAGCATTCAAGAAGAGTTTCTTTAGCGGTTATTTAAATCTTTTACTTGGATAATGTTATTATTAGCTGTCCGACTGATGTAAGTGTTTTTTCGAAGATGACAGTGTGTAATAATATTCTGTTCATATAGGGAATAAATTATTTTCAGCATTTTGGAAATTTCTCCGTTCGCATTTGGCGCGGTTTTCGTTTAAAGGTATAAAAATTATTTATCAGAAAATAATTACAACTTGAGTCATTTCTTATTGGGCATTGCAAGATAATTTCCCCAGGCATTTCTGTCATATCCTGAATTGTGAGATGATTCATAGATAGAGATAAATTCTTTTGCAGTTAATGGACCGGTTTGATCCATCAGATAAATATCTAATCCGCATTTCTTAAAAAAATCAAAAACTTCCTCCGGAGTCGTTGAGTAATTTGTATGATGAATTTTTGCACATTCAAAAAATATTATAGGTTTACATCTTTTTATGAGTGATTCGGCTCCACGAAGTACTTCCAGTTCGGCACCTTCCACATCAATTTTAATAAATGAAATAATCTGATTCTGCGGAATTATGTTATCAAGTCTCCTGACGGTTATTTGAATATTCTGAGGTTTCACGGCGATTGGATAAGGCTGAGATTTAAGACCGCTCCAGCCGGGTAGTTCGGGAATATAAAGAAAAGTTGTCAGACCCTCGGTTTCAGAGAGCGCGCAGTTTTGAATTTCGGCGCTGGGAAATTTTTTCCGCAGCTCTTCAGCAAACGAAGGTATGGGTTCAAATGCCCAGTGCCTCGCATTCGGAGCAAACTCAATAAACTGTGACAAAAAAGCTCCTCTGTGAGCGCCGACATCTATACAAACTGAATTTTCTTTCAATTCATATCTTAATAAAGAGCGGATGTAGGCATTGTCACGAGCATCCCGTAATTCCCAATCATATACAGCCGTGGATTTTCCTTTTTTCTTCTTCCAACTCTTGAAACGTTTTTTGTAATGTCTTAGAGTGGTTGATGAAATAATTCTGTTTAATATTCCCATACTAAAAAGATATAAAAAATTTTAACTGTTTAATTTAAATTTATAAACATTCAGTTTATTAACTGAAAGTAAATTTAATAAAACAAATTATGAAAAAATTGATGCGCTCAATTTATAAATTTCTGATCATTAATTTCATTTAAAAATAATTATAAAGTAATTTCAGACTCTTTGCTGTCTAAAGGATAATTGTTTTGATTAATTTTTAGTTTAACATCAAAATGAAAATCAGTTATTTGAAAAATAATTATTTACAAAAATTTAATTACAGAAATATTTTGAGTGAAATATATTTTTGAAGCTGTTGAAATAAGCAGCAATTTTATACAAACATCGTGACGGAATAAGTTTGATAAATTATATGTAAGCTGTTTTAAAAATACAGATTGTCTTCTGAATTACCCATAACAAGCTTTATAAAAAATTAAATCAAGGAATTCCGTTTACCTCAGTAGAGCCTTTGTCAGACTTCTGCCATGGCCACTTTCCTTCTGTTTCGAGAACAAGCGTCCAGCTTAGAAATGTTCTTACAAGTACAAGTATTCCGAGTATAATTGTTGCTTCAAGTGTGGGATCGACTATTACAGTCCGGATTATGTCTGCAGCAACGAGAAATTCAAGTCCCGTTTGCAGCACCTTTGCTATCATTACTTTATAATGCTTATACTTAGAAGAATCTTTTTTTCTCAGGTTTATAAGACTTCCGATAATAGCATATATAAAAACGCAAGCAATAAATATTACTGCCGTTAACTCAATCCCTCTTGCAATATACTCAACAATGGTTTTTGTAATTTCTTCGCTCATTTTTAATTTTGTTTGTTTTGATTTTTTTCAATATAAGTTACAAAAAATACTTATTTGAATAAACATATCAACATGATTTAATATACAGTAAATTAATTCAGCTGAGAGCTGTTATCAGCTGCTGCATCAAAAAGAATTATTCAGCGTATAAAACAACATTTATAAAATATATTTCGAGAATGAAATTACTTTTTATTTACATTCTATTGTTTGTGTTATCTTCAGAATGTTTTTCACATGCTTTTGAAAGTAATACAAACATTGAAGAGATTAAAAAAGAAGATAAAATACGAATCAGAGAAGCGATGAGGATATCAGAATTTATTGATGATAAAATATGGCGAGACTGGAGCTCTGCTCCGTTTCTTTTGATTCTGGTATTGGATAAAACTGAATATCTGTTTACAGAAAATGATAAATCACTGCCTGAAGGATTTGAGTATCTTGAATTTGATTCAATTACAGAAAGACATATCTTCTTCAGACCTAGGATATTCGACAAAGAAATGCTTGCAACTTTTCCTGCTGTTGACGGAATTCCTACTATTGTAACGGGCAATCCCGAAAACACATCGCTTAATTCTATGCAGTGGGTTATAACAATACTGCATGAGCATTTTCACCAGCTGCAGCAAAGCAGGACGGATTATTATTCAAGCGTAAACAATCTCGGGCTTGCCGGAGAAGATAACTCGGGAATGTGGATGCTTAATTATAATTTTCCTTATGATGATGAAAAGGTTTCAGACATGTACGGAAAATTGGTCATAGAAGCGGCTGAAATATATGACAGAAAAGTTACGAATATATCTGATTCCGCAATTGAATATTATTTAAATCTTAAAGATTCATTGAAGAAAATGCTTATTGAAAAAGATTATTTATACTTTTCGTTTCAACTGTGGCAGGAAGGAATGGCAAAATACACAGAAATTAAATCAGCGGAAATTTTATCAAAAGAAAATTATGAGTATTCAAAAGAATTCAAAGAGCTGAACGATTTTGTAAGCAGTGATTCATTTTACTCAAATGTATTAAGCAGGCTGATTCATAATTCGCAAAATCAAAACCTGAAAACAAACATGCGGGAATGTTTTTATACTTTAGGCGCGCTTGAAGGTTTATTGCTTGACAAAGTTAATCCCAGCTGGCGGAAAAAATACTTTAAAGAAAAGTTTTTTACGGAGAAATATTTCAAATGAAGATTTTTGTATGAATGAGAAAATTTACTTTGGGTGATTTTGTAGTATCACAGAAGTTCATGTTACCAGATGATTGTTGACAACACCGGGATTGGAGTGATGACAATTGAATATTTAGTGGAATCCAATAATGGATTCAATTTATGCGCATAACAAAGTCAGATTTCTTTTGATATTATTGCAGGAATTAGTTTTATCGATAGCTATATCGGATTTGTTAAATGCAATGGTAACTCGCAGTCTGCTTGTGATTATTACATTGAAAATAAAATTCTTACTACGGGTATTTACTCTTACAGATTAAACCGGAAAGACTTTAACGGAAATTTACGGTTTCATTATCTTAACGGCAATGTCGTTATCGGTTTGCCGGGAATATTTATATTATCACAGAATTATCCGAATCCGTTTAATCCTGTAACAGTTATCAGTTATCAGTTAGCAGTTAATAGTTATGTAAATTTAATCATATATAATGTATTGGGGTAAGAAAGTCGCAACTCTTGTTAATGAAATCCAGCAGGCAGGCAGCTATGAGGTTGATTTCACGTCAGCAGGATTGCCGAGCGGGATTTATTTTTACAGACTGGAAACAGAGGGATCTTCGACAAGCTTGGGACAAATTTTTGTTGAGACAAAGAAAATGTTGATGATCAAATAATTTTCCAGAATTAAATTTCTTGGTGGCTTCTTAAATTCAGGCTGCCTCAATAATACGGCATCGTGATACATCTATTATACATTTCAAATGTTTTTATCTCGCTTCATTTTTCTTAACAGGTAGCTTGCAAACATATTCAGCTATTGTCTTGTATCGTATTATTATTAAATAAAAATAATATTCTATCTTGCATATAATCATTCAGATACATTCTTTAAAAAGATTTTTACAAATGTGATACCCGTCATAGATTCTAATGATTTTGGATTATAATTTTGTATAATCAAATAATATAAAATACCTCCATCATATATAAATCAATTTGTATAATTCCTAACTTTATTAATTTCCTTAATATGAAACAATTAACGTTCATCTTTTTATTTCTTACTATTCATTTTTCCAATGTACTTGCAGGTGGATTTAACTCAGTTTATTCAAATGACGGCAGTACAGTATGGGCAGTCGGTAACAACGGCTTAATTTGTTATTCCAATGACGGAGGTCAGAACTGGGGCAGTTCTATTGTCGGCAGCCTAACGCACAATTCAGTCTTTGCCACAAATTCAAATATCATCGCTGTTGGAAACAGCGGTAGTATAAGAGTTAGATTAATTAATGGAGATTTTTGGAGTTTTATTCCAACCGGCTTACAGAACCTGAATTCAGTAAACTTTATTAATGACGATACAGGCTGGATTGTTGGTGATGCTGGAAGCATTTACATTACTACTGATGCAGGATTAACATGGAATTCTCAAACTTCACCAGTTTCAGAAAATTTAAATTCCGTAAAAATGTTTAGCAGTAATTCAGGACTGGCATGCGGAAATAACGGCAAAGTTATCTATTGGAATGGAACCGACTGGAATGTTTATTCAACATCCGTTTCATATAACCTTTTATCGGTAGATAAAAAAAATAATACAATTATTGCAACTGCAGAAGACGGAATTATCATTAAATCAGTAGACGATGGTAATAACTGGAGCATAATTAACTTAAAATCAGAAGTTAAACCAAACGTTACATCGGTATTTATGTTTGATGAAAATATATTTTATTCATGCGGAGGCGGAGGATTTATAAGAAAGAGTATTGACGGCGGCAGTAGTTTTACGTTTCAGGAAAATCCAATGATGGGTAATTTGGTTGATATTTATTTTTATAATTCAAATCAAGGATGGGCAGTGAGTTCTTTAAACAATGCGGTTCTCAGGACAACAAACGGTGGAGTAAACTGGTTATTGTCAACAGGGACAACGGTAAATTATTCATGGTCACTTAAGCAATCTGGTTCAGGAAATATCGGTCATGGTTTTTGTCTGCATCCATTTAACAAGAATGCTGTCTTTATTGCAATGGGAAACAAAGTTTTCAGGAGCTATAATAAAGGTGAAACATGGACTCAGATATCCACGTTATCTCCCGGAAGCAAAGCCCATACTTTTTTTGTTTCGTCAGTAGATTCGAATTATATGATAGCTTCAATGGATGAATCAGCCGGAAAAATTTTGCGGTCAACAAACTACGGCTTAAACTGGTCAGTTACCTGGACGGGAGCATTAACAAGTTACGGGATGCCTCTGATGGCTGATCAGACAACTCCAAACCAGGTTTATCTTAATCCTGATAACAGTGTACTGCTTAAATCAACAAACTGGGGTTTGAATTGGTCATCTGTCGGAACAAAGGTATTCAGGAGTCCGGATAATATTACAGTAGCTTGGGAAAATCCTGATGTTATTTACATCGGCGATGGTGTTACGGGTTCAGGTGTCGCAGAACTTTTTAAAACGACTAATGGCGGATTAAATTGGACATTAGTTCATACAGTCAGCGGCTCTGAAATACCCTTTACCGTTGTATCAAGGCTTGATCCTAATCTTACTTATCATTCATGCTGGAGTTCAGGAGGAATCTGGAAGTCTGGAAATCAATGGACATCATTCAATCAAGCTGCAGCAACTGGTAATGCATGGGCTGTTGACATTGCAAAGGACGATCCGACTGTAGTTGGATACGGAGTATATGGAAGTACTGTATATTATTCGACAAACAGCGGCTCAACTTTTGCATCAAGCTCAGTAGGAAGTTCTCCAGAAGCCGGTATGTTGTTTTATGACAGAGGTACTCTTCTCAGTCAGAAAGGCGGCGGAGTTTATAAAATGAATATTAATTACAATGTCCCGGTTGTGTTGGAGAATTTGCAGCTTACAGCTTTGGTCGAGGGATTTTATAATAGCTCCATTGATCAAATGACAGAAGATACTATAACAGTATTTTTAAGAAATTCGAATTCACCATACGCAGCAGTTGATTCTGCAAAAGCAAAATTAAATACTGCAGGAGCAGGATCATATATTTTCAAAAATGCAGTTGATGGAGTAAACTACTTTCTTCAGCTTCGACATAGGAATGCCTTAGAAACTTGGAGTAAAAATGCATTGAACTTTACTGGATCATTAATGAATTATAATTTTACTTCAGATTCGGCAAAAGCTTACGGGAATAATATGATTAAATATGGAAGCAAATGGGTTCTTTATGTTGGAGATCTCAATAGGGAAGGACTCATTGATGGTACTGATTTGAGTATGGTTGATAATGCAATATCAATATTTACTTCCGGCTATGCAATTGAAGATTGCAATGGTGACAATATTGTTGACGGATCGGATGGAATATTGGTAGAAAACAATTCTTCTAACTTTGTAGGTGTATTAAAACCTTAAAACTTTCTATAATAGATGCTTGATTAATTTTATATTCAAGCTAAGGTTTACAGAACTTATTTATTTCCTTAATATAGGATTATAGAGTTTATATTTACTCTATATTTTCAAATCGGAGAAGTATGTTTTATTTCATGCTTCTCAACAGATAATATTTTCTCGAGACTGCCATTAGAAAAAATAACTGCCAAGATAACCGTTTGTACAGATAAAAATTTATTGCAGCAGTAAAAATCTTTTTTATTTTGTAGCTTTTATTTGTTAGTTGATAACAATGGAAGAAGACGGAACCTGTAATTTTATGTTGTATCACGAAACCCGTTTAAATATAAGTTCTTTATTGTCGATCCAACATTTTAAAAGCTGATGATTTCATTTTATATCTATGTTCATTATTAAGGAGTTTAATTATTTTTGTAAATCTTAAAATAAACTCTGCCTAAATGAAATATTTTATTTGTCTATACTCTTTAATTCTCATTGCAATTTCTTCTTTTAACATACAGGCACAGACAAAACTTAAACCCGGTTTCATTCCGGAAGAATTTGCGCAGCTTCTGCAGGCAACTTCACAGCAAGGTGATTCCGTTACTAAAACAGGTATCGAACTTTCTTATCCTCAAAACTGCAGAATGGTTTACAGATCGCCTGAAGCGGGATTGAGCAACAGATGGGATCTTTGGATAAGAGATGACAGCGTTGGCATAATAAGTATCAGAGGCACGGTTAATAAACCGGATTCATGGAGTGAAAATTTTTTTGCAGCAATGGTTTCTGCCAAAGGCAGTATGACAATAGATTCCGATTATGTTTTTATTTACAAGCTTTCGGAAAAAAGCAAAGCCGGAGTTCATGCAGGCTGGCTTATAGGTCTTGCTTATCTTGCTCCGGCAATTATCACAAAAATAAACGAACATTATCCTTTCGGCATTAAAGAGTATTTAATCATCGGACACAGCCAGGGCGGAGCATTAGCTGCTCTGCTGTATTCCTATCTTCATTATCTTGACGGGGAAAGAATTCCAAAAGATGTAAAGTTCAAAGTTTACTGCAGCGCTCCGCCGAAACCGGGAAATTTGTTTTTTGCGTATGACTTTGATTTTATTTCAAGAGGAGGATGGGCTCTCAGGGTTTTTAATACAGAAGATTGGGTTCCGCAGATGCCCTTTTCGGTTCAGACTTTTTCTGATTTCAGCAAAGACAATCCGTATAATGCAAAGGATTCGCTGATGGAAAAGATGACTTTTATTCAGAAAATTATCTTTGAGTATATGCTTGGAAGAATCAAAAGTAATCTCGACGATGCAAGCGGATTAATTCAGGATTATACGGGAAAAGATACGTATGAAAATGTCATCAGAAAATATCTTCCCGGATTTCCAAAACCTGATTTCATGAATGACAGTTATTTTTATCCGTGTGGTTATCCGGTGGTATTAACTCCTCAGCAGGGATATGGCGAATTTCTAAAAACGGAAAAAGATATTCCTTACCTGTTCATCCATCACATGCCTCGGGCTTATTATTTTCTTCTTGAAAAAATTTATTTTGAAAAACAAAGATAAACTTTTAATTTCCGATAATTAAGAGGAATTAAAATTAATTTTTGGAAATCAAAGCTGCAACTTCATTAACCGTAAATTGTTTTCCTTTTTCGAGACACTTATCGATTTCCTCTTTACTCGTATTTCCGGATAAAGCGTTTAATATTTTTTCAAATACCTGCTGTTCTGATACGGGGAATTTAATCTTGAGATTTTCCAGATACTCTTTTTGAATGTAACCTGCCAGATTTGCCGAATCACAAAAATGTTTTTCCTTAAGCTTTAGCTCTGCAATTCTTATCAATAAAACTGAGACATCTTTCTTGCTCCCGGTTTCAAAATATATTGCCGCGCTTTCTTTATAGCTTTTTTTTGCCTGAAGAATATCATCATTCTTAAAATAAATTTTGCCCAATGAAAATAAATTTGCTGCTATCAGGGCTTTTGATTTTAAGTTTTTGCTTAAGTCCAGGCTCTCAGTTAAATAATTCAATGCTTTATCGGTATCACCGGTTTCAATGTAGGTTTTTCCCATTCCGTAATATGCATCTGCCAGACAGCTTTTGTCACTTACTTCTTCCGAAACATCTTTACTATTAATATAAAAATCTATTGCCTCAGGATATTTTCCCTGATTATAATTTAAATTTCCGATATTCATAAGCGTTAACGCAACACCGTTTTTTTCTCCCAGCTGTTTTCTGACAGTAAGGCTTTCGTCAAGAAAAACGGCTGCTTTTTGAAAATCTCCGCGCTCGTAGGATATAATTCCCATATTATTAAGAGTAATCGCATAACCTAATTTATCTCCGTATTTATTTCTGACCAATAAACTTTCTTCATACATGACGTATGCTTTTTCGTATTCGCCTTTAATCGAATAAATGTTACCCATATTATTTTTTAATATTGCTATCCCGTTTTCACTTCCTAATTCTATATATAAATCAAGACTTTGCATATAATAATTTAAAGCTTCGTCGAAATTTCCTTGATCATATTCAAGAAGTCCAAATCTTACCAACGAATCAATTATGCCGTCTTTATCTTTTAGGTTTTCTCTGATTTTAAGACTTTCCCCGATTAAGTTTCGTGCAGCATCATTCTCGCCTTTTAATCTGTTAAAATTTCCTAGCTGGCAGATAAGCTTGGCATAAAGCTGGTTTTTTAATTGAGAACAACTCTTTATAATAAATTCAATTTTATTAATTCCTTCAGTTAGAAAACTCCTAATCTGCCAGTATCTGCACATTGCAGCTGTTAATCTCATGCCTTTTTCACATTCTTGGTTTTTACTTGACCATAAAATGCTTCTATCTGCATTATCTGATTCCTCTTCAAGCACTTTCATCGCCGATTCGGTATCAGCGCGTCTGATTTTATTGTTTTCAGTTTCCGAGAGTTCAAGAAAATAGCACAAATGATTATTAGAAAATTTTTCATATTCATTAGACAGAATTAATTTATCTTCGCCGTATTGTCTGATAGTCTGAAGCATGTCAAACCTGTCTTTTTCCTCTTTAAAAATTACAATTGATTTTTCAACAAGACTGCTCAGGATATCCAGCACATCGGATTTATCTAAAATATTATCAGAACAAATTTCTTCTGCAGCCGCAAGCGTCCACCCTCCTGAAAAAACACTTAGTCTGTTCCAGAGAATTTTTTCTTTATCGCTTAACAGATCATAACTCCAGTTAATCAAAGCCAGTAAAGTCTGCTGTCTCGGCAATGCAGTTCGTTTACCGTCTGTCAGCAGCTTGAATCTGTCGCTCAGTCTTTCGTGAATTTTTTCCAATGTTAAAACTTTAACCCTTGCTGCAGCAAGTTCAATAGCAAGAGGAATCCCGTCAAGCTGATAACATATCGCGGCAAGTGCAGCAGCATTTTCATTGTCAACTTTAAAATCCGAACGAACAGCTTCTGCTCTTTCAATGAATAATCTGACAGCTTCAAATTGCGATAATATTTCTGGAGAGAGTTTTTCACGTGGATCAGGAGTTTCCAAAGATAAGATTCTATGCGTAACTTCCCCATGACAGCTTAAAGCTTCCCGGCTTGTTGCAATTATTTTTAATTTAGAACAAACTTTCAGTATATTATCCGCAAACCTGGCTAACTCATCAATTAAATGCTCGCAGTTATCAAGTATTATAAGCATTTCTTTTTCTTTCAGATTATCGGCAATTATGTCAAAGTTATCCGAATCAGGCTGTTCCATTAAATTGAAAGTCTTCATAAAAATCTGTAGAAGACGTGATGGATCCGAGAGTGCAGCAAGTTCCATAAACCACACGCCATCGGAATATTCGTCAATAACATCAGCCCCGGTCTGCAAAGCAAGTCTTGATTTGCCGGAACCACCCGGACCTGTAAGTGTTATCAGCCGGAATTCCTTCAGAAGATACTTTATCTGTTTTAATTCGGTTTCTCGACCGATAAAATTTGTAAGTTGTGACGGAAGATTATTCGGTCTGGCATCGAGAGTTTTTAAAGGAGGGAAATCAGACTTCAATCCGGGTAAATTTAATTGATAAAGTCTCATCGGCTGATAAAGATCTTTCAGCCTTCTTTCTCCGAGATCTCTGAACTCCATAGATTTATTAAACATATCATTCATATTGCGGAATACATCTTCCGATAAAAGAATTTGTCCGCCGTTAGCGGCAGACATTATCCTTTGTGTCCGCGCAAGAGTAATATATCCCGAGTACTTATTATTACTCCATTCGGCTTTGCCGGAATGAATGCCCATTCTGATTTTTATAAATGTCTCTTTCCATTTTTCATTGGTAATGTCAAGTTGGGCTTTAATTCCTGCTTTCACTGCATCCTCTGCTTTCTGAAATGAGCAACAAAATGAATCACCTACAATTTCGAATATATATCCGTTGTGTGATTCGAAGGCATTTTTTAAAATTTCATTATGTCTGTCGATGGCATCATGTATCGAGTCAGGAAACTGTTGGGACAATCCCGTACTGCCTTCAATGTCAGTAAATAAGAATGTAATCGTTCCCGTTGGTATCATTGAGTTAAATCCATTTGTATTAAATAAATAAAATTACATCAATGGCGGAAATGCAGTAAATTTTTTGTTAAAATTTAAAACCGTTTAATTAAAACTCCGCCGGTTAATTTAAGTTCTTTTGCTTGCAATAAAAATAATATAAATCCTATTTTAAACGCTTAATTAAATCCATTTTTAAAAAAATATACGGCTGGTTTATTCTGCTATGAAATTTTTAATCAGCATACAAGTCAACTGATTAAATTAATTATTTTTAGTAATTTGAAATAAATTAAAACAATCCAACTTATCATGAAAAATTTTTTCAAAGCAATTTTATTAGCTTTAGTAATGATCATTTTTCCGTTGTCAGATTTATTTTCTCAAAATGTTTTAAAAGACGATTTTAATTATGCTCCCATTGACAGTATAGATGGGACGGGAGGCTGGGTAAGAAGCGGTGCAAATTCGCCTTATAACTTAAAAGTTGTTTCTCCCGGGCTTTCTTATACAGGCTACGCCGGCTCGGGAATAGGGAATACTTTGTATTTTACAAACCAAGGTGAAGGAGATATTATTTATCATAATTTTTCCGCTCCGATTAGTTCCGGAGCAGTTTACATGTCATTCATGATTAGAATTGACAGCCTGCCGAGTACGATGACTCAAGGTTATTGCATTTCATTTAATCCTATTTCCGGAGGAACTAGTCTTAACACGAGACTTTATATAAAGAGACTTACCGGAAATACTTTTAACTTCGGAGTTTATAAATCAAATTCTACATCCTTCAGCAGCTCGGTGTTTAACTCAAATGTTACTTATCTTGCTGTTTTAAAATATTCTTTTGTAAATGGAAACAATAATGACAGTGCAAAATTGTATATTTTTAACTCCGCCGTCCCTTCAAATGAACCATCTACGCCGACTGCATTCAGAACAGATAGCATAGATTACAGCGGACAAAACAGGGTTTACATAAGCAATAATTATGCACAGAGTGGTTTGAGAGGTTGTTCCATTAAATTAGATGGTATAAGAATCGGCAATTCATGGTCAACAAGCATATTGAGTTCAGTTAATTTATTATCTTCGGAAATTCCTCAATCATTCAGTCTCCGGCAGAATTATCCTAATCCTTTTAATCCTTCGACTAAAATTGCATTTGATATTCCGGAGAAATCTCAGGTAAAACTTGCCGTCTTTGATGTTCTTGGAAACGAAGTAAAAACTCTTGTTAATGAAATCCAGCAGGCAGGCAGCTATGAGGTTGATTTCACGTCAACAGGATTGCCGAGCGGGATTTATTTTTACAGACTCGAGACAAAAAACAATATTATTTCAAAGAGTATGATACTTGTAAAATAATTTCGGCTTACTGAATTCACAGATATTTTAATTCTCCGGCAGTTTGAGTAATTTCTTACTGCTGGTTTTTTTATTGATCATCAATCAATTTCCTGATTTCATTTCATAACGGAATTGTATCAGATTAAAATATTTCCTGTTGCATTAATGTCCAATCACTGAAGAAAATTTTTTAATTTGACTATATGAATATATGTTCATATATTTGCAGAATTTAATTTAAGTTACAGTTGGCAAAATTCAAAATTGAAGCCGAACATATTAATAAAGCCGCCGAAATACTGAAAACGATCGGGCATCCGGTCAGACTTCAGATACTTGAAGTTCTTTCGGATAAAGAGCCTCTTTCGGTAACCGAGATTCAGGAAAAGCTGACTGATAATACAGAGCAGTCTCTGCTTTCTCATCATCTGATAAAAATGAAAGACAGGGGAATTTTAAATTGTGAAAAGCAAGGAATGAATGTTTTATATCGGATTGAAGACAGAAACATATTGAAAATTTTTAAATGCATGGAATCCTGTGATTTTTATAAAAAATAATTCAGATGACTGAAATTCTAGGATACCTTTTTTCGGTTTTAATCGGGGTATCGCTTGGATTAATTGGAGGCGGTGGTTCGATACTGACTGTACCTATTCTTGTGTATATCTTTGGACTTAGCGCGGAGATTTCCACATCATATTCTTTGTTTATTGTCGGACTTACAGCATTGTTTGGTTCATTTACTTATTACAGAAGCGGACTTGTAAATTTAAAAGCTGCTCTGATATTTTCCGTACCTTCTCTCGTTGCAGTTTTTCTTGTAAGAAAATATTTAATGCCGTCCATACCGTCATCTGTTTTTAGAACAGGTGGATTTATTTTTACAAAAGACATGCTGATAATGTCAGTATTTTCACTGCTAATGATTGCCGCATCTTACTCGATGATCAGAAATACAAAAATACCAGATTCATCAAAAATGAAACCTGGTCATCATTATACTTTGATTTTTTTGGAAGGTGCATTAGTCGGCGCACTGACCGGATTTTTAGGAGCAGGCGGAGGATTTCTTATTATTCCTGCCTTGGTGCTGCTTGCCGGAATTCCCATGAAAGAGGCAGTCGGTACATCACTGCTGATCATTGCAATCAAATCACTGCTTGGCTTTACCGGCGACATAAGCGCTGGAGTAAATATAGACTGGTTTTTTCTGATGATATTATCTGTGTTTACTGTTTCGGGAATTTACATCGGCAGCGCTCTTTCAAAAAGAATTCATGCAGATAAGCTTAAACCAGCTTTCGGCTGGTTTATACTTGTAATGGGAATATATATTTTAATCAGAGAAACTTTATTGTAAAATGAAACTCGAAAAAGAATTCTGGGACGACAGATACTTAAATGAAAATACCGGCTGGGATATAGGCTATGCATCAACCCCGCTTTCATCATACGTCGACAGCATAGATAATAAAAATCTTAAAATCCTTATTCCCGGCTGTGGTAATGCGTATGAAGCGGAATATCTGATTGAAAAAAAGTTTAGTAATATTACCTTAATTGATATCTCATCAGTTTTAACCGGCAGAATCAAAAAAAAATTTGAAGGTGATAAGAGAGTAACGATTTTGAATAAAGACTTTTTTGAGCATGAAGGAAAATATGATCTCATCCTTGAGCAGACTTTTTTTTGTTCTCTCGATCTGTCAATGAGAACAGAATATTGCATGAAGATGAACACCCTGCTTAATCCCGACGGAATCTTAGCAGGAGTTTTATTCAATACGGATTTTGGCAAAGAAGGTCCGCCTTTTGGAGGGAGCAAAACTGAATACAAGAAACTTTTCTCAAAATTCTTCGACATAAAAATCTTGAAAGAATGTTACAATTCTATTCAGCCGCGTGCTGGAAAGGAACTGTTTTTCATTTTTAAAAAAATTCGGAAAAAATAATTTATTTAATATATACTTTCAATAATCGTAAAATGTTAGAATTAATTAAACAGCCGTGGCATTGGGCAGCGGGTGGTGTGATCATTGGATTGATTGTTCCGTTGCTGCTTGTCCTCGGAAATAAAAAATTCGGAATATCATCGGTGTTCCGGCATATCTGTGCTTCCTGTTTTTCCCATAACGTAAAATTTTTCAAGTATGACTGGAAAAAAGAAATATGGAATTTATTCTTTGTCGGAGGCATCATTTTAGGCGCATTTATTGCATCTAATTTTTTGTCAGATTCGGAACAGGGAATTGACATTAGCAATACTACCGTTGAAAAACTTAAATCTTTCGGGATAAATGATTTCAGCAGCGTGCTTCCGTCAGATTTATTTAACTGGAACAATTTGCTCACACTTAAAGGATTTTTATTTTTTGTTTTCGGAGGATTTTTCATTGGATTTGGCACAAGGTATGCCGGCGGCTGTACTTCAGGTCACTCAATTATGGGTATCTCGAATCTTCAATTGCCGTCGCTTGTCGCAACTGTTTTTTTCATGGCAGGTGGTTTCTTTTCGGCAAATATTCTTATTCCATTAATTTTAAAAATTTCATAATGTCATTTAACGATCACATAGAAACAACCGAGGAAATTATACTGCGGCATCAGGATACTCTTTGCACAAATGAATCACAGCTTGTTCATCCGTGGTGGTATAATTTTAAATATTCAGTCATAGGTATAATATTCGGAATTGTACTTGTAAAGGCGGAAGTAATTAACTGGTTCAGGATTCAGGAAATGTTTCATCTGACATCTTTTTATATGTTCGGCGTACTTGGAACTGCAATTTTTGTCGGAGCAGTTTCGATTTTTATAATTAAGAAACTGAATCTGAAAAGTATTTACGGAGAAAAAATTTCAATTGATAATAAAGAATTCAATAAAGGTCAAATTTATGGAGCAATAATATTCGGCATTGGCTGGGGAATTACCGGCGGCTGCCCTGGTCCGTTGTTTGCACAGTTTGGCAGCGGCTTTTCGGTAGTGATAATTACGATTCTGTCTGCAATTACCGGAACTTGGATATATGGCTACTTCAGGGAAAAACTTCCTCACTGAAAAAATTATTATTCCATTTAATATCCGGTACCTGAATTTTGAGGGTAATACCGGATTAATTTTAATTTCATAAATCGGGCGGCTCTAAAATGAATCGACTATAAGATTCATGTAAACACCGCCTTTGTCTTTTTCGGGATTGTTAAGCCTCCATGCAAAATTTACTCTGAAAATATCCAGCAGTCTGCTTATCCCAAAGCCCGTTTCCATGTAAAGACCTCTTGAAATCGTGAAATTCTTATACGAAGCCAGCTCAAAGTTTTGATCTGTAATTAAATTTCTTCCAGCACCGAAAAACCAGATCAGATTCCATTTGTTAATATATGGAACTGCTCCCCAAAGTATCTTGCCGAAATTGTTTTCAAAATGGAAATAAAAAATTCTGTCGCCGAGAAATTCCTGATATGTCATTGCATTAAATCCCATGCCGATATCAATCGTTCCCGTACTCGATTTGAAATAGCTCAGGGATTGAAACGGTACCTGCCCGTTCTGATATTCTATTCCGGCTTTGTATCGTATGTTAAAAAGATTATTGAAATAATTTCTTCCGACAAGATTTACAACATACTTTCTGTATTCATAAGTGCTGTTAAGCAAATCCTTGCCTGAATAATAAAATCCGAGTCTTAGCTCAGGTATGTTTGTTCTTCTGAATCTTGAAATATCTCCCGTACCCCAGTCAATTGCATCATATTTATTTGCATCTATATCAAATTGGATCCCGATGACCCTCTGAAAAGCTTCATTAATCTGAGGATTGTCTATAAATTCTACTTCCTTTTTTCTGAAACTGAAATTTGTATTCTTATATGCCGTTCTTTGTTTTTCCTGAAAAAAATTAAGACCAATACCGAACTGAGGAATCAGCTTATAATTCAAATCAAGATAATACCCTGTCGCATAATAATAATCCAGATTATCCTTTTTATCAAATAAAGCAGTACCGGAATTATAGAATTCGGAAATTCCGGCCAGCTCTTTAAGTGATAAAGGTTGCAGTTTTTTGTAAAACTCTGCATGAAATCTTAATCTTCTGTCGTTTAGAAATCTGCCGGTATATTGTATTTCGTATTTTGACTTTTTATCCGAAGTACCATAACCGAATTTAAAATATGCATTCATTTTATTCAATTTTTCCCTGTAACTGAAATTAAATGACAACGCGCTTCCTTCGACTCTGTTGAATCTGTAATAATTGATTACGCTTGAATTATATTTGCTGCCGAGATTCATAGATGTAAAACTGAAACCAAGCGAGTTTTCTTTTTTCTTTGTTTCTTTCTTTATTATATTGTATGCTTTCTTTTCTTCCTTTGAATTTTTTATCAACTCTCTGTTTTTCCAGTAAGCCGTATCTTTATTCGCATCCGGCATGACTTTTATAACAAACTCGTCAAAGATTCCTTTTGGAGCAGTCTTGTTAATCTCATAACGAGAAACGATTGTAAATACTTCAGCTTCAAAATTTATGACGCTGAGAAATGAACCGTCTGCATAAATCTGAACGTCAGTGGGCATCCAGTAATTTTCCGAAGGATTCTTGACGTCTTTAAAAGATGTAAACTTTTGTTTGAAAATAATTTTGTTAATTCCCAATGGCTTGGCTGCATCATTGGTAGAAAGATCAACTCTCATTAATGAAAACAAGCTGTCAGCAATGTAAATCGTACCATGAAGTAGCGGACGGCTCTCCGTTTTATTTATTACTTTTATTTTGAATATTCTTGTGGAATCTATGGATGTAGTTCCTTCAAGTCTGTATTCATAATTGCCAAATGCATCATCAGCCAAAGGTGCCGGTATGGTGAATTCCTGTAAATCTATATCTTCATCATAAAAATTCAAGATTAATGGCAGGGCAAATCCTCTTGCAATGTTTGCCGTTTCTTTTTTAGCAGTTACTATCTGCTTCTCGAGATTGGGTTTTTTGAAATAACCTTTTGTTTCGGATTCCAGAATTCCGAAAATCGGAATCTTTTTTTTTCCTGATGTGTCTCTTGGAATTTCTTTTCCGGGAATTATGCTTCTATTTGATCGGATGATAAATTTCGAGTAAGCATCATATTCATATTCATTAAGAGTGCTTTTAAATTTTTTTTTGTATCTAATTGCCTTGCGTATGATTTCGTAAGCCGGATCTTCGCCGAATACATCAATCTGCTCCGTCAGAATTTCGGATGGCTTTAAGAAAATATCCCTGACAATGCTGCTGTCTTCGAGATAGAAGTAAGATGTATCCGTAAAATATCCAATGTAAGAAAATATCAGTTTGTAACTTCCCGGCTTTAATCTCACGAAAAATTTTCCGTCTTTTCCTCCGGTCGTACCAAAAGAAGTATCGGCGACCTTTACGGTTACAAACTCAAGCGGCTTGTTTGTCTTCGCATCTCTGATTGATCCGCTGATTTCAAAAGTTTGGCAAATACCGGCACATGCAAAAAATATCTGTAAGGTTAAAAAGCGAATGAAAAATTTTTTATTCATAATCAGTTTAAAAATTATTTCTGAGTACTGCTAATTTTTTATCTTCGATTTTATACATTGCATCGAAATCATAATTTATTATTTCAACTGATGGAGGTTTCCTTAATTTTTTTAATTCGGACAGCTCACTGCATAAGTCTCCGCCTTTTATACACAATATTTCACCTTCAGGATTCAGAAAATTCTTTCCCCATTCGAATAAATTTTTTAAAGGAGCTACAGCTTTGGAAATTACATAGTCAAATTTATTTTTGTAAAAATCTGATTCAGACAGCTCTTCAGCTCTTCCGCATAAGATTTCGGCATTATTAAGATTTAATCCGTTAACTATTTCATTTAATGCGTTTGTCTTTTTTTTAATTGAATCAATCATTGTAATATAACTTTCGGGAAACAATATTTTCAAAGGAATTCCCGGAAAACCTCCTCCTGTACCCAAATCCAAAATGAGACACCCTTTGCGAAGTTTAAAATTTTTTAAAAAGAAAACTGAGTTTAAAATGTGATCTTCAATTGTTTTACTTTTACGTGAAACCAGATTTACTGTTTTGTTTTTTTCCAGAAGCAATTTCTCATACTGAATAAACTTATTCATGTATAAATCAGGATCAAGATTTAATTCGCTCTTTAAAAATAATTTCAGGAGTTTCATTGACTGCAAGATAACAAAGCTCGATATACTTTTAATGAGAAAAATTAATTCACGATATGCCGAAAGGTTTTTTTAATCCTGACATTTATTTCAGGAAAAAACTTGATATATGAATTTTAATATCTGAAACTTAAATTTGTACACAAACAGTTGCTTTTTCGTATTTAATAAAAAATCTAATTATCCGATGAAAAATTTCAGAAATATCAAAAGAAATATATGTATCGCTCTGATTTTTGCATTATCTGTTTTGATAAACATATCATCAGCTTATGCTCAGCAGGTAAAGTTTATCAATGACGGCAGGTATCTTTATCAGACTGTTGAAAATGACCCGCTTAAAACCAGAATTTATACGCTTGAAAACGGATTGAAAGTATATTTGACGGTCAATAAATCCGAGCCAAGAATTCAAACTTACATTGCCGTTGCCACAGGCAGTAAAAATGATCCTCATGATGCACAAGGTCTTTCGCATTATCTCGAGCACATGCTTTTTAAAGGGACGGATAAATTTGGAACAGTAAATTACGAAAAGGAAAAACCATACATTGATTCCATCATCGCATTGTATGACATTAGAAAAAAATCCAAGAATGAAGAAGAGCGTAAAATGATTTACAAAGAAATCGACAGACTGTCCGGTATTGCATCTGAATTTGCTATTGCAAATGAGTACGATCAAATGATGTCAGGAATCGGTGCTCAAGGAACAAATGCTTATACTTCACTCGAACAGACAGTATATATAGAAAACATTCCTTCAAACCAGTTGAAAAAATGGCTGGAGATTGAATCGGAAAGATTCAGAAATCCCGTCATGAGACTTTTTCATACCGAGCTTGAAGCAGTTTACGAGGAAAAAAATATGAGTCTTGACAACGATAATTCAAAAGTGTGGGAAGCATTTTATGCAGGACTTTTTCCTACGCATACTTACGGAACGCAGACAACCTTAGGCAGCATCGAACAGCTGAAGAATCCGTCAATTCAGACAATCATAGATTATTACTATGAAAATTACGTTCCCGGGAATATGGCGATCTGTCTGTCAGGCGATCTTGATCCGGATGCAGCCATTAAGCTTATTGACGAGTATTTCGGAAAATTCAGCGGTAAGAAAACCAAAGAATTTGTTCCACCCGTAGAAGCACCAATAACATCTCCCGTTGTGAAGAATGTTTACGGACCTTCACCTGAATTTGTAAGATTTGGGTACAGGGTAGGAGGAGCAAATACAGGTGATGCAGATTTAATTGCAATACTGGAAAACATATTAAGCAACGGTACTGCAGGGCTGATTGATCTTAACATAAATCAGGAACAGAAAGTAATTGACGCATATGCGTCAACTGATGTCAACAAGGATTATTCCGTAATATTTTTCGGAGGGAAGCCAAAAGAAAATCAAACTCTGGAAGAAATCAGAGATCTGATCCTCGGACAGATTGAGCTCGTTAAAGAAGGAAAATTTCCCGACTGGCTTATTCCTGCGATTATCTCAAACTTTAAACTTAACCGGTTAAGAGCATACGAGCGAAATAATGAGAGAGCTCACGAATTTGTAACTGCTTTTTCGTTGGGAATTCCTTGGGAAAATTACATCGGCAATATTGACAGAATGTCAAAAATTACAAAAGATGATATTATTAGGTTCACTAAGGAAAATCTCAATGATAATTACGTTATTGTGTACAAGAGAACCGGCGAAGACACGACAATAAAAAAAATTGTCAAACCGGAAATTACTCCAGTTAACATAAACAGAGTAGATAAATCTGAATTTCTAAAGCAGATTGAAAGTCAGACAGTAGAAGAAATTCAGCCGGAGTTTATAGATTTTAAAAAAGAAATCTCTTCCTTTAATATCAAGAACAACATTCCGGTAAATTATGTAAAAAATCTTGATAATGATTTGTACTCATTGAACTTTGTAATTTACTTCGGTACTAATAACAATAAAAAACTTAAACTTGCAATAGATTATTTAAAGTATCTTGGTACTGAAAAGATTTCGCCAGTCCGGCTGAAAGAAGAATTTTACAAACTTGCCGGTTCATTTGATGTCAATGTCGATGAAGATGAAACTTACATTAGCCTTTCAGGTTTGAATGAAAATCTTGAAAAGTCGCTGCAGCTGCTTGAAGAATTAATTTCCAGTCCGGCAGCTGATGAAGAAGCTTTAAATAACTTGGTTGACGATATTATTAAGCAAAGACAAGATGCAAAACTTTCAAAGAATGTCATTATGTGGAGTGCAATGGTAAATTATGCAAAATTCGGAAAGGAGAATCCTTTTACATACAGACTCTCGGAAAAAGAATTGAGAGAAATTAAAGCATCTGAACTTATCGAGATCATCAGAAATATTTTTACTTATAAGCAAAAAGTTTTGTATTATGGTCCGTCAGGTACTGACGAATTGTCCGGTGTTCTTGACAGAGTTCATAACACTCCTGCAGATCTTAAATCCGCTGAAAGGGAAGTTTTGTTTAAAGAAAAGGATAATATCGAAAACGAAGTATATGTTGTAAATTATGATATGCAGCAGGCAGAGATACTCATGGTTTCAAAAAGTGATTATCCAGATAAGAAAAAATTTCCCGTAATATATCTTTTCAATGAATATTTTGGCGGTGGCATGCAGTCTATTGTATTTCAGGAAATGCGAGAATCAAAAGCTCTTGCTTACTCAGCATTTTCAAATTATCAGATAGCTTACAAAAAAGATAAACCCGATTACATTGTCGCATATATTGGTACACAGGCTGATAAGCTGTCTGAAGCCATGTCCGGAATGAAGTTGCTTCTGGATGATATGCCTGCAGCGGAAAAAACTTTTGAAAATTCAAAAAATCTTTTGAAGCAGCAGTTTCAGACTGACAGAATATCAAGATCGGCAATTCTGAATCAGTTTGAATACAACAATAAACTCGGGATTGACTATGATTTCAGAAAAGATATTTATGAACAAATCCCATCCATCAGCTTAAATGACATCAGCGATTTTCACAAGAAATATTTTAATAACAAGAAATATACGACGCTTGTGCTTGGTGATATCAAAAAGCTGGACATGAAATTACTTGAACAATACGGGAAAGTAAAAGTATTAACCTTAGAAGAAATTTTCGGATACTGATTTATTTAAAATCAGAAATTCACATTAAAGCCCACTGACTGTTTTTTTCCGGACAGGCTGATTTTTAATTTATCGCTGACATCAAAGTCATACAGCTGTGCATCTACATAAGCATCAATCAGATTTACTACATATAAAATCACGGAATAAATTATAAAATCATCTCTCTGGTCTCTATAAAAATCCCTAAGACTTTTTGTGTATAAATCACCTTCAGGATTTTCCGGGGTTTGTGAGTTTGAATACTGCTCTTTGTAATCGAGATATGAATTATTGTTTTTAACAAGCTCATATACAAAGTATCCGCCTAAGCCGAGTATAACGGGAATTTTCCAGTAGGATTCATTATAATATTGTCCGGCTCCGGGAAGTATTGCAGAAAATCCTACTGCTTTCCAAGGGTCCTTTTTCATGGTAAAGGATTTTTTTACGGACTGTTTGTTTTTTACAGAATCAGAAATCAAACTAAGATTGCTGAAGTTTTCAGGCAAAGCATTAAACGACTGTGCAAAAGAATTTTGGTAAAGAATCAGGCATAAAAATAAAGAAGCACCGGGAAAATACTTCACGGTGCCTGAAAATTTATTTATTGCTTTATAAAAAAATTTCACATTTTATTTATCTAAAGGAGCTAC
Organism: Ignavibacteria bacterium; assembly: GCA_019187405.1. Lineage (GTDB taxonomy): Bacteria > Bacteroidota > Ignavibacteria > Tepidaquicellales > Tepidaquicellaceae > JABAQZ01. The sequence continues at coordinate 67,332 of JABAQZ010000008.1, forward strand.
TTCAGAAGGTTGTTTTTCGTTTTCTAATTCCTTCTTTTCCGAACCTTTATCGTTTTGCTGATTCTCAACCGGTGGAGGAGTATTTTGCGGAGGAGTATTCTCAGTCGGCGGAATCGTATTCGGCGGAAGCGATTGTTGCTGCTGCTGTCCGGCATTTTTCTGAATTATTGATTCGTTAAGACTTTCGTCACTGCCGATAAGAAGATTAACCGCGATACAGCCGACTATCAAAACTGCTGCAAGCACTGTTGTTGATTTAGAAAGCAGATCTGAAGTCCTTCTGACTCCAAATGCCATAGTAACGCTTGAGCCTCCGATTGTTCCTGCAAGACCGTTTCCTTTGGATGACTGCAGTAATACAACGCCCATTAACACGATGGAAACTATTACAAGCAATATTATTAATAATGTAATCATAGTGGCACTAATTTAAATCAAGAGCTTTTTAATTACAAGTCACTTAAAACATCAATTGTAAATCGAAAAATTAAATTTTGTAATAGAATTTCTTTTTTACAAAATCAAGAAAGTTTTTAATTCAATTGTAAAATTTTTGAGATTAATTTCAAAGAAAAAGTAAATATTTTCAGCATAATAAAAAATCAGATTTTAAATTTAAAAAATGGATAAATCGATTTCGGCTAAAATGCTCGTTACAAGCGGTATTTCGGGATTAATAGGTGTTGCCGCAGGTGCATTCGGAAGTCATATTTTAAAAGGTCATCTGTCAGCTGAAATGCTGGAAATTTTTAAAACAGGAGTATTATATCAGCTGATACATTCGGTTGTAATATTTGCAATTTCAGTCAGCGGAATTCAAAGATTGACTAAAGCATCCTTGTTTTTTGCCGCAGGAATAGTATTATTTTCATTTTCACTTTATGCTTATTCATTAACATCAATTAAATTTATAACCATGATAACACCTCTGGGAGGAATATCTTTTCTTGCAGGCTGGCTTATGTTAATTATTAATGGGATTAAGTCGAATTAATAAATTTATTTCAATACTAATTATTCATAGGAATAATTATTTTGAATAAAATGCTTATAGAGAAGTTTATTATTGGAAATGACTTTGAATCTTCTGATGAAGTTGCAGAGATAAAAAATCCATTCACGGGGAAAATTGTAAAAAGAGTTTACAGATCGGATTCAAGCCATATTGAGCGTTCATTGAATTATCTATCAGAAGTTTTTGCCAAATACAAAAATACTCCGGTTTATCTGAAAGCTGCTTTGCTTGAACGGATTTCGGATAAAATAAAAGAAAGAAGGGAAGAAATTTCTTTTCTTATTTCTCTTGAAACGGGTAAGCCGATAAAATATTCAAGAATTGAAGCTGACAGAGCTGTATTAACATTTAAGACCGGAAGCGAGGAAGCAAAAAGAATCGAAGGAGAAGTCCTTTCGTTAGATCTAATGAAAGGCTCTGAAAACGTTAACGGTATTGTAAAAAGATTTCCGATTGGCATAATTCTGGCAATTACACCGTGGAATTTTCCCGTAAATCTCGTGGCTCATAAGTTGTCTCCGGCTTTGGCTTCCGGAAACACAGTATTGCTTAAGCCTGCATCGGCATCGCTGAGCTGCGGTATTGAAATTGTAAAGATTATAAAAGAAAGTTGTGAAGAATTAAAATTAGATTATTGCCCGGTTAATGTAATAACGTCTTCAGGCAGTGAAATAGAAAAGTATGTAAGCGATGATAGAATAAAAATGGTTAGCTTTACAGGCAGTTCGGATGTTGGCTGGAATTTGAAAAAAAAACTAAACAGACAGAAAATATCTCTCGAGCTTGGAGGCAATGCTGCCGTCATAGTTGATGAAACAGCCGATATATTAGCTGCGGTAAAAAAAATTACAACCGGCGGTTTTTCGCAGGCAGGTCAGAGTTGTATATCCGTTCAGAGAGTTTTTGTACATAAGAATATTAGTTTTAAGTTTAAAGAAATATTAAAGGAAGAAACACTGAAAATGAAAACGGGGGATCCCTTTGAAGATGATACGGAAGTATCGGCAATGATTACCGAAGATGATGCTGTAAAAATTGAAAGCTGGATCAATGAAGCTGTTAAAGGCGGAGCGGAAATTTTTACGGGAGGAAAAAGAAAAGAAGCATTGCTTGCGCCGACTATACTTTTAAAAACGGATAAAATGATGAAGGTTAATAACGATGAAGTGTTTGCGCCGCTGATTACGGTAACAGAATTTGATGATTTTAAAAATGCCGTTGAGTCGGTAAATGATTCAAGATACGGCTTACAGGCAGGTGTATTTACAAAGAACATTGACAATGCATTTTATGCATTTAATAATATCGAAACCGGAGGAGTAATAATTAATAATGTATCCTCTTTTCGGATGGATGTCATGCCTTATGGCGGCGTAAAGGATTCAGGTAATTCGAGAGAAGGAATAAAGTATGCAATTGAAGAGATGACAGAACGGAAAGTATTAGTATTATGCTGATAAAAAATAAAAGTTATTAGTATTATAAAAATAATTGAATTTAAAAAGATCATTAAAGAAAATAATTGAATGAATAAAGACAACAAGACAGTAGTTTTTGGAGGAACAGGAATGCTGGGAAGTTCAATCATCAGACAGCTGAGAAAAAAAGGATATGACAATATTCTTTTTCCTTCACGTAAAGAGGGATTTGATCTTCTCGAGAGAGAGTCAGTTGAGGATTTTTTCAAAAAAGAAAAACCCGATAATGTTTTCATGGTTGCGGGACTTGTAGGAGGAATCCTCGCAAACAATTCCCGGCAGGCAGATTTTTTGTATCAGAATGCATTGATGATATTGAATGTAATTGAAGGACTTAAAAATTATTCTCCGAAAGCAAAGCTTTTATATACAGGCTCTACTTGTATATATCCAAAAGAAAACCCACAGCCAATAAATGAAAACAGATTTATGACCGGACCTCTTGAAGAAACAAACAAAGGATATGCGGTGGCAAAGGGAATGGGAATTATTGCCTGCCAGCTTTACAGACAACAATACGGAATAAATGCCGTTGCCGCAATGCCGACGAATCTTTACGGACCGAATGATAATTATGATCTGAATAATAGTCATTTTATAGCAGCAATGATTCAGAAGTTTGTCAATGCGCAGAGAGACGGAACGGAACTTGTGTTTTGGGGAAGCGGAAAGCCAAGGCGCGAAGCTCTGTATGTTGACGACTGCGCCGATGCCTGCATTTATCTGATGGAAAATTATGACAAGCCGGAGATAGTAAACATTGGAACAGGTTTTGATTATTCAATCAGGGAATATATTGAAATAGCGGAGAAAGTTTTTGAATTTGACGGAGAGATAAAGTGGGATAAATCCAAGCCTGATGGGATGTATGAAAAAAGGACAGACATTGCTTATTTGAAAAGCATAATGCCCGAATATAATCCGAGACCTTTTGAAGACGGACTCAGAGAAGTATTAAAGATTGATTTTGGAGTTGAAGTTTAATTAAAAGGTAATGATTTATAAAATTAATTTAAAAAGAATAACATATTAATGCCGGAAAATAATAAGATTAAAAAGAAAGACATTACTGATAAAATTGTTTCTTTATGCAAACGAAGGGGATTTATTTTTCAATCTTCTGAGATTTACGGAGGGTTAAACGGCTGTTATGATTACGGTCCGCTCGGTGTCGAACTTCTCAGAAACGTCAAAGAAGTATGGTGGAAAGAAATGACTTTCAGGGAGAATGTCGAAGGAATTGACGCTTCAATTTTGATGCATCCGCGCGTATGGGAAGCATCTGGACATGTAGAGCATTTTTCTGATCCAATGGTTGACTGTAAAGAATGCAAAGCAAGGTTTAGAGCAGATCAGCTCGAAGAATCAGATTGCGGCAACAAGGGATACAAAGGAAGAAAAGCAGTTAAGTGTTTTGAAGAAGGAAAATTTACCGAGGCAAGAAATTTTAATCTCATGTTCAAGACTTTTATCGGTCCACTGGAAGAATCATCGAGCATAGTATATCTCAGACCGGAAACGGCGCAGGGGATTTATGTAAATTTCAACAATGTAAAAGAATCGTCAAGACAGAAACTGCCTTTCGGCATTGCACAGCTCGGCAAAGCTTTCAGAAATGAAATTAACACAAAGAATTTCTTATACAGGACGAGAGAATTTGAACAGATGGAAATGCAGTTTTTCATAAATCCGGCGGAAGATTTGAAATGGTTTGAGTACTGGAAAGAAGAAAGAATGAAGTGGTTTATCCGAATGGGAATGAAAAAAGAAAAACTAAGATGGCATGTTCATGAAAAACTTGCTCATTATGCAAAAGCAGCCGTCGATATTGAATTCGAATTTCCATTTGGATGGGGAGAAATCGAAGGAATACATAACAGAACCGATTATGATTTAATGAGACATACAGAATTTTCCGGAAAGAAGCTTGAATATTTTGACGATGTTACAAAGGACAGATACATACCTTATGTCATAGAAACTTCTGCCGGCGCATCGAGAAGCTTTTATGCATTCCTCTGCAATGCTTATGACGAAGAGGAAGTAGAAAAGGAAAATTCGGATGGAACCAAATCCTCCGAGATAAGAACTGTACTGCGGTTACATCCTTTGCTTGCGCCTGTTAAAGCAGCAGTATTTCCGCTTGTCAACAGAGACGGTATGCAGGAAATTGCCGTTAAAATCACGGAAGATTTAAGAAAAAAGTTTAAAGTTTTTTATGATGATTCCGGCGCTGTAGGCAGAAGATACAGAAGACAAGACGAATGTGGAACACCATTTTGCATTACCGTAGATTCAGAAACTCTTTATGACGATTCGGTTACTATAAGAGAAAGAGATTCGATGAAACAGGAAAGAATTCATAAAGACAGATTAAATGAATATCTGAATTCAAAACTAAACGATAATTGAATTTATCATTAGTCATCGGACTTGTTGCGGCTTCACTGACTACATTTGCATTTCTTCCGCAGTCTATAAGAGCAATTAAAACAAAGCATACAAAAGACTTATCGCTTCCGATGTTGATTATGCTGGAAGCGGGAATTATTATTTGGATAATTTACGGCTTAATAATTTCCGACATACCTTTGCTTGCGGCAAATATTATATCGTTTTTTTTTATAACATCAATTTTGATTCTGAAGATAAAGCATGGATAGCGGTTTATTAAAAAATGTAAATATGTTTTCCGAACTTTCGGACGATGAGCTGAAGAAAATCTATTCCCTTTCAAGTTTAAAGACTTTCGGCAAAGGGGAGATGATATTTTTTGATACCGAGCCTTATTCGGGATTTTATATTGTTCTCGAAGGCTGTGTAAAAATTTTTAAAATACTCAAAGACGGGAGGGAACACATTCTTCATTTCGTATATCCTTTCAATACATTTGCCGAAGTTCCTCTGTTTGAACAATATGATAAGGTAATTAAAGATGAATTTACTTATCCCGCCAATTCAATGTCGATCGAGAGAAATACGCGCTTAATACTTATAAGACCTGCAGTTTTTTACAGTCTGCTCGATAAAAACAAAAGTATGAGTTTTAAAATAATATCCGGTCTGGCAAAAAAACTGCGTCATCTGAACAAACATATCGAAAACCTTTCGGCAGATATACCAAAAAGATTAGCTTGTTATCTTCTTGAATTGAAAACTATGGAAAACGGAAAATTTAAGGACGGGACAGTAGAGCTGCCGATAAGCAAACATGATTTAGCTGCTTACCTCGGAACCATTGACGAAACGTTATCCCGGACATTAAAAAAATTACAAGACCGTGAAATAATAGAAGTTAAAGGTAAAATAATTTTTATTAAGAATCTGCCTGCGCTCAAAAAAATCAGCACTGAATAAGCCTCAATAAAAATTCAATCAAAAATTCCGGAACTATCTATAAGTGAATTATTAGTTTAAGTCGAATTGAACTGATAAATTTTTTATTTCCTAAAATCTATATTAAATAAGATTTAGCGCTTTAAATCGCGGTTTTGATAAAAATTCAGATAAAAATTGACTTAAGTCAAAGCATTGGGAAGCTATTAACGTTATTTTTGTATAGAGAAATAATTTAATGAATCATACAAAAGACGACCGCATAAACGAAATCATTTCTAAGGACTATTTATCCTCGCTTGTATTAGAGAAGTATGATATTGATTACGTTAAGCATAAAAACAAGAAACTTTCTGAAGTGTGCAATACCGGATTAAATGAGATACTAATGGAAATAAACAATCTGAAGAATCATGATTTTTACAGATTAAAAGAATGGGAACCCGGCTTGTTGTGTGATTACATAGTAAATGTTCATCACGGATATCTGAAAAAAAGTTTTCTAAAATGCATTTCAAAAATGAAAGCATTATTCTCCGAAGGCAAGAAAAATTCAGATATTCTCAAGGAGATAAAGCAAATTTATTCTGAGCTTGAAATACACTTCAAGAAAGAAGAAAAAATGCTTTTCCCATACATAAAAGAACTTTCCGAAATAAACAAAAAAATGGAAAAATATGAAGTGCCGCCGTTTGGTTCGATTTCAGATTTAATTAAAGTAATTAAAAAAGAGCATTCCGAAATGGGAGTTCGGTTTAAAAAGAACATTGATGCTTTTAAGAATGAACCGGCAAAGAGCAATCAATCGATTAAAAAGGAAGAACTATACGGAGAATTAAAAGTGTTGCTGTTGGATTTTCTTTATCATATTCATCTTGAAAACAATATGCTCTTTCCAAAAGCAATAGTACAAGAAAAGAAACTTAAAAGACATTTTAAAATAAATAATAAAAAAAAATAGTAATGAAAAACAACTTATCTAAAATTGCTTTATTGATGTTTGCTTTAATTTTAACAGGATTCATATTCATTATAGGATGCGGCGGCGGAGACGATCCGGAGAAAGGAATCGGTCCTATTAAAGAAATAAAACTCGAAGCTGCAATAGACAACAATCTTGTTGCTAAAGGGAAACAGATTTTTGATTTAAAATGTGTAGCTTGTCATAAGTTTGATGAAAAGCTGGTTGGACCTCCGCTTAAGGATGTAACTAAAAGGAGAAAGCCGGAATGGATTATGAACATGATTCTCAATCCCGATCAAATGTTAAAGGAAAACATGATAGCAAAAAATCTTCTTGCACAATATTTAACACCGATGACATTCCAAAATGTTACTCAAGATGATGCAAGAGCATTACTTGAATATTTCAGATCAATGGACAAATGATGTACAAAAAATATATTAAATCAATAGGAGAAAAATAAAATGAGAAAGCAATATAAGCTTACGGGAATGTTGATATTGATAGTATCAATTATGATATTGTCAGGTATCAGTTCCTGTTCAAAGAAAGACAGTCAAGGTCCAATGCTTAGCGGCGATGAAGCATCGAAGGTTTATATAGAGCCGGGAAAATGGGACGAGTTTTATTATTTTGTTTCCGGAGGTTTCAGCGGACAGATAGCTGCATACGGCATTCCATCGGGAAGATTACTCAGAGTGATTCCTGTATATTCCGTAAATCCTGAAAACGGATGGGGTTATACCGAAGAGACAAAACCAATGCTTAATACTTCATACGGATTCATACCATGGGATGACTCGCACCATTCAGAGTTATCGCAGACTGACGGAGTACCTGACGGCAGATGGGTATTTATTAACGGCAACAACACGCCGAGAGTAGCAAGAATTGATTTAAAGACTTTCAGAACAGTGGAAATAATCGAGATACCTAACAGTTCTGGTAATCACTCTTCACCGTTTATGACTCCTGGAACAGAATACGTTGTAGCAGGAACAAGATTCAGCGTTCCAATAGCAAACAAGGATGTTCCTATCTCTACATACAAAGAAAACTTCAAAGGTTCGATTTCCTTTATAAAAGTAAACAAGGAAAGCGGAGACATGAACATAGAATTTCAGCTTATTACTCCGCCTTATGATTATGATTTGAGCCATGCCGGTAAAGGACCATCAATGGGTTGGTTTTTCTTTTCATGTTATAATTCCGAAGAAGCTCACACATTGTTGGAGGTTAACGCTTCACAGAAGGACAAGGATTACATAATGGCTGTTAACTGGAAAAAGATTGAGGAGTTTGTTGCACAAAACAAAGGCACGATGATGGATGTGAAATATGCTCATAACAAGTGGAATGAAGAAACACACATGGGAACATCTGAAATTTTGACAAGCGTAAGAACATTGAAACCTGAGGACATCCCGGGATGTATTTATTACATGCCTTGTCCAAAGTCTCCGCATGGTGCGGATGTTGATCCGACAGGTAAATACATTGCAGCCGGAGGAAAGCTTGCAACAATTATTCCCGTTTATTCATTTGAAAAAATGATTTCGGCAATACAAAGCAATCAGATTGATGGAAATGTCGGAGGTATTCCGGTATTGAAATATGATGCATGTCTTGCAGGCGAAGTACAGAATCCGGGTCTCGGACCGCTTCATACTGAATTTGACGATAAAGGATTTGCTTATACTTCGGCATTTGTTTCATCGGAGATTGTAAAATGGAATGTTGAAACAAGAGAAGTTGTTGACAGAATGCCTGTTTACTATTCTGTCGGGCATTTGTCTATTCCGGGCGGTGACAGTAAAAAACCATGGGGTAAGTATTTGTTGTCAATGAATAAAATGACAAAGGACAGATATCTTCCGACAGGACCTGAACTTACGCAGTCAGCACAGCTCATAGATATTTCCGGCGATAAGATGAAACTGCTTTTGGATTTCCCGACAGTCGGTGAGCCGCATTATGCTCAGGCAATTCCGGCTGAACTTGTAACAAAGAATCAACTTAAGATTTTTAACATTGAACAGAATAAAAATCCCTATGCAATAAAATCAGTAAATGATGCCAGAGTAACAAGGGAAGGAAATGTTGTTCATGTATATCTTGCCGCAGTGAGATCTCACTTTACTCCGGACATGATAGAAGGAATAAAAGTCGGCGATGAAGTTTATTTTCACATGACAAATTTTGAGCAGGACTGGGATATACCACACGGTTTTGCCGTTATGGGAAATCAAAATTCTGAAATGCTTGTAATGCCCGGAGAAACATGCACATTAAAATGGCTTCCGGACAGAGAAGGAATTTTCCCGATGTACTGTACTGATTTTTGTTCAGCGCTTCATCAGGAGATGCAGGGATATGTAAGAGTTTCTCCTAAGAATTCAAATGTTGAGCTATCGTTTGGAACCGGTAACAAAGCTCCGGCAGGAAAATAATTTCAAATGGGGGCTTTTAGCCCCCTTATAATTTTTACTAATATGAAAAAATCGACACGTTCACTTTTACTAATAGCTACACTTGGTTTAATTGCCATTTATTTTTTTCCATTCTGGGAAATCGCTCTTGAAGCGCCTCAATACCCGGAAGGTCTTGGATTTAATATTTGGATTCATAAAATGACAGGAGACTTGAGGACCATAAACGGATTGAATCATTATATCGGGATGAAGACAATTGAGCCGGATTCCATTAGTGAATTGAGATATATGCCTTATATTCTCGGATTTCTGATTTTCTTTGGATTCATTGTATTTATATTTAATAAAAAAATATTGCTTCTAATCTGGGTGATTTTGCTTTTAATTGCAGGGACAGCCGGAGCAGTGGACTTTTGGATGTGGGAATACGATTACGGACATGATCTTGACCCGACAGCTGCTATCAAAGTGCCCGGAATGTCTTATCAGCCGCCGTTTATTGGTTCAAAGAAACTATTGAATTTCGTTGCACATTCTTATCCGGATGTCGGAGGCATAATTGTGTTTGTTGTAGGTATTTTACTCATATCATTGTTAGTTTATGAATATAAATTTAATAAAGTTCAAAATGCTTAAGATTAATATTGTAATTATCACGATATTATTTATTACTGCCACAGCATGCAGCAATGAACCCGAACCGATAAATTTCGGAACGGATCAGTGTGATCATTGCAGAATGAAAATCATGGACAAAAAATATGGAGCTGAGCTTTTAACCAAAAAAGGAAAAGCGATTAAGTTTGATGCTGCAGAATGCATGGTAAATTATCTTTCGGAGAATAACGTTAATGAAAGTGATATTGATAAGTTACTGGTAATTGTCGTCAATGATCCGGGAAATTTTACAGACGCCAAGAAAGCAGTTTATCTTGTCAGTCCTAAACTAAAAAGTCCAATGGGAGAAAACATATCTTCGTTTTCAAATCAGAGCGATGCAGATAAATTTTTAAATGAATTCGGAGGAGAGTTGATGAACTGGGATGGCATTAAAAGAAAAGTAACAGCCAAGTGACAAAATTTATAGACTAAGCAGAATCATACTCCGCAAAATGAAAAAAAATTCTTTAAAAATATTAAAGAAATACTTTTGTTTTATTTGCTTACTGAGTGCTTTATGTATTCTTGGATTCAATTTTGCATCTGCTAAAATAATTACAGTCTGCTCTGATTGCGAAATTAAGACAATTAAAGAAGCTCTTGCTTTAAGCCTTGACGGAGACGTAATAGTTATAAAGGAAGGTTATTACAAAGAAAATAATCTTCTTGTTGATAAATCAATTAAGATAACAGGGGAAAACAAAGTTGTTATAGATCTGGAATTCGTTAATCAAGGGTTTGTAATTAAAAAGGAAAATGTTACTGTTTCAAATCTTGAAATCCGCAATATTAATGTTAATTATATTCAGGATCTGTCTGCAATAAGAGTAGAATATACCAGAGGTTGCACAATTGAAAATAATAAAATATACAATTCATTTTTTGCTGTTTATCTTGCAGAATCCAAAGACTGCATTATCAGAAACAACATAATAAAGGGAGATGCAAAATCGGAATCTTCTTCGGGTAACGGGATTCATCTGTGGAACTGCAGTAATATTCTAATAGAAAAAAACGAAACCTCCGGTCATAGAGATGGTATTTACCTTGAGTTTTTAAAGAATTCAAAATTAAATGGCAATTACAGCCACAATAATTTGCGTTACGGTATGCACTTCATGTTCTCAGATAGTAATGCATATACAAAAAATGTATTTCGTGAAAACGGAGCTGGCGTCGCAGTGATGTACACAAAATATACCGAAATGAGAGAGAACAGATTTGAGGATAACTGGGGACCTGCATCTTACGGCATTCTGATGAAAGACATATCAAACAGCATTATTATGAGAAATACTTTTTATAAAAATACGACAGCTGTTTACTTGGAAGGTTCAGATATGCTTCAGATAACAGCCAACAATTTTATTGAAAACGGCTGGGCAATGAAAATATTAGGCAACAGTCTTAATAATACTATCATCAGCAATAATTTTGAGGGAAACACATTCGATGTGTCATCAAACAGTACAAGAAACGAGAACGTATATCAGTGGAATTACTGGGACAAGTATGAAGGATATGATATGAATAAAGATGACATTGGGGATGTTTCTTACCGGCCGGTAAGTTTATATTCAATGCTTATAGAAAAAATTCCGGAAAGCATAATACTTTTGAGAAGTTTGATTACCGATATTCTCGATGTAACCGAAAAAGTTTTACCTGTATTTATTCCAGAAACTTTAGTTGACAATAGTCCGAGGATGATTAAATACAAATATGATTGAAATAAAAAACTTAAATAAGTACTACGGGAAGTTTCATGTGTTAAAAAATCTTGACCTGAATTTAGAAAAAGGCGAGATAGTTGCATTGATGGGTCCCAACGGTTCGGGCAAGACTACTTTGATGAAATCAATACTTGGACTTGTCATTCCCGATAAAGGAGAAATAAAAGTAAATCAAATCAGTGTAAAAAATAACAGCAGTTACAGGAAAATAATCGGATACATGCCGCAGATTGCAAACTATCCCGAGAATCTTAAAGTGAGCGAACTTTTCAAACTTATAAGAGATATAAGAGGCGGTGATGATTCTCCGGACAAAGAACTCATTGCTGACTTCAGGATTGAAGAAATTTATAACAAAAATTTCGGGCAATTATCCGGAGGATATAAGCAAAGAGTTACTGCAGCAATTGCTTTCATGCATAAACCTTCGCTGCTGATACTCGATGAACCCACTTCAAGTCTGGATCCTTTATCTTCTGAAATCATGAAGAGTAAAATTTTGAAAGAGAAAAAGGAAAGCAATCTTATTTTTGTATCTTCTCATATTGCTTCCGAAGTCGAACTAATTGCAGACAGAATAATTTATATGCTTGAGGGTAAGATTATTCTTAATACGTTGATCAAAAATATCAAAAACGGAGCAACGGAATTTAAACTGGGAAAAGCATTAAAAGATTTGATAGACATGAAAATCAAAGAAAAAAATGATTAAAAAAATTTTTAAATATGTAGTATTTGAACTGATACGCAGCCGGATAGTCTGGGCTTATGCGGTTTTTCTTTTATTGTCAACATTGGGTCTTTTTTATCTGGGGCAAAATTCATCCAAGACTGTTATAAGTATTTTGAATATCATCTTATTTATAATTCCGCTTGTAAGCATAATTTTCGGTACTATTCATTTATACAATTCAAAAGAATTTATTGAATTTTTACTGACACAGCCTGTAGACAGAAAGACAGTTTACTGGTCTGAATATTTTGGACTTGCCTGCGTGTTTTCATTTGTATTTACAATTTGTACAGGAATTCCCGTTCTGATTTTTAACTTTTCATTTACGTCGATATATCTAATAACATCGGGAATTATACTGACTTTTGTATTTATATCTCTTGCATTCCTGTCATCAGTAATAAACAACGATAAAGTTAAAGGTATTGGATTATCAATTATCTTATGGCTTTATTTTGCAATTATATTTGACGGGCTGATAATGTCAGTGTTTTATTTATTCAGAGATTATCCGCTTGAAAAAATCATAATTTTCTTAACCTCTCTGAATCCGGTGGATTTGTCCAGAGTGATGGTGATATTGCAGACGGATGTTTCTGCAATGATGGGATTTTCCGGAGCTACAATTCAAAACTATATGGGGAGTTTTACGGGAAAGGTTTATGCATTTGCCATTTTGATACTTTGGATATTGATACCTTCTTATATTTCTTACAAAATATTCAGCAGAAAGAATTTCTGATATGTAAAAAACAGATTTAATTAGCAAATAAAAAAAGGGATTCGCGATGAATCCCTTTTTCATTAAAAAAATTAATACTGATTATTTTACAATTCTCATTTTATAAAATGATCTCCAGATAAAGTAGAGCGAAATTGCAAAAAATATGATGCCTACAACCGGAGCAGATTCTCTGAACTGTTCGGTGATTGCGATTTCCATAGCAAGCAGTCCGAAAAGAGTAGTGAATTTTATAATCGGATTAAGAGCAACCGAGGACGTATCTTTGAATGGATCTCCAACGGTGTCGCCGATAACAGTAGCATCATGAAGAGGCGTGCCTTTTTCTCTAAGATCAACCTCGACTACCTTTTTGGCATTATCCCATGCGCCACCTCCGTTTGCCATAAAAATAGCCTGGAACAATCCGAATACAGCAATTGAAATGAGATAACTGATAAAGAAAGCTGCAGGTGCATTGTTTTCCTGTGAGGGAGCAGAAATAAAAGAAAACGCTATTGCCAGAGAGAATACGGCAATAAAAATATTAAACATTCCTTTCTGAGCATACTTCGTGCATATCTCTACAACCTTTTTGGATTTTTCGGTAGATGCGCTCAAGGATGCGTTTTCATCAAGATTGATATTTTTCTTAATGTATTCTACTGCACTGTATGCGCCGGTAGTTACAGCTTGAGTCGATGCGCCTGTAAACCAGTATATCACAGCGCCTCCGCAAATGAATCCAAGTATGGAATATGGATTGAGAAGATTTAATATTGTTTCCGGTTCAACTCCAAGTACGTTTCTTAAAACAAGTATCAGAGAAAATATCATTGTTGTAGCGCCGACAACAGCCGTACCTATAAGCACGGGTTTAGCAGTTGCCTTAAAAGTATTTCCCGCACCGTCATTTTCTTCAAGATAAAGCTTTGCTCTTTCCCAGTCCGGTTTGAAATTAAAATCTCTTTCTATCTCTTTTTCTTTTTCTTCTTTATTTTCTTCGATAAGAGAAAGCTCATATACTGATTGTGCATTATCTGTTACAGGACCGTATGAATCAACGGCAATTGTAACGGGACCCATACCAAGCATTCCAAAAGCAACAAGTCCGAATGCAAAAATAGATTGGTACTCCATCATTCCTGCTGGAATGCTGTTAGATGTAAAATAAGCTCCTATCATAAGTCCGAAAAAGACAATACCCATCCAGAACGAACTGAAATTTCCTGCGACAAGTCCGGACAATATTGTAAGCGAAGCTCCTCCTTCTCTTGATGCCGTTACTACTTCTTCGACATGCTTTGATTTTGGGGAAGTGAATATTTTTGTAAACTCCGGAATCAAAGCCGCGCCAAGCGTACCAAAACTGATAATGATGGATAATGTGATCCAGAGATTATCGGGCAGGTCGCCTATGATAGCTTTGCTGACAATAAATGTTACAATGATTGAAAGTATCGAAGTAATCCAAACTAATGAAGTCAAAGGAGCTTCGAAATCAAGATTATCCTTGTTTGAATATTTTAATTTCGAAAAAAAGCCGTTAAGATAGTAAGCGCCGATGGAAGTAATGATCATCAATATTCTCATCACAAAAATCCATACAAGAAGATTTGCCTGAAGATCTACACCTTTTACGGCAAGAACTATGAAACTTATAAGAGCAACACCAGTAACGCCGTAAGTCTCAAAGCCATCTGCGGTCGGTCCTACGCTGTCTCCCGCATTGTCACCCGTACAATCTGCTATAACGCCGGGATTTCTCGGATCATCTTCCTTGATTTTAAAAACAACTTTCATAAGGTCTGAGCCGATATCGGCAATCTTTGTAAAAATCCCTCCTGCAATTCTAAGAGCGGATGCTCCGAGAGATTCACCAATGGCAAAACCGATGAAGCTCGCTCCGGCATATTCTCTTGGAACGTAAAGAAAAATAATAAGCATCATTATAAGTTCGACGCAGATAAGAAGAACTCCTATGCTCATTCCCGCTTTTAATGGAATTGTAAGCAGCTTAAGTGGTTTTCTTTCAAGTGATGCAAATGCCATACGGCTGTTTGCAAGAGTATTCATTCTGATGCCAAACCAAGCAACGCTGTATGAACCAAGAATACCTACCACAGTCCACATCAGAATGAGAATAACGCCGCCTGCAGACTGATGCTGGAGAAAACCGAAATAAAAACTTATACAAACAGCAATAAAAATGAACAGGATAAATAAAAATTTACCTTGCTGAAGCAGATAAGTTTTGCATGTTTCAAATATAATTGCTCCGACATCGAGCATTGATTTGTGAGATGGAAGTTTTTTTACGGATGTATATTGATACAATCCGAAGAGAACTCCGATTACACATACTGCTATTCCATAGAGAAGAAGCTGGTTCTGACTGTCATTTAATTCTGGAATTTTCAGATCCGCTTCGCTAGCAAAAGTCATCAGCGGTGTGATGATTACAAGAAGTAAGCTTAATAAATATTTCCGCATTTTTTAGATTATTTTTTTTCGTAAATTAATTTGATAAATCCCTCCAATCGAGATATTTATCGGGACAATTTATCGTTATTTATATTATTGGTTTTAATTTCTTTTTTGTCAGACAGATGGTATTTATTATATTTGTTCATCGTATCTGTTATTCCGTTATTTATGAAGTTGTTAATGCTTTCGGTCAATACAGGTTTCAATGTTTGTATAACTTCAGTTTCTTTGGCGGTAAAGTCACTCAAAACGTATTCAACAAAATTTTCTGACCTTACTGGAGCTTCACTGCCGATTCCTATTCTCATTCTTGGAATGTCATCGGTATTAAGATGATAAATGATGTTTGCCAATCCGTTGTGACCTCCATCGCTCCCATTTTTTCTGAATCTTAAAGTTCCCAAAGGAAGCTGAAAATCATCTATAATAACAAGCAAATCCTGAGTATTTAAAGATATATTTTTTCGTTCGAGATAATCTCCGATGACAAATCCACTGTTATTCATATAATCCAAGGGTTTGACTAAGTACACATTCTCGCCGTTGACGTTAATTTCAGCTTCATGCCACCGGCCTTTGCCCGGGATCATCCGGATTTTGAAATGTCCGGTTAAAAAATCTATTGTTTGAAATCCGATGTTATGCCGCGTGTTTTCGTATTTGGAACCCGGATTTCCCAATCCCGCTATTATTTTCAAATCAGTTTAAAAAAAGAAAAAAATTATTTTTCTTCTTCGTCTTCTTTCTTGGATTTTGAAATAACTTCAGGTTCAGCCGGAGTTTCGGTTTCTTCTGCTGGTTTTTCTTTCTCAACTGTCGGAGGAACAACTGCTGCTATCGAAGAATTTTCATCATTGAGAATTTTTATATTATCTAATTTCAAATCTCCGACCTTTATTGAATCTCCTATATTTAAAGCAGATATATCAACATCTATGTGAGAAGGAATATTTTTTGGAAGGCATTCAATCTCCAGTCTATGGATATTATGCTGCAGTACTCCTCCTTCCTTGACTCCCGGGGCATTTCCTTTCAGGTGTACCGATACTTCTATATGAATCGCTTCGCCTTCTATTAATGCAATAAGATCAAAATGAATTGGTTTATCGGTAACCGGATGAAATTGAACATCTTTTAATATACAGCTAAGCGCTTTTTCTTCGTTGATTGTAAGATTAATAATGTGTGATTCGGTAGTATAGATTATTGGTCTCAAATCCAGTTCTTTGGCGGAAATTTCAATGTTGTCTGTTCCTTTTCCGTAGTAAATTCCGGGAACTACTCCCATTTTTCTCATTTGATTAAGAGTGGAATCTTTATACTCCTCTCTTTTACTGGCTTTTAATGTAACTTCTGACATAATAAAAATATTTAATGGTAAACTACAAAAATAGCTTTTATTGAAAAATTAATCAATCAATTTATTTTTCAATGCAGACAGTTTTCGAACAGATCTATATTATTGAAAATACCGCAATTTTATTAAAAATACCGATATTTGATTGTTGGAAGTGAAAGTACCGGGAGAGGGACTTGAACCCCCGACCTACGGATTATGATTCCGACGCTCTAACCAGCTGAGCTATCCCGGCTTTTTATGCTGGACAAATTAAATCCATTAATTTTTTTATTCAATACAAATTGCCGTCAAAAAAGTAAAATAATTTTTATTTAAAGTAATATTGAAATTACTTGTAAATTGAAATAAGAATCAAATTTCTTTAATTTAAAATCAATAAATGCTTTGATGAAATATAAGACAACCCTTATTTATTTATTTACAGTTATTGTTTTTTTTCTCATACAGGGAAATTTGTTTTCACAAGATAAATGGTGGAAAGAAAAAAAATATAAAAATGAATCCACAAGGATGAAATATGATTTATGCAAAAAGACATTTAAGGAAATAGCAAATGGTTTTTTATACAATAACATTAATTATTTAAATCCATATTTTGACAATCAGGTATATCTTAATGTCTTAAGCAACGAAAAAGGATATTACAGTTCAAGTCAAGCCGAGCTAATACTAATTGATTTTATGGATTATTTTACTGTGGAAAATTTTAAGTATCTGCGCTCCAGCAGATTCAACACCTATGCATTTGTTAACGGTGTTTATTCTTATAGAGTCGGAACTGACAGGAATAATCTCAATGCAACTATTTCTTTGAAATATTATAACAATAAGTGGTATATTGACCAAATTACTTTGAACTGATGCATGATTGTATTAATTAAGATGTTTTGCTTAACAGCATTCGTAAACAGTTTTGGATAAATCATTTACAGAAAAAAACAGAAGCAGATTTTTCGACAGGCGATTAATTATGTTAAGTTTAATCGCTTTTTTAATTTTTGCATGGATTATTGCTGTTAAGTATGTTTCGTCATTCATAAAATCTGACTCCGAAAAAAACTGGACAGTAATTTCGGCAGAAAATACAGAAGAACAGAAAAAATTGGTATTGAAATTATTTAACGGGTATCAAAACGATCTGTTGCTGCTTTCCGATAAAATTGCCGAATCACAGGATTTCCGAAAATACATACAGCGAAGCGATTCGAAAAAATTGTTTGAAGAAGTATTAAATCTTTATTCGGGAAATGAATATCAAATTGAAATTTACAATTCCAGGCTCGAAATGCTTGCCTTCAAGGGAAGAAGACTCGATTCAGACATATTCACAATGCAAAGATGCCTTAATAAAAACAGATTTTCGGTGATTAAGGAAATCGGGTTTTATACTTTTCTCATAATTTATACTCCAATATTTGATGTTAAGGATAACTCTTCGGTAACCGGTATTGTACTTACTTCACGCCTGATAGATATTAATTATCACATCAATAATAAATTTTTCAGAAATATCGGTCTGCTGAATGACATAAAAAAAGCCTCTGATATTAATCCTGTAATTGTTCCGGCAAATATTATATCGGGCAAAATTGATGCAGATTCGGCAATGCTTATGGATAAAGTTGTTGTTGATTTAACAGGAATAGACGGAAATACAATCGGTTTACTTTATTTCCAAAAATATAACCTCTTTTCTCATAACAAAAACATTGATGCAGTTAAAAATAAAATAATATCGCTGCTTGTGTTCGGACTAACGGTAATTATGTTTTTAATTTTCCTGAAATTCATGATGAGAGTTAATAGCGGATTTTTAAGATTTGTTTTTCTTGTAATTGCTTTAGCGGCAATTAGATATGTTTGGTTGGAATTTCATTTTCCTTCAAGAATAATTGACATCGATATATTTACTCCCGGATATTATGCAAACATCTTCGGAATGGGAATAGCAAAATCTCTCGGAGAATTATTAATTACTTCATTGTTCATACTATCTGTTTCAATTTACGGATTTAAATTAGCTTTAAACAAAAAGAAAGCAGTATTTTTTGAAACAGGAAACATGGCCGGGATTTTCAGATTTATTTTTACGGTAGTACTTGTTGGCTTTACATTTATTTTTATTTATGCATACGGTGCTGCCGTTCAGAGCATTATATTCGATTCAAACATAAAATTGTTCGATAAAACTGCAATTGTCCCCGGTATCGAGCAGATTATTATGAATTTAATAATAATAACTCTAAGCTTTTCGCTTTTCCTGATATTATCCGGTTTGTATTCAATGGCTGTGAAAGAATTTTTTCCGGTGAGTTTTTTAGGAAGACGCATTAAGAAATACAAATTTGTTTTGATTTTGATTTTACCATTTCTGATCATTTTTTTTCTGAAGGATGGATTTTCTGATTTTAATCTGGATATGACGAGTCTTTGTTTAATTACAATATTGAGTTTTGGATTTGGTTCATATTTGAGTTACAGAAAAACTCTTGACAATGGATATAAAATATTTTCGCTTCGAAACTTCTCCGTTCTAATGCTTTTCTGCATAATTTCCGTACCGGGTTTACTGCTGGATAAAATCATAAATCAGGAAACACGCTTTGTAGAAATCATCGGTAAAAAAATTTCAGAAAAGGAATATGACAAATTGAAGTTTCTTCTATTAACAGAACTTTCACAGCAGTCTGAAAGTAAAAGACTAGAAACTGATTTTAAAAATAAAAACAAACTCAACGAACTTGCTTTTTCGGTATGGGCAGAAAGTAAATTAAGCGAAGAGAATATCAACTCCGCAATTCTCATTTTAGACACAAACAAAAAACAGTTAAGCGATTTTGTTTTTAATTCTTATACTCTGAATCCCGATTCAATCATGAAATTTGCGGATAAAAATTATTTCAGCAGGAAAAAGAAAAATATTATTACGAGCGATACTTTATATGTCGAAGATACTTTGACGACTGGCGAGAGTTTTGAATCAGAAGAGGAATTAACGGAAGATGAATCAGCTGATGAATCTAACATTATCATTCAGACAGAGGATATCTTTATTCTTGACAACACCGAAGAAGAATATTATCTGGGAATAATCCCCATACAGATTGTAGATTTAAAGAATACTCAGTATGCAAGAATATTAGGCTATTTGATGACAGCCGTGGAATACGAATCAAACACATTCATAGTTAATTCTTCAATGCAGCTGTTTAAAAATTACTCTAAAGATAATCTCTTTGACAAACTAATTTCCGATCCGGTTATTACGGAATATGTAAATAATGAAATTGTAACTTCGACTAATCCTGACATATCAAAAACAGGCACGCAGTCTCTCGATGCATTCAGAGAATCTGTGAAAAACAAGAGTCAAAAATCAAACTGGCGCTATGAGAATATCAATAACGAAAAATTCCGGACATTTTACATTATGTCATCAGAATTATTTACAGGCAACCAAAAGATTATCTCCATTAGTCTGAAAAGAAATGATTTTAAACTGATAACATTTTTTTACCTGAAGTTTATACTTTTTGCCGTGGTTGTTTATATGGCGGTATTTATAACAATATCACTTGTGCTTCTAATTAAGATCAGACAAATAAAATTTAACTTCAGAGAAAAACTGTTTGTTTCTTTTTTCATTGTTTCGGTAATACCTATAATTCTACTTGCTGTTTATACGAGAAGTTTTATAAAAAACAAATATGACAGCAACTTTCAAAATCAGATTATCTCCGATATTAATCTGGTTTCCCAAGCGCTCAAAAGCAGTAAATTTGATTTCAGCAGACTGGATACAAACAGTCAAAATAGAAAAATCATACTGGGAAAATCTCAATCGGTAACGGATAAGAATTTTAATTTATACTTTAAAACAAAATTATACTCCACTACAAACGAAGAATTGTATAAGTCTGATTTGCTCGATACAAGAGTAGATGCAGAGGCTTATTACAATATAGTTTTTTTAAAGAAAGATTTTTTTTCAAAGACGGAAGAAATAGGAATATTTTCATTCATTACAGGATTCAAGCCATTTTATGACAACAGCAATAATCTGACGGGATTAATGTCATCTCAGACTTTATACAAACAAAATGAAGTTAATGAAGAACTTACCGAAATACTTACGTTCATTTTCGGAACTTACATTATCGTCATAATTTTACTGCTTGTCTTTGTAACTTTTCTTACGCATAGAATTTCCAAACCCATACTTCAGCTGCAAAACGCAACCGAAAAAATCAGACTTGGTGAAAATATACTTGAGCTCGATAATAAAAGAGAAGATGAAATCGGCGATCTCATTAACTCTTTTAATAAAATGACGAAGGAGCTCGAGAGTTCGAAAATCAAACTCATGCGCGCTGAAAGAGAAGCTGCGTGGAGAGACATTGCCAGGAGAGTGGCGCACGAAATAAAAAATCCTCTTACACCTATGAAATTATCCATTCAGCATCTTTATGACGTTTATTTCAGCGGAAAAAATAATTTCCCTGATACTCTCAAAAAAACAAGGAACATAATAATTAACGAAATTGACAAACTGAATAACATCGCAACAGAGTTTTCCGATTTTGCGAAATTGACCGGAAGAAACTACGAGAAAACAATATTAAATGAAATCATCGGCGAAGTTATATCTCTTTATAAACAGGTTCCTGAAATTGAATTCATTACAAATCTTGACGATAGTATCAGTCCAATCTGGGCTGATAAACAGGAGTTGAACAGAGTATTTCAGAATCTGATAAAAAATTCCATTCAGGCAATCGAAGACAAAGGAATAATTGAAGTGAAGTCTTATCAGAAAAACGGTTTTGTGATTGCAGAAATTACCGACAATGGCTCGGGCATTGAAGCTAAAACATTATTGAATATATTTGATCCAAATTTCTCGACTAAATCGACCGGAATGGGATTGGGTCTATCCATTACAAAAAAATCTCTCGATGATATGAACGCACAAATTAATTTTGAAAGTCAGATATCCAAAGGTACTAAAGTAACACTGAGATTCATTCCTTATAATCCGGATAAAGATAATGGGAAGGCTTGAAAAGATTATTTAATTATTATCTCATATTGATAAGCTCTTGCATGATTGTATCATGCGCAAACCAGCTGCCTCCTTCCGGTGGCGATCCTGATACTTTACCGCCGAAGATAATTTCCGTTTATCCCAAACCAAACACAGTGTTGTTTAAAGGAAACAAGCTGATATTTAAGTTTAACGAATACGTTGACCGAAGGAGTATGCAGGAATCATTTTTAATTTATCCGGATCCGGGCGGCAGTTTTGAATTCAGCTGGAGCGGAAAAGAAACAGAGATAACTTTTGAGAAGGGATTCAAAAAAAACGTAACCTATTTGGTTACTTTAGGGAAAGACTTAAAAGATGTCAGAGAAGGTAATATGCTCGGAACACCTTACCGTTTTGCTTTTTCGACAGGACCTAAAATAGACAAAGGAATCATTGAAGGAAGAGTCGTTTCGGATAATTTTGACAGGGTAAAAATATTCGGTTACAAAGTTAACGGCAGAGATTTAAATCCCGAAAAAGATATTCCCGAGTACATTACCGGAACCAATGATTCCGGTTTTTATTCATTAGTAAATCTTTCAGAAGGGAAGTACAGGCTGTTTGCCGTTTTAGATGATGACAGAAACAATTTGTATGGGAAAGACTTTGAATCAATATCAATGCTTTCTGAGGAGGCGTTAATCAGTGACAGCTCTGAAACTTTTGCCGGCGCAGATTTTCTGCTTATAAATCCGGAATTGAAAAAATCTGATAAGAAATTTTTAAATTCTCTGTTTGCCGATCCGTCGGGAAATTTAAGCAGCAACATTGAAAATAACGGCAAGTACATCTTGCCTGATCAGAGATTTTATTTTCAATTTAAGACATTTATAAAAGATAAATCCGACATTGTAAATAATTTTTCAGTTTATGATTCAGCTGCATCAAAGAAGTTTAATCTTGTATTCAACTGGATAAACGACTCTTTGCTTGAAGTATTTTCTACAGAAAAATTTTCTTTTTCATCAAAGCTTAAGTTAATTATAGATCCGGAACAGCAGAAAGAATTTTCATTCTCCGGAAGTCTTAATGTTATTGACAAAAATAATACGGGAACTATCGAAGGCAAAATTATTATGAAAGATAAATCTGACGCTGAACTAATAGTAAAGCTCATGGAAAAAGACAATTACCGGAACATTTATTCGAAAAAACTTCGAGGCGAAGAAATGTTTGAATTTTCCGGAATACCCGAAGGAAAGTACATTATCTTTGCTTACATTGACGCAAATGGAAACGGCGAATATGACAGCGGCAATTATTTTCCATACAAGCCGTCCGAAAGAATATCTGTTTATGAAAAGGAGCTTGATTTAAAGGGAGGCTGGAAGATTAACAATGTATTTATAAGGTTTTAATTTTTTCTTCTGATGTTTTTTAGTATGTTGATTGAGAGGTTAAACAACAGCAATTCAGGAAACACATTGCTTTCCACATCTTTGACAGCTTCTTCTATCAGCTTTATAATTTTATAATTATCGCTGATAAAATTCTGATCAAATTTTATAAGACGGTCAATTTTATCTTTATTAATGATGAGATTCCGAACGTCATTTGAAACGTAAATAAGATCCCTGAACCATAAAATCAAAAGCATAAGAAACTGTTTGACAATATCTTTATCTTTTTTTGACACCACCGAATCAATTTCAGCTCCGAGGTTCACATACTTTCCTGAAAGCAAAGCGGACAACAAGTTAACGACTGTTTCCCTGAGTTCGAGAAAATTGTTGTTAAGAATGTCATCACATTTTGAAATACTACCGTCGGATAATTCACTGTAAAATTCTGCTTCATCATTACTTAAAGAGTTTTCAGATTCTTTGAGATACCCGAGAATAACACTCTTCTTCAGATTGTCAAATTTGAGTTTCTGACATCTGCCAATAATTGTTGGGAGATGAGAAGTGATTTTTGAAGTTGTAAGTATTAATACTGAATCTCGCGGAGGTTCTTCGAGAATTTTAAGCAATGAGTTTGCGCTGTTAATATTCATCTTATCCGATTTTGAAATAATGAATATCTTTTTCTTTCCGGATTTGCCTGTGAGATAAATATCTTTTATCATTTGTCTGATGCTCGAAATTCTGATAGTGTTTGCCCGGGGCAGTGAAATGGAATAATATTTATTAATTCTTTTGCAGTCAATTTCATTGAGATAATTTGAATAATCTTCTTTGTCAAGTTTTTCCAGTGGATTGGAATCTTCATCAGAATCATTTTTTCCCGAAGGCAGGGCAATTATATATTTTAATAGTGAAGATTTTAATTCACCAATTTCTATACAGCTTTGACATGCATCGCAGGCTTCGTTTCCGTTAATCGGATTATCGCAGTTCAGCAGTTTAGCAAATTCAATTGCAGCTGCATCTTTGCCTACACCTTCGCTTCCGTAAAAAATAAATGAATGAGGAATTTTCCCGCTTTGAAATATCCTTTTGAGATTTTCTTTTGCGCGTTCCTGACCTAAGACATTTTTCCACATAATTAAAATGTATTTCCTATTCCAAACTGTAAATTATATTTATCGCTGAAGTTTGCACCTGCACCGAATATCCAGTTTGACCCTCCCACCGGTCCCGGTTGAGGATCATAAAGTTTAAAACCGACATCAAATCTAATCGCTCCAATAATCGTGTAATATCTAATTCCTGCACCTGCAGCCCATGCAATCTCGTTTAATTTAAATTTTCCTATTTCTGACCAGACGTTGCCTGCATCCATGAATGAAGCAAATCCGAGATCTCTGAGGTAAATGTTGCTTGAATTTAAAAATGGTCTCATGCGATGCTCTATCGAACTTTCCATTATGAAATTTCCTCCTATGCTTTTATTATCAACGATGCCAAGTTGTTTTGCTCCCCATCCTCTTATACTTGCGCTGCCGCCGCAGACAAATTTTTTGTCCGTAGGAATTCTGCTTGATTGAATCGTGATTCCGTCAAATTCAAACGAATTATCGCCATACTCAAAGATAATTCCGTTGGAAAATTTCAGAGCTAAAGCGGAAGATACTTTTGCATCCTGCTTTGAAAGATTGAAATAAGTAGAATTAAAATTTGAAAATTTAATATAGCTCAAAGATGCGGTGTTAAACCATTTTCTGATGAGACCGCTGAGGAGTCCGCTTTCTTCAAACTCAAAAGTCTGCAGACTTCCTTTAAATGGAAACTGTATATTGTTAGTCGAATTATGAACGGCTGTCAGAGTAATTGTTGAAATAAAATAATTTATGGTTGCATCATCGAGCGTTTTTAAAATAAGTCTTTGATTGCTGATTTCCCATATTGAGTTAAAGTTGTTTATATAAGTATAAGTGGGAAGATTTATTATTACTCCAAAAGAATTTTTTATCTCGGTTAGATTATATTCTTTATTAAGTCTGTATTCAGCGCCAATATTCCAGTTACCCGTAATGTTTCTGTTATTAAATAAAAAAGGCTGATAAAGAGAGTTAATGAATTCAAGTCTGTTATCGCTTAGCGAGTGGAAATAAAATCTCAGGCTTGATTTCAGCACTCTGCCTCCGCCCAGGAAATTTTTATCGGAAAAAGTAAGTCCTGATCCGATATAAAAAACCTGCTGGAAATAATACCCAAAAATCTCCGGCGTAAGGTCATATTTATTTCTGATAATTGCATTAATGGAAAGATTAATTTTTTTATTGATGCTGTCAATGTCTGCGATGGAAATTCTCGGATTTTCCATTAAAGAAATCTTTGTCAGATTTAGTTCGCTTTTGATAACTTCCTGCTTGTCATAAATCTGATTTTCATTGTAAGTAAGTTCTCTTAAAATATCATTTTTAGAAATATTGTACTGGTCGCCTGTAAATTTAACGCTTGTTGTACCGAAAACATATTTCAGTTTTGGATGGAATTTCAGGATTATCCGGACTTTATCGATCAGAGCTGTATTATTGGTTTCATATTTCAAAACGACTGGATTATCTGCGGTTGCCGTAGCATAGCCGTTATTGAATAATATATTTAAAATTCTGGATGCTTCGAGTTTAATCGTATCCTTTGAATAAAATTTACCTGGAAATATTAATTTATCGGATTGGTTTTGGATAAGGCTTTTGACTTTTTCTTCGAGGCTGTCAATTCCCTGATAAGAAATTTCCTGATAACTGTATCTTTTGTTTTCTGTAATAAAAAATTTTTCGATGACTTCTTCGTCTTCCTTATTAAAAATCAGAGCTGTATCTACTTTTGCATCGAAAAATCCTGCATCAAAATAAAACTTCCGGATTCTCTCGACATCCTGCATATAAACCGGATAATCAAATTCATCTCCTTCTTTTAAAGCCAGTATTTTTATAATGCTTTCAGATTCAAACGACTGAGAACTTTTGAAAATTATTTTTATTTCATCAATTTCAAAAGAGCTGATGTTAACTTTTGTCTGTGAAAAAAGACAGTCAGCAAAATTTAATATGAAAAAAAGTATTAGATAAAATTTGAGCAAATTCTCTTTCGGATTATATAATAAAAAAAACCCAATAATTAATAATTACCGGGTTTTTGAAATGCGAATATGAGACTTAAAAATCTTTACTTTCTTCGTCATAGAAAAAATCTTCGTCGGTTGGATAATCCAGCCAGATTTCTTCTATACTTTCGTAAGGTTCGTCTGTATCTTCCAGTTCCTCAAGATTGTGAATCACTTCTGCCGGAGCTCCGGTTCTGTTAGCATAATCGATTAATTCGAGTTTATTTGCCGGCCATGGAGCATCATCGAGATAAGATGCTAATTCTAACGTCCAGACCATAAGTTTACCTCCAGAAAATTTTCATTAATAAATTTTTGCAATATTAAAAATCACTATTAATAAAATCAATCTCTTAATCTGGGGTCTAATGCATCCCGTAATCCTTCCCCGATCAGATTATAAGTGACAACGGCTATAAAAATCATAAATCCAGGGAAGATAGCCAGCCACCACGCACTCGAAGCTCCTCTGGCTTCATTCAGCAAAGAGCCCCAGGTTACCGTAGTTGCGCTGACACCAAACCCAAGAAAACTCAGAGATGCTTCCACAAGAATTGCGCTCGCAATTGCAAATGCGCCAGAAACAAGTACAGGAGCAATTGCATTTGGAATAACGTGTCTGAAAATAATTTGTCTGTGTGGAAGACCGATGGAATTGGCAGCCGTGATGTATTCCATATTCCTGACTTTGAGAACTTCGCCGCGTATTAGTTTTGCATCACTTGTCCATGAAGTAAATCCAATTGCAGCCATAATGTATAAAATACTCGAGCCATAAATTGCCACAATGGTAATAATTAGAAAGAAGGTAGGAAACGTAACCATAATTTCGACGAATCTCATTATTACTATGTCCACTTTGCCTCCGAAATAACCCGCCATTGATCCGAGTAAAATTCCTATAACCAATGCTATGCCTGCGGCAATAAAACCAACTGACAAAGAAACTCTCGAGCCGTGTATCAATCCTGCAAGAAGGTCTCTTCCGATACCGTCAGTGCCGAGATAGTGATCACCCTGAGGAGGACTGAGACTGTTTGCAAGGTCAACTTCAGTTGAGCCATAAGGTACAGGAGTCCAAAGTACGCTTTCAAGTTTATTTTCATTGTCAAGAGACTTCCAGTTTATATTTATTAATTCCGGATCCCATTTACTTATACCTAAATTATTAAGATAGTCCTTAATGACAGGAAAATAAGTTTCTCCCTTATATACAGCGTAAAGCGGTTTACTGCTTGCAAGGAAATCAGCAGACAATGCCATCAAAACCAAAATAGCAACTATGTACAATGAAATTATTGCAAGCTTGTTTTTTTTGAATTGATGCTTGACAAGAGACCAATAAGAAGCGCCAACTTGTTTCTGTGATTCAAGCTGAGCTTTTGTCAAGCCATTTGATTCCGGAGCAAGTGATTCTTTTTCTATAGTATCTTTTTCAGTCATTTTTTTATGAAGATTTTTTTGTAAATGCAATTCTTGGATCTACAAACGAGTATAATATATCAACTAGAAGAATACCTATGACAGTAAGCAGCGATGCAAGTACAAGTTCAGCCATTATCAGCGGATAATCCCGGTCAAGAATTGCCTGAAAGGCAAGCTGTCCTATTCCCGGAATTGAAAATATCGTTTCCATAATGACACTGCCGCTAATCATTGCAGGAAGCAGTCCGCCCACAAGCGTAATTATTGGAATAAGAGAATTTCTTAATGCATGCTTTAATATGACTTTTCTTTCTGATAATCCCTTTGCTCTTGCAGTTCTAATATAATCCTGCCTGATGACCTCGAGCATCGAGCTTCTCATTTGTCTGGACAAAAAGGCAAAGCTTGTAAGACTCGATATTACAACAGGCAGAAAGAAGTGCGATGCAAGATCTTTAATCTTTCCGAAGGTAGTTAAAGCTTCAAAATCTTCCGATTTAATTCCGGCAGTGGGGAATATTTTCAGATATTCTATATTACATAAAAAAACTATGGCAAGAGTTCCCATCCAGAAGTTTGGAAGCGAATAAAGTACAAACAATATCACGGTAGTTGTCCTGTCAAGGAAAGAGTATTGTCTTGCAGCGCTGTAAATTCCGATTGGAATTGCAATTACATAAATAAGCATAAATGAAAGAATACTTATTGACATTGTAATTGGAAGCCTTTCGAATATTTTGTCAATGACAGGGCGGTTATCTTTAAATGAGTTTCCAAAATCGCCCTGAAGCATGTTGCCCATCCATATTAAATATTGAGTAGGGAGAGGTTTATCAAGTCCGAATTTTTTTTTATAAAATTCTTTTGCCTGCTCAGTCATCAGATTTTTTGCATCGGTCTTCTGAGCTTCTGCAGTCTGTCCTATTTTCATTTCCGTAGGATCACCAGGAGCAAGTCTGCATATAAGAAAAGTTATCATCGTAATAATGATAAGTGTCGGAATGAACAGAAGAATTCTTTTAATTACATAATCTGTCATATATGAAAAATTTTGTTAAATACATTTAATGTAATTAGATCAGTTTTTATATCTTTGATTTGCGAGCGGAGTCCACCATTCGTTTAACATTGGAGAATCAGGATACGCATACCATCGGGTATTTCTGAATCTGTCGCTGTATAAATATCTTGAAGGTTCGGACCAAAGAAAAGTAGTAGGCTGATCTTCGGCTATAATCTCCTGCCACTTTCTTAGAATTTCTATTCTTTTGTTTTCATCAAACTCAACCCTGTTCTGTTCAAGCAGTTTATCGCTTTCGGGATTATTGTAACTTATATAATTGCTTCCCTCGCCTTCGGATTGTGATGAGTGCCAAATCTGATATGGATCTTCAGGAGTAACTGAAAGCTGCCAAGCGCCGTAACAAGCATCAAACTGATGTTTCTTTGTTTTGTCAAGAAATACTGACCATTCATATTCCTGCAGATCAGCCGAGATGCCTATTCTTTTGAGCTGGTCAATTACGATAAGCATTACTTTTTTTCTTTTCGGATTATTATTGTTAATAAAAGTAAACTTGAAATCAGTTTTTTTTCCGTTGATCATTTTGTCCAAAATACCGTCGCCGTCGGTGTCTTTCCAGCCTGCTTCTTCAAGCAGAGTTTTAGCTTTTTCCGGGTTGTATGGAATTCCTTTGATGTCGTTATTGTAATATTTGCTTTTAATAAAGACAGGAGTATTTACAAGCGTACCCATTCCGTAAACAACACTGTTAAGTATAGATTGCCTATCGATTGAATAACTCAGAGCAGTTCTGACTTTTTTATCGGAGAACAGAGGATTCTTGCTGTTCCATGCGATGTAAACATAAGTGGGCTCTGTAACCAGAGCTTTCTTCAAATTAAACTGAGCGGGGTCTTTTACATTTTCAACATAGTCAACAGGTTGAATTACAAACATATAATCAACTTCTTTGTTTTTTGCGGATACTATGGCTGCGTTCTGATCCTGAATGGTTTTGAAAACAAGTTTGTTTGGGAAATTCGGAATTTCTTTTTTATCCCAATAATTATCATTTCTTAACAAAGTAATTGATTGTCCCGTGATCCAGTTTTCAAGTTTATAAGGACCGCTTCCTACGACATATTTAGGGTCTCTTGATACTTCCTGTGAATTCATAAATTCCGCATACTTACTCATCTCAGGATATTTTGTCGGATCAAGGTCTTTCATTGCATTCCGAAAATCTTCCCAGGAAAATTTGTCATTGACATTATCAGGATCGAGAATATGTTTTGGAATAATTGCAATGTTTCCAATTGTATATACTGTTTTAAAATACGGTTTGGACATGGTAACTTTTATCTTGTTTTTATTGCCATCGACAAGCTCAGCGCTTTTGAAATCGAGAAAATAATTTCTCAATGCCTGAGCATCGGTAAACGGATTTACGATTGTTTTAATCGTAAAAATCACGTCTTCGCCCGTCAAAGGTTTTCCGTCAGAAAACTTGACATCATCTTTCAATTCAAATGTATAGCTCAGATGATCATCGCTTATTTGCGGGACAGATTTGGCGATGATAGGTTTTATTTCATAAGTTTCCCTGTCAACGTCAATCAAAGGTTCAAAAATATATATGTAAATCCCCTGAGCCGATGCATCATTAGTTACTACAGGATTCAGCTTTTCGGCATCAGCCATTTCCTGCTTTATAATCCAATCGCCTATTACCGCATCAGAAACATCCGGAGGAGCAAGAGGAGTAAGCGAAAACTCGGATTCAGTCTCAGCTGAATTTTTTGAAGAAGCATTCGGCTCAACTTTTTTTCTGCCACAGGAATATATTATTAGCACGGATGATATTAAAATTAGGATTATGAGAAAATTAATTCTTTTCATAATTAAGATAAATTTTATTTAATTCAAAAAAATGAATTGTAAAAAAGTTGGAAAATTATTCAAAGTCGTGTTCAAAATAATTTGTGATTCTTTCAATTCTTTGAAACTCCAAATTATTAATATTATTTATTTCTGAGTTTGATTTAATTTTATCATTTAATCTTTTCTTAAACACTTCGGCAGCATTATAACCGTAGTGTTTGCATAAATAGTTCAGCGCAATAACTTCGGCAATTACAGTAATATTTTTACCGGGAAAAATCGGCAGTTTGATAAAATCTACATCGACATTTAAGATGCTTATTGTAGAGCTTTCAAGTCCGGTTCTGTCATAAGCTTTATCCCTGTCCCAGTCTTCCAGCTCCACAACCACCTCTACTCTCT
The DNA here is from genome assembly GCA_019187405.1 of Ignavibacteria bacterium. Classification (GTDB taxonomy): domain Bacteria; phylum Bacteroidota; class Ignavibacteria; order Tepidaquicellales; family Tepidaquicellaceae; genus JABAQZ01. The sequence continues at coordinate 98,542 of JABAQZ010000008.1, forward strand.
TCTGATACCGGATGGACCGGATTCCGAAGATCCTGTTGACATCAATGATGCCGAGACCGCGGATCTCCATTATATGCTTTGCAAGAGACGTAGTCGAAGCCATAAGTACTCCCTCGCCTTTCTTTGCAATGATAACTACATCGTCAGCTACGAGTCTGTGTCCTCTTTCTATCAGATCAAGAGCAATCTCGCTTTTCCCGATGCCGGATTTTCCTGTAAACAACAAACCGGTTCCATACACATCGACACATGAAGCATGAACTGAAATCTGAGACGTAAACTGATCATCGAGGAAATCACTAATGAAATATGCAAACTTAGTTGTGGGATAAGGTGTCCTGAATACAGAGATGCCGTATTTTTCTGACAAAAAAATTAATTCAGCGGGTATTTCATTGCCGTTGGTAACGATGATACAAGGAACGTTAAATGAAAAAAACTTTTCGAGAGTTTTAGTCCTTTCGTTCTGACTGAGCTGCTTAAGATACAGTATTTCAGTATTACCAAAAACCTGAACCCGGTTGAATGTAAATAACTCGACATATCCGGCCAAAGCAAGTCCGGGACGATGTATATCCTTTTCGGAAATTATTTTTTCCGGATTAATATCCGGCTGAGTAATTTTCTCTAATTTAAATCTTTCCCGGCACTCATTAAAAAAAAACTCGACCTTAATAGAATCTTTTTTAATTTCGTTTATATTTTCGAATCGATGGGGCAAGGTTAAATCGTCTTTTCTATTTGTTTTTGCGACGAATGTTTGTCTCTTTTATGTTTGTCAATATATTTTTTCAGCTGAACTTCGATTTTATCAATGGCTTTATCTACAGATTTTGTGAATTCTTCCGAACTTTCCTTTGAAGTCAATATCTTATCTCTAAGTTTTACTATTAACTCACAAATCTTTATACTGTTTACGGCTTTTTCGTAAGATAAAATTACATCAGCATGAAGAATTTCTTCGTTGTATTTGCTGAGATTTTCTATGCTCTTTTCTATGTATTCCTGAAGAGTATCATGAGCTTTAAAATGCCTTGATGTAATGTTTATTTTAATCATGGTATTAGATATGAATTAAATTTTATAAAATATATTGTTTTTAAGAATATGCTAAACTCTCATTTCAATTTCAACATTAATTTATGAATACTAACAATTATCATAAATTATTTACAAATGTTCATTTTAAAAACTTATGCGAAGATTATATAAACCGGTTTAATTTTTATAAAGCTGCCTCGACGAAGGTACCCACCATTCATTAAGCAACGGTGAATTCGGATACGGATACCATCTTGCATTTCTGTATCTCTGATTATAAAGATTTCTTGAAGGTTCACTCCATAAAAACGTAACCGGCTGATCGTCGTAGATAATCTTCTGCCATCTTTTTAATAAATCCAATCTTTTTTCTTCGTCAAACTCAAGTCTGTTTGCCTCAAGCAGTTTATCGCTCTCGGGATTGATGTAACTCCAGTAATTACCGCCTTCGCCAACTGATTGGGAAGAATGCCAAATCTGAAAAGGATCATCCGGAGTTACGCCTAACAACCATCCGGCAAAGCATGCATCAAAATTATGTTTCTTAATTTTATCAAGAAATACAGACCATTCATATTCCTGAATGTCGGCCTGAATTCCGAATTGCTTAAGCTGCTCTATTAAAACAAGAATTATCTTTTTCCTTTTGGGATTTGTATTGTTTGTAAAGGTGAATTTAAAATCTGTTTTTTTCCCGTTTATCATTTTATCAAGAATTCCATCGCCGTCAGTGTCTTTCCAGCCTGCATCTGCCAGCATTTGTTTTGTTTTTACCGGGTCATATTGTATTATCGGCAAATCGGTATTATTATATTTGCTCTTCAAAAATATATGAGATTGAATGAGCGTACCCATGCCGAAGACAATTCTTTCAATAATTGATTTTCGGTCAATGGCATGAGCCAGAGCCCATCTGACTTTTTTATCGGAGAAAATAGGATGGTTGTTGTTCCATGCAATGTAATTATAAGATGGCTCGATCACCAAAGATTTTTTGAGATCGTATTGTCCGGGGTCTTTTACATTTTCGACGAAATCAATGGGCTGAACGACTTCCATGTAATCGGTTTCTTTATTTTTAGCGGCTACTATTGCAGCGCTTTGATCTTTGATGGTTTTAAATATGAGTTTATTCGGATAATTGGAAATTTGCTGTAAGTTCCAGTAATTTTTATTTCTGTTTAATGTTATTGACTGTCCGGTTATCCATTTTTCAAGAACATAAGGACCGCTTCCGATTACAAAAGCTGAATCTCTCGATGTTTGTTCCGAATTCAGAAAATCCGCATACTTCTGCATATCCTGAAATTTTTTTGCATCAAAAGATTTTTGAGCTGCTTCTATTTCTTCCCATGTAAACTTATCATTCATTCCATCTTTATCAAGAATATGTTTTGGTGTTATGCTCATTTCACCGAGAGCATATATAATTTTGAAATAAGGCTTTGCCATAATGAATTTAACTTTAAACTTGTTTCCGTCAACAAGTTCTGCGCTTTTGACGTCAACAAAATAATTTCTCAGTGCTTGAGCATCGGTAAAGGGATTTTTTATTGTTTTCAAAGTAAAAATTACATCTTCTCCGGTCAGAGGAGTACCATCGGAAAATTTAATATTATCTTTTAATTCAAATGTATAAGTAAGATGGTCTTCGCTGATCTCGGGTAAAGATTTGGCAATTCGCGGTTTGAGCTCATAAGTAATTCGGTCAATATCAAGCAATGATTCAAATATATAGACATAAATTCCATGTGCAGTTGCATCGTTTGTTACGGTAGGGTTCAGTTTTTCGGCATCTGACATTTCCTGTTTGATTATCCAGTCACCAATCTGCGCATTAACGGTATCAACCGGAATTAGTTCCGTAAACTGAAATTCTGAACTGCTGTTTCCTGAATTGACTTCATTTTTTTTTCTGCCGCAGGAAAACAAAACAAAAGACAATATTGATAAAATCAATAGTTTATTAATAACATTCATGCCTGAATTTTAAAATTTAAGAAATCGAAATTTAAACTGCATAAAATAGTAAAAATTCTAATTGATTTATTCAAGTTATTGTAATATTTTGGATCATGTTAAATTTCGGAAACACTTCAGAAGCAGACATATCCATCTCAAAGAAAGTTTATTTTGCAATTTTAATTTTAAGTTTTTTCTGGATTTTATTCATAATAGCGGCTCCGATATTTATGAATATTGGAGGTATTTTAAAAATTCCCGCTGAAATATTATATTTGTTTTTTTCAAAAACCTGTCATCAATTTGAGTCAAGAAGTTTCTTTTTGTTTGATAATCCAGCTGCCGTATGTTCTCGCTGCCTCACTATCTATATTGGATTTTTCTTTGGAATTGTATTATATCCTCTGAAAAATAAATTGAACAACACTTCAGTACCTCCATTGTATATTTTGTTTATTTTTATAATTCCGCTTGCAGCTGATGTTTTTTTAGATTGGGCAGGGATTATGTCAAATACTTTTTTTACAAGGTCGCTATCCGGATTTGTGACGGGAGTTATATTGCCGTTTTATTTGATACCCGGTTTTGTAAAATTTTTTAATGAAGTAATTTTGTATTTGAAAAACAGAAGCATGAATTTGAATTGAATACGACCAACAAATTAATACCTGTAGTTTACGGAGCATTTACAATGACTGCCATATACATAATGCCCGTATTGAATTTAATAAATGTCTTCTGCTGTGCGGGAATTCTTTTAGGAGGATTTACAGGAGTATATATTTATAAAAAGCAATTAATCAAATCGGGAAGTACTTTAAATGCAAAAGACGGGGGAATGATAGGATTGCTTAGCGGATTTTTATCTGCAATAATTGTATCTGTTTTCGGAGTAATGATAAGTCTTTTTTCCCAATCAAATCCGGTACTTGAATTTCTTAATACATTGCAGGATGCCGGAATTACAATACCTGATGAAATGAATGTTCACCTTGAATCAATAAGCAATGATTTTAATCAGAAGGGATATTCGTTAACATTTATACTTATTTCTTTCATCAGCAATATAATCATATTTCCATTATTTGGATTCATCGGCGCATTAATCGGCGTATCAGTATTAAATAAAAACACTTCACGGCAAAATTGAATCTGATCAGTTACGAAAAAATTTCCAAAATCGAATCCCGCCGGATCAGGTATTTGTTAATTTCAATTGCTGCAGTATCGCTGATATTTGTATTTTATCATCCTCTGAACCTGATTAATCATTTTTTTCCGGGGCTTATGAGAAGCGAAAGTTCTTGCATAATGTTAAACTTAACCGGACTGCGTTGTCCGTTTTGCGGAATGTCGAGATCATTTAAAGAATTGCTCAAATTAAATTTTGCTGGAAGTTTTTATTACAATCCGGTCTCGATATTTGTAATAGCTTTCATTGGTTCGTTGTTTTTTGTATTATTTGTATTAAGTTTTTATGATATAAAAATTAAATTTAATTTTGATAAGAAAACTTTAATTATTTTTTCTGTGGTTATGGTAATTGTGTGGATTTTAAATTTAATGTTCGGTCATTAAAAAAATGAAATTTAAAAATTATGTTTGAATATTCCGGATCACTACATATTCATTCAAGATATTCCGACGGTTCAGGGACAGTTGAAGAAATAATAAAAGCCGCTCAGGAATCAGATTTGGATTTTATTATACTCACAGATCACAATACATTAAAAGCATTAAAGAAAGGTTATGAAAAGCGGCATGATAAGTTAATGCTGATTGTAGGTTATGAGCTGAATGACAGGAAAAATCGTAATCATTATTTGGTTCTCGGCATGGATGAACTTGTAGGGCAATTTGAAAAACTTAAAGACGGAGATACCGGATGCAGACTTGATGCAAAAGAGTATGTTAAAAAAATAAAGGACAAAGGAGGATTCGGATTTCTTGCGCATCCGCATGAAAAGAGACAACAACTGAAAGATCATCCTGCATATCCATGGACGGAATGGGAAAGTGAAGATTTCACTGGTATTGAAATCTGGAATCACATGAGCGAATGGGCGGAAGGTTTAAATGAATCAAACAAACTGCAGCGGCTGATACACCCTCTGAAGTCAATTATAGCACCTCCGGAAGTAACATTGCAAAAATGGGATGAACTAAATCAGAAAAGAAAGGTAACCGCCATCGGCGGAATAGATGCTCATGCACATAAACATAACATTATGGGTTTTGAATTTGAGATTTTTTCTTATAAGGTATTATTTAAATCCATTAGAACTCATGTTTTTACGGAGAAAGAGATTTCTAAATCGGATGGAAATAATTTTGAGTATGACAAAAAGCAAATTATTGAATCACTTGCTGCGGGAAGGAGTTTTATAGTAAATAATTATTACGGCAGCGGAAGGGGATTCAGGTTTTCAGCCGAGTATGACGGACATAGTTATTCAATGGGAGATGAGATTAAGTTTGACAAGACTAAAGGGAAAAAAATAATATTCAGAACATTGCTGCCATCGGAAGCAAAAATCAGACTGATACAAAACGGGAAATGTATTGATGAATTAAAGGGACTTGATTGTATTTGGGATAAAGATGAAACAGGAACATTCAGGATAGAGGCATGGAAAAACGACAGGGGATGGATATTTTCAAATCAGATAAGAGTAATTTAGAGAAATCAAAGTTATTCAGCTTACTAAATTTCAAACAACAAATCATAACAGGTTAATCATCTGAATTCAAAATGAGTTCAAATGAAAATGCTGGATATTAACGCTGCTCTGCCAAAAATTTTCTTAAACTAACATACATTTTAAAAACTGAATTCTGTTTTAAAACTCCTTAATGAATTTTATACGCCAAATGTATTTCAATAAAACCTCCCGATTAAATATTAATTTTTGAAAGTAAACTTGATTTGAATTAAGTTTTCATTCAAAAAAGATTTCATCTTTACCTTTATTGTTTTTCGACAATGACTTAATTTGAAGCAGGTTATGCATAAAAGAAAAATTAAACCCTCCGATTACAAATTAATAAAATCAATACACTCAAATTGCGGAGTGTTTGGAATTTTCAATCATCCAGATGCATCAGTCATGACTTACTACGGGCTGCATGCTCTTCAGCACCGGGGGCAGGAAGCGGCAGGAATTGTATCGTGTCAAAAATCCGAGAAAGACGGCAAAAGCAGATTCAACATTTACAAAGATTTAGGACTTGTATTAAATGTCTTTTCTGATGAAAAAGTATTTACGGATATTCTAAAAGGTAATTCTGCAATCGGACATACTCGATATTCAACTACAGGCGCGCATGATAACAGAAATAACATACAACCATTCAAAGTAAACTTCAAAGACGGTAATCTTGCTTTATCGCATAACGGAAATCTGACCAATACTCAGTATTTAAGGGATAAACTTCAGGATGAAGGTACAATTTTTCAAACTACAACGGACAGTGAAATAATTCTTCATCTTATTGCAAAAAGCAGAGGAAAAAGGATTGAGGATAAACTCATTGATGTCTTTTCACAAGTAAAAGGAGCATATTCAATATGCATACTTACCGATGACAAGCTGTTTGCTCTAAGAGATCCGCACGGTGTAAGACCTCTTTGTTTTGGCCGGCTGAATGGAAGTTTTGTCTTTGCATCTGAGTCATGTGCCTTTGACATTATTAACGCAGAATACATAAGAGACGTAAATCCGGGAGAATTAATTTGCATCGATAACGAGGCAATAGAAAAAAATAAAGAAAAAAGTTACATCATCGGATCAGCCGATAAGTACAGTCATTGTATATTTGAGTACGTATATTTTTCCAGACCTGACAGCACAGTGTTTGGTGAAAAAGTCGATAAAGTCAGAAGAAATATAGGTAAGAATTTAGCCAGAGAAAGTCCCGCTCCGTTTAAAGATAAGCCTGAGGATAAGAAAGTTGTAATAATAAATGTCCCTGACTCATCAAACACCGCAACGCTTGGTTATTTTAACGAAGAGATAAAAAAAAATAATGACGTGAAGCATGAAATCGGGCTGATAAGAAGTCATTATGTTGGCAGAACGTTCATTCAACCCGGACAGGATAAGAGGAAAATGAAAGTGAAGACAAAATTTAATACCGTAAAGGGAGTTATAAACAACAGAAAAATTGTCATAATAGATGATTCAATAGTAAGAGGCAATACAAGTAAACTGCTTGTAGATTTAATAAAGAGAGCAGAGCCAAAAGAGATACATTTAAAAATCACTTCTCCGCCTATTATATCTCCGTGTTTCTACGGGATGGATTTTCCTTCGGCTGAAGAGCTGATTGCTAATCAGCACAATCAGGATGTTGAAGGTATAAGAAAAGAGCTTGGGGTTGACAGTTTATCTTATTTAAGCAATGAAAATCTGCTTAACTCGGTTCCTTACATGTCGGACAAATCGGGATATTGCACGGCTTGTTTTACAAAGAATTATCCCATACCAGTTAACGGATATACTGAGATTAGAAAAAATCAGTTTGATGATAAATAAATAAAATCGACTATAAAATGAAAAATAATCAGAAAAAATTTCATGCTTCGAGAAGAAAGGAACTAGCAAAATTAATTGGCAAAGATTCAATAGCATTTATTTTTGGGAATACGGTAATAAATAAATCTTTTGACGGAAATTATCAGTTTAAGCAGTTTAAGAATTTTTATTACCTAACCGGATTTAAAGAACCAGAAGCAGCTTTGGTAATTGCTCCGAACGGAATTAAATTTGGCAAGCAAGAGAAAAAATATAATGAAATACTTTATGTCCGGCCCAAGGATAAGCAAAGGGAAATTTGGGATGGAGCCAGAGTGGGATTTGAAAATGTGAATAAGGAACTCGGAATAAATAAGGCGCTTGAGAATACAAGAATAAATAATCTGATGAATATTGCTTGGCTGAGAAATTTCACAAAAGTATATATTAATTTCGGCGAAATGCTGAAACTTACACAAAAATCAGCTCAATGGGTAAGAGCATTGATTGATTCGCTGAACATAATTGCCGCTCATGCAGAAGTGATAGATATCTCTTATATAATGGCAAAACTCCGCAGAGAAAAGACAAAAGAAGAAATTGAGAAAATGAAAAAAGCTGCGGAGATAACAATCAACTCTTACAATAAAACCATGAAAGAGATTAAACCCGGAGTGCCGGAATTAAAAATTCAGGCATTGCTCGAGTACAATTATAAATCAGAAGGAAGCGAAGATATTGCTTACCACCCGATAGTAGCTTCCGGCGAAAATGCATGTACGCTGCATTATGAATTAAATAACGGGATAATGAAAGACGGGGAAATCCTGACCATAGACTCCGGTGCAGAATTTGAATATTACTGCTGTGATATAACCAGAAGTTTTCCGATTAACGGAAAATTTACAAAAGAGCAAAAGGAAATTTATGAAATCGTTCTCAGAGCGAATAAAGAATGCATTAAAAGAATTAAACCGGGAGTTAGTTTTAATAAGCTCAGCAAATTCAGCTGGGAAATTCTTTCGGAAGGGTTGTTTAAACTTGGAATATTAAAAGACAAAAAGAAAATAGGAAACTATGCGGTACACGGACTTGGACATCACATCGGGCTTGATACTCATGATGCAGTGCAAGCAGAAAAGAAACTAGGGAATAATTATGAAATATTAAGACCTGGAAATATAATTACAGTCGAACCCGGTTTATATTTCAGAAATGATATGAAAGAGATACCAAAGAAATACAGAGGTATAGGTATCAGAATAGAAGATGTCGTCCTTGTAACAAAGAGCGGAAATATTAATCTTACCGAAAAAATGGTAAAAGAAGTACGGGATGTTGAACACATGATGAAAAAAGATTAAATAAAAAATTTTTAGCAGCCGTGAATAAAAAATAGCAGCTTTTAAGGCATACAAAAAACATCGAAGAAATTTACTGAATAAATTTGTCTTAAACGTTTTAGTAAATTTACTCTGATACATAAATTCCTTATCTTTTCACCCGAAAAATTTTATAAATTGGATTTAAGCAAACTCAATCCGTCCCAGAAGCAAGCAGTTATAGAAACAGAAGGACCGTGCATGATCATTGCAGGCGCCGGCAGCGGCAAAACGAGGGTTCTCACTTACAAAATTGCTTATCTCATTCATTCCGGAGTTAGTCCGTTTGACATACTTGCTTTAACATTTACAAATAAAGCTGCAAAAGAAATGAAGGAGAGAATAGCAGGTCTGATCAGTGAAGATTTTGAGAGAATATGGATGGGAACTTTTCATTCTGTTTTTGCGAGGATACTAAGATTAGAATCTGAATACATCGGATTTACAAGAAACTACTCTATTTATGACAATGAGGAATCCGTAAGTTTGATAAAAATGCTAATGAGCAATATGAAAATTCCTTTGGAGCAACATCCTCCAAAAGCCATCTTCAATGCCATAAGCAGTCTGAAGAATAAGCTTATACTTCCGCAGGAGTTTAAGGCAAATTTTAAATCACCTTTTGAAAAGAAAGTCGAACAAATTTACGATGAATATCAAAAAGCTCTTTTCAGAAACAATGCAATGGACTTTGATGATCTGCTTGTAAAACCGATTGAGCTGTTTAATAAAAATCAGCATATACTTCACAAGTATCAGGAGAAATTTAAATTCATACTTGTGGATGAATATCAGGATACAAATGCGGCACAATATAAAATCGTTAGGATGCTTTCGGAAAAATACAACAATGTTTCCGTAGTCGGTGATGATGCGCAGTCAATTTACAAATGGCGCGGCGCTGAAATTGAAAACATATTCGGATTTCAGAATGACTTTAAGGAGCATAAGATTTACAAGCTTGAGCAGAATTACCGCTCAACAAAAAACATACTGAAGTTTGCCGATTATGTAATTAAGCAAAACAAAAAGCAGCTTGAAAAAAATTTATGGACGGAAAATGCTCAGGGAGAAAAAATACATCTGACGGAATCATTAACCGATAAGGATGAAGCAGGGAAAATATGCAGAAACATATATGATGAGATGCAAAAGAAGAAGCTTAACTTTAAGGATTTTGTGATTCTATACAGAACAAACGCTCAATCGAGAGTTTTGGAAGATTCTTTAAGACAAAATAACATGCCTTATATTATTGTTGGAGGCATCAGGTTTTATCAGAGGAAGGAAATCAAGGACATACTTGCTCATCTGAAAGTTATAGTAAATCCGCTGGACAATGAATCGCTGATGAGAGTAATGAATTTAAAAGCAGGGATAGGGAAGACAACTTTAGACAAAATAACAGCGATAGCGGAGAGAAAGAAAATTCAGGCATTTGATTTGCTGAAAGCTACAGGTGAATTAAAAGAATTCAGCTCAAAAACAAAAACCAAGCTTTTGGAAGTTTTGAATTATATATATAAATATCAGTATTTGAAGGAAGAGATGTCTGTTTCGGAGCTTGTATGTGCTGTGATAGATGAAACAGGGATACTGCGCGAGCTTAGACTCGAGAACACCGTTGAAGCCGATGAGAGAAGCGGTAATATTCAGGAGCTCATTTCGGCAGTTGCTGAGTACTCAAATGATAGTGACGATGCTTCGCTGGAAAATTTTTTGCAAAAAGTTTCGCTTGTTGCCGATATTGACGAAATGGACAACCGGAAAAATGCAGTAACGCTTATGACGATACATTCTTCTAAAGGACTGGAATTTCCTGTTGTGTTTATTACCGGACTTGAAGAAGGTCTCTTTCCGATAAGCAATGCATTTTTGTATCAGGAAGAGATGGAAGAAGAGAGAAGACTTTTTTACGTTGCTATCACGCGAGCGATGCAAAAGCTGTATCTTTCTTATGCAAATCAGAGATATAGATTTGGAATTCAGACTTATCAGATGAAATCAAGATTCATAAGAGACATTCCGGATAATTTGCTAAAAGAACATTTCATTTATGAAAGCTTTAAAAAGTTGTATGACAAAAAAATCAAGACGGAGAAAACTTCTTCTTCCGGATATTCGATCAAATATGAATATTATCCCGAAGAAAAAGTAAAACACAAATCACAGGAGAACCGTTATGATACGGATAAATTTCCGGACATCCAAAAGGGAGTAACAGTAATTCATGACAGTTTCGGTAAAGGAACAGTATTGTCAATTTCTGGAAAAGGACTGGAAAAAAAGGCCGAAATATATTTTGATGATATTGGATTAAAAAAAATTCATCTCAGGTATGCTAAAATGACTGTAGAAAACATTTAACAATTTTAAAAATCAACAATGAATTACTGGCTGTTAAAAACCGAACCATCCGATTATAGCTTTGATGATCTGGTAAGAGATAAAAAAACAGTTTGGGACGGAGTGGCTAATAATGCTGCACTGATATGCATAAGAAATGCAAGGAAAGGTGATAAGGCGATAATTTATCACACAGGTGAAGAAAGACAGATGGTTGGAATTGCGGAAATAATTTCCGATCCTTATCCGGATCCGAAAGAAAGCAATCCGAAGCTTGCAGTATTTGATGTCAAGCCATTGAAAAAACTGAATAAGCCTGTAACACTTACACAAGTTAAAGCGTTAAAAAAATACTCAAATTTTCCGTTAGTCAAAGAAGGGAGAAAATCAGTTGTTGAAGTTCCGGAAGAATATTGGAATGAATTTCTTGAAATGAGCGGAACAAAATGACAGATATGTACATATTTTTGTAAGGAATATCTGAAATCTTAAGATTATATTTGCATAAAAAATTTTCAGAGAGTTGTCCGAGTGGTTGAAGGAGCACGCCTGGAAAGTGTGTAAGGTCAAAAGCCTTCGCGGGTTCGAATCCCGCACTCTCTGCTGAATAGAGTTTTACTTTTCTAAAAAATCATTTCCATAAAAAAACTTAATTCACCCCAACCATTTGAATTACCGGAATTAGATATTGGCAAATGCTTGAAATCAAAAGCTTTGCAGACAGTGTATAGTTTATTTAAAATTGATTATTTGTCATAACACAGTTATTTTTGCTTGAACAAAAATTATTTATTAAATTAAAAAATAAATCATGACAAAAGAAGAACTAGTTGCCAAGATAGCAGCGGATGCTAAGATCTCCAAAGTTCAGGCAAGAGCAGCTTTACATTCACTTATGGATGGCGTAAAGAAGACTTTGAAAAAAGGCGGAAAACTTTCATTAGTAGGATTTGGAACATTTTCGATTTCTAAAAGAAAAGCAAGGATCGGTAGAAATCCTCAGACAGGCGCTGAAATAAAGATTGCAGCAAGAAGAGTTGCAAGATTCAAAGCCGGAAAAGCTCTTGCTGATTTAGTGAAATAATTAGTTTTATATTTACTGTATTAATGAGGCGTTAAGCATTAACGCCTTTTTTATTTTATCACGGCAAACTTTCCTGTTTTTTCGTCAACATTTGTACCTGATGAATTTTTTCCGTTTGCTTTGTAAATATAAATACCCGTGTTGACTTTATTTCCGTTTTCATCTTTCAGGTCCCACTCGACTCCTCCGTTTCCGTTTGTCTCTTTTATGGTTACAAGATATTTCCCTGTCAAATCGAAAATATCTATCTCGGCATCTCTCGTAATGTTTGCAAAGGTTATGTAATCCTGATTGGAATTTATGCTGTATGGATTCGGATAAACATACATGTTGTCGAGATTTTCGCTGTTGAAAATAAGACCAAAACTGCTGCCGGCGCCGGTTACAATTTTTATACCATCCGATGAGTAAATGTTTTCAGCTTTTAATAAATAATTTTTTCCTGTAGCTCCGATAACAGATCTGTTTTCAAGATCCAGATAAATAATTTTGTGATCGGCATTATCCAAGCTGACCTTTGTAATACTTAATCCAAAGGGTTCAAATTTGTAATTACCGGTATTCAAAACAGTTACTGAATCAGCCTCAAGATTGAATTCAACCTTTAACCTGAATTTATCCGAAAGAGATAATCTGCTTATATAAAATTTACCCGAATCGGCTGCAGTTACTGTAAAGACTGCAGAATTTGTATCAACGGGTGAATTGTAATAATCGGTTAACCCGTTTGTCTTAACAGAGTAACTGCCGGATACAAATTTATTTTCAAAAGAAAGCAGGTATTCAAAATTATTTTTTATGGCAGCGTTTTTTAAACTTGCATCTTTATTGTTAACGGTGAATAAATTCAGATTTGGAATAGTCGATGGCAGTCTTTCTGAAAATCTGAGAGTAAGAAATCCGTCATTTTCAAAAACTGCCGAAATAAGTTTTGACTTGTTATGACAGTAAGCGCTTTGAATGTCCGACAATATACTTTCTCTGACGGGATTTTCATTGTCCACTGCAGAAATTTTGTAATAATAATTTTTTCTGTTTACCACATTCATGTCCGAAAATGTATTTCCATTAACTGAATCCGTTAAAGCGAAATTTATCGTGGTATCACTTTTGTAAATTCTGTAAATATCAGCGCCGGCTACAGGTTCAAAAGTAATTTTTATTTCATTAGAATCAGTACTGTAAGCTTTTATATTAAGCGGAGTAGATGGTCCGGTAAAAGCTGTATTCTTTTCGAAAAATAACAGCGTATCATCTACGGTATTAAGACCGATTTCTTTTGTACCGTTTCCGTCAAAATCAAATGCAAGCTGATTGAATGAATTTATACCCTGCTTGAAATAATCGGGAATAAATCTCCGATCACTTGTGCTGTATTTCAACACGTAAAACAAAGTCCCAGTATTTACCAGCACTTCACTTTTGCCGTCACTATCTATATCAGCAGATAATGTGGAGGTCTCTGTATAAGATTTATAATTGTAAATATCGGTAACGTCCAAAAGTTCAACCGTATTTCCTACTGTGAATGTATAAGCATATAGACTGTAATATTGGATTAAATCGCCGTCTTTGCTTACAACACCGAGTGCAAAATCCTGTTTTCCGTCGCCGTTAAAATCGCCGGAAACGATATTATCGCCTTTTATAAATCTGTCAATAGTATCAAGATAAATTCGCTGAAAATTATTGTCGGAAATATTTGTATAAACGCTGAGAGCAATTTTCGGAAGCGGAGAAGACGGGGTTTCATAATACAAATTGCTGAATACAATTTCTTTTTTTCCGTCGCTGTTGAAATCATCTACAAGTATGTTCTGCGAGTTTGCTGTCGAGTCATATCCGTAATAATGCAGCAATGAGATTTCATTAAAATTATTCCCGCCGCTATTCTCGAGAATTCTTAATCCTGATATGCCGAAGCCGAGAATTTCCTTTTTCCCGTCGTTATCGGTATCAGCAATTCTTCCTGACCAGAAATTTCCCTCGGTTGAATCGCTCCAGATAAGCTGATCCGGCATTGAGTTAACTGCAGAAGCTTCATAAAGAAATCCGTTTCTTTCTTTTGATAAAAGCATATCTGATTTACCGTTACCATTTACATCGCTTATATCACGGGCAATTTTAAAATCACTCCAGTTGTCATTTGAGATTTTAATGAATTCACCGTTGGAAAATTCATAAATGTTAAGCTTGAGATTATTTTTAATATCGTTAATAAGCAAATCATTCTTACCGTTTCCGTTCACATCAAAAACAGTTTTTGAAAACTGCGAATAGCTCAATGAATAATTCTTTGCGTTGTATCCGTATGTATTTATAGGATTTTGAATATAAAAATGAAATGCGGTATCATTCAATACAGCAGTCTTGCCGTTAAGCGAGACAGCTTCAATATAAAACTCATATTCCTGATTTGCAGTCAGCTCGTTTCCGCTTAACAGTCCGAAATGTGCATCTGCAACGAAACCAATATTTGGCGTTCCCAGATCTGCAAGAATGTATTGATAAGGTTCGCTTACACTTTTCCTTTTGTAATAAATTTTACCCAGAGTTCTTTTGTTTGTGGCAAATAAAATAAGCTGAGAGTAACTGTTTTTATCTATCAGATTTCCGAATGCTACGTCAGTAATCTCCGGAGGATTTTGATCTTTGAAAATAATCATTCTGTGCTCAATCGTTCTTCCAGAATTGCTGTTAATTGCAAGTCTAAGAGTTACAGAAGTATCTTCCAAACCGGACGCATTCCAGTTGTATGAAGAATCTTCAAGCGCCTGCGAGGTTCTGTTTTGAATTAGAGGAATCCATTCGGAAGGTTTTTCACCGATTCCGTAAAATAACGAATAAGACAAAAACAAAGGAGAAGCGGCTGAAATGACAAAGTTAATTATGTTTTTATCAAACGAATAATCCTGAAACGGGGAATGTATCCTGACAATAGAAGGATTCTGAAAATTCTGCAAAGCATTTAATGCATTAATTCTTCCTGATGCATTGAGATGATTCCAGGAATTTTGATTTTGCATTAGTGTAGTGGAAGATACAAGTATCCCTCTGACTTCTTCATTTGTCAAAGCAGGATTTAGAGAAAGAAGCATTGCTGCAACTCCGCTGACAATAGGAGCAGCAAAAGAGGTTCCGTTAATTTTATCATAATCGTTGTTATATTGCGAACTGCCTTTGCCGACTCTCATGGTCGTAAGATTTTGAAGTCCGGGAGCAAATATGTCCACTGTTTCTCCATAAGAAGAGAAACTCGTTTTGGCATCATTTAGATCTGATGCGCCGACCGAAATAACTTCATCATAAGCAGATGGATAATGCAGCCTGTCTCTGCCGTCATTTCCGGCAGAACATATTATGGTTACATTCTGCGAATAAGCAAACTTAATTACATCTCTGAGCAGATTACTGAAAACATAATCACCGAAACTGCAATTTAAAACTCTCACGCCGTTTGAAATTCCATACAGTATAGCATTTGCAACGTCATCTTCTTCGCCGTATCCTTCAGCATCAAATGCTCTCATAACTAATACCTTACAGCCCGGCGCAACTGATGCAATGCCGGCATTATTATTCATTGAAGCATTGATTATACCGGTTACTGCTGTGCCGTGTGAATTTTTATTATCATCTGAAGGATCATTATCGGGTGTTAGATAATCTCCTCTTCGCGGATCTCCTGTCAATGGTTCATCGGTAAAATCCCAGCCGCGGTAATCATCTATGAATCCGTTATTGTCATCATCTATGCCGTTGCTTTCTTTACCGTTACCATATTCTCCGTAATTTATTTTGAAGCTTGTTTGAAGGTCAGGGTGAAGAAAGTCAAGTCCGGTGTCAATGACTCCAATAATCACTGAAGAATCTCCAGTTGTAATATCCCAAGCGTTGTTAATTCCAATATGAGATAGATAAGATTGGGAAGCGTAAAGCGGATCGTTTGGATTAAATGCTGCGTCTTCAGTGTTTTCCAGTTTTAGAGAATTATTAGGCTGGATATATTCAATGTATTCGTTTTTGCCGGCAAGAGATATTAACCGGCTGAGTTTGGACTCTTCTATGCTGATGATAAAAATTCTGTCAAGACCCGAAGATTTAAACTCCGAATTTCCCGTAAAATGTTTACTGGATTTCTCAAAAATGCCAGAAGAATTTTTAATGTTCATCGATCGGCAGAGAGTCGAAATGCTGCTATTTCCTGCATCCGGTGAAGATCGTTTAAAATTTTCTAATACTGATCCGGGAGTATTTTTTTTAAATTTAACGATGACATGCTTTGATTGAGTAAATGCGTCTGCTCCCGTCAATAAAAAAAATGTAATTATTACTGATTTAAAAATAATTGATGCTGAATTGGGATTCATCTTATTGTTTTTCGGAATTAATGTTTTCTGATTTAGTAATACTTTTTAAAATGAGGTAGTCAGGGTCAATAATAATATCGACAGGTTTGCTTTTAAAGTTTTGGATGAATTCTTGTTCTCTTTTATTGTTAATAAAGGTAGATTCTTCGTTCCCTGTTTCTGTAACAATTTTGATCTTCACAGGCATGACATAAACATCTATATCTCCTGATTGTATTTGCTTTAAATTCAATTTAAAGTTATAAAGTTCACCATCGGTACTGTTTTTTATTTTATCGGCTGTCCAGGAATATACATATTCCGGTCTGTCTTTTCCTTTATAAATCCACTGATCAAAGAAATATCTAAGATCCTGTCCGGAGACTTCATTGCATATTTCCAAGAAATCACCAGTGCTTGCCGATTTATATTTATACTTTTCGAAATAATTCCGGAGTATTTGAAAGAAAGCGCTGTCACCTACTGTTCCGCGCAGCATGTGCAGACACCAGCATCCTTTTTTGTAAACAGTCGAACTAAATAGAAATCCTTCCGGGTCATATACAGTACCGTTAAAAAAACCATAATCTTGTTTTTTCAAATACTGTGTATAAGCCTCCTTCCCGTTTATATTCTCTATCCACAACGCTTCGCCATAAGTTGCAAATCCTTCATTAAGCCATATATCTTTCCATGATTGAGGAGAAACTGCATCTCCAAACCACTGGTGAACAAGCTCATGCACAACTATATCTTCGTATCTGCCATCGCCTTTAACAAGCGTATATCCCATGCTTGAAATTGTCTGATGCTCCATTGCGCCTCCCGTCCAGCCAAACATTGCCATTCCGTATTTCTCGTCGATAAAGGGATATTCGCCGAACTTTTCCGAAAAGTATTTTATCATTGCAACAGTATTTCCCCAATCGGTCTTTGATTTTTCCGTATAAGAAGGGTAAGTATAATAATCCACCGGCATGGTCTTGCTGCCGTCGAGTGAAGTGTAAGTTTCGGAACGGTAATCATATTTTGCAGCGCAAATGGAAACAAGATAAGTGGTTATCGGATAAGAAGATTTCCAGTGAAAAGTTTTTTGTTCGTCAGGTTCATCCGTAATTTCCTGCAGAAGACCGTTTGAAACTGCGGTTAATTTTGATGGAACGGTAATGAAGATTTCTGCCAGAGCTTTATCAGATGGAGTATCCTTGCATGGCCACCATGTGCTTGCATATTCCGGTTCGCTCAACGTATAAACCGCCGGTTCACCATCAAATGTCTTAAAACCGAATGAATCAAATCCTTTTTTAATTGGCTTGCCCTCGTATCCAATTTCAATTTCATAAGCATCGGCATCAGTCTGCATTTGCCCGGTGAAAATTATCAGATAATTATTTTTCCTTTCATAATTTATATCCGAGTTTTTAAACTTTACGTAATTTACTTTCATATCCTCCGATAAATTAACATATACCTTGTTCAGTGTATCGGACAAATTAATAAAATTCATCTTTACAATTCCTGAAATGTATTTTTCAGTAAAGTCAATTTTGATTTTGATCGAATAACTTTGAACGTCATATAAATTCTGATACAATTTTTCTGGGGAGCTTTCCTCAATTACGTCATGTCTGTATCTTAATTCATAAAATTTATCGGAAAGTCTATTAATTATTTTATCCGGATTTCCTTCTTTGAGTGTGTAGTTATAAATTTCATTTCCCAGTATGCCCCAGTAAACTGCTGCAGTAATGAGAACAGAGAAAATTAAAATCATAAGTTTGTATCTTTTCATTATAGGTTTCAAAAATCAGAAAAGCCAATGATTGATTTTAGTTTAGTGTAAAATGGAAAACTTATTCATAGGATTTTCTATCTCAATATTTAAATTATTTTCATAAATTAATACATATTAAAAAATTCTCAGCAAGCAAATGAAGAAAATTATAAAAGCAACTCTGCCCTTTTTGTTTATACTGATGCTGACATTCAGTTCATGCATATCTTTTAAAAGAGATATTGTATTAAACAAGGACGGCTCCGGAACGGAGCATCTTGTAATTACATTTGAAAAATTGTTTTATGAAATGATATCTTCGATGACAGCATTCATGGATCCGTCGAGGAAAGAAGGTTTTCTTGATTCATTATATAATGATGAAATCTTCATGAAGGAAAATCTTGATAAATATGATTCCATACCGGGATTTAAACTGCTTGAATTTTCTTCGGTAACAAATCAGGATTCTTCAAAGAGTTTTACTTTTAAATATGAATTTGACAGCGTTTACAAAATTGGTAAATCCATATCAGCCGTGAAAGCTCAGGACAACAAGCTGCCCGATGCCTCAATATCGTTTGATAAATCGGATTTGGGAAATATCAAATTCAGATTTGAATATATAAATAAATTGTATCAGGATACAAATGTAATGGATACCAATGAAACAACAGACTCGCTTACGGCTGAAATGATGAAAGGAATGGCTGAGATGTTTGAAGGGGGCAAAATGGAAATTGCAATTGAATTTCCTTATGACATTGTCAGCTCAAATGCGGATTCTACTTCAGGGAGAAAACTATTCTGGAATTCATCGATGAAGAACCTGATAATGAATGAAGAGATTTTGCTCGAAGCAGTAATGAAAGAGTGAAGCTGAGTTTTAAAAAAAATTTTTAATAACTTTCGTCTTTTGTCGGGAATTTTTTTTCTTTAACATCCTTAATATATTTTTTGAAAGCTTCTTTGGTCTCAGCAGCGAGATTGGCATAATGCCGCACGAATCTCGGTTTGAAATCTTCCACTAAACCCAGCATGTCATGTGTAACAAGCACCTGTCCGTCGCAGTCGGGTCCTGCGCCTATACCTATGGTCGGTATTTTCAGCGCTCTGGAAATTTTCGTACCGAGTTTTGCCGGAATTTTTTCAAGGACAATGGCAAAACATCCTGACTTTTCGAGAAGAAGCGAATCCTTGAAAATTTTTTCGGCTTCCTCTTTATCGGTACCTCTTGTCTTGTAACTTCCGAATTTGTTTATCGACTGAGGAGTAAGTCCGAGATGACCCATAACGGGAATCCCTATTTCTACTACACGGCGGACAGTTTCGGCAATGTAATCGCCGCCTTCCATTTTCACAGCATCACATCCTGTTTCTTTCATCATTCTTCCGCAGTTTGTTATTGCTTCTTTCACTCCGACCTGATAACTCATGAAAGTCATGTCCGCAACAACTATTGCATTTTTCACAGCGCGCTTTACAATTTTGGTATGATATATCATCTCTTCAAGAGAAACGGGAAGAGTAGTTTCATTCCCCTGAATTACATTTCCCAATGAATCACCGACAAGAATCACCTCAATTCCTGATGCATCGAGAAATTTTGCTGTGAGAAAATCATACGCTGTAAGCATGGTGATCTTTTCGCCTTTCTGCTTCAAGGCATAAAGAACTTTTGTGGTTACATGCTTTAATGATTCTTTCTTTTCTGTCATAAATAAAATTTAACCTTTAACCAATCCTCTTTTGCTTTCAGCAATGAATTTGAGAATAATTTTAACTTCATCGGAGATGCTGCCTGATTCGTTGATTTTTTTTACGGCGTCGCTTACATTGTAACCGGAATAGTAAATGATATCGTATGCAGTTTTTATATCAGATATCTGCTTGTTTGTAAAGCCTCTTCTTCTCAATCCTACAGTATTTATTCCTTCAAACTTCAGCGGTGAATTTCCGGCAAGAGCATAAGGCGGAACGTCTTTTACGGTTCGGAATCCTCCGCCAATCATAACATGAATTCCGATTTTTGTAAACTGATGTATTGGGACTATGCCTCCGATGATCGCCCAGTCTCCTATTTCTACATGCCCTCCCATTTGAACTGAATTAGCAATAATTACATTATTGCCGATATGACAATCATGCGCAATATGTGTATAAGCCATGATGAAGCAATTTTTTCCCAGAGAAGATTTTCCGCTTTCTTTAGTCCCCCTGTTCAAAGTAGCGTACTCTCTTATTACCGTTCCCTCGCCGATTTCAAATACCGTATCTTCTCCGCTGAACTTGAGGTCCTGTGGAACGGTAGATACAACTGCTCCGTGATGTATCTTTACATTGTCGGCAATCCTCGCGCCGTTTGCAATGTAAACATTAGAGCCGATTTCAACATTATTGCCGATTACAACATCATCTTCTATTATTGTGAAGTCCTTTACAGAAACATTATTTCCTATTTTTGCTTTTTTACTTATGGAATAATTTGGCATTTGTAAAATAAATATTTGTGATTCATTCAGAAGGTTGATTCGACTAACACATCATCATCTTTGATGCTGGATTTTGTTATCATTTCGGCAATCAGCCCGAGTGAAATAAACTGAACTCCGATTATAATGAAAAATATTCCTACCAGAAATAACGGCCTGTCACTTAATGGTTTACCCTCGGTAAATTTAAGAATAGTAAGGTAAATTGAAATTAAAAATCCGATGGCAGAAGATACAATGCCGATACTTCCAAAAAAATGCAATGGTCGTTTCATGTATTTATTTGTAAATACCACCGTGAGCAGATCGAGAAATCCGTTTATGAATCTGCTTGATCCGAATTTTGTCTTTCCGTATTTCCTCGCATGGTGCTTGACGGGTTTTTCAGTAACTTTAAATCCAGATAGATATGCCAGCGCCGGAATGTATCTGTGCATTTCTCCGTAAATTTTTAAAGACTTAACTACATCTCTTTTGTATCCTTTTAAACCGCAGTTAAAATCATGGAGTTTTATTCCCGAAAGCTTTGATGTTACAAAATTAAAAAGTTTTGAAGTATGCTTTTTGATAAAAGGGTCATATCTGATTTTCTTCCATCCGGATACAAGGTCATATCCGGAATTTAAAACTTTGATCAACTCCGGTATTTCAACCGGATCATCCTGCAGATCAGCATCCATAGTTATGATGAAACTTCCACGCGCTGCTTTAAATCCTTTTGACAAAGCTGCCGATTTTCCGTAATTGCGTCTTAATCTTATGCAGTGAAATTTATTATTTCTTCTGTTGATTGATCTTAAAACCGAATATGAATTATCAGTACTGCCGTCATCAATGAAAATCACTTCATAGTTGCAGTTTAGCGATTCAAGTACTTTTTCCAATGATAAACTTAGTTCATTCAGAGATTCGTCCTCATTTAAAAGAGGAATTACTACCGATACCGTCTGATTTGACTGAACAATTCTGTCTTTGACGGGAATTTCCCTTTGAGGCATCTTAACGGGAGGAACATTTGGTTTTTGCTGAATTTGCCCGGTCTCGGCAACTTCAGTTCTTGCGGATTGATTTGTGTTTTTTCTCTTTCTATGATAATATTTTTTTCTAATGTGATGCAAATTGCCCTAATAGTAAAAATTTTCAATCAAACTAACTTTTATGAGTTATAAAATCAATTTACAAAACATAATTCGGGATTGTCAAATATTAAAGTAACCGTAAGATTTGTTAAAAACACATAATGCTAATGAATAAATCCAAAGCTGATTTCTAAATCTAAATTGTAATTTTGATAATTTAGATTTATTTTTGATTAAAACTAAAGAGTGTATTTTGAAATTAATTTTTAAAATTTTTGGATTTTATTCTGAAACTTACCTCGGCAGCTTAAATATATTTCTTTCATTAAAAAGGATGTAATCTGAACATTAATACTCTTCAGGATTCAGCTTCACAAAATCATTCTGTAAAAAACAAGTCCGATAAGAAATATCTGGCGTTACTATGCATGGGAGCTTTGGGTGTTGTATTCGGAGACATAGGTACGAGTCCTCTGTATTCTTTGCGGGAATGTTTTCAAGGTCATTATCAAATTCCTGCAGAGCATGATAACGTGCTCGGAATATTGTCGCTGATATTCTGGTCTTTAATTATTGTCATTTCCATTATGTATGTTCTCATTGTTCTAAAAGCCGATAATGAAGGAGAAGGCGGAATCTTATCTCTGATGGCTTTAATAAAGAGAACCAAATTTAAAAATGCACGTCTTAACTACATTATACTTATTCTGGGATTAATCGGTGCATCTCTTTTTTACGGAGACAGCATCATCACGCCGGCTATATCCGTATTGAGTGCCGTAGAAGGGTTAAATTTTGCTACGCCATTATTTGAACCTGTCATTATCCCATTAACTTTGATTGTATTAATACTTCTTTTTTCTCTTCAAAAAAAGGGTACATCAAAAGTAGGAAACATTTTCGGTCCGATTACATTTATTTGGTTTATTTCAATAGCATTGCTTGGATTAGTTTCCATATTTAAAAATCCTGAAGTGCTTACTGCAATCAATCCTTATTATGGATATAAGTTTTTTGCAAGTAACGGTTTCCTGGGCTTTTTAATACTTGGATCCGTATTTCTTGTTATCACGGGAGGAGAAGCTCTTTATGCAGATATGGGACACTTCGGTAAACTTCCAATAAAGATTTCTTGGTTTAGTTTGGTACTGCCTTGTCTGCTGCTGAATTACTTTGGACAAGGCGCGCTTATATTAAGAGACAACTCAGCAATACAAAATCCGTTTTATTTGCTTGCTCCGTCTTGGGCTTTGCTGCCGCTTGTAATTCTTGCGACACTGGCTACAGTAATTGCATCTCAGGCTGTAATTTCAGGAGCATATTCGCTGACTTTTCAGGCTCTTCAGCTTGGCTATCTGCCAAGAATGAGAATTTTACACACTTCAGAAGTTGAAAGAGGTCAAATTTACATTCCACAGCTCAACTGGATTCTGCTGATTGTAATAATAGGATTGGTACTTGGATTTAAATCATCGAGTAATCTGGCATCAGCTTATGGAATTGCAGTAACCACTACAATGTTAATTACAACAATCCTTCTATTTTTTACAATGGTGAAAATATGGAAATGGAAAATTTTTACATCGGTATTAATAATATTGTTTTTTCTAATAATTATAGGTTCATTCTGGGGAGCAAACATGCTTAAAATATTTCAGGGAGGATGGGTGCCTCTGCTGATCGGGGCGTTCATATATCTATTGATGACAACCTGGAATAAAGGCAGAAAAAACCTACTCGAAAAAATCAAGATTGAAACTACTTCTCTGGAAAATTTCGTTACTGAAATATTAAGCGTAAGGATGATAGCCATTCCCGGAACAGCAATTTATATGGCAAGCAATAAAAATGGAACGCCACCGCCTCTAATTTTAAATATTAAACATAACAGATTGCTTCATAAGCAGATTATTATTCTTACTATTATTATCCAAAAAGTTCCTCACATAAAAAATGAAGAAAGACTTCAGATCGAACAACCGACCGAAGGATTTTATAAAGTAATTGCAAATTTCGGTTTTATGGATGTGACTAATATTGATAATATAATTGAACTTTTAAATCAAAAGGGTATTAAAATAGACGTTAAGAAAACTACATTTTTCCTTGGTCGAGAAACTCTAATTTCAAAAAAGAAATTCGGCTTGGGCAGATTGAGAGATAAATTGTTTATTTTGATGTCAAATAATTCACAAAGAGCAACAGAATTTTTTAATATACCTCCGAATAGAGTATTTGAAGTTGGAACGCAGGTTGAAATTTAACCATAAAAAGATAAAATATGTCATTAGCAACTGAATTTAAGCAATCATTAAAAACTGTTGATTCGGAAGAAATTCTGGATCTCGTGATTTTCCGACCCATTTCATTTGTTCTCGTTAAACTGATTTACAATACTAACATTACTCCAAATCATATCTCGATAGTTGCTCTGTTCTTCGGAATACTTTCCGGTATCTTTTACGGCTTTGGAACATATTCTTTCTTTGTTCTGGCTTCGGCGAGTTTTGCTGTATGCAACACTCTTGACTGCATGGATGGTCAGCTTGCGCGCTTAAAGAAAAACGGCACAAGAATCGGTCGTGTGATTGACGGTTTCATAGATTATATAACATCCATAAGTATATTTCTCGGGCTGGGAATTGCAATGACCAATATCACCGGAGATGCAACGTACAGCTGGATTCTTACAGTCGCTGCCGGCATATCAAAAGCTCTGCAAAATATGTTCTTTGATCATTACAGAAATATGTATCTTGAATATGTTTACAGCAAAGTTTCAAATCTCGATGATGAAATTGAAGAATATTCCGAGGAACAGGAAAAACTTCGCAGTCAGAAGGGAAAATATTTGGAAAAAATTCTTATCTCCGTTTATCTGTCGTATTCAAAGTTTCAGAAAAATTCTTCAAAATATGAAAGACTGAATGTAAGCAGCGAAGAGTATAAAAGAAAAAATAAATTCCTTTTAAGAGTTTGGAGCTGGATTGGATCCACCACACACATGGTAGCTCTGATAATTTTTTCTTTGATGAACAGGGTTGATCTTTATCTGATAGTAACGGTAAGTTTAGGCAATATTATATTTGTCATACTATGGATCATTCAGCGAAAAGTAATTAAAAGCTTTAATACAAAAAAATAATTTATGCAGGCAATAATACTCGCGGCAGGCATTGCCAAGCGGCTGCGTCCGCTGACTGACGACACTCCTAAATGTCTTCTCAAACTCGGTAATTCGAATTTGCTTCATAAGACTGTAGCAAATGTTGTTTCAAACGGAGTTCAAGATTTTATTATCGTAACTGGTTACCGGGAAAATATGATTAAAGATTATCTTAAGACAAATTTCCCGGGATTAAATTTTACTTTTCTGACTAATCCCGATTATGAAAACAATAACAACTCATATTCGCTTTGGATGACAAAAGATTATGTTAAAGGTGAAATACTTCTGCTTGACAGCGATATACTTTTTGACAAATATATAATCGATAAACTACTAAATGCCGGTCATGAAAATTGCCTTGCAGTAAACTTTACACATGAGCTGGATGAAGAGCAGATAAAAGTGAAACTAAACGAAAACAATAAAATACTTGACATCGGAAAAGAAGTGCCTATTGCTGAATCTGCAGGCGAATCAATAGGCATCGAGCTGTTTTCTCCATATTTTATGAAAGGGCTGTTTGCTATATTGGACAGGAAAATATTAAAAGAAAATAATGTAAATGAGTTTTATGAAAAATCCTTTCAGGAACTCATTGAACAAAAAAATCAGGATAACAGGAACAGTATATTTGCAGTAAATGTTTCAGAGTTCGAATGCATGGAAATTGACACAATTCAGGATTACAACAAAGCACAGAATTTCTCAATAAATGAATAACTCATACAGAAGACCGGGATTTTTCGGGGGATTTTCCTTATTTCCACCTGTAATAAAAATATTACTGGTAACTAACGTGACATTTTATGTCCTGTTTAATCTTCTGCTGTATTCTTTTCAGATCGGGACTACAAGCATCGAACTATTGGTGACAAAATATTTTGCGTTGAATCCGCTTGAGCCGATTATTTTCAGGGAAAGCAGCGGACAAATGATACAGCTTAGTTTTTATCCATGGCAGCTTTTTACATATATGTTCCTGCATGGAGGATTCTTTCATTTACTGCTAAACATGTTTGCACTTTGGATGTTTGGAGTTGAACTTGAAAACATCTGGGGTCAGAAAAGATTTCTCACATATTATCTTATCTGCGGACTAGGCGCTGGGATTTCGAATTTATTAATTGCTCCTATTTTTAGTTCAGTAGGTCCGACAGTTGGAGCTTCAGGGGCAATTTACGGAATACTTGTTGCATTCGGTTATTTATTTCCCAACAGAAATATTTACATTTACGGATTGATTCCGGTTAAAGCAAAATATCTTGTGATATTTTACATGGTGATAGAATTATTTTCAGTTGCCGGCAGCTCAGACTCCGGCATAGCTCACATGGCGCATCTCGGTGGCGGAGTTGTGGGATTCATTTATCTTTTAATTTTTTATAAAGGAAGGGGAATGAATTTTTTCGATAATCCGGGATTTAAAAGCAGATTTTCATCTTATAATTCCTCATTTAACAAAAAGAAAACATCATCCATTTTTTCAAACGGATCAAAGAAACAGGAAAGCAGAAAGGAAAATATTACTGATGCGGATTTTCAGGAGATTGAAGTTACGGATTACAAAAAGCAAATGGAGCTTCAGGAAAAGCAGACTGAAGAAAGACTTAATACCTTGCTCGATAAAGTCAGCGCTTCTGGATACCAGAGTCTAACCGAAGATGAAAGAGCTGAATTATCACAGCTCAGCAGGAAAATCAGATACTGAATAAATGGAAATTGTAACATCCGGCAATAAATACTGCACTGACTTAACTCGATATTCCAGATACTTAACAAGAGAAGTTAAAATCGGCAGCATACCTCTCGGTGGTAAAAATCCAATCCGCATTCAGTCAATGACTACATCCGATACTATGGATACATCTGCGACAGTTGAACAATCAATCAGAATAATTGAAGCCGGAGCTGATTATGTAAGAATCACGGCTCCGAGCATTAATGAAGCAAAAAATCTCGAAAACATAAAGAATGAATTAAGACGTCGAGGATATCAGACGCCTTTAATTGCAGACATACATTTCACACCAAATGCCGCCGAATTTGCCGCAAGAGTTGTTGAAAAAGTTAGAGTCAATCCGGGTAATTATGCAGATAAGAAAAAATTTTCGTTGATCGAATACACTGAAAGCGACTATGAAAATGAAATCGAAAGGATAAGAACAAAATTTTCGCCACTGGTAAAAATTTGCAAAGAGTACGGAACTGCAATTAGGATAGGAACCAATCACGGCTCGCTCTCTGATAGAATCATGAGCAGATTTGGCGATACTCCTCTGGGAATGGTTGAGTCGGCGCTTGAATTTGTAAGAATTTGCGAGGAACTGGATTATCATGAGATTGTGCTTTCTATGAAAGCAAGCAATCCGAAGATAATGATCGAAGCATACAGACTGCTGATTAATAAGATGGAAGACGAAGGAATGAATTATCCGCTTCATCTCGGAGTTACCGAAGCTGGAGACGGAGAAGACGGAAGAATAAAATCTGCCATTGGAATTGGGACTCTTCTTGAAGACGGAATCGGGGATACAATCAGGGTTTCTCTTACCGAAGAACCCGAATTCGAAATTCCCGTTGCAAAAAAGATTGTCCAAAGATATTCAGTCAGAAAAAACAGTAAAGAAATTACTTCCATTGAAATCAATCCGCTAAACCCATTTGATTACAAAAGAAGAGACACGTATGAAATCTTGAAAACAGGATATCACAATCCTCCGGTGGTTGTCATTTCTGCAGACGAAGCTGTTTATAAGAATCATGCCGGACTGAAAAGCGCAGGATATTTTTACAGCGAATCACTCGACAAATGGAATATTGCCGACATGGCAGCTGATTTCATTTATCTTGGTTCAAAAGACATTGATTACAAACTTCCAGGCACTCTTAAAAAAATATTTGATTATAAATTTTGGCTGGCATTAGATTTTAAAGAAGATTCTTTTCCGATTTACGAAATGGAAGAATTTGACAATGCCGAAATTAAATCACATAAGTTGAATTTTGTAAAAATAGCTGCTGATAATCTGCAGGGAATTTCAGCAGAATTATTTTCGGAAAAAAATAAAACGGTGATTGTTATGGAAAGTGAAAATGAAAATGCCATGTCCGAAATGAGAAGATTTTTCATCGAGCTTATGAATAAAGAAATAAGAACTTCGGTAATTTTAAAGCGGAATTATGATACTGATGATATTGAGAAGTTTATGATTTATGGTGCAATTGACACGGGGGGATTATTAAATGACGGATTGGGAGACGGTATATGGCTGGAGTCATTGAATGCCGGTTTAAAAAAAATTAACAGCGTGAGTTTTACAATACTGCAGGCTACCCGGTCGCGTATTTCAAAAACAGAATATATCTCGTGTCCGTCATGCGGCAGGACGCTTTTTGATTTGCAGATTACCACGGACATGATAAGAAAAAAAACAGATCATTTGAAAGGACTTAAGATTGCTGTCATGGGTTGTATAGTAAACGGACCGGGAGAGATGGCAGATGCAGATTACGGATATGTAGGCAGCGGACCGGGAAAAATTACTCTTTACAAAGGCAGAGACATAATCAAAAGAAGTATATCATCCGAAACGGCAGTAGAAGAGCTTATAAACCTCATCAGAGAAAACGGCGATTGGACCGAGCCGTCAAATTTAAATAATTGAAAGTAACTTTAGTTTAAATTTGAGTCAATAAAATCTACAATTGAATTTATATATGGAAAAACTCAGCGATTTAATTAATAAAAGAATATCGAGAAGGGAATTACTGAAAACAGCTGGCAAGACAGCAGTATTCCTTTCTGCAGGAGCAATACTGCCTTCAGAATTTTTTAAAAATCCATTGTTTGGCAGATTAAACAATTTTAATGAAGAAATTCCTTTCAAGCCGATTCTTCCATCATCTGATGACAAGTTTATACTTCCAGAAGGATTCAATTACACGATAATCAGAAAATGGGGGGATAAAATTACGGGTAAATCAGATTACGGTTATAACAATGATTATGTGGCTTATCTGCCGATAGATATGCTTGAAGGCGGGGAAAATTCTGATGACGGTCTGCTCGTAGTCAATCATGAATTCCCTTCTCCTTTATTCATTAACAATTATACCGATGTTGATTTTGAAAACGGGAAATTAAAAACTCTTCGGGAAGTAAATGCGGAAAAAAAGAGCGTCGGTATTTCAATATTTCGCATCAAGCGTGAAAACGGACAATGGAAATTTGTCAATGATGAAAAGTATAACAGAAGAATTGATGCCAATTCAAAGATTGTGATATCTGGCAGAGCGTCGGGTACTGAAGAGATCAAGTATAAAAAGCGCGCAATCGGGACACTGGCAAACTGCAGCGGCTGCATTACGCCATGGGGAACATTCTTAAGCGCGGAAGAGAATTATCAGGATTATTTCACATCAAAGAATAAATGGGAGTACAGATGGAATGATCAGGATAAGGAATTCATTATCGAGCATTATGGATGGATTGTCGAGGTTGATCCTTTTAACAAAAGTTCAATACCACATAAGCGGACATCTCTCGGAAGATTCAGACATGAAAACGCGGCAATTGCATTAACACCCGAAAAAAAAGTAGTCGTATATATGGGAGATGATAAGGAAGATGAATGCGTCTATAAATTTATTACCGCGGATTCATTTAAGGAAAACGACAGAGATAGTAATATGAATCTTCTTAACTCGGGAGAATTGTATGCTGCTGATTTTAAAAATAATAAATGGCAGTTGATAGATTATGATAAAAGAGAAGAGCTGAAAAGCAAATTCAAATCACAGGCAGATGTTCTCATTCGCTGTGATGCTGCTTCAAAAATAGTAGGAGGAACGCCTTGTGACAGACCTGAAGACATTGAAATTAATCCTGCTGACAAATCAGTGTTCATTTCATTTTCAAACAATTTTAAAAAACAAAACATACACGGAAGCATCATAAGATTGATTGAGAAGGAAAATAATCCCGCAAGTATGGAGTTTGAATGGGAGGTTTTTCTGACTGGTGGAGTCAGCGCCGGCTTTTCCTGTCCAGATAATCTTACATTTGACAGCAGTGGTAATCTCTGGGTGCTCAGTGACATCTCCACCGGCAGATTGAATAAGAAAGACCACAAGCCTTTTAAAAATAATGGAATGTTTATGATACCGACTTCGGGAATAAACAAAGGCAGAGTTTATCAATTCGCTTCGGGACCCCGCGGTTCGGAATTATGCGGAGGAAATTTTACTCCGGATGAGTCAACTATGTTTCTTTCAATACAGCATCCCGGAGAAGACAGCACGGATATAGAAAATCCAACAAGCAGATGGCCTGATTATGGAAAAGAAATACCGAAACCGGCTGTCGTTGCAATAACAGGTTTTAAAAAAACCTGACACATCAGCTGTTTGGAAATTTGTCTTTGACGCTTTGCAATTCAAAATAAGTTCATCTGAAAATTGTGAAATTTCACATTTCAATTTTTTATATTGTGCCTACTCAGAGTTTAATTTTACATACAAAACATAGTATGAAATAAAATTTTTAATCTCGACTAATCCGATAAATCAAGAACACACTATTTAATGAATTAACAGAATAAGTATAGCAGCAAAGCAAAAACAGTAGCAAATGTGTATGTTCTATTTACTCTTTGACTTTAATATCAGAATGCGAATAGTTAATTTTAAAAAACAAAATAATTGATAAATACCAGAAAGGATTCGGAAAAAACGGTTTTAGTCTGTTATTCAAGCAGAAAAGATAAAAAGCATTTTCATTACGAAGAAACTCTTGAAGAGCTGAAATTTCTTGCCGAGACAGCAGGAGCTGATGTTGTAAAAGCATTTTATCAGGAAAAAGATACATTTGACGTTAGATTCATGATTGGTAAAGGCAAGGCGGAAGAAATTTCTGAATATGTTACTGAGAATGACATAAGTCTGGTTATTTTTGAAAACGAACTTTCTTACACACAGCTTCGAAATCTTGAGCAGAAAATCAAATGTAAAATAATAGACAAATCAAAATTAATACTTGATATCTTTGCTTCCAATGCCAGAACAGCGCAGGCTAAACTTCAGGTTGAGCTTGCACAGCTTGAATATTCACTTCCGAGGCTTACCCGTCAATGGACGCACCTATCGAAACAGTTTGGAGGAATAGGCACTAAAGGTCCGGGTGAAACACAGATTGAAACCGACAGAAGACTTATCAAGACAAGGATTTCTGTTTTAAAGGAAAAACTTTTAAAAGTAGATGAGCAGAGAAAGACACAATCAAAAGACAGAAAAAAGTTTTTTAGAATTTCACTGGTAGGATATACCAATGCAGGAAAATCCACGCTTCTGAATGTACTAACGGGAGCAAATGTTTATGTTGAAAACAAACTCTTTGCTACGCTTGATACTTCAACAAGATCTCTTGAATTAGATGTGAATGAAAAATCAGGTGATCTCTCGAGATATCCCAAAAAGGTACTTTTATCGGATACCGTTGGCTTTATCAAAAATTTGCCTCATGATTTGATTGAATCTTTTAAATCCACTTTATCAGAAGTTGTTGATTCGGATTTACTGCTTCATGTTATAGATTTGTCAAATCACAACTTTGAGGAGCAGATGGAAGTCGTTAAATCCACATTGGAAGAAATTCATGCATCAGGAAAATCCGTGATAAATGTTTTTAACAAAGCCGATTTGGTAAAGGATACTGATGTTATTAATCATGTGAAAACTAAATTTAAAAATGCTGTGGTTATCTCTGCCCAAAAAGGACTGAATGTAAATGCCGTTATCGAAAAAATTAAAGAAGAACTTAACAAAAATAATATCGAAAAGACAATCAGATTAAAAGCTGATGAGCATAAGAAGCTAAGCGCCATTTACAAGCTTGCAGAAGTTAGCAACGTGAAATATCTGAAAAACAGCATTAAAGTAACTTTGAAAACAAATGATAAAAACATATCTTACATAGAGAAGTTAACAGAATGAAAAAACATACTCACAAACAATTTATAAAAAAAGAAAAAATATATTATCATGCAAACAGTAGGAACATTTAAAGGCGTTGATTATTATGCAATCGACGACATGCTGACGGATGAAGAAAAATCCATCAGAGATACGGTAAGAGATTTTGTCTCAGAAGAAGTAATTCCAATCATAGAGGAATACAATCAGGAAATGCAGTTTCCAACACAATTGATTTCAAAAATGGCTGAACTCGGAATATTCGGTCCGACTTTGCCTGTTGAATACGGCGGTATGGGTATAAACAACATTGCTTATGGACTTATTATGCAGGAGCTGGAAAGAGGCGACAGCGGGGTTAGGAGTTTTGCTTCAGTACAATCGGCTCTTGTTATGTATCCTATCTACACATTCGGAAGCGAAGAGCAGAGAAAAAAATATCTTCCTAAACTTGCAAAAGCCGAGATGATAGGATGCTTTGGACTGACTGAACCGGATTTCGGAAGTAATCCCGGAGGAATGATAACGAAAGCCGAAAAAGTTAAAGGCGGTTACATGCTAAACGGGGCAAAGATGTGGATTACAAACGGAACAATAGCTGATGTAGCAGTAGTATGGGCAAAGTTTGAAGGAAAAGTCAGAGGATTTCTTGTAGAAAAAGGCACCAAAGGTTTTTCTGCTCCGGAAACTAAAGGCAAGCTTTCGCTTAGAGCTTCGGTTACTTCAGAGTTAGTATTTGAAGACTGTATGATTCCAGAAGACAGTATTTTACCCAACAGTACCGGATTGAAATCTCCATTAATGTGTCTTACGCAGGCAAGATACGGAATTGCATGGGGAGTTGTAGGACTTGCAATGGAGTGTTACAATACTGCATTAAATTATTCGCTGTCAAGAATTCAATTTGGCAAACCGA
Organism: Ignavibacteria bacterium; assembly: GCA_019187405.1. Classification (GTDB taxonomy): domain Bacteria; phylum Bacteroidota; class Ignavibacteria; order Tepidaquicellales; family Tepidaquicellaceae; genus JABAQZ01. Next base: position 131,619 of record JABAQZ010000008.1, read on the forward strand.
TTGCTGCTTATCAGATTACTCAGGAAAAACTTGCTTACATGCTGACTGAAATAACTAAAGCACAGCTTTTGAATTATCAGCTTGCTAAACTAAAAGATTCCGGGAAGATGAGACCTCAGCAAGTTTCGCTCGCAAAGAGAAACAATTGCGAAATTGCAAAAAACATTGCGTCAATTGCAAGAGAAATGCTCGGCGCAAACGGTATACTTGATGAATATCCGGTAATGAGACACATGAACAATATCGAATCAGTAAAGACTTATGAGGGAACTCACGAGATGCATACCTTGATACTTGGTGAAGATGTAACCGGCATTGCTGCATTTGAATAATTTATTTTGATACTGGATTCTAAGCAGTAAAAGTAAATCACGTTCAAAGGAAAAATCAAGTCTGCTCCGGAAGATTACTGAAATACCCGTCACAGCGAGAATAGAATTGCTGTAGTGGAATGTTTAGAAAATTACTTTATGAAAAATCTACGCCAAGACTTGTGAGTTACAGTTTTCATTTATGGAAATCCGGGATTAACAATTGATCTTGGCATTTGTGTTAAGCTGACATTACAAAACTTTCATTTGGTAAATAAGACTCTTTAAAATTTCTGATTTGAATTTGGGAATCTGACGTTTAAGGAATTTCAAAATCCGGATAATATTATTTAATCGGTACATCCGCCAAACTGAATTTATTTATATTAGAAAAGAGCTAAAAATTTTTATTGCAAAGAAGATTTAATGAAAAATAAAAAACTGGGTACAAGAAAAAAGATCTTGATGACTTATTCAATTTGAATCATAATGAAATCCTTTGACATACCCGTATTTTACCGCAGTCCTTTAATCTCAAAGATAAAGCATTTCAGAAAATCCGGAGATCCAAGAAAAAAAGATTATATGCCTACAAGCTTGGATTTCGGACCGGTGGTATTTTATATTGCAAGACATTTTGGATTTTGCTACGGTGTAGAGAATGCAATTGAAATTTCATACAAAGCAATCGAAGAAAATTCGGGGAAGAGAATTTTTTTATTGAGCGAAATGATTCATAATTTAGAAGTAAATAATGATTTGATTTCAAGAGGAGTGAGGTTTATTATGGATACGAGCGGGAGAGAAATTATGAAATGGGATGAACTTAATCCCGATGACATTGTAATCATTCCGGCTTTCGGAACAACGCTGGAAATAGAAAAGAAACTTTCGGCAAGAGGCATAAATCCATTGAGGTACAATACTACATGTCCGTTCGTTGAAAAAGTATGGAACCGCGCGGAATCTCTCGGCAGAAATAATTTTACGGTAGTAGTTCACGGAAAGTATAAGCATGAGGAGACAAGAGCTACATTTTCACACAGCAAGGAATCTGCTCCGACTGTTGTTGTCAGAGATCTCGCCGAAGCAAAAGTACTTGGGCAAATTATAAAAAATGAAAAACCGGCTGAATTTTTTTATAAACGCTTCAAACATAAACACTCCGGCGGATTTAATCCTGAAAAGCATCTTGATAGAGTCGGTGTCGTAAATCAAACAACAATGCTTGCTACCGAAACGCTTGCAATTTCTGATTATCTTAAAAATGTACTTATTGAAAAGTTCGGCGAGAATTCCATTAAGGAACATTTTGCAGATACAAGAGATACGCTGTGTTATGCCACCCATGACAATCAAAATGCAACCTATGCTTTGCTTGATACGGATGCAGATATTGCAATCGTAGTGGGAGGCTATAACAGTTCTAATACTTCTCATATCGTCGAGCTTTGCAGCGAAAAGCTTCCGACATACTTTATTTCATCTTCAGAAAAATTAATTTCGGATAAACTGATCTGTCATTTCAACATTCACAATCAAAAAGAAGAAACTGAAGAAAATTATTTACCTGATAAAAATCCTGTAAAAATTATTCTGACAAGCGGAGCATCGTGTCCTGATTCTATTGTAGATGATGTGCTGCAGAAAATACTTTCTTTTTATCCGGATGTTAAAAAATCTACAGATGTATTAAATGAGATTAATGCATTATGATTTCTATGTGCTGCACACTATGCTGACGGGGAAAGATTCTAAATAATCAGTTCATCTCTTAGTAAAATGTCTCTGAACACTTTTGCGTAAAAAAATATTCTTGTCATTAATAAAAATTTCTTTTCCGCTCTGTTGTTTATTTAACACATTGCTCCATTGAGTAATTCATAGTGTTTCGAAGAGTAAGAATAGAAAAAAAAATCAGCGCAACTCTGTGTAAAGCAGCGCTGAGAAAAACAAATGCTGATTTGTACTGATAGGAAATGCGTTCTTTAAATATACAATTAAGCTTCGATATTTTCTTTTGTGAACATCTTTTGGAAATTTCTTTTCTTCCTGTTTTTCCAATTGCCTTTATGATATGCATAACTGACAATTATCGGCATAGCAATAGTTGCTTCGCAGTAAACCATTTGCTCGTAAGTCATGTCAACTTTACCCCATGAACTTGCTTCTTTAAGCGTCGAACCCGATAAAGCTCCGTCTCTGTCATCGGCAACTGTAATCTGAATTGCATATTTATGCATGGGAACTTCTTTGTCGAGAATTTCCGCTGCGACAACGGTGTCTTGTGCAAAGTTTTTAGGAACACCTCCGCCGACCATAAACAATCCGGATTCAAATGCTTCGAGTTTGATCTTTGTCAATTCAAGAAAATCTTTTGCCGAATCAATGGAAACATTAGATTCGGGATTATTCCACTGATGATGCACAAATCCGAAACCAGCCGAACAATCAGAAAATGCCGGCACAAATATCGGAACGTTATTTTCATAAGCTGCAAGCACGACAGAATCCTTATTCTTTCCGTGCTTCGATAAATATTCTCCCATGTGCCAGATAAATTCCCTCGAAGAATAAGGTCGTTTTTCAAGTGAATCGCAGATCTTTGCAATTGTCATATCGCATTCACGAAGATCCTCCTCATCTATGTAAGTATCATAAATTCTGTCAATCATGAGTTCACGAAGTTCGTTGTCATCTACAAACTGCGAGCCTTTGTAATGCTTGAATCCAAGTCCTTCAAAAAAATCCTGATCGACCATTATAGCTCCAGTCGAAATTATTGCATCCACCATATTATTACGCACCATATCAACAACGACATTTTTAAGTCCGGCTGAAAAAAGAGAGCCGGCAAGACAAAGCATGACAGAACAGTTTTTGTCGGAAAGCATCATATCGTAATATTTGGCTGCAGTTGCAAGCTCTCTCGATGAAAATGCCATATCTTTCATGGCATCTACAAGAGCAGTCATATTATGCTTCTTTATATCTATATGTTGAATCGTATCTTGTAAAAAATCTTTTTTGGTTTTCATATTCTATTAAATTTTGTTTTATAAATATAAAGATTTTGCGAGGGTAATGAAATGATATTCCGATTTTGGAAAGCTTGAGCGGATAGCAAGCAGGTTTAATCTTAAAATAATTTTTTTAAAAAAATCCGTCATTTAAATAATCATTGAAACGGATTATTCAAATGACGGAATATCGTTCTATAAAAATTTCAAGGTCTTATTACAGATACAAAATTTTCGGAATTGTTTGCCGTTATTATACCGTCGCTTCCATCTGTTACTCCGTCGCCGTTTACATCTGAATCAATATAACCTGTCTCAAAATTTGATGCGTCGTTATCAATTTCAGCGAGATCGGTTGCTTCAATCGTTCCGTCCTGATTTACATCTCCGCTGTATGTTGCAAATCTGACAGGAGATGCATCCACCTGTATCATGTTATTTCCGAATGCTTTTGTTATGGAGTTTGTAAAATCATAATCCACCGATTTGGAAAACTGCGGGAAAGTTACAAGCGATGATGACCATGTCTCCAGTGAATTTCTGTGATATATCAATAAAAAATAACCCGTCAGAATATCCGCTGTATTAAATGTTACCTGAGAAACACCGGTGTTTGATATGACGGATTTTGAAGACTCAATTACGGGAAATGGAAATATAGCGCTCTTAAGCTCGTATCTTACGGTATCGGTAATTGTCGTATTTGAAGAAGCATCGTAAAATCCCTGAATCAGTGAAGTACAGTTAAGCAATAATGGTGTTGATGTCTTATTATTAAACTGAATTCCCCAGGCAATAACTACTCCGGTGTCCGGTCCTCCGTCATCGTTTATTGTTAAAATCCATTTGCCTTTTGCCTGAACACCGGAAAATACTCCGTCCAGATCAAACTGCGGCTTTATTTTTGGACTGAATGAAATAAATCTGTTATTTTGAATCAAACTGTCTGCATCAGAATCGAAAACAGTTACAATGTTACCTGCACTGTCAATAAGATTGTGGTTTGAATAAAATTCAACGCTTGTCCCTGTAGGACTTTGCAGAGACATTCTAAGTCTGTCTTCTCTGCGCTGCTGCAATGCAATATAAATATTTAAATCTGAAATATTTTCATTTAAAGGAATGTCAATGGTATCTCTCATCAATCCCGTATTGCCTGTAGCAGGAATTCTTTTATCAGAATATTTTATGTAAAATCCTTTATGGAAAGTTCCGCCGTAGTATCCATTGACCGGCGATTGCATTGAAACTGAAAAATTGTTTGTGTATGTATAATTGGCATTTCTCATATTGGATAACGGAGTGCCGTCAGTACAGCCCCAATTCGATCCGTCGAAATTGTAAACTGCATTTGTAACTCCGTCATCATCATTTGATTCGTTTATTGATTCATACATTGTGTTGTTAATTTCATTTATGGATTTTACATCATGAAAAATTCTCAGCTCATCTATAAATCCGTTGAATGATGCGCTTCCTAATCCTCCGGTACCCAACAACAATGAATCAGCATCGTTTGTAATGTTTCCCGGAGTCTTGTTTCCCGTAGTTCCTCTTTTTCCGTTTATATAAAATTCATATCTGCCGGATGTACCAAAATAAGTAAAGGCAATATGATTCCATCTGTTTAGCTTTACCGAATCGCTTGAAGATATCAGTGTATTGTTTATGTATGCTCTAAGCTTTCCGCTGCTTAAATGAAGCTGATAGCTTGGATTAAAAGAAAAGTAAGGACCTTTATAAATAATTCCCATTGTTGAAATTTTCGGAAAAATCCACATCTCAATGGTCAGTACAGAAGTTGGACTGACGTTTGCATTATCTTCCATTGAGACATAACCGGGAGTGCCTGACAAGTCAATGCAGGCATTCATCTGCAGATGATTCAGCGGTCTGTCTTTCATGTCATTTACTATCACATTCTTGGCAAATCCATGATTCCCTTTGCCGGAAAAATCTGATGTAGAAAAAAGTGTTCCCGCACCGGTAGGATTTTGCATTGTCATTGACAATACAAGGTTTTGAAAGATACCGTTACCTACAACGCCTAAACTGTTTCTAAATAATACCTGAATAGCTAAACCAGATAAGTTTGTATTCCATATTTTTACTTCATCAATGCTTCCATTAAATGGTGTTGTTGTTCCTGAGATTCCAATGAACAAAGAATCAGTATTTGAGATAGGTGCTGCACTTGCCACTGTAGCAATCGTGTCAGATATTCCGTTTATGAAAAGATAGAATGTATTTAATGAGGATTCATAAACTGCAGCTATATGCGTCCATTGATTTATCTGAACTGCTGTCTTTGATACCAATCTTTGAGATCCGTTTGTTATGAATTGTATTTTCCCGGTATTTAACAACCTTAGAGCATAAATTAATGATGTACCAAGCGCACCGCCTTTTGAAATTATACCTTTGCTAGCACCCGATAATGTCGCTGGATTTATCCAAGCTTCAATTGTAAAACTTCCCGTGATATTCAATGTGGAAGAATTTGGTACGGAAATATAGCGTGCATTAGATCCAGTGAATAGAGCTGCCTGATTCCAGTACATCTGTGAAATTCCGCTAACGGGAATTAATAACAAAAATAATAAGACTGCTTTAAATTTTTTTGTTGTCATTTTTTAAATTTATTTTTTTAAACAAAGAATAATGATTAAATTAAATTCGGGTTTAAAAGCTTCGCTAGCAGAAGCTTAAAAAACCCGATCATCATCCCTTTTTGAGGGTACACTTTGGTTTGTATAAAATTCCGATAAAAGGATGATGATTATTTTTTAAACTATGCAAAAATATCTGAAGATTTAGTAAGTGCAAAATTTATTTTAGCGAATTTTTAGTCAGAAAAAGTTTAAATGAAACTAAAAAAGTTCGATTTTCATCTATAATTGGAGAAATTATAATGTTTGTTTTAGTCTTCAAAGGAGGATTGAATAAAATCAAGAATGCTTTTATAAAAAAGATTTTTCGTTGTTTATTCATTTTAAAATTTACTGTGAATATTATCTGACTCCATAAAGAATAAATATATTTATAAATTGAGTTGACTCATGATTCAATTTATTTTGAAAAATATTTTATTGCCTGCACTTTTTTTACTTATGCCGTTAATTGCAGTTTCGCAAGTTATTCAGGACTGGGTAAGCAGGTATAATGGATCTGGAAATAGTTTTGATATTGTGTCTGAATTAATCATTGATAAGCAGAATAATGTCAATGTATATGGTTCAAGTATTGGCGTGAATACGCTGTCAGATTTTACTATAGTAAAATACCGTTCAAATGGTGAAGTGATATGGACTGCACTCTATGATGTAAGCGGCAGCATTGATCAGATTAACTCTGCCGATATGGATGATGAGGGAAATTCTTATGTTACCGGTATGACGACTGACAGTAACTTGATTTCGGCAATTACTACTGCAATGATTGATTCGTCTGGAAAAATTCTCTGGGTAAAAAAATTCCACAGTTCAGGTTTTATTTACGGATCCGGACAAAGTATTTCAGTTGATAATTCGGGTAATGTAGCAGTAACTGGATTTATAAGAAATCTCTTTGGTTATTTTGATATCATTCTAATAAAATATTCCCTTGCCGGCGCTGAACTTGCATCTGAAATATACAGCGGAATATCACCCGGTAACAGTCTGCCAGTTAGCATTAAGACAGATTCATTTGATAATGTTTTTATTGTAGGAACTTCAAAAACAAATTCAGGGTCTGAAGACATTATCCTTCTTAAATATGACAGTGCTTTTAATTTGATCGGAGTAAACATATTTAACGGAACTGCTAATCTTGATGATAAAGTATCGGACATTGTTACGGATGAAGAAAATAATGTTTACATCTGCGGAAGTATCTATAATAATTTTTCGCATTCGGATTTCTTTGTTGCAAAGATTAATTCCCTGGGAATTCATGTCTGGTCTCGTATAATTGATGGCGCCGGTCACAACTTGGATTTTGCCAACTCAATCACAATTGACAATGCACATATTTATGTTACCGGATCCAGCAGAAACGATACAATTCTCGGATCGGAAGATTTTATGACTGTTAAACTGAATATGGATGGTACGGTAGTCTGGACGTCTGTGTATAATGGAAATTCTGGCGGATCTGATTATGGAAATTCTATAGATATTGATATTGAGGGTAATGTATATGCCGGTGGAGCCTCCGACAGAGGTAATAATCAAATGGAATATACGTTGCTGAAATATAATTCGTTTGGAGTATTGGAGTGGCTTAAAAAGTACAGTATTGCAGAAATACCCGAAGATTTTATATACTCATTGAAAATTGATACTTCAGGGAGTATTGTAGTTTCGGGAATAAGTATTGGAATAAATACCGACTATGATTTTGCAACAATTAAATATTCACAGCTTACAAATATTTGTGGTAATTCACATGAAAATCCCGCAAGCTTTTATCTTGAACAAAATTTTCCGAATCCATTTAATCCTCAAACAATCATAAGATTTAATCTTCCGGAGTATGAACATGTGTCTTTAATAGTTTATGACGTTCTTGGAAATCAGGTTGATGTATTGGTTGATGAGCCTTTATCTTCCGGAAATCATGAAATTGAATTCGACGGAAGCTCTTTCTCTTCCGGTGTTTATTTTTATAAACTTGAAACTCCGTATTCCCAAGAAGTAAAAAGAATGGTTCTCCTAAAATAAGAATTCTGCGTAATCTGCGCGAAAGTGTCTGCGAAATCTGCACGAAAGTGTCTGCGCAATCTGCGAGAGAGCGTCTGCGCAATCTGCACGAAAGTGTCTGCGAAATCTGCGAGAGAGCGTCTGCGTAATCTGCGCGAGAGCGTCTGCGCAATCTGCGAGAGAGCGTCTGCGCAATCTGCGAGAGAGCGTCTGCGCAATCTGCGTGAAAGTGTCTGCGAAATCTGCGAGAGAGCGTCTGCGTAATCTGCGAGAGAGCGTCTGCGTAATCTGCGAGAGAGCGTCTGCGTAATCTGCGCGAAAGTATCTGCGTAATCTGCGCGAAAGTGTCTGCGAAATCTGCACGAAAGTGTCTGCGCAATCTGCGAGAGAGCGTCTGCGCAATCTGCACGAAAGTGTCTGCGAAATCTGCGAGAGAGTATCTGCGTAATCTGCGAGAGAGTATCTGCGTAATCTGCGAGAGAGTATCTGCGTAATCTGCGAGAGAGTATCTGCGTAATCTGCGAGAGAGCGTCTGCGCAATCTGCGAGAGAGCGTCTGCGAAATCTGCGAGAGAGCGTCTGCGCAATCTGCGAGAGAGCGTCTGCGCAATCTGCGAGAGAATGTCTGCGCAATCTGCGAGAGAGTGTCTGCGAAATCTGCGAGAGAGTGTCTGCGAAATCTGCGAGAGAGCGTCTGCGCAATCTGCGTGAAAGTGTCTGCGAAATCTGCGAGAGAGCGTCTGCGTAATCTGCGAGAGAGCGTCTGCGTAATCTGCGAGAGAGCGTCTGCGTAATCTGCGCGAAAGTATCTGCGTAATCTGCGCGAAAGTGTCTGCGAAATCTGCACGAAAGTGTCTGCGCAATCTGCGAGAGAGCGTCTGCGCAATCTGCACGAAAGTGTCTGCGAAATCTGCGAGAGAGCGTCTGCGTAATCTGCGCGAGAGCGTCTGCGAAATCTGCGAGAGAGCGTCTGCGAAATCTGTGAGAGAGCGTCTGCGAAATCTGTGAGAGAGCATCTGCGCAATCTGCGAGAGAGCGTCTGCGAAATCTGCGCGAAAGCATCTGCGTAATCTGCGAGAGAGTATCTGCGAAATCTGCGAGAGAGTATCTGCGTAATCTGCGCGAAAGTGTCTGCTCAATCTGCGCGAGTGACTCAAATGCTTAGCGCTGTTATTGTATTAATAAAATTCTTCTGAATCGCTATACTTAAAATTGCTCTGAAATGTTATTTCTTCACAATGCAAAATTCTGTGAAATCTCGAAATTAATATCAGTGTTTTGGTATAAAATAATTCAGCATTTTATATATTAGCTTTGCAGTAAGAAAATCAGGATATGGAAATTCTCTCCTTGGAGATAACTCGACAACGTCAAATCCTATTACCTTTTTTCTTTCACCTAGTTTTTTCAAAAGCGACATAGTTTCATGCCAGTAAAATCCGTTTGGTTCAGGAGTACCAGTTGACGGCATGATTGAAGGATCAAAATAATCTACATCAAAAGTAATGTAAACGTTATTCTTAAGTTTTTCGATTACTTTATCAGTCCAGTCTTCACCGTATCTGCCGTTCCGGATCTCGTAAGCATAAAAAGTATTTATACCGTTGTCTTTTATGTAATCGAATTCTTCCCTGCATTGAGCTCTGATTCCAACTTGTACAATATCTTTTGTAAATTCACACACTCTTGCTGCAAAAGAAGCATGGGAATATTTTGAACCTTCGTATTCCTGCCTTAAATCAGAGTGAGCGTCAAAGTGTAGAATAGAAAGATCTTCGTAAGCTTCAAAATGTGCCTTAATAGGAGACGTGGAAATGGAATGCTCCCCTCCGATGGTTACGACAAATTTTTCGTTTTCTATATGCTGACGGATGTTTTCGTAAATGTAATTCAAAGCATCTAAACCTTTCTTGTTTTTAAAATCCAGAGGAAACAAAGTGCAGATGCCGTTTCCATTTTCAAAGCACAATTCTCTTTCTGTTTCCTCATCAAAAAACTCAACGTAATGGGAAGCATTAAGTATTGCCTTTGGCCCTTTTGATGTGCCTTTGCCGTATGATGTAGTCAATTCATACGGAACGGGGATGATTACGATTTGCGAATTTTTGTAATTCGAAAATTCCTCCTCGATTGCGAGAAAATTTTTTTTAACCGAGTACTGCCTGAATCTGCTTTTCATTTTTCTAATTAAAGTTATAATCTTCTGCGTCAAACAGATGTTTAATAAGCTGCGCCAGATCTCCTTCCTTTAGAATTGCCTTTCCTTCAGTATGGTTTCCTTTATTTTCTGTTTCTGATAATTTGTTTTTAGAATTATTTTTTTTATGAATTTGTATGTTATCTTTCTTCTTTTCTAAAACATCCTTATTTACAAATTCATTGCCGGATTTGGATTTTTTTTTTACTGCTTCCAGCTCCGACAAAATCTCCGCCAAATCAGCAACTTCCGAATTTACCCTGCTCAGCTCGGCAAGCAGCGCTTCTGTAAGGATTTTTTGATTTGATGAATACTTAAATCTGCTTTCTGATTCAATCAGTATTTTTAATAGCCTGTCAATCTGCTCTTCAGTAAATTTTTCCGACTCTTCGGAATATTTTTCTTTAATCGAGTCTGATTCATCTATCAATCCTGAATTGCCTGTGCTTTTGACAATCATCAGATCCCTTATATGCTCTGTAAGTCCGTGAAAAAAAGTCTGTAGATCAAATCCTTTTTCATTAAGCTCATTAAAATATTTCAGCAGTTCCCCGGTGTTGCCTTCCCGTATCATTTTTGAAATCTCAAAATAAATTTCTTTGTCAGGTATGTTAAGAAAATTTTTGAGATCAGAATACTTAATGTCTGTTCCGCAAAATGATACCGCCATGTCAAATACACCCTGTGCATCTCTCAAAGCTCCATCCCCGAGTTTAGCAATGAGAAATAAGGAATCTTTGTCAATTTTGATCTTTTCTTCCTTTGCAATGTATTTAAGGTTTTCTGTGATTTCACTTATCTTAATTCGCTGTAAAGGAAATCTCTGACAACGGCTGACTATTGTCGCGGGAATTTTTTCAGGATTAGTCGTAGCCAGAATAAATATCAAATAACCCGGAGGCTCTTCTAAAATCTTAAGCAAAGCATTAAACGCATGCTGTGTAAGCATGTGAACTTCATCAACAATAAAAAACTTATATCTGCTTTTTATTGGAAAAAATTTTGCAGCATCCTGAATTGCTCTTACATCATCGATACCCCTGTTTGATGCGGCATCAAGCTCGAATATGTCAGGATGAATTCCATTTGTAATTTCGACGCATGAATTACATTTATTGCACGGCTCGCCTTTGTCAGGCTTCTCGCAGTTAAGCGCTTTTGCTAAAATTCTTGCAATGGTTGTCTTGCCAACTCCCCTCGGTCCGCTGAGAAGATATGAGTGCGCAATCTTTCCCGATAAAATCGCATTCTTCAGAGTTTGAGTTACAAATTCCTGCGATGATACATCAGAAAATTTCTGCGGTCTGTATTTCCTTGCTGAAACCTTGTAATCGGACAAAATATATTTAATTAAATATTAAATTTTTTATAAAGAATATTACCTGTTATTCAATGCGTGTCTATTTCTTATAAATTACTTTCTTTTCAATAAATGCATGCTTAAATGCTTCATCTACTTTTTCAACCGGAACTATATTTATATTGTCAAGTATCTCCTTTTGTATTTCAACAAGATCCTTTTCGTTATCTTTGGGTATCAATACGGTTTTGATTCCGCTCCTTACAGCTGCAAGAAGTTTTTCGTTTAATCCTCCGATCGGCAGCACTTTCCCTCGTAATGTTATCTCTCCAGTCATTGCTACATCGCTTCTTAAAGGCGATTTTGTAATTGCCGAAAGCATTGCCATTATCATCGTAATACCTGCAGAAGGTCCGTCTTTTGGAATTGCTCCTTCCGGCAAGTGGATGTGAATTTCCTTGTTCTTGAAAAATGCATCGGGAATCTTAAACTCTTTTGCATAAGATTTTATATAAGATAATCCGGCCTGCGCAGATTCTTTCATTATTTCACCAAGCTTTCCCGTTAAGATGAATTTATTAGTCCCATTCATTATCGTTACGTCAACGTTCAGAATGTCGCCGCCCATAGACGTCCATGCCAGCCCGGTTGCCGACCCGATTCTGGATTTTTCTTCTTCATCGGCATGCTTTTGAGAAAATCTTTTGACTCCAAGATCTTTTTCCACTCTTTTGGATTTTACAATTACTTTCTTTCGCTTTGAATTGCTTTTCTTTATTACAATGTCTTTTGTTGTCTTTCTTATAATCGAAGATATTTCCCTTTCAAGATTTCTTACTCCGGCTTCACGAGTGTATTCATGAATAATCTTAAGTAATATATCGTCAGGAAATTCAATGTCCTTATCTGTTAATCCGTGCTCCTCTATTTCCTTAGGAATAATATGCCTTTTTGCAATCTGAACTTTTTCAAAATCAAGATAACTTCTCATCTCAATAATTTCCATCCTGTCAAGAAGAGGTAATGGTATGTTATAATAAACATTTGCCGTCGTGATAAACAAAACACTCGATAAGTCATAATCTACATCAAGATAATGGTCATTGAATGCCGAGTTCTGCTCGGGATCGAGAACTTCAAGCATTGCGCTTGCAGGATCTCCTCTGAAATCATTGCTCATCTTGTCTATTTCATCAATCAATATAACTGGATTTATGCTTCCTGCTTTTTTCATTGCCTGAATTATCTTGCCGGGCATAGAACCAATATAAGTTCTTCTGTGTCCCCTGATTTCTGCCTCATCTCTTACTCCGCCTACTGAAATTCTGACAAAATTTCTGTTTAGAGCTCTCGCAATAGATTTACCAAGCGATGTCTTGCCTACTCCGGGAGGACCTACAAAACAAAGTATTTGTCCCTTCGGAGTCTTATTTATGTTTTTCTCTTTCAATAGTTTTAAAACGGCAATGAGCTCAATTATTCTGTCTTTTGCTTTATCAAGACCATAATGATCTTCATCAAGAATTTTCTTTGCCCTGATCAAATTAAAATTATCGGGAGTAGAAAAGCTCCATGGAACGCTTACCATCCAGTCGAGAAAATTTCTAATGACTGAATAATCCGGCGACATAGAAGGCATTTTCTTCAGTTTGTTGAATTCTTCTGTCGCCTTTTTTAAAACCGGCTCGGGCATTCCTGCATTGTCAATCTGTTCTTTTAGTTTAATAAGTTCTGGATCGGATTCCATTCCTTCGCCAAGCTCATCCTGAAGAATTCTTATCTGCTCCTGAACAATAAACTTCCTTTGATTTTTCTGCATTGTCTGATAGATCTTTGCATCGATTTCTTTTTCAACGTTCAGGATTTCCATTTCGGATCCGAGTAAAAACAATACTTCATAATACTGTTTATGAATGTCGTTAAGCTCGAGTATCTGCTGCTTTTTTTGAATATCTGCATTTATTGTTGAAGCAATGTAATAAAGTTTTCTGTCGGGTTCTTTAATGTTTTCATAAGCAACTAATGTCTCCTGCGGTATATTTCTGTTTGTCTGAACATAATCAGTGAAAAGTTTTGCAGCTTGTCTAATCAATGCTTCAAGCTCCGTATCCTTTTTAAAAGCAACTGACTTTACCTTAATATCCGCCGATATATGCTTATCACTGAAAAACTTGTCAACGTTAGCCGCTGCTATTCCGTCAACCAGTACTTTTATAAGCCCGTTTGGAAGCCGGAGCACCTGAATGATTTTTGCAACAGTTCCTGTTTTGTACAAATTTTCAAATGTCGGCTCTTCAATCTTTTCATCAACCTGTGCAACAAGTAGAATGTATTTATCCTTTTCAATTGACTTATTTATTGCTGCTATCGTCGATTCCCTCCCTGCAAGTATGGGATAAATCATATACGGAAAAACAATAATGTCTTTTAAAGGCAAAACAGGCAGATTTGCCGGTATGGACGAATTTAAATCAGGAATTTTAGATTCTTTCTCATAGATTACTTCCGAAGCTGCTTCATCAAATTCATCATTGCCTAAAAAGTCATCTTTTTCAATAATTTTCTTTGCCATTTATAATTTTTTTTATTTCTTTAAAATAAATATATATCTACTCTTAAAAAGTTTCAATTCTATTCAAACACAATTTACTTTTTTGCGCATCGAATATCAACAATTCTGCTGTCAAATCAGGCACAAATGCCTAATCTGTTTGTCAAACGTATATTATTGCATTTTCTTCAATTACTATTCTTTGATTGATAAATATTAAATATTTAATAAAAGCCAGTTTACTCATATTAAAAGGTAACCGTAGTAGTAGTAATCTTTTCTTTTCTTTTTTGCTACTTTTTTCTTTTCTTTTGTTAACAATGTTAATAATGTTAATATCCTCATTTTTATTTTCATATGA
>JABAQZ010000020.1:0-104854 GCA_019187405.1 Ignavibacteria bacterium
TATTCGTTTTTAGATTTTTTGCTCATATTTCACCGGGTTTTTCTATTTAAAACACGGTTACATTTAATATGAGTAAACGACCTGGTTTCTTGTCATCTCATGGTTACATTTAATTTGATTAAATGCGCTCAAATGAATATTATTTTAAAGAGATTTTATTTAAAATTTTTTTTTTTTAATTTGAAACCATTAATCAAAATTCCTCAAATAATTAATACCTCATTAAAATGGAATATACTGTTGTTACTGCAAAAGATTTAAAATCGCTGATTGACAATATTAATGATTTGTTAAATCAGGGATGGGAAACAGAAGGCGGCGTTACGGTTTCTCCTGACGGTACTTACTGCCAGGCTATGCTGTTGTGGGATGAAGATGGCGACGAGTTTGAAACAGGTGAGGAGATTTAATTCAGATCAGTAATTTTCTCTAAAGTAGATTTTTTTCTTTGAAACTCATGAAACTGCTTTTTGTGAATATTATGTGATCCAAAACATTTATTCCCATAATTTTTCCTGCTTCTACAAGTCTTTTGGTGATTTTTAAATCATCTTCGGAAGGATCAGTCTCCCCAGATGGATGATTGTGTGCCATAATTATATGTGCGGCATGTCTTTTTATTGCTGATTCAAATGTTTCACGGGGATGTACCAGACTGGCAGTAAGTGTCCCGGTTGATATCTCATCCATGCCTATAAAATAGTTTCTTGTATCAAGAGATATTACATAAAAATGCTCTTTTGAATAACTTGATATTTTCTGATTCAAAATTCTGAAAATTTCTTCAGGTGAAGTGAGAGAACTGAATTTTTTTCTCTCAAATTTCTTTTCCTCTTCGATCTCGGAAATTTCCCTTAATGCTCTCTTTACAATCTCAAATCCAGCAAGCAGCTTCGTTGCTTTTGCTTCTCCAAGCCCTTTTACTTTTTTTAAATCCTCAAATGATGCTTCAAAAATGTTTTTAAGTGAACCAAAATGGAGTATGATCTTTTGTGAAAGCATAAGGACGGATTCTCCTTTAATGCCTGTGTTTAGTATAAGCGACAATAGCTCTGCTGATGATAAATTACGAGCACCATGCGTTATTAATCTTTCTCTTGGCTGTTCGGACTTCGGCAGGTCGTTTACTGAATAAATTTGCTCAACACTGTCATTATAATTACTTATGATCTTCATACGTATCTGGTTTATCGGGAAAGTGTCGGGATGGGCAGACTCGAACTGCCGGCCTCACGCCCCCCAGACGTGCGATCTAACCAACTGATCTACATCCCGAAAGTCTTTATCCCTTAATTTAAAATATTTTCGCATGCAATATGTCTAAATCAGGTTTATAATTCAAACCTTTTTTAAATGTAAGATAAAATTATTGCTTGATATTTAATGCTTTGAATACTGCTGTGATATTCCCATTGCCGTCATAAAAATTCAACTCATTATTCTTAACTGAAATCCTTGAAACAACTTCAAACATTTTCATAAAATTTTTTTCTGTTTCCATCCGGGATTCACAATACATTTCCGTTCCTGCAACCGGTCCAAATTTTATTTTATCCTTTATCAATGTATATGTCCCGAAAATATTGTTGCATCCGGCAAACCCGCTGAATCTGTTTTGACCAGAATCAAATCTTATAAATATATCCTTTGATGCTTCGGGTGTAAAAATTTTCTCATTGTTAAGAGATTTTAAAACCCAGTCCCGGCCGTGAAGTGATACCTGATCGGATATTCCCGGTTTATCTCCCGCTGAACAGGAAAAAATTGTTAATTGAAAAAATAACAACAATGAAATGGTTAATTTATTTTTCATAAGCAAATTTATCTAAATTAAATTTAACATGTGAATTAAAAAGCAATTCCGAAAATAATTGAATGAACAGACTTGAATTCAATTGAATTAACACATCATTATAATTAATTTGACACACTGAATTTTACAATCCGTATTTATTATCAATCTTAATATGTCAGAAGAGAAAAAATATAAATCTGTCTTAGAAGTAGATGATGAGCTCCTTGAAGATCTGAGTGAACTTATCAAAAATAAATCAGATGCCGCTTTAAAAAATATTCTGGCTGACCTTTATGACTTTGATATAGCCGTAATCATTGATAATCTCGAGGAAGATGATTCGTTGTATTTATTCTCTCTGTTAAATGACGAAACTGCAGCCGAGGTTCTGCTCGAGATAAATGAAGACAAAAAAGAATACATTACTGAAAAACTCAGCGGTGAAAAAATTACCGACATTGTGAGCGAAATGTATTCAGATGACGCAACAGATTTTGTTGGCGAACTTGACAAGGAAAGGAAAGATGAAATCCTCGAAAATCTCGATAAACTGGATAAAGAAGATTATCATGAAGTAAAGGAGCTTCTCAGCTATGATGAAAATACCGCCGGCGGTATCATGGCTAAAGAGTTTATTTCGGTCTATGAAGATATGTCAATCGCCGAAGCAATTCGGGAAATACAAGAACAGGCCGATCGGGTTGACCAGCTTTATAATGTGTGGGTCGTTAACTTGGAGAATAAATTGACGGGAATTATATCTCTGAAAAGAATCATTATCGCACTTAAAAATCCTGAAGAGCTTATTAAAAATATAATGAATCCCGACGTGATATCTGTTGATGTCGGTACTGATCAGGAAGAAGTAGCAAAGATTTTCCAAAGCTATGATCTTGTTTCTGTTCCAGTAGTTGACTTTGAAAACAGAGTTATTGGAAAAATCAGCATTGATGATGTAGTGGATGTAATTGAAGAAGAGTATTCGGAAAACGTGGCAAGAATGACGGGAACTGATGCAGAAGAACTTGAGAAAAAATCTCCATTTGAAATCGCAAAGCTGCGCCTGCCATGGCTGCTTATTACTTTACTAATAGAACTCATGGCTGTGTTTGTTGTAAAATTTTACGACGATACTATCGGAAAAATTTTACTGCTGGCCGCATTTATGCCGATTATTTCTGCTATCTCCGGCAATACCGGCTTGCAGTCTGCAGCAATTGTAGTTAGAGGTATCGATACCGGAAACGTAAATCTCAATAAATGGTGGGAACCTCTTTTAAGGCAGTTTAAAACTAATCTGCTGATTGGAACAGCAATCGCTCTGGTAATTGGATTTATAGGTTTTATGATAAGTGATGTAAATAGATTTTTATTCGGTCTATCAGTTGGTCTTTCTATGTTTATTTCAATTAATATTGCCGGAATTATCGGCACAATTTCTCCAATGATTTCCAAAAAACTCGGCTTTGATCCTGCTCTGACTTCCGGACCTTTTGAAACCGCATTTCAAGATGTTATAGGTATTACTATTTTTATGACTGTTGCTACATTTTTACTCACGCATACCTCCTAAGTTTGATAAATAAATTAAAAGGAAATCTTAAATATCTCGATATTCCTGACGTTGCAAATCAGATTTTTCTGATTTTTCTTGCATTGCTGATTCTGTTTATTGTAAAAAATCCGGCAGCCAAATTTCTTGTACCTTTATTAAATATTTTTCTCTGCTTTCTCATAGCTTATTTAGTTTCACATTATGAGAGTAAACAGGAATCTGAAAAATCTCAAAGATCCATTTCGAGGTTTTTGAGATTCTGGTATCCTGCATTCATGATTCTGTTCTGCTTTAAAGAAATTTATCTCATCATGATGAGTCTTAATCATCCGCTTTGCGATGACACTTTGATTAAAATAGATACGTGGCTGTTCGGCTTTAATCCTACTCAATATTTTAGCATGCATTCAAATCCCGTCGCTGTTGAATTTTTTCAGATAATTTATGGGATTTTTTATTTCATGCCCGTTATCTATTCGGCAGAACTTTATTTCTGGCATAGATATGACGAACTGAAGTATGCAATTTTTGTAATTTTAACCGGCTTCTATCTTTCTTTTCTCGGTTATATTCTTTTTCCTGCAGTCGGTCCGAGATTTACTCTTCATGACTTTATCCACACAGATGCAGAACTTCAAGGTCTGTTTATTGCCGAAGCAATAAGGGATATTATTAACTTCGGCGAATCAATTCCTCTTAATGTGCCAAATCCTCAGGATTATGCACAGCGTGATGCCTTCCCCTCAGGGCATACAATCATAATTATTCTTATAACATATTTATCACACAAAATACGTTCTAAATCATTTTATTTCTATCTCCCTTATTCTATACTTATGTTATTTTCAACCATCTATTTGAGATATCATTATGTAATTGATTTGATCGGAGGAATTCCGTTTGTATTGGTTACGGTTTTTATTGCAAATAAAATTTATAAAGGGAAAATCAATACCCTCTAACAGTAATTCCTTTTTTAAAAATATCTTGCAATAATTTCATCCGCAATTGCATATCCATCTTCATTAAGACTGAATTTATATCCGTCATTTATAGCATATTTATTTTTTGTAAGCGCTGAAACAGAGTTACTGTATTCTTGTATAAAGTTACATTTAAACTTTTCTTCGTATTTTTTAAAGTTAATGCCGCCGCTTCTTAATGAAAGCATTATAAATTCCAGCTTGCTCTGAATTATCGTCGGTTTATATTTTTCTTCGATAGGCAGAATATTTTTGTGCAGCGAGTTAATGTATCCAGAAATGCTTTTTACATTATTCCATCTTTCATTTTCCATAAAAGAATGTGATGACGGACCTAAACCGAGATAGCAGTCAAAATTCCAGTATTTCAGGTTATGCCGGCATTCAAAACCATTTATGGCAAAATTTGAAACTTCATAATGTTTGAATCCCGATGAAATAAGTTTATCTGAAACAAAACGGTAAAATCTGCCCTCAGTATCAGAAGAATTTCTCTTAACAATCTCATCCGTTAACATTTTAAATAATAATGTCTTCTCTTCGAAAGTAAGAGTATATGCCGATATGTGCTTTATTCCGAGGCTTAGTGCTGTATTCAATGAATACTCTAAGTCAAAAAACTTTTGTTCCGGAAGAGAATAAATTAAATCGAGATTAATGTTTTCAAAAAATTCGCCTGCCAGTTTAATTATTTTCACCGCCTGTGATGATGTGTGCTGTCTTGATAAAAACTTAAGCTCGCTGTCAATAAAAGACTGAACACCAAAACTAATCCTGCTGATACCTGATGAATGATAATCTCTGAAATTAACTCCGGTAAAATCTTCAGGGTTAGCTTCAATGGAAATTTCAGAATCAGAGTCTATATTAAAATTTTTGTGTAATTCATTTATGACCGAGTAAAAATCTTTTGCTGTTAATATCGATGGTGTGCCGCCTCCGAAATAAACCGAGTTAAATCTTTGATTTCGGTGCTTGCCTGAATATATGCTCATTTCTTTTTTTAAAGAAATAAGATATTCTTCCAGAAGTTTTGTGTTTGTTATAAAATAAAAATCACAATAATTGCATCTCCTTCTGCAAAACGGGATGTGTACATATATACCGGACATTTTGTCAAAAGATATTATATGGTTGTTTTATGCAATTTGGCAGTGTAATTATTTTGTCTGTTCTGTTTTATTTTATGAGTGATCCGATCCTGTCCCACCTTGTCGAACCTATCAGATCAAAAAGATTAGAAAAAGGTATGCTCGGGTCCCATGACCAGTATATTGCAAATGCTTCTCCGACTACATTTTCAACCGGCATGAATCCCCAGAATCTGCTGTCAAGTGAATTGTTTCTGTTGTCGCCCATCATGAAAAGATAATCACGCTCGACGGTATATTCATTTGATGGAAGTTCTTTGTCGTCAACAAGCACAGTCTTGTCGCTGCGCATCTTAATATTATGCCCTTCTTTCATTACAAACATTTTCCAGCCTTCGTAATTTGATGAGTCAATTTTAATTTTATCACCCTTCTTAGGAACGCGTATAGGTCCGTACCAGTCTTCATTCCACTTTGAACCTTTGGGAAACATTCTCGGATTTACAAATTTTTCTGGACGTGAAATATTATCAAACATGGAGTGTGGGGGATTCTCAAATTTCTCGCCGTTTACATACAGCTGCTTGTTCATAATATGTATCGTATCTCCCGGTATGCCGACACAACGCTTGATATAATTTACAACTTCTCTGGACTCCATTTCATCTCGGTCTCCGGGAAAATCAAATACTATTATGTCGCCTCTTTTAGGTTCTTTGAATCCAGGTAATTTAAAATAAGGTAGCCTGATGTCCGTAAAGGGAATGTTCCTCGGCGAAGTTGCTCCATAAGTGAATTTTGTAACCAATAGAAAATCTCCCACCCAGAGAGTTTTTTCCATCGAACCGGTTGGTATTCTGTATGCTTCAAACAAAAGAATTTTTATGATAAATGCAACGACACCTGCATATATCAATGCATCAATAAACTCACGAGGCTTTGATTTCTTTTTCTTTTCGTCTTTATCCTTTGCAAATGACAGCTTAAGGTTTTTATTTTTTGTGTCTTGTGTATCTTTTATGTTTGCTTTTTCCAATGTGAATTTTATTAGTATCTGTTATGATATTTTTTTAGTAAATCTAACTATGATTAATTGTTCAATCTATTTATAAGCGTAATACTCGGAGGTATTTTTTAAAATTTGGGTATTGTAATCTTAATCTAGAGAAAGTACGGCATGAAATGCCTCCTGCGGTATTTCAACCGAACCTATCTGTTTCATTCGCTTTTTACCTTCTTTTTGCTTTTCCAGAAGCTTACGCTTTCTCGAAATGTCTCCTCCGTAACATTTTGCTATGACATTCTTTCTCATTGCGCTTATAGTCTCTCTTGCAACTATCTTTGAACCTATTGCAGCCTGTATTGCAACTTCATACATCTGCTTCGGAATCAACTGTCGTAATTTATTGCACAGCTTCTTACCCCATTCATAAGCTTTGTCTTTGTGAACAATCGTCGAAAGTGCATCTACAGGATCTCCGTTTAAAAGTATGTCAAGCTTTACCAGCTTTGATTCCCTGAATTCTTTAAACTCATAATCAAAAGATGCATAACCTCTCGAGTATGATTTTAGCTTATCGTAAAAATCAAAAACTATCTCGCTGAGCGGAAACTCGAATCTGATGTCAACTCTTTTTGCATCCACGTAATTGGTAGAAACATAAACGCCGCGCCTGTCATTTGCCAGTTTCATCAAACTCCCGATAAAATCTGTTGGAGTTATAATGCTCGAAGATATATAAGGCTCTTCTATGAAATTAATGTTTGCTGCATCAGGCATTAATGATGGATTATCTACAACAAGTATTTCTCCGTTTGTTTTATATACTTTGAATTCGACGTTAGGAACGGTGGTAATGATATTGATATTGTATTCTCTCTCAAGTCGTTCCTGCACAATTTCCATGTGCAGCATTCCCAGAAATCCGCATCTGAAACCGAATCCAAGAGCCGCCGAAGATTCAGGTTCGTAAGTAAGCGCCGCATCATTAAGCTTAAGCTTTGACAGAGAATCACGAAGCGTCTCAAAATCTTCAGTAGTGGATGGATAAATTCCGCTGAATACCATTGACTTTACTTCCTTGTATCCGGGAAGAGGTTTATCTACAGGCTGAGAAATTTTAAATATTGTATCTCCGACTTTAGAATCATTTACATCCTTAATTCCCGCAATGAGATATCCTACATCTCCTGATTTAAGCTCTTTTGTTTTGTTCCTTCCCATCTTGAGATGTCCGACTTCTTCTGCTGTGAATGATTTTCCAGTAAAGAAAAATTTTATTTCATCACCTTCTTTTATGCTTCCTTCAAAAACCCTTATGTAAACAACTACGCCTCTGTATATGTCAAACTTTGAGTCAAAAATCAATGCTCGCAGAGGTTTATTCGTTTCCACTTTTGCAGGGGGAATACGGTTTACAATTGATTCAAGAATGTCTTCGGTTCCAATCCCGGTTTTTGCACTCGCAAGTATAATATCTTCCTTCTTGCAGCCAATCAGCTCGATGATTTGATCTGTTACTTCATCAATCATTGCATTCTGAAGATCTACTTTGTTTATTACAGGAATAATTTCAAGTCCGTTTTCGATGGCAAGATAAAGATTGCTGATTGTTTGTGCCTCTACACCCTGTGTCGCATCAATAACAAGTAATGCGCCTTCACATGCAGCAAGCGACCTCGAAACCTCATAAGAAAAATCTACATGCCCCGGTGTGTCAATCAGATTGAGAATATAATTTCTTCCGTTTTTAGAATGATATTTCATCTGAATTGCATGCAGCTTTATGGTAATTCCTCTTTCTTGTTCAAGATCCATGTCATCGAGAACCTGCTTTATCATGTTTCTCTTCTCAATTGTGCCGGTATGTTCAAGCAAACGGTCGGCTAAAGTGGATTTACCGTGGTCAATGTGTGCTATTATGCAAAAATTTCTTATTTCAGTCTGATTCAATAATCGTAGTGTATAAAATAAAAGTGGATTCTAATAAAAGTTAATTCAATCTTAAAATGTTAAGAAAATAACTATTTTAGACTCCACTCAAAATTCTTAAGGAAATAAAACTATTTTCCTTCAGCTTTCCTCTTGGCTCTTTCGTCCTGTATGTCTTTTCTTATTTCTGCAGCTTTTTTTCTTAAATCATTCAGGGATTTTCTTAATCTTGTTCCTGCTGCGTTTTGCCCTTTGTCATAAAATTTTTCGATATCGGTTTTCATGTTTTCCAATATCTCATGCAAATGGTTGAATTTCTCCATGCTGCTCTCCTTAAAGTTTTGTTTAATTTTTAAAAAATTTTAACAAATGTAATAAAAATATATTATTTTAAAAGTTTATTTCTTTTACCTTAAAAAAATTTTTTTTTGATAGCGAAAACACTATTTTCTATAGATTTTTAATTCTTAGCATCAAAAATTATAAAAAAATCAATTTATATAAGGGATGGAGAATATTATAACATATCCCCATGCAGTAAATGCAAGTCCTGTTAGTATAAGTATTGAAATAATGGATATCTTTGCCCATGAATGCAGCTTGTAATCACGGAATATATTCCAGATTCCGTTTAAGCCGTGATACATCCCCAAAGTTATGAATGAAATATCGATTATCCTGTACCATGAAAACTGCATTCTGCTTAATACTGCCTGATATGTATGTCCGGAATCCGGCTGATAATGCATTAAAATGTAATGCCCTATCATTAAAACAAGCAGTGCAAGACCTGTTATTCTTTGTAAAACCCAACTCTTTGAACCTGTATCCTTTGAAGCTTTGTATTTGTACATTTAATTTTGAATTTACAGGATTACTGAATAAATTTTTTCAATTCAAATGAAAACATTAATACACCCATTGCAATGAAAAGCAAAATCCCTATAATCCATGACCATCTGTAAAGCTGTTTATGATAATTTGATCCGTCAGCCCAATCAACAATTACTATTCTTAATCCATTCAGCGAATGAAAAAGCACAAAAGCAAATAAAATCCATTCAACAACCATGAAAAACGGAGTCATATAGACTTGCATTTTATTGTTGAATGCGGTTTCACCTTGTGCCAGCGGACTCAAAGAATAAACATGCAAAAATAAATAAGCTATCAAAGCAATTCCGCTGATTCTGTGAAATATCCAAGCCCAACTGCCGGTATCTTTTTTATAACTTAAATTCTGACTGATCCAGTTCTTTTGATCAAAAGTCCTGATATTGTGGTAAGCGGGTTTTGTCTCAGTTTCCAAATATTAACTTCTCCTTAGGATTGAAATGATAATTAATTTGTGTGTAAATTAATTATTTAAAAAAATATTTACAATTAAATTCAACCTGAAACAATATTTAATCTAATGAAAAATTCTTTAAATAATTATCCGTTCCATATAACTAAAATTAACTGCCGAGCTCCTCAATTATCTTTAATACATTTACTCCGTCTGCCTCGGCATTGAAATTCGGAATCAGCCGGTGTCTCAATACCGGCTGCAATACTTTTTTAACATCATCGATATCAGGCGAATAACGCCCGTTGAGTATGCAGTTTGTTTTTGCTCCCAGTATTAAATACTGTGATGCACGCGGACCGGCTCCCCAGCTTATATAATCTTTTACAATCTTCGGAGCTGAATTATTGCTTGGCCTGGTTTTTGAAACAAGCTCGACTGAATATTTTATTACTTCATCAGCTACCGGAACTTTTCTTACCAGATCCTGAAACTCGAGAATTTCACTGTGAGAAATAATAATGTTCAATTCGGGTGAATATAAACTTGTAGTATTTTTTATGATGTCTAGTTCCTGATTGAATTCAGGATAATCAAGCCAGAGGTTAAACATAAATCTGTCGAGCTGGGCTTCCGGAAGCGGATAAGTCCCTTCCTGTTCTATCGGATTCTGTGTAGCAAGAACAAAGAAAGGTTCTTCGAGGACATAAGACATTCCAGCAGCAGTTACCTTGTGTTCCTGCATTGCTTCAAGCAGAGCAGACTGTGTCTTCGGTGGTGTTCTGTTAATTTCATCAGCAAGTATAATGTTTGCAAACACCGGTCCTTTTATGAATTTAAATGTTTTTCTGCCTGAAGAATCCGAATCAAGGATTTCCGTTCCTGTAATGTCCGAAGGCATTAGATCTGGAGTAAACTGAATCCTGTTAAACTTAAGATCAAGAACTTCGGAAATTGTTTTTACAATAAGTGTCTTTGCAAGACCGGGAACACCAATCAATAGACAATGACCTTTTGCAAGAATTGAAATCAATATCTGCTCGATAATAATTTCCTGTCCTACAATTACTTTTGATATTTCATTTTTAAGTTCGCTGAATTTCCTGTTAAGTTTCTTTACTGATTCTACGTCCGAGCCGATTTTTTCTTCTACTAATGTCATTTAATTTAAATTTAATTAAATATTGTCTCCGGTAACTTCCGCATCCCCAAATTTTTTCAGACTTTTGCTTAATGCCTTTGTATCGCCGGCAATTGATATAAGCAGATTTCCGGGATGCAGATATTTTTCGGCAGCCTGTCTTATGTCCTCTTTGGTAAGCTGATTAACCTTATTCAGATATGTGCTGTAATAGTCATCATCAAGCTCATATAGTTTCAGACCAATTGCTTTGGTGGCAACTTCATTCGGTGTTTCAAGCTGCATCGGGAAATTTCCCGATATGTAATTCTTTACGTCACGCAATTCCTCAGCGCTAACATTTTTATTTTTAATATCGTTTATTTCTTTAATTATTTCATCGAGAGTATCAGCGGTTATATCCGTCTTTACCTCGGTCATTACGGAAAAATCTCCTGAATGTTTGCAGCAGTGAAATTGAGATCTTGCACCGTAAGTAAATCCATTTACCTCACGGAGATTTTTATTAATCCTTGAAGTGAAAAACCCGCCGAGAAGCGTATTCATTACATTAACGGGGATATAATCTGGATGGCTTCTGTGAATTCCAAGATGTCCTGTTTTAATAGAAGACTGTACTGCGCCTTTTTTTTCTATTAAAAAAACTTTCTGAGACTTAATAGAAGGAGTTTCGGGAAATTCAGTTTTTTCTAATCCTGAATTTTCCCATCCGGCAAAATTTTCATTGAGCTTCGAGATAGCTTCGTCAGGAGTTATGTCGCCCACAAAAGCAACTATCAGATTTTCAGGATAAAAAATCTTTTTGTAATTCAACAAAATGTCTTTCCGAGAAATACTTTTTACAGATTCTTCATCACCGTCAATAGGAAGTTCATAAGGAAAATCCTTGTAAACTTCTCTGATAAAAACTTTCTCTGCAAGATAATCGCCGTCATCAGTCATGGCTAAAAGTGAATTTAATCTCTGTATCCTGACCCTTTCAATTTCTTCATCACTAAACGATGGATTCAGAATAACATCGGAAATTATATCAAAAACTCTGCTGAAATATTTTTTCAGAGAATATGAGCTTACAAAAGTTGCATCATAATTACAGCCGCTGCCTATTGATGCGCCAAGATAATCAATTTCATTCGCAATCTCAGTCGCGCTTCTGTTTATTGTGCCTTTTGTTAAAAGTTCGGATGTTATTGAGCTTAATCCCGGCTTTTTGCTTTCACAGAAAAAATCTTCAGCAGCGCCTGATCTGAATACAAATCTTGATGTTACAAGAGGAAGTCTGTTGTCTTCAATTACCAATACAGTTATTCCGTTTGATGTCTTTGCTTCAAAGAAACCCGGAAATTTCATGTCCTTTGGTTTCCCGGATTTCGGAGGTTTTGTCCTGTCAAGATTTTCGGTTGATCTTAGCTTAACTATTGCCATGAATTTATTTTGGTATGTAATTTAATACGATTCTTTGATTTTGGTTTAGATATTTTCCCGCTGCATCTGAAATATCTTTTTTTGTCAATACAAGATAATCATTTATCTCAAAATTAATTTTACTGCAGTCATTGTGTATTGTCTTTAAATAAGAAAACCTGTCTGAAAGTCCGACAATTGACTGTAATCTCGAGCTAAATCGGGTTTCCAATCTGTTTATTATTTTGTTAAATTCTCTGTCATTTATATTTCCTGAAATGATATCTTCGATTATGCCGTTTATTTTGTTTTCAATAATCTGCATGTCTTTGCCCTTTAAAGCAATTGCCGATATCATAAATACGCCCGATTTTTCATAGCTGAATGCAGAAGAATCTGCTTCATGAACAAGATTGTTTTTATACTCCAACTCCTGAAAAAATCTCGAGCTTTCTCCGGACGATAATATGCCGCTGAGTATTTTAAATGAATAAAATTCCTTTGTCCCTGCCGGAGGAATCTGATAAAATATAAACTTACCTTCAAGATGTATGTCATCCTTTATATATGCAGAAGTCTCTTTTGTAATTTTCTTTGGATAGATTTCAGTCTTTGTCTCATTCAACGAGCAGAAAATTTCTCCGTAATATTTTTCAATTAATTCTATCGTTCTCTCATATTCTATATCACCTGTTACAGAAATGACAGTATTTGAAGGCGTATAATGCTTATTATAAAAATCTTCAACATCTTTTAAATTCATATTCCTTATATCATCCATCTTGCCAATTACAGGCCAGCTGTAGTTTGTTCCGTCATACAATCTTTTAGAAATTTCTTCATCGAGCGAACCATAAGGTGAATTATCATTATACATAAGTTTCTCTTCTATTATTACATCCTTTTGAATTTCTAAACTCTCGTTTGTTATGCCAAATCCGCTAAGCCTGTCAGAATCAAGCCAGAATGCCGTTTCAAGATGACTTGACGGAACAGAGATAAAATAACTTGTAAAATCTCTTGTCGTATATGCATTACTCTCGCCGCCGTTCTTTGCCAGTATTTCATCAAATTTTCCCCTGGGAATATTAGGAGAACCTTCAAACATAAGATGCTCAATCAAATGAGCAAGTCCTGTCTTACCGACGATCTCGTCTCTTGAACCTGTATGATATGTAGTATTTACTGCAGCAATGGGAATGTTTCCAGTATTACATAAAACAACTTTCAAACCGTTTTTTAAAATGTATTCCCTGTATTCAATAGCTGGAAAATCATTTGTTAAATTTTCTGAAACTTTTTTTAATCCTAAACTTTTCAATTTTTATGAATTTTTTGGAAGATAAGTTACTGTTATATTTTTCCCTGAAATAATATATTTGTTTAAAGATTCAGCAATGTCATTTTTTGTGACTGATAAATAATTGTTTATTTCTTCATTAATACGGTTTACATTGCGGAAGTATAAATAATTCTGCGCTGCATCGAGAGAAATGTTTTTTATCTGCAGGTATCTGGATGTAAATTTCGATTCAAGCTTATTTTTTATTCTTTCAAATTCCTCATCGGTACAACCTTTATCGGCGAATTCCTGAAGCGCATTTAGAAATTCGTCCTTTATATTCTCAGGTGAAACTCCCGGATTCAAGAGTGCATTCAAAAAAAACAATCCGCTATCCTCAAGCATGTATTTTACTGCATTAACCGACTGTAAAAGTTTTTTCTTGTAAACAAGATTTTTATATAATCTGCTGCTTTTGTTGTTAGCCAGTATTTCCGTAATAAATTCAATTGTATATTCTTCCTTCGATCCCGCTTTTGGAAGTTGGTAACAAAGATTAACTGCCGGAAGCTGAATGTTATCATAGTAAGTTCTGTCAATACTGTTTCTTAATTTCTTAATAATATTCTTTTTCCTGTTTAGTTGATTCTTTTTTCTTATACCGGAGAAATACTTAATCAATAACTCTTCTGTATTTTCAAAATTTATGTCACCTGAAATTACAATTACACAGTTACAAGGCGAATAATAATCATTGTGAAATTTTACGGCTTCGCTGACAGTGAAGGAGTTGATATCTTTAACATTTCCAATAATAGGAGATTCATAACCTGACCCTTTGAAAATATATTTGAATATATTAAGGAGCATTGAACCGTATGGAGAATTGTCAACTCTTTGTTTCTTTTCTTCAATTACAACTTTTTTCTGATTTTCAAGATTTTTCTCATCTAGATTCAATGAATTCATTCTGTCAGATTCGAGCCATAAGGCAATTTCAATGTTATTTGACGGAATATTATCAAAATAGATTGTAGAATCCTGCATTGTAAAAGCATTACAGAATCCTCCGGATTTCATCAGATAACTGAAATGCTCGTTTTTCTTAACATTTTTTGAACCTTGAAACATCAAATGTTCAAATAAATGAGCAATTCCTTTTTTTCCGGGTAACTCGTCTTTTGAACCGACTTTATAACCAAGTGTTATATTTACAACAGGAAGCTGGTTATTTTTATATAGAATGCAATGCAAACCATTTGATAATGTGAACTCTTTAAATTCTATGGGGTGTTTTAAGACATTTTCTACGTCAATTTTAACAGCATTGTAAAAATAATCTTTGTTTTTTTTCATAGAATAATCTTTCTGTGCGGATTGAATTTTTAAGCAAATAAAGTAGCTTTTTAAAAAATAAAATGCAGTTCAAATTTGATACTACAAGATTGTTCCAATACCTTAAATACAAATTCAAACCACATGCCAGGATTTTTTTTAAAACATATTATGAATTGTATATTAAATTTAGATTTCGCAAATTGTTGCAAGTCAAAAAGTATTTTTACCCACAATCAATTCATAATCGGAATTCCACATAAACAACCCGATAATTTTCATTTTGGCATAGGTTAAAGAGTTTTTTAATTAAAAAAATTATTTAAAAACATTAACTAAATTAATCTAAAAATGAAAAACAAAATTACATTAGGATTATTTATTTTCATTCTCGCTGCAGGACTTGGTTATTCTCAGGATAAGCAGGATTGGAAATTCATGCATCCAACGCCTCAGGTTAACAATCTGAGAAAAATTAAGATGATAGATTCAGACAGCTGGGTAACAGTCGGCGCAAACGGTACTTACATGAAGACTTCAAATTCAGGTAATGACTGGTATTTTCACCATTTTGCCGGAGAAGTGGATGCTGCTTTAAAGACAACATACAATTACGATACCTGGTTTTTTAATGAAAATACCGGAATTGTAGTCGGAGATCAGGGATATATTGGCAGAACAACCGATGGTGGAGTAAGTTTTGATACAAGCGGTAACGGACAAATTGCGTCAAACTCGAGATGCTGGGCAATCTGGTTTGCTGATGCATCTACCGGTTATGTCGGAGCTGGAAGTCAGACGGGTTTTACAAGCAGAATTTTGAAAACAATAAATGGCGGAGTAACTTGGACAACTGTTTTCAGTTCCTCATCTAACTATGTAACAGCATTAGGCGGAATGGATGCTGACAATGTTATCGCATCTTATTCAAACGGAACAACTCTCAAAACTACAAATGGCGGGGCAAACTGGACTGAAACTGCAGGTCAGCTTTTTTCAATTCCCAATAATATAACTTTTCTTAATTCAACAACAGGATTTGCCTGCGGAAGCAGCGGACAAGCAAAAAGGACAACAAACTCCGGAGCTACTTGGGATATAATAAATACTCCGACATCCGATTGGTCAATGTTTCAGATTAAAATAGAATCAGCATCCAGCATTTACGCCGTCGGTGATCCCGGGTTTTTATATAAGTCAACAGACCTTGGTACTACATGGAGTTCTTTACCCATTGCTGTATCGGGACCGGCTGTAACATTCATTTGGTATTCGCTTGATATAAACGGAAGCACAATGGTAATGTCAGGAGATTATGGTATAGTTGCAGTTTCGACCAACGGAGGTGTTAACTGGACATCAAACAGTCAGGTAATTAAAACAGCTTTGAATTTTGATATAACCACAATTCCCGGAACGAGTAAATACTGGATTGCAGGAAGGCATTCTGCCGGAGGAAAGCAAATATTGTATTCTTCAAACAGCGGTACAAATTGGACTTATTATGATTTGGGAATGAATGTAGATTTTCAGGCAATTTCTATGATTAATGAGAATACGGGATACATAACTGGAACAAATTCAACTGTAATGAAAACTACAAACGGAGGAGTAAACTGGTTTGCTAAAACTAGTCCAAGCGCAAGCAGTTACCAGCTATACAGCTGCGAGTTTGCGGATGAAAATACCGGCATTGTTTTTGTAAATTTTGCAACTGTTCCCGGAGGGAATGTATTCAAAACAACAAACGGTGGAGATAATTGGTCTCAATATGCTGTTGGAGCAGCAAGTGAAAATATTTATTCGGCAGATATGGTTGATGCAGATATAGGTTATTGTACAATGAATCAATCTAACAGACCTGTTTACAAGACAACTAACGGAGGCGTCAACTGGTCGCCTTTGACAACCGGATTAACGGGAAGTATTAGAAGCGTATCTGCACCGGATGCAAATACGGTATATGTATGTCAGACCGGAGGCACAAGCAGAGTAGCAAAGTCAACTAACGGCGGAGCTAACTGGACTCTGATAACTTTACCGGTGGCAGCAGATTTTTCCAGTATAAAATTTAAAGATGCAAATACCGGTTATGTTTCGGGTAACAACACCACTGTTGTTGCAAAAACTACAAACGGCGGAACTAACTGGACTTTCCAAAATACTCATGGAGTAACAAACGGGAAAATATATGTTTCGCAGGGAGACACTGCATGGTCATTAGGAGGAATCAGCGCTATCTCGAGATACACAAGCATTGCAAGTCCGTTAAAAGTAAATCTAACAATATTAATGGAGGCAATGTATTCTCCCGTATCAAACACTTTAGCAAGAAAAGATAATGTAAAGTTGTATTTAAGAAATGCGTTTTCACCTTATGGGCTGATTGATTCGGCGACTGCGGTAATTGATTCGGTTTCACATTCAGGACTGTATGAATTTTACAATGCTCCTTCCGGAAAATATTATCTTGTGGCAAATCACTTTAATACCATAACGACATGGAGTAAGTCGGGAGGTGAATTAATTCCAGAGGACGGATCTATTTTCAATTATAATTTTACAACGGGGCAGACTCAGGCATTTGGGAACAATATGATTTTGGTTGGAAGCAAATATTGTATTTACAGCGGTGATGCTAACAAGGATAATGTAATTGACGGATCTGATATTGCATTAATTGACAATGATGCTTCAGTATTTGCATCTGGCTATTATGCTACAGATTTAGATGCAAACGGAATTGTTGATGGTTCGGATATATTAGTAAGCGGAAATAATGCGGCTAATTTTATTGGTGTCATTAATCCTTAAGCTTTTAGCTTTATCAATTTCTATGCCGGAGTTTTAATAAAGACTCCGGCATTTTTATTCTTTAAAAATTGGAAATAGATTCAGCCGGAAATTAATATTATTACACAAAATAACATTATATTTTAAATCTTTCGGAACAGGAATTTGGTAAAGTAATATTAAATTTGTTTTTCATTTGCGAGTCTGTCACATGTTTTTAAAAACGCTCTAATATACTGATTCCTGTATTGACTTTTCTGCGCAATTTGAGTAATTTGAAGTTTTCCTAAAATCGTACCTAAAATATAAATATTAACAGCGTTTTTCACATAGAAATCAATACTAACAGATAGCAGATGGCATTAAGAAAACTAAAACCTACGACACCGGCAACAAGATTTTATTCTATATCTTCATTTGATGAAATAACAAAGTCAAAACCGGAAAAATCCCTGCTTGCTCCGCTTAAAAAATCAGGCGGAAGAAACAATCTCGGCAGGGTAACTTCAAGATTCAGAGGAGGAGGACACAAAAGAAGATACAGAATCATTGATTTCAAAAGAACTTCAGAAGGAGAAGCAGAAGTAATCGCGATTGAATATGATCCAAACAGAACAGCCAGAATTGCATTGATAAAATACGGTGACGGAAAAAAAGCATACATAATTGCTCCTGAAGGTCTGCAAGTAGGCGAAAAAATTGAATCAAACAATGAAGCCGATTTAAAATCCGGAAATACATTTACCCTTTCTGCAATTCCGGTTGGTACATTTATTCATAATATAGAATTAAAACCAGGTAAAGGCGCGCAGCTTGTAAGAAGCGCAGGAACATCTGCTCAGATAATTGCGAAAGATGAAAAGTATTCACAGGTAAAATTACCTTCGGGTGAAGTAAGAATGATCAGCAATTCATGCAAGGCAACAATGGGTGTTGTAAGCAATATTGATCACGAAAATATAAGCTATGGTAAAGCCGGCAGAATGAGATGGCTTGGCAGAAGGCCGCATGTAAGAGGTGTCGCGATGAATCCCGTTGACCATCCGATGGGCGGCGGCGAAGGGAAAACATCAGGCGGAGGTCATCCTGTCAGTCCATGGGGATTGCCTGCAAAGGGTTATAAGACAAGAAAAAAGAAAAATATTTCTAATAAGTTTATCGTCAAGAAAAGGAAATAAAATTAATGTCAAGATCACTTAAAAAAGGTCCTTATCTGGATTTCAAGTTAATAGAAAAGATAGAAAAACTGAATGCACAGAAGCAGAAGAAAGTCATAAAGACATGGTCGAGGTCTTGTACTATCACGCCGGATTTCGTTGGTCATACATTTGCCGTTCACAACGGTAATAAATTTATACCTGTATATATTTCAGAAAACATGGTAGGTCACAAACTCGGTGAATTTTCTCATACGAGAACTTTCAGAGCGCATTCAGGACAGAGAAAAGAAGAAAAAGCCGGAGGTAAATCCTGATGGAAGCAAGAGCATTAAAAAGATATATTGGTTCATCTCCCAGAAAAATGAGACTGGTTGTGGATCTTATAAGAAATAAAAGAGTCGATGAAGCGCTTGGCATACTTCGCTTCACAAACAAGAATGCTGCAAAGGTCGTTGAGAAAACACTTCTCTCAGCTTACAGCAACTTAATAAACAAGCTTGATTCGGGAAGACTTGATAAGAATGAAGTAATAATAAAAGAGGCTTATGTAAATGAAGGACCTTCAATGAAAAGAATACTTCCAGCACCGCAGGGTAGAGCTTTCAGAATCAAAAAAAGATCCTCTCATCTGACACTCATAGTAAAACAATTAACTGAAAATAATAAACAACAATAAAGGAGAATTTTGGGACAAAAAACACATCCGATAGGATTCAGATTAGGTGTAATAAATACCTGGGATTCAAACTGGTATGATGACAAAAGTTTTGCACAAAAACTCATGGAAGATGCCGAAATCAGAAATTATCTGAGAAAAAGACTTGAAAAAGCGGGTTTGGCTAATGTAACAATTGAAAGGACTTTAAAGAAAATTAATCTGACGATTCACACTTCAAAGCCGGGATTTGTAATTGGTAAAAGTGGTAAAGAGATTTCACAGCTTGAAAGTGAGATAAAAAAGATCACCAGTAAGGATGTTAAGATTAACGTATTTGAGATAAAAAGACCGGAGTTAAATGCAATGCTTGTTGCAGAAAATGTTGCTTCACAGTTGGCTCACAGGGTTTCATTTAGAAGAGCTATGAAATCAGCAATTACTTCTACCATGAGAATGGGAGCCGAAGGAATAAAGATAATGTGTTCAGGTAGACTTGGCGGAGCTGAAATTGCCCGAACCGAGCAGTATAAAGAGGGAAGGATACCGCTTCAGACGATAAGGGCTGATATAGATTATGCATCAGTAACTGCTCATACTGTTTACGGAGCAATCGGAGTAAAAGTCTGGATCTGCAGAGGCGAAAAACATTCAAGAAATTAGAAAATTTTTAACCGGAGTCATAGATTATGTTAATGCCCAAAAGGGTAAAATTCAGAAAAGCACAAAGAGGACATCTCAGAGGAAATGCAGGAAGGGGACACAGTGTATCTTTTGGATCATTTGGTCTTAAAGCAATGGAGCCGGCATGGATTACCGACAGACAGATAGAGGCGGCAAGAATTGCATTAACCAGGCACATGAAAAGAGATGGAAAGGTTTTTATAAGAATATTCCCTGATAAACCAGTTTCAAAAAAGCCTGCTGAAACAAGAATGGGTAAGGGAAAAGGAGCGCCGGAATTTTGGGTAGCAGTGGTAAGACCTGGACGGGTAATGTTCGAAGTTTCGGGTGTTACGGAGAATATTGCGGAGGAAGCTTTGAAACTTGCAGCATATAAACTTCCCATTAAAACAAAGTTTGTTAAAAGAATAGATTAATCTTAATTACAACGCAAATGAAACCTCATCAGATTAGAGAAATGGAAGAAAATGAAATTAAAAATTCTCTTTCAGAAAGTTATGAATCGCTTGAGAACTTCAGATTCAGACATGCAACCGGTCAGCTTGAAAATTATAAATCATTGACAAATACAAGAAAAGACATAGCAAGATTGAAGACGATAATAAGAGAAAGAGAGTTAAAAATAAACGAAAAGCTGAATAAGAAAAAATAAATAAATATTAACAGATGGCAGAAGAAACAAATGAAATAAACAAAACGGAAAAAGCATCAAAAACAACTCATTCAGGGATGAGAAAAACCAGAATTGGGAAAGTATTGAGCAACAAGATGGATAAGACAGTTATTGTCAGTGAAGAGAAAAGAATTATTCATCCTATATATAAAAAGTATTTTAAAAAGACGACCAAATTTTCCGTTCATGATCCGAAAAACGAATGCAGCATCGGTGATAAAGTAAAAATCATGGAGACAAGACCTCTTAGCAAAACAAAGAGATGGAGACTTGTGGAAATAGTAGAAAAAGTAAAATAAATTATTCACTTAGTCATAATAACGAGATAAACAATGATTCAGGAAGAAACCAATTTAGTCGTTGCTGATAACTCCGGCGCTAAATCTGTAAGATGTATAAGAG
Organism: Ignavibacteria bacterium; assembly: GCA_019187405.1. Taxonomy (GTDB): domain Bacteria; phylum Bacteroidota; class Ignavibacteria; order Tepidaquicellales; family Tepidaquicellaceae; genus JABAQZ01. The sequence goes on from JABAQZ010000020.1 coordinate 21,174, forward strand.
TACTCGGCGGGTCTGACAGAAGATATGCGGGAGTAGGTGATGTCATAGTAGTGACTGTAAAATCCGCAATTCCCGGCGGAACCGTAAAAAAGGGTGAAGTTTCGAGGGCAGTAATTGTCAGAACGGCAAAGGAGACCCGGAGAAAAGACGGAACATATATTAAGTTTGATGAAAACGCTGCAGTACTTATTAATAATCAAAATGAACCCAAGGGGACAAGAATTTTTGGACCAGTGGCACGAGAGCTGAGAGACAGGCAGTTTATGAAAATTATTTCATTAGCTCCGGAAGTAATATAAATTTATCTGAAAAAAATGAGTAAAACAAATTTTAAAACAAGACTCAAGAAAAACGATACCGTAAAAGTAATTTCGGGGAATTCCAGAGGAGCAATCGGCAAACTGCTGTTTGTTGACAGGGATAAAGGAAAGGTTATAGTCGAAGGTGTAAATATTATGCACAGGCACACAAAACCAAACCAGAAAAATCCTCAGGGCGGAATAATAAGGAGAGAAGCTCCGATCAATATATCAAACGTAATGCTGATGTGTCCAAAGACAAATCAGCCGACAAGGATAGGTATGAATGTAATTAAAGATGAGAATACGGGTAAAGTTACAAGAATGAGAACAAGTAAAAAATCAGGCGAAATAATTATCAGCTAATTCAAAGATGGCAAAAACCAAACAAGAAAGACAAAAGGTAAAAGATACCTCCAAGCAGCAGACTGGTAAACAAGAATCTAAAACAAAGGAAGTCTTTGTAGAGGAGAAAGTTCCCGTAAGACTTCTCATGCAGTACAGAGAAAAAATGGTACCGGAGCTGATGAAAAAATTCAATTATAAAAACATAATGCAGACGCCTCAGCTTAAGAAAATAAATATTAATGTGGGTGTTGGAGCAGCAACGCAGGACGCAAAGCTTATCGATTCGACTGTAAAGGAAATTGAAGCAATAACCGGACAGAAGCCAACGGTAGTAAAAGCTAAAAAATCGGTTTCAAACTTCAAGCTGAGAGAAGGGATGAATATTGGAGTTAGAGTTACTTTAAGGAATGCAAGGATGTATGAATTCCTCGACAGATTTATAAATGTTTCAATACCGCGGATCAGGGATTTCAGGGGATTGTCGGATAAGAGTTTTGACGGCAGGGGAAATTACTCGCTTGGAATTAAAGAGCATATAATTTTTCCAGAGGTTAATGTAGATAATGTGAGCAGGATATTCGGAATGGATATAACATTTGTTACATCTGCAAAAACAGATGAGGAGTCGCTGGAGTTGCTTAAGCAGTTTGGATTACCATTTATTACAAAACAGTCAAAAAATTAAAAACACCATGGCAAGAAAAGCTTTAATTGCAAAGCAAAAAAGAAGAGAAAGAATTGTGCAGAAATATGCACAAAAAAGAAAAGAGCTTAAAGAAAAAGGTGATTACGAGGCATTGCAGAAACTGCCGAGAGACAGCAGCGCAACAAGACTGAATAACAGATGCAATTTAACAGGAAGAGTCAGGGGATATTACAGGAAGTTTGGAATGTCAAGATTAGCATTCAGAGAATTATCGCTGCAAGGGAAGATTCCCGGAGTAGTAAAATCAAGTTGGTAAATAAAGAATCAGGAGAAAATAAATAATGTCAATGTCAGATCCGGTATCGGATTATCTTACAAGATTACGAAATGCAATCAAAGCTGAAAAGAAATCGGTAGATGTACCTTATTCGAATTTCAAAGCAGCCATCAGCGAGATACTAAAAAAATCTTCGTTCATTGAAGATTATAAAGTAATAGAATCTGAGGATAAGTTTAAGCATTTATCCATAAAGCTCAGATACAACGACGGTGAGAGTGTGATTTTAGGATTAAAAAGAATTAGCAAGCCGGGAATAAGAAAATACGTTTCGAATGAAGATCTTCCTCGTGTAAGAAACGGAATGGGCATAGCAATAGTGTCAACTTCAAAAGGTTTGATGACAGACAAGGAAGCAAGAAATTTAAAAGTAGGCGGCGAAGTCGTCTGCGAAGTGTGGTAATAAATTTTTAACAGAATAATTCATGAGCAGAATTGGAAAAAAGCCGGTAATTATTACCGATAAAGTTAAGATAAACCAAAAAGACAGGAATCTTGAAGTATCAGGACCCAACGGTTCACTTAAGCTTGATTTGAAAGAAGGCATCAATGTAAATATCACAGGCAATGAAATATTGCTGACAAGAGAAAACGAAACAAAAAAAGTAAGGGCTCTGCACGGATTATACAGATCACTGTTGCAGAACATGGTAACCGGAGTTAGCGAGGGATTTTCAAAAAAGCTGGAGCTTGTTGGTATAGGATACAGAGCCGAAATAAAAGACAAGAATTTAGTTCTGATGCTTGGATTTTCACATCCGACAATATTTTGTCCACCTGATGATATAAAGCTGGAAGTTCCAAACCCTAACACAATAATAATCAAAGGAGCAAATAAAGAGCTCGTAGGGCTTGTAGCTGCAAAAATTCGCTCGTTCAGACAGCCTGAACCTTATAAAGGAAAAGGCATAAAGTATGAGAATGAATACATTAGAAGAAAAGCCGGAAAGACGGCAGCAAAATAATTTAAGTTTAGCAATAAAATGAATTCAATAAAAAAAGGTAAAAAAAGAAGACAAAGAATAAAGTTTCAGATCAGGAAAAAGATTAACGGTACAACTGAGAGACCAAGACTCGTTGTTTTCAGAAGTCTGAAAAATATATATGCTCAGTTAGTGGATGATTCAAATTCAAAGACACTATTGACTGTTTCTACAAAGTCAAAAGATGTAGCCGAAAAGATAAGTGCTTTAAAAAGCAATATAGAGAAAAGCAAGCTGATAGGAAAAATTACAGCGGAAAGAGCAATATCCAGCAACATAAAAACAGTTGTATTTGACAGAAACGGATATTTATTTCACGGCAGAGTTAAAGCTCTTGCCGAAGGAGCCCGGGAAGGTGGTTTAAACTTCTGAATAATATGAGTATATTTCAATGTTTAAACAACAATTATACAAAAATTCTCGGGTCGTCTAATGGCAGGACAGCGGCCTTTGGAGCCGTATGTGGAGGTTCGAATCCTCCCCTGAGAACAATTTTATTTTAACGAAATTAAATTAATGCTGAAAAAAAAGAATTACAAAGCCGGAGATCTTGAGCTTAAGGAAAAAATGGTTCACATTGGCCGCGTTGCAAAAGTAGTAAAAGGAGGCCGAAGATTCAGTTTTTCTGCAGTAACGGTTGTAGGTGACGGAAAAGGTCATGTAGGAATCGGATTAGGGAAAGCAAACGAAGTTACTGATTCGATCAGAAAGAGTGTGGAGGATGCAAAGAAAAATGTAATTTCCGTACCGATAACTAAAGGAACCATACCGCATGAAATAATCGGCAAATACGGAGCTGCGAAAGTAATGTTAAAGCCGGCATCACCGGGAACGGGAATCATTGCAGGCGGCGGAGTAAGAGCAGTACTTGAATCTGCGGGAGTTCAGGATGTTCTCACAAAACTTCTTGGTTCATCAAACCCTCACAATGTAGTAAAAGCAACTATAAGAGCATTGCTTTCTTTAAGTGATGCGAAAGCCGCATCCGAAAGAAGAGGGCTTACATTGGCTGAATTATTCTCGAATTAATTTACAAAGAAGATAAAGTATGATGATAAAAATTACACAAACAAGAAGCGTTATCGGGAGACTTAAAAAGCAGAAGCAGACCATAGAAGCACTTGGTCTTGGAAGACCAAATTACTTTACGGTTAAAAAAGATACTCCGCAGATAAGGGGCATGATTAATGTTGTGAAGCATCTTGTAAAAGTTGATGAAAATTATAAGCAGTAATCGCAGTTGAAAAAAATTAATGTTCAAAAGACATTATATTAATTGAATATTGACGGTTCCTTTGCTTAAAATCAACAGCAAAGGAATTTTATTTATTTGGAATTTAAAGAAAAATTATTTAATGGATATCTTAAGCAATCTTAAACCTGCAGAGGGTTCACGAAGAAGGAAAAAACGAGTTGGAAGAGGTCAGGGATCTGGACATGGCGGAACTTCCACAAGAGGACATAAAGGCCAGCATTCGAGATCGGGCGCTAAATTCAGAGCATGGTTTGAAGGTGGTCAGATGCCATTGCAAAGGAGAGTTCCTAAATTCGGATTTAAAAACATTAACCGAATAGAATACAACATTTTGAATGTAAGTGATTTACAAGAACTAATAGATAAAGGTAAACTCAGCGAAAAGAAAATCAATAAAGAATTTTTGATTAAGAATAAGATAATAAAAGGTAAAAAACTTATGCTAAAAATTTTGGGTAATGGTGAGTTGAAAGCTTCTCTCGAGATTACGGCAGATGCATTCAGCAAATCAGCAGTTGAAAAAATTGAAAAAGCCGGAGGAAAAGCAGTTACTTTATGAGCGGATTTATTGACAGCATAAGAAACATATTCAAAATTGAGGAGCTGAGAAACAGACTTCTGTTTACGCTCGGATTGCTTGTTGTGGTAAGAATAGGAGCACACATTACGCTTCCGGGAATAGATGCATCGCTGCTTGCCGAGGCGCAAAAAAACCAGGCAAGCAATACTTTGTTTGGACTTTATGATTTGTTTGTCGGAGGTGCATTTCAGAATGCGGCGATTTTTGCATTAGGTATCATGCCATACATCAGCGCTTCAATTATCATTCAGCTGCTTGGGGCTGTTTTCCCTTATTTTCAAAAGCTTCAGAAAGAAGGCGAGGATGGTAGAAAGAAAATTAATCAACTGACGAGAATCGGAACGATACCGGTTGCAGCGCTTCAGGCCTGGGGTGTCAGCGTACAGCTTGCAAGCAGAAACGTAGGAGGCATCAGCGTAATAAGTCCGGAAATTTCTTCCTGGATGTTTACATTTTCTACGGTCATCATACTTACTGCCGGAACCGTATTTATGATGTGGCTCGGCGAGCAGATAACCGAGCGCGGCATTGGCAACGGAATATCTTTGATTATTTTTATTGGTATCATTGACAGATTCCCGTATGCGATATTTGATGAATATCAGATAGTATCATCGGGAGCAAGGAATATATTAATTGAAATAATTTACATTGCTGCATTGCTATTTATAATTGCCGGAGTAATTGCAGTTACGGTGGCAACGAGAAAAATCCCGGTTCAATATGCAAAAAGAGTTATAGGCAGAAAAGTATTCGGAGGTGTTACGCAGTATATCCCGATGAAAGTTAATTCAGCTGGTGTAATGCCGCTTATATTTGCACAGTCAATTATGTTTATACCGAGCACGTTTTTATCATTTTTCCCTAACAGCGAATTCATGCAGGGTATTTCAAGATATTTTGATTATACGAGCTGGACATATTCGATTGTTTATGCACTATTGATTATATTCTTTACATATTTTTATACTGCGATTGCATTTAATCCAAAGGATGTATCTGACAACATGAAAAAGCAGGGAGGATTTATTCCCGGAGTCAGACCAGGAAAACCAACATCCGATTACATTGATAATATTTTGACAAAGATTACATTGCCCGGAGCAATATTTCTGGCAATCATTGCAATACTTCCGACGTTTCTGATGAATCTCGGAGTAACAACAGGGCTTGCTTCATTTTTTGGAGGCACGAGCCTTTTGATTATTGTCGGCGTAGCTCTTGATACACTTCAGCAGATAGAGTCGCATTTGCTAATGAGACATTATGACGGATTTATGAAAAGCGGCAGGTTAAAAGCCAGAAGATAGAGTGAATGTCTTTAATCAAGACAAAAAAAGAAATAGAGTTAATAAGAGAAAGCTGTAAAATAGTTTCCGAAGTTCTTATTCATATAAAGGAATTTGTAAAAGAAGGAAAGACAACCAGCGAGCTTGATGAAATTATTGAAGAGTATATTTTATCAAAGGATGCATATCCTGCCTTCAAAGGTTATAGAGTTAAGAAAAGAAGTTTTCCTGCAAGCAGTTGTATTTCGGTTAACGAGGAAGTAGTTCACGGAATACCCGGGAAAAGAAAATTAAAGAACGGCGACATAGTTTCAATTGATGTTGGAGTAAAGAAAAACGGGTATTACGGCGACGGAGCTTACACATTTTCTGTCGGTGAAATTTCAAGCAAGAAAGCAAAGCTGCTGAAGGTTACCGAAGAATCATTATATAAAGGAATAGAGCAGGCGGTAGAAGGGAATGTAATAAACGACATTTCTTGTGCGATACAGAATTTCGTGGAAGGTTCAGGATTTGGAATAGTAAGAGAGCTGGTAGGTCACGGTATCGGGAAAAATCTTCATGAAGAGCCGTCGGTACCGAATTTTTACAGTCAGGCTTCAAATCAAAAATTATTTGAAGGCATGGTACTGGCAATAGAACCGATGGTAAATTATGGAGAATATTCAGTACAGCAGATGGAAGACGGCTGGACAATTTCCACAAGAGACGGAGAGCCGTCAGCTCATTTTGAGCATACTGTTGTTGTAGGGAAAAAAAAGGCTGAGATTTTAACTTTGTAAATTATACGGAATAAATTAACATTTTGGCAAAACAAGAAGCAATAAAAGTAGATGGTACAATTTCGGAAATACTGCCGAATACAAATTTCAAGGTTAAGCTTGAAAACGGTCATGAAGTGCTTGCGCATATTTCCGGAAAGATGAGAATGAATTATATCAGAATACTTCAAGGTGATAAAGTTACCGTGGAGTTATCGCCGTATGATTTGACAAAAGGCAGAATTATTTACAGATACAAATAAAAGTAAAAATCAGAAATTAAATAACAAATAATAATTACAGCAATGAAAGTGCGAAGTTCGGTCAAAAAAATGTGTTCGAAGTGCAAAATTATAAAGAGAAGAGGAGTAGTAAGAGTAATTTGCTCAAATCCGAAACATAAGCAAAGACAGGGATAATTTTAAAAATAATTTTTCAGGAGAAATAAATTGGCAAGAATATCAGGAGTAGATTTACCGAAGAACAAGAGAGTGGTTATAGGGTTAACCTCAATATTCGGTATTGGAAAATCGACAGCTCAAAAAATACTTGCAGATGCAGGCATCAGCGAAGATAAAAAAGTTTCACAGCTTTCTGACGAGGAAGTAAATCAGATCAGAGCGGCAATGGGTACTGAAATGAAAGTTGAGGGCTCGCTCAAGTCTGAAGTTGCGATGAACATAAAACGGCTTATGGACATCGGAACATACAGAGGAAAAAGGCACAGAAAGGGATTACCGTTGAGAGGTCAAAGGACACGAACAAATGCGCGGACAAGAAAAGGCAAGAAAAAGACAGTTGCCGGCAAAAAGAAAGCAGCTGCAAAGAAATAAAAATAAGTTAAGGATTAAAAAAATAATTTAAACAAATTTCAATTTGGCAAAAAATTTTAAAAAGACCAGAAAGAAGGTTCAGGCAGATGCAAACGGAGTTGCACATATTAAAGCGACTTTTAACAATGTAATAGTAACTCTAACGGATGTTTACGGAAACACGATATCATGGGCTTCTTCGGGTAAAATGGGATTCAAAGGTTCAAAAAAGAACACGCCATTTGCCGCTCAATTAACAGCTGAAGCTGCCGCCAAAGCTGCATTTGATCTTGGAATGAAAAAAGTCGAGGTTCTGGTTAAAGGAGTTGGTTCAGGCAGAGATGCTGCGATAAGATCACTAAACACGGCAGGGCTTGAAATCACATCCATAAAGGACATAACGCCGATGCCGCATAACGGATGCAGGCCGCCTAAAAGAAGACGTCAATAAAGAATTATAAATTTATAAGTAAATAATAAAAAGCTAAATGGCAAGATATACGGGAGCTAACTGCAAACTTTGCAGAAGAGAAAAACAAAAATTGTTTCTTAAAGGGGCTAAATGTTTTACTGACAAATGTCCTATAGAAAACAGAAATTTTCCGCCCGGTCAGCACGGATTGTCGAGAAGGACAAGAATGACTGATTATGCAGTTCAGCTCAGAGAAAAGCAGAAGGTTAGAAAGACTTACGGATTGCTTGAAAATCAATTCAGGAGATATTTTGAAGAAGCTTCAAAAAAATCAGGAATTACCGGTGAGAATCTGGTAAAATTTCTTGAGAAGAGACTCGATAATACTGTTTACAGGTTAGGATTAGCGCCTTCGAGAAAATCAGCGAGACAACTCATTCTGCACAAACATTTTTCAGTAAACGGGAAAGTAGTAAACATACCTTCTTATTTACTTAAATCCGGAGATGAAATTCAGGTTAGGGAAAAAAGTAAGAAGCTGGATATAATACATGATGCGATGAAAAGGATGAAAGGTGACATGATGCTTCCCTGGCTTAGTTTGGACAAAGCTAATATGAAGGGAACTTTTCTAAAAGAGCCTGAAAGAAGTGATGTGCCTTTCCATGCAAATGAGCAGTTGATTGTCGAGTTGTATTCAAAATAAGAATTAATTAATAAATAAAATTAAAAGCATAAGATGAAAATCAGTAATTTTCAAATGCCTGATTCAATTGTAAAAGACGAAGCAAGTTATACTGATACATTTGGAAGATTTATCGTTCAGCCTCTTGAGAGGGGATACGGAGTTACTTTGGGAAATTCATTAAGAAGAATATTAATTTCTTCTTTACCGGGAACAGCCATAATTGCCATTAAGATAAATGACGCTCCTCATGAATTTACTACATTAAAGGGAGTTGTCGAGGATTTATCCGAGATTATACTCAATTTAAAAGAAGTAAGGTTTAAAGATTTAACGGGAAAATCTTCAAAGATAGAATTGAGTATAAAAGGTCCGGGTAAGTTTACTGCAAAAGACCTGCAGGAACACACTTCGGATTTTCAGATATTAAATCCTGAAAAGTATATAGCTACTTTAAATAAGGACGCAAATTTAAATATAGAGTTAAGGATGGGAACGGGAATTGGTTATGTGCCATCGGAAGACAATAAGCAGGTAAATCTGCCGCTTGAATTTATCTATATGGATTCTGTTTTTTCACCTATCAGACTGGCAAATTATGTTATCGAGAATACGAGAGTAGGTAAAAAGACCGATTATGAAAAATTAGTACTTGAGATTAAAACAGACGGGTCAATTACGCCGGAAGATGCTCTTGTTTATTCAGCAAGACTTCTTCAGGATCACATTCAATTATTCCTGAATCTGAATCCGCTTCAGATTGAGAAAAAGGAAGAGCCGGTTAAAACGGAAAAAGACGAAGAGCATGAAATGATTAAGAAGATTCTTTTGATGCCCGTAGATGAGCTGGATCTTTCAGTGAGGTCGCAGAATTGTTTGAGATCGGCAAATATAAAAACTATCTCGGATCTTGTCAGCAAGAATGAAGGTGAAATGCTTCATTACAGAAATTTTGGGCGAAAATCACTTGCAGAGCTTGGAGAGCTTATAGAAAATTTCGGGCTGACATTCGGTATGGACGTGGACAAGTATCTAAAAGAAGAATCAGCAAATTAAAAGTAAACATTTAAAAATCTGTAAAACCGGAAAATTATGATTCACAGAAAAAAAGGCAGAAAACTAAAAAGGACAGCAAGCCACAGAAAAGCTTTAATGTCAAATTTATCTGCTTCGTTAATATTAAATAAGAGAATTGAAACCACAGAGGCAAAGGCAAAGGAATTGAGAAGGTATATTGAACCTCTGATTACAAAAGCGAGAACAGCTTTAAGATATAAGGATTCATCACCCGAGAAGAGCATACATCTTAGAAGGGAAGCCAGAAAATTTCTCCAAAACAAGGAAGCTCTAATAATTCTCTTTGATGAAATTAGCCATAAAGTAGGCGACAGACCCGGAGGATTTACGCGTGTGCTGAAAAAAGGATTCAGATTTGGCGACGGCGCTAAAACAGCAATAATTGAATTTGTAGATTACAATTATATAGAAAAGAAGGAAGCAGAATTAAAAGAGAAAGAAGATAAAAAAGGCACGGGTAAAAAATCCGGCAAAGAAACCGGAAATGAAAAAGATTCAGAAAAAACAGAATCCAAATCAACAAAGACAAAATCTTCAAAAAGTAAAAAGACAGCTGCCGTAAAAACAAAAAAGAAAACAGAAGAAAGCAATTAACGCAATTATAGAATCCTTATTATCCTGTATTAATTATGTTGTTTAATTAGGATTAAGGATTTTTTAATTTGTATATGTTAATTCAAAAAATATGAAAATATTATCCGCAGAATTCATAAAGAGCATTTTTGATTTAAGAGCGCTTCCAAATTCAGTACTTGCCGAATTTGTTTTCGTCGGAAGGTCTAATGTAGGAAAATCCTCATTGATTAATACTATTTGTAATAAAAAGAAGCTGGCAAAGATAGGCTCGGTTCCGGGAAAAACAAGACAGTTAAATTATTTTCTGATTAATGAAAAGTTTTACTTAGTTGATCTTCCCGGTTACGGATATGCAAAAGTTCCAGAGCAGATCAGAGCTGGCTGGAGAAAACTCGTAGAAGATTATATCAGCGAGAGGCAGAATGTCAAGCTAGTATTTGTGTTAATTGATTCAAGGCATGAGCCTACATATCTGGATGAATTGATGGTAAGCTGGCTTGAATATTATGAAATCCCGTTTTCGATCATACTCACCAAAGCCGATAAAATTTCGGCAAACAAAATGCAGAAGCAGATTTACCGGGCATCCAAGATCGTCAATAATGAAGATCTCTGCATTGACTACATACCTTTTTCCACAATCAGCGGAGAAGGGAAGAATGAAGTATTAAAACTGATAAAGGAATACTTTGATAAATAAACTTTTAAAAGTTTATTTAATATTTGATCCCTGAAAATGCATTGCCTAAGATTAAATCCGTAATGAAAAAAATACTCATTGCAGACGACATTGACTCCGCAGGTCTAAAACAACTTTCCCGGAAAAAATTTTATATAAAAAGAGCAATCGGAATTTCAAATGATGAAATTCGTAAAAAATACGGAAGTTATGATGTACTTGTAATAAGGAGCATCAGGAAAATTGACAAAGAATTTTTAAACAGTGTATCATTTAAAATAATTGCTACAGGTTCAAAGGGCACAGATCACATTGATATAAAATATGCAAAGACAAAATCCATTCAAATTCTGAATGCAGATGATTCAAACAATATATCAGCAGCAGAGCATACGCTTGCTTTGATATTGAATATATATAAGAACATCATGCTGTCTGACAAGCTCGTTAGAAGCGGTAAATTCGGATATTACAATTATAAAAGGAGTGAACTTTCCGGCAAGAGCATAGGAATAGTAGGCTTTGGTAAAGTAGGAAGTTATGTGGGGAAATTATGCAAAGCATTTGGAATGGAAATCTATGCAAACGACATAGATAAGAAAGTTAGATTACAGAATCCTGAATTCATTTTTATAGGACTAAAAAGTTTATTGAGAAAATGTGATATCATAACAATTCACATTCCGTTAAATAGGCGTAATGAGAATTTCTTTTCCGAAGAAAAGCTGGAAATTGTAAAACCCCGCAGTGTAATAATAAACACATCTCGTGGAAACGTAATTGACGAGGATTACCTTTATGAGTTGTTAAAAAAGAAAAAAATTTATTTTGCAGGACTGGATGTAATGAGAAATGAACCAGACGCAGACAGGAGATTTTTTGAGCTCGACAATGTATTACTGACAAATCACATTGCAGGTAAAACAGAAGAAAGCAGAAAGAGGGTTTCGGAAAATTTATTCAGAAGTATAAAAAATTATTTTTCAAAAGCAAACTGAATTAAAATTTTTTAGTTGACTTTTTATTTATTAAGGGAGTATATTTTAAATGATTTCTTAATACGAAAATCTATATTGACAAGTTTCAACTTTAGTAGTATATTGACAAAAAAAATTAACGTTTCAAAACATTTTAACAAAGAATTTTATTTTAAATTTATTTAAATAATTAAAATTAAGGAGAAAAAAATGGTCAAAAAATTTTCTGTATTTTTATTAATCGCACTGATTTACAGCGGGATATTGAGCGCTCAGACGCCTCCACCTCCGACGCTTGGTACAAATGAACATTACACAAATCTATGGTCAGTATCTTATGATTATCAGACAAACGGAAGTATAAGATATCTGGTACAGGACCCAACCAACCAATCCAAATGGTGTGCAATCTTAATGGCTCAGCAGGATTCAACGGCAGCCGCAGGTGTTGGTAGATATATCTATTTTGCCTATTCCGAGGATAACGGAAATACCTGGACAGCAGACGTATTAAGCAACACTGCTGCTAACGGTTTCCCATGCTTAACATTATCAAACGGAATTCCTGTTATTTCCAGACATCAGTCTTCTGCAGTAGGATGTATTGTATCTAAAGATCTTTTCTTTGGTGCATTTGGATGGGCAGATGTTGGTTCAATTCCGCCGATTACAGGATCAGCACAGCCGATATGGCCGCATATTACCGGAACTGCAAATGGTAATTTGGTAAACGTTGCAGCTCCAAACGTAACAGATGCATTCGACGGACAATACACGACATACAATGGATCTTCATGGTCAAATTATACATTGCTGCCGAATATCAGCGGACCTTCCGGAAATTTTGATGCAGCTGCAAACTCAAACGGAAGAGCTTGTATTCTCGGAGTTGAGTATAATCTATCTACATTAGCTATGTCATTGTTTACATCGAATGATAACGGAGGTACATTTTCAGGAAGTGTAATTTTCAACAATCTAATAATTGGAAACGACACTTTATACACAAATCTATTCGGATATCAGGCAACATACATAGGTGACGAGCCGCATGTAGCAATGATTGTATATAATAACACAGCAACTGTTTTCCCGAATACATATACTACAGAATATATCAGACCAAGTATTTATCACTGGTCAGCTTCAACAGGTTTGGATTTAATCGCAAACGAATCAAACATTCCGAATCTTGCTGATACAATTACCACTGTTAATATGAATCCTTTAACTCAACCTACGATTACAAGAACTCCCAGCGGCAAGCTTATGTGTGCTTACACTGCGTTCTTAAACGGAAATACACAGGTTGTTCTTAACGGAGATGTAGTTAATGCAGGTGAAATTTTAGTATCTGTATCAAACGATAACGGAAATACATGGTCCAATCCGACAAACATTACTAATACTCCAAACGTTGAAGAAAAACATCCTTCATTTGTACAAGTCTCCTCTACAGACAGTTTAAGAATTTATTACGTCAGAGATATGTATGCAGGCGCTTGGGTAAACGTTGCAGATTGGGGAAAAGCACCGGTATATGGTATATTTTATAGAGGTCCGGCTCCGGTAGGAATAAAAGAAGATGTATCAATTGCAAAAACATACGAATTATTCCAAAACTATCCGAATCCTTTCAATCCTACAACAACAATAAGTTACTTTGTTCAAAAAACAGGTCTAGTAACTTTAAAAGTATATGATGCGTTAGGAAGAGAAGTTGAAACTCTTGTGAATGAAATTCAGACACAAGGTCCGAGAGAAATCACATTCAATGGTGACAGACTCTCAAGTGGTATTTACTATTATTCAATTACAACAGGAGATTTTACAGATACCAAAAAAATGATGTTGATTAAATAATTAGTATTTGTTTAATTTTAAATAAATAACAACCCTCATAATTGGCAAGTAATTGTTTTATTATGAGGGTTTTTTTAAATAAGCTAATGATAATTTTCAAACTAAATTTAAAACCATTTAAAAAGGGGGAAAAATGACAAATGTTATAAAGCTTACACTTTCCCTTCTCATTGTTTTCGGTTTGACTGTTGGCACAGGATACAGTCTCGATATAAACGGAACAACGGGAAAAATCACCGGTAAAGTCATTGATTCAAAGGATAAAGCACCATTAATAGGCGCTACTATCAAAGTTGATGGTACAAACCTTGGTGCAATTTCTGATGACAACGGTGATTACACAATTCTGAATGTTGATGTCGGAGTTTATAAAGTTACGGCATCATATATCGGATACGACCCTCAAAGTATTTCCGATGTAAAAGTTTCTGCCGACCTAACAACTCAGGTTAATTTCTCACTAAAAGTTACAGGCAGCGGTATAGTTACAGATGAAATTGAGATTGTCGGAAAAAGAAATGCAATCTCACCTGATCAGAGCGGTAAAATCATAGGTCAGGAATTTATTGATAACAGCGGTTTGAGAGGAATTGAAAACATTGCTTCGACTACGGCAGGTGTTGTCCAGGATGAAAGAGGAAATGACATTAACGTAAGAGGCGGCAGAACGAATGAAACTGCAGTCATAATTGACGGTGTTTTAACGACTAATCCTCTCGATGGTACATCAACCTCATTTGTTTCTAATTCGGTACTTGAAGAGCTCTCCGTATTAACAGGAGGATTCAGTGCAGAATATGGAAACGTATTAAGCGGTGTTATCAATGTTACAACAAAAGGTGGAACAGATAAATATTCAGGTTCATTTGAGGTAATTACGGATGAATTCTTAAGTAATAATGTTTCACAAGGATATAATGTTTACAATATGTCGCTTGGAGGACCATTAATTCCTTCAAAGAAACTTTCCAGATTTATCAACTTCTATGCAGGATTTGAAAGAGACTGGTCTTTGGTAAATAATCCAAGTTGGATTTCAGATCAGCTTGAGCTATCGAACAATGTGCTTCCTAATTATAGGTTAGGCAGATGGTCCGGGAATGCAAAGCTAAATTTTGATCTTCAGGAAGTTAATAAAGACTTACCTGTTCAGCTTAAGTTTGGAACAAGTCATGCTTACACAGACAGGTTAGGCTGGATTCAATCATATATGCTGTTTAATTCATCAAGAAATCCTTTGATTGAGGAAGACAGTTACCAGTATTATGGAAAGATAAATCATCAGGTTAATTCAAAAATGTTTTATGAAGTTCAGTTCAATTATTTTGATGCTAAATATGAAGAAGGTGATCCAGAGTTCAGGGATGATTTTTATTCTTATGCAGATCCGAACAAAGTTACTGGTTTACCACCCGGAAATAATGCAATTGGATTTGATGAATATAATTTATTCGCAAAATACAACAGAGTTAGAAATTATTATGAAAACAGCAATACTTCTTATTGGAGTACAAATTTGAATCTGACAACTCAGGTAAAGAAAAATGAAATTAAATTCGGCGGTGAATATAAGTATCATACTATAAGATATATTGATGTTAGACCAAATGGACTTTATCAGGTCAGAAATGATTCATACGAGCAACAGCTGGCAGCATTTAACGGTGGAATTGGATTAGCAAATTATTTTGGTTACGGTCCGACAAATAAAGACGGTTTAGTAGGAGTAACCGAAGTTGACGATGGAGTTGACGGCGCCAAGCATCCGATCATTGCAGCTCTTTATCTGCAGGATAAAGTTGAGTTCAAAGATTTTACTCTTAATGCCGGTATCAGATGGGATTATCTTGATGCAAATTCATGGAGAGTTAAAGATCTTGCCAATATTGCCGGACCGGATGGAGTATTAGGACCTGAAGATTTTCTGGATGACAGCGATCCTACATCATCATTTTCGCCGAGATTAGGACTTTCATTCCCGGTAACAAATAATACAGTTTTCCATGCACAGTATGGTAAATTCACACAGTTACCACAGCTTGAATATTTATATAACGGAAGAGAAAATCTTGAATATTGGGTAAACAGCGCCGGTTTCTCTGGTTCGTTTGGAAATCCGAATCTCGAGCCGGAAAAGACAACGTCCTATGAAATCGGAGTTAAGCAGCAAATTGGAGATAGGATGTCAATGGATCTTACAGCTTATTACAAAGAGACAGAAGATCTTATTGGTATAAAAAAATATCCTCAGTTACCTAATCAGATTCAGGTTTATGAAAATCAGGATTACGGAACAATCAGAGGATTGGATCTTGCAATTGATTTAAGAAGGACTAACAGACTTGCATTGAATATTGCACTTGGTATTGCATTTGCATCAGGTACAGGTTCAGATCCTAATTCAGCATCAACAGCAGCATGGCTTGGAGAAAGGCAACCGAAGTTAACATCGCCTCTTGATTTTGATCAGCGATACACTGGAGTTTTAAATGCTGATTACAGATTCGGAAAAGTCGGTTCAGATTTACCAAAAGGATTCTGGGGAGATGTACTTTCACAATTCGGAGTAAATCTTCTTTATTCATTCAACAGCGGAAGACCTTATTCGCTGAAATCAAATGCAGTAGATCCGTTTGCATCTACCGGTTCTGGAGCAACATTATTATCTCCGATTAACGGAGTTTACGGACCTTGGGATAACAGACTTGATCTTAAGATTGACAAGACATTCAGCTTCTGGAAAGTTGATCTGAATGCTTATTTCTACATTATCAATTTATTTGATTCAGAGTTAGTTAATGACGTATGGGCAAGCAGCGGATTACCTGGCAGCACGGGTTATCTGAATTCTGAAGCAGGAAAAAATACCATTTTATCATTTAATAATCCAAGTGGCGCAGTTCCTACAACTTCAGAAGAATATGTGCGAAGATACAACTTAAGATCTATGGACATTGGAAATTACGGTCCGCCAAGACAATACAGATTAGGATTAAGATTGAATTTCTAATTATAATATTTTCGGGGTTGTATCTTTTGAGATACAACCTTGATATAATGAATGTTTGAAAAAGATTGAAAAAAATTTTATAACATTAAAGTAACTTAAAATGATTAAAAAAATATTAATTTTCCTTATTCCTATTGTAATTGTATTTGCATACGGTTACAAACCTGCGGACAAGCCGAAAAATAATACTAACAGCAATAACGGGAATCCTTATCAGATCATATCAAATCCGAATCATGTATTTGCAGTGGATTCAAAAAAACTTGAAGCAAATCAGATAAGTACTTGGTTCAGGACAAACGGTTCTTTTAACAGAGATCCGTCAACTGGGAATTCCGGATTTGAATGGCCTAAGGGATCTCTTAGATTTGCAAGATATGCCTCTGGTATTTGGATCGGCGCAGTAGTAGGAAATGATACTCTCATAGCAGTTGCCGAATATGATTATGAGTACCTTCCCGGTTATATCGATGATCAAGGTAATCCTCAGGGAAAGGACGATGAGAATTACAGAATTTATACTTTAACTCCATCGGATACATCGGATTATACTGCATGGAGAACAATAGCTTCACATCAGGGAGCATATTTAGATTCAAACGGCAACCCATTTCTTATGGGATCTCAGACACAATTTTATTCTTATACCGACGGTTATCCGGAAGCTCATGGTAACAGAGCCGGAAGCACAAGACCTTTGAAAGCACAGATACTTCAAACAAACTGGTCTTATGCGGTTAACGGACCTTTGAGCAGTATGGCTTTTTCTGAATTCCGAATAATTAACAGAAGTTCGGATGTTTGGACAAGATGTTATATTGCGTTATGGACTGATGATGATTTAGGAGATGCAACCGATGATGCTGTTGCTGTCGATACTTTATTAAATCTTGGTTATACATATAATTTTGATAATAATGACGCAAGTTACGGTGTTTCGCCTCCGGCAGTAGGTTTTGATTACTTCAGAGGACCTATTTATCCGTCACCCGGAGATACTGTTAAATTTTACAGTCCTCCCGGAAGTAATAATTTAATTGTTAAACCCAACTACAAAGAGTTAGGCGTATCAGCATTTAATATGTACACAAACGGAAATCCAAGCATTGGTGATCCGTCGAATTTCAGAGAAACATATCTGAATTTACAGGGCTTAAGAAGAGACGGGACTCCTTGGGTAAATCCCGTAACAAGTCAGACAACGCCTTTTGCTTATTCCGGTGATCCGAATACAGGTACCGGATGGATAATGGATGCTGGTGACGACAGAAGATTCATGCAGTGTTCCGGACCGTTAACTGTTCAGCCACACGACACGCAGTATATCGTTGTATCGCAGATCATTGCAAGAAGCACAGAAAACAATTTAAGAAGCGTGGGTTCTTTGAAGAGATTGTCTGAAGCTGCTCAAAGAATATTTGACAATAATTTTCAGATTCCTCCTTCACCTCCGTGTCCAACAGTAAAATCTTATGCACCAGGAAACGGAAGAATTTATTTATCATGGAATGATACTTGCGAAAAGATTTCGATTCCGAATAAGCTTTCTCTCGGAACATATAAGTTCCAAGGATATAATATTTATGCCATAAGATCTGGAACTAACGGTTCAAACGCAACTGACAGGCAATTGATAACTACTTTTGATATTAAGGATGGTATAGGCGATATTAAAGATAGTATTTTTTCAGAGCAATACGGGACTTATGTATATACTACAGTTCAGGCGGGAACAGATAACGGAATATCGAGATATTTAGTATTAGATAAAGATTACATTACAAACGGTTTTATATCTTCAGGTACTCCTTATACTTTTGCCGTAACTGCTTACATGTATGATTCACTTGCAAATCTTGAAAGAAACGTAACTGCAAAAGTAAATGAATCACCAATCACAAGTTGCTTAATGACGGTTACACCGCAGACATTAGCCCCGGGTGTTCAGGTTAATTACAATGTCGGAGATACATTATCTACAAACCAGCGAGATCTTGGTGTTATGCCGATTGTATTCCAGCCTCTTGATTTAAAAACTGCAACTTACGAGAGTGTTTACGGAGGTACACCGACGACACCGACATGGTCTTTATTTAAAACACAAAACGGCACTACTTCAACGCTTTACACTGATGTTGCTGATTTCACGGGAACACAGGATACTGCAAAAACAGTTGACGGATTCCTGTTGATTCATCAAAAAGTAACGGACTCAGGTGTAGTAAGAGATCCCGATCTTGCATTCCTTGATCCATCAGGAAAAAATTACTTCACAAAAGAAAAAGCATGGACATATACGCCATCAGGAGGTGAATGGTTTACTGCCCCAGATACAACAGCGATTAAAACGGCTAAAATAATTACAAACAGACAATTTGAGAGCAGATCTCTCGGAATGAGCTTCCCGACAACGGGTAATTTCAAAAATGCAAAATCGAAAGTATTTGCTAATGCCGGTTCATTTGTTCAAACAGGTACAAATCCGATATTGACAGGCGGACCGTTAAGACAAATTGAAATTGTATTCGGGCAAACTTCCAAAGCTTATAGATTTGTTCCGACAGATACAAATTATACAAGTACACCTTGCGCAACTGAGATGGTTGATATACCATTTAGTGTATTTATGGTTGAGCCGTTTGATTCAACTGGCGGCGCACCGAGACAATGTAATGTTGGCTTCATGGATGCGGATAATGACTCCACATGGAATCCGAATTCATCGGCATTAGGTGGATATCACTTTACATACATATTTGCATCTGTTTACAGTGCAGAAGCAAATTCAAATTATCTAAGCAAGAATCCCGGACTAAACAGTCCTGCAATCGGATTCCCATCAATGGATATTATGTATGCGTGGCTGCCGAGAGTTAAAGAAGTTAACGGTGTTCCAATGTCATGGAGTAATGGAGATAAGCTAACCGTTACGCCATATAGATTAACAAAATCATCTTTTGTTCCGGGTAATCCTATTAAATATTCATGGTCTGTAAACGGAACACAAACAAATAACAGTTCACTTGCTTCCGGAGAATTAGACAAAGTTAAAGCTTTCCCGAACCCTTACTACGGCGGACAGAGTCTGGAGACAGATCCTTTTGACCGCTTCATTTACTTCAGTCATTTACCTGGGAAATGTGATATATATATTTACACTTTAAATGGTGTCTTAGTCAGGAAGTTAAGCAGAAATACAACAGATCCGAATAATTCATTAATGCAATGGGATTTGCAGAATTCAAATCAGATTCCGATTGCAAGCGGGATGTATATAGTATATGTTGATGCATTTGAGTTAGGTTCAAAAACATTGAAAATAGCTATATTTACTCCTACTGAAAGAATACAAACATTCTAAAATTATTTTAGTGTGCCTGTGAAAAGCAGGCACACAAAATTAAAAATGAAAAATTTTAAACAAGGAGCAAATAAGATGAAAATTAAATACATAAATATTACAATAGTATTAATACTGTTTGTAATAGTAAACAGTTTGTTTGCGGGACCTAAGAATAAATACGGATTGTCTGCTGCACCTGAATTGTTGATTCCCGTTGGTTCTGCAAGCACTGCACTCGGGGGTTCTAACCTTGCAACTGCCCAAGGGCTCGATGCAATTTACTGGAATCCTTCCGGTCTGGCAACTATGACCGGGAAAACCGGTGAAGTAATGTTTTCAAATCAGGTTTACATAGCCGATATTGACGTAAATTATTTTGCCGGGGCTTATAAAATTCCCTCAGTCGGAACTTTTGCATTAACGGTTAAATCATTATCATTTGGCGATATTGAGGTTACAACAATCAATAATCCCGAAGGAACTGGTGAAACATATTCTCCGACTTATTTAACTACGGGAATATCCTATGCAAGAGCAATGACTGACAGAATTTCTTTCGGAACGACTGCTAAACTTATTTACAATAAAATTTCGAGAGAAACTGCAACGGGTTTTGCTTTTGATTTTGGACTAAACTATAATGTTATCGGAAGCGGATTACAGTTTGGCGTTGCATTAAAAAATCTCGGACCAAGCATGAAGTTTACAGGTCAGGATCTCGAACAATTCTTTCAGCCAAATGGTACTCCTTCAGGAACACAGCAAGAGCCTTTTGTGATCGAATTGCAGGACTTTGAACTTCCTACTGCTTTGTCACTCGGTATCAGCTATGATTTCAGACTTGATAAAAAGAATAATCTAATGGTTCATGGAACATTCCAGAATAATTCATTCGCAACCGATGATTATAATCTGGGGCTCGAGTATAACTATAATAAGTTAGTTTACTTAAGAGGCGGTTATCAGTTTACAAATGATAATGTCGACGACCAAGCATTTACAGGTCCGAGCTTTGGAGCAGGTATTAACTATGCTGCAAGCAAGAGCTTTAATATTGCTTTTGATTATGCCTACAGATTTTCAGATAGATTCGATGCTAACCAGTTTTTTACAATAATGCTTGGATTTTAATCTGAAGTAATTTTATTTAACTTTAAAGGTAATCAATCTGAAAATTGATTACCTTTTTTTATTATGAATAAAATAAAATTATTTATTTTTATCGTATTACTTATTCTCACCGGAAGCAAAATATCCGCTCAGGAGAATATTTATTTCAATTTTGATTACTCCATTTTCAAATCAGATGAAACTAACTCCGTATTGGAGGTATATTATTCGGTTAATCAAAAATCTCTTACGTATGTAAAATCCGGAGATAACTATGAAGGATTTGCGAAAATTCATATTTTACTGACAAACCGAACTGATAACTCCATCGTTATTGAAAAGTCATTTAAATCGTCTTCAATTGTAAAAGATACTTCAGGAAATGAACTTAGTCAGAACATTATCGGACAAATTAATTTTCTGATAGGCGACGGATATTACAAATTAAAATTAACCGGAAGTGATTTCAATAATGACAAGCGATTAGATGTATTTGAAGAAGATTTATCAATATTAAATGCTGCCGTCACAAGCGTAAGAATGAGCAGTATTGAATTATCTACTGACATCAAGAAATCAGCAAATGAGAAAAGTATTTTTTATAAGAATACGCTTGATGTAATTCCGAATCCTTCCAATCTCTTCGGAATGAATTTGAAAGAGCTTTATTATTATTTCGAGATATACGGCTTAAATGAAAATAACGTATCAGATGAGATTACTATAAAATACTCTGTAGAAGATCTTAATAATAAAAATATTCTTTCTTTCGATAAAAAAATAAAAAGGAACAGCGATTCCAGAGTCGAATACGGTAAGATTAATATTGATTCGCTTCAAAGAGGATCATACTATTTTAGAATAAAAATTCTTGATCCGTCAAAGAATTTGTCTTTGTCGGGAGAAAAGAAATTTTTTGTTTTTAATATTTCAAATCAGGTAACCTCAAACAGTCAGCAGGATGATTATCTTATCAGCGAATATCCTGCAAAAGACGAAAAGGATCTGGATAAAGAATTTGCAGTTGCTGCTTATTTAATGACGGAAAAGGAAATTGACCGTTATGAAGATATGAAGAATCTTGATTTGAAAAGAAAATTCATGTATGATTTTTGGAAATCAAGAGATTCTAATCCCGGTACACCTCAGAATGAATTTAAAATTGGCTATCTAAAAAGAGTTAATGAAGCAAATAATAATTTTAAAGAAGCCTACAAAGAAGGATGGAAGACTGACAGAGGAAGAGTCTACCTTGTTTACGGAAAACCTGATGATATTGAAAGATTTCCTTTTGAAACAACAAAGAAGAGTTATGAAATTTGGAAATATGATTCTGTAGAAGGAGGAGGTGAATGTGTATTTATCGAGAAGCAGTCAACTACCGGAGTTTATTGGCTGGTTCATAGTACATTTAAAAGCGAACTCAAAAATTACGAATGGGAAAAAGAATTAGCGCCTTAATTCACCTTGGAAAAAAATCTTAAAATTTATTTATTGTCGTTATTTTTTGCGACTGCTCTTTGGATTTACATAAGCCTGAATATGAGTTATTCAGTGGATTTATCAATTCCAGTCGAGATAAAGACATCATCAACACAGGCTTTGACAGATGAATTGCCGAGTTCGATAGATGTTACCGTAAGAGGAAAAGGATGGGAACTAATCGGCATGCTTATATCAAAAAATACAAAATATACGCTTGATATTTCAAAATACAAGAAGGATTCAAAAATACTGACTGAAAATTTTGTTAGTGACAAAATAAATCTCAATCCAAATGTATCAGTTTTAAACATTACTCCGGATACTATCAATATTAGTTTTGATAAAATTTCTGAGAAGCTGGTGCCTGTAAGAAATCGGATTACAGTTAAACCTAAAGACGGATACGGAATAGCGGGTAAGCCAGTTCTTAAGCCTGATTCCGTTAAAGTCAGAGGTTCTTCATATATTTTAAATAAAATAAAATTCATTTCAACCGAAGACCTTGTATTTAATGACGTTAATTCTGAACTATCGGGCAAAGTAAGAATTATGGATACTTTGTCAAACATAATAAGCATTGAGCCAAAAATTCTTGATTTCTCATATTCCGTTCAGCTTACAGCGGAAAAATATTTCGAAGATGTTACTGTGGAGGTTTCCGGTTTACCTGAAGATAAAGAAGTTTTATTACTTCCTCCAAAAGTAAATCTTTCTATAAGAGGGGGTATTAATTTTATTACGGGATTAACACAGGCAGATATCAATGTTAAGGTAGAGTTTAATAAAATTGAAATTGATACTCTCGGATTTTTAAAACCTGAAGTGAGCGTACCCGAAGGTCTCGAAGTACTCAGCATGAATCCCGAAAAACTTCAATACATTATTAAGAAAAAGCTTTGAGGATTTGAAAGATTATTTAATCAGCGAATACAGGGCTTTAATTCGTGAAGTAAAAGCGCTGGATTTTAAAGTAACATTTATTTTCTTATCTGTTGCAATAATTACATTTCTTTCAATTGTTTTTGCATCTCCCAATTTTTATTATGAAATTGTAAGCAGGGATAAAATGTATTCCAGAATTTACTGGTTTCTGGCTGATGGGATGCTGATGTTTGCTATCCCCGCGCTTATCATTAAATTAATTTTTAAAGAAAAATTATCCGATTACGGCTTCAGATTAGGTGATGTTAAATTCGGCATGATTACTTCCATATCTTTTTTCGCAGTAATGCTGATTACAGTCTGGATTGTCTCCGGATCTCAGAAATTTGCCGCCACTTATCCGCAGGGAGGTCAGAAAGTATCCGGAAGTTTGATTGTCTTTTTGCTTTATGAGCTTTGCGTATTAGTTTATATGCTGGGCTGGGAATTTTTCTGGAGAGGTTATGTGCTGTTTGGATTGAAACCGAAATTCGGATACTATTCTATATTTATTCAAATGATTCCTTTCTTTATTTTGCACAAAGGCAAACCTGAAATTGAATTGTTTGCTTCGATCTTTGCGGGTCTAATACTCGGTATCCAAGCGCTCAGAAGTAATTCATTCATTTATTGCTGGCTTCTTCACTGGCTTGTTATGTTATCCATTGATGGAATTTCAGTCCTTAGACTAAGAGGAGATAATTATGAAATCGGCATTGAAGGTTTGCTTAAACTGTTTTTTTGAATTAATATTTTATCATGAAACTCGCAGTAAACATTGACCACATTGCAACTCTAAGAGAAGCAAGAGGGGAGAGAGAGCCGGAGCCGGTTGTTGCGGCAGGAATATGTGAATTAGCCGGGGTTGACGGAATTGTATGTCATTTAAGAGAGGACAGGAGGCACATTAATGACAGGGATTTAAAACTCCTGAAAGAAGTTGTACGAACCAAACTTGATCTTGAAATGGCTGCAACTGATGAAATGATAAAAATTGCCCTGCAAACTTCTCCGGATATTGTTACGCTTGTTCCCGAAAAGAGGCAAGAGCTGACAACCGAAGGCGGGCTCAATCTTAAAAGCGACAAATCAAAATATAAAAAAGCAATTGAAGAGCTGCATTCAAAAAATATTCCTGTCAGTTTATTCATAGATCCTGAACCGGCAAATGTTGATTTGGCAGTAGAACTTAATGCTGATATAATTGAAATACATACCGGTAAATTTGCTAATACAAATTCTGAAAAAGACAGCATCACCGAATTAACTAAAATTGCCGTAACTGCAAGAATGGCGGCGGAGCTTGGTTTAATAGTAACTGCGGGACACGGATTAAATTATAAAAATGTAGAAGCGATAAAATCCATTTCTGAAATCAGAGAGATAAGCATCGGTCACTCAATAATTTCCAGAGCAGTATTCACCGGACTTCACAAAGCAGTCAGAGACATGATTGAAATTCTCAATTCTTAATAGTACAAGTATTTGAGTGAGCTAAAGACAAATAATCTTAAAAAGGAATACAAGAGGAGAATTGTAGTAAACAATGTTTCTCTGAGATTAAAACAAGGCGAGATAGTAGGATTGCTTGGACCAAACGGAGCCGGCAAGACAACAACTTTTTATATGATTTGCGGCATGATTAAACCTGATGATGGTGAGGTAGAACTTGATAAGGATATAATCACTCTGCTTCCAATGTATAAAAGAGCAAGACTTGGAATTGGCTATCTGCCGCAGGAGGCTTCTGTATTCAGGAAAATGACGGTCAAAGATAACATCATAAGTATTTTACAATTTATATATACCGATAAGGAAGAGATTCAAGACAAATGTAATAAACTTCTGAAGGAATTTAATCTTACAAAGGTCCAGGATTCTATGGGATATGTTTTATCCGGAGGTGAAAGAAGGAGAACTGAAATTGCAAGATGCTTAGCAGCCGACCCCAAGTTTATTTTACTGGACGAACCATTTGCAGGAATTGATCCGATTGCTTCTGAAGAAATTATGAAGATGGTTTTTAAACTAAAGGAGAGGAATATCGGGATTTTGATAACAGACCACAATGTTCATGAAACTCTTTCGATTGTTGACAGAGCCTACATTCTAATAGACGGGAAAATATTCCGTTCCGGTAATGCACTGGAGCTTGCAAACGACGAGATGGTGAAAAAGTATTATCTTGGTGAAAACTTTAGTCTCGAAAGATACTTATACAGAGATACTTAAAGTCAGCTAAATTCACTCGCCGGCTGGTTTGGAAGCCGCAGATGATTTTGACGATTCAGATTTGACAGCAGATGTTTTGGTATCCTGTGGCGATGAATTTTCGGTTGAAGTATTTTCAGTTTTTATTGATTTCGTTTCTGTTTTATTTTCTGCAGATGTTCCTGCATCGGATTTTTGGGAAGATGAATTTTTATAATCAGTTAAATAAAATCCGCTTCCTTTAAAAATCAATCCGCCTCCCGTTCCAATAAGTCTGGCAAGAGATTCTTTTCCGCAATTTGGACAGGTTTTCAGCTTATCTTCTTTCATTGACTGGAATACTTCAAAATGATGACCGCAATCTGAGCATTTATATTCGTATGTAGGCATTTTAAATATTTATTTTAAGAAATTCTTTTTTAGCTTTTTCATATTCTTCGGAAGTGATTAGCCCTTCATCAAGCGCTTGTTTAATTTCCTTAAGTTTAGTTCTGCTGATGTTTCCTGTTGAGGATTCATATTCTGACGTTTCGGTGTTTTGCATTTGCTGTTTTTCACTGAGTATCTGTTTTACTTTTAATGCACGCTTTGATTCATCTCCAACTTCATAAGAAAACTCTTCAGGATTATTCTTAAGGTGTATTACTCTTTCCGTAAACTGTTGTCTGTCTTTAAGAGTTATTTTATCTTCGATTTCTTTTGCCAGATCTTTCAGTATTTTAAACTGATAAGTTTCGATTTTTTTCTTTGCTTCGCCGGAAATTTCCACTTCCATGGGTTTATATATCACATCGTAATAAAATTCATACATGGCAAGCATCTCGGCAAGTTTACCGTTTTTAAAAAACTGATTTTGAACGGTTTCTGCATCTTTTAGAATTCTGTATCTCAACGCATCTTTACCCTGCTCTTCATATAATCTGTTTATAAGTCTGGACTCAATACCGAGTTGCTCGACTCTTTTTACAGTAATGCCTTCTTGTCTCGTATATTTATATATTGCCTTTGAGGAATCAGTTTCCGGAACAATGTCAAAAATTTCAAATATCAAACCGAGGAGATAAGTTTTGTATGCTTCGTCGAGTCTGGTTTTTTCCTCATCGTTTAGCGGAATAATGTCGTGATAAATAAAATAGTTTTTATTTATATGAAGATCTACATTGTGATTATTTGAAAGATGTTTGTAATAAGGCTTCATTTCTTCTGCAATCGTGTACGAATAAAACAACGGAAATCCCGCCCATTCGGAATAAAAAGTTATCGTAGAATTATCTGCAGAATCTTTAAACTCAACGTTGGAGCCTGCAATTGAATGTATGAGAGACTGAAATTTTTTAAACGAAGGCGTATTAGTTTTTGTACCTATATAAATTTTCTTTGCCGAGTCATCAAGCTTAAAGCTGCCGGGTATCTCCCTGATTCTAAGCCATGGGAAAGCCTGATTAAACATACCTCTTATTTTTGATTCGCTTCTTATAGCATCTTTTTCAAAAAGCATTTCGGTAATATTAAAATCTTCTTTAATATTTTCAAATTGCTTTCTGGCAAATGAAATCATTCTGCTTTCAATTATGGCAGCATCTCTTTCGTTGAGAATATTTACAATGTCGGTTACATCCGAAGCGCCAAGCTCTTTTAAAAGACTATTGGAAAGGTTTCGTATTTTTTCTGAAGATGCCTGACCTGTACCTATATATCTGACGTAATATATGTCTTTAACTTCGTCAGGCGTATAGATCAGATGATTAAAGCTGGTTTCATTTTTCTGAAGGAAGTAATTATATTTTCTCTGAAAATTGTTTTTCAGTACTCCGAGATTTCCAGTGAGTTTATTCAGGTCAGGAATTAAACCCGATGAAATGATCTTATCCGATGCAGATTTTTCCTTTGTTTCTATCATTGCAAGTATTCTCAGACAAATTTCACGGGCATAATATCTTGACTTAAGTTTAATGATAGCATTATAATATTCTTCCATGTTTTCGAGAACCTTTTCCAGAGTTCCAGCCATAGCAGATTTTCTTAAAACATTAAGCTTTGATCTTGATTCGTCTTCTTTTAACTCTTGGAAAATTCTTTTAAACTCCGAATCAGTACGGGAGATAAACGACTGAAGATCTTTAATCTCTTTTTCATACTTTGGTATATAATCAAAATTCCCGTTAGTAAGAATAAACTGCAGTCTTTTTAAAAGATTAATTGCATAAAAAACGCCTCTTGTAGAATCATTAACAAGCGTATTAATTTTTCTTTCAAGACTTCCGATAATATTTCTGTCTCTATCTCCTATTACCGTCTGAATAACTTTGTTTCTGTTAGAATAAATCTGAGACATATACATACCAAGCCTGCTTATGTCGTTATCATCTCTGAAGTTGGTATCGAACTTCATTTTCTCATTCAGCAGGTACGAGGACCAGCTGCTGCCGCGTTTTCCGCTTGTTAGGTCATTCTGAATTCCTGTGAGAAATGATTTTATGTTTGACTGAATAGATGATTTATCGCCGCTTTTGTAAAGTGAATCAAGTAGCTGAAATTTATTTTTTGATTCAAGCAGACCGAGTTCGGGAAGAAACTCAGCAATAAGGTAATTATCAATTTCACTTTGTGCGCCTTCGGCATAAGTAAGATAATAATTAATTATTTCTTCGCACAATTTGTATGCGCATGAAGTGATAATTCTGTCAACCGGTATGGAAATAGATGACTGTCCAAGTGTTGAATACTTCCTTGAATAAGTATTATCAGAGACAGAATTATCGTCAGGCCAAAGACGCTGTTTGTACTGGACGAGATTCACTCTGACACCTCTTTTATAATTGGCAAAATCAGAATTTGAAAAATCATTAAATATGGTGTCGGCAAGCATTTTATAAATATCTCTGTTATTTTGCTCGGACAATGACAGGTTCTTTGAATTTTCACCGTCGATAATGTAAGTATCATCATAAACACCGGGTTGAAATTCATGCATCTCATTTTTTTTCCATGTAACTTTAAATGTGTTTATAAGATTGTAAAATTCAAATTCTTTTAAAGCTGCATATCCGTTTGCATAAACTCTTTCTTTGCCATAAGTCTGAAAAATTTTTGGAAGAACAATATAGCATGTAGATACTGCTTGATTTCTGAAAATATTTCTTATAAGAAAACCCATGTCGATGAACATGCCTGAACCGGTTCCGCCGCTGACGGAAGTTATGACATAAACATTTATTTTATCTGTGTTAACATTTTTTATTTTATGAATTTCCTTAACTGAATTAATCGATCTTGAATCCGTAATTCGGGATTTAGCGGATGTAAGTTTTGAGACAATTTCATCGTGGTTATGAAAAAAAGCCAGTCTAGCTGCCGGGCGGATCTGTCCTGCGCCGGTATTCATTGTTCCGAGCTTTCCTATTTCACCTGTAGTGCTTAACCATTCTTTAACATTTGGTACATCCTGAATTCTGTATATGTAATCAGAAGGGTTTACCGGCTGGAAAACTTTTTCGGAAGGCTGAAAATCAATATCATTAATGAGAAAATCTCGTTCACGCGCTATTCCGCTTTCTTCTGACGGGGCATTATCGGTATCGATATATAGATATGAAATAATGGGGAATTCATTTATGGCTCCGTATTTTTCAACAAATTGTCTTCTGATCCTAAGTAACACTTCCTTTCCAGTCCCTCCAAGCCCGATAATAATTGTGGGCATTAATTCCTGCGTTTTCAGCTCGAGTTTTTCTTTTGCTGAAATATCAAGTATCAGGTCAGAATCGTTTATTTCTTTGCTTATATTTTCCTGCATTGCTGAACTTCATTTTCAAAATTATACATGTTATAGCTCTACTACGCTTTCACCGCCGTCTAAGTTTATTACATTGCCGGTAAACCAATGAGAATCCCGTTTATAATTATCCACAATAAAATCTGCGATATCTTCAGGTCTTGTCAATCTTTTTTCAGGATTTCTCTGCAGAGCATTTTCAATTATGTTTTTACTGTTTGGAATTTTAAGTAATGCCGGTGTTTCAGTTACACCCGCTCTCAGAGCATTGGCTGATATACCTTGGCTGCCGAGTTCCATAGCGAGCTGTCTTACATAAGATTCGAGGCAAGCTTTGGCAGCTGAAACTGCACCGTAATATTTTATTTGTCTTGAACCTCCGGACGATGTCATCGCATAAATTTTACCGCCTTTTGTCATCAATTTTTTTGAAATGATATCCTGAGTCCAGTAAACAAGGCTGTTTGCCATTACATTTAAAGTCATTTCAATCTGTTTATCTGTAAGCGAATCTCCCGGATTATCCGAAATGAAATGTTTCAATGTACCGAATGCAAGAGAATGAACAAGAATTCGGATTGTGGGAGAATCTTTATCTTTTGAAAACAAATCTTCAATTGAATTAATCACTTCAATTCTTTTTGAAGAGTCAGCAGCATTTACATTGAAAAAGTTTGCGCTAACATTTTTAGATTTTATGAATGAGACAAGATTATCGACATCTTCTTTTGTTGAAGCTCTGTCAAGGTGTACACCAATGATATTTACACCGTCTTCAGCAAGAGCTTTGGAGATTGCTTTACCGAATCCGCTCGATGCACCGAGAATTAATGCATAAAACTTCGCCATTTTCCTTTACTGATTTTAAGTAGAATTCTTATAATTAATTGGTAAAATTATTTCGATTTGATTGCTATTATAGTCATTATCAAGCTAATTATAAATAGAAAAATCATAATAATCATGAATGAAGATGCTGTCCAGAATCCCGCAAAGAGCCCCCATACAATAAATATCCAAATAACCGATACAACAAAAAACAAACTCCAGCATAATAGCAAAGATTGTCTTGTAGATCTTTTTTTGTGAAAAGTTTTAAACAGATTTATGATAAATATAAAGAAAAACAAACCCATACCGAGAACGGATAATAATATATAAACAAATAGCTTTGTGTTTGTCATTACATTCTCATCGGATTTTTCTATTAAAGCTGAGTCTAACTTAGACGAAGTATCAACAGGAATGATGGTCTCGGCAGGTTTTGTGACTGAAGAAGTATCTATCATTAGCTGATTGCTTTCTTCATTAACGGCGGAATCGTCTGCGCTTAATTTTTTATTAGTATCCTGGCTTTGTTCTTTTATGGAAGTTACAGGCGATAATCCGGCTACTGCATTAAGCTGAAAACTTGCCGTTAAAATGAAAAATATTATAAAAATTTTAATTTTATTATTCATTCTGTCCGTTTACTTTTTTAAGGTTATCCAAAAAGCCAGTATCAAAATTGTTATTTATAAAATCATCATTCTGCATCAGCATTTGATGAAATGGGATTGTAGTTTTAATTCCTTCAATGATGAATTCATCCAGCGCTCTCGACATTTTTTTGATTGACTCTGTTCTGTCTGCCCCGAAAGTAATCAGTTTACCAATCATTGAGTCATAATAAGGTGGGATAGCATATCCTGTATAGCAATGAGTATCGACCCTCACGCCAAGTCCGCCGGGTTGATTAAATGCAGTAATAACACCGGGAGATGGTCTGAAGTTATTAGCGGGATCTTCTGCATTGATCCGGCATTCAATCGCATGACCGGACATTTTGATTTTTCTTTTTTTATTTAATTTCATACCTGCAGCAATGTTGATCTGCTCTTTAATAAGATCAATGCCGGTTATTTGCTCGGTAACAGGATGCTCAACCTGTATTCTCGTATTCATTTCCATGAAATAAAAATTCAAATTTTTATCAACAAGGAATTCAATTGTACCTGCACCAAGATAATTTACTGATTTTGCTCCCAGTACCGCCGCTTTTGACATTTTATCTCTGACTTCATCGGTAATAAATGGAGACGGAGATTCTTCTATCAGTTTTTGATGTCTTCTTTGAATAGAGCAATCTCTTTCCCCCAAAGAAATAACATTCCCGTATTTATCGCCGAGGATCTGAATTTCGATATGTCTCGGTTTTTCTATAAACTTCTCCATATAAACATCATCATTGCCAAACGCACTTGCTGCTTCTGTTTTTGCCATCATGAATGAATTCTCAAGTTCATTTATCTCTCTGACGATTCTCATTCCTTTGCCTCCTCCACCGGCGGAAGCTTTTATCATTACAGGGAGTCCTATGCTTTTTGCGAGCTTTAAAGCTTCATCTGTATTACTTACCACTCCGTCACTTCCGTTAACAACGGGAACTCCTGCGGATTTCATTGTGTCTTTTGCATAAGATTTATTTCCCATTGCGTTAATCATTTCGGGTAATGGTCCGATGAAATTTAATTTAGAATCAATGCAAATTTGAGCAAATTCAGCATTTTCAGCAAGAAATCCGTAACCCGGATGGATAGAATCAGCATTTGTTATTTCAGCTGCGGATACAATTCTCGGAATATTCAAATAACTTTCCTTTGACAATGAATTTCCAATGCATACGGCTTCATCAGCAAACTTAACATGGAGTGAGTCTTTATCCGCATCAGAATAAACTGCTACAGTTTTTATACCCAATTCTTTACATGTCCTGATAATTCTTAACGCAATTTCACCGCGGTTCGCTATAAGTAATTTTTTAATCATCAATGATAAAGGTTTGAAATTAATATTCCTGCAGCGGAGGACTAAGATTTTTCTATTAAAAAAAGAGGCTGATTATATTCAACCGGCTGAGCATTTTCCACCAATATCTTAATAATTTTACCGGACACTTCCGATTCGATTTCATTCATCAGCTTCATGGCTTCGATAATACATAAAATGCTGCCCGGAGATACTATACTGCCGACATTCACATAAGCATCAGCTTCAGGAGCCGGAGCTCTATAAAATGTTCCCACCATGGGTGATTTTACCTCCGCAATATTTTCTTTCGTGAAAGGAATTATAATTTCTTCTGACGGTTTCTCCTCAGCCGGTTTTCTCAAAGCTGATGCTTCTTCATTAACTGCTGTAGCTGCGCTTAACGGGACATTCAGCGGTGATACGTTTGCAAGGACTTTAGGTCTTGGTTTTGACAGTTTTATTCTTTTTCCTTCTTCTTCAATTTCAATTTCGGAAATACTGCTTGTATCAATAATCTTTATTAACTTTTTTAAGTAATTCAGGTCCATAAATTTTGTAATTAATTGAAATTATTCTGATTGAATTTACATTTTTACTCTTTCAATGTAGTCTCCTGTCCTAGTATCTACTCTGATTGTATCACCTTCATTTATAAACAAAGGCGAATTAACTGTAGCTCCGGTTTCAACTTTTACCTGCTTTGTTGCACCGGTAGCAGTGTCTCCCTTAACACCGGGAGGAGCTTCGATAACCTTGAGGTTTACATGAGGAGGAATTTCGACAGACATTGGTTTCGAATTATGAAAATATATTTGTATGATTTCACCTTCCTTCAGATAATTACCGCTTTTCCCAATTAGAGATTCTGAAACATTAATTTGTTCGTATGTTTCATTATCCATAAAGACAAAATCATTTGTTTCTTTATATAAATACTGATAATTGCCGGATTCAAGTCTTTCTATCTGAATTTCTTCACCTGATCGGAATCTGTTTTCGATGATTTTACCGTTTTTTAAATTTCTCAGCTTTACCTGATAAAATGCTCTTAAATTTCCTGGTGTCCTGTGCTCTACTGATACAACAGAGTGTAAATCATTGTTATAATTGATGATGAGACCGTTTCTTAAATCAGAGGTTGTTGCCATTAAATTTTTTCCTGATAAATAGATTAATTTATAAATTTTAAACAAAAATACCTAATTGCTTACAGAAAATCAATTTGATAAAAATCCTTCAATTTTAATAGATTTTTACAAAAAACAGCCGAATTTAATAAATAATTAGCAAAAAACTGCTGATTTCTGTATAATTTTTAAAATCAGTAATACAGGCAATTAAAATTGTTGCATCACAATAATAATGGAATTTTTTTAATGTTATGTGGCGGCAATTAATTTTTCTTACAGGAATAATTGAAAAAATCGCAGTTGAATCTCAGGATTATAAATTGAAAAGTGAAAATATTTTAAATGAATAAAAGAAAATCAATAAGAGTATATAAACTATAACGGATATAAAGAGTAATAATCTTAGGTATGAATATTTTTCCATGCCGTTTTCATCAATCATTAGAGCTATTAATTTAATTTCCGATTTCAAAAAGAATAATCCTGCAATAGGCGTGCTTATAAATAGAATCAAGTATTCAATTAAACTAAAAGTATCTTTATTTAGGACAGAGTTTATAACAACATTGCTTACAAGCAATCCTGTCATCAGGCAATACACTACAATAAGTATTGCAGTAATCTTGCTGACAATACGTCTTAGTTTATCTTCGTAATCAAAGTATTCTTTGAGATTTCCAGGAAAAAAATTCAAGCGTAAATTTACCAATATAAGTTTTATAAATAAAAAAACTGAAAAGAAAAGTTCTTTTCAGTTTTTAAGCGTAATTCTAATTAAAAAGTTTATCTTATATAAGACAATCCAAGGTTAAAATTAAGGAATGAGTATGAGTTGTCATCACCAGTGCCAAGAGGTTCACCTGAAGAAAAAGCATAATTGTATTTGGCATTAAATGTAATTCCAACCCCATTTCCTGTTTTGTAAATAAATCCCGCTTCCGGTCCAAGTGCAAAGTGCCAGTTATCATTATCTACTTCGTTAGCACCTATTTGAAGTCTTTGCCAAACATAGGAAGTACCAACATTTGCCTGAATATATGGAATGAATTTCTCTCTTTTACTTTTATTAAAATAGTATCCTAAGTTTGCATAAATAGGAGCGTAATTTAGATATCTTGCTTGTGGTCCTGAGACAGTACCATTTTGAAGTTCAGTAACTCCGTCGAGATCTTCCTTTGAAATGATATTATAATTGAAGTTTAATCCAACTGCTACATTATTTTGAACAAACTTTTTGAATGTAAGAGCGCCGCCGGACCAGCCGAATTCGCTAATATAATCTGAAGCTCTGCCGACATTTAAAGCTGTGCTCCATTCAATTGAAGCAATATAATCACCCTGCCTCGTTTGAGAATTTGCCGAGCTTAAGAATAATGAAGACAGAATAAAGATTCCTAGTATTAATTTAATTTTATTCATAATCGTGTTTAATGTTTAAATTTTAAATTCAATTTAGCGCAAATAAGGCGACTGAGCAAAAGCTTTATTAATTGCAGTGGTAATTCTGCTGCCGGCATTTCCCGTTCCGGTCAATCCATTTAGCAGAGCATTCCATTGCGCAGGCAAAGAACCTCCTGTTGTAACATCAGGATCAGTCATAAGTATTGCAATTGTACCTGTGGTGTATGTGTATGAATATCCGTAATCCGGATAGCACCATGAATATCCCCAGTAATCCCAGTAACAGCCGCTTCCGCCGTCATAAACAACATAAGTGCTTGTTGTTACGCCTGATCTTACATTCACATCGGCAGCCAATCTGTCGTAGGTCCTTGTCCATCCGAGATTATTTAAATTAGTTTCAAGATTTTGTATAATCTGGTTGTCATACTGCGAGGTTATGCTCTGATCACCGATTTTAACAACGGAATCACTTAGATAATAAGTGTGTACATTCTGGAAATTATAGTCTTTATCATAGAATGTAGCCACTACATCATAGTTATCTGTATCAAGACCATAGTCATAATAACATGATGAAATAACTATGGGAAATGCTGCAATATATATCAGCATTGTGCCAATAAGAAATTTTTTCAGTTTTTTCATTTTTTTAATTTGTAGTTTAGGTTTAAATTAAATTTATTTACTAATATTCTTCTGTATTTGTATCAAAATTAAGAGTTTTCTTTTTAATAATCACATCAATTTAATAAATATGTGTTTAGAAACAGCTTGGATTTGAAATTTTTATTTAAAATTTGTCTGAATATAAATTCTATAAATTATGATTTAATTATTGTATTTTATTACAATTGTTTCTTCAGTTCATTAAGTTTTTTCAGTATTTCTTCCGAAACTTTAGGATAAGACATTTTCAGCATATCCATATAATTAATAATGATAGTAGAAATTGCAAGTCTTGTAAACCATTTTGTATCAGCCGGTACAATAAACCATGGAGCATATTCTGTTGATGTTTTACTCAAAGCATCTTCGTAAGCTTTTTGATAATCCTTCCAGAATTTTCTTTCTTCAATGTCTGCCGGAGAAAACTTCCAGTTCTTTTTTGGATTTTCAATTCTCTCTTCAAATCTTTTTTTCTGTTCTTTTGAAGATAAGTGAAGAAAAAACTTTAAAATCAGAGTTCCGTTTTCAAATAAAATTCTTTCATAATCATTTATCTGCCTGTATCTTTTTTCCCAAAATTTATCTGTTACATCATCGAGAGATTTTATATCATGAAGATTTTCTTTAAGAAGGAATTCCGGGTGGACTTTTGTTACAAGGACATTTTCATAATGAGAGCGGTTAAAAATTCCAATCTCTCCACGCTGAGGAAGCACGATAGAATGACGCCAGAAGTAATTTCTCTCAAGTTCATTTGCCGAAGGAGCTTTGAAGCTGTGGACTTTAACTCCGGCAGGATTCAGACCGGATAACACATGTTTAACTGCACTGTCTTTACCTGCGGCATCCATAGCTTGAAATACTATCAGGACGCTGTATTTATTATAAGCATAAAGTTCATCCTGAATTATTGCCATCTTCTCTTTTGTTTCTTCAAGATACTCTGCTGCAAGATCCTTATTAAGGTTTTTGCCATCATAATCAGTTTCAAAGTCTTTTAAGGAAACATTAGTATCAGGATTTACTTTGTATTTACTTATCTTAATGAAGTAATTGTTTTTATCAGTCACTTTAAATAATGAATGTAATTAAGTTTATGAAATTTAGATTTGAATAACTAATAAATCAAAATTTAATTAAGATTAAGTTATCCAATTCTATTTAGTATGTGGGAATATATTACGTATATACTGTTAACAAGTTATTAATTTAATTTATAAATTAATACACTTAAATTGAAACATAACTTTTTGTTAATTGACCAAATGCAAATAAACAAAAAGATAAAACAATCTATTTTACTTTAATGGAAATTCCTTTCCTTGAAAGAGAGATTGAATAAAGTTATTTTTGTACATCTTAATCAATCCTGCCTCTGACTATTCTCAAACTGGTCATAAAATTAATCACAGGATTTTATAAAAAAATGAAAAAATACAATTATAATAAAAAAATAAGAAATATTGCAATTATCGCTCATGTAGATCACGGTAAAACCACACTAGTAGATCATATGTTCAGACAAAGCGGATTGTTCAGAAAAAATCAGGATATAGCAGAAAGGATCATGGATAACATGGATTTAGAAAGGGAAAGAGGAATAACTATAGCTGCTAAAAACTGTTCTATAAAATGGGGAGATGTTAAGATAAACATATTGGATACGCCCGGGCATGCTGATTTCGGAGGAGAAGTTGAAAGAGCTTTGATGATGGTTGACGGTGTAATACTTCTGGTTGATGCATCTGAAGGACCATTGCCTCAGACAAGATTTGTACTAAAAAAAGCTCTCGAGTCAAAGTTAAAAATCATTGTTGTAATAAATAAGATTGACAGAAAAGATGCCCGCCCGAAGGAAGTTTTAGATGAAGTATATGAATTGTTCATTGACCTCGATGCAGATGAAGAGCAGATTGAATTTCCTGTGCTTTATGCAATTGGTAAAGAGGGGATTGCAATAAAAAGTATAGAAGATGAAAATACAAATCTGGAAGTTCTCTTTGATACAATTATCCGCGAGATCAATCCTCCGAGATATGATCCCATAGAGCCTTTTCAAATGCTTGTAGCGGATCTTGATTATTCGGATTACCTTGGCAGGCTTGCCATTGGGAAAATTTCAAACGGATCAATCAGTAAGAAAGATGAACTCGTTTGCATTAATAAGGAAGCTGAAGTTATGCCAATGAAAATAACCAAGATACAGGTATATGAAGGAATTAATTTAAGTGAAACGGAGATGGCTGAAGCAGGGGACATTGTAATCCTTTCGGGAATTGATGAGGTACATATTGGAGATACAATCTGCAATAAAGAAAATCCAAAACCTTTAAAAAGAATCATAGTGGATGAACCGACGATATCAATGATGTTTTCAATTAACACGTCGCCTTTTTCCGGAAGAGAAGGTAAATTAGTTCAGTCAAATAAAATCAGGGAGAGGTTATACAGAGAAACGTTAAGCAATGTTGCGCTGCAAGTAGAAGATTCTCCTGACGGGGACAGTTTTGTTGTAAAAGGAAGGGGAGAATTTCAAATGGTGATTTTAATTGAAACATTGAGAAGGGAAGGATATGAATTAAGTGTCGGAAGACCAAAAGTTATTTACAGATTAATTGAAGGCAGGAAATATGAACCGATAGAACATTTGTTTATTGATTGTGATGAAAATTTTACAGGCATAATTTCCGAAAAACTTTCCAAAAGAAAAGGGAGAATGATTAATTTGATTAATCACGGAACCGGAAGAGTAAGGATTGAATATTCAATACCATCCAGGTCATTAATTGGTTACAGGAATGAGTTTCTTACTGATACCAGAGGGACAGGAATAATGAATTCATATTTGCATGGTTATGAAGAGTTCAGGGGAGAATTTCCTTTGAGGCTTACAGGTTCGCTGGTTTCCGACAGAGAAGGTACGGCATTGTCTTATTCAATATACAATCTTGAACCAAGAGGAACATTGTTTATAGTTCCTAATGATCAGGTATATGAAGGCATGATTGTCGGAGAACATAACCGCGACAATGATCTTGATGTAAATCCTACCAAAGGAAAAAAGCTGACTAACATGAGAGCATCGGGAAAAGATGAGGGAATAATACTGACGCCGGTAATTCCATTAACACTCGAGAGGGCAATCGAATTTATCAAGGAAGATGAATTAGTCGAAGTAACTCCGAAGAGCATAAGATTAAGGAAGGCGATACTATCCTCTCAGACCAGGCATACATTAAGAGGCAAAACTTTTCAGAAAAGTTTTGAAAAAGCAGAATTAAATTAATTCAAGAAAATTTTAAAAGTGTAATTGAATGTCAAAAATTGCGGATGAAAAGTTGAAAGATAAACTGAAGGAACTGAAACTCGATAAGATAAGACATCACATTTTTCTATGCTGTGATCAGACAAAACCGAAGTGCTGCGAGAAATCAGAAGGGCTAAAATCATGGGAATATTTAAAAGAAAGATTGAAAGAACTTGAGCTAACTCAAAACGGAATTATAAACAGAACAAAAGCAAATTGCCTAAGGATTTGCGTTAAAGGACCAATAGCTGTCGTTTATCCTGAAGGTATTTGGTATCATTCATGTTCGCCTGATGTAATTGAAAGAATAATCAGCGAGCATTTAATTGGCGGCGTTCCTGTCAAGGAAAACATTATTGATATTAATTCAGAAAATAAACAATAATAATGCAGACAACTACTACAGTTACTTTCAGTGATTTCGAATACACGAGACCGGATTTAGAATCCTTTAAGATAAAATTCACGGAGTTGCTTAAAAGGTTTTCGGAATCTGAAAGCGCAGGCGAACAATTGAAATACATCAAAGAGATAAATTCCATGAGGATGGAATTTGATTCGATGCAACGTTTAGCTAACATCAGATATACGATAAATACAAAGGATGATTTTTATAATCAGGAGCATGATTATTTTGATAATATTTCCCCTGAATACAAAAGATATATAAAAGAGTATTACGAATCTTTAATTAAATCAAACTACAGAAACATAATCGAGGCTAAAACCGGCAGTCAACTATTTAATCTTGCAGAATTTGGGTTAAAGACATTCAGCTCTGAGATAATGGAAGATCTGAAAAAAGAAATTCAGCTTGTTACAAGATATGTTAAGATAATATCGTCAGCTAAAATAAATTTTGACGGGAAAGTTTACAATCTTGCTGGCATGGATCCTTTCATTCAGTCTATTGACAGAGAAACGAGAAAAAAAGCATCAGAAGCCATGTGGGGATTCTTTGCCGATAATGAAAATGAGATTGGAGACATATTTGATGAGATGGTTAAAGTAAGAACCGTAATTTCAAGAAAACTGGGTTATGAAAATTTTGTTCAGCTTGGTTATGACAGGCTGCATAGGTCCGGATATGGAGTTTCAGATGTAGAAAAATTCAGGAAGCATGTACACGAATTGTTTATACCGGTAAATCAAGAATTAATGGAAAGGAAGAAGAGACTTCTGGGATATGATAAATTATTTAATTATGATTCAGGAATAAATTTTAAATCAGGGAATCCAACACCAAAAGGTTCGCCTGAATGGATAGTTAGCCAGGCGAAGAGAATGTATGAAGAACTATCTGCCGAGACAGGTGAGTTTATAAACTTTATGATAGATCATGAAACGCTAGATCTTTATAACAGAGAAAATAAATCACCGGGAGGATACTGCTCTTCAATTTACAAATACAAAACTCCGTTTATTTTTGCAAACTTAAACGGTACTGATCACGATGTAAAAGTATTCACGCATGAAGCAGGGCATGCATTTCAGTTTTATCAAAGTATGAATAACGAATATCCTGAATACATGCATGCAACATTTGATGCGGCTGAAATTCATTCAATGGCAATGGAATTTATTACACATCCATGGATGAATTTATTTTTTAAAGAAGACACCGATAAATTTTTGTATTCTCATGTAAAGAGAGCTTTATCTTTTATACCTTACGGAACATCCGTGGATGAATTCCAGCACTTTGTTTACAGTAATCCTGATATAAGTCATAAAGAAAGGTGCAGGCAATGGAGGATAATTGAAAAAAAGTACAATCCTGGACTAGATTATGATGGATTTGAGTTTCTTGAGAGCGGTGGAGCATGGATGCAAAAACCTCATATTTTCAGGACACCATTTTATTACATTGATTATTGTCTTGCACAGGTTTGCGCGCTTCAGTTTTGGAAAAAATTCAACGAAGATCGTGATGCTGCGTGGAATGATTATTTGAAATTATGCAAAGCAGGCGGCAGTAAACCGTTTTGTGAATTAGTTGCCGAAGCAAATTTAGAGTCGCCATTTGAAAAAGCTACAGTAGAATCGGTTGTATCTTATGCTAAAAAGTATCTCAATGAAAATCCTGTTGAGTAAACCGGTTAATCTTTGTTATTAATTTTTTCAAGCATATACAGTTTTTTTGCGCATAATTTTTTCTTTGAAACTGCTTGAGCAGAGTCTTTTAGTTTAAGATGCCGGACGACTGCTCTGGATTTTTTATTTCCGACTGAATAAAAATTTACCGAGATTCTTGTAAATCCGTGGTTCCATTTTGCCCGGAAAGATTTATCGATACTTTTAGTTGTGACTTCAATATCTTCAACCAGCCAATTTTTTCTTAATTTGATGTTTACAAAATAATTATACAGGTTTTTCAATGGAATTCCGAAGGTTTTGCTTACACTTATTTCAAAACCTTTTGGTTTTTGATAAAGCTTTCGGAGGTCTTTTTCTTTTTCATATTCCACTGTAAGCATCTGGCTCCACCATCCGCCAACGGGATAATTATCATAAATCCATTGGGCAATTTCTTTGTGAGGTTTTTCTGCAGACATTTCTAAATCGAGAATTCTGAACCAGTCTTTCCACGATTTACCGGTTGTTTTTTTAACAGCGTCGTTGCTGACCCGTTTTAAAGTTATTTGTTTTTTTGCAAAATGATTTATTGAAATATAAAAGATTTAAACGCAGGGTAAATTAATTAAAATGGTAATAACTTTTGAAAATATTTTTTGCGTTGGGTGGGGGGGGGGGTGGGGAAACCGTTTAAACGGTTTCCCCCCCCACCCAACCAATATGCTGCTCAAGGGGAAGGATGAGAAAACCGTTTAAACGGTTTTCCCACCCGCTCCCCCAATATGCCGCTCAAAGGGAAGGATGAGAAAACCGTTTAAACGGTTTTCCCACCCGCTCCCCCATCTCACTCTCCTCCTTTTTCACATACTTTCTCTACTGAAATAAAATCATAAATTCAGTCTGCATGCAAATTCATAGACTTTGTATTCCAGTGAACATTTATCCTTAAAAATTCTTATGGAAGATTCAGAAGGCCTTCGCTCTCTTTCCGAATAATTTAATTTATATAAATCTATTGTTGGCTTATTTAATTTTTCTGCGAGTATGTTTAGTGACTTTTGATAATCTTCCAGCACACCTATATGAATGTAATTATTATTAATTACCGATTCAAAATTCTCTTCATTCATTTCTTCTGGGAAAAAAACATGAGAATATGGTTTGCTTGTTTCAAGATATTCATCAATATCATAATTAATGGTTCTCTTCTTGCCGTTTACATAAAGTTTATCTTTCTGGGATAAATTATATTCATACCAGAAAGTTGAAACCTGCATTTCAAGCGGTTCTCTTACAAATGTAAAATACTGCTTAATTTCGGGATAATACTGTCTTGCTCCTACTCCTGCTGTATTTTCAAAATGTCCGTGAATGCAAATCCCTCGTTTAAATTTTCCCGTTAAGAAATTTTTAACTTTTACTTTTATGGGAAACTCTCCCTTTTTGTGATGATAGTAGTGTAAAAAAAATTTGTCCCCGAACCAGTGTTTAAGTACTGACTGCAAGCTTATCCCTCCGCATTTCGGAATATGTATAGATATTACCGGTTCTTTATGATTATATTCCAGCAATTAATTATAATTTATTTATTGATAAGTTTTAATTTCATTCCATACTTCACTCAAAGGCATTTTTGCATTCCTGGCAATATAAATTGGAATGTTGTTCTCATAAGGCATTGAATATTCTGCTTCATGAATCATTGCCTGCTCTACATTTTCAAATATCCTTAAATGGTCAGTCGAATCTCCTCCTATTATTATTAATATCGGATCTTCATTGCCGCCATAACCCCACAGCCAATATGAATTATGAGGGCTTATCGTCCGAGGAATAGGATATTTATTTTTAAAATATTCCATTGCAGCAGCTTCGCCATAATTTCTTCCGAATATTAATGTGTTAAGTCTATCATCTCTGGGAAGCGATTGATATACGTTTGATACGTCTTCTGCTAACTTCTCCCAGCCGTGCATGTCAGAGTAAAACTGCGGTAATTCAGTTAACTCATGACCTTCAGAATTCTGAGGAGTAATTCCAATTGCATTTGAATAAGAAATAAAAGTTTTTACAGGCAATACTGGTAAAGCAAAAGGTAATAGCGCTATTCCGGTAACCAATAATATTCCGAGCATCGTATATCTTATCCAACGCAATCTTACCAGAGTCCTTTTCTCAATAAAAACTGCTCCTCCGGCTAATAACACCGTATAAGATGCAGCAAGATACTCAGCTTTACTGTGACCGTTAATAATCAATATTAATGCAGTAGTAAGAAAAATTATAGCAGGAATTCTATATCCTGAATTCTCTCTGTTTGATAAGAAAAAATACAAACCAGGAATCCATATTAATGCAGCAATCGGATTTAAATTCAGAAGCTGCCCAATTAAAAAATCAATTATTCCTATTGACGAGTATTTTTCATTTACTGCATTTCTTATAAATTCAAGATGCGCAAAATCATTTTGAAAATTCCATAAAACATACGGAAGAAAAATTGTAATTGAAATAAGATAAGTAACATAAGGCTTCAGCGTAAGAAATTCTTTTCTCTTATCTGTTATCAGCAGTCCCGCTGTAAATCCTGCTATGAACCATAGAAATCCTGTTTTGTTCAGTAATCCTATCCCCATTACAACCCCCAATATAATCCATAAATACTGTCTGCTGTTTTTTAATATTAGTAAGATGATATAAAATGACAAAGCCCAGATAAAAATATCCAGAAAGTTCATTGAATAGAATGTTCCCATTGCAAGGTAAATTGGAGCAAAGATTACAGCCATTGAAGAAAGTAAAAATGAATAATTCCTTCCGCCGAGCTCCAATGTCATCATACAGACAATAAATACAGTCAATCCCGAAAAAACTGCGGGTAACAACCTTATGGCAAAGACTGAATTTCCGATTAACATGTTGCTTATATACATAAGCGCAATTGAAAATGGAGGCTGGTCAACATATCCAAAATCAAGTCTATCAGTACAGGCAATATAATATAATTCATCTCTGAAAATTCCATAACCGGCAAATAAATTTGTATATAGATGAAGTATTACGGGGATTGCTGATAGAATTATGATTATATATTTCTGATACTTTGCTTGTCTGTTTGTATAAGGCAATTTTAAATACAGTTAGGAGTTAAATCAAATAAAGGCAAAGTTAAATAGTTACTTCTATTTTGAAAATGAATTCTTCTTTAAGATATACAGTCTCTTTTACTTTTATCGGACCTTTTTCATCTTTCATTATGTATGAAACATTTACAAAATTTTCTTTTTGATGAAACTCAATTTAGCACATTCTAAATCCACCGTATTTCCAGTTTGT
The DNA here is from genome assembly GCA_019187405.1 of Ignavibacteria bacterium. GTDB lineage: Bacteria > Bacteroidota > Ignavibacteria > Tepidaquicellales > Tepidaquicellaceae > JABAQZ01. Next base: position 65,317 of record JABAQZ010000020.1, read on the forward strand.
TTTAAGATATTCATCTATTGAGTTAAATCATCCAAAAGAGCTTATATGAACAAAGTCTATATTAGCCTGATTATTACAATATTATTAATCGTCCAACCTGCGTAAAACTGTTTACTGTTTTAAGATCAATTTGTAATAATTTATTCAAATAGAATCCGAAGCTTGCTATTCACTTTGTTTACAAATTAATAAATACTTAGGTTAATTTAAATTATTAAAACTTATATATTTCAGTTAATTATTCTTTTATTACTGCGGAGATTTCATTCAATAAAAATCATTTTTAAGAAAAATAAAATATTATTTTTAGTCTCGTGTTAAAAACTAAATTTGCTCTAAGAAATTTCTTGAAAAACGGTTTTCATTATTAAATTAATTGAATAGAAAATTCTTTCGAGTTAAATTGTAACATGAAAAACATATTTCTTTACAGAGTACTTCTTTATTATAAATATGTCAGAATTAATGAATATGAAAAGTATGCTGACCTTCACTTAAAATTTTGCCAATCGCTGGGTGTAAAAGGCAGAATAGTGATTGCACCGGAAGGGATAAACGGGACAATTTCAGGAACGGAAGAACAGACAAATGCATATATCTATGCAATGAGAATGGATGACAGATTCAGAGACATGGAATTCAAAATTGATAATGCAGAAGGTCATGCTTTTAAAAAACTTTATGTTAGACCAAAAAATGAAATAGTAACTTTGAAGCTGGAAGAAGATATAGACCCAAATCAAATTTCCGGTAAACGTCTTAAGCCTGCTGAATTTCTTGAAGAAATGAAAAAGGATAATGTGGTAATCATAGATGCAAGAAATGATTATGAATTTGATATCGGACATTTTAAGAATGCCATTAGACCTGATGTCAGAAATTTTAAGCAGTTTCCCGATTGGATTAAAAAAAACAAAGAAAGATTTAAAGATAAAAAAATTCTGGCATATTGTACCGGAGGAATCAGATGCGAAAAATTTTCAGGTTTACTTTTAAGGGAAGGACTTGTTGACGTAAATCAACTTCATGGCGGCATTATTGCATATTCAAAAGACCCAATTACAAAAGGCTCAATGTTTGAAGGTAAATGTTATGTCTTTGATGAAAGAATTTCCGTTGAAGTTAATTTTGCCGAAGGATATACTCTGATTGGAAAATGCTATCATTGCGGTAAGCCATGCGATCGTTATGTAAATTGTGCGCATCTCAGCTGTCATTTTCAATTCATCTGCTGTGATGAGTGTGAAATAAAATACAAGCGTTCATGCTCAAAAGAATGTGAAGAAGCTGAAGACCATGAATGGAATAGAAAACCTGTCAGCAATAAAAATTAAATCAAACGTATTTCCCTGCCGCAAAGCCTGAAGACCAAGCCCACTGAAAATTGTATCCGCCCAGCCAACCGGTAACATCTACAACTTCTCCAATAAAATATAATCCTTTCACTTTTTTTGATTCCATAGTTTTTGAACTTAATTCATCTGTATCGATGCCGCCTACGGTTACTTCAGCTTTATCAAAACCTTCAGTTCCTAATGGTACAAAATTCCATTTTTGAAGTTTGTCAGAAATATTTTGTAAATCCTTTGCTGATATCGTATTTACTTTTTTGGATTTATAAAAATTTTCCGTGAACACATTAACATATCTTTCAGGAAGATATTTTTTTAAAACAGTTGATAATTCAGCATTTGAATTTTCTGTAATTATATTTTTCAAATCTATCTCAGGCAGTAGATTAATTGTAATATGATCACCTGGATTTAAGTAAGATGATGCCTGAAGTATTGCCGGACCGCTTAATCCCTTATGCGTGAAGAGAAGATTTTCTCTGAACTTAACTTTGTTACAACTTATAATGCAGTCTGCAGAAATTCCGCTTAAATGCGAATAAAGTTTCTTTTCTTCATTGCCAAACAATAAAGGCGCCAAGCCCGGTCGGGTTTGAGTAACTTTAATCCCGAAAGTCCGTGCCGTTCTGTAACCGAAATCCGTTGCTCCCATTTTAGGAATGGAAATTCCGCCTGATGCTATTACCAGCGATTCACATTTGAAAATCTCTTTGCCCGAAACAATTTCAAAAGAATCTTTTTTCCTGATTTCTTTAACATCAATGTCAGTAATTAATTCTGCGTTATTTTTTTTACATTCAGATAAAAGCATAACGAGTATTTCATTAGAGCTTTTGTCGCAAAACATCTGACCGAGTTTTTTTTCGTGAAAGGCTATTTGGTATTTATTTACCAGAGAGATAAAATCTTCCGGGGTGTATGATGCCAGAGCTGATTTATGAAAATGCGGATTTCCACAAATGAAATTTTCAGGTGATGTATATATGTTTGTAAAATTACATCTGCCTCCTCCCGAAATAAGTATCTTTTTTCCCGGCTTATCTGACTTTTCTAAGACAACAACGCTTCTTCCTCTTTTTCCGGCTTCTGCTGCACACATAAGCCCGGCAGCTCCGGCGCCAATTATAATTACATCTTTTTTAATCACGTTGTTTTCATTTACTGCAATTTAAAAATTTCTATCGTATAAATTAAATATTAATAAAATTATATTGCTTTATGATTTTTTATGAACTGAGAAAAAAACATTTTCAAAAATTAATTGTAAGACTTCAAGACAGATTAAAATATCTTTCGGAAAAAAGCAATAAATATTCCTTATTAAGACTTGTGGTTTTTCTTACAGGTTCATCTCTTACGGCATTTGCTTTCTATTTAAATAATTTATCAGGCTGGATACTGCTGGCGATGTCAGTTACCGGATTTGCAATTACCGTTCATTTTCATAATGTTCTTATTAATGGAATGAAAAAATTAAGCAAGTATCTGGATATCAAAAAAAATCATATGGCAAGAATGTTAATTGATTGGGAAAATATACCTTTTCATGATAACCTAATCATGCCAGAAGAAAACTCACTGGCAAAAGACCTTGATATTACCGGTGTTAAATCGCTCCATCATTTAATGGATGTAGCAGTATCAAATGAAGGAAGCTTTATGCTTTCGGAATATCTTCTAAACACAAATCCGGAAAAAGAAAAGATAATCTTTAATCAGAAAATTGTTAAAGAGCTGTCTTCTCATCAGAGGTTTATTGATAAGTTTCTTCTTAAAGCGCACTTAACGTCAGCTAAAAAACTTGATTGCAGAAAAATTGAAAATTATTTTTTAAAGCTCGATACAATTCCTTTGCCGGCATGGCTTTTCCCGGTTAATTTTATTTTAATATTTATTTTTCTGTTAACATTCATTTTATCGCAATTTGAATTAATCGCAACAATTTGGATACCTGTTTTCATTTTGTATTTCTTTTGTTATTCTTTGTTTCAAAAAAGAATTTCGGGAATGTTTGAAGAAACTTATGAAACCGAAAGACAGCTCAGGAAATTTTCATCGCTGATTTTACTGATAAAAGAAACCAGTTCGCTGAAATCAGTTAATTCTACTGAATTTGAAAATTTTCTCAGACCGCTTAAAGAAGAAGCTCCCGAATTAATTTTAAAACTTCAGAGACAAATTAAACTTGCAGTAATGAGAGAGAGTCCTTTTTTAAGACTTATTCTAAATCTAATATTTCCTTTTGATATTTATATATACAATAAAATATCGATAATCAGAAATGATATTGATGATAAGATCTCTGACTGGCTGAATGTATTGAATAGATTAGAGTGTTTTATTTCAATATCAAATTTTGCTTTGCTCAATCCGGATTACATTTACCCGAAAATAGAATCTACAGATAAAAGAATGTTTTCCGCAAAAAGGCTTGGGCATCCTTTGTTAAACAGGCAGCAAAAAATTTGCAATGATTTTGAATTTAAAAAAGATAAGAAGGTAATTTTAATAACCGGTTCTAATATGTCCGGGAAAAGTACATTTCTAAAGACTATAGGGGTTAATCTGTGTCTTGCTTATTCAGGCGCGCCTGTAAATGCTGAGGAGCTTGAATTATCTCCTTTTGAATTATTCACTTGCATAAAAATCAGCGATTCTGTCTCAGACGGAATTTCGTATTTTTATGCGGAAGTAAAAAAACTGAAAGTACTCCTGGATGAATTGACATCTGAAAGTGAGCTGAGTACGTTTTATCTGGTAGATGAAATTTTTAAAGGGACGAATAACAGAGAAAGACTTCTGGGCGGAAAGGCTTTTATCAAAGAGCTGTCTCGAAGCAATGGATTTGGGATAGTAACTACACATGATCTCGAGCTTGTTTCATTATCTGATGAAATCAAAAATCTTTCAAATTTTCATTTCAGGGAAGAAATATCCGGTTTAAAAATGGTATTTGATTATAAAATTCACGAGGGACCTTGTCCGACAACAAATGCCCTTAAAATTATGGAATTGTCAGGCTTACCTGTTAAATAATTACATTTGAAAAAGTTTAATTGCAAAACAAAAGACTATTATATTTACTCTTTAAGCAAGATTGAGAATGAATTAAAATGAACATATATTGTATATCTTGGAAATGTATTCATTTAAAATTCATTAAAGAAAGTTGACTGAACCTAATTAAATTAATTTTTTATTTCAGATTTAAAATTTAAATTAAGAAAAGCAATTGGGAAAAGATTGAGTTATACTTATAAATCTCAACATAAAATTTCACCAACATGAATCCTGAAATGAAAAATGAAATCGAATTATTGACTGATAAGATACTTGAAATCAGAAGGCTGAGAGATGATGATGATTATGAAATTGCAGATACTAAGAAAGTTGTAAAATTCAAGGAAATGATAACCCATCGGATAATCCCGATGATTAAGGAAGCCTCAATGATAATCGGAAGATCAGGATGTTCGCTTAACTATTATTCGAATGAACTTGCCGTAATAAGAGATCCGAAAAAAAGGATATTTATTCAGATTTTATTTTATCCATACGGACACAGCAAAGTTACACTCGGAGTGAATGCGCCTTTTTTGCAGTTTGCATACAGTCCTTTGAAAGAGAATATAAAAGTTGTTGAAAAGCTATCTATAAAATCTGATGAAGCCAGCATTAAAATTGATGAAATTGAAATTGACAAGTTTGCTCCGGAAAGGATAGAAAAATATTTTCTTGAATTTCTTCGGGATGTAGTTAAATACAATGAAGCGCCTGAGATATTTAGAGAGAATAGAAATATTAAAAACTGAAAAAGTATTTTGTTGAGAAAGAAAAGAGCTGCGCTTCGGGAGCTCTGTCTAAGGCAAGAGCGGTTTGATAATTTGGATTTATATTAAAGTATGAATACTCGATTTCCGTAATCATTTTTGAATAACCGGAGAAATTGTATTCCAAACCTATTCCTGCAGAAAATCCATACAGCCATTCGGACTTAGAAACATTTTTCAGCAATACGGAATAAGAGCCGTAATAATCTTTTGGATCGTGATATTCTCTGATTCTGTCATAGCTTTCATCAGTGTACTGCATTGCAGGACCAAACTTTATGTAAGCCGCCGATCCTCCCTCGCTTTTACCGACAAGTTTTAAACTTAATGAAAGCGGAATTGCAAAAAGATAAGCGTAATCGTTTCTGTCGGAATAATATATCTCATTTATATAACCTGATGTGAATTCAGGATCAACTCGCCCGTCAAAATGAAATAGAAACATTGACTGAGCTTCGATGGTCATGAATTCATTTATGTGAGAACCTGCATAAAAAGTGAATTGTATCGGAGACCAAACTGTATAATCATAATAATCATCATAATAATCATCATAATAATTAGAACTGCTGTAATAATAATTATAGTTATAATAATCATCATAGTAATCAGAATTGTCTGTAAAAGCTCTTAATTGATATGCCTGACCGAAGTACCCTCCGAGGTAACTTGATACAGAAGTACCCATTCCAAAATAAAAATTGTTTTCATTATAATACTCCTGTGCAAAAATTGATTCTTCTGAGAAAAGTAGTAAAGAAAAAACTAAAATAATCTTTTTCATTTGATCTTTTACTTATATAAAGTTAAATAAAAAATTAAGTAATTTAAACAGCCAAAGCCAAATATAATGCAGAAAACTTAGTTTAAGACGTATTTTCAAATTGTTTTTGCCGATAGGGTTAATTATTTTCACAACAGTTTAGCTCAAGTGGCGGAACTGGTAGACGCGCTGCATTCAGGGTGCAGTCTGAGAATTCAGGTGGGGGTTCGAGTCCCCCCTCGAGCACAAAATAAATTAAGACATGAAAATTGGAAAAGAATTGGAAACTAAAAGCAAATTATCCGGGGGATAAGTCTGTACATAATGAAGGTATAGAAAATTTCAAAAAACAAGTACTTGACCACAAACCAAATAGTCAGCTTCCGGAGCTGGCTATCAAATTACTATTCACCAGAGGAATAAATGATTACTATAAACTTCTAAAGTTTTTCCGACCTACTATAGATAAGTTATATGATCCTTTATTAATGAAGGATTGTGACAAAGCCTCCGCCAGAATCATTAAATCCATTATCGGGAAAGAAAAAATAATGGTCCTTGGAGATTATGATGTTGATGGTACGTGCGGTGTATCAATGTTTTCTTTGTTTCTGAATGAATTTGGTTTGGATTCCGAGATCTACATACCCGACAGGATAAATGAAGGTTACGGAGTTTCAATACAGGCAATAGAACATGCTCAAAATTTGGGCATAAAGCTTATTGTGTCAATAGACTGCGGCATTACAGCTTATGAGAAGATCGAATATGCTAAAGAGCTTGGGATAGAATTTATTATATGCGATCATCATCAGCCGCCTGAAAAAATACCTGATGCTCTTGCTGTTATGGATCCATTGAGAGAAGATGATTCATATCCTTTTAAATATCTTTGCGGTACCGGAGTAGCGTTTAAACTCATTCAGGCTGTTTGTATGGAATTAAAAATGCTGAAGGATGATGCTGACATAGAAAAGCTCAAAATATACAGTATGGATTTAGCTGCTCTTCCGTTTGAGTTTATTGATTTTGTTGCAATTGCAACGGCATCGGACATTGTATCTTTGACAGATGAAAACAGGATCCTTGTAAAGGAAGGATTTAATTTAATTAATACAAAACCCAGACCTGCTTTGAAAGCTCTGATAGAATCCAGCGGTTTGAAGCCGGGCAAGCTGAATACGGGTAATATTGTGTTTACCGTTGCTCCAAGAATAAATGCAGTCGGAAGACTCGGTGATGCGAAAAGAGCCGTTGAATTGCTGACATGCAAAGATGAAAATAAAGTAAAGGAGTTTGCTTATATACTCAACGATGAAAATCAGAATAGGAGAGACATTGACAAATCAATAACCGATGATGCTTTTAGAATTTATGAAGAAACCATTGATGTGGAAAATCAGAATTCAATCGTCATTCACAATGACACATGGCATCCGGGAGTTATTGGAATAGTCGCGGCAAGACTTGTGGAAAAATACAATCTCCCCTCGATTGTAATGACGACAGTAAACGGTGTTGCCAAAGGAAGCGCTAGAAGCATAAATTCGTTTAACATATATGACGCACTAAAGCAATGCAGCAATCATTTAATTCAATTCGGAGGACACTTTCATGCGGCAGGACTTGAATTGGAGATTGAAAAAATAGAAGAGTTTAAAAAGTCATTCAACAAAGTTGCATGCCAGGAAATCTCTGATGAAGAACTTATACCTGAAATAGAAGCTGATGCTGAAATTACATTTGACGAGCTTACACCAAAATTTTTATATATTCTTTCGTTTTTCGAACCATACGGACCGGATAATATGACGCCTGTTTTTATATCCAAAGGGCTTCAGGTAATTGGAGATGTCAGGTTTACCGTAAAAGCTAATACTCATATTTTCAAATTAAAAGATCCGGTTTCAGGGAAAATATTTGAAGCGGTATTTTTCAATTCGTCTGAGTATAAAGGCAGATTACTCAGGGGATTATACTGTGACATTATCTATTCGGTTGAAAAAAATATTTGGAAAGATAAAGAATATCAAAAATTAAGAATCAGGGATATTAAAATTTATAATTAATTTAAAAGCAGAAATACAATGTCAGGTCATTCCAAATGGGCTACTATTAAAAGGAAGAAAGCTGCAACTGATGCAGCGCGAGGTAAAGTATTTACAAAAATAATAAAGGAGATAACGATTGCAGCAAGAGACGGCGGTGGAGACCCAGATGCAAATCCCAGGTTAAGACTTGCTATTCAAAATGCAAAAAGCAACAACATGCCTCAGGATAATATTACCAGAGCAATAAAAAAAGGAACAGGAGAGCTTGAAGGCGTAAGATACGAAGAGATTACTTATGAGGCTTATGCTCCGCACGGAATTGCAATGATGATTGAAAGCGTAACTGACAATAAAAACAGAACAGTTGCCGAACTTCGTCATGCGATTTCAAAAGCTAATGGAAATCTTGGAGAGTCGGGCTCGGTAGCATGGATGTTTGAAAGAAAGGGTGTAATTAATGTAGAGAAAGAAAATGTAAACGAAGATGATCTAATGGAAGTAATACTTGAGTACGGTGCAGATGATTTGAAATCCGACGGAGAATTTTTTGAAGTTACTGCATCTTTGGAAAAATTTGAATCAGTCAGAAAAGCTATTGAAGATAAAAAATATAAAATTGAAAATGCATCTCTGCAGTTTCTTGCAAAAGACCTACTTGCAGTTAACGGAAAAAAGGCAGATGAAGTAATAAAATGCATTGAAGCCGTTGAAGACAATGATGACGTTCAGAATGTATATACAAATGCAGATTTTACCGATGAATAAGATTTAATTTCCGCTATGAAGATTATAGGGATAGATCCTGGAACTACAACTACCGGAATTGGCATAATAGAATTTTTATATGGTAATTGCAGTCTGATCTTTTATGATGCTCTTCACTTGAATTCACGCGACTCTCTTCATTCCAGATTAAAAAAAATTTATGACGAATGCATGAACTGTATAAAGAAATATAAGCCGGATGAGTTTGCAATTGAGACAGCATTTTACGGGAAGAACATACAATCCACTTTAAAGCTCGGACAGGCAAGAGGAGTTGCAATAATAGCAGCTTTGAATTCAAATTTGAATATAGCCGAGTATTCTCCAAGGGAAATAAAAAAATCAGTTACTGGAAGAGGCGCTGCTTCAAAAGAACAGGTTCAGTATATGGTAAAATCAATTCTGTCGGTAAAGAGAACAAAAATAACAACCGATTCTTCTGATGCCATTGCCGTGGCTCTGTGTCATTATTACAGCCTGCAGAATAATTTAAAAAGACATGCAACCGCAAAAAAAGAAAATACTTGGGAATCGTTTATTGAAAAAAATCCTGAAAAGATTCTTTTGAGAAACTGAAATGATATCATCATTAAGAGGAAAACTCATACATAAATTCAGAAATGAAATTATACTCGATGTAAACGGAGTAGGGTATCACATTTTCATTTCAAAGAGCTTATCGGAAAAAGTAACTGATTTGAATTCGGAATATTTTATGCTTACATACTTAGATGTTAAAGAAAATTCACTCATGCTTTATGGGTTTTCGGATGAGAAGGAAAGAGAAGTGTTCAAACTTCTGATTTCAATCAGCGGTATCGGTGCAAAGATGTCTCATTCAATCCTTTCAAATCTGACATTTGGCGAGTTGATAAACGTAATTACAAATACAAAAGGTTTTTCAACTGTTAAAATACCGGGTATAGGCTCGAAGAAGCTTGAATTAATTTCAATGTCGCTGAAAGATAAAATTTATAGAATTGATGCCGATGCAGAAATAAAAGCAAGGTCAGGCGCAATGGGTGAAGGAAGCGAGTTTATGCGTTTCGAAGCGATGAATGCATTGATGAATCTTGGTTATCAGCGGAATGATGCTGAAAAAATCATTAGGGAAGTTTTAAAGCAAAGTGAACGAGGCATGTTATTGAATACAGAAGAAATAATTAGAAAAGCTCTGGAGTATATTTCCAAATAAAATAATTTTTTAAAATGGACGACAAAATTCTTGATAATATTTGGAGCAAAATCAGACTCATGTTAAAATCACACCCTTGGCATGGAGTGCCGATTGGTAAAGATTTTCCGGAGATTGTAACTGCTTACATAGAGATTGTTCCAACTGATACAGTAAAATATGAAATAGAAAAAAACAGCGGGTTTCTTAAAGTTGACAGGCCTCAGAAGTATTCAAACATTTGTCCGACTCCTTATGGATTTATTCCGCAGACTTTATGCGGAAGCAGTGTAGCTGAATTCTGCATGAATCAATCGGACAGGAAAAACATTATCGGAGATAATGACCCTCTCGATATATGTGTCATAACGGAAAAAAATTTGAATAACAGCAACATATTGCTTCAGGCAATTCCTATAGGTGGATTGAGAATGATTGATAATAATGAAGCTGACGATAAGATAATTGCCGTTATGAAAGGAGATGCAATTTTCAGCAAGTGGAAAGACATATCAGATTGTTCGGATTCTTTTGTCGAACGCCTCAAGCATTATTTCCTTACATATAAAGAAGCTCCCGGAGAAGGAATAAAAAGAACGGAGATTCAAAAAATTTACGGAAGGGAAGAAGCATTTGAAGTTATCAGAGCAAGTAATAATGATTATCTGTCACAGCATTCAGATCTCAATGAACTGCTTGGAATGTAATCAACAACTCAGGTCTATTCTTTTTTTGTAAAAACCCATTTCAAATAAATAAAAACTTCGAATCAATTTCGGGAAAAAGCCGCTCCGCTTACATCAACTTATAAATATCTTGATTCTTAATTAGACTTGAGAATGCGTGATAGATACAGCTCGTGAAAACTTCGTTTAATTTCATCCCTGACTTTTCTGTAAACACGGAGTATTTCTGCTTCAGTACCTTTTGCATTTGCAGGATCATTAAAAGGAATATGAATGATGTTCCCAACTTTCCCTTTAAAGACAGGACAAGTTTGTTTTGCATTGTCACAAACAGTAATAACATAATCAAAATTATCCGCAGAAAACAATCTGACATCTTTGGGCTTAGCAGAACTTATATCTATCCCTTCTTCATTCATAACTTTGACAGTATTCGGATTGATTTTTATTTCAGGTTTAACGCCGGCTGAATATACTTCCAGGTCGTTGTCAAATGACTTCAAGAAAGCTTCAGCCATCTGACTTCTGCAAGAATTTCCGGTGCAGAGGATCAATATTTTTATTTTCAATTTTTATAATTTAATTGAGAAAATATAATAAATTTTTAAGTAATTTAATTTTATTAAATTATAAAATCAGTAAATTGAATTGTAAAAATTATGATATAATAAAATCAACATTGGTATGTAATATGGATAAAGCGAATTATGAAGATTGCATAAATTAATTTCTTTTTTTGAATTTAATTTAAACTGATCATTTTATTTGTGAAAATCCATGTATCAATAAATTACAAATCACTATTTTTTAAAAACAGACATTCGGTAACTTAGACAATGAGTATTCAGAATATAAAAGACTACTGCAAATTTTTAAAAAATCAATTTCATTTTATCTAAATTGTAAAAATAATTAACTCAATGAAGAGTTCAGATATTTTAAAAAAACTATTAAGCGATCATTATGACGGTGATCCTTGGATTGATGTTACTATATCCCAAACTTTTAAAAAAATTTCGACTGAACAAGCGTTGAAAAAAATTGATAATCTCAATTCAATCTGGCAAATAGTGAATCACATGATCTCCTGGAGAGAAACGCTATTAAGTAGAGTAAAAGATGAATCCATTACTGTTCCGGATAACAATTTCATTAAAGAAATTGAAGATACTTCCGAAAAATCATGGGGGAGAACTTTAAAAAGATTTAAGAAATCTCAGATGGATATAATTTCTTTCCTTTCGGATTCAAAGGATAAGGTATTAGATAAAGTATCTTCAGCAAGCGGATATACATATTATGAATTAATTCAAGCAATTTTACAGCATGATGCTTATCATCTTGGTCAGATCGTTTTAATTTTAAAATTGATTAATGGAATGAAGAATAAGAAATTAATATAGCAAATTGAAATTCTTTAATACAAATCTGTCGGCACCTTAATTACTGTGTTTAGGAAACAACTTATTACAGCCGGATCATTCGTTTAGTTTCAAAAAGAGTTTTGAATGCAAAATATAAATGTATATTCCACTAAATATGTAATGTGCTTTGAATTCAACTTCATAACTTCCCGGGTAATGAAGATCTTTTATAAGTATGGTAATTTCCCTGCAGAGTATATCGTGAATTTTCAAATCGACTAACCCAGATTTTAAATTTCGTATTTTATTTTTGCCAGCGGTTAAACGGATTCGGATAATTCTGATAAAGAAAATATATTTTAGCATATTAGTATTGACAGACATCATACTTTACATTGTCGTATCTTAAAAAACAATTCCATCGATTACATGATTATTAAAATTTTCAAAGTAACCACTGTAAAGATTTACCAAAAAAATAGAAAATTCAATTTACGTGATATAATCTGTGCATTTGAATATTTGAGTTAGACTTACCGGTAATATTTCTGCCATTAATGATTGAACTTCTGATAATTAGAATCATTTTAACTGCAGTCACAGATATTAAGGGGATAAATTATTAATCTCAGATAATTTTTTGCCTAACAGCTGCCGGAATTTAAAGGCATGAATAATACTGAAGCATTGCAGAAAGATAATTTAGTAGAATTTATAAAATTGGGATAAATAATTTTTCAAATTTCTAAATCAAACTTTAATATCTTTAAAAAAAATACTTTCAACTATCTGAAGAGAACTAATTGAATTGTAATAAGAAATCATCATGTCTATATTTGCAACTTATAAAATTATATGAGATTAACACATTTTTTTCTTCCGACGTTAAAAGATGATCCAGTAGATGCTGTAACAGCATCTCACAAGCTAATGATACGTTCAGGCATGATCAGACAGGTTACATCAGGAGTTTATTCAGCGCTTCCACTCGGACTTATTGTATTCAGAAAAGTAGAAAACATCATCCGTCAGGAAATGAATGCCATAGGCGGGAATGAATTTCTGCTTTCGGCGCTTTCTCCGAATGAACTTTGGGCTGAAACCGGACGGCTTGAGGATTACGGAGATCTGATGTTTAGAATAAAAAACCGCGAACTTGTTCTTTGCCCGACACATGAAGAAATTTTTACATCAATAGCAAAACCAAATCTGATTTCATACAAGAATCTTCCTCAGGTTTGGTATCAGATTCAGTCAAAATTCAGAAATGAAGAAAGACCCCGTGCCGGAGTATTGAGAGCAAGACAGTTTACCATGAAAGATGCATATTCTTTTGATGCTACATTGGAAGGTCTCGATAAATCATACAAGGACATGGATAGAGCATATAGAAATATTTTTTCAAGATGCGGATTGGATTATACCGTTGTTTCAGCCCACAGCGGCGCAATGGGAGGGAGCGATTCGGAGGAATTCATGGTACCGGCATCTGCAGGTGAAGATAATATTGCAATAAGCGAGGACGGTAATTATGCATCAAATTTAGAAGTGGCGGTTTCGTTTAAAGAAAAAGTCCGGAGATTAAATACAGCTAAAGATACGGAAGAGTTTCATACTCCAAATATCAAAACTATAGACGAACTTGCCGACTTTTTAAAAATTAAAGACAAATCACGACTTGCAAAATCCCGCGTGTTTGTGATTGCTAAGAAAGAAGGGAATGAATACCTGCTCGTACTTCTTTGCGGTGATGATGAAGTAAATGAAATGAAGCTTCAGAATTATTTTGGGATCGGCATTCGTCCCGCACATAATGATGAACTTCAGGAAATTACGGGAGCCGATGCGGGATCGATTGGTCCGATTGGATTAAAGAAAAAAAACATTAAGATTATTGCCGATCAGATGCTTGAGGATGCAGACGAATTAATAAGCGGAGCAAATAGAAATGATTATCACTTAAAGAATATTGATTTGAAAAGAGATGTTCCCGGCATAGAATATAAAGACATTCGTATCATTAAGGAAGGCGAGTTAACATCTGACAAAAGAAGTAAAATCAAAATTACCAAAGCCATTGAAGTCGGGCATATTTTTAAACTCGGAACAAAATATGCAAACGCTCTCGGTGCAACTTTTCTTGATTCCGAGGGAAAAGAAAATCCACTTATTATGGGAAGCTATGGGATAGGTGTTGAAAGAACTGCTGCTGCATTTATTGAACAAAACCATGATGATAAAGGCATAATATGGAAAGGAGAGATTGCTCCTTTTCAGGTTATCCTGATAAGTATTTCCGGAAAATCCGAAGAAGTAAGAAATACTTCGGAAGGATTGTATAATTGTCTTATTGAAAATAAAATTGAAACTTTGTTTGATGATAGGGATGATGTCAGACCCGGCGTGAAATTCAACGATGCAGATTTAATTGGAATACCTATACAGGTTATTATTGGAGAAAAAAATTTAAAAGAAGGTAATGCGGAAATTAAAATCAGAAAAACCGGAGAAAGATTAATTGTTAAAATTGACGACACAATGAACAAAGTATCCGAATTTTTAAAAAGTTAGTTTGAGCAATTTAAAAAAACTTTTTTCGAAGAAGTTTATACTTGCATCGAAATCACCCCGCAGAGCATATCTTCTAAAGCAAATAGGACTGAACTTCAAAGTTCAGGTAAGCAATGTTAAAGAGATAGAACATGTGTATGCAAATCCGCTCCAATCTGTTAAATATAATTCACTTCTCAAATCAAGAACCGCTGCCATAAAGTTTAAAAAAGAGATAGTTATAGGGGCTGATACGATTGTAGTTCTGAAAAACAAAATCCTCAACAAACCAAAAAATTTATCCGAAGCAAAAAGATACCTTAGCTTGCTCAGCGGGAAAGTTCATACAGTTATTACTGGAATTAATGTAATTAATACTTTAAATGGAGAAGAGGTTTTTGATTTTGAGAAAACCAAAGTGTACTTCAGACATCTGAATAAAGATGAAATCAATTTTTATGTGAATAATTTCAAGCCGCTCGATAAAGCCGGCGCTTATGGCATTCAGGATGATTTTGGTTGTCTTTTCATTGATAAAATAGAAGGAGATTATTATAACATTGTCGGACTTCCGCTGGTAAAACTTTATACAAATCTCAAAAAAATTATTTGAATGTTTGCAAAATATAAAAAGAAAATCCTTCTCTCTGTTGCTTTTGGAGCAATTGTGTTTCTGGGATTCAGCATATTTGCAGATTTTGACAAACTGCTCAAAGCATTCGGTGAATTTAACTGGTATTATTTCCCGGTAATTTTGGCGTTGTCTTTTGGAAATTATATTTTAAGATTTTACAAATGGGAATATTACAGAAAAATAATTGGAATTAATCTCACACAAAAAATCAGCTTACTGATTTTCATGGCTACATTTGTAATGAGTGTTACTCCGGGCAAAATGGGTGAACTTCTAAAGTCTTATTTAGTCAGGGAAGAATGCGGTACACCTGTTAGCAAATCTGCTCCAATAATTCTTGCCGAAAGGCTAACAGATTTTATTTCGGTTGTTGTGCTTTGCATAACCGGAGCATTTGTATTTGATTACGGGAAAGAGGTTATTTTTGGAGTCGGAATATTTTTTATATCCGGAGTAATTTTAATAAGCTCGAGAAAGATTTCCATATCAATTATAAGAAAACTTGAAAAAGTGAAATTGTTAAGTAAAGTTGCTCACAAGTTTGAAGAAGCATACGAAAGCATTTATCTGCTTGTAAAAATAAAACCTCTGATTGTAGCTACTCTTATAAGCGGTATGGCATGGTTTATGGAATGTATTGGGTTATATGTTGTATTAAAGGTATATTCGTCATCGACACAAATAGATGTAAGTCTGCTAAGCTCTGTATTTATATATGGATTTTCGACGATAATCGGATCGATTGCTATGCTTCCCGGCGGTCTTGGAGTTACTGAAGCTTCAATTACGGGATTACTTGTCTTATTGAAAATTCCAAAAGATATATCGGTAGCATCGACTTTTATTATAAGAGTTGCAACATTATGGTTTGCTGTGATAATTGGAATTGCTGCTGTATATTTTTATCAAAAGCATTCGAGTAGAGAGCTGGAAGAGATTGGGGATTCGGGCGAACTTCCGAAATATTGAAGTTGAAATAAATTGTAGAGAGCAATAGTCAGAGGTTTAATAATGAGTTCTTTTTTTAGGAGTAAAATTTTGTAGTCTCTTGATTCAAATTTTTCATTCATACATTAATTTTGGATTTTGTTATAGAAAAAATATCTCTTCAAATTTATGCGGATAGTATTAGATAAATGAATACAAAAATATACAACAATAGATATAACCACATTCATTTTTTATAATACAAACATCGTCAAAAAAAATCTATAATTTACATATTAATCAAATACAAATTAAAGCATGACGAATCCTATATTGCTAATCTGTCAAGGGAGATCCGGCAGTACGACTTTATTGAGGATTTTTAATTCCATTGATAACTGCAATATTTGCGGTGAAAACTGGAACATGATTGAAAGCTTAATGGAATTTTATGAAAGATTAAAAAAGACAAAAGCTCAACCCGGTTTTACAAATAATTATTCAGATGCCGAATATCCTTCTTGGTATAATGTATTTGATATAAATAATGCGGTAAAAGGATTAAAGGAATTAATTTTAAATCTTTATTACAGAGATAGAAATGAAATATGGGGATTCAAGGAAATTAGAATCGGGCTTGAAGATTACGGGAAATTTTCGACAATGCTTTTGAATTTTAAAGAACTATTTGAAGATGTAAAAATAGTATTACTATACAGGAATGATATAGAAAATCAAATAACTTCCGGCTGGTGGTCGGAGGATAAAGCTGCATCAAGGATTTTATTGATGAATCAAAGAGAAAATTTCATAAAGTTTAACAGAGAAAATCCTGATTATACATACTTGTTGACAATGGATGATATCATAAGTAAGAATAATAATTTTATGAATATGTTTAGATTCTTGGATTTAAAGTTTGAAATTTTAAAAATTGATAAAATAATAGGCAATAAGATTGATTATTTAGATTTCAACACAGATCAAAATTCAGATTAAATTAAGTTTTGGAGAATCAAAATTATAAAAAATATTTTTGATTTGCTTACGAAAGAGTTTAAAGTTTCTAACACAAAATTCACTTGAAGAAATGTTGAATTTGGATTAATTTAACACATCAAATGCCAGATAATAGCAAAAAAGAAAAAAAGATTAGAATTCTGATCGGGAAAGTCGGTTTAGACGGACATGACAGAGGCGCAAAAGTTATTGCTGCAGCTTTTAGGGATGCAGGGATAGAAGTTATTTATACAGGATTGAGACAGACTCCGGAAACAATAGTCGAGGCAGCATTACAGGAAGATGTTGATGCAATAGGAATCAGTATTTTAAGCGGTGCGCACATGACAGTATTTCCAAAAGTAAAAAACCTAATGAATGAAAAAGGTCTCAATGATGTATTGCTGTTTGGAGGCGGTATTATTCCCGACCAGGATATTGAAGAACTGAAAAAAATCGGTGTCGGACAGCTTTTTACACCCGGCACTCCTACCTATGAAACAATCAATTATGTCAAAAGCTGGGTTTCTCAAAACAAAGAAAGGATATCCTGATAGTTGCTTTTGTACAATTTATTTCTATAAAACATCTTTATTTATTAAATGAGCAGTAAAGTCGAACCTGTAAAATTCGGCACTGACGGTTGGAGAGCAGTCATTGCTGATACATATACTTTTGAAAATGTCAGAAGAGTTGCTTATGCAACAGCGCTTAGTTTTAAAAATCATCCGAAAATCAATAAAGGTATCATAATCGGTTATGATACAAGGTTTTTGTCAAAAGAATTTGCACATTGTGCAGCTGAAGTTTTTGCAAACAATGGAATTAAAGTCATTCTTACGGACAGTTTTGTAACAACACCAACAGTTTCTTTGCTTTCAAGAGATCTGGGATGTACACTTGGAGTAATGATTACTGCATCTCATAATCCTTTTAAGTACAATGGATTTAAGCTCAAAGATGAATTCGGCGGGAGTATGGATCCAAAGGAAATTGAAGTCATCGAAAGTAAGTTAAGTAAGATAGATTCAGTTAATGTGAATAAAAATTTGGATACTTTAATCAAGGAAGGGCTGGTAGAATTATTTGATGGTAAAGAATACTACATGAGTTATTTGAAAAAGAGCATTAATATAGATTTAATAAAAAAATCCGGTTTAAAAGTGATATACGATGCAATGTATGGTGCCGGTCAAAATATTATGAATAATTTTATTGAAATTGTTCAGTTGCATGGAGAAGTAAATCCTTCTTTTGGAAAAAGTTCGCCGGAACCTGTCCAGAAAAATCTATCCGAAATCTCTAACGAAATAAAGAAAAACCATTTTAACATTGGCATAGTAACAGATGGAGATGCCGACAGAATAGCCATAATTGACGAAAGAGGTAATTTTCTGGATGCACAAAAAACATTTGCCCTTCTAATAAAATATTTGTATGAGAAAAAAGGCATGACAGGTAAAGTGGTGCGAGGATATTCTACAAGCGAGTTGGTAAAAAAATATTGTGAAAAAAACGGATTAGAGCTGGTAACTGTGCCGATTGGTTTCAAGCATATATCTAAAATTATGATCAACGATGATGTAATGATAGGTGCCGAAGAAAGCGGAGGCATAGGAATTAAAGGTCATCTTCCCGAGCGTGACGGAATTTATAACGGAATGCTGTATCTTGAAATGCTTGCTGAATATGGTAAAAGTATATCGGAACTTAAAAAGGATTTGGATGATGAATTCGGTGAATATTTTTATCAGAGAAATGACGTGAGAACAACCGAAGATAAAAAAATCAGCACATTGAATGTTTGCAGTAAGCTAAAAACGGGAGATTTAATAGGAGGAAAAAAGATATCAACAACTGATAATTTGGATGGATACAAGTTTACATTTGACAACGGCTGGATCTTAATAAGGGCATCCGGAACAGAACCTCTTTTAAGAATTTATTGCGAGACTTATGGTAATAATGAGACCGAAAAAATATTAGACAACACAATTAAACAATTTGAATTGTAAAATGAAAAAGTCATTAGCTTTTTTGTTCTTTTCGTTTTTATTATTCTCCATAAATGTTAATGCACAGTTTAAGAGTAGGGAGAAGGATAGTGAGGAAGATCCTCTGCGTAAACTGCTAAGTAAATCCTCTGATACACAGAAAGGATACAGCATTAATGCTGATGCTCCTGACGTATTAAATCAAATAGGAAGTCAGAATACTTTTTCTACTAAGACTGTTCCAATAGAAGGAGCTATTGATGCAGATAAATACATTGTAGGTCCGAATGATTTGTTTACTTTGGGATTATACGGATATATTAATCAACAGATACCGCTGGCAGTATCTCCCGAGGGTTCGATAATTATACCAACCGTAGGTGAAGTTTATGTAAGTAATTTCTCATTAAGAGAGGCGAAAGAAAAAGTAGTTACAGCAGTAAAAAAACGATATTACTCAAGTGATGTAAGCTTTACGCTAAATACACCGAGGACATTTTTGATAAAAGTATCCGGACTTACTCAGGGAACGTTTGAAGTTTCACCTGTTACAAGAGTTTCCGAGATTCTCAAAGTATTGATATTTGATACGCTGAACACATCGAGGGTATTTTATGAAAAAACCAATGAAAGGGAATATTTCAATGCGCAGATATCTCTTAGAAACATTGAACTTATCAGAAAAAGCGGTGAATCCATACATGTAGATGTTTACAAATATTTTCTTACAAACAAAGATGAACATAATCCTTTTTTCTTAGAAGGTGATTTGCTAAAGATTCCATACATTCAGCTTGATCAGAATTTTATTACTATCGGAGGCGCGGTACAGCTGGAAGGATCATACGAATATTCACAAGGAGACGATTTGGAAACAGTAATCGGGATAGCAAGGGGACTGGATGTAAACGCAGAGCCTGACAGCATAGTTTTATACAGGGCTATTGAAGGGGTTGATGGTTTTGAGTCTTTAAATCTTTCATACGAAAAGGATAAGGATTTTGAGATAAAAAAATATGACAGAATATTTGTAAAATATAAAATCAATTATCAGAAAAATCTTTCTGTGCTTGTTTTAGGTGAAGTATTAAGGCCCGGATATTATCCTATTTCATTTAAAAACACGAGACTGATGGATGTCATAAACATGGCAGGAGGCTTAAAGGAGAAAGCATATTTGCCTTTAAGCATTTTATTCAGGGATTATGATGCGGAATATACGGCAAAAGATTCGGCTGAAATTCTGATTAACTCCAGAGCAAATGATCTTATCGTAACAGAAATGGACAGGGTAAATTTTATAACTGATATTAAAGCAAAGAGAAACAGGGTAATCATAGATTTTGAAAAGCTGATAAAGCAAAACGACCAGACGCAGAATGTGATACTTGAAGGTAAAGACATTGTTTACATTAATGACAATAAAAATATTGTTTATTTGTTTGGACAGATAAATCAGGAAGGATATGTTCCTTTTGTAAAGGGCAAAGACATGGAGTATTACATCGAAAAAGCCGGAGGATATGCGCTTGCTGCGGATGAAGGAAGTGAAAGAATAATAAAGTTCAATTCGAGAGGCTGGTATGATCCCGACAAGACAAAAATAGAATCCGGAGATTTTATTTACGTTCCCAAGAAAGTCAGTGAGCCGTTTAGTTCTACGGTTTCGATAGTAGCGCAGATAGCGGGAGTGATACTTGGGGTATTGACGACATATATATTGATAGAGCAGAATAAATAATTAATTTCATTAAAGAATCTAACTAAACATAAGAAAGTATTAATATATTATTTTACATAAATATATTCAGAAAAAATAAAAAATTTCTGTTATGGTTTAATTCAGCGGTATTTATACTGGCAGTTATCATTGTTTTTTTTATTATAAAGCCTATATACTTATCGGAAGGAATAATAAAAACAACGGCTAAGTCAAGTGGTTTAAGCGGATTATTAAGTGGGTCTGGATTACCTGATATAGGAGATTTTTCTGATTTAGGAGGTGGAACAGAAATATCAAGAGAATTAGCATTATATGAAAGTATTCTAACCAGTCGCAGATGTGTAGAAGAAGTTATAAATAGATATAATTTATTTGAAGAGAATTCTTACAAGACAATGTTTGATGCAGTAAAAGATTTTAGAGAAAATATACTTTTGATTAAGAAAGATAAAACTGCCGGAATATTAACAATTGGCGTATATGATGAAAATCCTCAAAGGTCTAAAGAAATTGTTGATTTTTTAATATCTGAATTGAATAAGATAAACATTGAGTTAAATGTATTATCTGCAAGAAACAACAGAATTTATATCGAAGAGAGATATAGACTTGTCAAAGAACAGTTGACTAAATTTGAAGATAGTTTAGAAAATTATCAAAATGAAAATGGTATTGCACCTGATATGAAGGTAGAAGTTGTTTCAAAATTGGAAGTGGAATTACAAGCGGAAATAAAATCTGAAGAAATTAAACTGGAATTACTTAAGAAAATATTAAGCCCGAATGAATCTGAAGTAATCACTCAGACTACCAAACTAAATGCTTTAAAAGAGCAACTAAGAGAAATTCAGAATTCCAATCATAAAGAATTTGATTTAGGATTAAAGGGAGCGCCAAAAGTAGTTTTGGATTATTATAGAATAAAAAGGGAAGTAGAAATACAAAACAAAATACTTGTTACTTTAATCCCAATGCTAGAACAGGCAAAGATTGAAGAGAATAGGGACACTCCAACAATATTAGTAGTTGATAATCCATTTGTTCCTGATAAGAAGTCAAAACCAAAACGAATAATCCTGATTTTTATAATATGCGTTGTTAGTTTTTCAACATCATATCTTTACTTTTTTGTGAAAGAAAAATATAAAGGATTTAAATCTATTGATAGCAACAGAAGTTGATCGTCAGAAATTCTTAAATTCAGAATTAAAATATTATCGGTTGCTATTTTTAATTCCTGTATTTCTTTTATTTGATTTAAGTATAGTAATAAACATTTCCCTTATTTTTTGCTTTGTATATTTTCTTACTTCACAATCTTTGAAAATAATTACGCCTGATTTGTTATTATGGGTGAGTCTCATTTTGTGGGGTATATATACAGTAATAATTTCTCCAGTTTTAAGTACAGGATTATTACATTACAGTCTGATAATTATTTCACCTTTTCTGATTTTTATTCTAGTTATAAATATTGAAAATTCAGAATTCTATAAATTCTTAAAGAATTTTATGGATTTTTCTTTAATAGCAGGTTGTATTATTTCATTTTATTCCATATTTACTTTTTATGAAATCGGGTTTAAATTTTCCATGCGAATTCCTTCATTCTGGCAGCATTATAATCTTGTAGCAGCTTTTTTAATGCTTCTGATAATATTTAATATTTCAATTCTCATTTACAGTAAAGATACTTCCAAAAAAATTTACATTTTATCTTTATTGATATTAATAACTGGATTAATATTAACTCAGACGCGGGCAGTACTTTTAGGTGTAGTATTAGCTTTGATAATATTTATTTTCAAAAAACCCAGGCTGATAATTCCCATATCAATTTTTTTCTTTATTGCTGTTTTTCTTTTTTGGGGATTAATAACAGATAGACTTACATCAGTTATTAATTTTTATGCCGATATTTCAACGCTTGGCAGAATTCAGGCATGGTTGACTTCAATAGAATTAATAAAGGAGAATTTACTGTTAGGATATGGTTTCGATTCTTATATCAAATTGAGGGATACCGTTTTTAGCAATTATTTTGTAGTTACTAACCACTCTCATAGTACATACCTTGGTTTAATTCTTGAATTAGGGTTAATAGGATTTTTGCTTTACTTCAGTTTTTATATCAAAGCGATATATTATTCTTTCTTTTCAAGAAAAATTAAGAATAATTTCTTTCCTTTTGTTGCCGGTCTGCAGGCTTCATTATTGGTTCTGTTAATAATATTCTTTTTCGAACCATATTTTACTCCTTTTGGAGCTATTACAGTTTTTATATGGTTTTTAATTTCTGTTTCGTATAAAATTCATTCCATAAACCTTAATAATCCGGAATATTAAAGACCTATTCAAAGTAAGTTCAAAAATTCTGGTTTCAACTATTGTAAATTTTTTATCCGGATTTCTAAAAAATAAAATGTATTCAGTTTTTTTAGGAGTAAACGGAATGGGGGTTTTATCTCAGTTTACATCACTTCTAAACTTTTTAAATTTTTTGCTCCCTCTTGGGTTGCCAACTGGTATTATCAAGCATATTGCTCAAAACCCAAATTCCAATACAGAAATTTTCAGTTCGGTAATAAAGATATTGTTTTATCCGTCAATACTATTCTTTCTAATTATTTTTTTCTTTTCAAAAGATATTTCTGTAATGTTGTTTGGAAATACTGATTATTATGGTTATGTAAAGTTTTTATGTATATTTATTCCATTCATAATGATTTATAATATTTATGAGGCGTATGTTAAAGGGATTAAGGACATTAATATTTATGTAAAGACTCTTATTTTCAGTTCGGTTATTTCTTTGGCAGCCTCAGTTCCATTAACTTACTTTTTTGGATTAATAGGTTCACTGATAGGGCTTTTGATTAATTATATTTCATTCATCTTAATTTTATATATTCTATTAAAGAGAAAAAAGTTAACCGGGATATTTAATTTTAAGTCTAAAATAGATAAGAAATTTATCAAGGATATTTCAAAGATCAGTATTGCAATATTATTTGCAGGATCTATACATCAGATCAGTATAATTATTTTAAAAAGAATCACCATTGAAAATTTCGGAACTGAAGGAAACGGTTTATTTCAGAGTGTTTACAATATTTCAATTTTTTATTTTGGATTTATTTTTACTTCTCTTTCCAGTTATTCTTTTCCTAAAATATCTGGCATTACGGGAATCAAAGAATTAAATGAAGAGTTAATTAATACGCTAAGATTTATTTTAGTAGTATTAATACCCTTAATTTCTTTTCTTATAGTTTTTCGAAACTACATAATCTTAATATTATACACGAATGAATTTTCGAATGCAGAATCTCTATTCAAATACCAATTTGCGGGGGATCTTTTCAAGGCATTATCATGGGTATTAGGTTTGTGGCTAATCCCAAGATCAAAAATATTTGTTTTTTTGATTTTGGATATTATTTTGAATGTGAATTTAATTTCAATTTACCTTTTAATGTTAAATTATTTTACTTTTAATCTTGACAGTGTATCTATATCTTATTTGTGCTCATATTTTTTACACTTTATTTTGAATCTTGCAGTAACCATGAAAATATTGAATTTTACATTTAGCATATCATTATTAAAACTTTTAATAAGTAGTATTCTTTCAATATTTCTGATTACATTGGCAACAATTAATATTAATGCAATTAGTTATTTAATGGTATTTATTGTCATGGTAGTATGGGCATTCCTGAATTTTAAAAGAGCCGATTTGGAAGGAATAGGAGAAATATTTAAACAGTATTTCAAGAAATAGAATGGTAAGTATATTAATACCTACATTAAACAGGTCAAGTTATTTGAGTCAATGTTTACAGTCAATTTTAAATCAAACATATAAGGACTTTGAAATAATCGTTATTGACGACGGATCAGAGGACGATACTTTATTAAGAGTTAAAAGTTTAAAAAATGATAAAATTATTTACAAAAATGCTGGGAGAATTAACAACATTTCTAAATTAAGAAATGAAGGAATAAAAATTTCATCAGGAGAGTTTATTGCATTTTGTGATGATGATGATTTATGGGAACCTGATAAGCTCGAAATTCAGCTTGAGTATCTAAAGAAATATAGAGTTGTCTGCAGTAATGCATATCTTATAGATAAAGATAACTGCATAATTAAAAATAATTATTTTAATATAAATGAAGATTTACTGCTTTCAACAGATATTCTTGTAAGGACAAATTATATGCTTACGCCTTCAGTGATTATGGATAAGAAGCTTTTATTAAAAAATATGTTTGATGAAAAGAATTTCACTTTATTAAATGAAGATTATTCTCTTTGGCTAAAAATATCTGAAAATGTTGATATACTATTTATTAACCGTAATCTGGTAAGAATCCGTGAACATGGAAGTATAACGAGAAAATTTGAGAACAAAGTGAAAATTCAGGAAATGAAAATTAAATTGTTTAATAAATATTTGGTGTATGCTGATGATAAAATCAAAGATTCTGCAATTAGGGCGACTCTTGATTCGTATATATATATGATCAAACTTTATTTTAAGGAAAAAAAAATTATTGGAATGGTTGAAAATCAGATAAAGTTATTTATTTTACTTTTAAATAAAAATTTCTCGAAAGAATTTTGTAATATTGTTAAAGAAAAATTTAGAGGAAACATGAAAATGTAACATTTTTCTAATAACTTTTATAAATTGTTTTAGATTATTTTTTAATCTAAGAAATTGGAAAATATTTAAATCACTGGAATGCTAGTATATACTGTAATTACAGGAATATTAATTTTTTTAATATCTGCTATTGATATTCATTCTCAGGAATCTGCATTACCCGGATCAGGTAATTCAAATTTCATTAATAAAATAGAGTATGATCAAATAAACAATATTTACAAGTTTATATATATTGGAAAAGATTGTACAATAGAATATAAATATGATATTGAAAGAGGTTATTCATTTAACGGCATCAAAGTATCGTTTAAGGATTATTCGTTCTATCCAAGCTATTATGGAGGAGTAAGTATAAAAGATAGTTATGGAAGAGAATATTATTCGTGGTCAGATGGAGTGGAATTTGAAAACAAGAAAATTATAATAGGGGGAAATTATATAGCAACTGATTGGATTATGAAAACAAACAGTAATTCTTATTTTCATTTCCGCTTTAACATAAAAATATCCGGAAAAACCTTAATTATTAATTTGAAAGATTTAGGGATGATTGATCCGAATTATCGATCTGATTATTCAAATTGTTTCTCAATACAGCTCGACAGATGCGAGGATGCTATTAGCCCGGTAATTGTAAAAATTCCGTATCTGACTACTTTTGGTATATTGTATTCAAACGATTTATTTACTTCAATGTTTTTTGACTGGAATAAAACTAATTCATCACAGATTTATCCTGAAAATAAAATATTCTCGAGCAGTTCTGTATATTATTCTCAGAATGCAGCTTATTTTCCTAAAACAGACGGCAAATATAATGCAATGGAAGAAACTATATATTTGACGTGTTCTCCAGAAATCACAGAAACTTTTCCCAATATACCTAATCCTGTATCAGGATATAAAAATATTTCAATGAGAAATGTTGTATTTGACAATTGGGATGAAGGCTTTAGCAGAATTCACAAAAGAACAAGGAAACTTATTAATAATGACTGTAAAAATTTATGGTTAATAATTCATAACTGGCAGAACGGTGGATATGATAATAAACTTCCTGAAGTATTACCTTCCAATTCAGATTACGGAGGAGATTCAGCTTTAAAAAGCTTAAGTAATTATTGCAGATCTAAGAATATTTTATTTTCTCTTCATGAGAACTATACTGATTTTTATACAAATGGAATTTATTTCAAGAATGAAGACGTCGGTCTTACGCCTGATGGTGAATTTATTAAAGCATGGAAGAACAAGTATGGTCAATCTTATTTAATGAAGCCTTCCAGAATTAATCAATATATAAATGATATATCAAGTAAAGTAAAAATGTTATTTAATACAAATGCTTCTTTCATTGATGTTAAAGCAGCTAGAAATCCTTCTGATTATATAGATTATGATTATCGGGTTCAATACGCTGGGATGTTTAAAGGGACTTATGAAAATTACAAAAATGTTGGAAATACATTAAGAAAAATTCATAGAGGTCCTGTAAGTTCTGAGGGCTACAATCATTTTCTTTATATAGGATATTTTGACGATATTGCACCTCAGATAGAAACTACGGACCCGGTGAATTCCTCCGGTAAATCCGGTTATTATCTTCCGTTAATCGTTGATTTTGATTTATTGAAAATGCATGAAAAGGCTATGGTTCACGGATTGGGATATTTAGAAAGGTTTTTTTTAAAAGACAATTATTGGCAACATATGGGTAGAAGCAAGGATTCTTTATTAATATATACTGCAACTGAAATAGCATATGGCCATGGAGGATTTATTCAATCAAATTCATATAATTATGAAGTTATGGCAAATATTGAATATAATTATGTATATCCTTTACAGTTGTTGTATGGAAACAGCAAAGTGAAAAAAATTATATATCACAATAATGGGAAATTGTATTCTTTATCTGAATATATAAAAGCATTTCCATATTCTTTTGATAAATTCAATTCAAAAGATTTTTTGTCTCAAGCAATAATTGAATATGAAAATGGATTAAAGATATATGTAAACAGACATCCGTCCAGGCAGTGGAGAGTTAATTCGGGAAATAAAAATTTAAAGGGTTGGTTTAATTTTCATGCAGTTATAAACAATAAGAAAAAGATTAAAAAGACAGTTAATAATCCTGGAGAAATTATACTACCAAGTTCGAGCGGTTGGTTTTGTTATTCTCCCAATAAACCTACATACTGAATATAATGATGTACATCTTAATTTTCAGAACGCAGTTTTTTTTGGAAATATAATTTAATGAGTAAGTAATGGATGTTTCTATCATTATAGTTAACTACAATACCTTAAGTCACATAAAGAAATGCATAAAATCTATAATTGATTTTTCAGAATTGCTGAAAATTGAAATTATCATAGTGGATAATGCATCTGTTGAAAAAGGTATAAAAGAATTAGGCGGATTATTTCCTGAAGTAAAGATTATTTATAATGATAATAATAATGGATTCGGCTCTGGATGTAATATAGGAGTAAAACAATCTTCAGGAAAGTATTGTTTGATTGTAAATCCGGATATTGAATTCAGGAGCAACATATTAAAAGGGATGGTTGATTACATGGAAAGAGATAAAGAATGCGGTGCTATTGGAGTAGTACTTGAGGATGAATCAGGAAATATGATTTATACATACAATAAATTTCCCGGATACTTTTGGGAATATATTCAGGCAATAGGCTTTGGTTCTAATTTGATAATAAAAAGATTAAACAAAAAACTGTTAAATTCTAAGAATGAAGCGGTTGAAGTTGACTGGTTAATAGGAGCGTTTATATTAATCAAAAGGAGTATTTATGAAAAAATTAATGGTTTTGATGAGAATTTTTTTTTGTATTATGAGGATGTAGATATTCAATTAAGGATTAAAAAAGCCGGTTATAAAATTAAATGCCTTAAAGATTATAGAGTGATGCATTTTGAAAGAAGCAGTGTCAGGAGTTATGAAGGAGAAAATCTGTATTTTTATCACATGAATAAGAGTAAAATCTTGTATATGCAGAAAAATTTTAATTCTTTTAAAAGAATCGTTATTACAATTATGCATATTACAGGAATATTTTTTAGAATCATTTTTTTATATTTAAGACCAAAATTTTTTGGTAAGAGAGAACAGAAATTTAATCAATACAAGGGAATGTTGAATCTTTACATAAATTCTTTAATTTGAAATTAAAATTATTACTTGTTGTCGGGAATTGCAGTTTAAATGGTACAGAAAAATATGCTATAGAATTAGCATCAAATTTAAATAAAGAAAAATATTCAGTTGTAATAGCAACACCTGAAAGAGGACAGCTTTCTGATATAATGAATAAATATGGAATTAGAGAGTTTGTATATAATAACGGAAAGATGAACAAATTTTCACTTAAAGGTACATTAAACCTTTTGAAACATATCAAAGAGGAAAAATATGATATTGTTCATGCTAACAACGGAATAATTCCGTGTATATTGTCAAAGTTAATAGGAATAAAAATAGTTGTTGAAACAAAGCACGGGTTATTTTTTACCGAGGAGAAGCTTCGTAAATTAAATTTTTTTACTTTTATACATGAGCATTTAAAACAATATTATTCTGACTACATAATTGCAATTTCACAAAAAGACAAATCTTATTTGATAAAGTATTTCAAATTCAAAGAACATAAGATCAAAGTAATTTATAATGGGATAAAAACTGATAATCTGGATAAATACAAAGATTTAAAGTTACGCGTAGATAAAAATGAAAATGAAAATTTTATTCTTGGGAATATCGGAAGATTGACTTATCAAAAAGCCCAGGAAAGAATAATTAAAGCGTCCACTGTAATAGGAAAAGAGATTGAAGGTTTAAAAATTTTATTGATAGGAGAAGGCGAGAACAGAGATATGTTAACTGATATGATAAAAAAAAATAAACTTGAAGATATTGTAAGCATATTAAGTTATAAAGAAAACATTTACGATTATTACATGGAAATGGATGCTTTAATTTTAACATCAAGATTTGAAGGAATACCTTTTGTATTAATGGAGTCAATGGCATTGGGAATTCCTGTAATCACTACAGACGTAGGCGGTATTGGTGACATTATTAAGAACGGATTTAACGGAATAATAATAGACGGAGATAATATTAATGAAATTAAAGAAGCGATAAAAAAATTAAAATACGACAAGATAACTTATAAGAAAATTCAAATGAATGCATTGGAGACAATTTCCAAATACTCAATTAAATCTTTTATTAATAATTATGAAGATGTTTATTCTTCCGCCTTGAATTAATAAAATTAATAAAGCAGGAAAATTAACATTACAAATGAAGGTTTTAATTTTAACTCAATACTTTTATCCGGATATAGCAAGTACAGGTCAGTTATTGACAGAATTGTCAGTTGAGCTTTCGAAATTAGGAATCATAGTTGAGGTAATAACAGGATATCCATCATATTCTTATAAAATTCCATCAAGTCAAAAAGAGGATTACTATTCAGTTAAGATCAGAAGAATATGGTCTACAAGATTAAATAAGAATAAACTTATTGGTCAGATTACAAACTCAATTACTTTTTTTACAAATGCATTATTGTATTTAATAAGGAATAAAACTAAAACACCATTACTTATAGTTTCAAATCCCCCATTTTTGCCTTTTCTTGGATATCTTATAAATAAAATACAGGGGAAGAAATTTATTTTTCTTGTTCACGATGTTTTTCCTGAGAAAGCGGTTAAATTGGATTATATTAAAAGAGGAGGTATTCTTCATAAAATCTGGAAATTAGTTGATTACAAGATTTTAAGTTCAGCAGAATTTGTAATTGTCTTAAGCGAAACAATGAAGGCAGTGATATTAAATAAACTTAAATTCATGAATATTAATAACACTGAAAGAGTTTTAAAAATAAATAATTGGGCAGACGGGAATTTTATATATCCTTCTACACAGAAAGGAGAAAATTTTAAAAGTGAAAACAGAATTGGAGATAAGTTTATAGTTCTTTATTCAGGGAATTTGGGTGCTTCGTATGAACTTGAAAAGATTATTGAAGCAGCCGTCAAGACAAAGGATGAAAAAATACTTTATGTATTTATAGGAGACGGAGTAAAAAAAAATAAGTTGGAAAATTTATCAAGAGAGCATAAACTTACAAATGTTAAGTTTTTTCCATATCTTGATAAATCTGTATTACCGTTTTCGTTAAATTCTGCAGATATATCCATTTTAACATATGAGGAAAATTTGGAAGGTTTACTAATGCCAAGCAAGTTATATACAATTTTAGCTTCGGGTAAACCCATAATAGCATTATGTCGACCTGATTCTGAAGTAAGCAAAATTATAGAAGCAGCAAATTGTGGTTTTACTGTTTATAAAGATACGGATGAATTTGTAAGAAGAGTAATGATGATTAAAGATAACACAGAATTAAGAAAAAAAATGGGAGATAATTCCAGAATATATTTTGAAAAATTTTTTTCCATAAATAATTCAGTTATGGTTTATCGAGATTTAATTGAGAAATTAAATTCATAGTGTGAAATGAAAAGCATAAGTATATGCTATTTTGCAAGAGTCCCAGACATTGAACTATTTAACAGGATAGATTTTTATTCAAATGACATTAAAATTTTAAGAAAATTAGGATATAAAGTAATATTATGTAATGATTATTTCAATTTACCTGACTGTGATTTATATTTTGTTTGGTGGTGGAGTTCGGGTATAATCCCGTTACTGAAAGCAAAACTAAAGAAAAGACCCGTTATAATGATTGGGAATATACATTTTTCGGATCCATCAAAACAAGGTTACAAATACAGACCATTTTATATAAAAATGTTTATTAAATTTTCTTTAAAGTATTCGGATATTCAGATAGCAACTTCAAAAATCGAATTAGAAGATCTGAAGAATTTTCAGACAAAGAATCCAAACTTAGTTTATCATGCAATTGATGAAGAAAAATACAGATACAGTGATCGAAGACGCGAGAATATAATATTAACAGTTACGAGATTAATAAAGCTAAATATAGAACGGAAAAAAGTACTGGAAATTATAGAAGCTTTTTCAATTTTTTTGAATGAGTTTCCTGATTACAAGTTATACATAGTTGGGAGAAAAGAAGATGACGGATATGGAATGGTAGAAGAAAAAATCGAACGTTTAAAGCTATCAAATAAGGTAATAATGACAGGAAGTATAACAGATGAAGAAAAGATTGAGTTATACCAAAAAAGTAAAGTGTATGTCCAGCCAACCAGTTATGAAGGATTTGGGATGGCGATAGCTGAAAGTATGCTTTGCGGAACGCCGGTTGTAACAAGTTTAAACGGAGCCGTATCGGAAGTTACAGGGGATTATGCTGTATTTGTAAATCCCGATGATCCTGTAAGTATATTTAATGGAATAAAAAAACTTGTCACAGATGAAAAATTATACGGAGAAATTAGAGAAAAAGGATATCACAGAATCAGGGATAACTTTTCATTTAAAAAACGAACAGAAGAAATTGATAAGCTTATAAAAAGTCTGATTTAGAAATCAGAATAAATAATAAATATGTTATTATGAAAAGAAAGATTCAGAATCATGATTAATAAGAAGAAGCATACATAAAAAATTTTAAAAATTTTAAAATTATTAAAAATATACATTTTTTTAGCTGATTAATAAATTTACTGATAAGATTCCAGTAATGGAAATGATTGGGCAATATTTTGTTTATTATTTTCTTTATGTCATCAATTATATAATTTGCAAAAGTGATTTTGAATTAATTCAATAAAGTAATTGTCCCCAAAAAAAGAAAAATTTTTCTTATTCATTTCCGATCTGATATTCATCAACCTTGCCTGGGCAGTTTATTATTATATCAGAGTGGAGTCGGGGTGGATTATGTATGCAAATCCACCCGCATTTTTGATTCCATTGATTGTAGTTTACATATACTGGCTTATAATATTTTCATTTGCCGGATTGTATCAGCACTGGTTTGTAAGATCGAGGTTTGATGAATTTTCGTCGGTATTAAAAGCCGTATCTGCCGGATGTTTTATATTGTTCTTTATAATATTCATCGATGATTACATGGATAACGCTCCGATAATTTCCAGATTTCTCATTCTTATATACTGGTTATTGATGGCAATTTGCGTAAGTGCGGGAAGAATAATAATCAGGAGTGTTCAGAGGAATCTGCTTGAGAAAGGAATCGGACTAAGAAATACACTTATTGTAGGGAAGGGAGAAAAAGCCAAAGAGCTAAAAGTAATGACGGAAAAATTTCCACAGCTTGGGTACAAAGTATTGGGATTTATCTCACTTAACAGGAACAATGAAAAGGAATCAGGCTGGAAGCTCAGTGATATTTCAGAAATTATAAAAGAGCAAGAGATATCCGAAATACTAATAGCACTGGAAACTGCTGAAAAGGATCATCTTGCAGAAATTTTCAAATACTGTACGGAAGAAAAAGTTAATCTGAAAATTCTTCCTGACATGTATGAGATTGTAAGCGGAATGGCCAAGACTAATCAGATATACGGTGTACCGCTAATAGAAGTGATGCCTGACATCATGAGTCCGGCAGGCAAGCTAACGAAAAGGATAATTGACATAGGGATATCAGTATTAACTTTGTTAATATTGTCACCACTTTTGTTGATTGTATCTTTTCTGATAAAAGTGACATCGAAAGGTCCGGTATTATACAAGCAGATCAGGGTTGGAAGAAAAGGTAAGGAGTTTAACATATATAAATTCCGATCGATGGTTGAGAATTCGGAAGAATACGGACCCGAGTGGGCAGGAGAAAAAGATCCGAGGATAACCAAGCTTGGGAGAGTTTTAAGAAAAACATACATAGATGAAGTACCTCAAATGATAAATGTACTTAAGAACGAAATGAGTCTAATAGGTCCTAGACCTGAAAGACCTTTTTTTGTGGAACAGCTTAAAAAAGAAATACCATATTATTATAAAAGGTTAACAATAAAGCCGGGTATTACCGGCTGGGCGCAGATAAAGCATAAGTATGATTCTTCACTTGAAGATGTCAGGACAAAACTGCAGTATGATTTTTATTATATAGAGAACATGAGTTTAAAATTAGATTTCAGGATAATGATAAATACAATTATAGTAATTATATTAATGAAAGGGCATTAGAATTGAACAGAATACTTGTCATTATACCGACATATAATGAAGCTGACAACATTGTAAAAATCATCCCAGAGGTATTGAAGAATTCCGGCGGAGACAATGATTTCAATGTGTTGGTTGTGGATGACAATTCGCCTGACGGGACGGCAAAGTTAGTCGAAGAAATGAATAATGAAAAAGTTAATCTGCTTAAGAGAGAAAAGAAATCGGGATTAGGAACGGCATATCTTGCCGGATTCAGATATGCGATAGAAAAAAATTATGATTTTGTTTTTGAAATGGATGCCGATTTTTCACATGATCCAAAGTATTTGAAAGTATTTATAGAAAAAATTTTGGAGGGTTATGATCTTGTAATTGGGTCGAGATACATAAACGGAATTTCGGTACTCAACTGGCCTTTGAGAAGACTGATTATGAGTTATATGGCAAGTGTTTATACAAGGATGATTACCGGGCTTAAAGTAATGGATACTACTGCGGGATTTATGTGTTACAGGGTTTCTGCATTAAAGCAGATAAATCTTGACGAAGTAAAGTCAAACGGTTATTCATTTCAGATAGAGATGAAGTTTAAATTTTTTAAAAAGGGATTCAGGATATTTGAAGTGCCTATACTATTCATTGACAGAAGAGAAGGGGAATCAAAGATGTCGAAGAAAGTAGTATATGAAGCTTACTTCATGGTATGGAAATTAAAGTTTAAATCGCTCACCGGAAAATTATAAATTGTAAATGACGGATGTATCTGTAGTAATAGTAAATTACAATGTTAAAGATCTTGTAGATAACTGTATCTCGTCAATATACAAAGCAAATTCCGGAAAATATGCAATAGAAATTTTTTTTGTAGATAACAATTCAATTGACGGAAGCGCCGATCATATAACAGCAAAGTATCCGGAAGTAAAAGTAATAAGGAATGATGTTAACATAGGTTTTTCAAAAGCAAACAACATGGCATTGAAGCTTGCTTCCGGTAAATACCTACTAATATTAAATCCCGATACATTACTTGAGGAGGGTACATTTGAAAGATTAATTGAATTTTGCGGGAGACACATTGATGCAGGAGCAGTTACGTCCAAGCTTATACTTGCAAACGGAAAACTTGATTCAGCATGCAGAAGGAGTTTTCCAACATTGTCGGTGGCATTATCGAGAATTACTGGTTTGTCTAAATTATTTCCAAAAAGTAAAATATTCGGCAAATACAATCTTACATATCTTGATGAAAACATTACTCATGAGACGGATGCAATTTGCGGAGCGTTTATGTTTATACCGAAAAAAGTACTTGAAGAAACCGGATTATTTGATGAAGACTACTTTATGTACGGAGAGGATCTTGATCTTTGTTTTCGGATAAAGAAAAAGGGATACAAGATATATTATTTCCCTGAAGTAACTACAATTCACTTCAAAGGTGAAAGCACAAGGAAAACAAATCTTTCTTATGTGAATAATTTTTACGGAGCGATGAAAATATTTGTAAGGAAGAATTTTACCGGGCTGCCGAGGATTCTGTCGATTATGATACAGTTGGGAATTTACGGGAGGTCATTTATTTCATATCTGAAGAGAATTTCTGCATACATATTCATACCGTTAATTGACATAGGATTTTTATTTCTGGCTTTTATACTTTCGATAAAAATAAGATTTGATATTTTTCCAACTCCTGAATATTTATTTATAATTACTGTATATCTTATAGTATGGCTGATCATATTTTCGGTAATGGGGTTGTATTCAAAGAAAAATTTTCTATCGGTAAAAAAGGCATTCAACGGATTAATCATTGGTTTTTTTATAAACTCTTCAATTACATATTTCTTCAATGAGTATGCATTTTCGAGGGGTGTAATACTTGCATCCACGCTATTCGGTTTAGTATTTTTGATATTTTGGAGGGCAGTCGTAAAATCTTACATGTTTTTTGTTTCCAAGAATATACTTCTCAGCAAGGTAAATCTTCTCATAGTGGGAAAGGAGAAGTTGAATCAGAATACCGAAGACAAGTTAAATTCAAAATATAATGTTTCGCATTTTGATGAGATCGGAAAGAAGAAAAGCATATCGGAGCTTGAGGAGACGATTCAGATTGGAAAATTTGACGAAGTAGTATTTACCGGAAATTATTTTTCAAATCAGGATATACTTAATCTCATCTGGGACTTCAGAAATAGGAATGTCAGATTCAAAATATTCCCATCAGGGAAAGAGTTGATACTTTCAAAGTTAAACACTAACAGTTTGGATGAAATTAATTTAATAGAAATTGAATACAATATTAATAATAAATTAAATATATTTTTAAAAAGGCTGTTTGATCTCTTGTTATCTTTTTTACTTCTCGTTACCATTTATCCGGTAATATATTTATTGAAAAGGTTTTCAGGGATGGAGTTTTCAAAAAAAGTTTCAAAATTGTTTTTACTTCCGGAAGTATTTACTGGGAAGTACAGTTTTGTCGGATATCCTGTATGGCAGGAAAACAACAGGTTAAATTATACAGGTAAGAGAGGGCTGACGGGATTAATTCAGTTGAATTATTACAATGGCATTACAGAAGAGGAAATGGATAATTTTAACATATTTTATGCAAAGAATCAGAGCATACTATTAGATACCGAGATATTATTAAAAACATTTTTTTCCGTATTTAAAAAATAGAATTGATTAATGGCTGTACAAAATATTCTTGGATTTGAAAAACCAATCATAGAGCTTGAGAAGAAAATTTCCGAGATGAGAAAGATGGCGGATAAATTTGACATATCAAATGAAATCAACAAACTTGAATCCAAGGTGAATTCATTAAGGAAAGAAGTTTTTGAAAATCTAACACCGTGGCAGATAGTACAGTTGGCACGTCATCCGGAGAGACCATATTCGCTTGATTACATTTATCTCATGACAGAAAATTTCATAGAGCTACATGGAGACAGGCGCTATAGCGACGATAAAGCAATAGTTGGAGGATTTGCAAAGCTTGGAGAAGAAACAGTAATGATAATAGGTCAGCAGAAGGGAAGGGATACGAAATCCAATATTTACAGAAACTTCGGGATGCCGAATCCAGAGGGATACAGGAAAGCGCTCAGGCTAATGAAACTTGCTGAAAAATTTAATAAACCTGTTATCACTTTAATTGACACACCGGGTGCATATCCTGGAATAGAAGCTGAAGAACGCGGACAGGCGGAAGCAATTGCGAGAAACCTATTTGAGATGTCAAAGTTGCAGGTACCAATAATAGCAGTTATTATAGGTGAGGGGGCATCGGGAGGTGCATTGGGAATCGGACTTGGGGATCGTGTATTAATGCTTCAATATTGCTGGTATTCGGTAATATCGCCTGAGTCATGTTCATCGATACTTTGGAGAAGCTGGGATTTTAAAGAGCAGGCAGCCGAATCTCTGAAGTTAACATCACAGGACATGTTGAAATTGAAAATCATTGACAGAATAATAGAAGAGCCGGAGGGTGGCGCTCACAGGGATCATGAAAAAGCCGCAGCAATACTTAAGGGAGTGTTAGTAGAAGAGCTTGCAGGAGTAAAAAAAATAAAAAAAGAAAAATTACTTGACAGCAGGATAAAGAAATTCGGCGAGATGGGATTCTGGAAAGAATAAAACATTACCTCAAAAATTCAATTCTTAAAATAAACAAAATCATAATTGTCATCTCTTGTATCAAAATTTATTATAAACGGCGGATATCCATTACATGGGAGAGTAAAGATAAGCGGAGCTAAAAATTCGGCAACTAAACTGCTTGTAGCTTCAATGCTGACTGATAAGAATTGTATATTACATAACTCTCCTAACAAAATAAGCGATCTTGCGGTAACGATAGAAATATGTGAATCTGCGGGAAGCAAGATACATACGGACAGAGATTTACTTACTGTCAGGACTGAAAAAATTTTGAATACGCATATTTCGGAAATTCTCGGAAATAAAAACAGGATAGCAATACTGCTTGCTGGTCCGTTACTTCACAGAACGGGAAAAGCAGAGATACCAATACCTGGGGGATGCAGAATCGGCACAAGGCCAGTAAATTTTCACATTGAGTCATTGAAGAGATTAAACTGCAACGTTGAAATAAAAGATGATTACTACATACTCAGCACGGATGGATTGAGGGGTAATAACATAAGTCTTGATTATCCGAGTGTCGGGGCAACCGAAAACATAATTATAGCAAGTACACTTGCAAAGGGAAGGACAGTATTGACAAATGCAGCGGTAGAGCCGGAGATTATTGATTTGATAAAATTCTTACAAAAGATGGGAGCAATAATTGAGATAAGTACAGACAGGAAAATAACCATTGAAGGTGTTGACCGGCTTAACGGAGCGGAGCATTATGTTATTCCGGACAGAAATCAGGCAGCATCTTTTGCGTGTGCCGGGCTTGCATCAAAGGGAGACATATTTATAGAGAACGCAGTTCAGGAGAATCTGATTACATTTTTAAATACCATAAGGAGAGTTGGAGGAAAATTTGAAATAGGAGAAAGCGGGATTAGATTTTATTATGATGGCGAGTTGAAATCGATACCGATAGAGACAAACGTGCATCCTGGATTTATGACGGACTGGCAGCAGCCGTTTGTAATATTGATGACACAGGCAAGGGGGATATCAATAGTTCATGAGACGGTATATGAGGAAAGGTTTGGTTATGTTAAAGAGCTTAACAAAATGGGAGCGGAGATTGAATTATATGATACATGTCTTGGAGGATTGCAATGTAGATTTGCAAATACGCATTACTTTCACAGTGCAGTAGTAAAAGGACCTACGGAACTTAGGGCAGCGGCAATAGATGTACCTGATCTTCGAGCTGGATTTTCGTATTTGATAGCAGGGGTGATAGCAAAGGGGGAGTCGGTAGTAAATGGTGCGATATACATTGACAGGGGATATGAGGAGATAGATTTGAAGTTAAGGGATTTAGGAGCAGACATTAAGAGAATCTGAAGAATTTGTGTGCAGATAGTGCAGTGACTTTCTCGCAGATACCGCAGAGACTTTCTCGCAGATACCGCAGAGACTTTCACGCAGATAACGCAGAGACTTTCTCGAAGATAACGCAGAGACTTTCTCGCAGATTCCGCAGACTCTCGCAGATTCCGTTGAAGTTTCTTGCAGATACCGCAGACTTTCACGCAGATACCGCAGAGACTTTCACGCAGATACCGCAGAGACTTTCACGCAGATACCGCAGAGACTTTCACGCAGATTACGCAGACTCTCGCGCAGATTTCGTTGAAGTTTCTCGCAGATAACGCAGATACTTTCTCGCAGATTCCACAGAGACTTTCTCGCAGATTACGCAGAGACTTTCACGCAGAAACCGCAGAGACTTCCTCGCAGATAACGCAGAGACTTTCACGCAGATTGAGCAGAGACTTTCACGCAGATAACACAGATACTTTCACGCAGATTCCACAGAGACTTTCTCGCAGATTCCGCAGACTCTCGCAGATTCCGTTGAAGTTTCTCACAGATTCCGCAGAGACTTTCACGCAGATACCGCAGAGACTTTCACGCAGATTCCGCAGAGACTTTCACGCAGATTCCGCAGAGACTCCCTCGCAGATTCCGCAGAGACTTTCTCGCAGATTTCGCAGACACCTAACGCAGATACCGCAGAGACTTTCAAGCAGATTACGCAGAGACTCTCACGCAGAAACCGCAGACTCTCGCGCAGATTTCGTTGAAGTTTCTCGCAGATAACGCAGATACTTTCTCGCAGATTCCACAGAGACTTTCTCGCAGATTACGCAGACTCTCTCACGCAGAAACCGCAGAGACTTCCTCGCAGATAACGCAGAGACTTTCACGCAGAT
>JABAQZ010000020.1:104864-145961 GCA_019187405.1 Ignavibacteria bacterium
TTTCTCGCAGATAACGCAGATACTTTCTCGCAGATTCCACAGAGACTTTCTCGCAGATTACGCAGACTCTCTCACGCAGAAACCGCAGAGACTTCCTCGCAGATAACGCAGAGACTTTCACGCAGATAACGCAGACTCTCTCTCGCAGATTTCGCAGACTCTCACTCGCAGATTACGCAGACTTTCTCGCAGATTTCGCAGACACCTAACGTAGATTCCACAGATACTTTCACGCAGATAACGCAGAGACTTTCTCGCAGATTCCGCAGACTCTCGCAGATTCCGCAGACTTTCTCGCACAGATTCTGCAGACTCTCGCGCAGATTCCGCAGACTCTCGCGCAGATTTCGTTGAAGTTTCTCGCAGATAACGCAGATACT
The DNA here is from genome assembly GCA_019187405.1 of Ignavibacteria bacterium. GTDB lineage: Bacteria > Bacteroidota > Ignavibacteria > Tepidaquicellales > Tepidaquicellaceae > JABAQZ01. The sequence continues at coordinate 105,245 of JABAQZ010000020.1, forward strand.
TTCTCGCAGATTCCACAGAGACTTTCTCGCAGATTACGCAGACTCTCTCACGCAGAAACCGCAGAGACTTCCTCGCAGATAACGCAGAGACTTTCACGCAGATTACGCAGACCCTCTCTCGCAGATTTCGCAGACTCTCACTCGCAGATTACGCAGACTTTCTCGCAGATTTCGCAGACACCTAACGTAGATTCCACAGATACTTTCTCGCAGATTCCGCAGAGACTCTCTCACGCAGAAACCGCAGAGACTTCCTCGCAGATAACGCAGAGACTTTCACGCAGATTACGCAGACCCTCTCTCGCAGATTTCGCAGACTCTCACTCGCAGATTACGCAGACTTTCTCGCAGATTTCGCAGACACCTAACGTAGATTCCACAGATACTTTCACGCAGATTCCGCAGAGACTCTCTCGCAGATTCCGCAGAGACTCTCTCGCAGATAACGCAGAGACTTTCTCGCAGATTCCGCAGACTCTCGCAGATTCCGCAGACTTTCTCGCACAGATTCTGCAGACTCTCTCGCAGATTCCGCAGACACCTAACGCAGATTTCGCAGACTCTCGCTCAGATTCCGCAGACACCTAACGCAGATTCCGCAGAGACTTTCACGCAGATTCCGCAGAGACTTTCACGCAGATACCGCAGAGACTTTCACGCAGATACCGCAGACATCTCACGCAGATTCCGCAGACATCTCACGCAGATTATACAGAGACTTATACGCAAATTCCGCTGACACTTCGCACAGTTTTAATTAATCATAAATAATTTTTCAAAACTAAAAATATATTTAAAATGAAGTCAAAATTAGCGGACTTGAAGAGAAAAAGCATATATTATAATTTGTAATATGTAAATTATTTAAACATTAGAAGATGAAAGATAAACTAAAAGAATTACGGGAAATCAGGGCAGAAGCTTTAAAAGGAGGTGGACAGAAGAGAGTTGATTCTCAGCATAAAAAGGGAAAACTTACAGCAAGAGAAAGAATTGAATTGTTGCTTGATGAGGGAAGTTTTGAAGAAATAGATTTATTTGTTAGACATCAGTCGCATGATTTTGATCTCGATAAGCAAAGATATTATACTGACGGAGTAATTACCGGAACAGGAAAAATAGAGGGACGAACTGTATGTGTTTTTTCTCAGGACTTTACGATACTTGGAGGTTCGCTTGCCGAATATTATGCAAAAAAAATCTGCAAGGTTATGGATCTTGCGATGAAAATTGGAGTTCCGGTAATCGGCATAAACGACAGCGGAGGTGCAAGGATACAGGAAGGAGTCGTATCGCTTGGCGGTTACGCTGATATTTTTCTAAGAAATACACTTTCAAGCGGAGTCATACCTCAGATTTCTGCTATTGTGGGACCATGCGCAGGCGGAGCTGTTTACTCTCCTGCAATAACAGATTTTATATTCATGGTTGATAAAGTTTCATACATGTTTGTTACCGGGCCTAACGTTGTAAAAACTGTTACACATGAAGAAGTTACATTTGATGATCTTGGAGGAGCAAAGACTCATGCTATTAAAAGCGGTGTTAGTCATTTTACAGCTGATAATGAAGTTCAGTGTTATCAGGATATACGAAAACTGATGTCATATATTCCGCTTAACAATATAGATTCTGCTCCATTCAGGGAGTATGAAAAAGAAGAAAAGGATCTCGAATTTTTAAACACGTTTATTCCTGAAAATCCAAACAAGCCTTATGATGTAAAGGAAGTAATTGAAGCATTGATTGATGAAGATTCCTTTTTTGAAGTTCATAAGGAATATGCTGAAAATCTCGTTGTTGGATTTGGAAGAGTAAAAGGCAGATCGGTCGGAATTGTTGCTAATCAGCCGCTTGTACTTGCAGGAGTGCTTGATCTGAATTCGTCTATTAAAGGCGCAAGGTTTGTAAGATTCTGTGATGCATTTAATATACCTTTGCTTGTGCTCGAAGATGTTCCCGGATTTCTTCCCGGGACAGATCAGGAATGGAGAGGCGTAATCAGACACGGAGCAAAACTGCTTTATGCATTTTGCGAAGCTACCGTTCCGAAAGTTACCGTGATATTAAGAAAAGCTTACGGCGGAGCTTATGATGTCATGAATTCAAAGCATGTAAGAGGTGACATTAATTTAGCATGGCCTTCAGCGGAAATTGCAGTGATGGGGGCACAAGGAGCAGCTGAAATTATATTTAAAAAAGAAATTGATGCTGCCGAAGATAAAGTTGCAGCTTTAAAGGAAAAAGTGGATGAGTTCACAGATAAATTTGCAAATCCATATCTTGCTGCCGAGAGAGGATTCATTGATGATATTATAGAGCCAAAGGATACCCGGAAAAAACTTATTTACTATTTTGAAATTCTCGAAAACAAAGTAGATACAAATCCGAAAAAGAAGCACGGCAATATTCCGTTGTAAAAAAATATAAAATTAATTAGGGCTGTGAATTATAATTTTATAATCCGCAGCCCTGAAATTTTTTATTGTCTGCTGCACAATCCTTCATCCTTTATTTTCTGCAGAATGAATTACTTCAATTTGATTACACAATGACATACTGCCTGAATAACATTATCATTTTTATATTTTAAAAATATTCATCTAAAAGTATCCATTTGCTGAAATTTTGTAAAATAATATACTGGTGGAAATTTCGTCTGTTAATGATGCATTGAAAGAAAAAAAAATGATAACTTTACGATTCTTTCTTTGAAGAAATATGGTTTAAGAAATAAAATTTAGAGTTGGAGATGAACTCGAAAAGGCAGTAACTTCAAATTTTAGAAAATGAAAATTTTCGGATGACACGAAAAAGCCGAATTGATTTTATAGCACAATTTCGTTAATTTTGTAAAATGTGAAGGTTATGGAAACGGGCGGGAAAAATTCAGAGAAACCAAAAAATTCATTGAAGGAATTTCTGACGAAACCGTTGATCAGTACGGATTCAAAAGTAGCCCAATACTCCGGATTAGGCATAACGCTTGTTGTTACAATTCTGTTGTTTTTATGGTTTGGAAAATGGCTTGATGGCAAATTGGGAACCGGCGTATTGTTCACATTAATTCTTACATTTATCGGATTCTCTGCAGGATTTTACAGCTTTTATTTAAATGTAAAAAAGCTGACTGAAGAAGATAAAAAAGAAAATCCAAAATTCAACAAATACTGAAAACCGGAGATTACAGGAGATTTATACTTAAAACACTGATTATCGGAATATCAGTTTTTGCGGTTGCGGTAATAATTCTTCAGATAACAGGTAACGGTAAATTTCTAATTCCGGCATCAACGGGCTGGATAATAAGCATGATGAATTTGTTAGCCGGCAGTTACGTAATTTTCAGAGCTTTCAAAATTTCGGGAAAAGGATTTTTTAACATTGTTCTTTTAAGTATGGTCGCAAGATTATTCATTATTTCGGGATTAGTCTTTGCCCTAATTTATTTCCTGAAGCTTGAAAAATTCAGTTTGGTAATATCAATGTTTTTCTTTTACTTTTTGTTTTTAATATTTGAAATTAGTTTTCTATCACGGATTCAGAAATCATAACAGTAATAAATTAAGTGACATTGCTCTCAGTAATTAAGTTTACCGGTTTTTTAAAACAATCTTTTTCAGTTTTCTTTAAAATATTCTTTTTAGTTTCACTTCTTTCTTCGATTAATCCCGTTTATAATTCTTTATTGGCAGATGACAAGAAATCTCCCGAATCAATTGAACATGAAGCCGAAGAAGAATTTAACATAATCGATAAAGTAGTTGACCATCATTACATAGATTTTTATTTCCTTGGAAAGCTTTATCTCCCGCATTTTAAGCCTGTGAATATTTTAGGCATGGAATTCGATTTTTCCATCACTAAAAGTCTGTTCATGATTTTTTTAGCATCGATATTGCTAATAATCATAATGGCTTATGCAGCATCTGTTAATAAAAAGAATAAAATACCTAAAGGAATGGGGAACATGGTTGAATCAATAATCGTGTTTATCAGAGACGAAATTGTAGTTCCCAATATGGGAAAAGAAGGATTAAAACTACTTCCATTTTTTCTTACTCTTTTCTTTTTCATATTGATTGCCAATCTGATAGGACTATTTCCTTTTATGGCGCAGCCGACGAAAAACATTAACGTTACCACGGCTTTGGCGCTTGTAACTTTTTTTATCACACAGGCAAAAGGAATACAGGCGCAGGGTTTTTCGGGATATGTAAAAGGGCTTGTCCCTCCGGGAGTTCCGGTATTTGTACTTCCGATAATGATTATCGTTGAGTTTATAGGATTGTTTACAAAACCTTTTTCACTGCTGATGAGGCTGTTTGCAAACATTACCGCAGGTTCGATAATCATATTTTCACTGATTGGTTTGATTTTTGTAATGGAGTATGCAGGAACGGTTATAGCGATTCCTTTTGCATTATTCATATACATGATGGAAATTTTCATAGCGCTGCTGCAGGCATATATTTTTACAATGCTTTCGGTGCTATATATTAACATGGCAATGCATCATCATTGATTTGACAAAAATTCACTTGAGTTTGGATTTAAGCAAGAGATTGAAAAAAATAATTAAATAAAAATTATAAAATAATTAAAAATTAATTTAACTAAATAAACTTACATAAGGAGAATTATAAAAATGGATTTTGCATTTTTAGGCGCCGGTATAGGAGCCGGATTAACAGTAATCGGAGCAGGAATTGGAATCGGAAGGCTTGCAGGCTCAGCAATGGAAGCCAGCGGAAGACAGCCGGAGGCTCTCGGTGAAATCAGAACGTCAATGATCATTGCAGCAGCTCTTGTTGAAGGTGTTGCTCTGTTCGGTCTGGTTATCTGCATACTTCTTGCTACCAAGAGTTAATTTAAAAAATCATACAGGTTTTTGATTATACAGATCAAAAACCGCATATTAATTAAAACAAAAAGATAAATGATATATCATATATCAGTATTGTTCAATCAATTGCTTGTCTTTATGCTTAGCTCCGGTGACGAAAAGCCAATGCTGCTTTCAGTCAATCCGGGTTTAATAATATGGCAGTTGGTAATATTCGTAATACTTCTTTTTATATTAAAGAAGATTGCGTGGAAGCCGCTGCTGACCTCGCTACATTCAAGAGAGCAGCACATAAGTGATTCAATTGAAAAAGCTGAAAAGCTTCATGAAGATGCAAAAAGTCTTGTCGAGCAGCACAAGCAGAATCTGGCAGAGGCGAATTCTCAATCAATGAAAATCATTAATGATTCAAAAGAGATGGCAAACAAACTGAAGGATGAGATTGTCAGCAAGGCACAGGAAGATTCGAGAAAATTGATTGAGCAGGCAAAAGCCGAGATAAAGCATGAAAAAGAAACCGCAATGGCTGATTTAAGAAATGAAGTTTCCGATCTTGCGATAAAAGCTGCAGAGAAAATACTTCAGGATAATCTTGATGAAGCAAAGCAGAAGAAAATTGTAAATGATTTTATTTCACAGATACCAAAAAATTAATCTACTGAATTAAATGACATCAAAAGCTTCAAGACGTTATTCACAGGCGCTGTATGGATTGGCTGAGGAAAAAGGAATGCTTGACAGGGTTTCGGGAGATATTACAAACTGCCTTAACATGATAAAGTCAAGCAGGGCGCTTGCTTTATTTTTTCACAGTCCGGCAATTCCTAAATCCAAAAAGCTTATTGCTGCTGAAGAAATATTCAAAGGGAAAATCTCTGATCTGACACTGAATTTCATTAAGCTGCTTATACAAAGAGGAAGGGCAGAGCTTACAAACGGTATCTTTGAAGACTTTATCAGTTTGAAAAAAGAAAAAGACGGAATTTTGGATGTGAAAATAACTACATCTATTGATCTTAGCAGCGATGAAAAATCTGCAATGAAAAAGAAGATTGATGAATATACAAAAAAGAACGGTATATTGGATTTTGAAAAGGACAAAAACATAATCGGAGGATTTGTCGCCAGGATCGGTGATACAATTCTCGACGGCAGCATAAAAAGACAGCTTGAATTATTAAGAGAAAAATTCAAGCAGGGTGAGATGCTGAATTAACATTACAATAAAAAATTAGATAAAAACAAACAGGAGAAATATACAATGGCAGAAGTAAAATCTGACGAAATATCTGCGATATTACGAAAACAGTTATCAGGATTTGAAACGGAAGTAGATGTTTATGATGTGGGAACTGTGTTATATGTAGGAGATGGCGTAGCCAGAGTTTACGGATTATCAAAATGCGAAGCAGGCGAGCTGATTGAATTTCCAAACGGAGTATTTGGAATAGCTCTAAATCTCGAAGAGGATAACGTTGGCTGTATTCTATTCGGAGAATCTTCGCTTGTAAAAGAAGGCGACATGGTAAAGAGGACAGGGAAGATTGCATCAATGCCTGTGGGTGAAGCAATGCTTGGCAGAGTTATAAATCCACTAGGACAGCCTCTCGACGGTAAAGGTGAAATTCACACTGAAAAATTTCTTCCGCTTGAAAGGAAAGCTTTGGGAGTTATACAAAGACAGCCTGTTAAAGAGCCATTGCAGACAGGTATAAAAGCTATTGACGCTATGATTCCGATTGGGAGAGGACAAAGAGAGCTTATCATCGGAGACAGGCAGACAGGAAAGACTGCAGTTGCAATTGATACCATCATCAATCAGAAAGGCAAAGATGTATTTTGTATTTATGTAGCTATTGGACAAAAGGGTTCGACTGTTGCACAGGTTATCCGCAGTCTAACGGAAAACGGAGCAATGGATTATTCTACGGTTATTTCTGCTACCGCTTCTGATCCTGCGCCGATGCAGTACATAGCAGCATTTGCCGGAGCAACGCTTGGAGAATATTTCAGAGATACTGGAAGACATGCGCTTGTAATTTATGATGATTTATCGAAGCAGGCAGCATCTTACAGGGAAGTTTCATTGCTGCTCAGAAGACCTCCGGGAAGAGAAGCTTATCCGGGTGATGTTTTTTATCTTCACTCGAGATTACTCGAGAGAGCATCTAAACTTTCAGAAGATCTGGGAGGCGGAAGTTTAACGGCTTTACCGATAATTGAAACTCAAGCAGGCGACGTAGCCGCATACATTCCTACAAATGTTATATCCATTACCGATGGACAGATTTATCTCGAGCCGAATTTATTTAATGCCGGAATTAGACCTGCTATTAACGTTGGTATCTCGGTTTCAAGAGTAGGCGGTAATGCGCAGATCAAAGCGATGAAGAAAATTGCCGGAACTTTGAGGCTTGAGCTTGCGCAGTTCAGAGAGCTCGAGGCGTTTGCAAAATTCGGTTCAGACCTCGACAAAACCACGATGCAGCAGCTTAGAAGAGGTGAAAAGCTCGTGGAAGTGCTGAAGCAAAAGCAATATGAGCCTATGAAGGTTGAAAATCAGGTGCTGATAATATTTGCTGCGACAAAAGGATTTCTTGATGAGATTCCAACATCCGATGTCAGCAGATATCAGAATGATTTTCTGCAGGAAGTTGAAAATCTTCATCCTGACATTATACAAAGCATTTCAGAAACAAAAGATTTAACGCAGGAGAATACAGATAAGTTAATGAATGTCTTGAAAGATTTTACGGAAAGATTCAAATCAACCATAAAGCAATAAAGGGAAATCAGGTAAACATTGGCTACTTTAAAAGAGTTAAAAGTCAGAATAAGCGGAATAAAGAGCACTCAGAAGATAACCAAAGCTATGAAAATGGTATCTTCTGCAAAAATGAAAAGAGCGCAGGATAAAATAATTGCCGCAAGACCATTTGCATATAAAATCAACAAAATGCTGAATGAGTTGATACTAAATGCCGAAACGGGAAGTATTGACGATTTGCTGAATGTAAGAGAAGTAAAGACAAAATGCGTCGTAATTGTTTCATCGGACAAAGGTTTAGCAGGATCTTTCAATACAAACATAATACGATATTCCTCAAATTATCTTGCTAAGCTTGATCCTGAGACAAAGATAATTACCGTTGGAAAAAAAGCAACAGATTTTTTCAAAAAGAAAAAAGTCAGGCTGATAAACAGTTACCCGGGAGTTTTTAATGACCTTACAATTGACATATCAAATGAAATAGTAAATTACATTGTAGAATCTTATAAGAAAAAAGAGTTTGATAGTGTGGAAATAATTTACAACGAATTTAAATCAGTTGTAAAACAGCTAACGGTGAAAGAACAGTTTCTGCCGTTAACAGGTGAAGAAGTTAAGGATGGAAAAAACAAATCGACAGATCTCAAGAATGAAAATACAGACGAAAAAAAGAAAGCTGTAAAGACAGACTACATTTACGAGCCTTCGCTAATTGAGATTATAAAAGAGCTTATACCAAAGCAATTAAAGGTTCAGTTCTGGAAAATTCTTCTCGAATCAAATGCAGCTGAGCAGGCAGCGAGACTGACGGCAATGGAAACTGCAACAAAAAATGCACAGGACTTACTTAAGATACTTGAAGTTTCATACAATCAGGCAAGACAAGCTGCAATTACAAAAGAAATACTTGAGATTGTCGGCGGAGCTGAAGCTCTTAAAGAAAGTTAAAAAATATTTATACATGAAATTAAATCCCGGAATTCAATCGGATTCCGGGATTTTTTATTTAAAATTGGAAAATGATTTCTTAACTTAAAGCAAAGTTATTCGTATAATTCTTGTGAAATTCATAAAAATTTAATTACACTTGTCCGAACAGAACATCATAAAAAAAATTTACAATTTCTACTCAAAGGATCTTACCGCCGTTGAATTTGAAAAGCTGATTTTAAAGGACACACCGGAGAAATACAGGTATTACATCAGGAGCATGGATAAATCTGAGAATTCAAAGAGCAAGCCGGTTGAATTTTTCAGATTCATAAAAAACTTTGCGCTGGCATTTTTAAGAAAGCTGAGTCCTGTAATCAGAGTAATTTATACTGCAGTGATTATAATATTTATTCTGGCATGGATGAACGATAAATGGGATTGGGCGATGTTGTCGTTCATCGTGCTGAACATATTGATAATGTTTGAGATAGCAGACAAGCTTACGGCACGTGACGAGCTTGAAGTAGCAAGTGACGTTCAGAAAAACCTGATTCCTGACAGTGCGCCTTACGATAAAAACTTCCAAACATCGTTTTATTATGAATCCGCAAAAGAAGTTGGTGGAGATTTTTTAGATTTCATAAAAAGAAACGACGGTAGTTATCTGATATCCATCGGAGACATATCGGGCAAAGGAATGTCAGCGGCATTATACATGCTTCAGGTAAGGCTTCTTCTAAGATATATTGCCGGGCAGTCGCAGAATCCGCGATGCATACTATCAATTTTAAATAAAAATATTTTTGAGCATGTAAAGAAAAACCTTTACTTCAGCATTTCATTAATGGAAGTAAGTGAGAAGAAACTAAAATTATGCAGGGCAGGACATACGCCGCTGTTATATTTTAATTCAAAAGAAGGAATCTGTAGAGCAGTAAAACAAAACGGTATGGCAATTGGTCTTAACAATTCCGGACTTTTTGAAAAGTCGATTGAGGAAACTGAGATCGAGACTAACAGTAACGATATACTTGCACTTTATTCAGATGGATTAACCGAAACAATGAATTACTGTAAGGAAGAATTCGGCACAGAGCGTCTCAAAGCAATTATCACTGAACACAGCGGCAAATCAGCTGAAGAAATTAAGAAGTGCATTATTACTGCAATAGAAAAATTCAGAGGTTATGCTGAAGTTCATGATGACATTACTCTTATAATAATGAAATCATTATAAACTAATATCTGCGGCAGAGAATAATTCCCAAAAGATTTTTTTTCAGGCAAGAATATTAAAGTCTCTTATAAATGATAGTTCGCAAACCATCTTACATTTACATCACATTTATACTAACAATTTTCTAACACTGTTAACTATTTACATAGCTGCGGATAATACATGGATGATTTTTTGGATAATGTTATCATGATTTATTTTGCAGAAATTGATTTCATTGAAGGGATTTGATAAAAACACGCCGCCATTGTCTTCCGGATTAATATTGCCTTCATTAATTTTGAAAATACAACTTAGGTAACTACGCCGTTTATGATATATTTTGATTTTACAAAAAAAATATTCGGGAGAAAAGTGACACTGATATGGAATTTATTTTATAGGGGAATACTTCTGAATATGTTTCATTTACAGTATTGTCAGTTACGTTTGCAATTTAGAGATTGTCATTTGCTCAGCTGAATCTATAAGGATTCAGATTTATTGCAGTGAGGCTTCAGTGCATTATCGTTCCTGCAGCGGTGCTTTACCATCGGCTGACATTCAGTAGAAAATTAAGAATTAAGCATAAGTGTGAGATAAGATAAGGAATATTTGATAACGGTTTTTGTAGCCGTTAAATGTATTTCAAACAAACTATTAATTAAGAAAATCATTTTTTATATTGAAAAAAAAACAGCGAGGAGAAAATTTAAAATGGTATTGAGAAAACTATTTTTCTTAACGGCATTATTAATATTACCGCTTTTGTTTATTTCATGCGGAGGCAAAGAAAATAAGAAAACGAACTCAGCGGGAATGAACACTCAGCCGATTTCAATAAAGCAATTCGATACACCTTCAGGAGCTGATCCTTCGGTCAGCGCAGAAATGGGTGGAGAAGGGTTTACGGGTGAAGGATGGACAACGAATACAAATTACAACAGTATAGGAGATCCAAAAGCCACAAAGGGCGGACAGATCAACTGGTCGATTCCTGACTTTCCGGCAACATTAAGACTACTTGGCAAGGATGAAAATTCTTATTATACTAGGATGGCACAGACGATGATGTATGAATCGATGCTTGATCAGGATCCAGTGAATGAAGAATATACGCCGAGACTTGCAACTCACTGGAAAATTTCAGATGATAAAAAATCTTTTAAGTTCAGAATAAATCCAAATGCAAGATGGGCAGACGGTAAACCAGTGATTGCAGATGATTATATAGCAACGTTTAAGCTGCTGCTTGACCCGGGACTGCTGACGGGAGGCGATGAGTATTACAAAGAAAATTTTGACATGCCCGTTGCCGAAAGCAAGTATATAGTTTCAATAAATGCAAAGAAAGTAGGATGGCTTTATTTTGCAAGTGCGGCAGGGATCAGATTAATGCCGGCTCACATCATAGGAAACATAACCGGTAAAGATTATCTGGAAAAATATAATTATGATTGTGTACCCGGAAGCGGACCTTATTACATAAAGAAAGAAGATGTGGAAAAAGGCAGAACCATAACAATGAGAAGATTGAGCAATTATTGGGGGGAGAAAGAAAAATTTGCATCGGGTTTATACAACTTTGACATAGTAAGAACGGAAGTTATTCAGGACGAAACTTTAATGTTTGAGAAATTCAAAAAAGGGGAGACGGATGTTTACAACGTAAACAGAGCTCAATGGTGGGCAGAAAAAACTGATTTTGATGAAGTTAAAAGAGGATTGGTACAAAAGAGAAAAATTTACAATCAGAATCCGGGAGGATTATCGGGAATTGTAATGAACATGAGAAAGCCTCCTTTTGATGACATCAAGGTTAGAAAGGCATTTTCAATGCTTTATGACAGAAAGAAATTCAATGAAAAACTATTCTTTAATTCATATACACCCATAAAGTCGCATTTCTCCGGGACAGTTTATGAAAATCCGAATAATCATTTGGTAGAGTTTAATTTAGACAGTGCGATACTTTTACTTGAAGAAGCAGGGTGGAATGAGAAAAATGCTGAAGGATATAGGATGAAGAACGGAAAAATGTTTGAAGTGGACATGACATTTACACAACCGAGTCAGGAAAGATATTTTACAATATTTCAGGAAGATTTGAAAAAAGCCGGAGTGAAGCTTAATCTGAAACAAGTTGACGGAACGACGTCTTTTAAAATAGGAAATGAAAGGAGCTTTACTTTAATCCCTGCTAATTGGGGCGGACAGAATCCTCCAAATCTTGAATTCAATGTTACCACAAAAACTGCCGATGATCCAAACAGCACAAACTGGTCGGGGATTAAAATTCCGGAGATAGATGTAATAGCTGATCAATATGCGACAACATTTGATAAGAAAGAAAGGATATCACAAGTAAGGAAAGTTGATGCAATGCTTGTTGAACAGCAGCCATATATTTATGGTTGGTATGCCAATTATCAACGGATTCTCTTCCATAATAAATTCGGTTATCCGAAATGGTATTTGTCGAGGTTTGATGATTATTACGGCGGTAAAGAGCTGGGAATATTTGCCATTTGGTGGATTGATCCGGAAAGATTTGCTGCATATCAGGAAGCATTAAAGGATAAAACAAAATCATTAGCAGTCGGTGAAGTGGAAGAAAAATTCTGGATTGATTTAAAAACCAGGGAAGATAAAGGTGAAGTAGTAATGTTAACGCCTCAATAATCGAATGACGACATATTTTTTACGAAGATTTCTGCTGATAATTCCGACTTTCTTTGGGATTACTTTAATTACTTTCTTGATACTTCAGATTGTACCTGGCGGACCGCTTGAGATGGAAATTATGAAGATCCGTATGGGAGGACAAACGAAAGGCTCCGAATCAGGAAGCAATACAGGGACTACACAAAACATACCTCAGTCAGCAATAGAGGAGCTTCAGAAATTTTATGGATTTGATAAACCCATTCATCAAAGATATCTCATTTGGATAGGAAATCTTTTTAAATTTGATCTTGGAAAATCCTATGTTTATTCCGAGCCGGTGCTGGATGTAATCACATCGAGATTTCCTGTTTCTATTTATTTTGGTTTGATTGGATTTATGCTTACGTATATTGTATGCGTACCGCTTGGAGTTTATAAAGCCGTAAAAAACGGTTCGACTTTTGACTTTTTATCTTCAGCAATAGTATTCATCGGTTATGCAATACCAGGATTTGCTTTTGGAGCATTAATGCTTGTGCTTTTTGGAGGCGGAAGTTTCTGGGATGTATTTCCTTTGGGAGGATTCAGGTCAACTGATTACGAGTCGCTTTCATTTACAGGTAAAATAACAGATCAGATACATCACACAATACTCCCGGTGATGAGTTATGTGATAGGCAGTTTTGCAACACTCACAATACTTACGAAAAATTCTGTCATAGAAAATTTAAGTCAGGATTATATAAGGACGGCATTTTCAAAAGGATTGTCGGAGAAGAAGGTCATATTCGGACATGCATTAAGAAATTCACTTATACCGATTTCAACAGGGCTGGGGCATGCAGTATCGCTAGTGCTTGCCGGGAGCATACTTATTGAGAAAGTATTTAACATTAACGGAATCGGGCTGCTCAGCTACGATTCGATTGTTCAGAGAGATTATCCCGTTGTAATGGGAATACTTGTAATATCATCTTTACTGCTTTTGATAGGAAACATACTATCTGATGTTTTGTATGCGATTGTTGATCCGAGGATAAGATTTAAATAGATGCAATAAAAAATCATGAAAGAAAAAAAAGAAAACAATAAAGTTTCTACTTCTTTATTCAGGAAACGCTGGAAGAAGTTTAAGTCGCTTAAAAGAGGATACTATTCTTTTTTAATAATTCTGACATTGTATCTTATATCGTTTATACTGCCGATTTTTATTGGAAGAGATGCGCTAATAGTAAAATATAATGGAGAATTTTACTTCCCGATTTTTAAGTATCAGTCAGCCGAATCGCTCGGACAAAATCTTCAAGGCGAAGCAAACTACAGACTTCTGAAAAAACAATATCAGGAAGAAGGAGGCGATAACTGGGTATTTATGCCAATATATCCATACGGACCGAATGAAAATCTGCTGAGCGAGCTCGAAGGAAATCCGCCTCATCCTCCTTCGTCAGAGCATTGGGCAGGAACCGACGACAGAGGAAGGGACGTTTTCGCAAGACTTGCTTATGGATTTAATATTGGACTTTCATTTTCAATAATAGTAACATTGTTTGCTTATTTTATCGGCATTTCAGTAGGAGGCACACTTGGATTTTACGGCGGTAAGATTGACATATTCGGATTAAGGCTGATAGAGATGTGGAGTACCATTCCTTTTCTATATACAATAATCATCATCAGCTCGATTATTCAGCCGAATTTTATACTGCTTACATTTGTGCTGACATTATTCGGATGGATAGGAATAACTTATTATGTAAGAGGCGAATTTTACAGAGAGAAAGCGAGAGATTATGTATCAGCTGCTGTATCAATGGGAGCAAAAAACAAGACGATAATATTCAGGCACATATTACCGAATTCACTAACACCGGTAATTTCCTTTGCTCCGTTTGCAATTGTTGCAAATATATTTTCACTTGTATCGCTGGATTTTCTGGGCTTCGGATTGCCGCCGCCAACGCCGAGCTGGGGACAGTTGATGCAACAGGGACTTGTTAATATTGAATATTGGTGGCTGATAGCGACTCCGCTTGTTTCCATGTTTCTTACCTTGTTGTCAATAACATTTATTGGGGAAGCAATCAGAGAGGCATTTGACCCGAAAGTATATTCAAGATTAAGATAATACATTAATTCAGAGAAAGGATTATATTAGAAAATTTCATGCAGAAAAAACTTGTCGAAATAAAAAATCTGAAGACTTACTTTTTTGTTGAGGCAACAGACAAGCAGATTGCCGAGAAAACGCAGCGTGTAGATTCATCTTTAAATGAATTATATCAAAAGGACAGTTATCTTAAAGGTAAAGTTCCTGCAAAAGCTGTTGATGATGTAAGCTTTGACATAATCGAAGGCGAGGTATTGGGAATAGTTGGTGAATCTGGTTCAGGTAAGTCTGTTACTGCATATTCAATAACCCGTTTGATACCAGATCCTCCGGGAAAGATAGTCGGCGGTGAAGTAATTTTTAAAGGAGTAAATTTACTTGATTTATCGTTTGATGATATGAAAAAATACAGAGGGAAGGAGATTGCTATGATATTTCAGGAGCCGATGACATCGCTAAATCCAGTCATGAAGATCGGAGATCAGATCACTGAGGTAATACTTCGTCATGAAAAGATTACAAAGGAAGAAGCCGAGAAGAAAGCCGTTAACATGCTCGAGTTGGTTGGAATCCCTTCTGCCGAAAGCAGGCTGAAAGATTATCCACATCAGTTCAGCGGAGGGATGCGTCAGAGAGTTATGATAGCAATGGCACTTTCATGTCACCCGGCTTTGCTGATAGCAGATGAGCCCACGACTGCGCTTGACGTAACGATACAGGCGCAGATACTTGAACTAATGTTAAGACTTAAGAAAGAAAGAATGGAGGCAGCGATACTGTTGATTACTCATAATTTAGGGGTTGTAGCTGAAATGTGCGACAGGGTAATAGTGATGTATGGCGGTAAAATTCAGGAAATTGCCGATGTGGATTCATTATTTGAAAAACCACTTCATCCGTACACGGTTGGATTGCTTTCGTCATTACCTGATCCTGACAATCCAAAAGAAACATTGCAGGCAATCCCGGGAATAATTCCGCACATACTTGAGTTACCGGCGGGCTGTAAATTTTCTACCCGATGTTCAAAAGTATTTGAAAAATGTCTGGAAGTCGAACCTACGTTGATAAATGTAAGCGCAAACAGATACGTAAGATGTCATTTATATGAAGAAGGAAAACAAATTTCAATAGGCACAGAAAATAAATGAAACCTGAAAACATATTAGAAGTAAAAGATTTAAAAGTTAAATTTCCCGTAACCGGCGGATTATTTCTCAGAAAAGTTGCTGAAGTAAAAGCTGTTGACGGTGTTAGTTTTGAGTTAAGGAAGGGCGAGACCTTGGGATTGGTAGGAGAGTCCGGCTGCGGAAAATCGACCATTGGTAAAGCCATCATAAACATTTTAAAATTTTCTGCTCCGGATGTTGAGATAACGGGTGAAGTTTATATGCGGATAGAAGACAAGGAAGTAAATCTGCTTGAATTAACGAGAGGAGAAATTAGAGAATACAGAGGTATGATACAGATGATTTTTCAGGATCCATATTCGTCTTTAAACGCAAGAATGTCAGTCGGGCAGATAATTGAAGAGCCGATGCTTTATCATACCGATCTTAATAAGAAGCAAAGAACGGAAAGAGTATCATGGCTGCTTGAAAAAGTAGGTCTTCAAACTGAACAATCCAAACGGTATCCGCATGAATTTTCGGGTGGTCAGCGGCAGAGGATTGGTATTGCGAGGGCATTGAGTACTAACCCCAAAATCATAATAGCCGATGAGCCGGTATCAGCGCTTGATGTTTCAATTCAGGCTCAGGTTATCAATTTACTTCAGGAGCTGCAAGGTGAATTTGATTTAAGCATTTTATTTATCGCGCATGATCTGTCTGTTGTTGAGCACATCAGTTCAAGGATTGCCGTAATGTATTTAGGAAACATAGCCGAGCTTGGACCTGGTGAAAGAATATATCACAAGCCGATTCATCCATACAGTAAAGCATTATTATCCGCTGTTCCGTTGCCTAATCCTAAATTAAAGAATAAAGAAAGAATAATTTTAAAAGGAGACGTACCTACTCCTATGAACAAGCCAAGCGGCTGCGGATTCAGGACGAGATGTCCCATAGCAAGAAAAGAATGTGCTGATTTTATTCCTGAGCTTGAGATCAAAGAAGAGCAGCATTATGCCGCATGTCCTTTTGTGTAAATTTAATTTCCAATCACAGATATAGTTTGCATCTTTCACTTTAAGTGATCGTAAATAACAGATGTAAACAGAGTATAAATTACCGCATTTTTAATAATCTCTTGCAATATTTATTGTAAATTTAAAAAAATAAATTTAGATACCTTGAAAGAATAAAATATTATTATTAATTTGGAAACCAATAAAACGAAAATAGTTTCTTTGAAAAATACACATCCCGCTTTAGAAGAGAGAAATAAAATCCTCAAATATACTCGTGATAAGTTCTATAAGGAAGGATTTTATAAGACATCAATGGATGAGATTGCCGGGGAGCTTCACGTCAGCAAAAAAACCATATATAAATATTTCCCTTCGAAAGATAATCTCATAAAAGAAATCTGCAGTCATACTACAAAAGAATTAATCAATGTTGTTGATAAAATTGTCGACGGGAAAGAAGATGTAGTTTTAAAATTTATTAAGCTGATGAACATGTACGGCGGATTTTTGAGCGGAGTCAGTGATAAATGGTTTAACGATATCAGCATACATGCTCCGAAATTAAAAAAGGATATTGAAGTTAAAAGGAATGAAAAAATAGTTTTCATCATGAAAAAGTTGCTTGAGCAAGGTAAGAAAGAAAAGCTCATTGTAAATTATCCGACGGATCTTATAATTCAGATTTTTATTTCTTCTCTCAAGTCTGCACTGAACAGTGATTTTCTGATAATGAGCAGATTTTCAATGTCTGATGCGTTTAGACAAACTTATGAAATTTTACTAAACGGTATTTTGACAAATAAAGGCAAAGAAAAATACAGCAGGGAAAAACAGAAACTTTCTAAATACTTATTAGTATAATCGTATATTGGAATGAGTAATATAAGAAAAATTAAAAAATTAGTAATGAAATTATGGCTTCAATGAAAACTTTAACCTGTTTAATAATTTTATTTTTTTATGTATTCATGTATTCAACTGATGCTGAAGCGCAGAAAGTAAAAGAAATCACAGGTATAGATGAAGCAATTTCACTTGCATTGGAAAATAATTCCGCGCTTAAGGAAGCAAAGTATGACAAACTGAAAGCCGACGAAAAAGTATCAGAGGTTTACAGCGAAAATCTCATACCCAATCTAACTTTGAATTCAAGATACAGCAGGACATTTCAGAAGCAGGTGTTTGACATTTTCGGAGAGAAGTATGAAGTTGGATCTGATAATTCGATAACAAATACATTAGATATGACATTAGCGCTTCCGGTTCTTGGAACGCCCGTAATGAATGGAATAAGAATTGCCGAATTTTATTCGAAGTATCAGTCTGAAAATATACTTTCGGTTAAGGCGGACATAAAAAATAATGTAAAGAAAGCATACTACGGAGTTTTACTTGCCAGAGCAGTTGTGGAGGTTAACAAGATGACATTAGAAAATACCAAAGCAAATTATGATGTTGTAAATGCAAGATATAGAAGCGGAGTTGCAACGGAATTTGATTTTCTCAGGGCAAAAGTGAAAATGGACAACGTAAAGCCTTTGCTTTCGCAATCTGAAAGGAATCTCGAAATAAGCAAGAAGATGCTTTCGAATGCGATAGGATTTAAGGATGTAGAAAGCATTGAAGTGAAAGGGGAGCTTGAATACGACAGTACAGAGGTTTGGGAGGACATTAATACAATGATAAAGAAAATTTCTGAACAGAACGTAGCAGTTAGGCAGATGAAACTGAACAGAGAAATCAATAAAGAACTTGTCAGTGTGGATAAATCTGATTATCTGCCGAAGTTGTATGTATTTGGTCAATATGCTCTTTCATCAAATGAAAACGATTCGAGGTCTGTCTCTTCTTACAGATTTTTTAATACTTCTTATGCCGGACTTGGACTTACATGGGAGTTGAATTTATTCAGAAAACAATATAAAGTAAATCAGTCAGAACTTGAATTAAAGAAAAATGATGAACAGATAGTAGACCTCATGCAAAAGCTGAAATTGTTATCAGAAAGTGCAATAATCGCGCTCAATGATGCAAAAGAAAGAATAATATCGCAAAAGATGACAGTCGAGCTTGCAGAGCGAGGACTTGAACTTGCAAATGCGAGTTACCGAGCCGGAACTTTAAATCAGATAGATGTTCAGGATTCGGAACTGTCACTATATAATTCTAGATTAAGCTTTTATCAGGCTGTTTATGATTATCAGGTCGCAAAAGCGGAACTAGAAAAATTACTTGAAAAATAGAGCAAACTATAATTACATAATAACAATGAAGAAAATTTTTTATTCGTTTTTTCTTTTGCCTGTAATCGCATTAATATTAAGCTCGTGCGAAAAGGAAGGAGAAACTAAGATCGAGAATGAAAAAAAACTGCAGGCGATAAAGATAAGAGAATTGGAGACCGAAGATTTTATTGAAACATATAATGTAGTCGGCATAGTGAAGCCTTATCAGACGGCAAAGGTTTCTTCCGAAGAAGGCGGATTGATAACTTATCAGCCATTTGATAAAGGCAGCAAAGTATATAAAGGACAGACGGTAGTGAGATTAAGAAAAGATCAGGACTTTGCAACTTATGATCAAGCTGAAACTCAATATGAACTTGCAAAAAGTAATTTTGAAAGACTTCAAAAACTCTACAGTGAAAATGTTGCTACCGAGCAGGATTTTACAAATGCAAAATTCCAACTTGAGCTTGCCGAAAAAAGTCTTGAAGTACTTGAAACAAGGATTGAAAAGTCGTATATCCTCTCTCCCATAAGCGGTATTGTCGATCAAAAATACATGAGCAAAGGAGAAGTTTGCGGTCCGGGTACACCAATTTTAAATATTGTAGATGTCTCCAAAGTAAAGATCAGCGCCGGGATACCGGAATCATATATAGGCGAAGTAAATAAAGGCATCAATGTTAAAATCAAGTTTGATGTTTATCCCGATGAGGAGTTTGATGCAACTGTCAATTATGTTTCTCCGACATTAAGTCCCGTAAACAGAACTTTTGAAATAGAACTTGTTCTTAATAACACCGGCGGTAAATTTAAACCGGAGATGAGTGCAAATATTCAAATTACAAAATCCGTTATAAACGACGCAATTGTACTTCCGCAGGATTTGATTATTGATTATGGGAATGAAAAATTTGTGTTTGTTCTCGAAAATGACATAGCCAGGAAGAGGATAATTAGTTTAGGAGGAAGAAACAACAATGAAATTTTAATTACTTCCGGATTATCCAAAGGAGATAAACTTATATATGAAGGTTATCAATCAGTAAATGACAGCGATAAAGTAATTGTTATAAATTAATTCTGAGATTGAAATGAATATATCAAAATTAGCAGTCAACAACAAAGTTACGGTTTACATACTGATGCTGCTTATCTTTTTTCTTGGGGTATTGTCTTATTCAACGATTCCCAAAGAAGCTGCGCCTTCAATAACGATTCCCAATATTTTCGTATCTACGCTTTATTTCGGAGTTTCACCTAAAGACATAGAGAATCTTGTAACACAGGAAATAGAAAAGGAAGTAAAAGGTATCAAAGACGTTAAAAAGATAACTTCATCTTCACAGGAAAGTTTTTCGATAGTAAATATTGAATTTAATCCGGATGTAAAGATAGAAGAAGCGCTTCAGAGAGTAAGAGATAAAGTTGCCATTGCCAAGACCAAAATGCCTTCTGATATTGAAGAGCCAACTGTTACAGAAATCAATTTATCCGAAATGCCTTTTCTATATTTAAATCTTTCCGGCAATCTTGGATTGGGAGGATTAAAAGACATTGCCGATAAATTAAGCGATGAAATAGAAGCAATACCCGGAGTCTTAAGCGCTGATGTAATAGGTGGTTTGGAAAGAGAAGTAAAGGTAAATGTTGACGCCAACAGACTTAAGTATTACAATCTTTCTTTCAATGATATAATTGGCAAAATAAATGCGGAGAATCAAAATATTCCCGGAGGCGCAGTGGATGTAGGTTCTCAGAATTATTTAATAAGAGTCCCCGGGCAATATGAAGATCCTGAACTCATCCGAGACATTGTCATTAAAGCCGACCAAGAAAAGCCAATTTACATCAGAGATGTGGCGCAGGTGATATACGGTTACAAGGAGAGAACTACAATGGCAAGAGAAAACGGCAATGAAGCAGTAACGCTTGTCATTAAAAAAAGAAGCGGAGAAAACATCATAAATATTTCCGATGAAATAAAAGAGCTTGTTAAAGAAAAAGAACCCAATTTCCCGCCTGGAGTCATAGTAAGTTTTACGGGTGATGAATCAAAATCAATAAAAAATACAGTTCATGAACTTGAAAATGGCATCATTACGGGATTCCTGCTTGTATGTATGATTTTGCTTGCTTCAATGGGTTTGAAAAATGCTTTTCTTGTCGCTACCTCGATTCCTTTTTCATTTATGATATCGTTTATTGTTCTGAGTTCATTTGGAGTTACGATGAATATTGTTGTATTATTTTCTCTGATTCTTGTACTTGGGATAATAGTTGATGATGCTATAGTAGTTACCGAAAACATATACCGACTGCAGGAAACTGAGGGTTACTCACCTCATGATGCTGCTCTCGAAGGACCAAGGGAGGTGCAGGTACCGGTAATCATAGCAACATTTACAATTATTTCTTCATTTGCGCCATTGCTATTTTTTCCGGGAATTGTCGGTGAGTTCATGAAATATCTGCCGATAACGCTGATTGTCTGCCTTTTCTCATCGCTGTTTGTTGCGCTGGTAATAAACCCAGTACTTTCAGCTAAGTTTATAAATTATAAGAAAGACAGAGAAAAGCATGAAAGAAAAAATAAATGGTATAACTTCATAACAAAATTTCATTTATGGTTTGATAATCTTTTTGCAAGGATAGTAAAAAAATACGAGAAGTCTCTGAGATTTGCAATGAGGCATAAGAAGCTTACTATACTCGGGACAATTGGCATGCTGATTTTTGTATTCTTCATATACGGCGCTTTCAATAACGGGATAGAATTTTTTCCTGAAGTAGAACCACAGCAAGCATATATATATGTAAACATGCCTGTTGGCACTAATTTGGAAAAATCAAATGAAGTAACTACAGTTGTAGAAAAGAAACTTCCACAATTCAAAGACATCGAATACTATCTTACAAATGTCGGCGCTGAAATTGGAAGCGGTTTTGGGAGTGATGCTCCGAATCTCAATACAATAACTCTGAGTTTTTATGATAAAAAGGACAGGACGCAAAGTTCATTTAAAACGCTTGAGGAGATTAGAAATGCTGTAACAAATATTACTACAGCAGATGTAAGAATTCAAAAGCAGGAAGGCGGACCGCCGACAGGACCACCTGTAAATATTGAAATCTCCGGAGATGATTTTGTAAAGTTGGGCGCTCTTGCTGATGAAGTAAAGAAGATGATTAAAAATGTCCCCGGCATGAAAGATCTGAAAGATGATTTTGACGAAGCAAGACCTGAAATCAAAATTATTGTTGACAGGGAAAAAGCTTCACTGTATGGATTGAACACATCTGTAATTGCATCAACTATCAGGACAGCGATAAACGGAACAGCAGCAAGTAAATACCGAGTATCCGATAAAGAATATGATATTACGGTAAGGCTTGATTCCAATCAAAGAGAAAACATTTCCATTATTCGTGATATTTATATACCCGGAAGAGAAGGAGCAATGGTGCCTTTGACTTCAGTCGCTGAAATCGATTTTACCGGGGGCATCGGAAAAATTAACAGAAAAGATCTCAAAAGAGTAGTAACCGTAAGTGCAAATGCCGAAGGAAGACTTGGAAATGAAGTACTTAGTGATGCACAAAAAATATTAAAAGATTTTAATCTTCCTTCAGGATATCTGATCTCATATACAGGCGAGCAGGAAAGCCAGGAAGAATCACAGACGTTTTTATCACAGGCATTTATAATATCACTTCTTCTTGTTTTCTTTTTTCTTGTAATTGAGTTTAATTCAATCATCTCGCCGATTATTATTATGTTTACCATTATTCTATCTCTTATTGGAGTGCTACTCGGATTGCTCATTACAAGAACTCCATTCGGAATAATCATGACAGGTATTGGAGTTATTTCACTCGGAGGCATTGTTGTAAGGAATGCGATTATACTGCTTGATTTTCAAATTGAACTTGAAAAAAGAGGTTTGTCGAGGGAAGAGTCTGTAATTCAATCAGGCATGATCAGACTCAGACCGGTGTTTCTAACAGCTGCGGCAACTATTCTGGGATTGGTACCGCTGACAACCGGAGTTGATTTTGATTGGAGAACATTTTCCTGGGTAATTGGAGGTGAGAACACTGCATTCTGGAGACCGATGGGTGTTGCAATAATTTTTGGTTTATCAGTGTCAACATTTCTTACGCTTGTAGTAGTGCCTGTAATATTTGTTTCGGTATCTAATTTCAGAGATAGAATTTCCAAAAAATTCACAAGAAAAGTACCGGATGAGTTAGCGATGCAGAGCGAATAGATTGAATTGAACAAAGTTTATTATTACAAATAGCAGGTGAATCCTGCTATTTGTGTTTTTAAAATATCAATAATTAAATTGAATAACCTGAATAATAGCTTTATTTTAATCCATGAATAAAAAATATCTTGATCAATTATTCAATAATTCCAAATCTGAAAAGATTTTTGTTATTGGCGACATTATGCTCGATAGGTATCTTTTTGGGGATGTAAACAGAATTTCTCCAGAAGCTCCTGTACAAGTATTTGACATAAGAAGAAGCGAATACCGTCTCGGAGGAGCGGCGAATGTCGGTCTTAACATAAAATCTTTGGGATCAGAACCTGTTTTAATCGGGGTTATTGGCAATGACAATGAAGGAAAACTGCTTATAAATGAGCTGGAGAATCTTAATCTTAGAACAGACGGGCTGATTATTGAAGACGATAGACCCACTACCTGTAAAACAAGAGTAATCTCAGATTCCCATCATCTGCTCAGAATTGACAGTGAATCAAAAGATGAAATCAGCGAAGTATCCGAAAAAAAAATTATCTCCTATCTTGAAAAGACAAGTGATGAATCCGGAATTATCATACTTCAGGATTATAATAAAGGAGTGCTTTCAAAAAGCATTATTAAAAAAATAATTAAGTTTGCCGAAGAAAGAGGAATTAAAATACTTGTAGATCCTAAGTTTGACAATTTTTTTGAATTTGGAAACGTTTATTTATTCAAGCCAAACAGAAAAGAACTTGAAGATGCATTTGGAAGAAAGATGAAGAACAGCGAAGATTTTGAGCAGACAGCGAAAGAACTGTTGAATAAACTGAAATGTGAAAACCTAATTCTGACTCTTGGAGAAAAAGGAATGATGATACTTGAAAACAGTAACGGTGAATTAAAAATAGGTAAAATAGAAACAAAAGCGAGAAAGGTTGCGGATGTTTCAGGCGCTGGTGATACTGTGATTTCTACTATTGCGGTATGTCTTGCAGGAGGAGCAGGCATAAAAGATGCTGCCGAAATTTCAAATCATGCGGCAGGACTTGTGGTTGAAGAAGTCGGGATTGTTCCCGTCAACAAAGAATCACTGATTGAAAATATATTAAAGGATAACATTTGATTACAACCAAAGAAAATTTCAGAGATATTAGAGACGGGATCAGAAAGAACAACAAGAAACTCGTATTTACCAACGGATGTTTTGACATTATTCACAGAGGTCATGTAACTTATCTGAATGAAGCAAAGAAACTTGGAGATTATCTTGTAATTGGTTTGAACTCCGATGAATCAGTCAAAAGGCTTAAGGGAGACAGCAGACCTGTTAACAAAGAGGATGACCGGGCATTTATACTGGACAATCTGAAATCAGTTGATTATGTAATTAAGTTTGAAGAAGATACTCCTTATAATCTTATAAAAGACTTAATCCCTGATTTTCTTGTCAAAGGTGGCGACTGGAAGGAAGAAGACATTGTCGGTCATGATATCGTAAAATCAAACGGCGGGAAAGTATTTAGTCTTAATTTTGTTGACAACTATTCAACTACGGGTATATTGAAGAAAATTGATGAAGCAAATTATAAGTAATAAATTGAAACTGATTAAGGCAATAGGAACTGATTTTTTGTGCATTATCGATTTGACCGGTATAAAATTAATTTCCTGATATAATTTATAAAGTGATTTAATGTCTGAGAGTGAGGATAAAATACAAGAAGAAAGTATAAGTTCAGAGAAAAATACAAATATCTCTTCTAAGAAAAGCATTCCGGGAATTATACTGAAGTGGGTTTTACGTTTATTCTTATTACTGATAATCTTAATCATAGGTTTGCTTTTATTTATACAAACCGATTTATTTAACGGACTTGCGCTTGATTTCATTTTGGAAAAGGTGAACGAATCACTTGAAAAAAAGCAATCAGTCATTCATGCCTCTTCACTTTCCGGAAATATATTCAAAGGAATTAAACTTGAAGACGGAAGCATCAAAGTAAAAGAGGATACTTTGTTAAAGTTCAGAGCAGTGGAACTGAAGTATGATATATGGTCTTTGTTTGATAAAGAAATAAAAGTGAACAAGGTTTTGATTGAAGAACCCGAAATAAATCTGACAAATGTAAGAAATGAAAAAGACAGTCTTGAACTAAATTTGAATTATCTTTTAAGATCAGACGAAATTGATGAAGACACAACAAAATCAGAATTTGACTGGGGGATAATTGCAGAGGAAGTTCAGATCAGGAATGGCTCTTTCAGATTTCTCGAAAATAAAAACTCTCCACTCCCGATTAGAGAAATTAAAATGCGTAATCTCGATACATTTGATTTAAAAGAATCTGATATAACCGGACTGAATCTGAATCTTTCTGCAAAATATTTCCCTGATAATAAGGAGATTAATATTAACAGTCTGAGTTTTAATACCAACTCTAAGCTCAACGTGAAGAACTTAACATTCAAAGCGGAAATAGATGAGGATAAAAACGAAACAGTTTTGAAAAATTTTTCACTAAGCACATCCAGATCAGATTTAACGATTAATTATTTATTGATGAAAGGACTAAATCCTTTTGATAAAGTGGATTACGAAGAATTTGAAAAAAATTACACAGAGATAGAACTCGAAACCGAAAGATTTAATTTTGACGATTTATCTTATTTCCTTCCGCAACTGAATTTTCTTGATAGTACGGTTGCACTGAAATTAAAAGCAAACGGTGAATACAGCAATCTGAATATTACAGATTTAACTCTGAATACTCCGAATTCAAAATACAACTTTGCAGGTAATGTAAAAAATCTCGAAAAACCAGAGAAGTTATTTTTAGACGTTACTGGAACTGATTTGAAGATTGATCCGGCGGATGCAAAATTAATATTACCTGGTTTAAGCATTCCGGATTACAGTCATGTTGGAGTTGTCAGCATCCCTTATGTAACTTTCAAAGGCGAGCCTGACAGATTCACAACGAGATTCGATTTCAAAAGTAATGCTGGAAATGCAGATGGAGAAGCATACCTCGACTTGAAGAATACTGCTGCAAGATATAAAGGCGATATTAGCGTTTCAAATGTAAATATAGGAAAGATCATAAAGAATAAAGAACTTGAAAGCAATATTAACGGAAGATTTAATGTTGATGCAACAGGATTTGATTACAAGACAGCAACAGGCAGGCTGAATTACAGTCTCAAGAATACAAAGTTTTACGGACAAAACATTACATCATCGGACGGTCAGATAAATTTTAACAAAGCAAATCTGAATCTTGAATTGACTTATAATGCTGATGCAGTAAAGGCTAAGACAAAAGGCAGAGTAAACATTTCCAATCTGAATAATATATCATACGATCTAAAAGGGACTGTTTCTGGACTAAACATTTCCGGATTTACAGAAGATAATTCACAAAACAGCAATCTAAATTTTGACTTTGACATTAACGGAAGAGGGACAGAGCCGGATGCGATTGCCGGAAATTTTAGATTAAACCTGAATCCATCTACATATTCAGATTACATTATACCTGCCACACCGCTTGATGTCGAAATTGATAACAGCGGCAACATCAGAAGTATAACGGCGAAATCTGAATTTGCGGATCTCAGCTTCAAAGGAGACTTTAACATTAATGAACTGATCAATGTGATTACGGCTAATGCGGAAAAAATCAGATATGATTTAACTTCAGTCTATTTCCCGGATTCAGCCTCTCAGACTGTTCAGACGTTTTCATCTTCATGTGATAATTTTTATCTCGATTATGACATTAATGTAAAAAATCTTGAGCCATTATACACATTTACTGGCGGAGATACTGTCAGAGTTTACGGAAGTATCAGGGGAATTATAAGCGACAGTTGCGGATTATTTAGCCTTACATCGGACGGGTTATTAAGAAACATAAAGCTGAATGATTCGACTTTCATTTCAGATTCTTTATTTGTGAATGTAAATTTAAGCAATGACATAAATTCTACGGGTCCGGAAAAACTTAATCTCGATATGAAAGTATTTTCCAATAGATTGAGTATTGGAAACTTTCCTCTTGATTCCACAAATGTTTCGGTTAACATAATCGAAGGCAATAATAACTTTGCATTGAATACAAAAAGGGATTCAACCATAAGATTTGTAACTGAAGGAATGGTAGAAGATTCGCTCAGAGTGAAATTTGACACAATGGATATTGCAATCAGGGAACTAAGACTTATCAACAATAAAGATTTGATTGTAAAATACGGGAGTGTTGACAGCAGCAGCTGGCTTGATTTCAGAAAATTTGCTCTGAATTTCGGTAATCAGAAATTATCCCTTGCAGGTATTTATTCATTTAATGATACCAGTAACATAAAAATATCTACAGACAATCTGAAAATTTCGACGATACAGAGATTGATAAATCCTGATGCGGATACTTCGGGGATGCTGGCAGGAAACCTAAGAAGGATTGAGATTGATTTTAAAGGCAGTCTTGAAAATCCTAATCTTTACCTTGAAGCAAACTCTGACATTATGAAAGTTGGCAATACCAGAATAGGAAGACTTGATGCCATATTAAACTACAATGATGAAATGCTTAGACCTGATATTTCATTTTACAATATAAATAACACCGGTAACATAAAAGTATTCGGATTGTTCCCATTTTTTAATCCTTTAAAACCTGAGAATGAAGACAGCGCTTTAGTGATGAAGAAATTAACCGAAGCCAACATAGATCTAAATGTTCTTGCCAATAATTTTCAGCTGAAGGTTTTTCAGCAGCTACTCCCATACACATCTAATCTTGAAGGCAAGCTCGATGGGAAGATAATTCTCAAAGGAACAGCAAGCAAACCATTGTTAAATGGGAACATGGATGTTAATGAAGGAAAGTTTTTTGTTACTTTGAATAAGATGAAATATAATTTTTTTGCGAAGCTCAAAACGAACGACGAGAAGCTGATTATAAATAATGCAAAAGTCTTTTTTACGTCTGAGCCCTCAAGATTTATATCGGCAACCGGTTATGTAGATTTTACAAATCTTTCGCTCAATGATTTATTCATTGAGTTAAGCGGCGACATGAAAGCATTTGACAAAAAAAGCGGACAGACAGAGTTGGGAATTTCCGGCGACTTATGGGTAGGCAGCGGTACTCCAAAATTACAGCTCAGAGGTAATTCTGAAAGATTTGATCTTACCGGAAATCTTGTATTGATAAAAGGCAATGTAGTGTTTAATCCTTTTGTACAGGAAGCATACAACATATATTCGGACAATTTCACTTACGGAGTAATGATAGATTCGCTTAAGAGCCTGAGGAATCCATACGGAAAGATAATTACACAAAGCATGGACAGTGATGTTGTCATTAAAAATCTGAATTTAAATCCTTTTGAAAAAATCCTTTATGTAAAAAACAATACGCACATATTGCAGAAGGCAAAGGGAAAAGAAGGAATGTTTTATTACAACATCTTTGTAAAAACGACAAATGATTTATACTTAAAATTTATTGTAAATGAAAAATCCCAGCAGGAATTTTTTGGGAATATCGATGCAGCGCTTTATCTGGATAATCACACTGATTATAAAATGAAAGGCAACGGAACAGTAACGTTAGGGGATAACTGTTATTACAAATTTTTCAGAAAATTTGATGCGAAAGGTAAAGTTACATTTGAAGGTCCGGTTATCAATCCTACTCTTGACATAGAGGCGCAGTATAAAGGATATGCAACAACGGGATCAGGTCCTACAGGCGAGCAGAATCTCGAAGATGTTATAATTGACATGCTTGTTACCGGATATGCAATGAATCCGACTCTTAAAATATCAATTGATAAAAACGGAAGAAAAGAATCCGGACCAAATGCAACGAGTGATGCAATTTCTTTTTTATTATTCGGTAAATTTCAGGATCAGCTTTCATTTGAGCAGAGTTCGAGTTTTGGAGCGAGTCTTGGAGCTTCGCTGCTTTCGAATTATGTTTCATCGTCGCTCGAAGAAATATTTCCTTTTCTGCTGAATACGAGTTTCAGCTATGTGGATTCTCCTTCGGGTTCAGTTGCGGAAAATACGGATGTCAGATTTACTGCTGCAATAGGAGATGCAATTGTCAGATTTGGAGGGCTTATTTTCAAGGATTTTGCGAGTGCTGACATAGTTATTGACTATCCATTGAACAAGCTTCTGAAAATTGAAGCTTTGTCAAATAATTTATTTTTAAGGCTTGAGAAAGTATATGATCCATTCATAGATCAAAGCGACATTTCAAACACAACGGGCACCAGAGCAGGTGCGCTGATTTTTTATCGCATAAAATTTTAAAAGATCAATCTTCGCATTCAAATATCAAACTTCTTCGAGAGATTTCCAAATTCGGAATTTAAGATTAATTCAATTATGAAAAAGCTGAAGCTAAAAGAAAATCAAAGAAAAAATTTGAAACAAATTCTCCATGAATTGTCTTCCGAAAAATACATCATTAGAAATAAGAAATATTTCAGATTGAACAGAAGAAAAGACAAAAGTAATCTTACAGGTATTATAGATTTCGGTAAAGACGGCAGAAAAGTAATCAGGCATATTACTGGAAAGAAAGATGAAGCTGTCATATATTCCATAAAAGCCGTAAAAAACCAAAGATATAAAGCAGGAGACAAAGCGGAATTTAAATTAATCAGAAAAGACGGAGAAGAAACAGCTGTAATCATCAGGATAATTACAGAAGGTAAAAAATTTGTT
Organism: Ignavibacteria bacterium; assembly: GCA_019187405.1. GTDB lineage: Bacteria > Bacteroidota > Ignavibacteria > Tepidaquicellales > Tepidaquicellaceae > JABAQZ01. Next base: position 135,141 of record JABAQZ010000020.1, read on the forward strand.
GCAGGAAGATTTGAAAATTATCAGACATACGGAATCGTATATCCCGATTCAAAAGAAATTAAGCAGGAAATACTGATCTCAACGGACAACTTTAACAATGCAGAGTCAGGAGATAAAGTTAATGTTGAAATAATAAATCCTGAAGAGCTGAGCACGGACAATCCGGAGCTGCGAGGAAAAATAACGGAAGTATTCGGAAAGTCCGGAGAAAGAGTAACAGAAGAATTGTCAATATTAAGAAAGTATAATCTTAAAAAAGAATTTCCGCTTATTATAGAGGAAGAAGCTGAAAAGATTAGTAAACGCATTGACCTTAAGAACAGGATAGACTTGAGAGATAAAGTAATTTTTACGATTGACCCCGAAGATGCTAAAGACTTTGATGATGCCGTATCAATTGAAACAACCGAATCAGGTGAATACATTATAGGAGTTCACATTGCTGATGTATCTCATTATGTAACACATGATTCGCTTTTGGATAAGGAAGCTTTGAAACGAGGAACAAGCGTCTATCTGGTTAAAAACGTCGTTCCAATGCTTCCTGAAAAATTGTCAAATGACATCTGCTCGCTTAAGCCGGATGAAGACAGACATACATTCTCAGTGTTTATAAGATTAAGCAAACGTTATGCATTGAAGGGATATGAAATAAAGAAAACGTTGATAAGAAGCAAAAGAAGATTTACGTATGAAGAAGCACAGAGTATCATTGACAACGGCCGGGGGGATTTTGCGGATGAGTTACTTTTGATGCATAAGCTAAGCAAGTCAATAACATTAAAGAGACTGAAGGCGGAAAGTCTGGATTTTGATTCAAATGAAGTCAGGTTTGAGTTTGCTAAAACGGGTGAAGTGAAAAACATAGAGCTAAAGAAAAGGCTTGATTCAATGAGGTTGATCGAGGAATTCATGCTGCTGGCAAATAAATGCGCGACATTATTCGTTAAAGAACTTTCAAGGAAACTAAAAATAACTTTACCATTTCTCTACAGGGTACATGATATTCCGAATAAGGAAAAAATGGAGGAGCTTTCGGAATTTGTCGGACAGTTTGGCTACAGTATAAATATTGAAGATAAAAATTCATTAAGGAGCCTTCTTGATTCCATAGAAGGCAGACCGGAGGAATATATTATAAATGATCTGCTAATAAGGTCAATGGCAAAAGCAGTTTATACGACAAAAAACATCGGACATTATGGACTCGGATTTAAGGACTATACGCATTTTACATCGCCAATAAGAAGATATCCGGATTTAATAATACACAGAATTCTAAACGAGTACATTTATCATACTGAAAAGATAAAAGAGAGTGCAGGATATTATAAAACTGTTCTTCAGGATATTTGCAGGCACAGTTCATCAATGGAGCAGAATGCAGAGCAGGCAGAAAGAGAGTCGATTAAGTTAATGCAGTCTGAATATTTAAGTAGACATCTTGGAGACGAGTATGACGGAATAATATCAGGAATAGTGCAATACGGAATATTTGTTGAAATAATTGAATTGCTTACAGAAGGGATGATAAGGTTCAGGGATATGGAGGATGATTATTATGAATTTAATGAAAAGAAACATATTGCAGTTGGTAGAAGGAAGAGAAAGATCTTCAGAGCAGGGCAGAAAGTCAGAATTAAAGTCATTAGAGTAAACATGGAAAGCAGGAAAATTGATTTTGCATTGGTATAAAATTATTAGTTTAGAAATTTTTGAACTACCTGCATAAATGAATTAAGTGATATTGTAATTTTTCTTTCATTTATATTTTCATAATGGCATTAATACTCAGCGATAATATTAAGAGATTAAACACAAACGAAATCAAACCATGAAATAGCGCGACTTTTCTGATTTGATTTGATTTAATCACAACGTCAGAAACCTGAAAAGTCATGCCAATTGTAAATGCAAAATATGCAAAGTCAATATAATTGGGCTCTTTTGTATCTGGAAAATCCAGCGGCAAAACGTTTTTTTCGTTTTTATAATAAATATGCGCATAATGAGTCGTAAAGATTGTATGCTGAATAAACCAAGATATTACAACTCCGGAAAAATATATAGCGGTGATTATTGGAACAGGCAGTTTCCATTCTTCATTATTTTTTAAAAGGAAAAGAATTGCAACGAGACTTAAAGTTGAAGCAAAGATAAGAATCAGAAAAACAAGATAATGACTCTTGTCAAACAATCCGGAATATTTTCTTAATTGAATAAGATCATTTTTAAAGAAAGCTATCCAGCTTAATATAAGGAAGACAATTCCGGCCGAATTCCAAACTACCATTATCTTTGTAGAGATGTCCCAATCGTAATTGTATATAATGACAGTAGTCAAAACTGCGGTGATTATTGTAATAATCATCTTATGAACAGGGTTGGTGTAAAATCTAAAATTCATATTTATGTCTGAAAATTTTTAAATAGAAACAGGATTAACTTTGAAATCAATTTAGGTCAAAATAAATAATAAGAATGATTTTATAAATTGATAAAGATGCAAATAAAGCAGAGAAATCAAGCGTCGTTTTACACAGAGCTATACTGGGTATTTAAAATATATATTCAGCGAAACAAGTAGGCTTGATTTAAAAATTGTTTCTTTTCTAAAATCAGCTTGATAAGCGAATCAAGACAGTTTTTTAAAAAAATGCAAATCCGATCAAATAATCAGTTTATATACAACTTTTACATTCAGTTATAAATTTATGAAATACAGCTACTGAATATTGATATACATTCAGTAAATTTTGTTCATGTGAAAGTATTTACTTTCATGTTCAGTGAATTATGATTCGTTATAATGGGATTTGTCTGCAATTTCAGAAATTATTTATCAGAGGTTCATTCAATTCGGCTGCTATTCAGACAATTCTTCACAGCATCAGTCTTGTACGTGGATTAATTGTTTTGAATTATTTTATGTAATCATAGCAATTTCAGATTTTCCATTATGAATATGGTATGGTTAAAGCAGTTAAATTCTTTAAGCAATTTGCTATATTTGAAAAACAAACTGTCCGGGAGAATGGATCTGAATGGAATAATACAGTCAATCCTAAAAGACGGAGTTAACTCAGATAAGCTTAGAGGATTTCTTGAAATCTGCATCCGAATATCCTTATCATGTCTTAATAATTCTAAATTCAAGAATGAAATATATTTTTATCTAAATCATTCACAGGAAGACATAGCAGTTGACCTGATTGGAGATTTATTTAAGACAGAATCAGGAAGACTAATTTGTTTTGAAAAATACTTTTCGGGAATTAATATAGCCGAGACTGAGTCGGATATTTTAAAAGCAAAATTATCTGCAATAATATATAACACCGTTAATCAGCGAATTTCAAAATTAAGGTCTGAATTCGGAGAAATATACTTTTCGATTGAGAAAGCCGTAAATATAAACATAAGCCGACACCCCGAAAGATATAGGTTTTATATAAATGGGTCACATAAATATATTTATTCGGTTTGTCCGGAAAAGCTTATCAAAAATAAAGATCAATGTGATGAAAATACGCTCCTATCGGTATTATTTGAAAAAAAGCATAAAACATTTATGATACCCGAAGTAATGTCGAGCTTATTTGAATTTATAAATAACCAGGATGAATTCAATAATTCACTTGAACATAATTTTATGTTAACCGTTATCACAAATTTTTTTAAAAAAAGAATCACTTAATTAATATTGTGGGATATTATTATTAAAGGTATGCCCACACAATGATTATATGACAAAAGAAGAAAAGCATTATATTTATGTAATCAATAAATCCCTCCTTTCAGAAAAGGATATTGCTGAAATTGAAAGCAGGATTGAAAGAGATAAAAGTTTTGATGAATACATTTCATCGATAAGGAAAATCATGTCTGATTCAGAAAATGTAGATATATATGGAATTAATATTGATGAAGTTTTCAAAAGATTGTTCGATCAAAGAGGATACAGCAATGAATTAAGCAGTATGTTTGAAAATAATGATGAAGAAAATATGAAGCTTGCTGCAAAGAATGCCGGAGATGTTAAAGATGAATTTAAATATTTTAATACTTATGCTGCCGCAGATAATTTTATCCTGATAAGAGTCTTAAAAAATACTTTCAGCAGTATTTACAGATTTTATGTAATTACCGACGATATGGAACTTGTAAAAAATACCGTATTAAAAATAAATGATTCGGGAGATGCGTTTATTACCGATGATAATGGTGTAGCTTCAATATATTCTGAACATGTACATAAGAAAATTAATATAAAGGCAATGATTCCTGTTGATATATTTACAATTGATACGGACAATTTAAATTCACCTTACATATCTGAAAGGAAAAATTCCGGTACGCAAATCTCCGTATTATTAAAAGATAATGAGCTTTCGATTAATTTCGAACGGGGTTATCTCGATAATAAAACCTGCTATCTGAAATATGGAAATGATGAAGGAAAAACTATATTACCCGAAATAATTGACGGCAGAATAATAAATATAGAAGCGGTAAAAAACAAAAATCAGCTAATCAGGCTTGTAATAGTAAACAACATTTGAAACAATGCCCCAAGAGTTGTTTAATATTGAGCTTTCTCATCAGACCTTAAGACAAACACTTAAAAAGCAATCCAGCGCTAATTATAAACTGAAAAACATTTATGAATTTCTCAAACTGATTATTGACAATGATAATCAGAATGAACATAAATATGAATCATATTTTGTTGAATTAAAACCGGATTTATTCAAACTGGCTTTTGAAAATGATTTTAAATTTATTGATCCGGAGTTTATCCGCAATATCAGCAGTAAGATTTCAGAGATGCAAAAGTTGTCATGCTTTGAAAATGAAAAAGAAGAATTTGCAAAGCTAATTAATCATTTGAATAAAGTTTATGAAACAAGATTGGATGAATTACAATCAGGGCAGATAAATACTGATTCCGAAACAGATGCTGTGTCGATAGTGTTGCTCGAGAACAATTCGGATAACAAGCTTGAAACAGCTTTAATACAGAGACTGAATTTAAGAACTTCTTACAGACTGAAAGGCATAGATAAAGATATAATTGAGTTTCTTAATATTACGGACGAATCAGATAAAAGCATCAAAGATCAGCTTGAAACCGACGTAAGAATTGCAAAATCTGAATGCAAAAAGCTCGGAGTTGTAGCGGGACATTATAATTTTACTTACTGGTTTGACGAGGGAAATTATATTTATACGGGAGCATCATTAGGAATAGGAGCTATATGTCTTGCATATAATTCTTTGCTTGAAAAAGAACTTTACAAATATTATTACAGATTTTACAGCAACACTGTATTTACTTCGGAAATAAGTAAAGATGGAAAATTATTGAAGATGGAGCCTGAAGTATTACGGGAAAAACTATCGGGAGTATTTTATTCCAGAAACAGAAAATTTGTTATACCGGAAGATAATCTAATAGAAGCTAAGGAGTATTTAAAAATATTAAATGATAAATATCCAAGTCGTTTACTTGAGTTGATTCCAGTAAAAACATTTACTACAGTATTCAGGAATCTTGACATTGTGGAGAGATGCGAGTTAAAAACAACAGATAAAATTAAGTTTTTAACTAAGAAATATCAAAAACCCATAAATTATATTTCAGCGGTTATATCATTTTTGATAGTTGCATATTTTGTTTACAAAGTTTTAATACCATTTATGGATAAAAATCCAGTAATGAAAAAGTATGAGGATGACAGAATTGCAGTTTACAATAAGTTCGACAGAAAGCTTTGGGAAACCGATTTTGTGTTAAATATCAGAAATGAAAAAGAGCAGGTAAAACATAAGGGAGTTACGGAGACATTAATTCTTAATGATCTGGATGAAGATGGCAGAAACGAAATCATTACAATCCATCCATCTAATGTAGATCAATTTGTTAGAAGAAAAATATTTTGTTACGAATCTGGTGGAGAGTTAAAATGGGAATACGGTTCGCCTGCTCATGTTATTGATTATTCGGGAAATAAATTTGAGGATAATTTTATGTATTATCTTCTTGAAAGTTCTGATTATAAATTAAATAACAAGAAATATTTTATTTCTGTTGGAGGAGTTTATCAGTATTTTCCTTGCCAGGTAGCAGTTCATTCGTCTGATGGTAAAGAAATATCGACTTATTGGAATTCAGGTACGATTTATCAATTAAAAGTTTTTGATATCGATATGGATGGTAATGAGGAAATAATTTGTGTCGGAGTGAACAATAAATTCAGATGCGCGACTCTTCTTGTTCTTGATCCAAAAGTAATGAGAGGCAGCAGTCCGATGACCGACCCATCGGGTTCCGGTATCAAAGGTACCGAAAAATACTGCATACTTTTTCCACACACTTTTTTTACATTGATAGGGGGTGAGGGATATAACTGGGCATACAGCATCGGCTTAAAAGATTCGGGAAAAGTTACCATTGGAGTGATGGATTTGTTAAAAGAAGATTTGCTAAGTCCAAATACTCCTGTAATTAAATATGATTTCGGAAAAGATATGAAAGCAGAGTTTATAGGATTTTCATCTTCATTTTCTGCAAGATACAATGAAATGAAATATGATACTTCATACAATTTACCTGCTGAATTAAACTTCAGAAGTTATGCAGATTCATTGAAAAGAAGCCTGCGGTACTGGGACGGAGAGAAGTTTGTCAGCGAGGCGGTAATGAATAAGAATTACATTGAAGCATTGAAAAAAAAGTAGATCAATATTGAGAGTGATATTGTAGGGGTAACCCTCGAAGTTGTCCTGTGTGAAATGTGGTTGTGAATAAACAACAAAGCGACAAAATCTGGTCAACCATAAAGGTCGCCCCTGCGAAAGAAATTTTATAAAATGTAGGGGCAATCCTTGTGGTTGCCCTGTTGTGTTATGAAATGAAAAAATCGTAGGGGCAATCATTGTGGTTGCCCTGTTGTGTTATGAAATGAAAAAATCGTAGGGGCAACCATTGTGGTTGCCCTGTTGTATTATGAAATGAAAAAATCGTAGGGGCAACCATTGTGGTTGCCCTGTTGTGTTATGAAATGAAAAAATCGTAGGGGCAACCATTGTGGTTGCCCTGATGTGTTATGTGGTTATGAATAAATATCTGGTGACAAAATCTGGACGACCATATTGGTCATAAATAAATTAGAAATTGAAATTGTCAAATTAATAAGGTTGAAAATGAAAATCAGAAATACAATAAGAAGAATAAAATCAATAAGAATGAAAGGATATGATTATTCTTCAAAAGAAGCTTTTCATGTTACAATATGTGCTCAGAACAAAGAATGCAGATTTGGAATTGTTGAAAATGAAAAATTAATTTTAAATAAAACAGGAATCATGATAAGTGAATGCTGGATATAAATTAAAAATTTATTTTCAAATGTCTGTTGGGATGAGTTTATTGTTATGCCAAACCACTTTTATGGAATTGTATTTATAGTGTATTCCAATAATAGTTCTCTTAAAGATTCCCATCAAAATAATGAATCATTCTATAAAGTAATTTTAGGAGATATTATTGGAGCATTCAAATCCATAACAACTAATGAATACATAAAGAAAGTTAACAGCAAAGAATTACCCAGTTACCAAAATAGAATCTGGAAGAGAAATTATCACGACAGAATAATTCGTAATGAAAATGAAATAAAAAATATCAGGGAATATATTAGAAATAATCCAATAAATTGGAAATTTGATTATTTATTTGAATTTATTTAACAATCCCGGAAATGTGGGATATTTCTATTTCAAAGTCGGCATACATGGTCCCAAGAAGAAGTATATTGAGATGTATAAAAATATTTCTTTCGTTGACGATAGTAATTTTAATTTCGTGCGCATCATCCGAACCGGAAGATTATCTGAAGTCTTATGAATATTTTGTCAAAGAGTACGTAAAACAGTTTAAACTGAATATAGATATGGAGAGAATATTAAAAGCAAAAAAGTCTGCAAGCGAATATTATCTGCTGGTAATAAAGGAAATCGAGAAAGGAACTTATAATAACATAGAGCTCAGAAGTATAGATTCACTGAATTTTATAGCGTCTAAATACGGACTCTTTAAAAAATAATTCTGGATTTCAGAAATGTGGGATATTATAATTAAAAGCAGTTGAAAGAACATTCTCCTTTCTGTAATCCCTTTCGCCCCAAAAAGGCAAGGGGATTATAGATATAAATATATAATTTAATTTAAATCTGCTGAAATATGAGAAAATTATTACTGTGCATTCTGATAATATTTTTGATTTTCTCTCAGTTAAGCAAATTGTTTGGGCAGATTCCTCAATATTTTCTTACAGCAAGAAATTTACATCTGGTTGCTCCTGACAGTCTTTGGTTTGATATTTATCTGCTAAATATAAATTATCATATACCATTTGATTATGCACATGGACAATACTTTATGAGTTTTAATCCGAATTTTGGAAATGGGGGGACATTATCATTCAGATTATTAGAAACTGAACCGGGTGACTGCCTGACTCCGGGAAATCTGAATGTGAGTTCAGGGACGTTAAGATTTTCCAGCACAACTTTTCCAGGACCGGGTAATGGATGTATTATTTCTCATTCGGGTTTAGGTTCATTGTTAGGGAGATTCAGCTTGAGAACTTCTAATATTTTTATGCCTATTGACTCATTTAAGTTGAAATGGCAAAATCCTCAAAGCATTCTTTCGACAAAAATTTTTGCATATATAGGAACTACAAATGTTGAAATTACCAATCCTGCAAATCATTTTATTGATCTGCTAACGAACATTGAGCATCAAAAAATTGAGCATGCTGAAGATTTTGAATTATTCCAGAATTATCCAAATCCGTTCAACCCCGTAACGATCATCGCATTCACAATTCCACGCGTGGCACAGACTAATAGTCTGTGCTACGTTCAACTCTCGGTATATGATGTGACCGGAAAGGAAGTGACAAGAATAGTTGATGAATATAACAATGTGGGATATTATGAAGTTGAGTGGGATGGGAGTGAGTTTGGGAGCGGAATTTATTTTTATAAATTAGAAATCGAGAATGGCGGGAATAAATTTTCGGATACGAAGAGGATGATGTTATTGAAATGAAATTACGCGTAGCACAGACTATTAGTCTGAGTTACGGTTGATATATTTGTAGCACAGACTATCAGTCTGTGTTACGTTTGATATATTTGTAGCACAGACTATTAGTCTGTGTTGCGTTTGATATATTTGTAGCACAGACTATCAGTCTGTGTTGTGTTAGATACATTTGTAGCACAGACTATTAGTCTGTGTTGCGTTTGATATATTTGTAGCACAGACTATCAGTCTGTGTTGTGTTAGATACATTTGTAGCACAGACTATCAGTCTGTGTTGCGTTTGATATATTTGTAGCACAGACTATCAGTCTGTGTTATGGTTGACACATTTGTAGCACAGACTATCAGTCTGTGTTGCGTTTGATATATTTGTAGCACAGACTATCAGTCTGTGTTATGGTTGACACATTTGTAGCACAGACTATCAGTCTGTGTTGTGTTAGATACATTTGTAGCACAGACTATCAGTCAGTGTTGTGTTAGATACATTTGTAGCACAGACTATCAGTCTGTGTTGCGTTTGATATATTTGTAGCACAGACTATCAGTCTGTGTTACGTTTGATATATTTTTAGCACAGACTATCAGTCAGTGTTGTGTTAGATACATTTGTAGCACAGACTATCAGTCTGTGTTACGACAAACGAAAAAATTAAAAATATGAAAGGTGCAATTCAAATTGTGGTAGGTTTGTTAGTAACTGTTTTTACATTAAACAGAGCGTTGCCGCAAGTTCCTACTTATACATTATGTGTTAGAAACATCACTCACATCAGCATCAATTATCCTAATGATGCAATAGTATTCGACGTTTACTTGCTGAACACAAATCCATCAACGGAATTTAAATTAGCCGGCGGGCAGTTTTATCATTCATTTAATAGAAATATTTTTAACCCTCCTCCTCCATATCCGCCTGTTGGAAATGATAGTACATACATCAGCTACAAAATATTGGACTCCGAATTGCCTACGATATGGCAGCTAAGAAATCATTCGTTCTTAATTGCAACGAATCCATCAGCGGATGTACTTGCAATTGGTAAAACTTTTCCAAATGTAATTATAGATACTGTTTATCCCGGTACATTGATTGCGAAAATGAGAATTTGGAATAAACTTGGTTCGATGAATAATGTACCGTTGAATTTGCAATGGAGAAATCCCCCAATTGTAAGCTTCGCGACTAAAATCTTTGCAGTTGTAAACAATTTTTTACGCGATATAACCACTCCTACAACACATTGTATAGAATCAATAACAAACATAAGAACGGAAAACGATATTCCCGCAAAATTTATTCTTTATCAGAATTATCCTAATCCGTTCAACCCCGTAACGATCATCGCATTCACAATTCCACGCGTGGCACAGACTAATAGTCTGTGCTACGTTCGACTCTCGGTATATGATGTGACCGGAAAGGAAGTTACGAGATTAGTGGATGAATATAGAAATGTGGGATATTATAAAGTAGAATGGGATGGGAGTGAGTTTGGGAGCGGAATTTATTTATATAAATTAGAAAACGAGAATGGCGGGAATAAATTTTCGGATACGAAGAGGATGATGATGTTGAAATAAGGACATTTGTCCTATCAAAATTTGTTATAAATTAAAATAGCAGAGGAGATAGGCAAATGAGTACAAGGAATAAATTATATATACAGAGGCAACAAAATAAAACATCAGAGGGAGAGTTC
>JABAQZ010000019.1:0-127496 GCA_019187405.1 Ignavibacteria bacterium
CATTGTGTCCAGTGCGCTCGCCTTGCTCCGCTTTGCGAAGCAAGGCGGAGCAGGTCTACCAATTCCGCCATTTCGGCATTAATTAAAATTTTTTTAATTTTCTTCCTACCAGTTGAAGTTTTGAAATTTACCTCCCTTGCACGGACTTCATCTCTTGTATGATATTTTTCTTTATATATCAACTTCAATGGTTTGTATTTTTTTGTTGTTTTTACTTTTCCTGTATTATGTTCAAATATTCGTCTTAACAAATCATTTGTATGACCTACATAGGTTTTCTTTTGATGCTCTGAATACAAAATATATACATAATATTCTTTTTTCATTGTGTCCAGTGCGCTCGCCTTGCTCCGCTTTGCCAAGCAAGGCGGAGCAGGTCTACCAATTCCGCCATTTCGGCATTAATTAAAATTTTTTTAATTTTCTTCCTACCAGTTGAAGTTTTGAAATTTACCTCCCTTGCACGGACTTCATCTCTTGTATGATATTTTTCTTTATATATCAACTTCAATGGTTTGTATTTTTTTGTTGTTTTTACTTTTCCTGTATTATGTTCAAATATTCGTCTTAACAAATCATTTGTATGACCTACATAGGTTTTCTTTTGATGCTCTGAATACAAAATATATACATAATATTCTTTTTTCATTGTGTCCAGTGCGCTCGCCTTGCTCCGCTTTGCCAAGCAAGGCGGAGCAGGTCTACCAATTCCGCCATTTCGGCATTAATTAACATTACCTCTTATTTTCTTCCTTTTCAATGATGTCTTGAAAAATTCTCTTCTACTCGAACTTCTTCTCTTGCCAGTTACTCTATATATTTAATCCTCTTCCAAAGAAAATTTTGCCAAAATCACTCTTCCGTTTTTTAATATCAACTCTTTGCTGTTAATTATTTCATATCCGCTGACAAGATTCAATGCCTCTTTAAACAACATTTCACTTTCAATATCCGGACATGACATCATTGTGGAAGCCTGCATGTCAATCTTCAATCCGTTGTTTTCGCCTTTTTCATAATTTCCAATAAGCGTGTTGCAGGCTTTCCCGTTAACTTTTTTCTCTTCATTAAAATAAATTGTAAAAAAGTTACCGCTCATTGAATTTTTCTCTGCAGACCTTCCGACTAATTCAATTAAATTCCATGTGTTATTTTCTAATGTCGTTTCCAATGATTTTCCTTCAAACTCAGCCAGCAATTTCTTCCCGTTTTTTAAAATAAGCATATTTTCACTGATGCTGAAATTATCTGCTTTCTGAAGCGCTTCGGTCACGGCATTTTCTACCGCCATATCTTCACACATTTTCTTCGTAGATGCTGCGGTAATTTTAATTTTATTTTTCACGCTCAATGAATATGTACCCATAATATTGTTGCAGCTTGCATTGCCGATAATCTTTCCTCCTTTATCAAAAATTAAAAAAGGAACCTTCATCAGTTTAGTCTTGTCAAAAGTACTTCCATCACTTAATCTGTTTAAAACCCACTTTTTACCTTCGAGCGATTCTTTATCCTGTGATATTAATAGATTTGCATTTAATAGCATTACCAGAAAAAAAGATAATACTTTCATGTTAATTATATTTTTAATTTTATGCAAATTAACGAAAATAAGTAATTAATTAAAGAAAAATCAAATATAGTGGCGAATGTAAAAAAAGGCACCAGCAATTTAATACCGGCGCCTTTTCATTAATTCACTTAAGGAGAGTGAATTTCTTTGATTTAACAAAATTTCCTGAGATCAAAGTGTAGAAATAAATTCCTGACGGAATATTGTCCCCTGCTTTAAATTCGACTTTGTGATTTCCAGCAGTTAAATATTCATCCAATAACGTTTCTATTTTTTCTCCAAGTTGATTGTAAATGGTAAGATTTACTTTTCCCGACATTGGAATTGAAAAATCCAATGTAGTAGTTGGATTAAACGGGTTAGGATAATTCTGATTGAGTGTATAGTTATCTGAAACACTAAGCAAAGGATCGCTTATGTTAACAATTCCAGGTGAAGTAGAACCCTGTTTAAGTACAATATCATTGTTCGGATCAAATGTCAGTGTTGATGGCTGTCTGTTAAACATAAATAAATATAACTGTGAATTGTAATCATTCATTACTCTTATCAATGTATCCGGACCTGTGTTAAATGTAATCTTTAAAACAATGGGCATTTTATGAAATGGAGTATTTGTCTGTGTCTGCTTTGCTAAAAAAGCTGCTTTCCAATTTCCGCTTCCCATATCTGTGAACTGATACATATTTTGGTAAACTGGATGATTCGGCTGTTTCACCCATTGCTCAATAAACCAAGTCAAATCCTGTCCTGCAGCTGAACTTATCTTTGCTGTAAAATCATCGGTAGTTGCGCTCTTATACTTAAATTCAGCAGTATCATTTGCATAAGACCTTATCACTTCAAAGAAAACTGCAGTATCCTGAAGTACATATCTTAACATATGAAGCACACATGCTCCTTTTGCATATGTAATCGCAAAATTAAACAACTCGCTTGTACTCGGCGTAACTATTGCCCACTGAGGATTATACATTGGCCAGCCGGGATTTTGGTTTAAATATGAACTTGCGTTTGAATTTATATCATTTTTATATGAAGTATAACCTCCTGTCTTTTCATACCAAAGTGCTTCACTATATGTAGCGAATCCTTCATTGAGCCAGATATCAGCCCAAGTTGCACAGGTTATCATGTCGCCAAACCATTGATGTGCATATTCATGCGATACAAGATTTTCCGACCAGCAACCCGCACATAATGTTATGAGAGTTTGATTTTCCATGCCTCCCCAAGTAAATCCCTGAGCAGGAGCTGTGGTAAATCCAATTTTTTCAAAAGGATATTCACCAAACCGCTGCGAAAAATATGTTGTCATATTCATGATAATGCTCTTTATGTTCGTGGTATTTTCGCCGCTGTTGTAATATAGTCTGACAGGCACACTGTCCAGAGGATTTGATATCTTCGGCCATGATCCTTTATTTATATAATAGTTTACCTTTCCGGTTAATACCGTTAGATATGTTGCAACCTGATCTTTGCTTATCCAATGATATATAATAGTATCACCTGTTATTGTGGAATCATTTAATCTTCCGTTTGAACCAATTCTAACACTTGAAGGCACTCTAACCGTCATATCCGTTGTAGCTTTATCGGAAGGTTTGTCCCAACAGGGAAACCATTTTCTTGCTCCCTCCGGTTCACAATCCGTAAAGACTCCTCCCCCGCTGGCATAAAATGCATTATCGGAAACATTGTTATGCTGATAATTAATCAGAACCTCGGTTACTTCTCCCGGATTGTAAATCCTGTCAAGTGTTATTGTCAGAATATTTGAGCTGTGTGTAAATGAAACGCCAGACATTCCAACTGAATTAACAGTAATGGATGTATTTACCGCATTTAAATTTATGAAATTTAAAACGCTGTCTATTTTGAATTTTACAATAACGCTTCCCGTAAAAGATTTCGGGTATGGAGAAATAAAACAGCTTCTAATATTCAAATCAAGTTTATAATTAATTACATCAAATGAATGTCTTGGCGAATTCGGAGAATCACCAGATAAAATCGGATTCATTGATGAAGACTTTTTCATAGAACAGTATTCACTACCCTTTTGAAATGTATTTTGAGAATATGTAATTGATGTCAATAAAAATATGATGCAAATTTGTAAAGCGAATATTTTTTTCATAATGGATTAAATTATATTTTTTTCTATTATGAAAATAATAAAACTGTTATAACTTCGGTATGACGCATGTCATAGAATTAAAATTTATTTTTAAGTTAAGTTTCTTTCTGCTGTATTTTAGCTTTTTAAGCCAGTAATGTTAATCCTTAAAACAACTTCTTTGCTGTATTAAATAAATGATTTTTTGAAAATAAATTTACTTATATTAAATTTGTCTTTGATATTTTAAAAAGTTATTTACATGTATTATGCATTTCAACGATACATCAAAAATTCTCAAACTCTTATTTTTCAGTTTAATGCTTTTCATATTCACATCCTGTACGACAAAATATTACATAGTCAGGCATGCTGAAAAGCTTAATAATACCGATACGTCTTCTTTAAATGCGCAGGGAATTCAAAGAGCAGAGGACTTGAAAATACTTTTATTAAACAAAGGTATAGACAAGATCTACGCATCAAAATATAAACGTTCTCAGCTGACGGCTAAGCCGCTTGCAGATGAGCTTAACAAACTAATGGTAATATATTCGCCTGATACGACTACACAGCTTGCTGATCAACTGAAGCGATATTCAGGATCTGATGTTCTTATTATCGGACATACTGACAACATACCGCAGTTGATCGAGCTGTTAAGCGGTGATTCTATTAGTCCGATTGCTGAGAATGATTTTGATAACATTTATATTATTGAAATTAATAAAAATATTGGTTGGACAAGCAGATATTTGACTAATTCAAATTACGGAATGCCATCACCTTGATTAATAAAAAAGTTAATTCAACTAATCAAAAATTAAGCGAGATTCCTGAATTATAATTCCTGTTGGGCGCTTGGATTCTTTCAAGCTCTTGATAAGAAGAGTTAAGAAGATTATTCACTGCAAGAAAAAAGGATAAGTTAGAGTTAATTTTCTTCGTCAGTTTTGTATTCAGAAGGAAATAAGCATCGGGTTCTTCGTTTTTATAAAAGAGAACTTCGTCAATGCTGCTGAGATATCTGCCGTTTACATTCAGATTAAAGCCGTAATAATTCAGATTTACAAAAAAGTTGAAATTACTTTCAGGTTTATAAGGAAGATAATCGTCTTTTCTTCCCTCTGAAAGATCGCGAGCGTCAAGATGAGTATATCCTATATTAAAATTGTAATCGAACACATTGTTATTTATTTTCATTGACGAGTTGTAATCAATATAAAACTCAAATCCTTTTATCTGAGCTCTTGCAATATTCCTGACCTGAAACGGTCCATAAATTGAGTTTCCAATGTTCACATACTGTATCAAATTCTCATAATCATTAAAAAAGGCGGAAATGTCAAAAGTAAATCTTGATTTATACTGTTTTTTATAACCAATTTCAAATGAAATCATTTCTTCAGGTTTTAAATCAGGATTATATACAAATTCAAATCCTCCGAAGAGTTCTTTTTTAAAATAAATCTCCGCTATCGAAGGAGCTCTGAAGGCTCTGCCGGCAAGAATTCTGAAGGCAGAATTACTGAACAGTCCTGATTTAATCGTCGGCGTATAAATCAATGAAATCTTCGGACTTAACTGAAATGACTCGATGCCGGAAATAACTTTATTATAATCTGCCCTTGCTCCGAATGTTGCCGATAGTTCGGGATTACCGGTTTTATCATGCAGCAGATTCAGCTGATCCTGAACAAACACGCCGAAATTATTCATCTGTTGATTGCCATATAGAATTTCCTCGGGTTTGGATTTTACAATATTCATCTGGAAATCAAACCCCGCAATGAGATAATTATTTTTATCGAAATTAAAATCAACCTGTGTGATATTTCCCAGGTTATACGAATCAATGTAAGTATTTAATCCTTTCCCTGAATCTGCAAACAGAATTGAAACAGGATTATTAGGATTGTAAAATGAAATACTGTTAAGATAATAATAATAAAATCTGGTAGTATATTTCGAATTTGAATTTGGTATTGCCCTGTAAAACAGGTCATAACTTTGAGTCTTTTTTTTGATTTCATCTCCAATGTAGTAATCGGCAACTTTGTATGGCTCGGCATAGCTTCCTGCATCTTTTTTCCAGTAATGAGGAAAACCGCTTTCGGAATTTGTAAACTGAACTGTTGCTTCAAGATCTCTGTTAGTCAGCAAGTCGTAAGTAAATTTTCCCGTTAGCCCGAAGAAATTATAATCTGTCTGCTGAGCATGTCCTTCATTATTGAGATAATTTGCATTAAGCAGATATGAAAATTTTTTATAAGTATTGCTATGAATCAAATCGCCTCCTGATATTGAAAGCAGCTTATCGGTAAACTTCAAACTATCGGAAAGTTTTTCGTAAAAACCGTAATTCAGATTAATGCTCGTCAGTGATTTATAAGTAGGCTTTTTTGTAATTACATTTACCACTCCGCCGATAGCGCTTGATCCGTATAAAGATGAAAACGCTCCCTTAACAACTTCCGTCCTCTCAATTAGGGAGACGGGAATCAAAGACCATAATGCTCCTTTTGAGTCGCCTGTCAGCGAAGGTCTTCCGTCCAATAAGAGAAGCACACGATTTCCTATTCCCCCGCCGGCAACATCGGATGAACCTCTTATCGATAATGAACTTACATTAATACCGTTGCTTCTGTTTACAGTTACTCCTTGCACTTCCTCAAGTACATTGTCAAAGGTTAAAATGTTTTTGCTGCTGATTTCGTCTTTGCTCACGATATTAATTGACGATGGAGTCTGCTGCAGTGTAACTTCAGTTTTGGAGGATGTAACATTTATTTTTTCTATTTCAATAACCGCCTGCTCAAGAAAAATGTTTAATGTAACTTTCTTTCCTATTCCAATAAAAATATTCTCTTCATAATCATCATAACCTATGTATGAAACTATTATACTGTAGTTTCCTTCATTTAAAAATTCAAACTTATATTTTCCGGAAATATCGGAAACTGTTTTAATTATTTTTCCAGTAACATTATTTGTCAGAGTCAGATTTGCAGAATATATAATTGAATTACTTTCCTTATCGATGATTTTTCCTTCAAGCGATGCAGTATTATTATCAGCTTTTAAATCACAAACAGAAAATGTGAATACAAATGCAAACAGAATCCCCGAACAGAGTATTCTGAATGCATAAACTGAATTGTTTTTTGTTTCTAGGCAAATCATTGCCTGATCAGTATACTTTTTTTGCAGTGTCAGACCATGAAACCATATCAATGTCCTGAACACCCTGATTTTCAGTACCAATTATGGCATGAAGAGGCGGGTTTAGAAAACAAGTTGAACCATAAATTGCTCTTGCTGTATCACAGCCATAAACAGACATTATAGGACTTTGACCGCCTGTTGATTTTCTGAATCCGACTGAGATCACATAGCTTCCCGGACTTATGTCTTTGAGAGTATAACTATAAACACGATTGAGAATATTGTTATTGCGGTTTATATGCAAAGTATCATATGCCGTTGGTCCGGCCATCGGAGGCCAAGCTGTACTCGGATACGCCGATATCAGATAAGTACCTCCTGATAAAATAAAATTTGTATCTACAAAAATTACCGTTCCGTTGATAGTATTATCAGCAGGACCTGTCGGAGTGACTGTATCATCATCGCTCGAGCAGCTGTAGATTGAAACAAAAAGTAACGCAGTGATAATAGAAAATACGATAGAACTAGAAAATTTCCTTTTCATTCTTGTCATTGATTTAATTTTGAATTAATTAATAAAGTAACTTAAATTTTAACTTATGCAATTTAGCAATACATTGAACAAATACTATATGATGAAAATCAAATTTACCTTCGGTAGTTTATGATATTTATCATATCGCGATGATTTATTTACTTAATGAAAGTGAAACGTCTTCAGATTCAACTGAAAAATTTAGCAATGATAAATGGAATTAGAAGCCAGAGAAGTCCCTTAATCAAAAAGAAAATAAATCCTGCAATTCCTAATCTTTTAAAAAATTTTTTCAATTAAAATTACGTAGTTAAGATAGTGTAAGTTTTAAAGTCTGAGGACATTGGCATTTCATCTCCCTTTTCTTTGGCAATTTTTAAATCCTCAAAACCTCTCTTATGACCTTCAATGAATTCCGGTGATTTAGTCCATTCACTGAAAGCTTCTTTTGATTTCCAGTGAGAAACAATAAGATATTCGCTTTTACCGTCTTCCGGTTTTAAAACTTCCATATTTATGAATCCCGGCATTTTGTCAATTGCTTTTGCTCTTGAAGAAAATAGTTCTTCAAATCTTGGTTTATAGTGATCTTTGCATGAGATGTAATTTATTGCAACAAAGCTTTTTTTCTGCTCCATTATTTGTAGTTTAGTTTAAAAAAGTTGGAGCAAATATAATGCTTATTTAGACTTAGTTCAAATAATAAATAATTACTTTACATTCAGCAAATATCCTTTCAGATATTTTGTCTCATTCATTTGAGGAATTACAGGATGATCAAAAGAGCAGTTAATGGATTCGAGGATTCTTATTTTTCTTTTTGATGATAACGATGATTTGACTATAACATCTTCAAAAGTTTTTTCGCTAATGTGGTGTGAACATGAAAAAGTAAATAACAACGAATTTGTTTTTAACAGACGCATGCATTTAGTATTCAGCTCTTCGTAACCTTTTAACGCGCTAACGAGATTTTTTCTTGATTTGGTAAATGAAGGGGGATCAAGAATTATTACGTCATATTTTTTATCCGACTGAAACAATCCATTCAGATATTCAAATACATCTGAACAGATAAAATTTATTCTTTCGGCAGAATTTAAAGCGGCATTTTCTTTTGCCATTTTAATACTATGCTCAGATGAATCAACTGCAGTTATTTCATTCGCTCCTTCAAAAACACATGTGATTGCAAAACCTCCTTCATTACAAAATAAATCAAGTACACAATGTCTGTCATGAATGTATTTTCCTACAATTTTTCTGCTTCGCCTTTGATCAAGATAAAATCCTGTCTTCTGTCCATTTATTAAGTCAAATTTGAATTTTATACCATCTATTTCTTCAGTAAAAATAAATTCATTACTTGGCATCTCGCTGAAAATTATTCCTTCTCTCTTTTCAAGACCTTCAAGCTTTCTAAGATCATTATCATTTTTTTCTACAATTAGTTTTGCTTTAAAATATTCTTTAAGAATATTCACAATGTCTTCGAGATAACTCTCCATACCAAGCGAGAATATCTGAATAGAATATCTGTCGCCGAATTTGTCTATTATCAGACCAGGCAAAAAATCACTTTCGCTGTTTACTATGCGGTAAACATTTCCTGACTCCCTGTAAAGTTTTCTCAAAGAATTTGCATTATTGATTTTCTTAAGTATAAACTTTTTATCAATTATCTCATCTTTATCCGTAATATGACGGTAAGCAATAAGGGAGTTTTTATTATAGAAACCTTTTCCGAGAAATCTGCCGTTTTCGGTAAAGAGTTCAGATACTTCACCGTTAGTTACAAAATCTTCAATCTTTTTAATCTCATTGCTGAAAACCCACTGATGTCCTGCAAGAAGTCTTCTGTCTTCGTTTTTTTTGAGATAGATTTTTGCCAATAATATTTATCGATTAATTGATTCTTATTTCATAATCCATGCACAGAAAATGTTTTCTGGGACACTTATCTTTTCCAATGTGTGTGCATGGTCTGCAATTTAAATTATTATTTTCGAAAACTTCAGAAGTATCAAGCTGCGGGAAGAAGCCAAATTCTTTTACAGTACTTCCAAACAGCACAATTACCTTTTTACCCAAAGCTTCAGAAAGGTGTAATACTGCACTGTCATTGCAGATTACATATTCACTGTTAAATAAAACATTCAAAAGAGATTTCATATTAAGTTTTCCGCACATATTGATTATACCCGGGCATTCGTTTTCAAGATATCCGCAAATAGAAACATCCCTATCGCTGTCATCTCCGGTTAAAACTATTTTCACATCTTTAACAGATTTAATAAAATTTATAAACCTTTCTGCCGGATAAGTTTTTGTAAAATGTTTCGACGAAGGAGAAATTACGATGTATCTGCCGTCAAATATTTTTTCTTTTGAAAACTTTAAATCAGAGGTTGTAAATCCAGTTTTGACAATATTAATTATTCCTTCAGCAGTATTGATATACTTTTTATACACCGGAATTATCTCTCGGAAAAAACTCCACTTAAACCAAACCAGTAAAAGCTTTCTTATACTTTCTTTCTTAACTCTTTTCAAAGTTTTTCCTTTGCCAAAACTTACAAGTCGGCTCTTGAAGTTTTTCTGCAGGTCAAGGATCAAATCATATTCCGAAGAAGAGATTTCGTTCGCCGTTACGGATAATTTTTTATTCAGAATGAGAATTCTGTCAATGTCCGGATTCAACTTCAGTATTTCAGAGTATTTTTCTTTTACGAGAAAATTTATTTCAGAATCCGGTAACGTTTGCTTGAGAATTTTAATAAGAGGAAATGTTAGGACAATATCACCCAGCGACGAGAATCTTATGATTAATATTTTTCTGATGTCTTTCAACAAAGAAAAGTTACTAATCGGAATTTATTTGTTCGGGTTCCGGAGTTATCACCTGATGAGTAAAATCATCAATTTTAATTTCCTCATAAAGGCGGTTGATAATATTCAATCCATATTTATTTAGAAAGTAAATTATGTTAACAACTCTTTCCTGAAAATTATTTCCCGGATAAATGTTTGCCGATACCATATTAAGTTTACCCGAAATTACTTCATTTTTTTTAGTCTGAAGGTTTAAATATTTTTCCTTTGCAACATCGAGAGAATCAAGAAACTGCTTGTTTCTTTTTGTAAATGATGCAGTCTGATTTTCATCTATGCTTCCCAATTCTTTCTCATAAGAATAGAATAATCCCGTAAGTTTTTCTTTCATATCTGCAAAGAGAGAATCTAGGTCTGGTCCTGAACTTGCAGCAATTAGTTTTCTTGCAAGCTCCTTTTCATTAAACAATTCTGCAAAAGTAAGATTAAATTTATCCATAAAATTCTTCACTTTGTTTTCAAGAATTGTAACGGAAATTCTTGGGTAAATTACGGGCATACTTTCTTCAAAAATCTTATAAACATTTTTAAGTTGTGCAAAATACGCAATTTCAGAAGGACCTCCTATATAAGCAACTGTCGGAAAGAGATAGTCCTGACAAACCGGTCTTGTAACAACATTCCAGCTGAATCTTTCCGTATGATCTTCAAGAAGAGCGAATAATTCATCTTTTGAAAATTTCTGACGTGAATGCTTTAAAGCATAAACTTCATTCTCCCTGGTTTCAATCAGATACCTATTGTCTTCGTGGATATAAAAAAGATTAACTACTTTAGGTTTAATTTGTGCAGTATAAACCGCTTCAAGTTCATCAGAAGTATCTATTACAGCTTCACAAGAATGCGGAGCAGTACCCAACTCTCTTTTAAATACGGGTTTGAAAAATTTCTTTAAGCGTGCATCAGATGGATTTACAAGTATTAATCCTCTGTCACCTATTAATGAATTTATAAATCCCGCAAAAGCAAGAACAACATTATTACCAGGCTTGTAAAAATTCCGGATATTATTCATCAATTCGTTTTTGAAATCCGAATTCTGCAATAACTCGTCAATTTTATTTGTAAATTCATTTATAAAATTGTCAAATATAATTCCGGAGGCAGGTTTAAGATATTTATCCTGTTCTTCACCGTTAATCAGATATTCAATATTCTGAATTTTATTGTCCTGCGTAAGCAGATTAATATTATTAATCTCTTTAAAATCATGATCGTCTGCTTCCATCCAGAATAACGGTACAAATTTGAATTCCCTGAATTTATCATTTAGAAATTCAGAAAGTCTTATTGCGTTGAGAGCTTTTAGTATAGTATAAAAAGGACCTGTAAGTAATCCAGTCTGCTGACCGGTAACAATAGCAAATGTATTATTATCATTCAGAAGTCGAATATTGGAAAATGCTTTATCACCGGAACAGAAAGCGGAATTTTGATCATTGAGAATTTCAGTAACTTCCGTTCTAAAAAAATTCTTCCCATTAAGATAGGTTTCTTTTTTATATTCTATGCATTTAAATATTTCTTCTAGGCTTCTGTAATCGTATTCGAAATATTTCCTTAAATTTTCAAAGTGATATAAATAATCCGTATATAATTCATTTTGGCCGGGCAAATCAGATGCAGGTATGTTCATTAATTTTGTTTTAGGAAAAATTAGTCATTAATAATCAAATATGAAATTTAGTAATTTAAATAAACAAATATATTTCTAAATCAGACTTAAACTACAATGAAATTTTCTTTAACAGTTTTATTTTTATTTGCATTTGGAATTTCACATGCAAATTATTCGACACCTGGAATGGGCAAGGTATGGGATTTAGACAGCATGGTAACCTATTCATCTGGAAATGTAACATACACAGCGGGTGAATATTATGTAAACGATACCATAATCATATCCGCAAGCGATACCGTAAAAGTAACAACAAATGCCGTCATAAAATTCGGAACATCAGTTTTCATTGATATTTTCGGAGTGCTAATTGTTAATCCTCCTGATTCCGCAAAGATAACAGCACAGGATACTTCATTAAAATTTCTCGGATTAAAATTTGAGGATCAAAGTGATGGTTCATTTCTTAAAAAACTGATTTTTGAATATGGTAATTCAATCAGAATGCTCGACTGCAATATTTTAATAGACAGCTGCACTATAAGATTTAATAATTTAAACAGTTCATTTGCAAGCGGTGCAATTTCTCTTTTCAGATCAAACTCTGTTATCACTAACTGCAAAATATACAGAAACAGAAGAGCTGCAATAGTTTCAGGAGCAAACATTGCTTCATCGCCGGTAATAGAAAACAATATTATATTTGAAAATGATACTGATAATACCAATGTTCCTCAAATAAATTTTGGTGCAACCGCATCAACACCTATGATTATACGTGGTAATCAGATTATCGGCGGAATGTACAACATGAGCGGCGGTATATCATTTTTCCCAGCAGGATCAATTCCAAAAGTTATCATTGAAAACAACATCATAAAGAAAAACAGATATGGGATAGCAATCGCCGGAGGGAATTCTAATTTTTATATAAACAACAACATCATCGACAGCAATAATATACAGGGACTTCCGTTATCAGGCGGCAGCGGAATAAACTTTAACGGAAATTCAACGCAAATATCGGTAGTCACGAGGAATAAGATACGAGGGAATCTATGGGGAATAACAATACAAGGTACCGCTAAACCAAACCTTGGGGATTTGTTCAGTTCAGACACCTCCGATGCAGGTCTAAATGAAATATATTGGAATGGTAACAGCGGAAAAATTTTTGATTTATTTAACAATACAATTGATTCAATTAAAGCAATGAATAATTATTGGGGATCTGCAATAATTGATTCTGTAGAATCACACATATTTCACAAACCTGACAGTGCAGTATTGGGACAAGTAAGATATTTACCGCTGCAATCCCTTAAGCTGAATCTCAAATTACTTACCGAAGGATTATATAATAATAGTATTGATCTTTTAGCGCGAAAAGATACAATGAAAGTATATTTAAGAAATGCTGATGCGCCATATTCTATTGTTGACTCTGCAATTAGTACGATTGATACAGTCACATTCACAGGATTATTTGAATTTTTCAATGCGTTTAGCGGACAATATTACATTCAGGTAAAGCATTTCAATTCACTTGAAACTTGGAGTAAATCGGGAGGAGAAACATTATCGCTGAATGTATCTATTAATAATTTTGATTTCACAAATTCATCCGGACAAGCATACGGCGGGAATATGATATTAGAAGGAAGCAGGTATTGTTTTTACAGCGGTGACATTGATCAAAACGGAATAATAGATGCCAGCGATTCCGGACCGACCGATAACGATGCTTCTAATTTTGCCTCAGGCATAAGACTGCTGACAGATCTAGACGGAAACAATATAGTAGATGCAAATGACATGGCAATACTGGACAATAACACAGCAAACTTTGTGCAGGTAATATCACCTTTGGTCAAGTGAGGAATATAGTATTGTAAGTTTGGGGAGTAAAAGCGGAAACCCTGACAGCGTTTTGGAGACTTTAATAGATATTGGAAGGTAGATAAAACGCTGTCAGGGTTTTTAGTCCAGAGTGAAACACGTTCTTGAGAAGGACAATTTTTTACACTTTATTTGTATGAATTTTCCCGGCAAAATTTTTTTTTGTTTCAGAGAAAAAACAATTTCTATATTCCCGTATTGTAGGAATCCTGCAAAACAATAATATAGCAAAGCCTTCCGCAAACCCTGACAGCGTTCCAACTACTCTTAACCTCCTCTATACCCCCTCAAAACGCTGTCAGGGTTTCTTCCCATCCAAGTACACTCTCTGCCTCCTTCCTTATTTCACCAATATCATCCGCTTCGTTTCTTTGTAAATTCCCTTCTCCGATTTCGCTTTTAATTCATAAAAGTATATCCCACTCGGCATGCCTTTACCATCAAACTCAACCGAATAACTCCCGGGCAATTTCATTCCATTTATCAGTGATTTGATTTCATTCCCTAATACATCAAATATTCTGATTGTTACTTCCGAAGTATTTAATATCTGAAAATTTATTGTCGTACCTGGATTAAACGGATTTGGATAATTCTGATACAGCTTGAAAATATCTGCAGACTGCTGCCCGTTGCCGACTGAAACAACTAAATCTGGATTATACTCCGATACATACTGATAATTTGCTCCTGTAACGATCGTTCTTACAATCGCTCCGCTTCCCGAATCTATTTCATGCACACCCGTTGAATTCGTTGTCATAAAATTTCCGTTTCCCAATAGATATACACTCCTGTTACCTGTTACTCCCGTTAGTGTCCGTATATAATTTCCCGCAGAGTCCATTACTACCAATCCCGAAGGCGAAGAAAATCCCGCTACAACTATGTTCCCATTTTGCATCCTGAACATTTGCTGAGGAAATGACAAATTACTCGATGAATAAAATGAAGAAATAAAATTTCCACTAAGATCAAATTTCGTAATTCTGTTTGCACCGGATGAATTTGTTATCAGCATATCAGAATCACGAAGAAGTATGTCAAACGGACTGTTAACATTTCCCGAAATGAATGTGCCTATATGAACTCCTGCAGTATCAAACTGCTGAATTGTATTCTGACTTCCTCCGCTGGCTACGGTAACAAGTAAATTTCTGTTTGCTCTGAAACGGATTCCTCTCATGTTATCTACAATTGCATTATTTACTCCTGTAGATGGAGCAAACCAAGTAATATATGTTCCTGATGTATCAAATTTTTGCACAAGATCGCTTATCTGATCAGAAACTAATATATTTCTTTTATTGAAATGCTGAAGAGCATGTTTCGGACTCTGAAGATTAGGAGTTGAACTCATTAAAAATGCAGTATCTACAAGATCTCCATTGCTTTGTTTAAACAAATATACTCTGTCAAATGTCCAGTCCGGTACCATTAGATATACTTCTCCCGGTGAAAAATCAGTTAAAGCAGTCTTATAAATTTCACCCGTATTATCAATTATATTCCCGTTTCCAAAATCAATTCTCGAATTTGTAGGATCAAACTCATTCTTTATTTCTTCATAAAATGCACAATATCCTCCGTTGTAAACATCATGAAGATCCGTGAAAACTGCATAAACAACCCTGCCGTCTTCAATAAATTTTGCATCAATCATTCTTCCTGATTTAGTAAGTATGTTAACAGGTAAATTTTTTGACAGTGCCTCTTTTCTTGCAATATTAACTAAAGCAGGATATTGCTCGCTCTGTATAAGTAATTCTTCAAAGCTTATTCTGGGTTTTGAATTTCCGCTTGCGACTGTTACAAAATAAATTAGCAAGACTGATAATGTTTTTAGAAAATAATTCATATTACTATTAAATTTGATTATTAAATGAGTTATGTATTAATTTCAAATAAAATTTATAATAAATATTAAAACGAAGATTCAGAATTTTCGTCTATTTCATTAAAAGCATTTTCTTTGACTTTGTACCTGCAGATGTTACAAGACTATAATAATATACTCCCGATGACAGTTCGGCTGCATTAAAACTTATTTCGTATGAACCTGCATTAATTTCTCCGTTAACTAATGTATTTATTTCATTACCAAGCTGGTCATATATTTTTAGTTTTACATTTCCCGAAACAGGTAAATCAAATTTTATTCTTGTTTCAGGATTAAAAGGATTTGGATAATTCTGATAAAGATTAAAACTTTCAGGAACTGACGAGGCATTCAAATTAAGATTCACATTTGTCATTACTGAATAAGTAATATTCATTTTAAAAAGTCCTGAACATTGCATTGCTAAAAGGTAACCTTTTTCAGGGAAAATTATTCCGGCGCCGCAACCTCCACCTATACTTGTTGAAATAAAATTTGCTCCAGCATTTGTAGTAAGCCACGTCGGTGATCCGTAAGTTCCCTTTAATACTACATTTGGATCTTCATGACATACATCAGAGCCCCAGCCCGAACTTCCCGTGCTTCCTGTCAATGACCAGTTATTTCCATAATTTGTGGTTTTATAAAATCCGCTTCCTCCCCATTCCGTTGAATAAACTGTAGTTTTGTTAAATACAGAATTGCTCAAAGACGGCGTTTCACTTGATGCAACTGCATACATCTCTGCCCAGTTAACTCCGTTATTCGTTGTCTTAAAAATCTTTGCCTGTCCGCTTCCTGTTACACCATCTCCTATATATATCACATCAGAGCTGTCCCAAGTTACAATAATATCGCATGGACTTCTAAATGGATAGTTTCCGCTTATTTCCGTAAAAGAGGCTCCATTGTCAGTCGATCTGTAAAATCCGCCGCCGTCAGGAGCAAAATAATAATTGCTTGGATTATTTTGATCCATTTCTAAAGGTTGACCATAATTGCTGAAATTTTTTGATAATACAGTTGTCCATGTTGCGCCGTAATTGGTTGTTCTTGTAATTCTATCGGGTGAACTTGTAATGGCGCACACCCAAATATTTGTATCTAATGGACTTACATAAAATGAATGAGCCGAACCTCCACCAGTTACTGTTGCAATATTTGTCCAGTTATCGCCTCTGTTTCTGCTTACATAAACTGTGCTTCCATAAACAACATACATAACATCTCTGTTAAATGGATGCATACATAAATTGTTTCCAATCCCGCTGCCTCCGGTGAGTTTTGACTGCCAAGAATAAGTTACAGTCGAGCCGGCAGTTAATTGCCATGATGTTCCTCCGTTTGAAGTTTTAATTATTGCTGGTGTTAAACTGCTGACTGCAAATCCGGTATTTGAATCATAATAAAAAATATCAACTAAGTTTGCCATCATAGGATTCAGCTCAAAATTATAAAATCTTGAATTTCCATTCTGATTATTTCTGATAAATCCGCCGCCGCCGCATATATGAACATCATTAATATTCAAACCTGAAACTCCTCTTATATCAGTTACTATTCTACTATTAACTGATGTCCAGGTATTTGATTGGTAAATAAGTAAAGTACCATACTCACCTACAACTGCAATTCCGTCATTGAAATATTTTGCTTTGAGAAGATTTCTTGTTGTTCCTATATTTTGCAAAATCCAATTTAATCCCCCGTTTTCAGTGAGATATACCATTCCGTTATTACCGACAGCTACTCCTTTCATTGCATCGAGAAAACTTATCGAATTTAAATTAACTGATGTTATTCCTGAATTTTTTGAAATCCAGTTTATTCCGCCGTTTACAGTTGAATATACACTTCCTTCATTACCGCAAACAAATCCGGTGTTTGCATTTATAAATGAAACAGAATTTATTGATACCGATGCATTCACTACGTAAGAGTTTATCGTAGAATTTACTTTTTGTGTTTTATAAATTTTTCCGTCGCTTCCGGCAATCCAGACATCATTTTCCACCGACGTAACATATTTCAGGTCAACACCCGGTATAGTGTAGCTCGCCCAGGTATTTCCGGAATTACTTGACCGGAATATTTTCCCGGAGTTGCCTGCAGCAATTACATTTATGCCGTCAGGACTGTGAATGCTGTTAAAACCCTGTGAATACACCAAAGTTACATCTTTAAAACAAAAAGTTATTAAAGTCAGAAAGACAAATAAAAATTTTTTCATTCTCGTAATTTATTTTTAATTTATTTTAAACTACTATTTTTCACTTTTTAATTCAATTGTAATCTGCGCTTTTCTATGTTTCATGGGATTTTTTAAAATTCAAAATTTAAATTGATAACTATCTAACTTACCTAAGAAAGTATTCCTTTCTAGTACAAAATAAATATGATCCATCGAACATTATATCATTCTATTTATTAAACTTTATATTTTGATAAAATTCTTTTTATCTATTTTTCAGTTTCAAATTTAGTTTGAGCAATAATCAACGCTTTTATTTCTTTTATTATAAAATCCTTTTTTAATTAATATTATTTCTCTAAATTGCATTCAAAATTTATGATTATAACAGTAAAATGTAAAGCCCGCATTAATTACTTTTTTTACAGTTCTATCCAAGTATAAGTTTATTAACAAATACATATTCAGATTTATAAGATAATCATAATTAATTGTGAATATGATTTAATTCAAATTTAAGGAGTAAATGAAGTTTTTAATTTTATTTTTTATAATTTTTATTTCTGGATGCGGGAAAGAAGAAGAAAAACCAGCTCCCCCGCCGCCTGAAGTAAAAGTATTTACCGTAGAAACAAAAGATATTCCTGTCAGCAATGAATGGATAGGACAGACTTTCGGCGCTGAAGATATTGATATACGCGCAAGGGTAAACGGTTACATTGACGGAATTTATTTTACCGAAGGTACCGAAGTCGGCAAAGGAACATTGCTTTATACTATCGATGCAAAAGAACTTCAGCAGGAAGTGCTTGAAGCAAAAGGTAAATTATCTGAAGCACAAACTTTGCTTATACACGCCGAAACCGAAGTAAACAGATTTAAGCCCCTTGCAGAAGCCGGAGCAGTGAGTGTCCAGCGATATGAATCTGCACTTGCTAATTATGATGCTCATAAAGGAAACGTGGAAGCTGCGCTTGCAAGATTAAACTTAGCCGAAATAAACTTGGGATATTCAAGAGTCGAAGCCCCGATTTCCGGTATTATCGGAATCACTCAATTTAAAATCGGCGATTATGTAACTAAAACACCCGGTTCGCTTCTTAACACTATTTCTAATGTCGATCCTATAAAAGCAAGATTCTCGATAAGTGAAAAAGAATATCTTTCATTCAGAAAAGATGCAATTCAGGAAATTTCAACAACAGGCAGAAGATCTTTAAATACTAAAGTTGAAATGATTTTATCAGACGGAACAGTTTATCCTTTTGAAGGTAAAGTTAATATTGCTAACAGGCAGGTTGATCCATCAACCGGTACCTTAATGCTGGAAGCTTCATTCCCAAATCCCGACAAGCTTCTTAGACCCGGACAGTATTCTAAAATCAGATCCGTTACAAAAATTCTTACCAGCGCCCTTGTTATTCCTTCTCGAGCTATCGGCGAATTACAAGGACAGTTTCAGGTCTTCGTAGTGGACAGCGAAAATAAAACCAGTTTGAGAACCATTAAAAAAGGACAGCAGTTCGGACAGTTTACAGTAATCGAATCCGGTCTTAATGCCGGCGAAAGAATAATTGCCGAAGGCATTCAGAAAATAAAATCTGATATGATAATTGCACCACAGAATTTTGAATTTCCATCCGATACGAATAAAAGCGAAAACAAATAAATGGCAAAGTTCTTTGTTAATAGACCGATAGTTGCGATGGTAATGTCGATCATTATGGTGATTGTAGGTACAGTTGTCATGACAAGCCTGCCAATCGCACAATTCCCCGACATAGTTCCGCCTGTAATTAATGTTAACACTACTTATTACGGAGCCTCAGCGCTTGACGTAGAAGAAACTGTTGCAACTCCAATTGAACAAAATGTCAACGGTGTTGAGAACATGATTTATATGAAGTCAATAAATGCCAATGACGGAACAATGAATCTGCAGGTTTCTTTTGAAGTCGGAAGCGACCTTGACATTTCTAATGTTCTCACTCAAAACCGGGTTTCACAAGCTACGCCAAGTCTTCCGGTAAGCGTTAAAAACGAAGGTACTAAAATTAAAAAATCTCTTGTCTTCCCGCTGCTGATTATTAATCTTAAATCAAAAGGCAACTCGGCTTTTGATAATAATTTTCTTTCAAATTATGCATTCATTAATATCAACGACCAGTTAAGCCGTATCAGAGGAGTAGGTGATGTAAAAATTATGGGCGGAAGCGATTATTCGATGCGTATCTGGCTGAAACCTGATTTACTTGGAAAACTCGGATTAACGGTAAGCGATATTTCAAAAGCTATCAGCGATCAAAATGTTATTACTCCCTCAGGTCAGATTGGCGCACCACCATCTCCACCCGGAACTGATTTTACTTATTCTGTCAGAACAAGAGGAAGATTACTAAACGAAGATGAATTCAGTAATATTGTTGTAAGAACAAATCCCGACGGCTCTCAATTAAAACTGGGTGAAGTCGCAAGGATTGAACTCGGTTCTCTGCTCTATAACATGATTGGAAGCAACAACGGAGATCCTTCGGCAGTTATTTTGGTTTATCAACAGCCCGGATCAAATGCTCTTGATGTTGCCGAAAAAATCAAGGAAACAATGAATGATCTTAAGAAAAGTTTTCCTGAAGGTATGGATTATGAAGTATCCCTTGATACAACTCTTCCCGTTGAAGAAAGTATTAATGAAATTATTCATACTCTTGTAGAAGCAGTTATTCTTGTTATTCTTGTAGTATTTATTTTCCTTCAAAATTGGAGAGCTACTCTGATACCGCTTATAACAGTTCCTGTATCGCTTATTGCTACTTTCATGGTATTTCCTTTGTTAGGTTTTTCCATTAATACTTTATCACTTCTCGGAATGGTGCTTGCCATTGGCATTGTGGTTGATGATGCCATTGTTGTTGTTGAAGCAGTGATGCATCACATTGAGCACGGCATGTCTCCAAAAGAAGCCACATTAAAAGCAATGGAAGAAGTATCTGGTCCTGTCATAGCTATTGCATTAGTATTGAGTGCAGTTTTTATTCCCGCTGCTTTTCTCGGCGGAATTACAGGCAGTCTGTTTCAACAATTTGCTGTTACTATAGCAATTTCTGTTTTGTTTTCCGCTTTAAATGCTTTAACATTAAGCCCTGCCCTATCAGCCAAACTTCTAAAACCAAAAGGTGAAAAGAAATCTCCTCTTGAAAAGTTTTATATTTGGTTTAATAAATATTTTGACAAATTTACTAACGGGTACATTTCTTTTATTACTCACTTTGTAAGAAAATCTCTGATTAGCGTTGTGATAATTATTGCTCTTATATTCTTTATAATAGGTCTATTCAAAGTTGTTCCCGGTGGATTTGTTCCTGAAGAGGATAACGGTTACCTTATGATTCATCTTCAGCTGCCCGATGCTTCTTCGCTGCAAAGGACGATCGATGTTTGCAATAAAATAAATAAAATTTTGTCCGATACAAAAGAAATCGATAATTATACTACGATTTCCGGTTACAACTTAGTTTCAGGCGTTTCTGTATCTAATGCAGGTACTTTTTTCCTTGCTTTAAAACCTTGGAGCGAAAGACAGGGAGACAATCAGTCTTCTTTTGCATTGGTCAATATGCTTAATAAAAAATTGTCAGCTGTTATTCCAGAGGGCATCGTTTATGTCTTCGGTCCTCCAGCCATTCAGGGTCTTGGAACAGGTTCCGGATTTACTATGATGTTTCAGGATAAAAGCGGTAATACTGCTCAAGAACTTTCCAGTCAAGTGATGGCATTTATGACTGAAGCAAGAAAACGCCCTGAAATAGGCAGTATTAATACTTTTTACAGATCAAATGTACCTCAGATATTTGCAAATATTGATTATGACAAAGTTTTAAAACTCGGACTCGATATTAACGAAGTTAATAAAGCAATAGGTTCAATGCTTGGCTCAAGTTACGTAAATGATTTCAATAGATTCGGAAGAATATATAAAGTATTCTTATCAGCCGAAGGCGAATATCGCGACGATGAAAGCGATGTAAATTTATTCTATGTAAGAAATAAAAATGGAGAAATGATTCCATTGAGCACTGTTGTTACTTTGACTAAAACAACTGGTCCTGACTTTACAAATAGATTTAATCTTTATAGAACGGCTGAACTTACTGGCACACCGGCTCCGGAGTACAGCTCCAGCGAAGCGCTTACTGCTCTTAAAGAAGTTGCCGAAGATGTTATTCCCGCCGGCTGGGGATATGAATGGGCAAATATGTCGTATCAGGAAGAGAAAGCTTCAGGACAAGGAGCTATAGTTTTTGTTTTTGCTTTAATACTCGTATTCCTGATTCTCTCGGCTCAATATGAAAGTTGGTCGCTTCCTTTCAGTGTATTGCTGGGTACACCGTTTGCTATCTTCGGCGCTATGCTCGGTCTCTGGCTGATGAGATTTATTAGTACAAATTATGTCGTCAATATTTATGCACAAATTGGATTTGTAACTTTGATCGGATTAGCAGCTAAAAATGCAATTCTTATTGTTGAGTTTGCAAAAGAAAATAAAGAAAAAGGTATTGAACTCCTTGAGTCCGCATTGAATGCGGCAAGACTTAGACTTCGTCCGATTCTAATGACTTCATTTGCATTTATACTCGGTGTAATTCCATTGGTCATAGCATCAGGTGCAGGTGCCGAAGCCCGAAAAATTATGGGTATGTCAGTATTTTCAGGTTTGCTTATTGCTACCATTCTCGGCATTATCTTAATACCTGCCCTTTTTGTAATGGTCGAAAAATATATTGCGAAAAAGAAATCAACTGAACAGGCTTTCTTATTGCCGGATAAAACTGAAGTAAAAGATGATGACAATCACTAACCTGAATAAATATATTTTTTTCTTTTTGCTTGTTTTGCTTGCAGGGTGTTCTGCAGTAGGTCCCGATTATGAAAGACCTGAAGTTGATAAACCTGCTGACTGGATGAATAAAGACAGTATAATTTACATTGACAGCACAGACCGCACAGCTGCCGATACTGCATGGTGGAGATTATTCGGTGATACGATTTTAACAAATCTCATTCATACTGCTTTAGTAGAAAATGCCGACATAAAAATTGCCGCAGCAAGAGTCGAACAATATCTTGCTTATTATGGAGTATCTAAATCCGAATTTTATCCAGAAATAAATGCCCGATCATCTTATAGCTACGGTAAACTTCCTTCTATCGACGAAAATAATACTGATAGAAAATCACGAGGTGTGTTTAGACTTGACATTGCTGCCGATTGGGAATTAGACCTCTGGGGCAGAATCAGAAGACTCAACGAATCTGCAAGAGCCGATGTACTTGCGTCAGAAGAATCACGACAGGCTATGGTGTTGTTTATCGCCTCAAAAATTGCATCTTCATATATCGATTTACTTATGTTAAAACAACAGCTTGAAATCTCAAAGCAAACTGTCGAATCCCGGGAAAATGCAAGAAGACTTTTTGCATTGAGATATGAGAAAGGTGAAATTTCACTGGTAGAAGTAAATCAGCTCGAATCGGATTACTGGAATGTAAAATCAAAAGTTCCCGAATATGAAAAATTAATCGCTCAGGCAGAAAACAACATAAACGTTCTCATCGGCAGAAATCCCGGATTCCTGCAAAGCGGAAAATTGATGGATAGTTTGAATATTCCAATGATACCCGCCGGTCTTCCCTCTTCACTGCTTGAAAGACGACCTGATATCAGAAATGCAGAGCAAATACTCATATCCGCAAATGCTAACATCGGTGCAGTCAAAGCTCAATATTACCCAACTATTTCACTCAGCGGAACTCTCGGACTTGCAACACAGGATTTAAAAAATATACTTGAACCAACTTCACAGCTTTGGAATATTGGCGCAAATCTTATTGCACCTCTTTTTAATGCAGGCAGAATCAGCAGTCAAGTAGAAGTTGCCGAAGCCGTCAAAAAACAGGCATTAATTGCGTATGTTAATACTGTTCGTAACGCTTTCAGAGATGTAGAAAATTCTTTGCTTGAATATGATGGAACGAGAGAACAACTTGAATATTTAGGCAACAGAGTTAATGCGCTTTCCATTTATACCAATCTTTCTATCATGAACTTTAACGAAGGTGTAAGTTCATATCTTGAAGTTTTAGATGCCGAGCGAACTTTGTTTGATACTCAAATAAATTATTATTCAGTTAAAAGTAATCTGATGAAAAGCATAGTCGCAATTTACAGCTCTCTTGCCGGAGGCTGGGTTACACATGCTTCAATGCAGTCCGTCCAACCGGAAGGTAAAGCCGATGTAGAAGAGATTAAAAACGATCAATAAGTTTTTAAAAAAATATTAACTGCTTTTCACAAAATTATTTTTCATAATTTACCGGCTGTTTTTTTTCAATACTTTTTCTTTTTAAATTTTATTCACACTTCCCATCTTTACTTACTTTTCATGAGTAATGCCATTTTCATATTTTTTTTACAACATCTTTGGTGAATAAATTATACAACAGAATTGCATTCTCAATCTTCCGAAAAAATTCTTAATATTCTAATTTAGCAAGTCATTGAGATTAAAAAATAATATTATTATCATTTACAAAACGGAGTCCGGAGACTTCACAAACTGGCCAATACCAAAAAACCAAAAGTATAAGATTAAAATTAAAAAACAGTTATGAATTTATGAATATATGAATATATGAATATATGAATATATGAATACTAGAGTAGTGCATTTTGAAATTCCCTGCGATAATCCTGAAAAAGTAATGTCTTTCTTCAAAGAAACATTCGGATGGAGTTTCAAACAATTCGGAAACGAGCAACACTGGCTGACAATAACCGGAGATGAAAAAACTCCCGGTATTGACGAAGGTGTCATGGAAAAGCGCGATCCCAATCTTCCGGTTGTTAATTCAATCAATGTTGATAATATTGACGAGGCTGTAAAAAAAGTGGAAAAAGCAGGCGGGAAATTTGTAGTTTCCAAAATGCCGATTCCATCCATTGGATGGCTTGCCTATTTTTCAGATCCTGACGCTAACATTCACGGGATTTATCAGCATGATCCTTCATCAGGTAAATAAAATAATTTTTTTATAACATAACCGTTTTAAAAAAATGAATGTAAAATATAAAATACCTTCCGATACCAGAATTGGTCATGTTCATCTGAAAGTTTCAGATTTGAAAAGATCGCTTGAGTTTTATTGTGGACTGCTCGGATTTGATCTGACACAGATGTACGGAAAAGATGCTGCATTTATTTCTGCCGGCGGATATCATCATCACATTGGATTAAATACATGGTACAGCAAAAATTCACCTCCTGCTGATCCGGAATCGGTTGGCTTATTTCATACTGCAATTCTTTATCCTCAAAGAAAAGATCTTGCTGAAATCTATGATCGCTTAAGAAAAAATAATTATCCTTTAACCGGCGCTTCGGATCACGGAGTTTCTGAAGCTTTGTATCTCGAAGATCCTGACGGAAACGGTGTTGAATTATACTGGGACAAGCCAAAAGAAATCTGGCCGAAAAATTCTGACGGAAGTCTTGACATGTACACAAAAGCGCTTAATCTCAGAGACTTGCTTGGTGAATTAAAGTAATTTAATTCTTTGGATTTTTACAATTAGAATTTTAAAATCAATCTACATAAAAAAAGAAAACCCCTTTAAATTTTATTAAAGGGGTTTTAAATTTTAACTTAATTAATTTTATTTTACGAGAAGCATTTTCTTTGTTGAAGTAAAACCGTCAATATCGAGTTTGTAGAAATAAACGCCTGATGAAAGAGAACCGGCATTGAAGTTGATTTCGTATGAACCGGCATTTCTATAAGAATTAACAAGTGTGTTTACTTCTTTACCTAATTCATTGTAAACTTTCAGAGTAACGTTTCCTGATTTTGGAATATCAAACCTTATATTTGTTGACGGATTAAACGGATTAGGATAATTTTGCGACAAATTAAATTCACTTGGAATTCCCGAAATTGTATTTTCTCCAATATCAGTCATGACAGAATAAACGACATTTAGTTTATATACATTACTTCCCTGATGACAGAGAATATATCCCCTGTCAGGGATCAAAATTCCTCCGCCATGTCCAGAAAGTCCAGAGCTAATGTTAGTCCAAGTAGCGCCGCCGTCAAGAGACATTGTGGCAGATGCACCCCAGCTTCCGGTAATTAACATAGTCGGGTCTTCTCTGCAGATATCAGATCCCCAACCTGAGAAACCGGTGCTGTGGTGAGTTGACCAGTTATCGCCGAAGTTGGTCGAAAGATAAATATTGCTTCCGCTCCATTCGGTTGACCAGATTATATTTTTCTGAAAAGCAGTATTGCACATTGAAGGAATTTCGCTCGAGGAAGCCGTATGCACTAAAGTCCAGTTTACTCCTCCGTTAATTGATTTGTATATTTTTGCTTGACCGCTGCCGGTAATTCCGTCAGCAACGAAAATCATAGATGAATTTTCATAAGCTACGATAATGTCGCATGGACTTCTGAATGCAAAATTATTGCTGATTTCTGTGAATGTTGCTCCGTTATCTGTCGATTTCCAGAAACCTCCGTTGTCGGGAGCAAAATAAAATACGCTGGGATTATTCTGATCCATTTCCAGCGGCTGTCCGTAATTGCTGAAATTTTGCGAATGAACTTCAGTCCATGATACACCGTAATTAGTAGTTCTGTATATTTTATCAGGAGAAGATTCGATTGCAACAAGCCAGATATTGGTATCCAATGGACTTACAAAAAATGAATGAGGCGTAGAGCCTGAAGGAATTGCAGCGCCAATTGTCTGCCAGTTTTCACCTTTATCAAGACTTTTATAAACTCTGTTACCGAAAGCAATAAAAACAACATCTCTGTTGGTAGGATGAAGGCTCATGTTGTTGCCGAGAAAATTTCCGCTGGCTCCGGGTTTGGCAACCCAGTTATATGAGACAGTGGTTCCGGCTGTTAATGTCCATACTGTTCCTCCGTCTGTGGTTTTTATAATAGCATTATTTTTACTGCTAACGGCATAACCGATATTATAAAAGTAAGACATATCTACCAAATCGGCAAGCATGGGATTTTTTGCAAAGTTAAGAAGCTCAGTGTTGCCGTTAACATTATTTCTTATAAATCCTCCGCCTCCGCAAATGTGAACATCATTGATTGATTCTCCTTCTACTCCCCGTATATCCGTATTAATTCTCGTATTAATATCATCCCAGTTTGATCCATTGTAAATAAACAACTTTCCCCATTCACCCGAAACTGCCGCACCGTCGCTGTAATACTTTACACTTAAAAGATTTCTTGTCGTCGGTATGGTAGTAGGTGTCCATGTAGAACCGCCGTTTGAAGTAAGGTACGATACTCCACCGTTTCCGACAACAATACCATTCATTGCATTTTTAAAATAAATTGAATTTAAATTTGCCGAAGTAGTAATTCCCGAAGCAGATGAAGTCCAGCTTAAACCGCCGTTAATGGTTTTCAAAACAACTCCGTTATTTCCGCAAACAAAACCTGTGCTGACATCTGAAAAGAAAATCGAATTTAAAGATGAACTTACACCGGTAGTATATGGTGTTATTACTGTTGAAGAAGTGGAAGATTTATAAACCATTCCATTGTCGGAAGTAATCCATACGTTCGTGCCAAGCGTAAATACACTTTTAAAGTTGATATTTGATTCTGTGTATTTTGCCCAAGTATTTCCGTAATTAGTGGACCGGAATATGTTGCCGGCATTACCAACTGCAATTACGTAAACTCCGTTCGGCGTGTGAACGCTGTTAAATCCGTCTGCAAATGCCGAATTGGATGAAACTATCAATAAAGCCATGCAGATAAGATTAAATAATTTGTTCATTAAGATTAAATTTTAAGTTATTTGATTAAAAAGATTTGTATACATTTAAAAAGTTCGGCAAACATAATTATTTCATAATATATTTTCAATTGTAAAATTTGCAATCCCATAAAAATTATAATATTCAAGACATTTTTTTATCTAAGAAAAAATTTTACATATTGAAATATTTTGAAAGTCGAATGCTTTATTTTTTAAACGTTATTCAAAATAATTCCCATAAAAAAATCGATTTAATTAAATTCATTTTTTAAGTAGTTTCTATTAAATCTTCAAATAAAAAGTAAATGAGTTACAAAAAGACATTTTTACTCGCATTGTTATTTTCGTTTATTTTTAACGAAGCAACAATCGCCCAGTCATTCAATTATTCAATTGTTTTTGTTTCAAGAAATCATCGGGCAAATGGAAACATCTTTTTCCCTTCAGCCGGCTTATTGCCCGGAATGGGTCCTTTTTCCCGAACCTCAGTCGTAGGAGGCAGATTGCTGAAAAGAGATGTATCCGGTACCATTACTGTATTAATTGACAGCACTTTAAAAATCGGGAAATCTTCTCTTATCGACGTTCAACAACCATGCGTTCATTGGAGTGGAACAAAAATCTTGTTTTCGGGAATTGAGCACAGAGACAGCAGCTGGAGAATTTACGAACTTAATCTCAATACAGGAAGAATAAATCAAATTACATATACAAATCGTTTTATTGACTTGTCTCAATTCGGTAAAGCTGCATATAAATTTGTAAAATATGACGACATTGATCCCGTTTATTTACCTGATGGAAATATAATTTTTGCTTCTACAAGATATCCAACTCTTTCTATTTTTGGCGGATCACAAGTAACCAATTTATTTATTACCGATTCAATTGGAAGTTATATGCATAGAATTACAAGTGAAAGAAATGGCGCCGAAAAACCAACCATTGACCCTCAAACAGGTATGATACTTTATTCCCGATGGTGGGTAAATATTGACAGACCAAGCAACCTTACTTCAAATGGCATAACCAGAGTGGATTCTTTGGCATTAACAAATTACATCGCAAATTTTTGGCAGGTGAATATTATTAATCCTGACGGAGATATGCTTAAACAATTTGCTACAGACGCACGAAATAGTAAAAGTTTTTTTTCTTATAGACCGCGAGTTATGCCAGACGGTAAACTCTTGAGCATCTATGTTCCTTATTTGTCAATGTATCATACAAGCGGAAGCCCCGGAATCAGATACTACTCTCCGGGATTTTCAGAAGGAAGGAAAATTATCGGCGTTGATAGTACTACACCGCTGTATGTTCAGACTCCGCCGTCTTATGGAACTATGCAGCCCCCTTATGCCACTGACCCGGTTGCATTGCCCGATGGTAAAATCATGTTCTCTTATGCAAATTCCGTAATTGAACAGGACTACGGTATTTATACCTGCATGCTTGATGGTACAGGTGTTACTCCAATATTCGATATTCCCGGTAAACTTGAACTTAATGCCGAACTTTTAATTGAACGAACAAAACCTCCTGAAGTCTTGTACTTAAATGCATACGATACGAATTTAGTCCCTCCCACTTCAAACCCAAGTACTTTTTATCAGGGAGGTCTGTTTAGATTTGACTGCATTAATGTTTATGCAAATGCTCCTGTAGATGCTCCGGTAATTAATGCTCCCCCAATAAAGAAAAATGCTAAATTCAGATTCTTCCTTAATTTTCAAAGAGAAGACGAACACGGAGAAGATTATCCTATTTTAATCAGAGAAATTGCTCTTGACAGAGATGGCAAAATTGCCGAAGGTGATATACCGGCAAACGTTTCGATGTTTGAACAGATTGTTGACAGCAACGGAAATATTGTAGTAAATCGCGAAGGTGTCTTTGCACATGTTCCGGGTTTTAATTTTGGTAATAACGGCTCAGGTACAAAATGCGCCGGATGTCATGCAGGTCATTCCTTAATACATGTTCCTTTTAATTTAACCGAAGGTTCATTTACAAATTTATCTACTTCTACCGATGTTAGAGAAAGCAGTTATAGACAATCAGGTTCTAATCTATACAAAGGAATCAACACTACCGATCGAAAAGCAAGAAATACTGACCTCAATGTTAACTGGATTTCAACAGGCATCAATAATGAATATGTTGTTCTGAAATGGGAAATCCCAATTGATGTGAGAAGATTTATTCTTTATGATATTCAGCCGAATACATCAAGTGGTACGGATATTCACGTTACAGATTGCGAAATATTAATGTATTATAACAACACTGTTGTTAATCATATTCAATCAACCGGACCCTTAAGCACAGAAGGCGCTGTTGTTGCCGTAAATCCGATCACTACAATTGATAGCGCGAAGATTATAGTAAAAAGTTTTACAGGAGGCATTACAAATCAAAATGTAGCCGGACTTGCGGAAATTGAAACAAATGCAAGAGTAAGTTCTATTGATCTAATGAATGTAAATGAGCCGATTACAAATGCCGTTGATTATAAACTTTATCAAAATTTCCCAAATCCTTTTAATCCTTCGACTTTAATCCGCTTCAGTCTGCCAAAAGCAATGAATGTCAGGCTTGAAGTATTTGACATTACAGGAAAATCCGTTGCTTTACTTATCAGCGGTAAGATTGAAGGAGGAATAAATTCGATTCCGTTTTACGCAAAGAACTTATCATCGGGTGTTTATTTTTACAGAATCACTGCAACTCCCGTAAGCGGTAGCTTAAAAGGCTTTACCGAAACAAAACGAATGCTGCTTATAAAGTAACTTAAATGACTTTTAGATTGGATAATAGCTGAATTAGTTTTAAAAATTATTGTTCAACTTGTTTATTATTATTCAGATATTGTAAATTAAATTATAAGAATCAGATGCAACCCGAAAAAGGGAAACTATTAATCTCGGCTCCATTTCTAAACGATATATTTAAGCGTTCGGTGATTTTGTTAACGGAACATAA
This sequence comes from Ignavibacteria bacterium, assembly GCA_019187405.1. Taxonomy (GTDB): domain Bacteria; phylum Bacteroidota; class Ignavibacteria; order Tepidaquicellales; family Tepidaquicellaceae; genus JABAQZ01. The sequence continues at coordinate 30,713 of JABAQZ010000019.1, forward strand.
CAGTGAAGGATCAGTTGGTTTCATTATAAATAAGAAAACAGATTACAAGCTGCATGAAATCATAGATGATTTTCCGGAATTTGATTCGCCTGTTTTTATTGGAGGTCCAGTTCAGCAGAATACGCTTAATTTCATACACAGATCAGGCGACATACTGCAAGAAAGCTTTCTGATAAGAGATGAGTTGTATTGGGGCGGGAATTATGAATTGCTTAAAATACTGATAACCAATGGTCAGCTTGATCCTTCTGACTTCAGATTTTTTCTGGGGTATGCCGGATGGGGACCAGATCAGTTGGCGGGTGAATTGAAAACTGATTCTTGGTTTGTAAATAATTCCTCGGAAGAATTGGTTTTCGGAGACAATCCTGATGACTTATGGAGCAGGGTATTAAAATCTATGGGAAAAAAATATTCTATCATCTCTACATTTCCGAGCGATCCCTCAGTGAATTGATATTTATTTTTCCTATTCGACACAGTTGACTGATCAAAGTTTCTGAAAAATTTTTGATGCATTATTGCAGCTGATACTTTATTTTAATTGAATAATATATTGGAAGAAATTGATGAATCAAGATTCTTAGAAAAATTAAATTCTTTAAAAAAAATATTTTCTGTGAAAAGTATTTAAGACAATAGGATAATATCAATTATCAAATTTCAATATAATTATATTAATAATAGCTAATTGATTTTTTAATTTGTTTAACATATTTTGAAACTCACTTTAATTAAACGACAGAAACAATAATATTAAATTCCAAATTAAATGACAGAAACAATAATATTAAATTCCAAATTAAATGCCAGTAACGATAATATTAAATTCCAAATTAAACGACAGAAACAATAATATTAAATTCCAAATTAAATGACGCAAATTGATAATAACAAAATTGTGAAATTTATTACAAATTTTATTTCACTTTTCAGCAGCTCAAGATTCTTTTTACTTCTTTTGTCTTTTACAGCTATTTTTGCTTCGATTCTAATAAGACCAATAGCAATTTCAAATTGGAATACTATGAGTTATTTTTTATCATATATTCTTCCATTCGTTGTATATTTTGTATTTCTTTCCATGGCTGCTTTAGCAAAAGGTGAATTGGAAAATAAAGATTTTAAAAATGAAGATGAAATTACGAGAATCATAGATAAATATGAAGGAATAGTTGATGGTATTGGTACTGCCTTGCCGCTTGTTGGAGCAGGTTTGATATTGTATTTTATTTCTCAGATCGAACCCGGACATAAGTTTGCCAAAACTCCCGACCCTAATCAGCAACGATTCTTGAATATTGGCGCGCCGTTTGAAGTAAAATCTATTTTCTTTCTTGCAGCTGCTAAATTATTTGAACCCATATTCGACAATCTAGCTCGTGAATTCCAGAAAAAAGGAAACGGTAAAGCTAAGGCGGAAACTCCTATTAATGAATTTCTAAATGATGAAAATTTAACCCATAAGCTGGATAAGATTCAGGAAACATCAAAATCCATTAATGAAACTCTGAATACATTAAAAGACGAGAAAGTGGAAAAGGGATTGGATAATCTTGTGAAACTATCGGAGAAATTAAAATAGACATAAGTAAAAAAATAAATTTTTAATTATGATTACAAAGAAAAAAAGAGATGTAAAGTTCATGATATATCTCGGACTTTATTTGTTTATAATTGCATTTATAACTTCACAGGGAGCTACGCTCATGGATATCGGAGCCGAATTACCTCCCGAGATAATGGATGACACTTTAATTTCAAAATCAACTCTTGACTCACTGTCAAAGTTATCGACTTATGACGAAAAATCAAAAATTGTTTTGGATAAACCTAAAAACAATTCGGACAGATATGAATTATTGTCTCCGGATGAAGAAAAAGTTAAATCCAGTGAATATGATCAACTGAAAAAAGAAAACTCTAGGTTAGGTGCTCAGATTGATAAAAAAGAAAAATCTAAAGAAAAATCTGAGAAACAATCATCAACAGAAATTGAAAACGAAAAAAAAATACCTAAATCAAATTCTAAGTAAAATTTTTCTAAAAATAATCCGTTATGATTTTGAGATATAGAAAATTACTTATATCGGCTGTTGCATTTTCCATTTGGATATTTTTTTCAAATATTTCATTTCCTCAAGATGCCATAACAAAAGCAGTAACAGCATTGTCACCTATAATTAAATATTCTTATGCAATACTTAAGAACAATCTAAATTATGATGTTTCAGTTTATGGTCGTAAAAATAATACTGATACTTTTATAAATAAATTTGGTCCTTTTGAAGAATTTAGTGTTGAAACAAAAGATTATGATAGTTTAAAATTTTATTCAAGATGGGACTTTGACGAAAGTTTTGATAAGGAAGCTACTAACTTTCTCGAAGTAAAAGATAACCAAAAATTTGAGTTTTATCCTGAACCTATTTTTGAATTAACCGGGCTTGATATGATTGTAGATAACCGCGCTTTAAAGAGACTTATTGGCAAGAAATTGTATAATATCAAAATTACAGATGATGTTAACCCCAGTGCTATTGAAGCTGCTGCTTATGATGATTCAGCTCCTTATATTGACATCATTAAAATAGACACAGTTTCATATCAGATAAAACTTAAAGCAAAAGATGAATTTCTAAGAAATCTAACAGAAGCTGAAAAAGTAAAGTGGAGCAAAGGCGAGGAATTGATTTTTCCTATTGGTGTAAAATTATATGATACTGCCGTAAAAAGTGATGTACAGGATTATCAAATTTATTTAAAGAAAAAGAAAAAATCTAAAAAAACATCAGGTTAATATAAAATTGAAAAGCTTTAAAAAAATATTTTTATTTGGACAGCCGCTGCTTGCAATTATTTTTTTAATCAATGTAAACGTAAAATCACAAGGCTTGATCTCTTCCGATACGGTAAGATTAAATGAAGTTGAGCTTGACAGCATCAAATTTTTTCTGCAGGAAGATTTCTCAAATATTGAAAATACTTTAAGAGATACTGCAGCTGTTCAATTAGACGGCAAGACTTACATTATACCTTATAAAATTACTGCAAGAACATACGTCGAATTTCGCCGTCAGCCCAGATTATACAAATTATCCGGAGTATCACTTTCTGAACAAAAAGAACTGGCTTCATACATCAAAGAGCTTTTTGCAAATCCCCGGGAAAGATTAAAAGAAAAAATAAGCGCAAAAAATTGGAAGAAAAGTTCTGTTTACATAAATTACTTTGCCCCTTATGATCCAAATCCGCTAACTGATGAAGATAAAACATCAGATGATGAATTAAAAGAATTTATGGCTGAAGAAGGAGAAGGATTTGTTGCACAAGGTTATGAAAGTTTTCCACTGCCTCAGACAATTGACATTGAGGTTGATCTTACAACAACTCCAAAAATAGTAACCATTCTTGGATTGGAATTTGATTTTGACAAGCTCGATAAAAAATTTCAGCATCTGCTGCTGGATTTTGGAGATACTAAAAACGAGAGAAACAGAAAAACTTACAATATTATAAAATAAGAATAACCTTCGGACTTTAATCGAAGAAAAAGAATAAATCTATTGAAAGTACTTTTTTTAAAAATATTATGATTACTTATAAACCTTTTTTGAGCAACTCAGTCTGCAGTAATTTATTAGCATATTCAATTATATTAACTTTTCTGTTCTTATTTCTGAATACAGCTATTTCTCAGGAAAAAGATTTTGTTATTGAATCTGATTGTAATTTATGTCAGGATGAAAAAGGCAGAGCTTTACTGGAATATATTAAAGCAGAAAATCTGAAAACCATCAGAGATAACTGTATTACTTCTGAACCAATATACGTCTATTTTGAAAGAGAATTTGTAGGTTTTGGAAAAGGCCAGCAGCGAAAACTTAATGATGCTCTTCGATCTATCTTATCTAATTGGACAATAACACAATGCGTAAAGAAAGAAACTACCGAAACTGATGACTTTGAGACACCCAAAGAAACAAACATATTTGATCCTCTGACTTATATTCCACGCAGAATTGCCGCTAATTGGAGTTTCAGAACTACTCTGACAAATCAAACAAGATATCTCAGCTCGCTGGATTATTATGTTAATCCCTATTTTCAAGCATTCGGCGGAGATCCGCTCGGCATTCCCATTGCTTATGGAGCAGGTGCCGGATTAACAGTTGGCTTTGGAACTCCCTACACGGGACCTTTGGAAACAGATTTTGTAAAAGGCGGACTGCATTTGTTAATTTTTGACATTGCTGTTACTTCAAGAGTCAAAGAATTTGTATTAAAATATTCTTCCAACAGGAATGTGGAAAACACCAGGAATACCTGGATAGGAAACTGGAACAATTTATACACGCCACATCTGGGAATGGAAATTGCCATTGAAATTCCCCTGTTAAAAGTGTCTTATTTCAGTGTTCTGGATTCAGGACAGGAATATGATCCGCCTGTTATTGTAATAAATGAAGAAACAGGACAGCCGATGAAAAATAATATTGTAAGATCACAATATTTTGGATTTGAATTGAGAACACCAAATATAATTTTTTACAACTCAACACGCGCTAAATTTTATTTTGCAAAACATTTCGGCGAATATCACCTCGGTTATACCGGAAGAGAAATGAAGATTGACGATTTTATTTTTGATTTCAGATTAGATATGACTTTCCCCGGGAAAAGAGATTTTCAGATTCTTACTGAACTATACCTTGCAAGCCCATGGACGGGATTTGCCAATAAAGCATTCGGCTTTGGTCCTTCAATAAGACTCGGGAAAACTCCATCAAACAATTTCGGACTTATCAGCGCTTTTGTTAACGCCCGGATTAAGATCGGAGATTTCTTTGATAAAAATCTTTATTGACTTCTTGAGATAAAATTTAAAATCTGCTGCAGCGCAGCAATTTGTCATTAACTATAATAAGTATTTTACAAAGTAGTAATTAAAATCAGTAAGCTTCGCCATCAGCAGCCGGTGGTCTTGTCTTTCCGATAAATCCTATTAATACCAATATTGTTATCAGATAAGGCAGCATTTGAATTAATTGCGTTGGTATATTTGTCCCAGATATCTGAAGTGTTATCTCCAGCGCTTCAAACGCTGAAAACATCAGACATGCAAAAAAAATGTTTACCGGTTTCCACTTCCCTATTATCATTGCGGCAAGAGCAATGTATCCCCTTCCGGCTATCATTCCTTCACTGTATGAATTCTGATTTGATGCAAGCCATATCCCGCCAAGTGCAGATAAGATTCCGCTCAGCATTATTCCGTAAAATTTATACTGCCTTACTCTGACTCCGAGCGTATCGGCAGCTTCCGGATTTTCACCGGCAGATCTCAACCTCAATCCAAACCTTGTTTTGTATAATATAAAATTTGATACAAACACAAGTAATATGCAAAATAAAGTCAGCGGATCGGAAACGATACCTCCAATGATCGGTATCTTCTTGAAAATGTCTATGTCTGATATCCCTTCAAATCTGTGGGTGTTGCTTGAACTTCCGAATATTAGCATAAGCAAAAATTTAGTCAGTCCGGCTATGAATAAATTGAAACCAACGCCGGCTATTATCTGATTAATTTTTAATTTAACCGTAAACCATGAAAACAATATGCTGAAAATAAGATTTATGGTTATAGCGATTAAGAGACTGAAAAAAATATTTCCTGAAATGATGCCAAACATTGCAAAGCTGAATGCCGATAAGTTCATGAATCCTTCAATCGATATGTTGATAACGCCGCCTCTTTCAGAGAAATTTGCTCCGTTTGCTCCGAAATAATATGGCGTCATCATTCTGAAGACCTGTGTTAGAAATGTGATTGAAAGTATCGATGATATTAAATCCATTAAGCCATACCTTTTCTTTCAAAATAAATTTTCACGGCTTTATCTATGCTCAGCAGAGATAATATAATTATCCCCTGTATCAGCAGCATTATTTCTTTTGGAACAAGCTGATTTACAGATAGTCCGCCGTAATCCAGAATTGCAAAAAGTAATGAGGATAATATTATTCCGATAGGATTGTTCTTTGCAAGCAATGAAACTGCAATAGCTGTAAATCCAAGATTGTTTGAAAACCCAAGTTCATAATATCCTTTGTATCCGAAAATATAATTTAAGCCTACAAGAGAAGTAATCCCCGCACCGATAAAAAAAGACAGAAGTAATATCTTTCCTGTATTAATACCGATATACTTTGAAGCTGTTTGATTAAATCCTACAGCTCTTAGCTTATACCCAAATGTGGTTTTATAAATAAGTAAATAAAAGATAACCGAAATTGCCAATGCAATAAAAAAACTAGCGTTGACGGAAGATCCCTGAAAGAAGGGAATATAATCGGACAGCTTAAACAAAAAATCATCGTCATTTATTTTTTCAGTTCTCATTGTTGCCTTAACCGCAAAAAATTCTACTAAGAAATAATTTATCAGTGCAAGTATAATAAAGTTAAGCATAATTGTCGTAATTACTTCACTGACATCTTTTTTGATTTTTATCAACGCCGGAATAAGACCGAATATTCCGCTTACAATGAATCCCGCTAAAGTGCAGCAGATTATTAAAATGGGAAAAGGCAAAAATCCGAAATAATAAGCGCTAAGAGCAATTGCAAATGAACCTGCATTTAACTGTCCTTCAGCTCCGATGTTAAACAATGAAGCATGAAAGCATACTGCAATTCCGCATCCGCATATTATCAAAGGAGTTGCTTTGAATAAAACCTGACCGATGCCGTAACCGCTGCCGAATATTTCAGATAAAACAAGCGAAAAAATTTCAACCGGGTTTTTTCCTATAATCAGCAGCAGCAAAACTACAATCAGTATTGTCGTGAAAAGAGACAATGCAACCGAAATAAAATTTAGCATCAGTTTACTCTTCATCAGCCAAGCCAATCATATACATTCCGATTTTTTCATATATGTCAAATTTATTTTTTGGATTTTTTTCTGAAAATTGTCCCTCAGCATAATTCCTGTTAAGTTCTGACTTATCAAACTCTTTTACAATCTTTCCGTTATATATGACTCCAAGTCTGTCGGATAGTTTTATAAGTTCATCCAGATCAGATGAAATTAAAAGAATTGCCTTCATCTTGTTTCTTTCTTCAAGAATTTTTTTGTGAATAAACCCCGAAGCATTAATGTCAACGCCCCTTGTAGGATGCATTAAGATGATTATGTCATTGTCGGCTGTTAATTCCCGTGCAAAGATTACTTTCTGCTGGTTGCCGCCGGAAAGAGAATCAAGATCAGAATCAACCGAAGATAATCTGACATCAAAATTTTGAGATACATCTTCTGAAATTTTTCTAACCTGATTATCAGATACATATCTGTTTCGTTTAAACTTTAATACAAAATTCTCTCCAATGCTGTATTCTTTTATCATACCTTTCTTATTTCTGTCTTCGGGAATAATTGATACTTTTTTAGTTAACCTAATTAATTCGCCTGAATAATTATTCTCAAACCCCATAATCAAATCTGCAATTTCATTCTGACCATTGCCTTCCACCCCGCAGACTCCATAGATCTCTCCCCTGCTTAGTCTGATCTCAAAATCTTTCAGCTTAGGTAATTTATCTTTAAATAAACAGATGTCTTTCATTGTTAAGACAACTTCACCCTCTGTATCGTTTTTTATGTTTTCCGGATCGGAATGAGTTTCTTCTTTTCCCGTAATAGCTCTGCTCAATTCGCTTAAATCTAATCCCTCGTCTTTTGTCCTTTTCTCAAATGTAACTTTACCTCTGCTTAATACCGTAACTTTGTCCGAGATTTCCATTACTTCCTTCAGCTTATGTGTAATGAAAATTACAGTCTTTCCTTCCGATTTAAATTCATCAACTATCTTAAAGAATTCATGTATTTCCACAGGCGACAACACCGATGTCGGCTCATCAAAAATCAAAATATCTGAATTTCTGTACAACAGTTTTAGTATCTCTACCTTCTGCTGCTGGCTGATATTCAAATCGGAAATTTTACATTCAATATTTAAATTAAGTCTATACTTCTTAATTAATGCATTAATTATCTCCCTGCTTTTTTTAAAATCAATCACATCGAATTCAGATATTTCATTTCCCAGAATTACATTTTCTAAAACGCTAAAATCTTCAATCAACATGAAATGCTGATGCACCATGCCTATTTTATGTGAAATAGCGTCCAGAGGTGAATTGAAATGAACCTCACTTCCGTTTATTAATAACTTTCCGCTGTCAGGCTTATGAATTCCATATAGAATGTTCATCAGAGTTGTTTTACCGGCTCCGTTTTCTCCCAGTATGCAGTGAACATCGTTTTTGTTTATGGAAAAAGTTATGCCGCTGTTGGCATAAAAATCTCCAAATGATTTTGTTATTTCGTTAAATTCTATTGCTTTCATTTCAGATTAACAGCAAACTAAATTTTTATGAATTAAAAAAACACATAGAAACTTTTTCAGATATTAATATTTTTTTGTATTCTAAATGGAATACTTAGTGCATTCACATATTATTATATTGTTTCCAAAATAAATTAACATACATATAGAATGAATTATAAATTATTATTGATTTTAGTTGTCGCAATTGGTTTTACCGGAAATGTATTTTCACAGGATTCCGAAGGTCTGACACGAAAGCAAATGCGTGATAATGCTTTTGTTATCTGGTCAGGTACAAAGACTACCATGACTTTTTTTGAACTTGCTTCTTACTGTGCTCCTGTATTTTGGTATTCGCCGGACGAACCGGAATTAAGACTTACTTCGGGAAAAAACATAAAGATTCCCACTTACTTTGGTTTTGAAAATCCTTCCGATTCACCCGTTGTCTATTATCAGATCATAAAAATTATCAAAGACGGCAAAGTAAAAGGCAGCGTAATGCAAAAAGATTATTCTGATTTAAATAAATCCACGATTGACATTTCAAAGATTAAAGGGTTTGAAATAGATTATAATCATTATTACAAATTTGAAGCCGGTCTTGGAGGACATAATCATGATACCGAACAATCACAGTTTAAGTATTTAATTTCCAAATACAAAAAAAATGATACGACTTATTTCAAAATTATTTTTATCCAGGCAACTGCTAAAGCTCATGCATTAAGCTGGTATGATAATATTTATGTGGTTGATACAACAGCTTTTGAAACAAAACTTCCCTTTAACATCCTCGTCGAAGAGGGAAAGCATGCAAGCTGTACGGATATGAACGGCGATGGTATGTACACACCCGGATATGACGTAAATCAGAGAGTAAATGATGCTTGGGGAGTCAGAGATGTCATTAGAACTGGTAATCTGTTTTCATCTACTTTTGAAAGTTATATGCAAAAAACCCGAAAGCCCGAACATCGTGTTTTTCCTCCATTGCCCGAAGACAGTCCGCACAGAAAAAAAAATTCAGTCAATGGTATTTATGCTCCGAGAAATGCAGTTTACCAATTAAGACCAATGCCTTCCTATAAAAAAGCTGCTCCTGACAAAACGCTAATGCACGATATGGAAAGCTATTCGGTAAAAGCTTGGCCGGTAGTTACTGATGATTATAAGAAAGTTTTGGATTGGTTTGAATCTGATTTGTTTATAAATTCGCTTGGAATTTCATACAGATACGATGATAAGAATAGCGGGATTTCATTTACTTTCCCTTTGCTGGTAGTAAAAAATATTGAAGTTCCGATTGTCGGAGGCTGGCTGTTAAACAGGATATATATTCAGGACAAAAAATTCAGAGATTTCGGTTATAATTTACTCATTACTTCGTCTGCATCCGCATTTTTAAGTCCGTATTTTTCTGCCGGTCTCGAGGTGGATAAAAGTGAAACCGGTACTAATGAATCCGGCGAACCGGTGTTTGAGAAAAAAACGGATTTTACAATGGAAACGGGAATTAAACTAAGAGCTAATGTAACTTACTCGCCATTAAAATTTTTAAGCGTCCTTTCAAAATTTTGGGGTGTCAGACTTGGAATTAAGAATAAAGGATTTCCAGCAATTAACCATTTGAATTATACACTCGAAATTGGCGCAGGAGTGTGGTAGTTATGATAAATTGAATTGTTATAAATTTTGATATGTGCTATTTTCATTGTTTATAAATAATGAGAATACTAATTGTACACACATTTTAAAGAGATCAATGATCTGATCGAGCAAAGCAGTAAAATAATTCTTACCACCCACATTGTTCCCGACGGTGATGCAATTGGAAGCGTAATTGCATTTGCTGATTATCTTAAGCTCAAAGGAAAATCGCCTGTGATCATTAATCATTCCGAAACTCCTTTTAATCTTAAATTTCTTGATAAAAAAAACTCCATCAGAGTATTCAGGGATAATGAGAACGAAAATCGAAAGCTGATATCCGAAGCTGAAATTATATTTCTGCTTGATACCAATGAATATTCCAGAACTAAATCTATGGAAGAGTTTATCAGAAATTCATCTGCAAAAAAAGTCTGCATTGATCACCATCTTGGACTTCGTCCGGAAGAATTTACTTTTACGGTAACCAATACCATTTATCCTGCAACCTGTCAGATTTTGTATGAATTCATAAAAGATGATGATGAAAAATTTCTTACTCGTGAAGTGGCATCTGCATTATACGTGGGTATTATGACAGATACGGGTTCGTTTAGACATACACGAACTACTTCAGATGTTTTTATGGTTTGTGCGGAGCTGATTAACTGCGGAGCTGATCCGGTACAGCTTTATGACGAGGTTTATGCAACATCAACTATCGAAAATCTGAAACTCTCAGCAAGGTTTATCGAAAGTCTTGAATTTCATTTCGGTAACAAAGCAGTAATAGGATGTGTAACTCAGAAAGATTTTAATGAACTCGGTCTCGATATTCAGCATGTTGAAGGATTTACTGCAATTATGATGAACATTCTCGATATTAAAATCGGCGTGTTGTTTGTCGAGCTGAAAGACAACATTAAAATATCGTTTAGATCAAAGGGAGATCTCGATATGGTAAAAATTGCAAAAGAATTCGGCGGAGGCGGTCACAAAAATGCTGCCGGCGCAAATGTAAAAGATATTTCACTCAGCAATCTTAAAGATTCAGTTTTAAAAAAATTATCAAAATATTTAGAATAATCAAACAGTTAACATGAAAATTAAATTTGAAAAAACTTCAATAAAAAAAATAAATTCCGACGCATATCTGTTTTTATGTTTTGAAGACAAAAAATTATTTCAGGAAGAGTTGAACATTATCTCAAACCTTCTTAAATGTAAAATATCAAAAGTCAGTCTCGAGGATTTTAAAGGAAAAGAAAATCAAACCGTTCTAATATATTCCGAGAAACAAAGAATAATTCTTTCCGGTCTTGGATTAAGTAAAGATCTTACACTGGAAAAAATCCGAAGAGCTACTGCACGCGGGGTTAAAAAAGCTAATTCTCTCAGAATTAAAAGAATTGCCCTTGAGATACTTCAGGATCAGACTCTTGACAAAGTAGAAATGGAAGACGTATCGAGAGCTCAAACTATCAGCTCTATACTTGCTTTATATAATTTCGATAAATATTATACCAAAAAACAATCAAAGGAAACCACTTCAATTAAAGAGATTATTTTATTCTCCCAATATAACTCCCTTGCTAAGTACTCCAAAGAGATTGAATCAGGAATTAAAACCGGGGCTATCATCGGCAATGCAACAAATCTGGCACGTGATCTTGGAAATGAACCTTCAAATATTATCTATCCTGAATCTCTTGCCGATTTTGTTGTTGAGAAATCAAGTAAAAGCAAATATTCCGTTGAAATACTTGATAAAAAGCAGCTTACAGAAATCGGTATGAACGGTGTGCTCGAAGTTGCCAAAGGCAGCAAAAGAGAAGCCAGATTCATAATTTTAAAGTATTCCGGTGGAGCTGAAAATGAAAAACCATACGTGCTCGTCGGTAAAGGAGTTACTTTTGACAGCGGCGGCATTTCTATTAAACCCGCTGCCGGTATGGCTCTTATGAAAGTGGATATGGGAGGCGGCGCAGCAGTTGTCGGAGTCTTTGAAGCTGTTTCAAAACTCGGATTGAATCTGAATGTTATAGGTCTCATTCCTTGCGTAGAAAATATGCCGGGCGGGAATTCTTTTAAACCGGGAGACGTAATAAAAGCATATAACGGCATGACGATTGAAGTTGATAATACCGATGCCGAAGGAAGACTAATTCTTGCAGATGCTTTGTCTTATGCATCTAATTATAATCCAGAAGTCGTAATTGACATGGCAACTCTTACTGGTGCAAGCATTATTGCCATTGGAAATGTTGCGTCGATTATTATGGGAAATGATCAGTCTCTCATAAACGATCTGATCAAAGCAGGTATGCAGACGCATGACAGAGTTTGGCAGCTCCCTTTATGGGATGATTATGATAAAATGATTGACTCTGAAATTGCCGATGTTCGCAATACAGGAAAAACAAGACAAGCAGGAACTATACTCGGCGGAATGTTTCTCAAAAGATTCATTGGCAAGTTTCCTTGGGCGCATATTGATATTGCCGCAACTGCCATGAGAGATTCCGAATCGGATTATGATCCTAAAAATGCTACGGGTTCCGGAGTAAGACTCGTTACGCAGTTTCTTAAAAATGTGGATATGATGCGATCTTCCGCTAAAAACTGACATTGAATATTTAACTGAACTTTGCGTTAAAATTTTATTAAAATGCAATTAATTTATTAATTGCATTTTTTTTATAAACAGGACAATAATTCAAATGAAGATAAATATTTTAATTTCGATTTTATTAATTACCTCTTTCTTATCATTTACCTGCGTATATGGTTTTGCTCAATCTGAAAACAAGTTTTTACTCGGTAATGAGGTACTTTTAAAAAATTCCTCGCATTTTATTAATGGAAAAAAGTTAGGTTTAATTGTAAATAACGGAAGTGTATTATCAGACGGCATGCACTTGATTGACAAATTATCAGCGCAATTTAATGTTGTAAAAATTTTTACGCCTGAACATGGGTTGAGAGGTAATGATTTAAACGAAGATTATTATGACGACAAATCCGGCATTAATGTAATTTCACTGTACGGAAGCAAAAAAAAACCTTCCCGCGAAGACCTGCTTGATACGGATATTCTGATTTATGATATACAGGATGTCGGAGCAAGATTTTATACTTACATCAATACGCTTTTTTATTGCATGGAATCATGCTTTGAAAATGATAAACAGATTTTAGTCTGTGACAGACCTATGATTGCAAATGCAGATTATACTGACGGATTTCTGCTTGACAAAAGCCAGTCATCTTTTGTCGGTCTTCTCGATATTCCAATTGCTTACGGCATGACCTGCGGGGAACTTGCCGGATTTATCAACGATGAATACTTTGACGGGAAATGCATGCTGAACGTTGTCAAGATGGAAAACTATTCACGAGATACTGATTATGAATCATTAAAGCTCCCGTGGATCAAACCTTCGCCAAATCTTTATTACCCTTCTTCGGCAACGACTTATGCGGGAACATGTCTATTTGAAGGAACAAATTTTTCGGAAGGCAGAGGTTCCGATAAACCGTTTGAATATGTCGGCGCTCCATACTGCGACGGTAATCTTCTTGCAAAACAAATGAATTCGCTAAATCTTGCCGGGGTAACTTTTGAGAGCATTACATTTATTCCCTCCGAAATATCAAGTCCGTCAAATCCCCCAAAATATGTTAATGAAACATGCGGCGGTGTTTACGTTAAAGTTACGGATAAAAAAATATTCGAACCAGTTAAAACCGGAATTTCACTGCTTTATGTTTTAAATAAATATTTCCCTGATTTTGAAATAAAGAAAAATAAATTTCTTGACAAACTTGCAGGGACAGAATCTCTCCGGCTCATGCTTAACGATTATACACCTTTAAATGATATCTTTGCAAGCTACAAAGATGACCTTAATAAATTTAATTCAAAAAGAGAAAAATATTTATTGTACTGACTTGTCAGATATTTCATTCTGCCGAGTATCATGGAGTTTGATTAAATTTTTAGTAACAGCGCCGCTTCAGCTGCCGATTAGACATCTTTCTTAACTGGCATTATTTTTCAGAGAATATTTCAGTGTTCATATTTCCGGAATTGAATTTTACGTTAGACTTTTGATTATCATTTTTCATAACATTTTCTTTCAGTATTGAAGATTCAAGCCCGGTATTATTTAAAACAAATTATCGATATTTTTCTGCATTTTGTATTTTCACATGTTAACAAAAAATAAGCTTGAATCCTTTTTTGGCGTCCTTCCAAAAATTTTGAAGTAGTAATGACAAACTAAAGTTTTTGTTTGTAATTTATTTGAAAAATAAATTCAACTTAAAGCCTCCCTCTTGAAGACTGTCCAACAACCAATAATGTAATGAATATTCTATCGCAGCGCAGGTTATCAGCCTGCGGTATTTTGAATAATAATTCAACTTTACTGATCGAGGATATAACATATTTGAAGTTTTCGGACAGTCTCTTGATCGAGGTTGTTTGAAGGTCAAAGATATTTTATTGACAATCTTTTCTTAAATAAAAGTTTTTATTGAATTGAAAAATGTTTTGGATACTAATGACTTTTTTCCGAAAAGCCAAACGCAATTACTTTCCAAATACCGCTTGTCGTTCCTATTTTCAAGGCGGTTTTGACTTTTAAATCTTTCATGTGAAATTAACTTTCTATAATCTTTTTATATGAATATTTTGAATTAATATAAACAATCATTATTTTGGTATTTAAGAAAACAAAAATCATCTGCACAATCGGTCCGTCTGTCGGCACAAAGAAAAAAATATTCGAACTTATCGATGCAGGAATGGATTCAGCCAGACTAAATTTCTCACACGGGACTCATCAGATTCACAAAGAGTACATCAAGATAATCCGTGATACTGCACAGGCAAAAGGAAAGATAATTCCGATAATTCAGGATCTTTCAGGACCGAAAATCAGAGTCGGTAAGCTGAAAAACGGTAAAATAAATCTTGTAAAAAATAATACGATTAAAATTACTTCAAAAAACATAACGGGAAATGAAAATGTCATTTCAAGCAATTATAAACATCTTTCCCGTGACCTGAAATTAAACGATTCGGTATTGCTTGATGACGGCAATTTTAGATTAAAAGTTGTTTCCATTGGCAAAGATAAAGATTTCGTCGAATGCCTTATAATTGAAGGTGGAATTTTAAAAGAAAGTAAGGGCATGAATCTTCCTGATACAAGACTAAATCTTCCTTCATTGACAGATAAAGATTTAGCTGATCTAGATTTCGGGATCAAAAACGGAATAGATTTTGTGGCAATGAGTTTTGTAAGAACTGCAGACGATATTCTTAATCTGAAAAAGATCTTGAGAAAGAGAAAGTTCGACATCCCGGTAATTTCTAAAATCGAAAGACCTGAAGCCATTCATAACATTGATTCAATCATTGAAGCATCCGATTTTATTATGGTTGCTCGCGGCGACCTCGGTGTTGAAATTTCATCCGAAGATGTTCCTCTGCTTCAAAAGAGAATCATTAAAAAATGCAATGATGCCATTAAGCCAGTTATTACTGCAACTCAGATGCTTGAATCGATGATCGAGAAACCGGTACCGACGCGTGCGGAAGCATCGGATATTGCCAATGCCATTCTTGACGGTACGGACTGCGTTATGCTTTCGGCGGAAACTTCAACAGGAAATTATCCCGTGAAAGCCGTTGAAATGATGAACAAGATAATTACGAAAACCGAGACCATAAAAAAAACTACTTATTTCAAAGATTTATTTGTCGAAGATTCTCCGGAAAACACTCTCCATACAATTTGCAATTCAGCCGCTGAAATTGCAACACGATTAAAAGCTAAAGCAATTATTACAATTACTCATACAGGAAAATCTCCGCTGTTGCTCTCAAATCACCGACCATCTGCAATGATAATTTCTGCAACTTATGACGAAAGCATTATTAAAAAATGCAAGCTTATTTGGGGAATCGAATCTTTATTGATAACTAAATCCGGTAATATTAATGAAACTGCCAAGCTGATAAAACAAAAAATTCTGGATCATAAAATATTAAAACCAAAAACCCGGATTGTAATAATTGCTGCGCTGCCGTTTTCAGATTCAGAATCTGCAAATATGATTCAGGTTTCTCATGTATGATATGAATAAAGAAAAAATCCTCGACTTAATTATAATAGGTGCAGGTCCTATTGGTCTTGCATGCGGAATAGAAGCATCCGGTAATTCTCTCGAGTATCTCATTATTGAAAAAGGATGTCTTGTTAATTCTATTTTTCATTATCCCACAAACATGACATTTTTTTCGACATCGGATAAAATTGAAATTGGCGGAATTCCATTTGTTTCCCACGGCATCAAGCCAACTCGAAGAGAAGCTCTTGAATATTACAGAAGAGTCTGCGATTCATATAAACTAAATGTAAATACCTATGAAATCGTTTCGGGAATTATTAAATCAAAGAATATCTTCAAAGTAACAACCGATAAAAGAGTTTACAGAGCAAGAAAAATTATAGTGGCAACCGGATATTATGACAATCCTAATTTAATCGGAGTTCCCGGAGAAAATCTCTCAAAAGTAAAGCATTACTTTGACGAACCTCATCCGTATGCTTATCATAATACTGCAGTCGTAGGTGCGGGAAATTCAGCAATTGATGTTGCTCTTGAATTATTCAGGATCGGCGCTGATGTAACTATGATTATCAGAGAACCCGAAATTAAGTCATCAATAAAATATTGGGTAAAACCCGATATTGAAAACAGGATTAAGGAGGGTTCCATTAAAGCATTCTTTAACTCTGAAATTATTGAAATCAAAAAAAGTAAAATTAAAATAAAAACACCCTCCGGTATTATAGAATTAAAAAATGATTTTGTATTTCTTATGACGGGTTATCATCCCGATTTTAAATTTCTCAAAAAGATTAAAATAGGAATTGATAAAAACAATGTGCCTGTTTATGACAGAAAAACTTTTGAATCAAACATAAAAGGAGTTTATCTTGCAGGTGTGATCTGCGGAGGTAAAAATACGGATAAATTTTTCATTGAGAATTCGATCGGCCATTCAAAAACAATAGTAAAGCAGATTGTATCACAACTTAAAGATCATTCAAGCCTTTGAATCCTGTTGCTCAGGTATTTTAATACCCAAAGATTAAATTCATCATTCTTTGAAGTAACATTATATAGCTCATTTTTATCTACTGCAAAAGTGTTGGTATCCTTGATTACGACAGCAGAATTATAATGCTTCTTTGTGGTTAATGCATCGCAGAATCCGATAATGTCGCCCGCATGCACTGTCGTTATGAGTTCGGTCTCTTCTTTATTTTTTCTTTTGCATAAATTCACTTCTCCGGACAATAAAAAGTAAATGTCTTTTACATCATCATTCTCCGAAAAAATTATATCGCCGCTTTTGAATGACAAAAATTCTTTCTGTGTAAATTTATCCAGAAGAGATTCAAAATTAAAATCCTTCAGGAATGAATTTGTATATTTTTCAAACATTTTTTTTAGTACTAATCATACAGATTAGCAAGTTTAGTTAATGACTCGGGTTTTAGTATTTTTATTTTTTTGCCGTCAATATCTATAATACCTTCTTTTCTCAAATCGGAAAGCAGTCTGATAGTAGTTTCGGTTGCAGTTCCTACAATATTTGCAATCTCCTCTCTTGTTATTGTGATGTTCAATGAAGGATCATCTTCAGCGAAGCCGTAATATTCCTTTAACATAAGTAAAACTTCGGCAAGCCGTTCAAGAACCGGCTTCTGAGCAAGTATCGTAATTTTATTTACAGCTTCTCTCAAATCGACTGCCAAGAGTTTCATTATTCTTTGAGTGATATCAGCATTATTTTGCAGAAACCCAAAGAATACATTTCTCGGTATCAGACATATTTTGGAATCCTCTATCACAGCAGCCGTAGCAGTATACGCTTCGCCGCTAATTAATGCCCTGTAACCAATAATATCTCCGTCTTTCGCCAACCTAATAATCTGATCTTTGCCTTCAAAACCGCTCTGCGATATTTTTACTTTGCCGCTGTTAATGCAAAACAATCCAATGGGAAAACTTCCTTCCGTAAATATCACTTGCCCTTTCATGTAATAATTGCAATGCTTCTGAAGCGAAAGCATTTCAAGCTCTTCCTTTGAAAGCATGCTGAATATCGAGTCCAGTCTTGCTTTACATGTCTCGCACATGGGTAATTGAATTTTCTTCATCTTCTGGTTTGAATTTTGGATTCTATTCAAAATTAGCTCAATCAGTTTTTAATAACAATTCAAATGGAAGCGGCTTTTGCGGACAATTTCTTTTTAATTGCAGATTATCCCCTCGTTAGCTTTGACTGTTTCGCTCAACTTCGGGCTTATATATGGAATACCAAGATTCAGCCCCCTTAGTATGAAAAGTATTGCAAGTATTATCGTAAATACGGGTATCAGTTTCCTGACTTTTAGTATTTCAAAATTTATCCTCCTGCCTAACAGCGATACGCTCATCATTAATGGAAATGTTCCCAGTCCGAACAGCAACATAAATAAAATTCCGCTGACTAAATTTCCGGATAACAAAGCTCCCGATAATGCAAGATATACTAGTCCGCATGGAAGAAACCCGTTTAATATGCCTGTTAAGAAAAATGCCGCACCGGAATTCTTTCCTAAATAATATCCGAATAGAGTCTTAAATCTAAAATATAATCTTCCTAAATACCGGTTTTTTATCATCAAAGAAAACGGATCATGTGAAATGAATAATCCGGCGATTATTATCGTCCCTGTTAATATGGAGACTGTCTGCTGAAGACCTGACATCTTTATTCTGTCTCCAAGCAATCCGAATATTGCGCCAAGTAATAAGTAGGTTGTTAATCTTCCGGAGTTGTATAATATTCTTTTAAAAATGAATTTCATTTTATCCTTGTCTTGCCCGGAAAGCGCTAAGGCAATCGGACCGCACATTCCCGCGCAATGCAGACTGCCTGTCATTCCAAGTACTAATCCTGCCAAGATTTCCATTATTCCAAAAAGATCCTTTCTTCGATAAAATATTTTTCGGAATTATAAATCAGATTAAGTCTTAACTTCCACAATCCTCTGTTCATGTTTTCAGTATTAATTTTCTGCATGCCTCCATTGGTGAAATTAATTCTTTCGGTAAAATCCTTGTCTTCATCGTTTGTTCTGTAAAAATAAATTTCACCGGATAAATTTCCTGCTAATTTCGAATCTTCAACCTCAATTATTATATCTTTCACTTCCAATCTAATTTTAATTTTTTCTTTAAGGAATATAGATCGCTTCAGCATGTCAATCTCATTCTGATACTTAATCTCTTTTTCATAATAATTTTCCGCAACAAGATCGGTATCATTTTTCATTGAAACTGCTACCATCACTGCTACCCCAGCAGCAAATATTATAAAAGATATTATTATTTTTATTCCCCAGCTCATGTTATTCCTGCTTCCTGCTTTGCGGTCCTAAGAAAGAAGATTCAATGCTGCCAATGTTTTCATTACCCGAAACAGCGTCTATTTTTACCGGAGTATTTGTCATTTTTATGTTTTTTTTCGATAAAATCAAAAGCATGCTTCCTTCATAAATCTCCAGCGGCTTTAATGTTATTGCCTGCCCGATCAATTTAATTTCTCCCTCCATGTTTGAAAGTCTGAATTCAACAGGCATTTCTTTGAATGTCTTATTTACAATTTTGATGTTGTATAAATTACTCACTTTATCTTCAGGCATTTCCTGATAAAGCATTCCGGGTGTCCTTAGTACGCTGATGTCAATATCTTTTCTTAAAGCAAACAATACGGATATAACGGCGATTAGTATTAATAAAACAGTTGAATATCCGATAATTCTCGGAGTAATTTTAAGTCTGCTCTTATTGAGGATTGCCTCCATCGAATCATATCTTATAAGTCCCCTGTCTCTGTTAATTTTGTCCATTACGTCGTCGCATGCATCTATACAGGCAGTGCAGTTTACACACTCAAGCTGCGTACCGTTTCTAATGTCTATTCCCGTTGGACACACGGCAACGCAGAGTTTGCAGTCAATGCAGTCGCCAAGATTTAATGATTTTTTATCCTTTGCTTTGCCTCTCGGCTCTCCCCTGACAGAGTCATAAGCTATTACAATAGAATTCTTATCTAGTAAAACGCTCTGAAGCCTTCCATAAGGACAAACAAGTGTACATGCCTGCTCCCTGAACCATGCAAAAATAAAATAAAATATTCCCGTAAATATCAAAATTGAAATAAAACCTGTAAGATGCTGTGATACAGGTTCATTTATTATCTTCCATAACTCATCAATCCCTATTATGTATGACAAAAATATGTTTGATATAACAAACGATAGTCCGAAAAAAACTATATACTTCAGAGTTTTTTTAAAAATCTTTTCAGCATTCCATTCTGATTTTTCCAATGCAAT
Organism: Ignavibacteria bacterium; assembly: GCA_019187405.1. Lineage (GTDB taxonomy): Bacteria > Bacteroidota > Ignavibacteria > Tepidaquicellales > Tepidaquicellaceae > JABAQZ01. The sequence goes on from JABAQZ010000019.1 coordinate 51,228, forward strand.
CTGTCTCAGATAATCGCCCTCGATCAAATATTCTATTTTTCTGAAAACCATTTCCAGAAAAATCGTCTGCGGGCAAAACCATCCGCAAAATATTCTTCCATATACTGCCGTAACCAAAAATAATGAAACAAACAACGCTATCATTACAAGTCCAAACAAATAAAAATCCTGCGGTACAAATAAGATGCCAAATATTATGAATTTCCTTTCCAGTATGTTTAAAAGCATGAAAGGATGTCCGTCGATTTTTATGAAAGGCAGTCCGAATAATACGGCAAGCAGAAATATACTGAATATATTTCTCGCAGTATAAAATCTTCCTTTTGGTTTTTTCGGGTAAATCCATTTTCTCTTTCCATCACTCTTGACTATTGAAATCGTATTCCTGAATTCTTCCTCTGCTATTTTCTCTTTAACCTCTTCTTTCTGCATAAGATCATTGATTCTTCTTTGATGTGTTTCCGTTTAAAGAATCCTTAACCGATTTGTTAGTTGCTGCAGTATCTTTTGTCGATTTTATTGTATCTGATTTGGATTTTGTCGTATCCTGATTTTCGATGTATCTATCTCCTTCGGGCGGTTTTCCGTTTAGCGGCTTCGTACCTTGCAAGCTCAAAACATAGCTCGACACCTGTTGAATCATTTTCGGATTAAACTGATTCATCCACGATATCATTCCTTTTGCCGGTACGCCGTATTTTATTGTTTTAAAAACATTTTTAATTCCGCCGCCGTGTATCCAAAACTCGTCAGTAAGATTAGGTCCGACAGTCCCTCCGCCGTTGTCGCCGTGACATGGGACACAGTTTGTGGAGTATATCTGCTTACCTGAATTCAACGATTCAGCATCTGATAAAAGCTCGACGGTAGTTTCATTTATAAATGCGCCTGTTCTTATCAGATCTTCCCTCTGAATTTCCGCAGCTCTTACTTCATCTGCATATTCCTGCAACGGAAGTTTGCCAATTTTCAGTACATGATAATTTATTAGATAAATTACTGCTATAACAATAGTACCGTAAAAAAGCAAATTAAACCACGGAGGTACATTATTGTCGAGCTCCTTTATGCCGTCATAATCTTCGTCAATAATAAGACTTTGCTCTGCCTCAGCAGGTTTTAATCCCGAAAGTTTGCCGAATAAAATTCCCAGCACAGATTTCTTCATGGCAGCTTTTGAGTCTGCAGTTTCTGATTCTGATTTTTGCTCTCTGAAAAGAGGAATGAATATTACATTTAAAAGGAGAATGAATAACACAAAAAGAATAATATAATATACTTTCATATTCATTTCGCCTTCGGCGGGAACGCTTTGTGCCTGCGCCGCTGCAGTATTTGCAATTATAAGTAAAGCAATTAATACAGCTGAAATTTTCATGATAAATTTTGAATTATTTTTCATTATTTCTTTTAATTCATAAAATTAAATCCGATTCATTTTCCGAACCGTCTTTTTCAAGAGGAAGATTTTCCATTTCTTTTATATAACTTTTATCAATCAAAAAAAGATAGGCTGTTACCCCTATGAAAAAAAGAAAAAACACCAGTAAAGATATTATCGGATAAATATCAATGCCTTCAATTATTTCAAAGTAATGCTTAAACATTTTTTAAAATTAATTATTTTTCCGAAACCGTATTTTCTACCTTAATATCCGTCCCAAGTCTCTGCAGATAAGCAATCAGCGCAATTATTTCCTTATTGCTGTCAACAAAGACTCCGTTTTTTTCAAGATCAAGCCTAATTACATCAGCTTGCTTGAGCAATTCGCTGTTGGACATTTTTTCAAACTCCTCAGAATAAGGAACTCCGATCTTTCTCATCGCGCTTATTTTGGATTCAGTATTTGTTATGTCTAAGTCTTGCGTCAGAAGCCATGGATAAGATGGCATTATAGAACCCGGCGACATTGTCCTCGGATCATTCATGTGATAAAAATGCCAGAGATTCGGATATTTTTTTCCGACTCGCTGAAGATCAGGACCTGTCCTCTTTGAGCCCCATAAAAACGGATGATCATAAACAAACTCTCCTGCTTTGGAATATTCACCGTACCTTTCCGTTTCAGATCTGAAAGGTCTTATCATTTGCGAATGACAAGTATTGCAACCCTCTCTGATATAAATGTCTCTTCCCTGCAATTCCAGCGGAGTATATGGCTTAACACTGCTGATAGTGGGAATGTTTGACTTAATCAGGAAAGTTGGTATCATCTGCACAAGTCCTCCGATTAAAATTGCAATAGTTGCAATTACAGTAAACTTAAACGGCTTTGATTCAAGAAGTTTGTGCTTATACTTATATATTTCTCTATGGTTTTTTAAATAAGGCGCAGCTTCAGCTTCTTCATTTTCCAAAAGATTTCCGCTTTTGACTGTCTTTATTAAATTGTACAACATTACAAAAACACCGATTAGATAAAGCGAGCCGCCAATTGATCTCGTAAGATACATCGGAATAATTTTTGTAACAGTCTCGAGAAAATTAGGATACTGCAGCAGTCCTTCGGGAGTAAAGTGCTTCCACATTAATGATTGAGTAATTCCGCCCCAGTATAAAGGAACAGCATAAAATATAATTCCAAGCGTTCCAATCCAGAAATGAAAATTTGCAAGTTTGCTTGAATATAAATTTGTTCTGTATATTTTTGGAATAAGCCAGTACAGAATTCCGAATATCAAAAATCCGTTCCACCCAAGCGCACCAATGTGAACATGAGCAACAATCCAGTCAGTGTAATGCGCTATTGCATTTACATTTTTCAGAGAAAGCATGGGTCCTTCAAATGTTGCCATACCGTAAGCCGTAATTGCAACTACCATGAATTTCAATATAGGATTTTCTCTTACTTTGTCCCAAGCGCCGCGTAATGTAAGCAGTCCGTTTATCATTCCTCCCCATGAAGGAGCAATGAGCATTATGGAAAATATTGTTCCCAGTGACTGCGCCCAGTCAGGTAATGCAGTGTAAAGCAAATGATGAGGTCCCGCCCAGATATAAATAAATATCAGCGACCAAAAATGTATTATTGACAGTCTGTAAGAATAAATCGGTCTGTTTGCTGCTTTGGGAAGGAAATAATACATCAGCCCCAGATATGGAGTAGTAAGAAAAAATGCAACGGCATTATGCCCGTACCACCATTGAACGAGCGCATCTTGAACTCCAGCATAAACAGGATAACTCTTAAATAGATCAACGGGTATTTCAATCGAGTTGACAATGTGTAAGACTGCTACCGTTACAACTGTTGCAATGTAAAACCAGATGGCAACATACAAATGCTTTTCTCTTCTTTTGGCAATTGTGCCGAACATATTGATGGCAAATATTACCCAAACCACTGCAATTAAAATATCGAGAGGCCATTCGAGCTCTGCATATTCTTTGCTTGTTGTAAATCCCATCGGCAGACTAACTGCCGCGCCAGCAATAATAATCTGCCAGCCCCAGAAATGCAGCTTGCTTAACAAGTCGCTGTACATTCTCGCCTTGCATAGCCGCTGAAGCGAATAATAAATTCCCATAAACATTGCATTTCCTACAAATGCAAATATTACTGCATTTGTATGAAGAGGTCTAAGTCTGCCGAATGTCGTGAATTGATTTCCGAGATTCATTGCCGGTTCAATCAGCTGAAGAGATGCTATCAGTCCGGCAAGCATACCAACTACACCGAATACGATTGTTGCAATTGCAAAATTCCGCACGATTTTATTATCGTAGCTGAATTTTTCCATTTCCATAAAGTAATGTCTCCTTATTTATAAAAAGTTAATTTCTTTCAGACACTTTTTGATTCTCTCAAAAGCAAGCGTAATGTCATTGTCAATGCCAATGGAAAATCTAATCAAGCCGTCGCTAAGCCCCATCTTTTGCTGCTCTTCTTCCGATATTTCCGAAGAAGTGCTGTGACCGGGCGAGCTGAACAGCGTTTTAAAATATCCTAAACTTACTGCAAGATATCCGACTTTTTCCTCCTGCATCCTTGTCATAACTCTTGAAGCGTTTTCATACGATTTAACATCAAGTGCAAGCATTCCACCATAACCAAATCCCTCATTCATTAGCGACTTGAGAAGATCATGGTCTTTGTTTGATTTCAGTCCCGGATAAAAAACTTTTAGCCCCAATTTCTCAAATTCTGTTGCAAGAAACAAAGCATTTTCTCCGTGCTTTTTTATTCTTATGTGAAGTGTGTGAAGATTTTTCAAAATACTTGCTGCACGGAAACTGTCAAGCACTGGACCAAGCAGCATAGTTGCTCCAGCATTTATATCTGTCAGCGTATGTATAAAATCATTTGAAGAGCATATACAACCCGCAACACAGTCGCTTGAACCGTTAATATATTTTGTCATGCTGTGAACTACAATGTCCGCACCGAGTCTTGACGGAGACAATATCATTGGACTGAATGTATTGTCAATGATTAGCTTTATTCCATATTTTTTGGCAATAGCGCTTAATGCCGGTATGTCAGTTACTTCAAGAAGCGGATTGCTGATTGATTCCGCATAAATAATTTTTGTTTTGTCATTAATTAAGGATTCAACTCCGGCAGTATTTTTTATATCAGTAAACTTTGTTGTAATTCCCAGTTTGGGCAGAAAGTTTTTCAGCAATGCATAAGTGCCGCCGTAAACAGTTCTTCCTGATATTACTTCATCACCTGCCGAGCAGATATCGAGAATGGTAGAACTTATTGCGCCCATCCCCGATGAAGTTACCTGCGCAGACTCAGTATCTTCCAGTCTCGCAAGAGCATTTGATAAATATTTGTTTATCGGATTCCAGTGACGTGAATATAAAAAGCACCCTTCGATTTCATGATCAAATACCTCTTCCATTTTTTCAGGATTATGAAACGTAAAAGTGGATGAATCGGTAATAGAAGGGTTTACGTCGCCGAATTCTCCAAAAACTAGATAGTCGTGTATTCCAGTACTCGGATCAAACTTTTTCATGATTATTTACCTCATTATTGTTTTTAGTATTGTTAATGTTATTATCGAATTCATCATCAAGCAAAATCCTTACCGATGGAGTATATTTATCCTCGTATTGTCCGGTTTTTACAGACCAGATGAAGCCTATCAAAAAGCAAACTGCCACAAAAAGACTTACTCCAATAAGTAAGATCAGAACATTCATTTCAGCTTAAGTTTCTTTGCCGAAAAATTTGTCGCGCCAATTACAATCAGAATTATCGATATGGAATTTATCGGCATTAGCACTGCAGCAATCAGAGGAGAAAATGTTCCCTGCGATGCCAGATACAATCCAATGACATTATAAATGAATGATATGACAAAGCAGATTTTAATTATTGCTATTGTATGCTTTGAAAATTTAAGAAACGAATTCAGCTTATAAAATACCGAAGCATCAATCAGCGCGTCACTTGCAGGTGAAAAATTGGTTATGTCTTCGGAGACGGAAATTCCGGTGTTGCTCTGCTTCAAAGCCCCTGCATCATTGAGTCCATCGCCTATCATGATTACATTGCTTCCATTTGCCTGAAGAGCTTTGATGTAGTTTAATTTGTCCTGCGGAGTCTGGTTAAATAAAAGATTATTATCCTCCGTAAATATTTTTTTAAGATTGCTTTTCTCGGAATTATTGTCCCCTGAAATCAAAGAAAGCTCGTAATTTTCATTAAGCTCGCTGACTACCTTGCTTAATCCGTCTCTGTACTTATTGTTGAACGAGAAAAAACCTTTTATCTGATTGTCAATGGAGAGAAACACGTTTGTTGTAAATGCAGATTTTGTAATTTCATTTTTGAGATTTTCATATCCATAGTCCAGACTTTCCAGCAGAAATGATAACGACCCAAGTTTGATGATATTCCCTTCTACAGTTCCGGAAATTCCTTCGCTTACCGTCTCGCTGAAATCTTTTACATTAAAAGTATCGCTTATGTCTATTGATTCATAAATCAGTCTGCTCAAAGGATGCGTGGAGTTTTTTACAAGCGATTTGACCATCGCCTGTTCGCAAAGTTTTAAAGCGCTTCCGGTAAATTTGATCGATACATCTCTTGAATTTGTAATTGTACCGGTTTTGTCAAATACAATTGCATCTGCAGCTGACAACTCTTCAACAACACCTGAATTTTTCAGATAAAATTTATTTCGTCCGAAAATCCTTACTGCATTGCCCAAAGCAAAAGGCGCTGTAAGCGCAAGAGCGCAGGGACAAGCAATAATAAGCACAGTGGTGAAAGCATTAAGAGCAAGATTAATGTCGACGGGAAGCCAGTAAACTGCCGAAGCTATTGCTATAAGCAGAATTACAACAGTAAAATATCTGCTGACTTGATTTGTAATGTTGTTAAAGTCTGTCTGCTTCTTTTTTTCAAATGCTTTGTCGTTCCACAACTGTGTCAGATAACTCTGCGATACTGTTCTTACAATTTCCAGTTCAATTGCTCCTCCGAAATGCCTTCCTCCTGCATAAATAATTTCACCCAGCACTTTTTGTTCGGGAAATGATTCGCCTGTTACAAAACTGTAGTCTATATTTCCCGTTCCGCTGAATAATATTGAGTCGGCTGGAATGATTTCATTGTTCCTTATTACTATCCGATCGCCTGTTTTTAAATTAATTACTGGAACCGATTTTAGATTTCCGGATTTTTTTACCGATACAGATATTGGAAGATAAGATCTGTAATCTCTTTCGAAATTAAGAGTCTCATAAGTCTTATTCTGAAATAATTTTCCTAACAGCAAAAGAAATACAAGCCCTGCAAGCGAATCCGAAAAGCCGGCATTTCCGAATATTAAGATTTCATAAAGACTTCTGACAAACATTGCAGCAAGACCAAGAGAAATCGGGAAATCAATGTTAAGGAATTTATTCTTTAAACCATTAAATGCAGATTTAAAATAATCGGAACTGCAGTAAAATAACACTGGCAGCGAAAGTATTAAGTTTAAGTAATTAAAAATCTGCCTTAGACTATTGTCAGATTTAATATTCAATCCGAAATATTCGGGAAAACTGAACAGCATGATATTCCCCATACAAAATCCCGCAATGCCTATTTTTGTAATCAGGCTTTTGTTGAATGATGATTTGATGCCGGTATCCTGCTCGCTCTCATCAAGATTAATCAGCGGCTCATAACCTATCGAAGTCAGGATAATTACAATGTCTTTCAGTGAAACTTTTGTGTTGTCAAAAACTATGGATATATTTTTTTTGAGGAAATTTACTTTTGAACTCAATATTCCTTCGTTCAACTTGTATAATTTTTCCAGCAGCCAGATGCAGGATGAACAATGTATTCCCGGAATTTTAAATGAAACTGAGGACAATTTTTTATCAGTAAATTCAATCAGCTTCTTTTTTATATTCTCATCATCAAGGTAGTCAAATTTTCTTACCGAAACTGAATCTTTAAGCTTAATGCCAGCTTTTTCATCTATATTATAATAATTGCACAAATCCTTGCTGTAAAGGATCTCAAATACTGCTTTGCATCCTGCACAGCAAAAATTCTTATCACCCAATGAAAATACACCTTCGCTGCATGATTCCCCGCAATGATAACAACATATCTCTGTTTTTTTCTTTAAATTGTATGACATTTCATTAAAATTTACTCAAAAATAGAAGAATTTACAAACCACTTGTATGACGTGAATCAAGAAACTCTATGATATATATCATATTAATTAAGTTTCGAAAACTCATTTAAGGTTTTCTTAAAGTACATCTATCTTAGCATTGCAATTATTAATTAAAATGAATAAATTAGCACTCTACAGTTTTGATTGCTAATATTTAAAATAACTTATCTATAAATAATAAACTTAAGAAAGGTATAAAATGAAAATAAAACCATTAAGCGACAGGATACTGGTAAAACCTGCTGAAGCCGAAGAGAAAACAGCATCCGGGATTATCATACCTGATACAGCTAAGGAAAAGCCGATGAAGGGCGAAATTGTTGCTGTCGGCAAAGGAAAAATAACCGATGACGGCAAAGAAGTCAAAATGGAATTAAAAGTCGGAGACAAGGTTCTTTACGGTAAATACTCCGGAACAGAAATCACCATTGAAGGTGAAGAGTATCTCATAATGAGAGAATCAGATGTTTATGCAATTATTTAATTAAACTTTAAAAATTAATCAGGAGAAAATATAAAATGTCATCAAAAATAATAACCTTTGATACAGAAGCTCGAGCTGCACTGAAAAGAGGTGTCGATACTCTTGCAAATGCAGTTAAAGTAACTCTGGGACCCAAAGGAAGAAACGTTGTAATTGACAAAAAATTCGGAGCTCCGACAGTTACAAAAGACGGTGTTACAGTTGCAAAAGAAATCGAGATAGAAGATCCTATTGAAAATATGGGCGCACAAATGGTAAAGGAAGTTGCATCTAAGACTTCTGATGTTGCCGGTGACGGTACCACCACTGCAACCGTTCTCGCTCAGGCAATTTACAGAGAAGGTCTTAAACATGTTACCAGCGGTTCAAATCCGATGGATTTAAAAAGAGGAATTGACAAAGCAGTAGCCGAACTCGTAAAAGGTTTAAAAGATTTATCCTCGCCAATTAAGGAAAATAAAGAAATTGCACAGGTCGGTTCCATTTCTGCAAACAATGATAAATACATTGGCGATCTTATTGCTCAGGCAATGGACAAAGTCGGAAAAGACGGTGTGATAACTGTTGAAGAAGCAAAAGGAACCGAGACTACTGTTGATGTTGTGGAAGGTATGCAGTTTGACAGAGGTTATCTGTCGCCTTATTTTGTAACCAATGCCGAGTCAATGGAAACAGAACTTGAAGATCCATACATTTTAATTCACGACAAAAAGATATCTACCATGAAAGATCTTCTTCCGATTCTTGAAAAATCTGCTCAATCGGGAAGAAGCATGCTCATTATTGCAGAAGATGTGGAAGGTGAAGCGCTCGCAACTTTAGTTGTAAATAAACTAAGAGGTACTTTGAAAATTTGCGCAGTCAAAGCTCCCGGTTTCGGCGACAGAAGAAAAGCTATGCTTGAAGATATTGCAATTCTTACAAAAGGTACAGTTATTTCTGAAGAGCAGGGTTATAAACTCGAGAATGCAACTCTCAGCTATCTTGGAACTGCAAAGAGAGTTGTCATTGACAAAGACAATACTACGATTGTTGAAGGCGCAGGAAAAGCAGATGATATAAAGAAAAGAGTGAATGAGATTAAATCACAGATTGACAAAACTACATCCGACTATGATAAAGAAAAACTTCAGGAAAGACTTGCTAAATTATCCGGAGGTGTTGCCGTTTTAAAAATCGGAGCATCAACCGAAGTCGAGATGAAAGAAAAGAAAGCAAGAGTTGAAGATGCACTTCATGCCACGAGAGCAGCTGTTGAAGAAGGCATTGTTCCGGGCGGCGGTGTTGCTCTTCTTAGAGTCGCAGCAAAACTTGACAGTCTTAAAGAAAACAGTCATGACATTAAAACCGGAATCTCTATTGTCAAAAAAGCAATTGAAGAACCTATCAGACAGATTGTAAATAACACCGGTCTTGAGGGATCAGTTGTAATAAATAAAGTAAAAGAAGGCAAAGGTAATTTTGGATTCAATGCTGCTTCAGAAGAATACGAAGATCTTGTAAAATCAGGCGTAATCGATCCAACAAAGGTTACCAGAGTTGCGCTTGAAAACGCCGCATCCGTTGCCGGTCTTCTTTTAATGACCGAAGCTACAATCGTCGAAAAGCCAGAAAAAGAAAAAGCTCCGATGATGCCTCCGGGCGGCATGGGCGGCGGTATGGGCGACATGTACTAATAAATTTGAAATTGTAATTTCAGGATTTCAAATCATAAGATTTACAAAAAACCTCTCGGACATATCTCCGGGAGGTTTTTTTTATAACAATTTATTCTTTTCTGTTTTTCAAATCTACTTAATCGAAATTTTTTCATTTCACAAACACTGCATACAGCGTCTCAGCAAATATATTTTTGATACTAATACATTCTCCTGATTCCTCCACCTCGCTCCCTATCTCCCGATTGATAGCGAAATGGTAGAAACAAGTAGGGGCAACCCTTGTGGCTGCTCCGTCTGATATGTGTTTTTGAACAAACTTTTGGGTGACAACATCACGGCTGCCATAAAGGTCGCCCCTACGAAGTAAATTCTTTTCTCCTCGCTCCCAATCAGGCGATTGGCAACAAGAGAAAAACGAGATATATAAATTACAAAAAACCCCGCTTCAAAAGTGCGGGGTTTGTGCTGTGTTGATTTGAGAACTGATTCAGGATTGCACTATCTTATTTTCAGAAGCATCAGTTAAATTATTACCTGACTGAACTACCGCATTTACCGGAATCTGCTCGCCGTTTTGCTTGTATCTCTTGCCCATGTCTTTAATGTTTCTTGCAGATCTGTAGCCGTTGAAAAAACTGAAGTCGGATTTTCTGTATTCTTCCGCCATCATGTCAAGGCTTTTTAGTATCGAATCAGATTCAGAAAACAATACGTCTATTGTTTTTCCTGCACTGGTTTTTATTGCTCGTGATGACAGCAGATTTTCAACCGATTTTCCGTATTCGGTGATTTTCTGTTTGAATTCCTCAGCTTTATCGGGATTAATTCCGTAGGAAATGAGCCCTTCAATATTTGATTCTATGTTTGCCGATATGTTCTGAAGTTTTATCAGTAATTCACTGTCTCTCATTTTAAGTATTTCCGATCTTGTGAATTCATTCTGTGATTTGAGTTCCTGATTATCCGTTTTCACGGCATAATCATAGAGCTTAGATGCGTATGCAAATCCTGCATTCGTTATCTCAAATCTATTTGAATTCTTTGCATCTGATTTACCGCTTAGTACATTCAGCCTAAGATTTTCTATACTGCGTATCTCGTTAATCTTTTTGCCGAGATCGGCATATACTAATGCTATACCGGAATTAGCCGTCAGGATGCTTTCAAAATCAGATAAGTAAGCATATAATCCCTCAAGCATTGACAGCTTATTTTTATATCTTTTTAACATTTTTCTTTTCTCCTTATTTTTAATTAATGATTATTTAATATGTCCGCTGCGCAACGGACTTTAACCGCACGGTCATTTTATTTTTGTTCCCTTCAAATAATTTCTATAATTTTAATTTTCTCCTCTTTCAGTCTCCAATTATTATATTTCAGTCTTCATTTCTTCTGTGTCAATCATCATTTCTTCTGTGTCAGTCTTCATTTATTTTATGTCAATCATCATTTCTTCTGTGTCAGTCTTCATTTGTTTTATGTCAATCATCATTTCTTCTGTGTCAGTCTTCAATAATTTTATGTCAATCATCATTTTGAAATTACCATAATCCTGAATAACAACCTCTATATGTTCGCTTACAATTGTCACTCTTCATTTATTAGATTTAACTGCTCATTTCTTTTGTATTAGATAATATTTCTCTTGATTCAAATTCCATTTCTCTTTTATTACTTAATATTTCTCTTGATTCAAATTCCGTTTCTCTTTTGCTACTTAACATTTCCATTCTTTCACTCTCCATTTCTCTAATGTCATACTACATTTTAACAATTTCACTATGCAGCCTGACATTAACTAAAAGTTCTCTAACATTTGTCAGTCTTCATTTCTCTTGCGTCACACTTCATTTCTCCTATGTGACACTTCATTTCTCCTATGTCACACTTCATTTCTCTTGCATTACACTTCCCTTCTCCTGCTTAAAAAATTAATAATAACATGTCATTTATCTTCAATTCAATGCTAAGCAGCATAATTTCCGTGTTTATGTTTAGTTAGTTTGCGTTGTAGTAAGTTACGTCGCTTTAAATATCCATCTACTAAATATCAGGATACTTCGCTGTAATGCGTTTATGCGCTGATTAATTGTCCAGCCGGATTCTGATTAATTGACATCACAATTTACATCTCTTGGAGTTTTCTTTTTTGTTTTAACTTCTGATTCTGCAATTATCAAGTTATATTTTTTCTTTGCAATGTGAGATTTGGCGTAGTTTACATTTCATCATTTCAAATTTTCTTCAATTCATTTTACTTTGCCTTTTCTCCGTACAAATGTCATTCGTTAATACTTCAACAACTAAGTACATTTTTACTCATCTTAAAGTTGTTTTGCAGTTTTCATCTTCAATCAGAATGCTTAACAATAAAGTTTTTGAGAATTGAGTTTTAATGTCAGTGCATTTCTTTTACCTGGGTTATTATCAGATGAAGTCATACAGTAATCAATTTATGAATGTCTCGACAATAATAATTTTTACATCTGTTATTATTCAGGATTACATTATTTCAAAGAACTGAGCAAAACTACATAAGATTTATTATAAAAGTCAAAGGACACTTTTTTAAAAGGGTGAAGTGAAAATTTGATGATTTTAGAAATTTAGACTTTATAAAATTTGAACAATATTTTTAGATAATATAACAAGATAAAATTATTGATCACGGGAAATGCCCTACCAGAGCAGGTTTGCAGAGGTTTGAAAAATAATTTTGTTTACCAATTAAGTTTTTTTGTATGAATATTTTTAAAAAAAGATACCGAAAAAATCCCCAAAAGGTGAAGTACAGTATTTTGTGGGAACTCATTTTTTTTGCTTCATCATGTAATTTTTGATTGTTTTTGTAACCTTGAGGGTGTTTTTTTAAAATTGATTAATTCATTATGTGTCATCTTTCCAAACTATTAAAATTTGAAAGCTGTGATTTTTTTATGAATTAATTGAAATTTGACAAGCAGAGGTTAACACAAAAATCATTTCTGATTTTTACAATTATAAACAGCCGCGAGATTTTACCCAATAAATTTCCATTCAACATTAAAACAGATAAACCTATAGGAGTTGTGTCGGCATAATAAAGATTTATAATTGTAAAAATGATTTTAATGTATAATTCTTATAATATGTTTAACAAACATAATTTTTTTTGTATCTTGAATAAAAATATTTATCAATAACAATAAATGACTCCAAGAGCACAATTAATTCCAGTTTTAATTTTATTAAGCGCTGTAATTTATTTAACAGGATGTTCGGTTAAACCGGTAGAATTTCCTTCCGTTAATTATTCAGCCAATAAGACTCATACACCCGGACAGATTGTTTGGCGAGATCTCATAAGTCCCGATCCGGCAAAATCAATTGAATTCTATAGTAATGTTTTCGGCTGGACTGCAGTAAAATCTGGTTCAGATGAAGATCCATACTGGTTATTTAAATTAAACGGAAAACCAATTGCAGGTATGGTTCAAATGAAAGAAGAAAGAAAAAGATCCGGAGGAGAATGGGTTCAATATTATTCTCTAAATACACAGGAGGATTTTTACACAAGAGCTAAATCTCTCGGAGCATCTCAGATATTTAAGCCATTACAGATTCCGGGCAGAGGAAAAGTCTCTTTATATACTGATCCCGATGGAGCATATTTTGCTTTAATAAATTCTTCTAACGGAGATCCTGAATTTACGGAGCCGTCCGATTTTCAATTTCTCTGGAGTGAATTATGGTCAAACAATACCGATAAATCATCGGAGTTTTACAAAAATGCATTCAATTTTCAGTTGGAGGAAAAAAAAGACGACACAAGAAATTACATTGTCTTAAAAAATAATGATAAATTAGTTTCAGGCATCATTAAAAATCCTGCCGAAAATGTCAGAAATCACTGGCTGCAATATATAAGAGTAAGTGATGTAAAATCAATCGAACAAAAAGCAATTTCTGCCGGTGCTAAAGTGATCATTCCATCAGATCCAAAAATCCGCAAAGGTACAGTTTCAGTTTTTATCGATCCTACCGGCGCTCCGGTTGGAATTCAAAAATGGCCAATTGAATAAAAATTATTTTTTATTATAATATGAAAAAAATATTAATCTTAATTTTAATATCTCTTATCGTAACAACTTTCTTTTACTGCGCAGGTTATCAGGTAAGTTATGGTGTAGGTTTTGGAGCTAATTATGGTCCATACGGTTATGGCTCTTACGCTTACCCCAGAGTTAATGTGGGTGTTTACGGCGGCGGATATCCAGGATACAGATATTAATGATATATTTAAATAAATAAAAATTTGCATTAAAATATTTCTGATTTTACGGCGTTTTTAAGCTGTTTTTCAACTTTTCAGCCCTTTTTTAAGGAATTCCCTGCAAGTCAAAAATACTTATATTTTAAGATTTATACTTCTGTAATATTTTAAGTCATAATTAATTGCAATGACTTACTATCACCAGCAAACCAAATTTACCTGCGGTCCCGCATCTATTCGAAACTGCCTGCTGGCTCTTGGATATATCTTTTCCGAAAAAAGAATCAGACTGTTAACTCAGACAGACAGAGAAAACGGAACCAATGAGAAGAAAATTTTTAGAGCATTAAAAACTTTAGGATTTAAACATAAAGCCTTTTTAAATAAATCAGATAAGGCGTTTATGCAAAAGGTATTGTACAATATTAAAAAAGGAAATAAAATCATTCTTCTCACCGACCATGAAGATCATTGGATAAGCGTTGTTGATTATAAAAATAGAAAACTCGAAGTAATTGACCCTGAACAAAAAAGAAATAAAACTGAACTTACCCCTAAAGAATTAAGCCAATGGTGTCTTAACTTTAATAAAAGACTTAAAGAAACTTATTATTTCGGAATAATAATTTTTAATTCGGATGTAAAGGATTAATCTGATTAAGTAAAAATCCTAAAATACATTTTTGATTTTAAATCCGGAATTCTGCCTTCATAGAATTTTACAGCAGATTATATCCTTACCGGTTTTTCGCCGGTAAGGTATAATCTTTTTTTTATCATCTGCCGATAAAGCTCACTTGAGATACATCATTTTTTTAGATTGAATGAAATTACCCGATTCAATTCTGTAAAAATATATTCCGCTTGCAAGATTGCCGGTTATGTTTAAAAATCCTGCATCAAACTTAACGCTGTAATAACCTGCAGATTTAAATTCATTCAGGAGCTTTGCAATTTCCTTTCCGTTTATGTCATATAGAATAAGTTTAACATTGCCGTCATTTGCAATGTCAAAGTTTATTTTAGTTGACGGATTAAATGGATTTGGATAGTTTTGTGATAAATAATATTTATCCGGTTTACCTACAGATACTTCGTTGTCAAGTAAATAAAAAGTAAAATTTCCGTTGTAATCAATCTGCTTCAGTCTGTACTTATATCTGCCTGAGAATAAATCTTTATCCATAAATTCATATTCGGTGATTTTACTGACTGTGCCGTTTCCCTGAACGAATCCTATATTAATCCAATCATCAGAATTTTCATCATCATACAAAGCCCTTTCAACCTGAAAACCAGAATTGTTAATCTCTGTTCCCGTCTTCCATTTCAGCGTAACATCGTTACCGCTGACGGAGGAAATAAAAGATAACATCTCAACCGGCAGAGATTTTTCGACGGTAACCTGCAAACAGCAAATTGAATCTCCGCATGTATCCGAAATGCTTAAGCAAAGACTGAAAGTTCCGGCGAAAGCGCCCGGATCAATATATATAGAATCACCTGAATTTGTACCGACAATTGAAGCATTGCATGGAGGGAAGTTTGTCAGAGTCCATAATCCTTCAACGGAAAATGCTTCATATAATTCCGGTGTCTGATTTGCATACAATAAATTATCTCCATAAATAATGCACATCTCACATTCTGTTACATCACTCGGAGCGCAGCCGCAAAGCGAATCTGTCTCGATGTAACATTCACAGATGAAGCATGTATCGTCATCAGGCGGACCAATAAGAGAATTCTGTGGTCTGTTTCTCGGCATTGTATATCCCGAAATGATCACATTAACTTTGCCTGCTCCAACAAGACTGTCAACAAGCTGCTGCGCACATGTTCTCTGATTTGCTGCCGGCGCAGGCATTCTGTTAATCGGCGGGCAAGACTTCCACCTGATTGATAACTGCGGATGCTGAATTACTCTTGCAGCTGAATCCACATCTCTCTGCCTTGCTCCTGCTTTCGGGCGTAGCGTCATTCTATTTGAAGCAACTGCATAACCTGTAAAACCTTCTGCAGTATGTCCCCTGCCTGAACCACCCATTGCTGCTATAATTTTCGAAATGAGCGTAGTATCTGCACCGTAAGGATCTTTGGCAGAAAAGCAAGAACTGAATTTTGTATGAATGTTTCTTAACGTATCAAAGCCGGACGGCACAGGATATTTTCCGGTTCCGGTTCCAAAACCATTGTATTTTAATCCACCCCATACAAAAGAACCTCCAACTGTATCCGGCGAATGTGTGATGATAATCAACGTATCGCCGTTGTTTAATCTTTTAAGGCAGGAGTCGAGTCTGCCTCCCAAAACTATTAAGTCGCCGGGTCTGTGATTCTGCCATTCCCAGCCCTCGCGATTATTCAGATATCCTCTCGACGAAGGACTGCTTCCTGAATCAATGCATACTACTTTTCTGGCAAAAGATTTATCTGAATTGAATGTAATAACTGATGTTATTATAAGCAGTGATAAGATAAAATATAATATTTTATTCATGACTTTAATTTTTTTTTGTTTTTTAAATTGTTTTTAATAGTTCACTGAAGTTATGCAATTATCTAATCTTAAAGATAGGAACGGAGCGAAGTGAAATGAAGAATCCATAATTTAGATAGAATGGAAGTTATCTGGATTCTTAGCTTCGCTCAGAATGACCAAAAAAGTGTGTTGCATAACTTCAATAGTTCATTAACAATAAAAGTAAAATGGTTCCATTCATTTACCCTCCGAAATAAATTAATTTGAAAATCAGTTTATTAAAGACTAAATTAATTCAGTTCTAACTTAATTATTTTGAATGTACAATTTTGGGGAAGTTAATTACGAATTTCAAAAGAAAAGTATTATTCTCTAATTAACTTTGATTTAATTAAAGCGGAATATTTTGTTTTTCAAATTTAATAATATTAATATTTTTTTCAAAACTAATTCTGCAATTAATTTTTTCGGCGCATCAAGCTTATGAATTTTCCATTTACTGTTTTTAATACTTTAAGAAAAAGTAAATTCGGTATTCTCTCGTTTATTATATCAATAGTTTTATCTTGCTGCGGCTGTGAAAAACCTTCCGTTAAAATTGAAAATAAAGACAGCGGGTTGAGTAAAGAAAACAAAATTGCTCAGACAAATTACAAGTGTATTTATGAATTTAAAAATGATAAGCATCTTGCAAAAGACTGCAGCAGCGGAAGGATTTTTATTCTTGACCCGGCAGGTGAAACAATTGAAATAAAAAAATATTCCGACAAGCATTTATACATCGATACATCATCGGCAGTTTATGCTGAGTTTGAAGGCTTTGAATCAATCGGAACTTCAGGCAGCAGTTCGAAGTCCGATACAATGATAATTCCAACACGAATCATACTTCTTGACAAAAAGCGAAAATGCAATTAAGCAGTTTCATAGTTTGACTCGCACAGGTGATTATTTTGGCGCAATAACGGCTATATAAATATTCGCATTATTTTCTGCTATCAATACATCGGAACCATCTGTAATACCATCTCCGTTTAAATCAGTTATTTGGCTGACTGCACTGATTACAGCATCATTACTAATCTGACTTAAATCTATTCCCTCAATCATTCCGTCCTGATTTACATCACCTGTGTACAAATGCGCTTTTCCGTTAATCATTTTCAGATTATTACCGTAAGCTTTTGATGGGTCCGTACTGAAATCATAATTCATCTCACAATTATTGAACTTAAGAGTTCCTGCGCTGCTCCATACTTGTATGGAATTATTATGCCTGACATTTACAAAGTAATTGACATCATTTTCGCCCAAAGAAAACGAACAAATACCGTTTCCCTCGTTCAGATTTACTTTCCGTGATTCTAACATCACTGCAGGTTTTTCGGGATATGACAATGAAACAGTTACAGTATCATTCTCTATTGATTCAATCAATGCAGTTAAGCTGAGTTCGGTGCATCTTGAATTCAGAGTCATGGGATTTTTCCCGAATTCTACAGCCAAAGAGCCGTTAAATAAAGGACCAGGATAACTTTCAGTACCGTTTATACTCTTTCTGTAATAAAGAAATTCATTTCTTGAAGAATTAAGAATTCCTGAAATATTATCAGGAAGATTCTGATTTAATAATTTTTGGTAAAAGCCGATTCCCGTTGATTCAAAATCATATTGAAAGATAATTCTTGAATTACTGTCAAGAGCTTCGACAGTTTCAAGTATGATTTGAAAGCTTACGAAGTTTCCGGATGCTTCGTTTTTCAGGGGTACTTTTTCGTAACTTATGATAAGATGATTTTTCAGCATTCGGCAGCTTAATCTGTTTTCTGTATTTTCACTATTACCAAAATCAAAATTCATCCATAATGGAGCAATGAAAGGCAGAGAACCTGACAGAAGATTATCAATGCCAAGCGGCTCACCTGTTGTCAGCAGACTGCTTTCGGTAAATGCGATTATTCCGTTTGTGGTAATGAATACCGAATCATATAAATTCTCATTGAATTTTATTTTCCTTCCCGAATTAAACAAATCTCCGAGTTTAAAATAACCGTCATCTGTGTTTCCACTGAATAAATCCTGCCGGAGAACCATTCCGTTGAGAATTAAATTCATATTGCCGGAATTATCCTTTAGGCAGAATTCCGGTTTTGATAATGCACTGTTTGCGCATTGTGAAGAATTAGAAAAATAATATCCAAAATAATTCTCTCTGTACTCCAGATAATTTGACTGAACAACTTTAAACTCCGAATAGACAGTATCATTGTTTCTGTTTTCATCATTGTCCATGCTTGTAAATATTTTAACAAAATATCTGCCGGTATCCTGCAATGTCAATAACGTATCAAAGAAAATTTCCTTTTCATGGTTGATCCTAATTGTATCATGTCTGATGCTTGTATAATTTACAGGTCCGGATATTGAATAAGAAATTTCAAAAGGTTGAGTTATATTTACCGACCCGTAATTTTTAATTATAGCCTTTGGAATAATAAACGGATACTCGCAACTGCCGATGTTTCCGGAAGGATAAACATTCTTCTCTACTCCGACTTCATATCGAGCGGGTTTCCCGACCATAACTTCATCAATTCTGATATTCTCTCCGTTTAAGTTTGAATGACAAAAAGCTATCCATACCGTCTGTCCTGCATATTGATTTAAACTAACTGCAGCTTTAGTATAAACATTATATACCGGATAATTTAAACCTTCACGAAACAAAGCAAGTTGAGTTGTCATGCTTTGAAACAGAGAATCAGTGTTTGAAATTAAAACTTTGAGAGTATCCTGAAACACATTATAAAATGTCTGCTTGAAGTAAAATACAAGCGAATCACCGTAAGCAGGCGTGAATCTCTTTGATATGATATAACTTGATGTGTTTGTTCCCGAAAAATTTGAAACAGCGCATCCTGAACCCAGCTTAGGTGCAGTATTAGCAGATTTCCACTGGCTTTCATCTCCGGAAGTGTTAAAGATACTCCATCCTTCCGGCGGAAAAATGTTCTCCTCAAACCCCTCGTAAAGTTTTACCTGCCCGTTAATGTTTGAAACGCTTTGCAATAAAATCAAAATCAGGCAGAAAACAATCATGAAAAAATTTTTCACAATAAATCTCCTTGATAATTTAAAAATGCTTGGGGAGTTTAGATTTAGGATTTTATTTGAGGAGAACTTTCTCTAAAGTTCTTTTATCATCCTAAAAGAAATACATCATCACAGAAGACCGTGGGGTTTGTCTTCCGTTCCTTTCTTTTTGATAATTAATTTTGTTCGCAATATTAAAATATTTTTCTTTTAATGCAAGATATATTATAAAGAAAATTATTTTTATTTTTATTTTTATTATAAGAGTTTAATTCTCTTTTAAAAAATCTTCCTGGAAAGGAAGTATTGAGTATCAGTTAAATCTGAAATGAAGGAATTGTTCTTAAATATTATCAAACGATGTTTTACATATTATGGGCAAACTTATTCACAAGCCCTTTTATCGCTTCATTATTTCCAAAAATCCTTTCGCTTAAATTCTTATCATCATACGATCTTAGTGATTTTAAAATTCTGTCAATTGTACCCGGAGGGAATATGTTATTAGTTTCGAAAAATATTCTTTCTCTCTCAAGCTCATCTGCAGATTCACTGCATGATGCAGGAAGAGATCTGAATTTACTATGTTTCACAGCGGCATTATCAGAATTTAAACCTGCAGAATAATACTCTTCTGATTTCTTCAGAGCATCAGGCAGTTTCAGTCCGTATAGCGCCGACATTATAACGGCTGCAAACAAATGGTAAATGTCTGCAGAACCGTCAGGAGTCCTTAACTCGATAGTCTGTTTTCCCTGAATGAATGGCACGTCATATTTTTCAAAAGGATTAGCATCCTTAATCATGTTGGTTTCGGCAACCCAGCCAAGAGGTATTCTGATTAACGATGCTCTGTTGGAATCTCCCCAACAGATTTTTGTCGGAGCTTCCTGATTTGGGACAAGCCTAAGATATGACAAAGGAACAGTATTGCCGAATGCAGTGAGCGCTCCGGCTTTATCCAACAGCCCGGCTATTATTCTTTTAGCGGTATCGCTTAATCCATTATTTTCAGTCATTACGTTTACGCCGTTTTTTTCAGCCTGTAAATGAATATGCATACCGCTTCCGGCTTTGCCTGTTGTAATCTTCGGAGCAAAACTTATGTGCACGCCGTATTTGTTTCCCAGATTTCTCAAAATCCATTTAGCTATTATCAACTGATCAGCAGCATCTCCTGCCTCTGCAGGCTGAAATTCAATTTCATGCTGTTCAAAATATTTATCACCTGCAGTAAAATTTCCCACCTCACAATGTCCGTATTTTATTTTGCCTCCGCATTGTGCAATCAGGTTCATTGCTTCGACTCTTAAATTTTCCCATTTTGCAAACGGCGTTGAGTTTGTATAACCCCTCTGGTCAATAGCAGGATAAAACTGACTCTTATCACCAGCTACATAATATTCAAGTTCTCCCATTGCTTTAAACACAAGACCTGTTTCATTTTTGAATTCATCATGGGCTTTTCTTAAAATATATTCAGGCGAGCTTTCGAGAGGCAGACCTTCCTTTGTATAAAATGAACATAATATGTCAAGAGACGGAACTTCAGAAAATGGATTTACAAATGAAGTACTGAATCTTGGAATGACATACAAATCACTCGAGCCTGCATCAATGTATGAAAACAAACTTGACCCGTCAACTCTTTCACCAGTTGAAAGTATGGATTCAAGATAATCTCTGCTTGTAATTACAAAATTAATCGTCTTTAATTTCCCATCTTCTGCAACAAATCTGAAATTAACCATTTCAATACCGTTTTCTTCAATGAATCTGATTATGTCATGTCTTGTGAATTCCGAAGACGGCTTCTTTAAATATTTTACCAGTTTATTCGGATTCAGTGATACTTCATATTCTCGCATATAATATATTTATTTTATTTTTTTGATCACTGCAATATATTGTAAATGAATGTGAGAATTTAGTCAAAGAATCGGAACAGATTGCATATAGCCAATGCTTGTTTATTTTTATTAAGACATTTGCTAAACTTTTCGATGATGGGAATATATTAAAATAAGATGCTTTCTATTCTTGTTTTCTTCTCTTTCTTAAGCCACTGCTCCTCCACGCTGTCTCTTTACTACGCCCTGCGAGGGAAAGTCCACTCACACCTTCTCTCCGGATTTGTTTTGGATCAATATGTAGTGTCTAAGCGGACGCGAAAGCAGCGCTAATGAATAAGGCTTGAATTACCCAATCAAAGTCTTCCTTATTTAACATGATACTCTACTATAAAGGCTGGGGATTCTTAAAACAAAGATGCAATTAATATCAAATGCGGCGGAGTCCCAAAAACCAGAGACTCCGCAAGTGGTTCAATTAGTTTCTTACATTTGCAATTTGTAATTTTTTAAGGTCTGACAGCTGCAACGAAATTAGAAGCATTATTATCCGCAATAACTGCATCATCTGCATCTACAACTTCATCACCTGTCAAGTCCGTTACTACATATCCTGTTTCAAAATTAAATGCATCATTGTCGATTCTGCTGTTATCCGTTGCGTCAACTACTCCGTCCTGATTTACATCTCCTGAATAAATACAATATTCTCCGCTTTTGTATTTAAGATTATCTCCAAAAGCTTTTGTTTTGGAAGTTGTAAAGTCATAAGCAATCGGATCTCCTGTTGTAAATTGCATTACTGTTTTGCTCCAGGTTTCAATGGAGTTTCTGTGCTTTACAACAAGATAATAATAAATGCCGGGACTGATGTTAAAGAAATTCGATAAAGCGTATCCGTTTGAATTCAAAAGTACTGTTGCCGAATCAATTATACTATAAGGAAATAACGAAGCTCTAATCAATATTTTTACGCTGTCCTCATTCATTTGGCTGCCATTCCAAAATCCTTCAAGCTTTGCAGTCAGCTCAAGTGATTCTATTCCATTTCCGGGAAAAGGATTTTTTGTTGTATCAATAAGCTTATATACCATTGTATCTCTTAAAGTAGAACTTCCTCCCATACTCGCAATTACTTTGAATTCCCTTAACCTGAATAATTGTGTGAAACTGCCGATGTTAATAATTGAATCATTTGTAATCGTAACTTCCGAAGGAGCATTTAATAAATCATACTGCATGTTGGACCTTACGGGTCTAACTCTCAGCGTGTCCTTTTGAACAAAGAATGATCTTCTGAAACATTTGCCGGCAACAGGATAAAGTCTCGGACGATTACTCGTGAGAAGCTGAACATTAAAGAAGCATCTTTTCTTTTCAACGTTATCATACAATACTCTCACATACCAGTCACCTGTAACCGAAACACCGGGATTAAAATCCGGAGCCCACCAGCTCCAGTTGTATTGTGACTGACCACTAATATAAAAATATATATCATCAAATAATGTCCCGTCAGATCTTCTGATTTCATATCTGACCTGCTTACCGGTATAATTTCCCTGGAACTGCATCCAGAATCCAATCTTACTTTCGTATCCGCTTATTGTATTTGGCTGATAGATTCTTTCATTAAAATAATCTCCGGTATTATTAAAATTTCCTCCGACTAAACTTGCAGTATAAACACCGCAATCCTGCAGCTTAAAATCCCTGAAACCTATATAAGCTTTTTGACTTTGCCATAGTGATGCGCTGTGATTGTATGTCCCTTGCCACGGATCTCTCTTTACCCATGTGTTTCCGGAGTAATACCCCGGTTCAAAATGCAGGTGAGCTGCCGTCGAGTTACCTGAACTGCCGACATAACCTATTGTCTGACCTTCAAGTACATATTCACCAAGTTTAACGGCAATTGATTTTTTCATTAAGTGGTAGTAGAATGCATAAGTACCGTCGGCGTGACGAATTTGTACGAGATTAGAAGGAAGACCTGTTCCCCATTCTGTATTTCTGTCATAATTATTGATTGAAATCTGAACGACAGTTCCTGCTGCAGCTGCTTTTACTCTCACACATCTGTCCATTTGCCTGAAATCATGCAGACAAATATCCGTACCGTTGTGTCCGTTATAAGACCAGTCATTATCATTGTAATCTTTTATCCCGCTGCCGGAAAGATCGTCAACATAATTTACAATCATAACACCTTCGTCGAGCTCTTCATCAAAAGGCCATATATATTCAGTTGCCGAAGCATCAATCGGCGCAGTAAGATTTTGGTGTATCTCCGGATTAAATGTGTTATCCACTCCGCAATTGTCCGATGCATTCGGTTTATCCGAATACAAATACAGATCTTCTCCGATCTGTTTAACCTGACTTTGAGCCGTGAAACTGAAAGCCATTAATAACGCAATTAAGATTTTTTTCATTTTAGGTTAGTTTAGTTTTATGTTTTAGTAAATATTTTTTTAATAAACTTATTTTTGCCATTGCGAGCGAAGCGAAGCAATCTATTTGACGCTCGTTCCCATTTTGTCATTGCGAGCGAAGCGAAGCAATCTATTTGACGCTCGTTCCCATTTTGTCATTGCGAGCGAAGCGAAGCAATCTATTTGACGAGCGTTTTCCTAAGTCCCTTGCGCCTTCTCTTTCACAAGCCCCAGCTTGAGAAAGCTTAATTCACGGCGCTGTCTTTGTTTTGCCGTCGCTAACCCGTTTTCTTCCCTTTTCATCTATTGACGCAATACGAAAAGTATAACTTTTATTGGACTTCAGATTTCTCACAGTATAGAAGGAATCAGAAATTATATCAAGAATCTGCCACTTGCTGTTCCCCGCACTATTTAACATTGAAATTTCTATCATATAGGAAACTGTATTTTCAATTGCGTCCCAATGAAGATTTAATTCACCTCTTGAATTTCCCCTCGCTACCGAAAAGTTAACTAATTTTACTTTTAAATTTTTCACATACAAAAATATTGATGATGTGTTGTTGAATCAAAGAATCTTTTTTTAAATTATTTTCATGTTCCGGATATGAACTGTCTTATTTTGATTGTTTTTTTGAGATTTTTGAACAATTTTATGTTAAAATTATAACCAAAGATTTTTCTCAATATGTTTAACTCGGCGTTAACAAAAGTATTAAAGACATTCAGCAAGCAGGAAATAAAAGAATTTGGCCTGTTCATTAAGTCTCCATTCTTTAATACAAATCAAAGTGTAGTAAGACTTTACGAGCAGATTAAAATGCTGCATCCTGATTTCGATGAAAAGCTTTCCGGTAAAAAATTATTATTTGAAAAAGCTTTCGGGAAAATTGATTTCAATGACAGCTTTATGACAATGACTGTTTTCAGATTGATGGAACTGGCAAAACAATTTCTTGTTTTTGCAAATCTGCAAAGGAATGATTTATTTAATGGTACAATTCTTCTTGACGAACTTAATCACAGAGAATTGGATAATTTATTAGTAAAGTCCATATCTGACCTCGATAAGAAAATTAAAAAAGAGAAAGCTAATGACGCTGAAACCTATTACGCAAAATACAAGCTTGAGTATTATAAAAACGATATTAAATCCAGAGATACAAAGATGATTACTTATAAGGACATTCTTGACAAAGAGCTTATTCTCGAGCAGAAATATATGAACACGAATTTTTTTATTAACTCATTAATATTTTTTCAGTATTTCCTCAATCAAAAAAACTTTGTTGTTAATACAGAAGGGTATCCGGATTTTATCAATGAGATTCTTGGCTATATAGATCAAAACCCCGATTATCTGAATGAGCCGGAATTAAATTTATATTATAAGCTTGTGAAGTTGTTAATTACAAACGATGATAAATATTTTTTTGAAATGTATAAAAAATTGTTTGAGGATAAGGATGACTTAAAAATAAATTCAAAGCATAATCTTATTGCCGTTCTGAGAAATTATGCACAGCGGAAAGTTCAGGAAGGACAACGTGAGTATGTTGAAAAGGCATTTGAAATTTTAAAATTCTCTCTTGAAAAAGATATTACTACATATTCACCTTCATCGAAGTATATGACCGAGACAAGATTTATGAATATTGTCTGGACAGGACTCTCTCTCAAGAAGCTTGATTTTACGGAGGAGTTCATAAATAAATATATAAATAAAATAGAGCCGGAAAAACGGCAGTATGTCTTTGCTTACAATGCTGCTAAACTTGAATTCGAGAGGAACAATTTTTCTTTAGCACTGCAAAAACTTTCCGAAAGCGGACAAGTAAAAAATGTAATGTACAAAGCTGCTATCAAACAGCTTCAGCTGATGATTTACTTTGAGTTAAAATATTTTATTCCTGCAGGTGAATTGCTGGATTCATACAGACACTTTACAAAAACCGACAAGCTTCTTCCGGAAATATATAAGTCGCAATGCAATACTTTTATTAACTATTATGACAGGTTACTAAAAATTGCAGTCAGCACGGACAAAAAGTCTATCGATTTGGAAAAATTAATTACCGAACTTAAATTAACGCCGCTTAACTGGCTTTTAAAAAAAGCAATTGAGCAGTCAAAATCATGATATTACAATTTTCATTGCTTTAAAAATTTTTGGGCTGAAACTCTTCGTTCCCGCACTGCCACATTATAAATGAACATATATCCGACAGGTTTTGAAAATAGTCGGTCATTGTTTCTCCGCCGAAGTGACCTGTCGAGTAATCAACATGAAGCAGTATCGGATTGGATGAACTGTTGCAGCTCTGCATCTTAGCGGCAAACTTTGCAGGAATCCAGGAAATAACTCTCGGATCATTAAATCCCGTAGTTATTAAAGTTGCAGGATATTTTTCACCGGACTTTAAATGAAAATATGAATCCATTTCCTTAAGAGCTTTATATTCTTCTTCTATTGCAACTGTTCCAAACTCCGGAATATTTACCGGACCGTTCGGGCTGAATTCTCCTCTTAATGTATTCATGCATCCGACTTTTGGTATCGCAACTTTAAACAGATCAGGTCTTTCGGTAATGGCTCTGCCTATTAATATTCCGCCTGCGCTTGTTCCGGTACCGGCTAATTTTTCTTTGGATGTATAACCTTTATCCACAAGATACTGTGCGCATGCTATGAAATCCTTCCATGTGTTTGGTTTAGTCGACTTCCATCCGGCTCTGTACCAGTTTTCTCCTTTTTCACTGCCCCCTCTCACATGAGCATAAGCCATTATTACTCCTCTGTTCATAAGCGGCATCATGAATGTATTAAAATACGGATTGGTGGAATAACCGTATGCTCCGTAACCATCTATGTAACATATGTTGCTTCCGTCTTTCTTCATCAGATTTTTGTTATAAACAATTGACAGCGGAACTTTCTCGCCGTCATGAGAAATTACTTCTACAGTTTCAGATACAAGATTCTCTATACCGTCAATTTCATAGGAAACATTAAACGGACCATCGCTAAACTCCCCTTTTTCCAAATTGACAGTAAATGTATTTGAAGGTTCGGTCCAGCTGCTGTTCCATAAATTGCATATATTTGAATATGGGCTTTCCGCAGAAGCATAGATTGAACCTTTAAGCGGAAGTTCAATCTTTTCCGCTTTCCCGCCTGTTAATTTCATTTTGCTCAATGTAAATTCAATACCGTTATAAGTATGTGATATGATCATGTAATCTCTTGTGGAATTAATTGATACTATAACTTTTTCACTTTCGGGAATGACAACTTCGGGATTGTTTAAATCCGGTTTATCGAGTGATACTCTGATTACTTTATAGTTTGGGGCATCCTTGGAAGTTAGAAAATAAATATTATTCTTATCAGCAATAGCATAGGTTGTTTTATCATCTTTTGTCGTCAGCTGTTTCCATTTTATTTTATCATCCTTCAGAGTTGATTTAGGAGCGTAAAAATATTCCTGATTATTATCTACCGTTCCTTTTCCCGCAAAAATATAATCACTGTTGTTATAGTAAAACATATATGGATAATCTTCCGGATTAATATTTAATTCAGGATTATTATCTCTGCTTAAAACAATTTTATCCTTACTCTGGTCTGTTCCCAGCTTATGTATCTTCACTCTCGAATTTTGCGTGGATTCCATTTTGTGAACGTCATCGCTCTGAAGCTGAAGATACATGAATTCGTCATTACTCTCCGGCAGCCAGTCCATTACATAGCTTACCTTAAAATTTTCGGGCAACAGTGATTTCTTCTTTACATCCAGAATTCTAAGAGTTTGCTTTTCCTTTCCGCTTTCCGAAAGACCAAGAAGTATTTTACCGGCATCATCGCTTACTACCCATGACTGAATAGTATAATTTACATTGCTGTCATAATTTTCAGGATCAAAAATGAGAATATCAGCGCTTCCTTGATTTTCCCTCATGTATAAGCTGTAGATTTCTTCTCCTGCCAGTCTTTTTTCAAAAAAATATTTCCCTGCTCTTTCTGAAATCGTACCGTATCTGATTTTTCTGCTTTTGTCAAGTTCTTTCATTTCATTAACGAGCTTATCCCTGTTGGGAATTTTCGATATCACATCTAAAGTATAATCCGATTGAACTTTAAACCAGTCTTTAACTTCACTGTTTTCGATATCTTCCAGCCACTGATACGGATCTTCAATTGTTTCTCCGAAATATATCTCAATGCTGTCAGCAGTCTTTGATTCCGGATAAATCCACTGTGAATTTCCATCATTATAGAATAAAATTACTATAATGACTAATAATAACTTACTTAATCGTTTCATATTTGAATTTAATTTTTCATCAAAATAGTAAATTCATACTGTATAATCCATAAATGAAGAAATAATAATAAAGGATATAATTTAGTAATTACTGTAAATATTTTATTCATTTCGTGTTAACTATTCTCTTTGCTTTGCTCTTGCCCGGAAACGTTCATAAGTTCCGAATCCTTCATTTTGTTTCACACAGCGTAACAGTGAAACTTAAGCAAACTCCATTATTGATTTAAACTTTCCACACACACCTTCTCTCCGGATTTGTTCACCAAGCTGGGGCTTGGCAAACAGACTGAAAAAATCGCGCTTATATTCAATGTGAGACTCGAGTTTTATTTTCCATAATAAAAAAACCGGAAGGCTTTGAAGCCCATCCGGTTTTGATTGCATCGATGCTTCGTTCTTCCCAACTCTTAATATAGCATTGAGCACGAATTGTCATGTAAAGTAAACACCGTATTCGAAAGTTTCTGCATTCCAAGTTTCATGCCTGCTTCTGGTCTGAACAATCTGTAATTGCCGTTTGATTTGGTGTTCAGATCCTTATTTTTAAAATTATTATCAGCAGTGGATTCGGTGGCAAGCATTAATTTTATAATCACAGCAGCCAGAAAGAACATTAACAACAAAAGCTTTAAGTAAAGTCTCATAATTTTTTTCTCCTTAGTTTAGAATTTTTAAGTTTATTCTTTTTATGAATTCTATTGCTTCATTTAAAGAACTAAACAAAAATCGTCATTACGCAGGAGAAAATTAATAAATACACTTACGCTTTGTTTTTAAATGAATTTATTGAAAGAGCATAGGGGTATTCTATTACTTACATAAGTGTCAGACAAGTTTATGTCTCATAATTAAAGAAATTCCGAAGTAATTGATAAATTAATTCAGGATAATGTCTTTTATTAAAGCAGCGATTTATTTTCAAATGCAAATTTTATGAGACTGTTAGGACCTTTCAGTTTTAATTTTGCATTAATGTTCGATCTGTGATTTTCGACTGTTTTATTGCTGATAAAAAGTTCATGAGCTATTTCTTTGGATGTTTTCCCTTCGGAGATCATTTTCAAAATAATCAACTCAGTCTTTGTAAGATCGTTAAGCGACGGATTTTGTTTTTCAAACTTCTTTATTTTTTCTCTGCGACTGAGGAGAAAATTTGATATGGAAGGCGATATATAGTAATTATCTTCCGCTACTTTGTTAATGCAGTCAATGATATCATCCACTGCACAATCCTTGAGAACGAATCCATTTACGCCCAGCTCCATGGATTCGTCAAAAATATCTTCCGAAGAAAATACCGTGAGAAAAACTACTTTAGTTTTTGATTTTTTTTCTTTAAGATTTTTAAGCACCTGAAGACCTGTCATTTTTGGCATGTCAATATCGAGCAGTGCAATATCAGGATTTAACTCCTCAATTTTTTCCAGCGCCTTTTCTCCGTTTTCAGCAACTGCCAGTATCTCAATGCTTTCATCTTCTTCAATAGTTTGCTTTAATCCGCTTCTGAATATCGGATGATCATCAGCAATTATGATTCTGATTTTATTTTGCTCAGCCATAATTAATTTCCTTAATTGGAATTTTAATTTTATAAACAGTTCCTTTACCCGGTTCTGATTCGATTTTATATTCACCCATATATTTGATCCTCTCTGCAATACCCTCGAGTCCTATGCCTTCTTTTGCTCCTGGAAGCAATTTGCTTGAGACATTAAATCCCGTACCATTATCGGATATCAGACAATAAATGCTTTTAGCGATTAACTTAACTTTAAAATTGGCTTTTGTAGCTTTTGAATGCTTGATTATATTGCTGATGATTTCATGAATTACTCTGAAAAGATTAATTTCGTTTTCTTTGGAAAGAATGTTATCTATATCGTCAATATCAGCCGAAAAGGAAATGTTGGTTGACTTATCAGCCTGATTAATGTTTGATATAATTGTTTTAGTCAGCCCGAGTCTTTCGAGCTGATGCGGATGAAGATTATATGCAATACTTCTCACTTCATTTATCGCAGAAGATGAAAGCTCGGATATTTCTTTAAGAGCCTCTTCCATTTTTTTGTTATCGTTTTTATGTTTGAGAGCGAGAGCCGCTTTTTGTTTTGAAATGAGAAATTCGTGCGCTATTGTTTCGTGCAGGTCATGTGCAATTCTTTTTCTTTCGGTTTCCTGCGATTCGATAAGTTTTCTTGAAAATTCTTCCTGCGCCTTTTTTTCTTTTTCGATTTTATTCAATCTTTGTTTGTAACTTAATCCTGTAATTGCGGCAAGGCTCAGCGCACCAAGCGATTTAAACCACCATGTTTTCCAGTAAGGTGGAGAGATATTTATCTTTACTGAAGTTCCTTCTTCATTCCATTTACCATCGTTATTTGATCCTTTTACTCTGAACACATAGTTGCCAGGGTTAAGATTGGTGTAAGTAACTCTTTTTCTTGTTTCGCTGTATGTCCAGTCTTTGTCGAAACCTTCCATCTTATAGGCGTATTGATTTTTTTGAGGGTTGTTGTAAATAAGAGAAGCGAATCTGAAAGAAAAGACGCTTTCTTTGTATGTTAACTTTATTTCCTCAGCGTATGTGATGTTTTTTTTGAGAAAAGGATTATCGGGAGCGCCTTCGACAGATTCGTTGAATATTTCGAAGTCGGTGATGACGGTATTGGGTAAAAACGAATTTTCTCCAATATCTTCCGGATTAAAATAAGTTACACCATTTACTCCGCCAAAAAACATGCTGCCTGATTTATCCTTAAAAAATGCGCCATCATTGAATTCATTACTTTGAATACCATCTGAGTAAACATAATTTTTAACTAACTGAGTATTGAAATTATACTTTGTTAATCCACTATTAGAACTTATCCATAAATTATTCGATGAATCTTCCAATATCCCTTTAATGTATTCATTAGGAAGCCCGTTAGATGAATTAATTCTTTGAAATGAATTACTTTTCTCGATATACTTATTTAATCCGCCGTTTTTAGTTCCAATCCATATATTGCCGGAACTGTCTTCTGCAATGCATGTTATGCAATTGTCGCTTATACTTGTATCATCATTCGGAATATATGTGAAATTTAAAATCTCCTTTTTCTTGAAATCACATTTATATAATCCCTCTCTGATGGTGCCTAACCATAATGATTTTTTTGAATCAATAAATGAACAGTAAATTATTTTTGTTTTCAATTTTTCATAAAATGGATCGTCATTGTCATATTTTACAAATTTTTCATTTACTGTGTCAAATTTCAGAATTCCCTTTTCCCGAATAGCTATATACAAATATGAATTAATGTAAAATATAGAATTTATCCCAAATTTAAATGGGTGCTGGAATTCGGATAATTCGTTTGTTAATAGATTATACTTATAAAAATAATCTTTCCTTAAACAGCAAAGCCAAACATTATTCTTATCATCTTCAATAATGGAAGTAATAGCTTCGTGTGAATGATTCTTTAAATCAATATTTTCTGATAACGTTAGAAAACTATTGTCTCTTTTAAAGATCTTGATTCCATTACTGAACGTACTTATCCAATGATTATTTTTACTGTCAACCAGTATTTTGACAACGCTTCCAATTTCTTCATTTTTTTCATTTGCATATTTTAAGTTATAAAAACGTTTCCTGCCGCAGTCCAGTTTATTAATTCCTCCTCCCAATGTTCCGATCCAAAGTACATTCGATCTATCCAAATACAAAGAATAAATGCTGTTTGTGCTAATACTGTTATAATCATTTTTTTCATGACAATATTGTGTCAATTTATTCTTGTCATCAATTTTCAATAATCCGTCAGTGTAAGTAGCTATCCATTTGTTCTTTGAATTATCTTCCAATATGGAAAATATCAGAATATCTTTGTTTGAAATGATATCCATTTTAGGACAAGAAATTAAATCATTTTTTTTTCGGTTAAAAATATTCAGACCTTTGATTGTACCAATCCAAATGTTAGAATCCGAATCCTCAAAAATACAACGGACAGCATTGCTTCTTAAGTTTACCTTTGTATCAAAATGATCTTCTAATTTCTTTATTGTACTCTCCATTTTATTATAAATAAAAATTCCTTTATCCCAAGAACAAATCCAAATCAATCCAAATGAATCCTCATACAAAGCCGAAACATCAGTTAGATTTGAAATATCAAAATCATTATTTCCCGGTTTAAATGCTCTGATATTAGATATTCTGTTATCTAATACTTTTATTCCTCCATAATATGATCCAACAAGCATACTCTTATCTTCCATACATAAAAATGAAGTAAGTTCACTTTTTACTTCATCTGATTCATTGTCAATGCTAATGTTTGAAAAATTATCCATAAACTTATTATATCGAAATATAAATCCATTTAAAGTTCCTGCCCATAATTGACCCGATTTATCAATTATTAATTTCTTGACAAAATTATCCGCAATAGAATTTTGGTCTGAAATTCTGTTTTTATAAATTTTAAACTTAACGCCGTCATACTTGTTTAATCCTTCTTCCGTACCAAACCACATATAATCATCACTGTCCTGAACAATTGAATATATCGAATTTTGAGAAAGACCTTGCTCTAATGATAATCGTTCAAACATTAAAATTTTTTTATTTCAAATATGCTTTAACTTCCGGAGTTTTTCAATTCCATGTTTATAATCTCATACATCGATACTATTAACTCTTTTAACCTGTTAAGTTCATTGATTTTTGCTGTTACCTTTACGTCAAGGTTTGTCAGTTTGATAACTTCTTTAAGATACTTGCCTGCAGTATCTCCGTTTAATTTGTTTTCTGCCTCAGACAGAATATCCGAAAATATTTCTTTTGCAATAGCATCTGATCCGGTATCTCTTGAAAGATAACCCTGATTGGGTCCGGTGCCGCATGGAACACACTTATATCCGGGAGGTACATCAAATCTGGTGTCGCAAAATGGTCCGGGACATGGACCGCTGTTGGCAGAAATTGCAACTAAAACATTTTGCTCAATTGAATTGAATTCAGAAAATAGATCTTCAACTGTTGCCATTTTTTAATCCTTTCTTTTTAGATTAATAAATTATTTTTTAAAATACTTGTATTTCGTATTTTTTATATCTTTATTTTTTTATAAAAGCTTAGAAAACTATTATTAAAAATACTTATTAAACTTGCGAGATAGATTCTTTAGCTTCCGCTTTATTTTCTGATTAAGCGATTTATCATTTTCCATATTAAAATTTGCGCTATATCCTTCTTTTGAATTTATTGAATTACGCGTATATTTTTTTACGCCAGCATCCTCATCTGAATTCAGTTTATTCAAAAGTTCTGTAATTTTATTTGGGATAAGATCATTCCCTGAAGTTTGCATGCTTAATTTATTCCTTAATGCCTGTGCGGCAGATATTTTTAATATCGGATCATTACTATTTACGGCAAATTCAATTCCTTCATAAGTAGAATCAAAATCCATAAGACTTAAAATTACTAAAGCCTTGGCAGAAACTGATTTATCAGGCTCGCGTACAAGCTCTGTAATTAACGGGATATCCGCTTCACTGAATGTATTTGCAATTTCTTTATAATTTGGATTATCCCGATTTATAATTTTTTTTACTTCTTCTTTATTATAAGTCATTGCATTTAATTAGCTTCATTGAAATAATTGCTGCCTAATATCGTTGTAATTTCATCTTCCGTCAGTAATGGAGGATGACGTGAGATATTTGCAGTCCCTTCTCCAGTCATTAAAAAGGAATAGTCGCCGCGTGTCAATGTATGTTGCAATCCAAGAACATGTCCAATTTCATGTGCAAGAGTATATTTTGAAGAAATTGAAGAAATATACACCGCAGGATTATTTGGCGGATGTGAAGCACAGCCATTTACAGATCCTACTATTCTATCATGTAACGAAAACGATGAAACAGTCCTGCAAAAAAATACTTTAATATCTTTACTTCCCAACTCAGTAACTTCTATTCCGGCTAACTGTATCTGCTCTGTCGAAGGATATCCCATCATGCAGCTTTCTGTATCGAGATCATTGAGCGATTCATATTCATCTTCATTCAGCAGCACTTGCTCGTAAGAAAGTACATATACATGTATATTAGCAGCTTCATAAATCTGATTCATTGCATTTATCATATCTAATACAGGAATATCCGGTTCTGTTAATATTCTAATGTGTAAATTTAATACTGGCATTTTTTTAGAAAGAATTTAAGTATTCAATAGATAGTGAAATAATAATGACAATATTTTAGTTTTGATAAAAGCATTTTTTTAAATGTACTTTATATCATCTTTACTTCAATTCAACTTCCGCCGCCGGCAAAAAGCTTATTAAATATTCTCGTATCGAGAGATATACCAAAAAATCATTTCCATTCATATTTATCCTTTGTAACTATTTGATCTTGCTGTCCATTAAATTGAGTTTTACCTAACTCAAATTTTTTCATCAGCCAGTTGTAAGGTCTTCCGGTAATGTCCGCCACCAATTAGGCTTCCTCCCCTTGCAAATACCATTGTTAATCCGATAAAGAAATTTTCTGCAATATTGTAAAAACTGAAATTAGATTTATCACATATCGATAAAATTTATTCCGATTAGCTATTAAACTTTAACATACATGCAATATTTATATTAGGCAAAATTAAAACAGTAAATAACTCCACACTTTCTCCATAGGTATCTCCCCTCATTTTTCGCTTCTGTGATTTTAATCATATTTTTGTTTTTAGCTTTTTAATATTTTGGTTTAAATTAAAAGCAGACGGGGCTTAATACTCCAAAAGTATTATTATTTTAAATATTCGCTTGCCGGCTTTATTTAAAATTCCTGCTCTGCTTTTTTGTATCTTAAATCATATTTACCACTCCAGTATTTACTTCATTTATCAATTTTTAATTCAACCTAAAATGTAAATTAACACAAAGATGTTAATTGCAAATCTTCATTTTTAAATGAAATAATATTATCCTAATAAATGAAAAGGATAAATCTTTATTTCCTGAAAATTCATTTCCGGTACTGTAAAGGACAATTGGTTTTTGAAGCTTATCTACTCGCTGGTATGTACTGATTCGTTTGGAGTTTTCATATTCAATCAGTTTTCTTTCTCTATTTTGCTGATGTCAAATTATAAAAATTGATTTTAAATTGCAAACACTAATTTATTTTTCACCGCTGAACTTTTCAGAAGCTTTAGAAATTTATTCTGTACTAAAATAAATTTGAAGATAAATGATTCTATTTATATCTTGTTTTTATCTTCATGCTAAACCTTCTCGGTTTTATTTCAGCTGTTTGTTTCTCCTGCTTTTTTGACTGTTAAATTTTAACTGATAATTTTAATTTTACTTTTAAAAAAGTAAAATACTATTATGATAAAATTAGATTACGGATTTTCAAAGAAAGTCCCTTACAATTATGAGGAAGCTCTGGTCAAAGCCGCAGATGCTTTGAAATCTGAAGGTTTTGGTATTCTAACTGAAATTGACGTTAAAGATACTTTAAAGAAAAAATTAAATGCAGAACTTAAGCCTTATAAAATTCTCGGCGCATGCAATCCGCCTTATGCTTTTAAAGCTCTGAAAGAAGAAGAACAGATCGGTCTGATGCTCCCCTGTAACGTAATTGTTTTCGTTAACGAAAACGATGAAACGATAGTGTCGGCTATCGATCCCATTGCCTCAATGAGCGCGGTGAAAAATGAAAAACTTGGAATTATTGCTGAAGAAATCAGAAACAAGCTGAAGAATGTGATTGAAAATATTTGATTTAGGAAAATTAATAAAGTTAATTACTGAAGAATAGGTGTCTGCGGAATCTGCGTGAGGTGTCTGCGGAATCTGCGTGAGGTGTCTGCGGTATCTGCGTGAGGTGTCTGCGGAATCTGCGTGAGGTATCTGCGTGAGGTGTCTGCGTGAGGTGTCTGCGAAATCTGCGTGAGGTGTCTGCGGAATCTGCGTGAGGTGTCTGCGGTATCTGCGTGAGGTGTCTGCGGTATCTGCGTGAGGTGTCTGCGGTATCTGCGTGAGGTGTCTGCGGTATCTGCGTGAGGTGTCTGCGGTATCTGCGTGAGGTGTCTGCGTAATCCGCGAGAGAAGTCTGCGTAATCTGCGTGAGAAGTCTGCGTAATCCGCGTGAGAAGTCTGCGGAATCTGCGTGAGGTATCTGCGGAATCTGCGTGAGGTGTCTGCGTAATCCGCGTGAGGTGTCTGCGGTATCTGCGTGAGGTGTCTGCGGTGTCTGCGTGAAATTATTTTAATCCCGCAAGCCTGTCCCCGATAAGCTTATTCTCCGGATATAAACTACTTAAATAGTTAAATCTCGATCTGAACAACTCTATCTTCGCTGACTCTGTTTGTATTGCCTTTTTCATATCTTTGTGATATCGCTCGGAAGTGTAAAACTCCAGCTCAAGCTCATTCCTTATTTTCCCCATGTTATACCCAATATCCATCGCTCCTGCACTCGTATCAAATCGTGTCCAGTCAATTTTTCCCGCTTTGTTCCTTATAAGTCTTCCGGATTCATAAGCTTCTTTCCAAAGTTTGGTACCGGGAAATGGCGTAAATATTGGTAAGTATGCAATATGTAAATCTCTCAAATTGGAAAATTTCTTAAATCCCTCCCTTACCTCTTCCTCGCTTTCTCCGAGATTTCCAAATATGTAATCTCCAATTATTAGTATCCTGTGCCTCTGTGCAAATATAATTGCACTTTGCACACATTCAAAATAATGATCAACAAGCATTTTGTCTTGCTCTTGCTTTGAAAGATTTTTATACAATAATCTTTGATCATCTGTCATCGTAAGATGTATCATCTTTTCTTTATTGAAAGAACGTAATACTTGAGGATTAAATGATTCTATTCCAACTGTAAAACTATTGAATCCTGCTCTATGCATCCTATCTAATAATTCTCCCCTTCCCTGAATCTCAAACTGTCGTAAATCATTTATACTTGCAAACGTATCAAATTCAATTCCGTATTTACCATGCAGGTCGCGTTTTTCTAAAAGCTCTACAAGTTCTTCAACCCATTTTGTGCTGGCAAAAAAATCTTCATCCGTAAATGTAATGACTTCCGGTTTATATCTTGTCAATAAAGATTCAATTTGTCCTACCGCTCGCTGCGGAGAAAACCTTCTTACACCACGACCATATAATGTCGGTGTAGGACAAAAACCGCAGTTAAATCTGCAAGCTCTGTTAAAATGACAGCTTAAATCAAGCGCTCCGCTTCGTTTATCCCGATAATTATCTATCTGCAATCCATTCCAAGAAGGATCTCTCAAAACATTTAGATCCTTTATTCTTTCTGCTGCATTAATCCTTATTCCATTATCACCCATAAATACTAATCCCTTTATGTCATCAGGCTTTTCTCCGGCTGATATTCTTCTAACTAATTCCGACATAGCAATCTCTCCCTCGCCCTCTATCAAATAATTAAAAGGTGAACCGGATGAAACTATCTCTTCAAGCGTTTCTCTCTCCTGCCCTTTTAAATATGCTTGAACACAACCCGATGCATGCCACCCTCCTATAACAATTATTATATTCTCTCTCTCAGACTTGATTGCTTCTGCCAATTTTCTGCCTTCCGGAAAATTAACTGTCATTGTGGATATTCCTACAACTCTTGGATCAAATTCCATTAAATTTTGAATTAACTCATCACTTACTTTCTCATGAAACATTCTGACTTCATGACTTTCACCCTCTAATTGAGCAGCAAGTGTTTGTATTGAAGCTGGTGATTTCTCGATCCCTAAAGACCTTCCGGCAGCAATGTGTGGCTGAACTAATGCTATCCTCTCAGACATTCATCTTACATTTTGTGAATTACTTTTTTTATCAGTCATTCTTTATTAAATTTATTTGTTTCAATTCGTATTCATATAGTCTTTTACTTTTAAAATTTATTTGCTTAATAAATATATTCAACTTTCTCTTTCCTTTTATATACTATATTTTTTCATTATAAAATTGTAAGTCAATTTTGATATTTTATTCTGCTGATTCTTGAAAAGATTGGTAAATACATCTTGCTGAAGTAATTTGGTAGTTCGTTTAGTCGATTCGCTGTTATGCTTACTCTTTTATTTGAGATGCTAAATTTTAAAGATTTGTTTTATATTTATAATGTTTTGTAATTTATAAAATTATCTGAAAGATATTCTTACTTTAAATAAATAATCTTCTTTGTCTGCACGAAACTGCCTGCCGTAATTTTATAGAAATATACTCCTCCTGCAAATGAAGAAGCATCCCATTTTACTTCATATACTCCCGGCAAATATTTGTCATCAGTTAAAGACGTTACTTCCTTCCCCGTTATGTCATATACTGAAATTTTTACTCGTGCTTCTTCCGGAATTTCAAATCTTATTACCGTTACCGGATTAAAAGGATTGGGATAATTTTGGTGAAGTATATATCTGATTGGTATGCCAATATTAATTTCATTCTCAAGGAGGAAGTATTCAAAATTCCCATTATAATCAATCTGCTTAAGCCTGTATCTGTATTTTCCACTCTGAATATTTCTTTCTTTGAATGTATAATTTGTTAAGTCTGATGAACTTCCTTTACCATTAACAAATCCGGTTTTTATCCAGCTTAATTCATTTCCGCTTTCCAATTTTGCTCTCTGTATTTCAAATCCGTAATTGTTTATTTCGCTTGAAGTTGTCCAATTAAGTTTTACTTCTCCATTTTTATATTCTCCTGAAAATCCTGAAAGTTCAACCGGCAGTAAACCTTCCACAGGATTTATGAATATGATGTTTTGAGTGATGTTGTTCCCGTTTTCATCTGTTATTGCTGAATAATCCGTATCCCATGTTAAATTATGAAGTCCAATCGGACTTGTAATCTCAAACCTTATTACTCCCAATAAAACAGGATCAGTTGATATTTCCGAACCTGCTGCAGTATCATTTGTTAAACCAAGTTCAATCGACAATCTGTTAGTCCCTGGATATCTCACAATTATCTGATCATCATAATCCGAACTTGTCTCATTATCACATATTCCTTCAAGATGCTCAACCGGATTTATCATAGCCGATGAGTTGTAATTGAAAACCAAACTGGCATAACCGAGTTTCCATGTTTCTGTAGATGTCCTTTTTATGTGAATGCTGACATTTGCAAAAAATCCATCATTTACCTGCGAAAGCAGTAACTCGCCGGTTTGTGAATAAAGATTTTCATTACTGAAAACGAATAAATAAATAAAAACTATGTAAACAAATCTCTTCATAAAATAAATTTTATTCAGCTATGGCGTGATTTTAGATTTTCCAAGATTACTTATTAAAATTAACTTGTCTGCTTCATTGACTATTCCGTTTCCGTCAAGATCGCCGGAAAGAGTTCCGCTCATACCCGTCTGCTCCACAAGCTCAGCTCTGTCAAGAGCGTTAATTATTCCGTCCTGATTGCAGTCTCCGCTTATCATACAGTAAACAGAACCAATCTGCTTTAGATTATTGCCAAATGCCTGCGATAAGCCGGTTGTAAAATCATAATTATATAAATATCCTCTTGACATAAATTCT
The DNA here is from genome assembly GCA_019187405.1 of Ignavibacteria bacterium. Classification (GTDB taxonomy): domain Bacteria; phylum Bacteroidota; class Ignavibacteria; order Tepidaquicellales; family Tepidaquicellaceae; genus JABAQZ01. The sequence goes on from JABAQZ010000019.1 coordinate 91,041, forward strand.
CCACCTGGTTTGCTCCAAGTTTCTACTCCGTTTTTTGTCTTTACGCTTATGAAGTATATACCTGATTGTGCCGTTGGAAATTCAAATAATCCCGTAAATGTCAGTGAATCAATTATGCTTAATGCTGAATCTATCTGTATGAGTCCCGGATATGAATATAATTTAATCATCACCGTATCATTCTTGTTAAGTGTATTGACAGGTATGTTATATTGTCCTTCCTGAATGAGCTTTACGTTTACTGTAATTTTACCGTTGTTTACTATTTTATAAATGCTCGTTGAATCAGCATAGCTGTGCTGAAGCAGATATACTTCATTATTTTGATCAACTCCGAAAGAAGAAAGATACATGTTTGAATCAAGCAGGCGATTGTAAGTAACTTGCCCCGGTCCCTGATAATCAAGTGCCCATATTCTTCCATAATACCAGTCAGCAAACAAATACTTTCCGTAAAGTTCAGGCAATTGAGTGCCTCTGTACACATAACCCCCAATGATCGATACAGCCGAATCTCTTATAAAATCAACTACTGGTCTTGTAAAATTTCTTCCTGTAGTATCACAATTATTTTCCGGATAACAGATAAATCCTTCCATTTTATTCCAACCATAATTTTTCCCGTTTTGTATTATGTCAATTTCTTCTCTTGCAGTATTGCCGACATCAGCAGCCCATAATCTGTTCGTCGGTAAATCAAAGCTGAATTTCCAAACATTTCTGAATCCATACGCATACAATTCTTTTTTAAATACAGGATCGTTTGCATATGGATTGCCGGGAGGTATTCCGTATCTTCTACCGCCGGTCATGGTGTCAACATTTATTCTGTGAATTTTACCGAGCCAGCTTGTTCTGCTCTGACCATTGTTTAATGGATCACCCGGTCCACCGCCATCACCAACCGAAAAATACAGATATCCGTCAGGTCCAAAAGCAAGCCTCCCTCCATTGTGCTGTGTTGTAGGCTGCTTGCTGAACGTAATTAATATGTCCTGAGTTGCCTGATATACTGTATCCGGATTAAGTGAATCTGCAGTAAATGCAGATAACCTGCACCACTTGCCGCTCTGACTTCCTACACTGTCAATGGTATAATAAACATAAAGTTTTCTGTTGTTTTCAAAATTAGGATGAAACGCAAGCCCGAGAAGCCCGAAATCCGATCCGCCTTGAGAAACTAAATTCCTTAAATCAAGAAAAACTTTGCGTGAATTTGCAAGCGGATTATTATCAAATGTATAAATTAATCCCCTCTGCTGAACTACAAATAAACGGTTCGTCCCATCATCTGCATGCACAAATTCTGCAGGTAATGAAAATCTTGGCAAATCAGGGAATGCTTTAACTAATTGGTATTGTGAATATACTCTTATCGGAATAAAAACAAGGATAAGTAATATTATTTGAAAATATCTGTTCATTATAAATTTTAATGCAGCTTTCTTTCATTTTTTAGTTTTTTTAGTATGGCAAAATTATGCTATTTTTACTTAATTCACAACATATATATGTTTTCAATTATCGAGTCGTCATCTCTTCCACATAAAACAATTTGAAGTTGCAATATTATACAAAAGCTTCAGGCTTTTTAATTGTTAGAAAACAATATTAATCCTCATAAATCTCATCCTAAATGTGGAGTTGTTTGAAGATTAGTAAATTTATTTAACTATAATTTTTTTAAAAATAGTTTTTATTGAATTGAAAAATATTTTAAATACTATCAAATCGAGGCAGTCTTAAAATTAAATGAATTTTCTTCCTTCATAACAACAAATATTTAAAAACACTTAATGTTTAAATATTATTTTCCAATGGAAATTCAACAACACTAATAGTAAAATAATTATCAATTAATAATTAATAATTGATAATTATTATCCCAGTATTTCATCTTTTATTTTAAACAAATACTCTCTTGCTGCTTCATATTCATTCCGTATCTCTCCTTCCAGTATTGCTTCTTCTATTCTCTTTTTTATTATTCCGACTGTCCTTCCGGGTTTGATGTTGCATATCTCCATAATTTCATCCCCTCTGACAGGTGATTGGAAATTTCTCAGCTCATCTTTCTTCTGAACTTCAACAATTTTTTTCTCTACTATCTCGTAATTTTTCATGAATCTGCTGACTTTATCCGGATTCTTTGAAGTTATATCTGCTCTGCAAAGCAGCAGCAAATCCTCAAGTTCTTCGCCGGCTTCCGCAGCTAACCTTCTTACAGCTGAATCTGTTACTATATCCTGCGCAAGCGGAATCGGTCTTAAATGCATCCTCACTAACTTTTCCACATATTCAAGTTTACTCATCGGCAGTTTCATTTTTTTGAAAATGTTTTTCATCATTCGTGCTCCAAACTCTTCATGACCGTGAAATGTCCATCCAGTGCCTTCAATGAATTTTTTAGTTTTAGGCTTTGCTATATCATGCACAAGCGCTGAAAATCTCAGCCATACATTGTCGGTTTTCTCAGCTGTATTATCCACAACTATAAGCGTGTGATAAAATACATCCTTGTGATGATAATCTTTTCTCTGATCCACTCCCTGCAAAGCGGAAATTTCGGGAAATACTTTATCCATGACTCCGGTTTTAAACATTATTTCCAGTCCAAGAGAAGGCTTGTCTGACATTAATATCTTAAGAAACTCATTTGTAATTCTTTCCTGTGATACTACTTTATCCTCAGTCAACCTGTCAACCGACTTCTTTATTCCTTCTAATGTTTTTTCTTCTATTGTAAAATTAAACATCGATGCAAATCTTATCGCTCTCATTATTCTCAAGGGATCATCACTGAAGGTAACTACAGGCTCGAGCGGAGTTTTTATGACTCCTTTTCTTAAATCATCATATCCTCCGAATAAATCAGTTATCTCTCCGAAGTTATCGCTGTTTAATCCTGCTGCTATTGCATTGATCGTAAAATCTCTTCTCGATAAATCATCTTCCAATCCTGACATTTTAACAATAGGTTTCCTTGACTTTTTGGAATAACTTTCTTTTCTGGCTGATGTAAATTCTATTTTCATTTCATCAAGCATTACTAACGATGTTCCAAATTTTTCATAAACTGCACTGGGGCTTCTGCCAAACTTCGATGCAGTTAACTCAGCAAATTTTACCCCGTCCCCTATTACAAGTATGTCTATGTCATTATCTTCCTTGCCCATTAACCAATCTCTAACATATCCGCCTACAACAAAAACCTTAAATCCGTTCTCATCCGCAATCCTGCCTATTTCTTTCAATATGTTTTTACTTAAATCTATTTTCATTAAATATAAACTCTTTCAATTTTCAGATATTCATTCTCATCTTCTTTATCGGGTATGTATAATAAGTTGTAACTTCTGATTCCGTCATCGGTCAGTGGAACCAAACAGGCAGAACTGTTTACCATTGTAATCCCTCTTTCCATATAAACTTCATTAATATGCGTGTGTCCATGACAAATTATGCTTGCTTTATTTTTACTTAAAAATTTAAGCAGCGCTTTTCTGTTGTGCAGTTTCATTTTCCAGTTAATTGTTTTCAGCCACAATGAATGTGCAGGATATTCGTCATTTAATTCAGGAATGTTAAGGTGATGATGAAGTATAACAATTTTATTCTTTGTAGTTGATTCATCTTTCTTAAATATTTTTTTCAGCATCAGAAAATCTTCCGTTTCTATATATCCGTTTGATCCCTCTGGATTTTCATCTACAGACCACTTTTGTACCGAGTTGAGCGCAGTTACTGTTACATTATCCATAATTTTCATATAAGGATAGTATGCATTTTCAGGAAAAGTTTCTCTAAAAACTTCAATGAACATTCCTAGTTTCTCTTCATAATCCGTATTTCTGCATCTCAATGGAAAATTGATCGAACCCAATCCTTCCTTGTAAGCTCCGCCGAATATGTCATGATTTCCCGGAACTATGCTCAATCTTTCCTGATGCATTAAATCAAACTTTACAAGTATTTCCCTGACAAAATGCAAATCCTGCTCTCCGGGATTTTCCACAATGTCCCCTGTAATGAAAACATGATCGCAGTCTTTTTCTTTTATGTCATGCAAAAGCTCAACGAGCTTTTTCCCATTGCCGTCTTCATCTTTGTAACTTATATGAAGATCCGATATGTGTGCAATTTTATACATAGTATTTCATATTTTCTTTGATGATTCAATTTCGTTAATAATCTCATTTGCAACTTCAAGCGCTTGAAGTCCGTCTCCTAATGTTACTACCGGCTCCGTATCATCTGTTATCGCATTAAAAAATTTGTTCAGCTCATACTTCATCGAATTTACTTCTTTTACTTCCGGTTTCTCATATAAAATCTTTAGTTTCTTTTCTCCCTGCATAAATTCTGCCAGTGCAAATGCATTGCTGCCATTTAGATTCAATGTTTCGCCGTCAGACAATCTGAATACTTCTGAAGAATTCTGCAGAAAATCTACAGAAATATATGCACTCTTCTGAAACATTCTCATTTTTCGCATCTTATTTTGTGAAATCCGTGAAGCAGTAATGTTTGCAACGCACCCGTTATCGAATTTTATTCTTGCATTTGCAATGTCAATCTTATCTGTAATTACTGGCACTCCGCTTGCATCAATCTTGCTGACTTTCGACTTTACAAGATTTAAAATTATATCTATATCATGTATCATTAAATCCTGAATTACCGATACATCTGTTCCTCTTGGATTGAATTGCGCCAGCCGGTGAGTCTCGATAAACATTGGCTTTAAATCAATGCTGTCCAATGCAAGTATCGCGGGATTAAATCTCTCGATGTGTCCGATTTGTATTTTAATCTTTTTATCGACTGCTGACTTTAATAATTCTTCTGCCTGAGTAGTGGTCTCGGTAACGGGTTTTTCTATGAAAGTGTTAATGCTTTTTGATATCATCATTGTTGCCAGTTCATAGTGTGTCGATGTCGGTGTTACAATAATCGCCGTATTGATCTTATCAGTAAGTTCTTCGGCTTTTTTGTTTATCTTTAATCCGAGTTCGTCAGAAATATTCTTATTCTTTGATTCATCCGTATCAAAAATCCCTATAAGCTCGATATCGCTTCTTTCATTGCATAACTCTTTCACCAGTTTCAGGTGAGTCTTTCCCAGATGCCCTAATCCGAATATTCCGGCTTTTATTTTTTTCATGCTTTTTTATTTGAAGGTTCTGCGTGTATGATTACGTTTGATAATTTTGGATACTTCTCTTTCAGCTCAATGAATATTTTGCTTTCCAGTATCGTTACAATGTCATGTACTTCGTCGAGCGAATGAATAAAATTAAACATACAGTTCATCGATATCCTTATCTTTCCGTTTGTACTGACTACCTGAATTTCATTTCCCGATATTACATCTGAATTATTATTAAGTATTTTCTGTACATCCCTTATCATCTCATCGGAGTTTTCTGTTATGTCCTGCGTATCAAACAATATACCGCTCGGTTCATCAATATGTATTTTTATATGTTTTATTATGGGAATTTCCTCTTTTAATTTTTCTTCAATTCCAGTTACAATATCGTGCGCCTTTATCAGATCATTCGTCGAGCTTATTTCAATGTGAAGTTCTGAATATATTTCGTTACTTATTTTGTGCGAAAAAATATCATGACATTTATAGCCGCATTCGCTGACAATAATTCTGATCTTATCATTAATTGTTTCATCTTTAGTCTCCACCGGTTCGGAATGTATTACAATATCAGCATCCGGTATGATCTCCATTATTTTCTTTTCTACGTTATCCATTATGTCATGCACTTTTGAAAAAGGCAGTATTCTACTCACAAAAATTATCATGTCAACGTAAATGCCCGGTCCTGAATTCCTTAATCTTATGCTCTTTATTTCCTCTACTCCTTTTATAAGTAATGTTTCGTATTTAATTTTTTCATGAAGTCCGGCCGGCACCCTGTCCATCAGCACGTCAATTGATTTCATAAGCATTTTATAACCGAGATAAATTATAATGATGCTTACTATTAATGCTGCAATCGTATCGGCAATTCTGCTTACTTTAAAATAAGTTAAAAGCAAGCCTGCAATTACTACGAATGATGCAAGTATATCTGTACTGAAATGGAGCGCATCTGCCGATAATGCGCTTGACTTAGTTTCATCAGCCGTTTTCTTTAATACCCTTGCCCTTTGAATGTCAATTATTATTGCAGCAATAAGAGATAAGAATATCCAAATGTTAATGCTAAGCTCGACATCCTTCTCTATAAATAATCTTATAATTGCTTTGTATATAATAAAAGATGCAATAAAAAATAATATCAGCACCTGAAACAATGCAGAAAAGTTCTCGGCTTTTTCATGTCCGTAATTATGATCTTCATCCGGCGGTCTTGAAGAATACTTGATCGAAATAATTGTAATCAGACATACCATTATGTCTATGCTTGAATTCAAAACTTCAGATAATATGCCGAGACTTCCGCTGAAATATGATGCCAGAAGTTTTATTAAAGTAATAATCACCGCCGCATATAATGACTGCCTGGCAACTTTTATCTTTAATTCGCTTTTATTTGTAAAATCTTTTTCCAAAAACTCTTTTGACTGTAACTTTAATTCAAGGTACTTATTGGCATTTCATCTTTAACTCTCTGCGTGAAGAATACTCCGAGCATTGTTACTGCAGCGCCTGCCATGAAAAAATAACTTAAATTTTCATTTAATAATAACCAAGAAAATATAATGGTAACAACCGGCGACATGTTTGTCATGGTTGTCAGCGTACTTGATTTAATTACCTTTATTGAATAACTGTATAAAAAATAACTGCCAAATGCCACAAGAATTGTCAGATGAAGAAAACCGAGAATGGTATAAAAATTTACTTTATCAAAATTCAGATTTCCGAAGTCCATTATAAATAAAGGAATGTAAAAAATTATTCCAAGCGTAAATGAAATAGTCTGTGTCTTTAATGCACCATACTTCAGCACCATATTCTGACTGAATGCGAGATACAAAGACCATGAAGCAACCGCAAAAAAAAGCACTATGTCTCCTGCAATGAAATATTTTCCTTTATTTTCGGGAAGCAGCAGATTTTCATAAAATATTATAAGAATTCCCAAAATCGTTAGTGATATGGAAAAAAGTTTTCTGTAATTAAATGTTTCATTCTTGGTCTTTATAGAAGCAATGTAAACTATCAGCGGTGTGCAGGCATAAAGAACTCCTGAATGAGATGCCACAGACAGCTTTATTCCATTTAGAAAACAAAACTGATTTATGGGAATTACAAGCAATGCAAGAAAAACAAATAATGCCCTGTCCTTTTTATCTATTTTAAAATTTAGACCGTAAAATCTGAATACCGCAAGCAAAAGCAGCGTCGCCGTTCCGAATCTCAGAAAAGCAAGTGACAGCGGCGAAATAGCATTCACTACTACTTTTGCTGCTATTGGAGTAAATGCAGCTGTGAAAGTGAGAAAAACAATCAAGAGAATTTTTTTCATCTAACCTTCCGGCTCCATGATTTTCATTTCCTCTGTAATTAAAGTATTTGCCTCTCTTATATCATGCCTCTGTAGGGCAATTTATGCGTTCTCTTTCTTTTCTTTTTTATTTGCAAGCGAAGCTTTAATCTTTGCCTTTTTTATCTTTGCTTTTTTTCTGTGCTTGCTTAATGCTTTCTTCTTTGGTTTGTTCAATTTTATTATTATTATTTTTTTTAAGCTATTGTAATTTCTTTTTCAAGATAAACATCCTGTATGAGATTCAAAAGTTCCACTCCTTCGTTCATGGGCTTCTGAAAAGCTTTTCTTCCCGATATAAGTCCCATTCCTCCTGCCCGCTTATTTATTACAGCAGTTTTGACGGCTTCTTTCAAATCGGATTCACCTTTACCGGTAGATGCCCCGCCTGAATTTATAAGTCCCGCACGCCCCATATAACAGTTAGCCACCTGATACCTTGTGAGGTCTATCGGATTATCGGTGGTCAGTTTTTCATAAACATCTTTGTGTGTCTTGCCGAATTTAAGCGCATTATAACCGCCGTTGTTTTCCGGAAGCTTTTGCTTTATGATGTCAGCTTCTATCGTAACGCCAAGATGATTTGCCTGACCGGTCAAATCCGCCGACACATGATAATCTTTGTCACCTTTGACATTGAATGCGGGATTTCTTAAGTAACACCAAAGTATCGTTACCAATCCAAGCTCATGTGCATATTCAAATGCTTCTGAAATTTCCTGTATCTGCCTCCCTGATTCATCCGAACCAAAATAAATCGTAGCTCCGACAGCCGCTGCTCCCATATCAAATGCCTGATCTATGCTTCCAAAAAGTATCTGATCATATTTATTTGGATAAGAAAGAAATTCATTGTGATTAATTTTTAATATAAAAGGAATCTTATATGAATATTTCCTTGCAACACTTCCCAAAACTCCTAATGTGGATGCTACGGCATTGCAACCGCCTTCAATTGCAAGCTTTACTATGTTCTCCGGATCAAAATATATTGGATTAGGCGCAAACGACGCGCCGGCAGAATGCTCTATGCCCTGATCCACAGGCAGAATCGAAAGGTATCCTGTCCCCGAAAGTCTTCCGGTATTGAAAATCAAATTCATGTTCTTTAAAACATTCGGGCTTCTGTCTGAATCTTTCCAGACTCTTTCAATAAAATCCGGACCCGGTATGTGAAGCATTTCTTTTGGTATGGCAGAAGTTTTATATGAAAGCAGACTTTCATTATCCTTTCCAAGTAATTCTTTTATTTTTTTCATGTATGTGGATTAATTTATTTTAAAAATATTTATTTTGTTTTTTATATTTTCATTCATAGTATAATATTCTTTCCCAAAATCAAGTTCTGTGGTTCTGATAAAACCAAGAGCTTTAAATTTTTCCCGATCCTTTACAGCGCTCAAGATAAATCCGGCTTCCTTTTCTTCAGAAAAAATTTTATCGCCATTATTTAAACTTACTTCCGATTCTATTTTTATCATCTGCTTTGGAATCTTTCCCTGTGAGTCAAGCCTTGCAATCACTTCCTGTCCGATATAACACCCTTTGTTAAATGATATGAAGTTCTTCAGTCCGCACTCAACTGGATTTATTTCTTCATTCAGTTCGTCTATGCTGTCCGGTATCCCATTATCAATTCTAAAACTTTCGTATTCCTCTGCAGATAATTTTTTAATTTCCTTCAGCTTTTCTTCATAATAACCGCAATTTTCTTCAATACAAATAATGATAGCCTTTGATTTTCTAAAGTCATCTCTAAATATAAAATCATTTTCGTTTAATGATATTACTTCATTTCCCGAGATATTTTTACCGGAAACTAATTTAATAATCCGGTCGGGATTTTCAGTAAAAATCTGAAGTTCAAAATATTTCTTGTCGCTGATATCAAAAAATACATCATCCGAAATGATGTATTTTTCCAGATGAGTAATAACTTTTTCCTTATTAAACGCCGATGTGCGAAGCAGAGATTTATCGTTTATGTTTATCAAAGTTACGAGATCTATGATTCTTCCCTTATCTGATGTTAAAACTGTTTTTTTATATTCATTTACAACCGGTTTTCTATAATCATTAGTTGACATCCTGTTTAAAAAGTCATTCAGATCTTTTCCGCGGGAAATTAAAATACCGGCTTGTCTAATAAAATATGTATCGGACAATTATTATAAATATTTTTCAAAAATTATATAAACGGATAAACTAACTGTAAATAAAGTCAGAATTATTAGAATAACAATCATTGAAAATTCCAAAATCCCCGGTCGCTTCAAATTAACATTTGTATCAGGCGCTGTCGGGTCAACCGGAAAATGTTTGTTTTCTTTTAAGACTTTATCTATAGTTTCCATAAAAATTAATTATGCAAATATACTTATTTCAATTATGAGTTTAAACGAAAGAAAATTTAGATTTGTTAAAGAAACTAATTTGAAATCCCCCTGAAGTCTCTATCTCAAATTTCAACTCTCACTTTTGTTGTATAAGTTTATAATTGTATAAACCTTTGTGATAGATGTAATATTTCTATAAATAATTAGGTCATTATTACTAAAAAATCTAAATCACATCTTTATTATTTAGTTTAAAATCTATCCAAATATGTAATTTTTGGTACTTTAATACATATATTGATACAAAAATATTTTCTAAAAGTCAGAATATTTTTCTTTGCAAACTTAATACTTAACTCTTAATTTTGTGAAAGGCGATGATAAAGATGTTGTTTTTATTTCAAAATAATTTTTTCCCCCGGTATCAATCAAAGACAGCATCTTCATCGCCTTGAATTTGCCTCTGATTAACCGGGGGTTTTGCTTTTAATTTTAATATTGAGTGAAAAATAGCTTTATAATAAATATTAAAATAAATATTTTAAACTAAACTTAAAAAAGGAGAAAAAATGAAACACTTTATTTTGTTATTGGCTTTTACTGTGGTTTTATCATTATCCGGATGCGGCAGTGATTCAAGCGGCGGGTCTGGCGGAATTGGCGGCGGAGGCGGCGGCGGCGGTGCAGCCATTTCCTATACCGTAAGAGGGCAGGGTGACGTTAACAGCTACACATTTTTTGTAAAACCAAGTGTGGATACAAAAATAACAAAAGTCGTTGCATCTGTTCCTGCTTTACAGTTTGCAGATACGATCAATGTTGATCCAAATCAAACTTTTACCGGAGGAACCGAATATCAACTTGATCCTTATTCAGGCGTTCAAACAGGACAAGCATGGACTTTTTCTTTTACAGGAAATTTAGTAAGCAATAATCAAGCTTATACAGTTACAACAAATTATACAATTCCATAGTTTATTTTATGATTAATTAAAAAATTAAAAAAAGAAAAATGAAAAACATTAAGTATTCAATTTTATTGGTAATAGTAATCATCTTCATAAGTAACTCTCTTTTTGCGCAAAGAGTCTTAATAGGTCCCAGACTTGCAGGTAATTTTAATATTTATAATCAGAAAGGATTAACCGGAACGTATAACGGTCTTGGTATAACTGCAGGAGGACAGGTTGACGTTCTCTTCAATAAAAATATCGGTATGTTTGTGAATGTAAATGTTTTCGATATGAAAAATTTCGGAAGATCATCTACAGCAAATAATGTAACTACTGATGAATCTTATTCATTATCCTATGCATCAGTTGAACCTCTTTTTCAGGCAAATTTTTCCGGATTCTATTTTGGCGGAGGCACTGCTATTGGATTTAAATTAAATTCAAGCGGAGAAATTACACAAACTGCTACTGGTCAAGCGCCGGTTGTTACTGCAAATGACATTGAAACAAAATCCGTGAGATTTGACATTGTAGTCAATACGGGATATACGTTCACTTTATCTCCGACAATGGCAATGGGAACCGACTTTAACGTTCATATCCCCGTTACGGATACATACAATACACCCGGAATTAGCAACAGCATTCTTTCATTAAAACTCGGCGTTGCATTGAAATTCAGAATATAATCAGATACTAAACTCTATATTACACCGGTTAACTAATAGTTAACCGGTTTTTTTATGCACACATTGAATTTAATTTTTAATTGATGTAACTTTAATTGAAATTAAATTAATTATCCGATCATGAATTATCCTAACAGAGTAATAAAAAAAGGCGAAACAAATAAAAGCATAGTAAAAGCAATTCAGCAAAGACTGAATGAAGTCAATTGCGGTCCGCTCGATGTTGACGGCGAATTCGGTAACAAAACATTCAATGCCGTGAAGCTTTTTCAGGCTCGAAGCGTTGATAATAATGGAAATCCGTTAATTGTCGACGGGAAAATTGGTCCAATTACCTGGGAAATTTTATTCGGCTCAAATACAATAATTGTAACTCCGGAACCTGATTCAGATTTGCTTGGCAAAGTTGTCAGCATTGCAAAATCACAAATCGGTGTTATGGAAAATCCTGTCGGAAGCAATTCCGGTCCAGAAGTAAACCAATATCTGAAAAGTGTCGGTCTCGGACCCGGATATTTTTGGTGCATGGCTTTCGTTTACTGGTGCTTTCAGGAAGCAAGTAAAAAACTTGGCGTCTCAAATCCGTCATACAAAACCGCCGGTGTCCTTATGCATTGGAATAATACTTCAGGCAGGAGAATTACTTCCGCCGATGCTGTCAACAACCCTTCAAAAGTAAAACCCGGACAAATTTTCATAATGAGTTACGGAGGCGGAGCTGGTCATACCGGAATTGTTGAAAGTGTCAGCGGTGGTTTTATAACCACTATCGAGGGAAACACTAATGAAGCCGGCAGCAGAAACGGAATAGGAGTTTTCAGAAGACAGAGAAAAATAAATTCCATTAATAAAGGTTTCATTGCCTACAAGTAATCCCTTAAACTTTTTTAATCTGAATTCGTTTGAACAAATATTCAATTTGTTCACTATTTGTATTATTATTTTCAGCAGTATAGAGCTGTCCGATGAAATTACTTTATAATTATCTTAGAAAATATAAAACGCTTGTAATTCTTGCACTCTTTCTTGCAGCCGTTAATCAGATTTTTTCTTTGCTTGACCCGGCTATCTTCAGGCATGTGATAGATGATTATGCAACAAGATATTCTGAATATACTACAGGCGAATTTTTTAAAGGTGTAGGTTTCCTGCTCATGCTTGCCGTAGGCGCTGCGCTTGTTTCGAGAATAGCAAAAAATTTTCAGGATTATTTTATAAATGTCATTACTCAAAAACTCGGCGCACAAATTTATTCTGACGGTATCAGACACTCGCTCGAGCTTCCCTATTCCGTTTTCGAAGATCAAAAAAGCGGTCAGACTCTTGGCATCCTTCAGAAAGTCAGATCAGATTCTGAAAAAATAATTTCGGCAGGCATTAACATTCTTTTTATTTCAATTGTGGGAATTGTATTTGTAGGTATTTATGCAATGACAGTTCACTGGATCATTGCGCCGATTTATCTCGCTGCTATTCCCATTATCGGATGGCTCAGCTCTTCCTTCGGCAAGAAAATTAAAAATGTTCAGAAATCAATCGTTGCCGAAACTACCGGGCTTGCAGGTTCGACAACCGAATCCCTGAGAAACATTGAGCTTGTAAAGAGTCTCGGTCTTGCTAAGCAGGAAACAGAAAGACTCAATCATACAACAGATAAAATTCTTGGAATGGAATTGCAAAAAGTGAAATATATTAGAAGTCTCAGTTTTATACAAGGATCCATTGTAAATCTTCTCAGAACCGGAATTCTTCTTCTGATGATGTATCTGATATTTACACAAAAAATTACCACCGGACAATTTTTTACTTTGTTTATTTACTCATTTTATATTTTCGGGCCCCTGCAAGAACTCGGGAATATAATTAATATCTACAGAGAAGCTGAAGTTTCTCTTGGTAAGTTTAAGGAAATAATGAATACTCCCAAAGATCCTAAACCTCTTCATCCTCAGAAAATCGGTTCAATTGAAACCCTCACATTTGATAATGTCTCGTTTAAGCATAAATCCTCGCTTACTTATGCGCTGATGGAAATTTCATTTCAGACTTCAAAAGGAAATACTGTGGCTTTTGTAGGACCATCAGGTTCTGGCAAGACTACACTTGTAAAACTATTGCTTGGTCTTTACAGACCGGAAGAAGGCAGTATATTATATAATGATATTCCTTATGATAAAGTCGAGATGGACAGTCTTAGAGAAAAAATCGGTTTCGTATCGCAAGATACACAGTTATTCTCCGGAACAATCAGAGAAAATCTTTTATTTGTTAACCCGTCTGCTTCAGATGAAGAGTGTTATGAAGTTCTGCGCAAAGCCGCATGCGGCTCTTTGCTCGAAAGAGCCGATAATGGACTCGATACCCTAATCGGAGAAGGAGGTGTAAAAGTTTCAGGTGGCGAAAAGCAAAGACTTTCCATTGCAAGAGCATTATTAAGAAATCCGAGTTTGCTGATTTTTGACGAAGCTACTTCGGCTCTCGACTCAATTACCGAAGAAGGAATCAACAAAACAATTAGAGATATTTCTCAAGACATCAGTCACATAACTATTATGATTGCTCACAGACTTTCCACGATAATGCATGCCGATACGATTTACGTTCTGGAAAAAGGAAGAATTGTAGAAATGGGAAGGCATGATGAATTAATCGAATTAAAAGGATTGTATTATGCAATGTGGAGACAGCAGATCGGAGAAAGAGAAAGCATACTGAAGTCAAATGGCATCACTGTTCAGGAAAGTTTAAATTGAAAAAGAGTAATATGATTATGTTGAATATATTGTCAGAATAAATTACTCAATATTCTCTCTGCAAATCCACAACATTTATAAAATCACTCCTTCCTGCTGAAATACGTTTTATGTTTTCAATTATATCTTCGAGTCTTTCAGTATCATCAAAAGGTGATGCTGCCCTGTGCGGAGATAGTAAAACGTTGTCAAGCTTATGAAATGGATACTTATATGGATATTCCCTGCCTGCTTTATCTTTTTTAGGTCTGTAATTATACCAGACATCAATTGCAGCGCCTGATATTATTTTATTCTTTAGCGCGGTATATAAACTTTTTTCATCAATGATTATTCCTCTTGCAACATTTATAACAAAGGCTTCTTTGCCGAGAAGCTTTAACTCCTTCATACCTATCATGCCTTCTGTAAGTTTTGTATGCGGGACTGCAATTATCAATATGTCTGTATTCTTCAGAAACTCATTAAATCTGATCTTTGAATAAAACTTTATATTATTTTTTCCGTCTGATTTGCTCTTGTCTTCAGTTAGTTTAAATATGTGAAATTGGTTTTCATATCCGGAAAGAAATTTATGAACATATTTATTTATTGCTCCATAACCCAGAAGTCCTATGTTTTTGTTTTTTAATCTTATCGACGAAGAGAATATGTCTTTCTCATCACTTGTTCTCCATCTGCCTTCTTCCATTTTCTTATGATGCAAACTTATCTTGTTGGTAAAATCAAGAAGCATAGCAACTGTGTGCTGCGCTGTCGAATAAGCATGACCGTGACTGTTAATCAGCAATACTTTTCTTTTTTTATTTAATTCTCTGAATACGGGAATATGATGTTTGATTCCCGTCCCTGGATTAATAAGTGCAATAAGTTTATGAGAGTTTTCCAGCAGTTGTGCCGAAGGTCTCCATCCTATATATACATGAGCATTCTCCGATAACTTCATCAGATTTGCTTCAGATAAGTCTGACGGAAAAATTAATCTCATATTTTTGATTCCGGAAAGATTTTTCCTGAAAAATGATTTGATTTTCCTTTCAGGCTTCCAAAGGAATACTACATTTATAATTTTTTTCATACCTTTGCAGAAATTGGATTTACCTTATAAATTAATTTAATTATAAAATAGTAATAAGTCTTTGCACAAATTATTTCAACGGTTTCAATAAAAAATATTTTGAAATTTAAATATACAATTATGAAAATAACATTAATTTTTGCAATGCTGTTTTCTGCAAGTCTTTCTTTTTCACAGCATGACATGTATAGCTCAAAAGAGAAAAGTGATGCTGTATTAATTCCCGGTCTTGGGAATTATTCATTAAGAGTTAGCACAGATGATAAACTTGCCCAAAAATTTTTTAATCAGGGTTTGACACTCATCTATGCTTTTAATCATGATGAAGCAATACGCGCTTTTAAAAAAGCCGCGTCAATTGATCCTCAGCTTGCAATGGCTTACTGGGGAATCGCTTATTCTCTCGGACCAAATTACAATCTTCCCGCAGGGGATGAACAAAGGAAAACCGCATATAGGTATGTAAAGAAAGCTCTTAAGCACTTAAAGCATGCTTCAAAAAAGGAAAAAGAATTAATCAATGCCTTGGCAAAAAGATATTCCAAAGATTTAAAAATTGACCAGAAAGAACTCAACAGTAAATTTAGATACGCTATGAAATCCCTTTATGAAAAATATCCCGACGATCCTGATATTGGAACAATCTATGCTGAAAGCATGATGGTACTGAAACCTTGGCAGCTCTGGAATAATATGGGAAATCCTGCTGATGATACAGAAGAAATTATAAAAGTACTTGAGCGAATCCTCATATCATATCCAAATCATCCGGGAGCAAACCACTATTACATTCATGCAGTAGAAGCATCGAAAGATCCGGGAAGAGCTTTAAAGAGCGCACTCGTTTTGAAAGATCTTGTTCCCGCTGCCGGACACCTTGTTCACATGCCTGCTCACACATTATTCAGAGTGGGAGATTATGCCGGCGCATCAGAGGCAAACATTAATGCAATTTTTTCCGACGAAAAATATATATCTACATATAAGCCGACTGGATTTTATCCTGCAATGTATTATAATCATAACATTAATTTTCTATCAGTTTCAAGGATGATGGAAGGAATGTTTAATGAATCCATTAAAGAAGCCGAAAAGATCGGAGAAAATACAAAACTAATGATGTATGAAATGCAGATGCTTGAATCTTATCATGCCAATCCTGTTATGATTCTGATATCATTTAACAAATGGGATGAAATCCTCGCGTTTAATGTTCCAGATAAAGACGTAAACACATACGCTTCGCTGATTCATTTTGCAAGAGCGCTTGCTTTTTCAAAGAAGGGAGATTTATCCGAAGCAGAAAAGGAATTAGCGCTTTTCTCAGAAAGGAAGTCCATAATAAAACCTGAAGATGTAATCGGAAACAACAGCGCTCAATATATTAATGATCTTGCCGGCAAAATAATAAACGCTAACTTAATGATTCTAAAAAATGAAAAATCCGAGGCAGAGATATTGTTGAGAGAAGCTGTCGAAATGGAAGACAAAATAAATTACAATGAACCGCCCGATTGGTATCCATCAGTAAGATTATCATTAGGGAAATTATTGTTTTCAGAAAATAAGTTTAAAGAATCAGAAGCCGTCTTCAGGGACGATCTGAAAAAATATCCGCACAACGGCAGAGGCCTCTTTGGTTTGTATGAATCATTAAAAGCACAAGGAAAAGCAGAAGAATCGGAAAAGTATTTAAAAGAATTTCAGGAAGCTTGGAAAAATTCTGACTTTACGCTTACAATGGATAAATTATAACGCCGGCAGTTTATTCTTAAAGCTGATTCTTTCTGAATAACTTAACGAATTCTATCCAGATAACAGAAACAAATGCCGTAATAACGCACATCAGAAAATCAGAAGCGCTTATAAGAGTAAACTCGAAGATTTTCATTACCGGCTCCGCTTTTAATGACATAACAAGCAGCAGCAGAGTTATTCCTATGATAAAATACAGCAGAGTATTTTTATAAAATATTGTTTTTAAAATTGTGTAATTATCCGATCTTCCCGTCAATGTAAGAAATATGTTTGAAAGCACAAGCGTTGTAAACACCAATGTCCTCGCTTCACTTTCATCATACTGTCTGTTTCCGGAATAAATCAGAATAAACAATAATCCTGCCGTAATCATAAGACCTTGAACCACGCTCAAAAACAATTCATTGAATTTAAAAAGTACTGAAGTATTCATTCTCGGTTTTTCTGACATAAGATATTTCTCCGCAGGCTCGTTTTCAAATGCGATCGAACATGTCGGACCCATAACAAGCTCGAGGAAAATTACATGAACAGGCGAAAAAATGTTTTGAAACTTTAATCCGAGCATCAATGGCAGCGTAACGACGGATATTAATGGAATGTGAATCGAGATGATATATCTGAATGCTTTTTTCAGATTTGAATAGATTTTTCTTCCATAAGAAATCGCTGTTACCATATTGCTTAAATCATCGTTCACTAAAATGAGTGAAGCTGACTGCTTCGCTGTTTCTGTACCCCGCTGTCCCATGGCAATTCCTATGTGAGATGCCTTTAATGCAGGTCCGTCATTTACTCCGTCGCCGGTCATGGCAACTATTTCTCCATTCGATTTTAATGCCTCGATTATTCTGAGCTTCGCTTCCGGAAATACTCTTGCAAAAATGTTTATCGTGCTGACGTATTCTTTCAGCTCTTCAATTGTCATCTCCATCACTTTTTTGCCTGTTAAAACTTTTTCAGTGTTCAATATCCCTGCCTGCTCCGATATGCTTTTTGCAGTAAGCGGAAAATCTCCCGTGAGCATTTTTACTTTAATGCCGCATTTATAAAAATCGCTTATTACTTTTTTAATATTTTTTTTTGGAGGATCTTCGAGTCCGAGCAAACCGAGAAACTCCCAGCAAAACCTGCTCTGATCTTCGGGAAAGTGATCGATCAGATTTTTCCCTTTAGCTACTGCTATTACTCTTAAGCCCTCTTCAGCCATTCCATTAATTATTCTCAGTAACGAAATTATTTCGGAATCATTTAATTCTGCATATTCAAAAATTGTTTCAGGAGCTCCTTTGCATGCTATGACAATTTTTTCTCCGAATGAATGTATATGCGTCATGACATGATGACTAAGCGGATATTCATGAATCATTTCATATCGGCTGGTGTCATTTGGATTTCCGGAATTATTAAAACATTCATGGATCGCTTTTTCCATAGGATCAAACGGAATTGTTTCTGAAGCCCACATTGCATACTCAATCAGTTCGTGAAAACTACTTGGTATCGAAATCCCAGCATCAATTTTAATTTCTTTTTCAGATTTAAAATCAAAGAGCTTTACAACTTGCATTTTATTCTCGGTGATGGTGCCGGTTTTGTCAAGACAGATTACTGTAGCCGAGCCCAGAGATTCCACAACTATCGGCTGTTTCGTGATTATATTGTTTTGAATAAGATGATATGCTCCGAGCGCCATGAATGTAGAAAATGCTACCGGAATTTCCTCGGGTAAAACTGCCATTGCAAGAGTCAATCCGTGCATTAAACTTTGAATAAAATCTCCAGTCAAAATAAAATTATAAACACAGACAAATACAAAAGCAAAAATACCGCCTGCAGCCATAAGATTAACAAATTTGCCGAGCTGAATCTGAAGAGGTGATTTTTCTTTTGTTATCTGCTCTATAATTATTCCCAGCTTTCCGGTTTTAGTATTTATTCCTACATCTGTTACCTTGCAATATCCCCAGCCGGAGGTAACAAGTGTTCCGTAATACAAATCTCTTCTTGACTTACTTTTATCAACCGGCAGCGATTCTCCGGTGATTATCGACTCGTCCACTGAAAGGTCGTTTGATTCAATCACTTCTGCATCAGCAGGTATAATCTGTCCTTCCTCAATCATCAGAATATCATTTACGACAATTTCTTCCGATCTGATAGAAATATTAATTCCGTTTCGTATGACATTTGAAAATGGCTGATTCAGCTTTTTCAATGCTTCAAGTGCCTTACCGCTTCTAAACTCCTGATAAAAAGAAATGCCTGCCACAATAAATATTGCCGCAAGCATTATTATCCCTTCGGTAAGCTGATCGCTAAGGAAATAAATTGTACATACAATAATCAAAAGAAAAATCATCGGCTCTTTTATAAGCCCTTTCATGATTTCTATCCAGTGTTTTCCTTTGGTGCCGGTAAGAATATTTTTACCGTAAATCTCTCTGTAATGCTTTACTTCTTCATCACTCAAACCTTTAAAAGAGTTTTTTTTATCTGTCACATTTTCACCCATGATATAAAATCACAATTGCTTTTTTGTCAGCATCCTGATTAAGAGCTGATTGTAACTAAATATATTTCTTACTCTTATGTATAAATTAATATGCTCCGAATTATAATCCTTTTTTAAATAAGCAATTTTGATGTATATTTTTTCAAGCACCATTTCTAAATCATTATCCAATGCCTTGATATAATCTAAATCAGCAAGCATTTCCTTAGTAACTTTTGAAGGTGTAATAAGCTCGAGTGGTATCCCGCATGTTATTGCAGCTTTTAATTCATTCACTTCAAGATTGCTGACTATCTTTATCAGCCTGTCATTATTAATTCTTTTTTCTTTATCAGATATTTCTTCAAGAAATTTATTATTAAGTTTTGACTCAGTCAGAAGAGCTTTCTTGATTTTATTCAAAGCAATCTTATTTCCCGCAAGATCCTTTGTTACGTCGTATATTTCCTTTACTATGCTCAAGACCTGTGCTTTATTTAAAATTTAAATCAGTTTTCAAAAGTTTTCTTCTTAGAATTTCAAGCGCACGCATTGAAGCTCTTCTGATATTAATTTCTCTGTTGCTGCCAAAACTGAAATCTATTGCAAATGAAATCTCTGAATCCGAATAACCAATCCAAACCAGACCGACGGGTTTCTCAGGGAATCCTCCGTCCGGTCCGGCTATTCCCGTCGTCGAAATAGAATAATCAGACTTAGTAAGTTTTCTGACTCCTTCAGCCATTTCAATTGCTGTTGCTTCGCTTACTGCTCCATATTTTTTTAATGTTTCCTCTTTCACTCCGAGTATGTTAATCTTTTCTTTATTTGAATAAGAACAGACTCCGCCAAGATAGTAATCCGAACTTCCCGGTATGCTTACCAACTTCTGCGATATCATTCCTCCTGTGCATGACTCTGCAACGGACAGAGTCTTCTTCATATCCCTTAGTATTTTCCCAATCACTTTCTCCAAACTATCCTCATTAACTCCGTAAATAAACTTCCCGATTTTTTCACGTAATTTTATTTCAATCTCATTCAATTGCTTTTGAGTTTCAGTTTCCCTCTCGCCTTTGACATTTATCCTTAATCTTACACCTTCGGCAGAAGGAAGGAATGCGAGCTTTGCTTCACCAATAACAGACTTTATGTCTCCTATTTTTTCAAACAAACTTGATTCACCCAATCCGGTAGTAAGCAATGTCTTTTGCTTTAAAAAGATTTTATTTTCTTTTAGTAAATTGCTTTCAAGATAGGGCAAAATAAAATTTTCCATCATTGCTTTCATTTCATAAGGCACACCCGGAAGTGACATTATTATTCTGCCATTTCTTTCGAATAAAATGCCGGGAGCCGTTCCAAGTTCATTCCATATTACCTTTGAATTTTTCGGTACCATTGCCTGCTCGACGTTTATTTCCGGCATTTCTATTTTTCTGTCGGAGAAAATTTTTTTTACATGCTCAAGTACCTTTTCATCCTTTACAAGTTCATCATTAAAAAATCTTACAAGCACAGGTTTTGTTATATCATCATGCGTAGGTCCCAGCCCGCCTGTAATTATAGTTACATCATAATTATTCAATGCATCTTCAAGTTCAGAAATCAGCATGCTTTCCTCATCGCCGATTACAACAATTTTTTCCACAGGTACTCCTGCACTGTAAAGTCTTTCTCCAAGATATGATGCATTGGTGTTTACAATCTGCCCAATCAGTATTTCATCACCTATGGAAATTAATTTTGATTTCATTTCAATATTTCAACGTTGTTAATATTTTTTCTGTCAGTCCTGTAATATGTAAGATATATACCAATATGCCTGAATAAATACCGGAGATTACGTCATCCATAATTACTCCAGCTGCATTTTTCATATCGTCGAAATATTTTGCAGGCTGTATTTTTATTATGTCAAATATTCTGAAAAATAAAAAAAGTAATATCAGTTGAATTAAACTTATGCTGTCCCCTGCAGGCAATACATATATTAATACCGCCGTCCACATCCCTATTACTTCATCAATTACTATTACCGACGGATCGTCGCCGTATCTTTTCATAACTTCATTTGATGTCATCAATGCAGCTATGACAGTAATTACTATTACGGCAGTTAATACAACGGGATTAGAAAACTCCGGTATGAGAAACGGAATCAATGCAGCCAGGCTGCCAATCGTTCCGCTTGCCACGGGGAAATATCCCGTATAAAAAAAACTTGATATCAGAATGTTTAAGATGCCGGGTTTTATGCTTTCGTCTGCAATCTTTTTCGTCTTAATTATTTTCATAACTTTCTTTCATGATTTTTCTCTTTTCAAAAAAATAAGAAATTCCCGTATAGACAGTAAGCAGCGTAACTATGAGCATAAGACAATAATTGAAATCCGAAATCAGAAAATCATTTATCACTTTTTTCAGAGTCTCATCTATGTCCAGTGAAGCAAGAGAAACAAGTACAATTATCAGAAATATATAAGTCATCTGAATGAACGTTTTGGCTTTGGCAATAAACGAGGTTTTCATGGTATGTCCTTTGTATTCATGATATGAGCGGACAACTGTAATCGCAATGTCTCTTACAACTATCAGAACTACCATCCACAAAGGCATATAACCCAGTTTGTGAAAACCAAAAAATGCAAGTGAAGTGAGTATCTTATCTGCCAGTGGATCTATGAAAATTCCAAAATTGCTGATCAGTCCGAATTTTCTTGCAAGAATCCCGTCATACCAGTCTGTCAATGTCGCAATAAAATATATCACCAATGATAAAATTTTATCGTAGCCGCCATCCGATAAAAAGAAAAATAAAAATATCGGAGCAAGTATAATTCTTAAAAGCGACAATTGATTTGGAAATGACATGTTTATGTATTACCGGGATTTGATTTTCAATATTGCGTTAAATAATATTAAACATCTTTAGACTCGTTCGATAATCGTTGCAATACCCTGCCCTACTCCGATACACATTGTTGCAAGCCCTGTTTTTTTATTCTGCTTTTCCAGTTCGTTAAGCAAAGTTACTATCAACCTCGAGCCGCTGCTTCCAAGCGGATGACCAAGCGCAATTGCGCCTCCGTTTACATTCACGATGCTTTCATCGAGATCGAGTTCGTTTATGCATGCAAGACTTTGTGATGCAAATGCCTCGTTTAATTCAATAAGTTCGATATCTGATAACTTCATTGCTGCTCTCTGCAGAGCTTTGCTTGTCGCAGGCACGGGACCTATACCCATGCAGGACGGATCAACTCCGGCAACAGCAGATGAAATAAATCTTGCCCTTGGCTTTAGTCCGTGTTTTTTAACAAATTCTTCCGATGCAAGCATCAACATACTCGCGCCGTCGTTTATACCGCTGGAGTTTCCCGCAGTAACTGTTCCTCCTTCCCGGAATGCTGGTTTCAATTTTGAAAGAGCTTCCATTGTCGTATCAAATCTTGGAAATTCATCTTTGTCAAAAATAATTTTTTCCTTTTTTACTGTAATTTCAATTCCTTTAATTTCGTTTTTGAATTTTCCAGATTCGATAGATTTTTTTGCTTTCATCTGAGAGTTAAATGCAAATTCATCCTGCTTATCCCTGGATATTTTATATTTCTCCGCAACATTTTCAGCTGTCTCACCCATTGAATAAGGATGATACATTTTTTTCAGTAACGGATTAATAAACCTCCAGCCGATTGTAGTATCATAAATTTCTGCATTCCTTCCGAAAGAGTCAGAGTTTTTCCCCAATACAAACGGCGCTCTTGTCATCGATTCAACTCCACCCGCAAGATAACATTCGCCTTCTTGGTTCCTAATTCCTCTTACACCGTCAATAAATGCCTGCATTCCCGATCCGCATAGCCTGTTAACTGTTACTCCTCCTGTGCTCAAAGGAAGTCCGGCAAGCAAGACGCACATCCTTGCAGCATTTCTGTTCTCCTCGCCCGCTCCGTTTGCATTGCCTAATATTACGTCTTCTATTTCTTCAGTAGGTATCTTGTCGCCGAAATTTCTGCTGACAATTTCTTTAATTAAGACGGCTGCCATGTCATCAGGTCTCGTATTCTTTAATGAACCGGCATATCTGCCAATGGCAGTTCTAATTGCATCTATGATAAAAACATCTTTCATTTAATTAAACCTTTCTAATAAATATAAAATATAATTATAATAATCACTTACAGAAATCTTTGTACAGATACATATAGTCAAGAATTATTTTCTCTGCATATAATCTCATGTCATGATTTAACTTTTTATTATTGTCAACCTTATTATATATTTTCCAAACAGAGCAAAAATCTTTTTCCATGGCAATTTGAGATTTTACCAGTGAATAAATAATATTCACTGTATAGCTCTTGCTTAATTTCTTCTTTGCCTTTTTTAGAAACTCCAGCGATTCATTCGGATTATGATAATTTTCCATTGCCGATAGGTATCCAATTACAAATAAATCCTCTGCACCAAGCTCATCTATATCAAGTTCATCTGGAGTTTTATTGAAAATATACATGCAGTACTTTTCGGTATTTCCCGAAACTTTTTCCCATCCCAATGCATTTATCAATGCTGCCTTTAAATCAATTGCGTTTATTCTTGAATGTAAAAAGTCGGCAAATTCCGGAGACATTGTACCGAGCTGCTCTGCTTTCAAAACTTCGTCAACATCTATGTAAGCATCATGAAACTGTGTAGAAGTTAATGGAGAATCGGAAAAGCTTTTTCCGGCAATTAAGAGAAATAAGGTTGTTAATATTATAATTTTCAGAAATCGGTAAATTTATTTTTATCAAAATACTTAATTATGATTTCTTTTGAAATAAATTTAATTGAGGTTAAATTTTTGAATTCAGGCAGGCATGTTTCGAAATTCAGTGCAGTGAGCTATTGATTTCCAATATTCAGATTATTGACTTTATCTTTAATTATTCTAACGGCTTCCATTATTCTCGGTCCGGGCCTGAACATTATGTCATCATCAACTATTATTATTCTTCCCGTTCGCGCGGCAACGTTTATGGATAGCATTTTTTTTATCATACCAACCTGGAGTGAATTTTTTTCATGCGCAGTGGTATCTGCCGGCATTATTATAATTTCCGGATTTCTAAGCGTCAAATCGTCAAGACCCATGAGTGGATAATCTATTACTTCATCTTTATATAAGTTTTCCATTCCTGCCATGTTTACAATTTCACTTATAAACGTCTTGGCATTTGTAGTCATAAACGGTTTTATAGAAATTATAATCAATGCCTTCAGCTTTTTCTTAGCTGTATCAGAGCGAATGTAATTATCTCTGATTTTAATCAGTGAATCGGAGAGCTTACCGGAGGCTGATTCTCTATTGGAAATTTTCCCTAAATCTCCAAACATTTTAATAATCCCGTCAAAATTTTTTGCGTTACTTACAAACAATTTCATGTTAAGCTTTTTCAAAGCTTGATATGTTGTCTGATTTCTGCTTTCAACATTCATCAGCACTACATCAGGATCCAATGATGCGATTTTCTCGAGATCTGGCGCAAAGTAACTGCCTGTAGAAGTTTTGTTTTTTGCTTCGGGAGGATAATCGCAATAATCCGTAACGCCTGCAATAAGAGAATCTGCTCCGATTGCAAACAATGTTTCAGTTATATTTGGCGCTAACGAAATAATTTTTTCGGGAAACTTCTGAAAGCTTACCGTATCTCCAAGATCATCAGTCAATGAAAAAAGAATTTTTCCCTGCTTCGGACTTTTATTGCATGACTGAAATACAAATAATGAAATTAAAACGATAAGAATGCAAATGAGAGGTTTGAGAATCACTACAGTAAATTTCATTCAGGATTAAATATTAAAGATAAAATTTATTTTCAATTATGTCTTCAGTTTTTTCTTTTTTGCAGCCGGGAATAAGACATTATTAAGTATTAATCTGTAACCCGGAGAATGCGGATAATTGTCAAGCTCGGTTTTTGGATCACCCACTGCATGCTGATAATCTTCAGGATCATGTCCTCCGTAAAATGTGAAAGTTCCTTTCCCGTAATTGCCGTGAACATAGCGGACATATTCAGTTCCTTCATTCATTGCCAAAACTCTGACTTCCTTTTTTAGATACTGCTTTTTAAATCCCGTTGTCTGCCCCATGAATCCGCTTATCAGCGATGTATGATCCTGAGTCAGCATTGAAGGCACAGGATCAAACTTTGCGGAAAACTCCACAAGTTTGAAATTATCATTGAACTGTCCTAAATTTATTAATTCATTTGTTACATCCAAATTCGAATATTCATAAACATAAGGATTCATGTCAACCTGAAAATTTTCGAATGCAATACATTCTGAAAAATCAAGCTTGGTATTAGCCAATGGATCGGCAGGATCACCGTCATACATGCTTTCGCAGATATCGGTATATTGAGAAGCAAGAGCAATGTCATAAGTATCGGTCGCCGAGCACATCGTGAATAGAAATCCACCGTTGGCTATATATTCTTTGAGCTTTTTTACGACTGCCAATTTAAGCTTTGATACTTTGCTGAAGCCAAGTTTTGCAGCCATCTCCTCATTGATTTCTTTCTGAGCAAGATACCATGGTGAAGTACCGTAAGTTGCAAAAAACTTTCCGTATTGTCCCGTAAAATCTTCATGATGTAAATGCAGCCAGTCAAATCCTTTCAGCTTTCCAGAAAGTACTTCCTCATCCCAAAGCTTCTCATAAGGTATCTCCGCATATTCAAGTACAAGCTGAACAGCATCATCCCAAGGGAGTGCATTCGGAGGAACGTAAACTGCAATCTTCGCAACTTTTTCAAGTCTTACAACATCCATGTTATTTTTTTCATCTTTAACTTCGGCATATACTTGTGCAGTCTGAGTTCCGTTCAGCAATTCAAATGAAACTCCTTTCGCTTTGCATTCTTCTTCAAGCCTGCCGGAATAATTAAACATAAATGATCCTCCCCTGTAATTGAGCAGCCAGTCAACTTCTTTACCTGACAATAGATGCCTGTAAGCAATTCCATATGCCCTCAGATGATTTGTCTGATCAGGCTCCATCGGTATTAACAATTTTACCTGTGATGCTGCATATCCGGGTAATATGAATGACAAAAAAATTAATGAGAAAAATTTTATTATGTAATTATTCAAGGTTAAAAATTAATTTATTCAAAAATAAGAAATTAATACTCAATACAATAGTTTTTTATTTATAAAAGTTTAATGATAACACTTGCAATAGAGACTTCATGCGATGAAACGTCGGCAGCCGTTTTAAATAAAGATAAAGTTTTATCTAATATTATTTTATCACAGCAGGATCATTCAAAGTTTGGAGGCATCGTTCCCGAGTTAGCATCGCGCTCGCATCTTGAGAGTATCGTATCCGTTACACGAACCGCATTGCTCAATGCCGGGATAAACCTGAAAGACATAAATCTGATTTCGGCAACATCTGAACCGGGACTTATCGGCGCGCTTTTAGTAGGATTGAATTTTGCTAAATCTCTTGCAGCAAGTCTTAACATACCTTTCATTCCGGTAAATCACATTCGCTCGCACTTGTATTCAAATTTTCTCTGCAATCAAAAAGCAATTTATCCGTTCATAGGTCTTATTGTGTCGGGCGGACACACAATGCTTGTACTTGTTGAAGATTTTAACATGCACACGGTATTAGGAAATACAATTGATGACGCAGCCGGCGAAGCATTTGACAAAGCTGCAAAACTTCTCGGACTCGGTTATCCCGGAGGAGCTCAAATTGACAATTCTGCAAAAAGCGGAAATGAAAATTTTATTCGTTTTCCCAAAGCTAAAATTAAAAACAGCAAATATGATTTTTCTTTCTCAGGAATTAAAACTTCTCTTTTATATTATCTCAGAGATGTTTCCGAAAATGAAAAATCCCGCGCAGATTTTGTAAATGATGTGTGTTCATCTTTTCAAAAAACTGTAACGGATGATCTCTTTGAAAAAACAGTTTCTGCTTGCAGTGAATTTAACGTAAAGAAAATATCTGTATCGGGAGGCGTATCAGCCAATTCAGAAATGAGAAAAAAATTTAATCAGCTCAAATCTCGAAACTTCGAAGTGTACTTTCCTGAAATTCAGTATGCAACCGACAATGCGGCAATGATAGGACTGTGCGGATACCTTAGTTACATTTCGGCAGACGATAAGACATTTTTTAAATCAGCTTCTTTACTTACACCGGCAAAAGCAAGACTCGATTATGAAAAATTTTAAATTCACTGTAAAAATTATTTTGTTGGCGCATTATATGATTGCATTGAACGGCTGTAATGAAATCAGCTCAGGTGATAAAAGGAGAAAGTTTGAATTTCTTTACTCAATGAGTAATTCAGTTACAATGTTTTCCGAATACTCCGGAAGCTTAACTTATTACAAAGATCTTTCTTTTTATGAAGAAAGAATAAAACTCATTAAAGAAGATATAAAAAATATAAAGCGGCTGAATAATTGGGACACTTCTGAAAATCTTAAGCTTGCCTTCGTAAAGGTGATAGACGAAAATCTGGAAAGTGTTTTGATTTTAAAAAATCAGAATCTGCCTCCGGAAGAAAATATTAAGAAACAATATGAAGCAATCTTAATCAGAGAAAGAGTGGCAGATTTAAAAAACAGTATTGAAGCCGAGATTGTAAAAGTTGGCAAAGAATGAAACTGAATTTATTTTAACAAAGCCATTTTGATAATCTTGGATTTTCCTTCAAATTCAATTTTACAATAAAATATTCCGCTTGATAATTCCCTTCCGTTGGTTGAGGCATTAAATTTATAATTATGCAATCCTTTGTTTTTAAAAGAATTAACAAGCACTTTAATAAGTTTTCCCGAATTATCATAAACGGATAATTTTACAAATCCGCTTTCTGTTAAATCGAATTCAATGTTAGTTTCAGGATTAAACGGATTTGGATAATTCTGAAACAAACTTAATTTTTCGGGTTGGTGTGAAAGATTGCTTATATTAGTCGGTATTGTCATTTTAAAAACAAACAATCCGTTTGTTATATCCGATGCAATGATTTTTCCTGATTGAAATTTATAAACTGCCCAGCAGCCAAGATAATTGTTTGAATTATCCTGAGGTCTTGTATCATACCACGCAATTTCAACCGGATCGGCAGGATTCGATATGTCAATGATTCTCACGCCTGCCGTATAATGTGCGGCAAACAACAGATTCCCGTAAACTTCCACATTATGAACAGGACTTGTAAAGATTCCCGTCGGCTGCCAACTTCTTACAAAAGTTATATTATCGAGATTCTGAATATCATAAATATCAATTGTCCCCGGATTCATGTTTTCATGTGTTACAAAAATAAACCTCCGGTCATCTGACAATGCACAATTATGAGGCATCTGCTGAATGGTTGTAAAGTTTCTGATTTCCCTGATGCTGTCTTTATTTAATGCATTTAGTATCGTTACCTTCTGATTGTTAATGTTTGTAGCCCAGACAGTATCGTCTCTTACTCTGCAGTCATGAGTATATCGCAGAGTATTATTACCTCTTTTTACCGGCAAAATTGGATTCGTAACATCAATTACCTGAACCCCTCCGTTTGGCGAAGCATTTCCTCCGCTTAAATAAAGATACGGACCGGACTGTGAAATAGCATGAGTAAAAGAATATCCGCTGTATCCCCAAGTCGTAATTAAACTCACTGAATCTGGAAGATACTGAAGATCAATTATCTGCAAACGACTCCCGGTACCCTCTGATACAACATAAGCATAATGTGAATAAGTCTTTATTTCCCTCCAGTTGCTGCCTACACCGGGAACGTAATCAACTTCGACCACATTTGAAGAATCGGTTATATCAACAAATGATGTTCCCGCAAAACATCCGAGTATAGCATATTCTCTGCCATTTCCGTCAGTATATCCCCAAAGCGCAGAATAACTTTCATAATTATCAATGTTGGCAATCAAATATGTGTTGTGATCGGGTAACTGTGCAAAAAGATTATTACACAATAACAATGAAACAATATAAATTAAAAGCTTGTTCATAAAGTTAATCTAAAATAAGAAATATGTTCGGCTAAAACTATTTACATTCAGAGATACATCTTCTGAAATAAAATAAAAATCCTTTTAAAAATTTCAAATTACTTTTATTTAACAGTCAAAAATACTAATTTAATTTCAAAAAAATTTTACATTCAAACTTTATTCAAGCCCAAATCATGATAAAATATTTTACAATTTTAACCATATCAATTTTTATTTTCACAAACATAAACAGTCTGTATTCTCAGGTATCACAGGAATGGATACACAGATATACCGGACCCGAGGCAAGTACAGATTCACCGGTTGATTTTGCTGCGGACAGCAAAGGCAATACTTATCTTACAGGAAAATCTATCGTAGGCGGCGGTTATTTTAAAATGATAACCGTAAAATTCAACTCGTCCGGAATACGAAAATGGATTGCCAAATATTCTGGACCGCCAAATCAAAATGAGGATGGAAAATCTGTCTCTGTGGATACTTCAGGTAATGTATATGTTGCCGGGAATGTAAGAGGACCTTCGGGATTATTTGATATGCTTGTGATAAAATATGATTCTTCTGGAAATAAACTTTGGGAAAACTTGTACAACAGTCCTTCTAACCTTGATGATCTGTCTAATACTTCCGCTCTCGATGCCGAAGGTAACTTTTATGTCGGAGGATACAGTAACGGAACCGGTACCTCTGCAGATTACATATTATTGAAATATAATTCGTCCGGAGTCTTTCAATGGGTAAAAAGATTTAACGGTGTCTCAAACTCTGACGATTATCTTATTAAGCTGGCTGTAACATCAAACGGAAACATTGCCGTCGGCGGATATAGTTTTAAATCTCTTGCTTCATATAATTTTGTTACCATTCTATATGATCCGTCCGGAAATGTATTATGGACAAGAGAATATAACGGTCCTTCCTCCTCTTCTGACCAGCTCTCGGATCTTGTCACCGATGCAGGAAGCAATGTTTATGTTTCGGGTAAAAGTTCAGGCTCAGGTACCGGATTAGATTTTGCAGTTGTAAAGTATGATGCTGCCGGAAATCAGCAATGGGTTTCAAGATTTACCGGAGCAGGAACAAGCGAAGAAAATCCATTTGCCATGAGCGTTGACCTTGCTGGGAATGTATTTCTTACAGGATATTCAAATACATTTTCACCTTACTATGATTTTTTAACAGTGAAATTTAATTCATCAGGCGTCCAGCAGTGGTTTAAATATTATAACGGAGTCGAAAATTTTTTTGATAAAGCCGTTGATGTATTGAATGATGCAGAAGGAAACAGTTATGTAACGGGAAACAGCGTTAAATCTTCTGACGGAACTTCAGATTTAATTTTAATAAAATACAATCCTTCGGGTGATGTTTTATGGACAAAAACTTATGACGGTCCGGGCGGACAGGATGATATTCCCATAAAGCTGATTAAAAACAACATGGGAAATGTTCTTGTACTCGGTGACAGCTACAGTTTCTTTTTTAATCCTTTATGCGGAACAAGCGATTATCTGATATTAAATTACAATCAGGATGCATCACTCAACTGGGAATCCAGATACGATGGTGCAGGTACGGGTATTGACATTCCCGTTTCCCTTGTTAATGATAATTCCGGTAACAGTTATGCAACGGGTTACAGCTTTGATAAAGTTGCAAATTATGACATGGCAACTGTTAAGTATAATTCTTCAGGCGCACCGCTTTGGGCTGCAAGATATGACGGGAATTCCGGAATTGATAAGTCTGCAGATGTTGCCGTTGATAATTCAGGTAATGTTTTTACTTGCGGTACAAGCCAAGGAGCATCTTCAGGCAACGACATTGTTACTATAAAATACAATCCAGATGGTACTGAAAACTGGGTCCAGAGATACAACGGCAGCTCAAACGGAGATGACTATGCTGCAGGGATTTTTGTTGATGCTTCCGGAAATGTTTATACGGGAGGTTACCGGGATTCGTCGGGAACAGGAAAAGATTTTATTCTCATTAAATACAATTCATCAGGTGTAATTCAGTGGAAAGCTTTTTATAACGGACCGGGCAATGCCGATGATATTATGACTGCAATGATTTCCGATGCAGCGGGAAATATTTTTGTAACAGGTTCAAGCATTGGAGCAGGTACATTGGAAGATGTTGCTGTAGTAAAATTCGGTATAAACGGAAATCTGCTGTGGCAGGCAAGGTATAACGGGTTTTTGAATAATTCTGATATCCCGTCAGATATTGTATTAGACAATTCAGGCAATGTTATTGTAACAGGAAAAACATTTACCGGTACTGCAGAAGCAAGTTTGAGTTCGCAAAATTTTGACATGCTTACAGTGAAATATAATTCCTCCGGCAGTCAGCAATGGGCTGCTTTGCACAACGGAACTTTAAACAGCGAAGATGAATCGAATTCGGTTACAACCGACAATGCCGGTAACATTTATGCAGCAGGAAGTTCTGTTAATACAATTTCAAATTCGGATTTCACAATCATAAAATACCTGCCTGACGGTACTCAGTCCTGGGTTAAAAACATCAACGGAGCTGCCGGACTGGATGATAAAGCTTTCTCGATTTGCTCGGATCTCTCCGGTCAGATTTATGCAACCGGCTATTGCAATGACGGAATTACCGGATACAATTTTTTAACCGTAAAGCTTAATCAGAGCGGAATTTTAAAATGGGAAGAAAAATATAATTACATAGACAATGATACTGACAAAGCAGTTATGATTAGAAATGATGCCGAAGGAAATATTTTTGTAACTGGTTTCAGCAAAGGTCTTGAAGGAGGAATTGATTACAACACAATCAGATACAGGCAGGATAAGTCGCTCGAACTTACAACACTTATTCAGGGATTTTATAATGAAAATACTAATCTGATGATTTCCGATACAGCAACTGTGCTTTTAAGAAGTTCTGTTTCTCCTTATGGAATAATTGATTCCGCAACTTCTGTTTTAAATACCGGAGGAAACGGGAATTTTTATTTTTCGCAGGCTCAGAACGGCATTCAGTATTATCTTGTAATCAAACACCGAAATTCTGTTGAAACATGGAGCGCGTCTCCTCAATCGTTTGTTTCATCTTCTGCATCCTTTGATTTTACTTTGTCAGCCAATCAGGCTTTTGGCAGTAATCAGATTCAGAAAGGAAGCAGGTTCTGTATTTACAACGGAGAAATTACCAAAGACGGCGTCATTGATGCATCCGATATGGCAATAATTGAAAATGCAGCTTCGGAATTTAAGAAAGGTTACGTCATTTCTGATCTTACGGGCGATGAAATTGTTGACGGGAGCGATATGACTATTGCCGATAATAATGCATCAAACTTTATCGGCGTCATAACTCCATAAAGAAATATTAGCCGCTGACTGCAGTTAGTATCTGTTGTGAAATCAGTTGGATTTTTATTTACATAATCTATACTCTTGTAACTTTGTTCTCAATAAAATCCAGAATGGATTCTCTTCTGAATATCTTAAAGCTTATTGTCACAAATTAAAACTGCAATTATCTGTAAGCATGTAAATTAAAACATAGTTTCATTACAACTGAAAACTTGTTTTCTGATTCTCGTGAATTAATTTTATTGCAATAAAAAAGCCGGAAGGTTCTTCACCTCCCGGCTATTTATATCTGTTAAATCAACTGATTATTTAATCAGCGACATCTTCATTACTTTTGTATAATTCTGACCGTTTGCATTGAACTCAAGCTTATAGAAGTAAATTCCGCTTGGGAGATTTACTGCGTTGAATTCAGTGGTATAGTAACCTGCAGCTCTGTAATCATTGATTAGAGAAGCAACAAGTTTACCAGTGTTGTCATATACATTAAGTTTTACATGACCCATATCCGGAATTTCAAAATCAATCTTTGTTGATGGATTGAATGGATTCGGATAGTTCTGCATGAGATCTATCTTTGACGGAATTCCGATTATTACCTGACTGCTTAAATTGAAATATTCAAAGTTTCCGTTGAAGTCAATTTGTTTCAGCCTGTAATTGTATGTACCGGAATTTAAGTTTCTGTCAACAAATGTGTAATTGCTTTGATTTGTAGTTGTTCCGTTACCGTTTACAAATCCGACTTTTGTCCACAGATTATTTCCTGTTGATCTTTCGATTTCAAATCCGGAGTTGTTGAGCTCGGATGAAGTTGACCAGTTAAGGGTTACGTCTTTATTGCTGATTGAATATGAGAATGCAGATAATTCAACCGGTCCGGCGCAATCTTTCCATGTTTTTCTTACAATGTTTGATGTCTGTGTATTTCCAAGAGCATCGACAAATGTAGCTTTTATATAATCAGTTCCGGGAGTATTGCAATGATAGCTGATCGTTGCTACACCAGCGCCGTTTGTTACCGCATTTCCAATAACGCCTGCGCAAGGTCCGCTGATAACTGTAAATGTTACTGTTGCTCCAACAACAGGCGTACCTCCGCTTGTTACTGTTGCTGTCAATTGATGGTCCGGTCCTACGATACAGTTTGTATCGTTTTCAGGTCCAAGAGTAATATCACTAAGAACTCTAACACCTCTTGCAAGAATGTAAGGAATTCCCTGTGATCCGTCAGGCGCAATATAATTTATTGCAGCATCTCTTGCTATTGCAAGTACCTGATAATTTAAAGAATCCCATCTGTCAAAAGCTTCGTGAACTGAACAAGACCAGTTTGATAATGT
The DNA here is from genome assembly GCA_019187405.1 of Ignavibacteria bacterium. GTDB lineage: Bacteria > Bacteroidota > Ignavibacteria > Tepidaquicellales > Tepidaquicellaceae > JABAQZ01. The sequence continues at coordinate 125,356 of JABAQZ010000019.1, forward strand.
AGCATCGGTTAGTCCTGCAAGCGCCGGATGTGTTGCCACAATATGTGCGTTGTTATAACAACCGCCTCCTAAGAAAGCGCCACCTGTAACGCTCATTGATCCCGGGATACTGACAGCGTCAAGCAATGGCACTAAAGTTCCGGCGATAGCATTATGATAATAACAGCTTAAGCTGATGAAAGCGCCGGTCTTTGTCTGACCCGGATCATCAGCAAGTACAAAAGCCATTGCAGAATTTGCAAGCTGTGTTCCACCAGAACCTGAATGGAAATCCTCGTCTGTTCCGATAATTACAACGTTACCGTCAACAATTGAACCCCACACTGTTGCATTTGCAACTGCAGCAGCAATTGTAGAAGTACCTACCACACAAGTCGGATCTCCAAGACAAACCGCTCTGTATCCTGCAAAATCACCGGCTGTTCCCAATGCCCAATCAGCTGGTGAACATAGCACCGGCGTAAAACCTGCTAATGTAATTGCATTAGCTTCCTGGCTTCCAAGTCCGCCTGAAACAGTCGAACTCAGTATAAGTACTGATGTACTGTTTGGAGCAGGAGGGAATGCAGCATTTGCGGTTTGGTTTACAGAGAAACAAACCGACAAAACAAAAAGAATTGCTAAGAAATGTTTCATTTCTATCTCCTTAAGTTGATTAATAAATGTGTTGCTTAAAATAATTCAGATTATACAAATAAAAAAATTTTCAATTTTAGTTGCAGAAGGTAGTTTTCATAAAATCGTGCTTTTCATTCAATTGCTCAGAGTATAATAGAAGTAACTCCTTTATTTCTTTTTGCAAACTTATGTAATATAAATTTTAAATGCAATATCTATATAGAAATTTTGATTTATTTAGAGCATTCAGTAAACACAATGTTATAAAAATAGTTATTTGTTTTTCTTAGGATAATATAAGGTTTATATTTCTATTAATAAATTTGAAAACTGATTTTCTTAAAATGTTTAGACTAATATGAAATTAACATTTTAATTTTTTTATCTAAAGAATTCTTTATAGAAGTTTAACTCATAGATACTTTATAATCTAAATGAATCTGCGCGATCAGCGTGAGACTCTGCGTAATCTGCGTGAGACTCTGCGCAATCTGCGTGAGACTCTGCGTAATCTATGAGAGAAGTCTGCGCAATCTGTACGAGACTTCTGCGTAATCTGCGTGAGTGTTTCTTCGCCTACTGTGTCAGAAACTTAACTCAATCTGAATAAAACATCAGCGTTATCAGCGTGAAACTTCTGCGCAATCCGCGTGAGAAGTCTGCGCAATCTGTGTGAAACACACTGCGTAATCTGCGTGAGAAGTCTGCGGAATCTGCGTGAGAAGTCTGCGGAATCTGCGTGAGAAGTCTGCGGAATCTGCGTGAGAAGTCTGCGGAATCTGCGTGAGTGTTTCTTCGCCTACTGTGTCAGAAACTTAACTCAATCTGAATAAAACATCAGCTTAATCCGACTGAACTCTGCGCAATCTGCGTGAAACACACTGCGCAATCTGCGTGATGAGTCAGCGTAATCCACGTGAGGTGTCTGCGGAATCTGCGTAAGAAGTCTGCGTTATCTGCGAGAAAAGTCTGCGTTATCTGCGAGAAAAGTCTGCGTTATCTGCGAGAGAAGTCTGCGTTATCTGCGAGAGAAGTCTGCGTTATCTGCGAGAGAAGTCTGCGTTATCTGCGAGAGAAGTCTGCGTTATCTGCGAGAGAAGTCTGCGTTATCTGCGAGAGAAGTCTGCGTAATCCACGTGAGGTGTCTGTGGAATCTGCGTGAACTCTGCGCAATCTGTGTGAAACACACTGCGCAATCCGCGTGAGGTGTCAGCGTAATCCACGTGAGGTGTCTGTGGAATCTGCGTGAACTCTGCGCAATCTGTGTGAAACACACTGCGCAATCTGCGTGATGAGTCAGCGTAATCCACGTGAGGTGTCTGCGGAATCTGCGTAAGAAGTCTGCGTTATCTGCGAGAAAAGTCTGCGTTATCTGCGAGAAAAGTCTGCGTTATCTGCGAGAGAAGTCTGCGTTATCTGCGAGAGAAGTCTGCGTTATCTGCGAGAGAAGTCTGCGTTATCTGCGAGAGAAGTCTGCGTTATCTGCGAGAGAAGTCTGCGTTATCTGCGAGAGAAGTCTGCGT
>JABAQZ010000019.1:127506-128944 GCA_019187405.1 Ignavibacteria bacterium
GCGAGAGAAGTCTGCGTTATCTGCGAGAGAAGTCTGCGTTATCTGCGAGAGAAGTCTGCGTTATCTGCGAGAGAAGTCTGCGTTATCTGCGAGAGAAGTCTGCGTTATCTGCGAGAGAAGTCTGCGTTATCTGCGAGAGAAGTCTGCGCAATCCGCGTGAACTCTGCGAAATCCGAGAGAACTCTGTGCAATCTGCGAGAACTCTGTGCAATCTGCGAGAACTCTGCGGTATCTGCGTGAGTGTTTCTTCGCCTACTGTGTCAGAAACTTAATACAATCTGTGTGAGAAGTCTGCGTAATCTGCCTGAAACACACCGCGCAATCCGCGTGAGAAGTCTGCGCAATCTGCGTGTGTGTTTCTTCGCCTACTGTGTCAGAAACTTAACTCAATCTGAATAAAACATCAGCTTAATCCGAGTGAACTCTGCGCAATCTGTGTGAAACACACTGCGAAATCCGTGTGAGAAGTCTGCGGAATCTGCGCGAGGAGTCAGCGTAATCCACGTGAGGTTTCTGCGCAATCTGCGTGAGGTGTCTGCGTAATCCACGTGAGGTGTCTGCGTAATCTGCGTGAACTCTGCGCAATCTGCGTGAGACTCTGCGGTATCTGCGAGAACTCTGCGGTATCTGCGTGAGTGTTTCTTCGCCTACTGTGTCAGAAACTTAACACAATCTGAATAAAACATCAGCGTTATCAGCGTGAAACTTCTGCGCAATCTGCGTGAGACTCTGCGCAATCCGCGTGAGAAGTCTGCGTAATCTGCGTGAAACATCCACGCAATCTGCGAGAACTCTGCGAAATCCGAGAGAACTCTGTGCAATCTGCGAGAACTCTGTGCAATCCGCGTGAGAAGTCTGCATAATCTGAGCGAGGTGTCTGCGGAATCTGCGTGAACTCTGCGCAATCTGTGTGAGGAGTCAGCGTAATCCGCTTGAGAACTCTGCGCAATCAGCGAGAACTCTGCGCAATCTGCGTGAACTCTGCGGTATCTGCGTGAGTGTTCCTTCGCCTACTGTGTCAGAAACTTAACACAATCTGAATAAAACATCAGCGTTATCAGCGTGAAACTTCTGCGCAATCTGCGTGAACTCTGCGCAATCTGCGCGAGGTGTCTGCGTAATCTGCGTGAGAAGTCTGCGGAATCTGCGTGAGAAGTCTGCGTAATCTGCGTGAGAAGTCTGCGTAATCTGCGTGAGAGGCTGTAAATTTTTTTGTGTAAATGAATATTTTTCATTTTAAGAATTTGTCTAATCTTTCTTCGAAAATAATTGCTAATTGTGAAAGGCAATAGGTCCAGTCTCTTACTGCGATTGATGATTTTTTAGACAAGTCCCTGTATGCCAGGTACAGCATCTTTTTTAGAGCATCATCGTTTGGAAAGATTGATCTATTCTTTGTAACTTTCCTGAATTGCCGGTGAAGATTCTCAACGATGTT
>JABAQZ010000027.1 GCA_019187405.1 Ignavibacteria bacterium
ATTTCTTTTATTTTAAGGAAGGATTTGTATTTGCATGGACTGTAAAAAAATTATCAGAAGAAAAGTTAAACATTTTCAGAAGATTCTCGATTGTATTAAGCCTGACATTCAGAAGATATCTTGATATAAAGGAGTCCGAAGCGCAGGCAAGGGAATCAAAAATTGAAACCGCTTTGGAAAGGGTACGAAGCAGAACAATGGGAATGCAGAAAAGCAAAGAGCTCAAAGAGGTAATTCAGCTTGTGTTTGAACAATTCGTTCAATTAAATATCAATATTGGACATACAGGATTTATTATTGATTACAAAGCCAGAGATGATATGCACATCTGGCTTGCTGACAGAGAATACGTTCCTTCAGAAATTACCATTCCTTATTTCGATTGTCCGCATTGGAATAGTTTCAACCTGGCAAAAAAGAAAAAATTGAACTTCTTTGCCAACCATCATTCATTTGAAGAAAAAAACATCTTTTACAAAAAACTTTTCAAAAAAATCCCCGGCATACCTGAGAAAGTACAAGAATTTTATTTCAACTGTCCCGGTCTAGATATATCTACCGTGTTACTGGATAATGTCGGATTGTATATTGAAAACTTTTCGGGGGTTCCTTATACAAACGAAGAAAATGCCATACTTATGCGGCTCGGCAAAGTATTTCAGCAAACATATACAAGATTTCTTGATTTGCAAAAAGCCGAAGCTCAAGCCAGGGAAGCACAGATAGAAGCATCACTGGAAAGAGTCAGATCGAAAGCGATTGCCATGCAGAGAAGTGAAGATCTTGCAGCTGCAGTTACCGTCGTATTTGAAGAAATGGATAAGCTCAAACTTGAAACATCACGTTGCGGGATTGGAATTATCGAAAAGGAAAGAAGAACAGTCGATGTCTGGGCTATTGTAAAAACCAAAGAAGGATATATAGCAAAACTTAATGCGGAAGTATTAATGGACGTACATCCGCTTCTGCAAGGAGCTTATAACGCCTGGGTTAAACAGGAAGATTTTTCCTATATGCTTGAAGGCAAAAAAATTACAGAATATTATAAAGCGCTTGAGAAGGAAAAATTCATTCTTCCCGATCCGATAAAGTCAGGGCAGGAAAAAGAAATTAAGATGCAGTATTACTTTGTGACGACGTTTCAGGCAGGCGGGCTTTTTGCTTTCAACGATATGGAATTTTCGGAAGAGGCAAAATCAGTGCTTAAAAGATTTGCTGATGTATTCAACTTTACATACATGAGATTTCTCGATTTGCAGAAAGCTGAAGCGCAGGCAAAAGAAGCCAGGATAGAAGCTTCACTTGAGCGGGTGAGGACACAGGCTATGGGTATGAGAAAATCCGAAGAGCTGTCAGTCGTAAGCGAAGTGATTTTTAATGAGCTTAAAACTCTCGGATTCAGAAACTTGCGCAACACCGAAGTCATCATAAACAATGATGAAAAAGAATCCGTCTTGAGTTATTACTATTCCGATTACGGTGTAACCGGAAAGATTGAAGTATTTTACAGGGAACATCCGACAGTAAAAGCCTGGGCGGAAGAAATGAAAAAAGCTGAAGACGCATTTACGGTAGTGGAAATTACGGAAAGAGAAATAGATGAATGGAGAAAGTACAGAAAAAAAATAGGATACTTGCCGGATGTAAAGTTAAATAAAGCTAAAGAAGTAATTTATTATTCATACTCAACAGGTCTCGGTGCATTGAGTGTTTCCGTATTTAAGAAGTTAAGCGACGTTGAGCTGAAAATACTTGAAAGATTCAGAAATGTATTCGGACTTGCATATAGAAGATATTCCGATGTTGCGCTTGCCGAGGCGCAGGCGCACAAGGCACAGATTGAAGCGGCATTAGAGAGAGTAAGGGCAAGAGCTCTTGCCATGCAGGAACCCGAAGAGTTGTTTGAGGTTGCTAAAGTATTGAGATATGAAATGGGGCTTCTAAATGTTGATGAACTTGAAACCGCATCAATTTTTATTTACAGGGAAAATTCGGATAAGATGGAATGCTGGTATTCACTGCGCGACACAAGAGTTGATGAAAAGAAGTTTATTTCGGATAACATAACCATACAACTTAAGCAATCCGAAACCGGCAGGAAGCTTCTGAAATTTTTTGAATCCGGTGAAACCAGGATAAAATTGTTTATGAGCAAAGAAGAAAGAAAGGAATGGATCGAATATTGCTTTTCATTATCTCCACAGCTGAAAGAGTTCTACGCGGAAAACATTCCGGAAAGGATATATCACATGCACAAATTTTCCGACGGCGCGGTTGCAGCTATATCGGAAGGGGATATATCGGAAGAAAGCTGGGAGCTGCTTAAGCGTGCTGCATCGGTTTTTACGCTGGCTTATTCGCGTTACAAAGATCTGATGCAGGCAAGAACAGATCTTCAGCTTTTAAAGGAAGAGAAGAAACGATCTGATTCTCTTTTGCTTAACATTCTTCCGGAGGAAATTGCGGCTGAGCTGAAAGAGTTCGGAAAATCTTATGCGCGAAAGCATGATGAGGTTACGGTAATGTTTGCTGACATCAGGGGTTTTTCAAAAATTGCGGAAATGCTGACTCCAAGCGAGCTTGTTACTCAGCTCGATGAATGCTTCAGGGCATTTGATTACATAGTGGAGAAACACGGGCTTGAAAAAATCAAAACAATAGGTGATGCATATGTTTGCGCATGCGGTTTGCCCAAACCAGTGGATGATCATGCAGTAAAAGCAGTGAGAGCAGCACTTGACATGATGGAGTTCATAAAAGGATTCAGCATGACAAAGAAAATTCAGGACTTACCCGAATTTGAATTCAGAATAGGAATACACACGGGTCCTGTTATTACCGGAGTTGTAGGATTGAAGAAATTTACTTACGACATCTGGGGAGATGCGGTAAACATGGCGGCGAGGATGGAGCAGCACGGAGAATCGGGCAAGATAAACATTTCGGAAAGCACATACAGATTTGTAAAAGATAAATTCAAATGCATTCCCCGCGGCGCAATAGAAGCTAAGAATAAAGGAATGGTGGAGATGTACTTTGTTCAATAGTAAATTTTAAATGATAATTTATAAATGTGAGTTTGTTTTTTTCTGAAAGATTCATGATTGAATTATACTTTGAGTTATTATTGAAAAGAGAAAGTATAAATTTCCAAAACGTGAAATATTTAGTGATAAAATACTGTTAATATTCTGAAATCAGACACATGAATTTCAAACAAATTGAAAAAAGGGACGAACTGGGAAAGTTGTTTCAGGAATATTATTTAAAGGGAACGGGAGCTGAAGTAGGAGTTAAGAAAGGAAAATTTTCCAGGCAAATATTAAAATACTGGAAAGGAATACTTCTATGCGTAGATATATGGGAAGACACACAGGATTATGAAGATGCAAAAAAGCTTCTTCTGCCTGATGCCGTTCTTATCAAAGGAAATTCAAAAAACATATCCCTGAAAATAGAAGATGAGTCTCTTGATTTTGTTTACATCGATGCAGATCATCGTTACGAAAGTGTTTTGGAAGATATGCAATCGTGGTTTCCCAAAGTAAGACGGGGAGGAATCATTTCGGGACACGATTATTGCAGGTATCTCGAGCACTTCGGAGTTATTGAAGCAGTAAATGATTTTTGCAGAGATTACGGTTACAAAGAAATCGGATTAACAAAAAATGATTTCTGGAACGGCATTGAATTTCCTTCATGGTATTTTAAGAAATGAGTATACCTAAAATAATATATTCGACCTGGATTAACGACAAGCCGCTTCCGGCGAAATTTCAAAACTATATTGAAAGCTGGAAACGATTTCTGCCTGATTATGAAATCAGAATGATAACGTTGGAGAATGTGTCGAAGAATCCATTCACGAAAAAATTCATTTATGAAAAAAGATATGCTGTAGCCGCGCAGTATGCAAGAACTCAGCGGGTATATGAAACAGGAGGTTTGTATTTTGACATTGATGTGGAAGTAATAAAAAGTTTTGACATGCTTCTGGGAAATAACATGTTTGCGGGAATTGAATCCAGAAGTAACAATAACTTTATCAATAATGCGGTGTTTGGCACTTGCAAAGGAAATTCATTCCTGAAGGACTGCATGACATACATGGACAATATTGATGTATTGAGAAATGATATTGAAGTCGGTACAGGACCTTTAATGTTTACAGAATTGATGAAAGACAGAGGCTGGATTTCCGAAAATAAAAATTGCATTGTGAGTGGAATTCAAATTCTAAGTTCAGATTACTTTTATCCTTATTGTCCAGACGAACAGTATAAACCAGATTGCATAACTGAAAACACACATGCAGTACACCACTGGGCAGCTACTTGGAAAAACAGCGTGTCGGTGATAATTCATGGAAACTACCTGAAAGAAGAACTTATCAAAACCATTGAAGTTGTAAAGAAACAAACAGTTAAAGTAATCGAGATTATTTTAATCAATGACCGGAAAAATACACACTCTCTTAAGCTTCAGGAGTTGGCAGAATTGCATAAAATAAAAATTATTGAAACGGACAACAGCTTATCAGTTTCGGCAAAAAATGCTGCGGTGGATTTTGCAAAGGGAAAATGGATTTTGATTCTTAAATCCGGCGATAAACTAGAAAAGACTTTTATAGAAAAAACAATTGATAAAGGTGATATTGTCGGAATCGAAACAGAATATGCAGTCAAAAAAGAAAACCAGCATTTAAAAAATGATTTTATGCTTTTCAAAAAAGAAGTTTGGGAAAAAATAAGCGGATACGATGAAAAGTTGATCGATGGATATGACAGTAATGATTTTTTAAAAAGAGCTGCAGTAAGAGGATATACAATTAAGAGGCTTAAAACTAAAGTTTGAAGTTGTATCATTACAGAATTAAAAAGTAAATTTTATGGGAATTGTTCAGCCGGATTTCTGGCTTTATGATTATTATGTAAATAATTTTGCAGAGGAAAATGGAAAAACTCTTAGTGAAATAAGCATGCTTGAGTTAGGAAATCAGACATTTCAGGATATTAAACTTATCAAAAACCTGAATCTTCCATTAACTGCAAAGGAATACTGGCAAAGCAAAGGAGTAAAACATACGTCCGTTGATTTGAACGGGCTTGACGGTGCACTCGAACTGGACTTGTCAAAAGCTCTTCCCGAAAAATATTATAATGAGTTTGACATTGTAACAAACTGCGGAACATCGGAACATGTAAAAAATCAATTTGAATGCTGGAAGAATATTCACAAATGTTTGAAGGTGAAAGGGTATTTACTGTCGGCTAATCCAGAAATAAACAAATATAACGATAAACATTGTGACTGGTTTTATGACATTAATTTTTTTAATCAGTTTGCAGAACACCTTGGATACAAAATTTATTTATTGGGGGAACTGCTTTTTCCTTACAACGGAGGATATGTGATATTCGCTTCAATGAAAAAGATCATTGAATCAGAGTTTAATTTCAAAGAAGCAGAGTTCAATTCGCTTCTGCATAAGATCAGATAAACAAATTAATTATGATACTTTCAGATTTTTCAACTCTAACTTTAAACAGGGACTTTTAAAAATTACTTCAGAAAATTCACTCCTAATGAAAGCTGAAACCCGCCGACATTAGAGATTTCACTGCTCTCAAGACTCTGAAGGCCGCCGCCGATTACCGGAAGGTAATAGTAACCGACTCTTATATTGAGCGATGTGTTTTCGCTTTGGCTGTAATTGAATCCGATACCGGCAAAAGGACCGACGGCAAACTTTGATGTCGTGTAGCCGATTGCATTGAAAAAACTTTTATCATAAGGGTTTGTAAGTATGAGAGTGGGAGCAACGCCGAAATTGATGACCGGCTTAAAGCTTCCCTCAAGATCGCCTTTGAATAATTCTTTATTAATGCCGATGCTTAAAGGGAACATGAAGATGCGGTTTACTTTTCCGTAAACTACGGGATTACCGTATAAATCGTAGCGTTCTATTTCTCTTGAATCGGTTACGTTGGAAAACAATATATTAAAAAACAAATCAGTACTTTTTCCAATCGTATAATATTTGCCGACCGAAAAGCCGAAACCGCTTTCCGAATAAACGAATCCTAGTCCCCAGTTGTTTCTCGGTTCTTTTAAAGTGATTTTTGTTTTATTTTGAGCGTAAGAATGAATTGAAACAATTAAACTGAATAAGATTACAAAGAGAAGTTTAATCTTTATGTTATTCATATATGAATATTTGTTAATTGTTTAAAGAAAGTTAAATAATTAATTTTTCATTTAAAATTCTAAACACGCTTGACACCTAAAAGATTTTCCAGATTAAAGGAGGTTACGCAAAGACGTCAGAAATATTTAACCGTAGTATTGGAAAACATACATGACCCGCATAATGTAAGCGCTATATTAAGAACAGCAGATGCTGTAGGTATAGATAAAGTTTATCTGATATATAACAGCAGTAAATTTCCCAAAATAGGAAAAACGTCTTCTGCCAGTGCTAAAAAATGGATTGAGCTTAAAAAGTATTCTGTTGTAGAAGAATGTTTTTTAGATTTAAGAAAAGAGAAATTTAAAATTTATTCAACCAGCTTTAGCAGCAAAAGTAAAAGTTATTCTTTGTATGATTTAAATTTTACAGGTAAAACGGCATTTGTGTTTGGAAACGAACATTCGGGAGTTTCGGAGGAAGTATCGATGCTTGCGGATAAAAATTTTATCATACCCATGTACGGAATGGTGCAATCGTTGAATGTATCAGTTGCGGCTGCAATCTGTTTTTATGAAGCCTTGAGACAGAGGGAAATCAGAGGTATGTATGGTAAATCAAATTATTCCAAAAAAGAATTGACAGAAAAATTAAACAGCTACTTAAACAGATAATATGTTACCCGAATATTTATTCAATGAATACAATTTAAAACATCCGGAAAACTTTTTGCTGATATCCGGACCGTGCGTTGTAGAATCAAAATCAGTAGTGTTCAAAACGTGTGAAGCGCTAAAGGAAATCACAAACAAGCTAAATATACCTTTCATTTTCAAATCTTCATACATTAAAGCCAACAGGACTTCTGCAGATTCGTTCAGAACAATGGGCATAGAAGAATCTCTCAGGATATTGTCAGATGCAAAGAAAGAATTTGAAACGCTTATACTTACCGATGTTCATTCGGAATCAGAGATACCCGATGCTGCCGAAGTTGCCGACGTGCTTCAGATTCCTGCATTTCTTTCGAGACAGACAGAGCTTCTCGAAAGTGCGGGCAGAAGCGGAAAGATTGTTAACATAAAGAAAGGACAATTTCTAGCACCGGAAGACATGGAGTATCAGGCAAAAAAAGTTTCATCTACGGGAAACAAAAAAATATTCCTTACAGAAAGAGGTTCGTCATTTGGATATCATAATCTTGTTGTTGACATGAGAGGTCTTGTCATCATGAGTAAAACCGGATATCCCGTGATATTTGATGCGACGCATTCGGTTCAGATGCCTTCCGGGGAAAAAGGAGTCAGCGGAGGTTCTCCGGAATTTATTACGCCGCTTGCAAGAGCTGCAGCAGCTGCGGGAGTTGACGGATTTTTCATCGAGACGCATCCTGAGCCGAGTAAAGCTCTAAGCGATGCAAGCAGCATGATGAAGCTTGACAGGATGGAGAGTTTGTTAAAACAATTATCAGAGATACATTTGCTTAAGACAGTGAAATAAGTATTCATAAATAAAAAAAGTTTAATGATTTTAAAAAAAGCTTCGATCAACAATTCGCCGAAAGTAAAGACTTCTTATTATGCAGGAATTTTTCTCATAGCATTATCGACATTGCTGCTTGAGTATACCATGACGCGGGTCATGTCTGTAGCTCTCTGGCATCATTTTGCTTTTTTGATTATCAGCATAGCGCTGCTTGGATTTGGAATAAGCGGAGTGTTTGTTTCCGTAAATAAAAAAATCTCGTCTTATGATACCGACAGACTGCTCACGATTTTATCGATAATATTCGGAGTAAGCGTAATATTCAGTTTTATACTTATAAATAAAATTCCTTTTGATCCTTTCAGTCTGCTTAACGATCCCATACAGTTTTTATATCTTCCTTTGTTTTATCTGCTGATTACGATTCCTTTCTTTTTTTCGGGAATAATAATTTCCTTACTGTTATCAAAATTCAAACATGAAATATCAAAGTTATATTTTTTTGATTTAACGGGAGCCGGTTTTGCATGTCTTGCATTTATAATTTTAATGCCGGCTGCAGGAGGAAACGGAAGCATTGTATTTATTGCAGTATTCGGATTTCTTGCAGCAATAGTTTTCGGATTTGAAAAATACAAATCACTTTCACTTGCGGCTTTTATTTTGGCAGGATTAAGCATGACTTTTCTCATAGATTCTGACAATAGATTTCCAATAAATGTGACAACGAACAAGATATACGGGAATTACATTAAGTCGAGACCGGATTTAAAGATACGAACCGACTGGAATACTTTTTCAAGAGTGGATGTGATGAAGGAGGAAGAAAAATCTCCTGACGGTTATGACATTATGCTTGCTATCATTGACGCCGGTAATGCAACAACCAACATACCGAACGTGAAATCTTTTCCTCTTGAAAGAAAGCCTGCCGATGCTTCCAATCTTGCATTTAAGCTCAAAGATTCAGCAGACAAAGTTTTCATCATAGGTTCTGCGGGAGGTGGAGAGATATTAACCGGATTGTATCACAATGCAAAAAGCATTACTGCAGTTGAAATTAACGGAATACTTAACAATCTGATTAATGATGATCTGAATTTCTGGACAGGACCACTTGTAAAAGACAATAAGAGAGTCAAGCTTATAACAGACGATGCCCGTTCAGTACTATCATCGAAAAGAATTTTGTATGATGTTATCATATCTGCACATACGATTTCATCCTCTGCTGTTTCAAGCGGAGCGATGAGCATGGTAGAAAATTACATACTTACAAAGGAAGCTGTCAAAGAATATTTAAAACATTTAGAAAAAGACGGAGTGCTTTATATTACGAGACCGGAAAACCAAATACCGAAATTAATCAAAACAATTAAAGCTGCAAGACTTGAAATCAGCGGAGGACTTGACAGCAGTAAAAATAAGTTTATAATATTCCGAAGACCTCCGGGTAGTTTTGAAGGAGACAGGAGTTTTCTTGCGGGAGTTTTGTACAAGAAGGATGGATTTACACAGGAGCAGATACTTAACATAAGAGATGAATCAAGTTCACTCGGACTTGATTTGCTGTATGATCCGATATCAAAAACAGAATCTCCGCTTAAGACATTTATTGAATCTGGGATAAATACAATAATGACGGAGTTTCCCGAATCATCAGTAAAGCCTGCAACAGACGACAAACCGTTTTTTGATCAGAACATTGGATTTGGAAATTTATCATTGGAAAGCATAAAGGAAACATTTTCACAGGACGACAGAGCTATTCTTGCACTGAAGGATAAACCTGTTGCAGAGACAATGCTCATTGCAATATTAATACAGTGTATATTAATTGCGGGAATATTCATATTGCTGCCTATAAAGATATTTTCCAAGGAAAAAACAGGAGATAAAAAAGGAGACGAATATTCCATGGACAAAAAATTTCTGATATATTTCTGTTGTCTTGGTTTCGGATACATACTGCTTCAGATTTGCATGATACAGAAATTCACTTTATTTCTCGGACAGCCGTCAGTTACACTGCTCACGGTAGTTTCCACAATGCTTGTTTCATCAGGAATAGGAAGCCTTGTATCTGCAAAAGTATTTGGAAATAATCCGAAGAGACTTTATTTAATTTTCGGAATAATAGTAACGCTTGTATTGTTAATAGGAATGTTTAATGAGTATTTTTATGAATCTTTTGTAAGAATGAATCCTGCATTAAGAGTAGCAGTTTCGGTTATGATAATTTTTCCTTTAGGTTTTTTCATGGGAATGCCATTCCCGCTGGGAATTTCAATGATACTGCCTGAAGAGAAGAGGTTTGCAGCATTTGCATGGGGAGTTAACGGATTTTTTTCGGTAATAGGAACCGTAGTGGCAGTAATTTTTGCAATGATGTATGGCTTTAAGTTTGTATTTATTTTAGGCGCATTCATTTATATTATTGCCATGTTGATAATTCAAAACAGATACAAGAAATCATATTCAGTAAAAATTAATTAAGATACTAATGAAAGAAGACCATTATCGTAAGAAAACGCTTGCAATATTAGTAGGGGGAGGACCAGCTCCCGGTATTAACGGAGTAATACGATCAGTAACCATAGAAGCAATAAATTCAGGATTATCAGTTACGGGAATTTATGATGGGTTTGAATATCTTTCAAAGGGTGATTCGAGTCATACAAGGGAATTGAGAATTGATGATGTTTCAAGAATACATTTCGACGGTGGCAGCATACTTCATACATCCCGTGTGAATCCTGCAAAGAGCAAGGAAATGCTCGATGCCACTCTGAAAGCGCTAACACAGTTGTCGGTTGATTATCTCGTTACAATCGGAGGAGACGATACTGCAACAAGCGCATACAAAATTGACGAGCTTGCCAAAGGTCAGATTCAGGTAGCGCATATTCCAAAGACAATTGACAATGATCTGCCGTTGCCGGGTAACATGCCGACATTCGGTTATCAGACAGCAAGGGATTTCGGGTTTCACATTGTGCAGTCTCTAATGGTAGACGCTGCTACAACAAGGAGATGGTACTACGTTATATCTATGGGAAGGAAAGCCGGACATCTTGCGCTTGGTATTGGAAAATCCGCCGGCGCAACTTTAACAATAATCGGTGAAGAATTCAGGGACAGAACGATCAGCTTCGAAACAGTATGCGACATACTTGAAGTATCTATCATAAAGAGAATGGCATTGGGCAATCCATACGGAGTAGCAGTATTAGCAGAAGGAATTATCACAAGAATAGATCAGGAAGAGCTGAAGCAACATCCTTATGTTAATCTCGAGAAAGATCTACACGGCAATATAAGACTTTCGGAAATTGACATTGGCAGAATTACAAAAGACGAAGTCAGAAGAAGATTTAGAGAAAGAGGAATAAATGTTACAATTGTGAACAAAGACATAGGTTATGAATTGAGATGTGCAGCGCCTAATCCGTTTGACTGCGAATATACTCAGGATCTGGGTTATGCCGCAGTACGGTATCTACTTGAGGGAAATTCCGGTGCGATAGTAACAGTAGATAAAGGTCAGCTGATACCAATTAAGTTTAAAGACATAATCAGCGAGAAGGGAAAAATTGAAACGAGGGAAGTGGATGTAGATTCGGACAGTTATCAGGTAGCACGGAAATACATGATAAGACTTGAAGCAAATGATTTTGACGAGATAAAAAATGTTGCGAGGCTTGCATTGATCGGTAATATGAAGACGGAGGAGTTTATAGCTAAGTTTAAATATCTGATTAATGATCCTCCCGTAAAATAAAAAATTAAAAATTTATAAAAATTCTTGCAAATGAAAATCGGAATACTTACCAGCGGCGGAGATTGTCCCGGATTAAATGCTGTCATAAGAGCAATAGTAAGGAAATGCGATCAGCTGGGAGTTGAAGCATTTGGAATAATGAATGGATGGAAAGGAATATTTGACGAGAGTTACAAGCCGCTTAATCTGAATAACATTGCTGGCATTATTAACAAGGGCGGAACAATACTCGGTACGGCAAGGTTTAGTCCATTTCAGGAAAAGAACGGAGAAGAAACTCTTGTTCACAAGATTTCAAAGGAAGGGTTTGACTGCATTATAGCAATCGGGGGCGAGGGTTCGCTGCACATTGCACACAAAGCGCAAGAGCTTGGCATAAATGTTGTAGGTGTGCCGAAAACAATAGACAATGACATTTGGGGAACTGATTATACATTTGGATTTGATACGGCTGTAGGAATAGCAACTGAGGCAATAGACAGACTTCATTCAACTGCAGAATCGCATCACAGGATAATGATACTTGAAGTAATGGGAAGACATGCAGGATGGATTGCATTATACAGCGGGATTGCCGGCGGAGCGGATGTAGTAATCATACCTGAAGTAAAATCAAAAATATCCGATGTAATAGAAATTTTAAAGAGCAGATATAAAAGGGGAAAAATTTTTTCAATTATTGTTATAGCAGAAGGAGCAACATTTTCAAAGGAAGAACTTGATACTTCGAAAAAGCAAAGTCATTTTGACGATTTTGGAAGGGAAAGACTCGGTGGGATTGGAAATTTTCTTGCAGAAGAAGTCGAGAGAATAACGGGATTTGAAACAAGGGCAACAATATTAGGACATGTACAGAGAGGTGGAGTACCTTCAGCATTTGACAGGATACTTGGAACAAGGCTTGGGATATATTCGGCTGAGATGGCTGCCGAGAAAAAGTTTGGCAGAATGGCAGTTTTAAAAGGGGACAAAGTAACGGACATTCCGATATCGGATTCAGTAGGGAAGTTAAAGACTGTTGATATGGAAATGTATGAAATAGCTCAGGTATTTTTTAAGTGAGCAGGAATGTGGAGTCGGGGTGGGGGGAAACCGTTTAAACGGTTTCCCCCTGCGCCACAAACTCATACATCGATTGAGCAAAAAATCTCGAGTTCAGAAAAGGAGAGCGGGCGCATCACCAGCGGTAAAAAACCGTTTAAACGGTTTCCCCCAGTGCCACAAACTCATACATCGATTGAGCAAAAAATCTCGAGTTCAGAAAAGGAGAGCGGGCGCATCACCGGCGGTAAAAAACCGTTTAAACGGTTTTTCCCCCCAGCTCCACAAACTCATACATCGATTGAGCAAAAATCTCGATTGCTGTTAATATAAGAAATAATTTATAAAACTGAACTTTATTCAGAATATTATAACAGCTAAATATATATGCAGCAGATTCCAGTTAAGTTCGGAATGATAATTTTTTCAGTCTCCATTTTCAATTAACCTATTTTGCCATGTCAAAAAATTCTGCACACGAAGTTCATTCAAGCGGACTGCTTACGAAGCTTGGCTCTTATACAGCTATCATGATTGTAATCAGCTCAATGATAGGATCCGGTGTTTTTAAAAAAGCTGCTCCCATGGCAGCCGATGTTCAATCAGGAGGAATTCTTCTCCTTTGCTGGCTGATTGCCGGAATAATTACCTTTATTGGCGCAATTACAAATGCCGAAATCGCAGGACTCATTGCAGCGCCGGGCGGTCAGTATGTTTACTTCAAGGAAATGTACGGCAAAGCATTTGCTTTCATTTATGGATGGTCATGTTTTTCCGTGATTCAATCCGCATCTATCGCATCTATTGCTTATGTTTTTGCTGAATCAGTAAATGCCGTTATTCCTCTGCCTCGGTTAAGTGAAGTAGCAGAAAGCTTCAGCATACTCGGCATCTTTTTTCCTTTTCAAAGTTTCGGTGTAAAAGCATTAACGATATTTACAATCATATTTCTTACTTCCGCAAATTATCTCGGTGTAATTTTCGGAGGTTACATTAATAACTTATTTACTGCGCTTAAAGTAGCCGGTATCTTTGTGATCATAATTCTCGGACTTACAATAAGCGGCGGTTCAGCCGGTAATATTACACCTATCGGACAAAATCCTCAGGCAGTATATGACTCGTCACTTGGATTATTCGGTGCCATGTTTGCCGCAATGCTCGGCGCATTTTGGGCTTATGACGGATGGAATAACATCGGTTATCTCGGCGGTGAAATAAAAAATCCCAAAAAAAATATTCCACGAGCGCTTTTTACTGGAGTGGGAATTGTCTTGGTAATTTATCTGCTGATAAACTTTACTTACATGTATGTGCTTCCGGTAAATGAAATCATTGATATAAGCAGTAAAGATAATACAATCGTTGCAGTAGAAGTCCTAAGAAAATTTCTGGGTTTCGGCGGCGCTTTTTTTATTTCCATTCTTATTATGATTTCTACATTCGGAACTACAAACGGCACGATTCTGGCTTCTTCAAGAATTTATTTTGCAATGTCACGGGATAAACTGTTCTTTAAATCAGCAGGAAATGTCCATCCGAAATTCAAAACTCCTTATACTTCATTGATAATTCAGGGCTGCTGGGCTTGCCTGCTTGTGCTGTCAGGAACATTCGATCAGCTTACTGATATGGTAATCTTCGCTTCTTTTATTTTTTACGGAGCAGGCGCTTTCGGCGTCTTTGTATTAAGAAAAAAAATGAAAGATCATGACAGACCTTACAAAGTATCCGGATATCCTGTCATTCCCATGGTATTTGTGATTTTTTGTCTGACTCTCGTAGTGGTTACCGTATTGCAAAATCCGCGCGATGCAGGCATTGGACTTGTACTTGTCCTGTCGGGAATTCCGTTTTATTTGTTTTGGAATAAAAAAGAAAAATCAGAGTAATTGAATGGATAATCTAACGATTTCACAAAGAAGAAAAAACATGCAAGCCATAAAAAGCAAGAATACAAAAATTGAAATCTTATTAGGAAAATTAATGTGGAATAAAGGATTACGCTATCGAAAAAATGATTATACAGTATTAGGAAAACCTGACTTCACATTTAAACAAAAAAAAATTGCTGTATTTTGTGATGGTGAATTTTGGCATGGTAAAAACTGGTCAAATGAAAAATATAGAATAAAAAGCAATAGAAAATATTGGTTTGCGAAAATTGAGAGAACCATAATTAGAGATAACAAAATAAACCGAGAACTTAAGAAAAATGGGTGGATTGTAATTCGATTCTGGGCAAAAGAAATAGAGAAAAAGAATAGTAAGTGTATCGATAAAATTATAAAGAACATAAATCAACGAACTGAAAAATCCATCAAATAATTTTCTTCATCAATTTTGTAAAAAGTTACATCTGTTCTTCCGTATTTAACTAAATCATCCTTTGTTATAAACGAACCGCTGGATAAATTAAGTCGATATCTGAAATACTCACCAAGTAATGAGTTGTTTAAGGTTGTATGAATACCTTTGCCGCTATCTTGTGCGCGAACACAAATAAATTGTTTCTTATCATCTGTGAAGATGGTAAAAGTTTTATATCTATCAGGAAAAAAACCTGATCTGCCAATTTTTGCAGGAATATTAATATAAGCTTGATTAGGCTCTCTGCCTTTTCTTTGACCCCAGTTTAAACCAGATCTCGAAGGAACTTCTCCTTTTTTTTCAAGAAATGTAAGAGTTACATTAGGCAGATTGAGAATATTAGAAGTTAACACAGTGTTAACTTCATCAGATTCATCTGGTATCAATACCTTCTTATTTAATAAGATTCTATCATAAATATTAATTAGCTCCTGAATATTCTCATTATCACAATTTACGGTTTCATCCAACAGTGAAAAAAAATATTCACGACATGTTTTTGCATCTTCCTCTATTAATATTTCTCTCATAGAAGAACTAAATCCGCTTTGTGTGTAATTTGCAGAACCAACAAATCCTGCAATAGGATTTTTGTCTTTATACCAAGCATATATTTTGGAATGAACAGGAGGAGAATCAATAACATAGTTGCATTTGAAATCGATTTCAAATTTGTTTGTCTGCAAATCCTTAAATGCTAAATGATTTTTTTTATCAATTCCGTCTAGTGGACACATTCCAACAATCAATCGAATAGAAAAACCTTTTTTTAAAGTTCTTGCAAAATGAGCGTGTCGCATTACCATCATAGCAGTTGCATAACCCGAAACAACATACAATGTGTTCGCACCATTTTTTAAGGGTTCAACAAGTGCTTTTTCAAATAGTTTACTAGTTATTAAACTCATTTTTAAGAGTATTCCTCTGTTGATTCTGAAACTAATTCTCCAAATAAATTTTTTTGACTTAATTTAATATTTGGTTCAGTATTTTCATAAGCAATTCCTGCGAATGTTTTTAATATTGCTTCAAATATTATTTTTACACCTCTAGGAGGAACTGCCATTCCAATCTGCTTTCTCACACTTTCTTTTGAACCGTAAAAAATAAAATCATCAGGAAAAGTTTGAAGTCTTGCTCTTTCACGATTTGTTAATGCCCTGTTATATTTCCAATGATATACATGTGTTCCTCCTCCCCCACTTCCTGTTATTGTATAAGCAGGTTTATCGGGATCAAGCCTTTTATAAATCTGACTTATTTGAGCTCCTCTAATATTTAATTGTAAATGTTCTGGTAACTTTGCAGTAAAAGCATTTTCACCCGGCTTAATGTGCTTAAGTCTTTCAATCACATTGTTTGACTGGTTTGTCAATTCATTGTTTGGTGAGTTTTCAATTATTGGTGGATTCTCTATTGCTTCTCTAGAGGTAATAATTCTGGGGCTTTTTAAAATCGGGATTTTAAAATCTAAATTTAAATCCGTTCTTATTCCCACAATTATTATTCGATGTCTCCTTTGAGGAACTTCATAATATTCAAATTTATAAAGGTGAGCTTTAACGTCATAACCAACATCTCTTAAATCTTCTATTATTTTTTCAAATGCCTTTCCATCATTGGAATTTCGCAATCCTCCTACATTTTCTGCTAGAAACCAAAAAGGCTGGAATTTTTGTAGAATTTTAACTCCATAAGAGTATAGAGGACCATAAGGTCCTTCAATTCCCTTCTGTTCACCTACAATAGAAAAATCATTACATGGAAAACCAAAAGCTAATGCGTCTATTTCCGTTAACTTATCAATGTTCAGTTTTCTAACATCTTTACAAATTACTGATTTTGTGTTTACTGAGCAAATATTTTTAGAGTAAGTTTCACATGTATCTTTATCATAATCATTTGCCCATTCATGAACTATTGAGAATTCTTTCCCATTAATAATAAAAGCCGCTTCTTTTGCCCCTAAGGCAATTCCACCAGGTCCACAAAATAATTCTCCAAGCCTAAATTTCATGAATAGTTATTTAATTTGATTTACAATAATTTCATCAGAAATTTAATTTATTGATGTTCAATATACAATTCTAAAAAGATAAGAAGCTCCAATACTTGATATAAGCATATTAAATTTTATTTTTGTATTAGTTCTGGTTACCGTATTGCAAAATCCGCGCGATGCAGGCATTGGACTTGTACTTGTCCTGTCGGGAATTCCGTTTTATTTGTTTTGGAATAATAAGAAAATGTCATAATAAACAATTAATTTTTTAATCAAATCATACTGAAATGAAAAATCTAATTTCCCTATTTGTTTTTTCTCTTGTAATCTTTTCCCTTGTTCTGATTTCAGAAAAATCTGCTTTTAATAAAACTAATTCAGATTCTGACTCTGTCGAAGCAAAGAAAAAAATTTACATTGATGCACTTAAAGAACAAATTAAAGGCAAAGAACAATTGCCATCGGAAACAGTCTTCAAAGACCTTCAAATGCTGAAAGAAATGCCTGCTGAAAAAATTCTTTCTATTATGGATAAAGGTTTTAGCAATTCGCTTGGCGTAAGCTGTGAACATTGTCACAATACTGAAGACTGGGCTTCCAATGAAAAAAAGGAAAAAATTATTGCAAGAGAAATGATGAAACTCTCCGGTCAGATAAGAAATATGATTTCTAATATTAAAGAAATTGACTCGGAGAATGCATCTGTATCATGTTACACATGCCACAGAGGTCAGATCATACCGGCAACAAAGCCAAATTAATCTTCTGTATGGCATACAAAGTAAGATTTCTGAAATTATTCCGAACTCATGCTTCCAGCAATGCTTGATTATATTTTGCTCTGAGAATAATTAAAAAATCTAATTTCATTAGCGCTCTATTATATTTGCATTCTTATGTTTAGTCTTTTTGTTATTATCTTTCTTTTGTTTTTATCTCTGATATTTTTTTTCGGAATCAAAAAAACAAAATACTTCTCTGCCGAAAACCCTACAGAGATTAAATATTTTTATTCTCTCTTTGTAATTATATTATTCATTGCTGTACTTCTCAGAATTATTAATCTGAATTTCAATTCATATTGGATAGATGAATTGTTCAGTATTAATACGGCTTCGTTCAAGTCAGCTTCGGAAGTAATTTCCGAATGTCGCGAAGATGTCCATCCGCCTTTGTATCAACTGATACTGCATTACTATACAGGTTTTGCCGGCAGTTCCGAAATTGCAAGCAGGCTTCTCTCTGCAATATTCGGAATACTTTCGACAGCAGGAATTTATCTGATTACAAAATTGCTTTTTGATACAAAGAAAGCTCTTGCAGTAATGCTGATGTTTTCCGTTGCATATATGCCGGTTTATTATTCGCAGGAAGTTCGCAGCTATTCTCTTTTGCTGATGCTGACGCTATTTACGAATTATTTTTTTCTGAAGGCATTTATTCTTGCCGAACATGAAATTAAATATAAAATTTTACATACCGTTTTTTATTGTATTTCATCCGTTCTTCTCATGTACACACACTATTACGGGATTCCGGTTATCGTATTTAACTTCTGTTTTCTTACATTCTATTTTTTCATGCAATATCGTTTCGGCGAATTTATTAAAAATATTCTGAAGACAATTCCGATTTACCTGCTCGTTGCTGCTGTATATTATTTTTCATGGGGATATGTTATTGCTTATCAGTATCAGAGAACTTTCTGGCCGAAAATCGGCGACAGAAATATATTTTCGGCTTTTGTTTTTTATGTTCTTACTCCTAATCTGAAAAATTATTTTATTAATGATTTGCTATTACAATTTGTTGCTGCGCTGATGTGCATATTTTTAATCTATTATTTTTTTAAAACAGTAAAGTGTAAGTTCAATTTATTGCCGGTAAAAAAATATTATTATTCAATGCTGTTTCTTTTATTTTGGATTTTCATACCGTATGTAATTTCGTTTCTGCAGACAGTTTTTTCAAATCCGAGCATATCATTCAGAAATCTCATTATACTGTCTCCTGCAGTTATTATAATTTTATATTCAATTGTTGAAAAATCCATTGATAAGATTTTGAAATTTATTACCGAAAGATTTATTTTTTTAACAGGGAAATTTAAATTAAAATATCTTACGGTTAATCCAATGATTCTTTCGGTAATACTTTCAATGTTTTTATTTGTAAAAACTTATGGATATTATTCATATCCAACAAAACATGATATCCGCTCCATTATAAAAGAAATATCTGAAGATTACGAAAATAGAGGCGACAGCACCGTAATGTTTACAACCTCAAAAACTTCCGACCAGCTTAATTACTATTTCAAAAGATTCTCTCCTAAGCTGCGTATAAAAAGCTATCTCGCCGGCGAAAGTCTTGAAAATGAATTAATAAAATTCAAAGATGATTTTCTGAAAAACGATTTTCTCATATTATTTGATCTTAAAAACTGGGGCAAAGATTCGGATAAATCACTAAATTATTTTAAATCGAAATACACGCTTGAAATGCATAAAGAGTCAGAAGGTTTTGCCGTTTATGTGTTTGATCTGAAAAAATGACAATTTAAATATAGTAATTGAGTAGTCAATTTTTTTAAATGCTTGTATTCAACGCTTACTGCATTTTATTATCAAAAGCTGCTAAAGGTATTTTACCATCAGACATTTCTCTAATTGCATTCTCACTTTTTATAAAAAATTATTATCACTATTTTATTAATACTTAATTAATTCTTATAAAGTAAAATTATAACGATGAAAATATTTATTGATACAGCAAATCTGAATGAAATACGCGAAGCTGCTGATATGGGAGTTCTCGACGGTGTTACGACAAATCCGTCTCTGGTTTCAAAGGAAGGTCACAAAGATTTCCGCTCGATGCTTGAAAAAATCTGCGCTATCGTTGACGGAGACATCAGCGCCGAAGTTGTTTCCACAAAGTGCGATGATATAGTCAAAGAAGGACGGGAATTATCCAAAATTCATAAAAATATTGTAGTAAAAGTGCCGCTTATTGGCGAAGGTCTCAAAGCCGTTAAGATTTTTGCTGCAGAAGGGATAAAGACAAATGTAACGTTATGTTTTTCTCCGACTCAGGCTTTGCTGGCTGCCAAAGCCGGTGCTTATATAATTAGCCCGTTTGTCGGCAGACTCGATGATATTTCTCAAAACGGAATGGAACTTATTCAGCAGATTATACAGATTTACGGAAACTATAATTATAAAACACAGGTGCTCGTGGCTTCGGTTAGACACCCTATTCATGTTGTCGATAGTGCGCTTATGGGAGCTGACATTGCTACAATGCCGTTTAAAGTAATCGAACAGCTGGTTAAACATCCGCTGACAGATATCGGTCTTGAAAAATTTCTAAGCGATTGGAAAAAACTCAACGGGTGATTTTTTATTGATATATTGTTTAAACTTATTTCAATAAAGTTTTTGTCTGATGTCGATTTAAAAAATTTATTTGTTAAACATTTTAAAAAACTGATTTACAAAGTAAGATGTTAAATGGATGTTGGATGAAAATCTATTTATATAAGATGAAGATATTTTAGAAATTTATATTATTAAAAAGAATCATCTTAAATCAAAATATCATTTTAGGAAAGCCAGCTATAAGAGAATTACGTATCACAACAGAGATTATTTTAGAAAAGCTTGCAAATGGAGAATAAAGAAAAAAATATATTAGAAGTATAAATTTTTAAATTTTGAAAAAAACCGGATTTAATAACATTCATAAAAAACTCGGAGCAAAACTGGTTGACTTTGCCGGCTTTGAAATGCCTGTTCAGTACGAAGGCATTATAGCCGAGCATAAAGCAGTTCGTGAATCTGTAGGCGTGTTTGATGTCTCGCATATGGGTGAAGTCGAAGTCAGTGGTAATGATGCATTTGAATTTGTACAAAAAATTACTACCAATGATGTATCAAAACTTGAAATCGGCGACGTGCAGTATTCTGCAATGTGCCTGAAAAACGGAGGAATCGTTGACGATCTGCTTGTTTACAGGTGCCACGATTATTTCATGCTTGTAATTAATGCGGCTAACATTGAAAAAGATTTTAAATGGATGCAGGAAAATAAGTTCGGAGACGTAGAGCTGAAAAATGTATCGGATGATTTTTCTCTGCTTGCGGTTCAGGGAAAAAACTCACTCGCAACACTGCAAAAGCTTACTGATGTAGATCTTTCCGGAATAGATTATTACAAATTCAGGTTCGGACAAATTGCCGGACAGCCGGCATTGATATCACATACCGGTTATACTGGAGAAAAAGTATGTTTTGAAATTTATTCATCTTCTGATCCTGAAAAATCGGAAGCATTATGGAACGCAATTTTTGAAGCAGGTAAAGAATTTAACATAAAGCCGGTAGGTCTCGGTGCAAGAGATACACTGCGGCTTGAGTATGCATTCCGGCTTTACGGAAACGATATGGATGAATCAAACAACACTATTGAAGCGGGACTTGGTTGGATTACAAAAACTGATAAAGGTGATTTTAACGGGAAAGATGCAATATTAAATGCAAAAGAAAACCCCGTAAAAAAATTAGTTGGATTTATTGTGGATGACAGAATGGTGGCACGGCATGGTCAGGAAATATATTCGTCGGACGGAAAGAAAATCGGAATTGTAACAAGCGGAAGCTTTTCTCCAATACTCAACAAAAATATTGGGCTTGCATACATTGACAGGGGATTCAATAAAACAGGAAGCGAAATTAATATATCGGTCAGAGATAAAAAGCTGAAAGCAACGATTGTTAAGACACCTTTTTTAAACTGACAAAATGCAATATAATTTTTATCAATTAATCATGAACAGAGGAAACAATAGTAATTTATGAAAAATATAAATGTCGTACTTATACAATCTGTCATTCAGGACGATCTTCAGCTTAAAGACAAAAATGTAATTATACTTGATGTGTTAAGAGCTACTACCACAATTTCCACTGCTCTTGCGCACGGTGCAAAGGAAATTATTCCGACTGAGAGCATTACAACAGCAGTAAGAGTCGCAAAGGGTTCGAAGAACTCTCTGCTTTGCGGTGAGAGAAACGGTAAAATTGTGGACGGATTTAATCTCGGAAATTCTCCATTTGAATACACTACGGATGCCGTAAAAGATAAATCTTTAATCTTCAGCACAACAAACGGAACTTCTGCAATTATTAAATCAAAGTTTGCAAAGAACTGTCTCTTATGCAGTTTCATTAACATTTCGGCAATAGTAGATTTTGTAAACTCTGTTAATGAGGATTTTACAATAATTTGCTCGGGCAAGCTTAATGATTTTTGTCTTGAAGATGCTGTCTGCGCAGGACTTCTGCTCACAAAGCTTTCTGCAGGAAGATCAATCAACATGAAAGATTCCGAAATTGCAGCTTTGAATTTGTGCAATGATCTTGCCATGCTGTTAAATGTGCCTTCACAAGATAAAATTTTAAAAATGTTTCAGCTTAGCGAACACGGAAAATATCTTGCATCGATCGGTTTTGGAAAAGACCTTGAATTTTGCTCGAAGATAGATTCTTATCCCTGCATCCCGCTTTACAAAAACGGAGTTATCAAACTTAAAGAGCAGTTTGAAGGAGAGACTACGCAAAAATCAAAGATGAAGCGTGTGAACATCGGCAGCAAAGATAATGAGCCAAAGCAAAAATTGAGCGAAAAATAATTTGCCAACTTAATTTTTTCAAATGAAAAAAAGCAGGCGTTCACGTTCCAATAAGACAGACAGCAGGCCAACCGGTAAATCCGTTAAGAGAAACTCCGGTGCGGAAGATTTCAGCATTTCTACCGATTTCAAAAAACAACTGCTTGGATTTTTACTGTTCCTTTTCGGCGTATTGCTATGTCTTGCCGTGATTTCTTATTCTCCAAAAGATCAGGCAAACCTTGAACGGCTTCAGCTGCTCGATATTGCAAGAAAAGAATCATATTCAAAATCATTCATTACATTCAATTGGCTCGGCATTGTAGGAGCATATACTTCACAGTTTATAATTTATAATCTCTTCGGTTATTTTTCGGTTATATTTTCCGTAATTTTTTGTGCATTCGGATTAGCGTTAATTAGAAAAAAATCTTTGAACCGAACAATTCAGTTTGGCATATATTCCGTTCTGATAATGGCATTGCTTGGTTCATTTTTTGGCTTGCTGAAAATATTCTGGGGAGCTGAAACCATACTTCCGGTTATGACAGGAACAACCGGAGATTTCTTCGCAAATATTTTTTATAAAACCTTCGGCAGCATCGGAGCTTTTGTGATTTTTATTTCTTTGCTTGGACTTTTTGGAACGCTTCTTATTGACGGCAATATTATAAAGACACTTGCTCGAATGAAACTCTTCACTGAAAGAATTAAGGATAATTTCAAAAAAGAGAAAGAAGAGTTGACTCTTAAAAAAGATGCATTAATTGAAAACAAAAATCTATCAGCTGCCGGCTCTGAAAATACTGACGAAGAAAGAAAAATAGAAGAAGCCCTTAAAAAAGAAAGAGAAAGAATCCTGAAGAGTAAATATTCAAAACCTGAAGACGAAGCCGATGATGAATTGCGGATTAAAGAAACGGAGATTAACAGACCGAAGGAAATAGAAGTTTCAGATACTTTGGACAAAAGAAAAAAGCAAAAGGAACAGCAGTTACCTGAACTTGAAATCAAACCTTTACAAAATAAAGAAGCAGATGAAATAGATATAAATCCGGAAAACTCCAATGAAGTCGAAAAATTACAGAGCAACAGAGAAGAAGATTTTGTTGAAGAGAAATTGGAAAGTTTTAAATTTCCCGATACTGAACTGCTGACTGAACCCACTAAAGAAGAGTTTGACGTTATTCCAAATGAGGAACTAACAGAAAACGGAAGACTGCTACAGGCAAAACTTCTGAAGTTTGGCATTGAAGTTGAAAAAGTTTTTGCAACACCGGGTCCTGTAGTAACTTTGTATGAACTTGTTCCGGCTCCAGATGTGAAGCTTTCCAAAATAGAATCCCTTCAGGATGACATTGCGCTTGCCATGAAAGCCAAAGGCATCCGCATGATAATTCCGATTCCAGGTAAAGGAACTGTCGGTGTTGAAATTCCCAACAAGAAAGCTCAGCTCGTGAGAATCAAGAGTCTGCTTACATCGCAGAAATTTGTCAGCAGTAAATCCTGTCTTCCGGTTGCATTCGGAAAAACAATTGACGGCGAAGTTTTCATTGACGACCTTGCAAAGATGCCTCATCTGCTTATTGCGGGAGCTACCGGTTCCGGTAAAAGTGTCGGAATAAATACCATCATTGCAAGTCTGCTGTTTAAACTTCATCCATCAGATTTAAAATTTGTGATGATTGATCCCAAAAAGATCGAGCTAAGTTTGTATTCAAAATTAAAAAAGCATTATCTGGCAACGTCGTCTGATATTAACGAAAGCATTGTTACCAGTCCTTCGAATGCAGTATCTGTTTTAAAAAGCGTGGAGTGTGAAATGGAAAACAGGTATGATAAACTTGCAAATGCAGGCGTCAGGAATCTTGAAGCATACAATGAAAAATATCTTCAGGGAAATCTTAAGGATAATGAATCGATACGTCATAGAAAAATGCCGTATATTGTTGTGATAATTGATGAGCTTGCTGACCTGATGATAACAGCGAAAAGAGATATTGAAGAGCCGATAGCACGAATAGCGCAAATGGCCAGAGCTGTCGGTATTCACCTTATTGTTGCAACACAAAGACCGTCGGTTGATGTAATCACTGGTGTAATTAAAGCAAACTTTCCGGTACGGGTTGCGTATCAAGTAGCTTCAAAAATTGATTCAAGGACAATTCTCGATATGGGAGGAGCAGACCAGCTCTTGAGAAACGGTGATATGTTGTATTTGTCATCGGCTTCGATTAAACCGATAAGGATTCAAAATGCTTACATTACGACAGAAGAGTGCGAAGAAGTTTCTGCATATATTGAATCTCAGCAAGGATTTTCAAAACCGTATCTTCTGCCGTCAATTGTCGAAAGGAAAACTTCCGGATTCGGTGAAGGCGAAGACAGAGATGAATTATTCGGAGAAGCAGCAAGACTTATCTTTAGACTTCAGCAATGCTCCACATCTACTTTACAGAGAAGGCTAAAACTCGGATATGCGCGTGCGGCAAGAATTGTCGATCAGCTGGAGGAAGCCGGCATCGTCGGTCCAAAAAACGGCGCTAATGCAAGGGAAGTGCTTATCTCCGATGAAGAAGAACTGGAAAATTATTTGTAGCAGTCAGGATAATTCTTCGATTTCAGAAGTTATCTTTTTATAGTATTCTTCTGCCATTTTCTTTACTTCAGTTTCAATAGAACATTTCAACAATTCATTGCATAAATTTTTCACTTCGCGGTAATTTACTTTTCTGATTATTTGCTTGATTTGTGGAAATACGGATGGAACCACGCTTAACTCGTCTATTCCCAATCCGATAAGTATTGCCGTTGCCAGGGGGTTTGATGCCATCTCTCCGCAAACGCTGACGGGAATTCCGTTTTTGTGAGCAGCATCAGCGATATATTTTATGGCTCGTATGACTGCAGGATGAAACTCAAGAAACATTCCCGAAATAAATTCATTCCCCCTGTCAACAGCAAGCAGATACTGTATCAAATCATTTGTTCCTATGCTGAAAAAATCCACATGTCTCGCCAACTCATCGGCAAGAAAGTATGCAGAAGGAACTTCTATCATAATACCTGTTTTAATATTCCTGTCATAAAGAATTTTCTTTTCATCAAGATCAGTTTTTACTTCTTCGAGGATTTCACGCGCTTTAATAACTTCGCTCAATGACGAAATCATCGGATACATTATCTTTACATTTTTATCTTTTGAAGCTATTAGTATTGCCTTTAACTGCTCTTTGAAAATCTCAACTTTATCAAGACTTATTCTGATTCCTCTCCATCCGAGAAATGGATTATCTTCTTTCTCGGATCTTGGCAAAAGTTTGTCTCCACCGATGTCAAAAGTTCTAATTGTAACAATATTCGGATAAGTAATGTTGGCAATATGCATATATTCTTCAATTTGTTTTTCCTCGCTCGGAAATCCGCTTTCTTCAATGAACAGATGCTCAGTTCTGTAAAGTCCGATACCGCAATGACCGGTATTTATGATAAAATCTATTTCTTCATCAAATTCAATGTTAGCCGAGAGCTCGATTTTTTTATTGTCCACAGTTTCTGAAGGCATGATTAGAATGTCTTTCAGAGTTCTCTCATAATCCTCAAGTTCGGCAATTTTTCTTTTGTATTCAGATTGAGTGTGTTCAGAAGGATTGGAAATAATATATCCCGATAGACCGTCAATTATGATGAAATCTCCTGTAGATATGTTTTTTGAAATATCTTTCATACCTACAACGGCAGGGATCCTGAGCGCTCTGGAAATTATAGCCGCATGCGAAGTCAGTCCGCCTTTGTCGGTTGCATAGCCTTTTACTTTTCTTTTGCTGAACAGTATTGTATCTGCAGGAGTAAGTTCATGACCAATGATAATTGAATTTTCTTCAACTTTTGAAACCAGTTTTTCCTTTCTCAAATTTCTGATTACTCGGTTTCTTAGATCTTTGATGTCGGAGAATCTTTCTTTGAGATAATCATCATTTGAATTAAGAAATGCACCGCTGATTTTTGATATTTCATCGTCAAAAATAAAACTTGCAGTTTTTAATTCGGTCTTAATTCTGTGAAAAACTGTTGCTGTAAAATAACTATCCTCCAGCATTTCAAGCTGAGCATCAAATATCATAGAATTTTTTTCTCCGATTTTTTCATAAGCGAGCGATCGGATTTTCTTAAGCTCTTTTTTAGAAAGCTCTACGGCTCTTTCAAATTCAAGCAATTCTTTTTCCACTTCATCAGATTTCAGTGGTTGGTAATCAATTTCAAAATTGCTTCTTGCATAAATATATGCAAACCCGGTTGATATACCAGGAGATGCAGGTATGCCCTTAAATATTTTTTCCGGCGCCAAATTTTGATGTGTATATTTTAATCTAAAATAATTCTTTCACTGATTAAAAGTAAGGAGATAATAAACATCGTGATTACAAATGCAACACAGCTAATCAATACAGTTTAAAGTTGTAAAGTTAAGCAAATGTTCTAAGCTTTTAAATTATTTTAATACATTATTATTCTAACAGATACGCTCTTGTCCTTTACTTAGCAAGGAGAAGGTCAGGAGGGATATTATTAAGATTAGAGAAATTTTGCTGATAATCATTTCTTACAAAATAGTTTTTATTGAATTGGAAAAATGTTTTGGATTCAAATGATATAAACTATATCCTTTAAATCTCTTTAAAATTGAAATTACACATTCAAATAATTATTTTGCCTTATGAAAAAACTCAAATATCCCATAAAAAAAAAGCGAAGTCAGAAAGTTGATTTAAGCAAATATACTTTTGATAATCCTTACCGTCCAAAAAAGATAATAAGGATTATTTTCTATACGCTGATAATACTTATCCCTGTTTTTTTAACTTATGTATATCTCAGATCCTCAATAAAACTCAATAAAGAATTCAGTTTTCCGCTCGATGATCCATGGATTCATCTGACCTTTGCAAAAAATCTTGCTGAATATTTCAGTTTTTCCTATTTCAAAAACGAAATGGTTACGGCTGGCTCAACCTCTCCGCTTTACACAATCATAGTTGCAATTGCATTTTTTATATCGAGCAACGAAATGATAATTAGTTATGTATTAGGAATTTTGTTTTTGGTTGGAAGCGTCGTCGCCTTTTATAGATTGTCTTCGTTTGAATTTCAAAAGGAACATTTATTTGCAATGGTATGTACGGGAATTTTCATTCTGGATAAGTGGATGAATTTTATTGCGGTCTCGGGTATGGAAACAACAATGTTTATTCTGTTGCTGTTATTATGCGGATATTTTTATAAAAAGAAAGAAGCGATTCCTTTTGCCGTTATGCTTGGACTTATAATGTGGACAAGACCTGACGGAGTTGCTTTCATTGGAGCTGTGATCGTAGATTATTTAATCATAAAAATTGTATTAAAGGATTCAGAAAAAGTATCGACATTTTCGGCATCCGATATAAAAATTATTCTTTTGATATTCGGCGGAATATTGGGATTGTATTTTTTGATGAATTATCTGCTGTCAGGATCGCTCCTGCCAAATACTTACAATGCAAAGCTTACTTATTATTCGCCGGAATTCAGAAGCAGATATGATTTTCTTAAATATGAAGTTTGGGATTATTTTACTACCGGCTCTTATTATGTGTTGATGATAGGATTTATTTTCGCGCTGTTGAAATTTTTCTATGATTTATATAACAGAAATTTCAATCAAAATACGATTTATATATTGTTTATTCTTTCTCTCGTATTTATATACTGGCTAAAACTTCCGTATGCCCACAGATTTGGAAGATATATGATGCCGATAATTCCATTCTTCGTTCTTGTTTCAGTTATCGGTTTCAGGGATTTTGCGAGATTCATAAATAGATATACAACCAATGTTCTCTTTGCTAAAAGTATATTTTACATACTAATAGGTATTACTTTTTTTATTGGTGTAAAGGATTATGATTTAAACCGCGAACTGTATGTTACACAGTCCAAATACATATTTGACAGACAGGTATCAGCAGCAAAATGGATAAAGGAATCTACAAACGATTCTGCAGTAATTGCCACGCATGATGTAGGTGCCATAGGATTTTACAGCGGCAGAAAAATAATTGACGTTGCCGGACTCGTTACGCCCGAGCTCATTTCCAAAATTAATGACCTGAATTATGTTAATTACATGAAAGACTATATGAATAAAAACGGAGTTACTCATTTGGCTTTTTTGCGAGAATGGTACAGGGTTTCAAATCAGAAACCATTGTTTACCACCGTTTATAGATTTGGTCCTGAAGTCATGGAAGTGTATGAATATTTTCCAAATAAAACAAAAATTCTATCCAGAGAAGCAAACAGTCTTTTGATGAACGCCCAATCGCTGTTAGGTCAAAAAGCCGGACAGCAGATTATTTTCATTACAAACAGGTTATTGGCAATGGAACCGGATTGTTCTGAAGCATATTATTTAAGAGGATATGCTTATTATCTCAACAAAGATTTTCAGAATTATGAAAAGAATATAAAACAAGCGCTTGAACTTTTTCCTCAAAATTATGAAGCACAGTATTATTTCGGTGAATATCTGATGAGTAATAATAGATATGCTGAGGCAAAACCTCATATTGAAAAATATTTGGAATTAGATCCGGAAAATGAAAAAATGAAAAATTTCTTAAGTCAGATTCAGGACACAATCTCTACAGGTAAAATAACCCAGGATACTCTGAAATAAAACCGATAAATGTGATTCAATAAAACCTGATAACTATTGTTAATCTTAACGGAAAAAATCAGAAGTATATTGAAGTATCTTATACTTCTTAATGTTTTTCTGATTGCTTTTATTGTATATCAGATATATTACTCTCCTTATAACTGGTCCGGAAAAAATGAAAAAGATTTTGAAGTTGAACAGGGCAAAACTTTGGATGAAATTGCTTTCAGTCTGAAGCAAAATGACATTATACCAAGTATTCTCCTTTTTAAAATTGCCGTAAAATTTTCGGGAAAGGAAAATCAACTTATATCCAGCTCCTATACTTTTAAAAATGGAATGAATAATATTGAACTTTTAGAAATTCTTACGGATAAAAATCTCGTCAAGCTCACAAAATTTACAGTTCCCGAAGGTTTCACCATAAAGCAAATTGCAAATCTTGCCGCAAAGAAATTAAATCTTTCCGGAGATAAATTTATCCGTGAAGCATCAAATGATTCTCTCATCGGTATTATCGGTTTAAAAGGTAAAATAAAAAATCTCGAAGGATTTCTATATCCGAATACTTATGAGCTGCCCAAAAATACCACCGAAAAAAAACTCGTGCAGATTCTGTTTAATGAATTTCAAAAAAAATTTTTTAATAATAATAAAATCAATTCAAATGTTAAAGAAAACGACACCCTTCTTTTAAACACAATAATTTTGGCGTCGATAATTCAAGGAGAAACAGGTATGAGAAATGAAATGCCGGTGATTTCCGGCGTTTATAAAAACAGGATGAAAATTAATATGAAGCTCGAAGCCGACCCCACAATTCAATATATTATTCCGGACGGACCTCGACGATTGCTTTATTCAGATTTGAAAATTAATTCGCCTTACAATACTTACATAAACAAAGGTCTGCCTCCGGGACCGGTTAATAATCCCGGAATAGATGCCATACTTGCAGCGCTTCAGCCCGATGTGCATAATTTTCTCTTCTTCGTTGCAACAGGCGACGGCGGCCATAAGTTTTCGGAAAACTACTCCCAGCATCAGCAGGCTGTTAAAGAGTACAGACAAAACCAGAAGAATAAAAATAAATGAATACATTTTTGCCTGCAAAAAATAATGTTTCTTTGCTGTTCAGCCTGTTTAGAAAAATTGATTACAGGGATAAAGAAAATTCGGATAAGAGAAAGCTTTTTGGAATTATACTGGCTTACCTTGTTTCTAATACAATTTTATCGCTAAATTTTTTCAGCTTTTTTAATGAGCGAAGTTACATAATACTCACTTTGTCATCAAATTTGTTTCTGTTGGGAATAATTGTTTTAAACGAATTCGATAATCTGTTTCTTGCTGTCAGATCGTATGACTCACTGATATTACTTCCTCTAAACAGCAAGGATATTTTCATTTCAAAATTTATTTCGGCGCTTTTATATTTGTCACTGTTTGTTTTCTCATGTATGCTTCCGCAAATTGTGTTTTTTTATTTTTTTAAACATGAAACGTTTAATACAATTCTTTTTGCACTAACATCGTTTTTGTTTTCGTTCAGCAGTATATTGTTGTTGGTTTTTGCATATATGCTTTTATTGAATATATTCAAAGGTAAGTCACATATTTTGCTTAACTTATTTCAACTTCTGTTTTTCTTATTTGTATTTTATTCTTCAACTTTATCATCAAGAATAAAAAGGAGCGGCATTCCTGTTAACGTTAAAATCGATATTACGGGGTTTGAGTTTATAAAATATTTTCCGCAGACTTATTACGCTGAATCCGTTTATAATTTTATTTACACAATAGCAGGTACAGCAATTATGATTATTTTGATTGCGGCTTTTTATTACAGCCTGTCTGCAAATTATTTAAGACTGCTTGAGACAGTCATGTCATCCAATAAGTCAAAAAAACCAAAGAAAAGAATTAACATAACGCTATATGGAAATATTCTCAAAAAATATTTTCTAAAAAATAATTATGAAACGGCCGCTTATGGTCTGGTTAAAAATCAGATTAAGAATTCCAGATTTCTTAAGTTGAAATTCATTCCGTTTGCATTAATGCCTCTTATGATGGTTGCTGTTGGTTTGATTTCTGGAATACGCGAACTACTATTCTTTAATCCATCCGAATCAAGTTTGTTTATGAATACCGAACTGTTAATCTTAAGTCCGTCTGTTACAATGATGATTATAATGAGTGCAAAGCTGCTTGTTTCGAATACAAAAATACTTGATGACATTTCCTCTGATACATTATGGATATATGAAAATCTTTCAATACCCGACAAGAGATTAATGATTAACGGCGCGAACAAATTTGTTTATTTTAACTTTATACTGCCGATTTTATTACTGATTTTATTGGCTCTAAGCTATGCAGCCGGTTTATTTAACGTGCTGATGAATGTTTTATTTGTGGCGGTTTCAGTTTATTTCGTTCTTAGTGTAGGGACTATGTTTGATAAAGTTTATCCCTTTACGCTCGAAAGTACAAAGTTTAACTCTGCATCAAAACTTCTTGAAATTCTTTTTTCAATGCTGCTGGGTGTTTTGATATTTTTGATTCAGATTTTTGTTTTTCAAAACATTATATTTGTAATAATTTTCATAGTTGTCTTCATTACGGTTTCAATACTTCTGAACAGAATTTAATTTAAGATATGAATAAAACAAAAACTTCGGAAACCGCCCAAACAGAAACATTTCCGCTCATAAAAAGCATTGACGGCGAAGGAAAGAATGTTATTCTCGCTATGACCGGAGCAAGCGGTGCTATCTACGGATTAAGAATTTTAAGAGCTTTGCTGATGAATGAGTTTAATGTTGATCTGATATTATCTGAATATGCGGTTTATACTCTGTATTATGAATGCGGGGTTGAACTGACTCAAAAAAACATTACATCACTCTTTCCAGAAATACTCGTGATGAAATCTTCGATAACGTTTCATAACAATCTCGATTTGAAGTCGGAAATATTCACAAATAAATATGTATGCCATGGAATGATAGTAGCGCCATGCTCTATGGGTGTGCTTGCGGGTATTGCCAACGGCGAGTGCAAGAATCTAATTGAGAAATCTGCTGATTTTACTTTTTCATATTCAAAGCCGCTTGTAATTGTTCCGAGAGAAACTCCGATTAATAAAATACATTTAATTAATATGATGAAGATCATTGAAGCGGGCGGTAATATTGTTCCTGCAATGCCGAGCTTTGAATATAATCCTTCGGATTTTAATGATCTCGCGGATTTCATCGCCGGAAAAGCAATTGATTTGATTTCAGGAGGGAGAAATACTTTCGCTTGATAATTCAGAAATCATATCCGAAATAAAAATTATGAAATAAATTTCCTTGTATAGTTGTAAAATTGTTTTCTATTCTTTTTCCAAGGTCATATCTTAGAACAATAAATCCGAGAACATTCATTCTGATTCCGGCTCCTATACTTCCATACGTTATGCCGTAATAATTTGAGTTGTCCCATGCATTGCCGGCATCAAAGAAAAACGCTCCGCGTATTCCGGGAAAATCAAGACCAATGCCGAGAGGAAACCGGAGAGCTACGACATTGAGAAGCGGAAACCGAAGCTCGAGATTTGTCTGCCACATTTTACTGCCGCGAATGGAATTTAACGGCCATCCTCTCAATGACCAGCTGCCTCCCATAAAAAATCTCCGCTCATCTTTGCCTTCATTGAAAAAAAGCTGAGCTCTCAATGCAAGTGTAGTAGGAGTTCCGAGCCGGTAATATTTTCTGTAATCAAAGAAGAAGGAAAAATAATTTGTATAAGAATTGGTTATGTCTGTTGTATATCCGAGCGTAACGTTGAGACGCTCGCCGTCAAGAGGTCCTGTCCATCCCCAAAGAGAATTATCTTTGACATAACTTATGTAATTTGAAAGAAGAAGCGACCTGCTTGTTTCAAGGTAATCAATGCTTTTGATTGATTGAGAAAGACTTGATGTAATCTCAAGTCTTCTGAAAAAAGACAATGGATAAGCCATGCTTAGATATCCGCCATATTGCCTTTCATAGTATGATTCGTTGAATTCGCTGATGTCATATCTTCTTCCCGATAAATGAAATACTCCGTATGCATAATTCAACCTGTCTTCGACTGAAATTTTTGAAACAGCTATATTAAAACTTTTCCAGAATTCAGCGTCGCCGTTTGAATTATTGAATACAAGAAAGTAATACTTCTCGTTTCCAAGCAGATCGCTGAGAGATACAATGCCTCCTGTGTTTGCACCGAATACAGGATCAACGGTAAGCGCGGTAGTTGCAATATCAAAAGAAAACCGTTTTTCATACTTAAGATTATTCTTTTTGGTATCGCTTTTGATTTTTTTCGGAGACCAGTTTTCTCCTTTTGTCAGAAGATCTGTTTTTCTGATAATCTTACTGCTGTCATATCTGTCCTGCATGTTCCTCAGCATCCTGATGTTTATTCCACCGTTTTCAAAAGTCGAAAATACAATTCTGTTTTTTCCAGCCCATTTCGGGTCAAATGCGGATGTGGTAAAATTTGTAATTTGCCGGGCTTCAAGATTTTCGTAATTGATTCTGTCTTCTGTTACGGCAGAATTTCTTCCGTTTCTTCGCTCTTCATCCGTCAGCTGATTTCCAAGATTTATCATCCAAATATTCTGAGGTCCGCCTACAGTTGATGTGTAAACAATTTTTAAACCGTCAGATGAAAAGTGTGGTGAATAATCTATCTGATCTCCAATTGTAAGATAATCAATCTTGCCATCCGAGATGCTGTATAAAAATAAATTATAACTCCGGTCTTTGCCGTAAGTAGTTCTGTCTGATGAAAATACTATAAACTTTCCGTCAGGAGAAATATCCGGATCTCTGTCGTCATAAAAATCATTAGTTAGTCTTTTAAGCTCATTCGTTTCGGTATTCAGCATGTAAAGGTCGGACTTGCCTCCGAAATCAGAAGCAGGAAATACAATTGTTTTGTTATCAGAGCTCCATGAAGGAGAGCCGATGTTTACAAGATCTTTAAACGAATAATCAGCCAGATGTTTTTTGCTCTTTGTGTCGAGTATGTGCAGCGCGTCTGCATTTCCTTTTTGTGTAGGAAAAGCAAGAAGCCCCGAGGCGGATACATCCATTCCGGTTCTGAAAAAATGAAACTGCTCGAATTCATCACTCGTTTCTCCTTCTATAACCAGCTCCGGACTGTCGCTTTTTCTCAAATCAATTTTGTAAATGGATGTAAACCCAGTTTTATTTCCTATAAAATAAATTTCCTTCTTACCGCCGGCTTCAGAATATGTCGGCTTGTGAGAAAATGATTCGCTGTAAATGTTGTCAGAAACTTTTGACGGATAATCGGAATCTTTAAGCTGAGGATAATATTTTTTTTCGAGATGATATAGATATTCATTGTCAAATTGTGCGTAATCTTTGCCGATTGTTGCTTTCATGACATTAGAAAAATTATCGTCAATCCAAATGTTGTCCACAAGCTGAAGCACCTTATTTTCTCCGTAATTTTCCGCAATGTATTCAAGCACATTTTGTCCGAGCTTATACATGAAATAAGTACCGTAAAATCTTTCCCAGTTATCGAGACCTGAAATGTATCCGCTTAAGACGGCATCCTTAAGTACCATTTCCGCCTGCGAATCCCATTTTGTAGAAAGAAATTCAGCCAGTCCTTCTGTAAACCAAAGAGGCGGAGTTATGTCCGAATTTTTACGGTGAGAGCGGAGTATGTTGAAAACCTTGCTTGTCATAAAAACGTGTGTAAGTTCATGTCGTATCACATGTCTAAACTGATAAAGCGAACCCTCGAATGGAATTACAACTCTTCCTTTGATGAATTCAAAAAACCCTCCGACGCCGTCGGGTATTAAACCCGGTGTCGTATTTGTCTGCTTGAAATGTAAAGGCGATGCATAAAAAATCAAAGGTACAGTATCGGTTAGAGAATGTTTGAATTTTTGCTGAAGATGAGCATAGCTTTCTTCCGCATAGTTGGCTCCGATTTCCGCCAGCTCTTTAGCTTCTTTATAAAAATAAATCTGAAAATGCTCGGTCTGAAGAATTTCCCACTCAAAATCAGAATACTGAACCTTGTTTCTGCCGAAATCAACAAATTGACTGAATGAATATGAGGAAACGGCAAAGACTAAAGCCGCAGTAAAAATAACTATCTTAATAATATTTGATCGGGAGATCATACTTTTCGGGATTTAAACTATGCAAGCTGTAACAACATGCTCAAAATATAAATTACAGCTTAAATGATTTTCGAGGGCTGTTTTCTTTTGAAAAATATAAAACTCAAATTCAAAAATCCATAGTGGATTGAATGCATTTAAAAATTTTTAAGAGAAATTTTTTTAAGCATTATTAAAAACACAGAATCAGTAAATTGAAATAACGGAATTTAAAACAGTAAATTATGAAACTAATAATTACGGTAATCTGTATATTGCTTTTTTTAACGGAAGCAGCACATTCGCAGAAATTCAGCGATGTAAGAAGCATGTCGCTTGGTAGAACTTCAGCATCAAATTCTACCGATATAGACGCTCTTAACAACAATCCTGCAAACATCTACCACGAAAGAAGCGTAAATGATGCAGGTGTTTATTTCAGCATCGGAACAAATTTTAATTTCTTATCTAACAGCGAATATCTTACCTTTGATTTTATTAACAAATACTTTACGGAAAATGCTATTCTTAGTCCGGTAATTTTAAGCGATCAGGATAAAGCTGATTTAGTCAATGATGCGGGCAACCAAACTGTTAATCTTTCCGGATATCTGAGAAGCTTAGCTGTAGTCGTAAATACAAAATCCATCGGCTCTTTTGGATTTTCTATTGATGACAGAATTGCGGGTGATTTTAGAATCAGCAGGGATTTTCTCGATATCGGAGTTTACCTGCCAGAAATAAACAGAGTATATGATTTCTCCGAACTCAAATACAATGCC
Source organism: Ignavibacteria bacterium (assembly GCA_019187405.1). GTDB lineage: Bacteria > Bacteroidota > Ignavibacteria > Tepidaquicellales > Tepidaquicellaceae > JABAQZ01. The sequence continues at coordinate 36,205 of JABAQZ010000027.1, forward strand.
TCCTGGATAAGACAGCTAAATTTTTCTTATGCAAATAAAATTCATCTCGGTAAAAAAAGTCTGCTGAAAAATCTTGCATTCGGCGTTTCAATCAAGCCTCAATTCGGTTTGTACTATTCAGAAACAAAAAGTAATAATCTGACAATTCAGCTGGATAACAAGCTTAATGTTCTTGGCAATGGAGCTTTGGAACTGCTGTTCTCGGGAATTACTGATTTTAATGAATTGCAGTTTACTCTAAAACCTGCCGGTTTTGGCTTTGGGTTTGATGCGGGCATAAACGGTACTTTTAAAGAATTATCAAAAAACAGCATTTTAAATTTCGGACTCAGTATCATAGACCTTGGCTATATTAACTGGACAAAGAATACGAATAATTATTATTACAACGGAAATTATATTGTAACAGATATTACAAATCAAAAGCAGCTCGATTCACTCAAGGAAATAATAAAAGGAACACGGACTCCGGTTTTATCATTTGTAAAAACTCTGCCGACTAACCTTAGACTTGGCTTAACATATACGATTTATAAGAAACCCGTTTCAGATAAACCCGGCGCATTAAACAGCGAGATTGTAAGTTTAACGGGCGAATATGTACAAAGCTTTACGGAAAATCTGAGTTCTACTACAAAACCCGTTTTAGGATTTGGATGTGAATTCAATGTCGGAGATGTTTTTTATCCGAGAGTTGGCTTAGCCGCAGGCGGACTGGAAAAGTTTGTTGCAAGTTTCGGGTTTGGCATTGAAACAGGTCCTGTAATCATCGATCTTGGTACATACAATATTTCTTCTATTTTTACTCCGGCAAGTACTTCAAAAATTTCCGGAGGCTTAAGCATTAAATTTAAAATCTGATTAAATAAAAAGAATACTCCCAGTATGACGGGAGTATTCTAAATTTAAATCCGGTAATGTAATTTTTCAAAATCGGATTTACATACCTTCTTTTATCTTGTCTTTAAACTTCTCTCTGAATTTTTGAAGCTTGGGATTAATTACAAATTTGCAGTAGCTCTTTTCGGAATTCTGATTATAATAATCCTGATGATAATTCTCAGCAGGATAAAATTTTTCCAATGGTGTTATTTCGGTAACGATTTCATCAGACCATAATTGAGGAGCAGATTCTTTTTTTGATTTTTCGGCTGATTGCTTTTGCTCATCGTTTAGATAAAAAATAACAGAGCGGTATTGCGTGCCTACATCAGCTCCCTGTCTGTTTAAGGTCGTCGGGTCATGTGTTGTCCAGAAAACATCAAGCAGCTCTTTATATGAGATTATTTCCGGATCATATATGATTCTTGCTACTTCCGCATGTCCTGTGTTACCATTGCATACTTGTTCGTAAGTCGGATTTTCAGTAGTTCCGCCCGCATAACCGGATTCTACCGATTCCACGCCTTTTAATCTTTCGAATATGGTTTCTACGCACCAAAAGCACCCTGCTCCAAATACTGCTGTGTCTGTTTTAGTTGACATTTTTGATTTGACGTTATCTGTTTTAATTATTTGATTTACCGGAATCGAGTTCTTTGTACATCCCGAAAATAAAAATATTAATGCAATTAAATAAGTCATAGTTTTTAATGATTTGCTTTTCATGAAATAAATAACGTAAAAATATTTGAAACAGATTTGCCAATTATTTTTTGTAAAAAAAATTGATCGTGTTTAAGAAAACTCTAAAAAAAAGGAAAATCAAAATAATTATTCAAATCAATTAATACATTGAAATAAATTTACTCACTTCGAGCAGTATCTGAATAAAATCAAATTTTAATAAAAAAATAAAAGTATCCGGATTGTAAATTCAATTGATAACATTTTATAATCTTCCTTTGTTTTTTTTTAAAAGCCCAAAATTATCTCCGCATATAAATTTCTTGTCGCTGCAGGAATCCAGTACGGTGTTCCGAAGCTAATGCTTCCAGAAGTTTCATAAAGCGCATCAAATATATTGTCAGCATTGACTCTCAATTCGATTTTCCTGAAATATTTTTTATTGAATAGATTTGCAAAATTATATGAAAGTCCCGCATCAATAACGGTATATGGGTCAATATATTTGTCTGCATATCCTGATTGATTTCTTGCATCGGGATTTTTTCTTTCGTTTTCGGAATTATCGAGATATTGCTTTGAAACATGTCTCAATGAAACAAATGCATTAAATGATTCATCTGTATAATTCAGATTCAGATTACCTATTGCATTTGGAGAAAGCAAAATCTGATTTCCGGAATAATCATTTCCGTAAATGACATTACCTGATGAATCAGCTCCAACAACTTCTCGATAATCGGTAAAATAATTATCAGAAAGCGTCAAGTTTCCCGTTAAAGAAAAATTTTTGAAATATCCATTTTCAAATGGTCTTACACTGAAATCAAATTCAATACCTATGTGCTTAGACCTTCCGGCATTTCCTACAATTGGTTGACCGACGTTGTCAAGCTGACCGTTGCTTACAAGCTCATCCTTAAAATCCATCAAATAGAAATTTAATCCGGCATCTGCTAAATGGGATTTAAACGAAACTCCGGCTTCGTAGTCCATCATTGTTTCGGGATTAACAAGCGGGTCATCATAAATTCCATTTTCCGCATCTACATACCTGAAATTGGGTTTCGAGTACGGATTTTCTCCGTCATAAATATCTTTGTGTCTTGGCTCTCTTCGAGCAATGGAAAAATTTAAATATGCATTAAACTTTTCTGAAAAATTATAATTTACTCCTGCTCTCGGCGTAAAAAAATTATAGCTTAAGCTGAAGTCATAAGGTTTAAATTTATCGTTTGAGATATTATATCTGTGATATACATATTGCAGACCGAGCATGGCAGTCAGCTTTCCCGTAAATTCATATAATTCATTTGCAAATACGGAGTAAGTTCTTTTTCCGCCGTTATAAAAATAATACTGATGATTTGGCTGTGTACCCTGCGGCAAAGCTTCTCCAAATATAACTTCACCGAAGTGTTCCGAATTATGAAATCTCAATTCTCCTCCTATTACAAGATTTCCTTTATTTTTCGAATGACTTATCTGCAATTTGGGAAACCAGCCGTAACTGTTATTGTTTACAGTAAGCTTTGAGACAATATCGCTTCTTACAATTTCATAACCTTTGCCTTTCTCATAAAAAAAAGTTCCGTCTTCGTTTCTTCTGTAATATGCCGGATTAAATGTGGTGGTATCCGAGACATAAAACGGATTCAATCTGAAATAATCAAAATCATATCCGTAATAAACAGGAAAGAAAGTATTAAAATATCCCTGACCTCTTATATAGCTGAAAGTATTTGAAAGAAAAATATTTTTCGAAAGCTGTTGATTGAATACTGCTTCATAATGAGGTTGAAAATAATTATCTGTTTCATCAGGATATGTAAGATAATTGTATTTTCTGTCAGCATAAATATCGCCTGTTACTTTACCGTCGAGATAAGCTTTGTCAATTCCAAGATACGCAAGGTGGTTTTTTATCGGACTTCCGTAAATGTTAAATTTTAACACGGAGTTTTTGCCGATAATTTTTCCGGCGCTTAAGAAAAAACTCCAGTGATCCGACCAAGAAAGATCTCTGTATCCGTTAGTCTTGATGCGAGTATATTTTCCATAAACAGCATAACCGTTTTTCATGAGACCGGAAGAATATTCTGCTGAAAATCTTTTTGAGTTAAAACTGCCGTACCCCCCCGAAATGTTCATAAATTTCCTTTTAAAATAATCGATCGTCTGAACATTGATAACGCCTCCAATCGAGGAAGAGCCGTAAAGAGAAGTTCCAATGCCTCGCTGTATCTGAATGTTATCTGCTGACGCTGTGATATCAGACACATCAACCCAATAAACCTGATGATCTTCGGGATCGTTTTGCGGAATTCCGTTTATGAGAATGGAAATTCTCCTCTGATCAAAGCCCCGGAGAGTCAGATAAGAATAACCGACAGACGACCCGGATTCGGAATAAGAATTTATGCTGACGGCGCCGTTGAGAAATTCGGGAAGATCCTGCATGGTAAACTTTTGTTCGATTGCATCTCTTTCTATATTTTCAAAAGTAACAGGAGTAAATCTTTCAAAGCTTTTGAGAGCATCGATATCGATGGTTTCTGTTTTATAATCCGTACTGTCCGGCGGATCTGCGTTTTGCGCAGGCAGCAGACTGGCAATCTGCATTAAAAGAATAGCTGTTGCAATAAAGACGAGTGATGAGAAATAATTTAATATTCCCGCTTGTTCTGAAATTTTGTTTTTCAAATCAAAATAATAAAATAAAAACGCTTCAATTTTTTCCGAACCCAATGAAAAAACTAAAGCGTTAAAAAAATCTTAACTTCCTTCGCCGGCATTATCCGTAGCAGGTTCGAGGGTTTAATCTCAGCTTGTGTCAGCACCCCTTGTAAAATTTCCTATAAAAAGAGCTGATTAAATGTATTTTAAAGATGATCCAATTACAAGTTAATTTAAGATAAAAAAAATTTTTAAAAATTAAATCCGAGTTGCTGAAATTTCCGTAATTTTGATTAGAATTTAATAAACTTTTGAAAGGAATTAAAAATGAAAAAACAACTCGGATTTTTTCTTGCAGCAGTTTCACTTTTATTAATTTTAAACGGGCTGACAAAAGTTCATGCACAGGAAAGTCTTTATAAAAGACTCGGCGGTTATGATGCGATTGCCGCTGTTTCCGATGATTTTATTTACAGGCTGGCTACAAGTCCTGATTTAAAAAAATTCACAATAGGTTTGAATGCCGATTCACAAAGAAAATTAAGACAACATCTTGTGGATTTTATCTGCAGTGCAACCGGCGGTCCTTGCTTTTACATCGGAAAGGATATGGAAACGGCTCATACTGGTTTGAATATCACAAAGGAGGAATGGAATATCGGCGCAGGCTTGCTCGCGGAAACGCTTGATAAGTTTAAAGTTCCGGCAAAGGAAAAGGAAGAACTGCTTGGCGCAGTGTCTTCACTTGAATCCAAAATCGTCGGCAAATGAAGTTTAAGTTAAGGGAGTAAATCTTACGAGATTCATAAATCAAGATTATCAACAACAAGCAGAAGAGTGCAGCCGTTTTTAGTGGACAAAGCTCCGTGACGGCTGCCGGCTTCTGCATGATGAAAATCTCCGGGACCAAGAATTTTACCTTCTGCAATTACATCGCCTTCTATAACAAAACATTCTTCGGCTCCGTGATGAACATGCGATGGAAATTCAACGCCGGCTTTTACTTTCATCAGAAGCATTGAGTATCCCTTTTTTAAATTCTGTGATAGCAATTTAACTTCGATGCCTTCAACCGGATGCTGCTGCCAATCTTGTGAATCGGAATATATAAATTCAAAATCATGATTATGAATATCCGAATCTCCGCTGCGTTTTTCTTTTAGCTTTTCAAATAAACGAGATTTTACATTTGCCTGAAGTTCAGGTACGGATTTTCTGCCGAGAGTTAATTTTGTGAGCAAAGAAAGCAGTTCATAAAACTCCGAAATACTTTTTCTCTCGTCGCCAATTGAAGACTTAATATAAGATTCAGCATCACCGTATTTCTCAAGATCTGCTGCTCCCAACAAATGCATTATCAAATCATCTTCAAACATGAATTCGGAGTTTTTCATTTTTCTTCAGATTAAATGTTTAAGTTTGTTTCTTAAAATCATCATTGCTGTCCTCATTCGGGTTTTTACGGTTCCGAGAGGAATTTTGAAATGCTCTGCAAGTTCGGATTGGGAATAACCTCTGAAGTATGCAAATTCAATAAGTTCTTTTTGATCATCTTTCAGCTCTTTCAGAGCATCGGCAATTTCTGCTCTGTGTTTTTTCGAATCTGCATGTTTTTCCGGATTATCCGAGTCATCCGCAATATCATAAAATCTTTCGATGTCTGTTTCGCCGGTTCTTTTTTTAAAACTTTTGCTTCTTAATCTGTCAATGGCTTTGTTACGGGCAATTTTTACAATCCATGAGATAGGGCTTCCGAGACTTTTATCATAAGTATTCACTTTATCCCAAATTTGTATAAACACTTCCTGAAGTACATCTTCGGCTTCCGATTCATTTTTTAAAATATAAAATATCAGACTGAAGATATGACGAGAATGAATGTCATAGAATTTACTTAAAGCGTTTGTATCTTTTTCTGAGATTTTTTCAAGAAGTAACAGGTCGGTATTGACATCCGGTTCTGTCATGCGGGATATTGTAAAAAGAATTTTAGATTAACTTTTCGTTCAATTCAAACAATATTCGGTTAAGATCCGGACCGAATATATTATAAGCTTTAGCTGCTCCACCTTTTGTAATAAAAGGGGGACTGTTAAAGCTAAGCATGTTAATTTCCAGGAAAGTCGAGATATAATTTTTCATCATCACAAGCCATTCGGTTTCAATTTCATTAAATACTCTTCCGTTCTTTTCGTTTTCCATAATCCACTTATCAAACTCCCTGTCAACTTTGTCGGAAAATGGCACAAGCTTGTCAATTTTACCAATTGCAAACTGTGTCAGCGAAATGATGTTTGCCGGATTCTTTTCTTCTTTGAGCGGTTTTACGTTGTTGTTATCAAGTCTGTAAAAAGCATTCCATATTTCATCTGGAGTAATTTCATAAGGTGGTTTGCGCAATTCACGAGATACTTCTTTTATGTCGTCAAAACTTATGCTCTGATGCCCGTTTTTATTGCTGCTTATGATTTTTATTGCGGTGAGGTCCTTTTTATGAGAATCAATAAAACTCTTGAATTTAAAAACAATATCTTCGGATCTGTCTTTTGCAGCCTGCTCAATTGATGAAGTATTAATTTTTTCCCGGTTTCTGTCTTTTATTTTAAGCAGCGTATATCTGAATTTCGGATTATCAAAAGCCCTGCAGGCTTCATCAATCAGTGTTTCCGATGCAGTTCTGATTTCTTTATCGCTCGGCAGATATTCTTTGTTGTTGTTACCATACATTTCTTTGGCTTTGTTAATCTGATTTTCAACTTTGATTGAATTGATCAGCAGATTTATTTCGTCTTTAAGACTCTTAATCGGCGGGTTCATTTCAGAACCAAGTGTTAGAAGTTCCTGAATGTCATCTTCAGTAAGATTCTTTTCAATTCTTGTAAGATTGTCTATTAGAGAAGAAATTGTAACTTCATCTCTTATGCCGATTGCAACTGACTGAATCAATGATTCGAGCGTAAAAGATTTTACAATTTCTTGTACTGTTTCAGTTTTTATTTTTACGGTGGCTACTTTTGAGGCAAGATAATAGCTTAGAAATGCGGCGGCAGCTCCGGCCAAGACATCAGCTACGTATGCCATCTTCAAAAAAATTGGAGAAAGAAAAATCAGAATACTCCAGATTAAAACTAAAATAAAGCGATTTAACTTTAGCTTAAAATAAATTATGGCACATAATGTCGCAGCAGCAGCATGCCAGCTCGGGAAAGTATTATACGGCTTAACGGAAACATACAAAGAATTAATAGCTTCCAAGAAAAAACCGTCAGATTTTACTACAGGCCGTATCGCATTATGTACCGGTACAAACGCATGGAAAAAATTTACTATGCTCAAGAGAATCAGTACAGATAACAAAAACTGCGAAAGATCTGCCCTAAAACCCTTAACAGCAAAAAACACACCGCAGAATATAAGTAGAAAATTGACTGAATAATAAAATATTATAAAAAAAGGAATACGAGGCAAGCTATGATCAGCGGAAAACATCATCGATACATAACTACTTTCTGATGGAAAGTCTAAAACGGACATAATATAAAGCTGTATTAATGCAAGAGCAATTAATACAACATTCATTAAATTCATTTCTCTGAATTTAGTCATTAACTTTTATAGGTTTTCATGGTTTGTATGCGTAAATTAATTATTATCGATTAGCATTTCAAGATTGAATTAAATATTCATTTTGATGTCAAAAAAATTGTGAAAGAAGGATCCCTGACTATTTCTTTTTTGCAATTACCGAATAAACATGCCAATGTTTCTTTTCTCCTGTTGAAGTCTCACCGTCTTCATCCTTTTCATTAAAGTATTCAATTGTAAAATTATTAAACATGCCGTTAATTTTATTTTTTTCAAGGAATGTCATGTCAGAAAATTTAGACCAGTCATCATTTAATCCGAAAAAAACTCCCGAAAATCTTCCGCCTGATAATACGGAATTTTCAATTTTCATCCAAAGCTCATCAAAGTGTTCGGGTAAGCAGAAAGGAAGACTATAGCTGGCATTAACTAAATCAGCGGGTGGTAAATTAATTTTTTCAAATGATGATACGACCAAAGTTAATTTGTTCCGGAATTCCGGTGGAAGAGCGCCAATAATAATGTCAATTCCCGATTGCTCTTTATCAATTGCAAAAACATTCCAGCCTCTTTTTAAAAGTTCAAATGTGTCACGTCCCGAACCGCAGCCAAGATCAATTGCCAGTAATTTTTCCGAAACAATATTCTCTTTGTCAAATAATTCCAGAGCCGAAATAAGTGTTTCTCGCGGCGGACTGCCCTTTATGGCAGTGTAATATTCGCTCCATTTAAAATCGTCTTTGTGGAAAATTTCAGTCATAAATAAATCCTAATAAATTATTTTATGATTTTGAAATTAAAAAGCGGAGTATTAAAATTACTCATGATTTTTACCCGGAAGGGTTTATCATTTTTATTATTATGGCTGCAATATTGTCTTCGAGTTCTTTTATTTAAATCCATCCTAAAGACCTAAAATTTCTATTTGCATTATTCACCAACCCTCTATCAAAGCTTTCTTTGCTTATGATAATTTTAATACAACAATAATTTGAATTTGTAATCAAGCGTGTAAATCATTAAATGGTATAGTCATCCATTAATAACCATTTGCTTATAAAAAACTCCTTAACGGCATTTATCCATTTAGTTTCCTGCCTTTGTCGAGTCATTCAAATTTTCTTTCCTTTTGATTCTAATTGACCTGACAACAGATTCTATTTCTTTTTTATATTGATCAAAAAACTGCTTCCTTACCGAAGCGCCAATGGATAATTTCTCAGTGCCGAGTTTATTAAATACATAAAATTTATATTCGGTAAAACCCGCGATTGTCTTCGGTTCTTTTGAAAATACCGTTATCGTAGAGTCAAATACCGGAAATTCTGTTTTAAAATCTTCGGGATTATAATCTTTATTCTCCAGGTCAAGATAAATAAACATTGTCATTGTTCCCGGCTGCTCTGCCGTAGTATCAGTCAGCAATATTCCTTTAAACTCTGTTTCATTTTTATTTATCTCTCTCTGATCCGTAAGCTTCCAGTTTTTCGGAAAATACAAAGCAAGACCAATGTCATTTTCATTAAAATCATTTCTGAGAGAATCGGGAATCTGATAAGTCATAGCAAGCGAATCAATTTTTGTCGAATCAAGTCCAAGCGTGTCAATGTTATCAACGAGTTTTCTAAGTGAATCAAGTTCTCTCTCCAGCTCAGTCTGACTTGAAGTGTCTTTTGGAGTATTGAAATCTTCTCTATGAGGTCTCTTCACTTCGGGCGGCTTTACCGTTCTCTTCGGATTCAAATCCCTGACGATAGCTTCCTTTTTTTCCGATTCACTTTCAGGCATTGGAATTTCCGGAGGTTTATTTGGATCTTCGACATTCTGTATGTTAATCTTGGGATCAGGAAGATCCTGAATTACAATGAGTCTCGGCAGTTCTTCCGGTTTCTGAATTTTTGATTTCTTAGAAACATTAAAGTAAACTAAGCCTGCAACAGCAGAATGAATAGCTACTGCGGCAACAATTCCAATAGTAATATTTTTTCTGATTAGTTTTCTTAATGCATCAAAAGGATTCTTGTAACCTCCGCTTAAATCAGTATAATCATCATCGCCTGCTGCAACTGGATATGAAGGCGGCTGTATCAAATCCACTACGTCGGGATTTGGTATCAGTTTTAATTCTCCTTCTTTTGAAATGACGTCAGCATTTACAGCTTCAATCTCTATTACGATTTCAGCAGACTGAACTTCATTTCCCGCTTTTGGATGAATGTAAATTTTATTTGTCTGAGAATCTTTGAGTGAAAATTTTTCTTTCGAAAAAGAATCTATCCTGATTCCCCTGTCTGTTTCTATTTTAATGCTGAGCAGATTTTCATTGATCAGATTAATCTGAAAATTGCTTTTTTTCTGAGTGTCTGTTTTTAATTCTTCCTGCTTAATCTCTTTGGTATCTCCGGATTTAACAGCTGATTCATCTTCGATGGAAATAAAAACGCTGATTTCCTGCTCGTTAAAATTAAATTTAGGATATAAAAAAATCTCGTTGCTTTGTGATTCTACGGAAGTATTTATATCTTTGACCGATGAAATTATTTTTACACCCTGCTTTGTGTTTATCGTAACCTTAAGCTGATTTTCATCGACCAGACTGATCTGATAATTGCTTGGTTTAATTTTTTGCTGAGAGGAAGTTAATGAAGTTTTTTTGTCATCAATTGATTCTTTATCATCAGATATTTCTTTGTTATCAGTTGATTCTTTATCATCAGATAATTCGTTTTCAGCAAATGATTCTTTTTTATCATTTTCTGTTCCAGAATTTTCATGCTGTATTTCCGGATTACCAAGCGGTTTGTTTCCGGAAGAATCATGCTTTTCAGGCTTGTTTTCGAAATTTTGGTTATCGGATAGAGATTTTTCTTCCGGATTTATGTTGTTTTCTGACATTATTTATATTCGGGTTCAATTTAGAAAACTTAAACTAAACATTAAATTCATTTCATTGAAAAACGGATTTTCTTATTCTTACAAAAGCTAACTCAGCAGATCAAACAGTTTAATTCATTTTCTGGGGATTTTGTTCCTATTAACTTTTTTCAAAAACCGTTTTAATCTTCAAAACGTAGTAATTAATAGAATTTACCGTTAAAGGTTTTTAAAATAATTGAATATAAAAGAATTTATATCATCAGGCATTCTCGAAATGTACGCCTGCGGCGCATTAACAAAGGATGAATCAGCAGCTGTGGAAAAACTGATACGAAATAATCAGGATGTAAAAAATGAATTTGAAGAAATTCTGAAATCAATTATGCTTTTATCTTCTCTTCGACAAAAATCTCCCGAAGAGTCTGTAAAATCTTCTCTGTTAAAAAGTATCAGATTAAAATCCGGAATTAATAATGACAATTTGCAAAACGTGACCGAAAAATCAAGCATAAAAAAATATTCTTACATGCTCGCTGCTGCCATTGTTTTATTGATGTTAAGTATTACTGGAAATATTTATTTAATTAAAAATCTGAAAGAATATGAAAGACAGACTGCAGTTCTGAATGACAAGATTAAACTTGTGAATCAGGATTTCGATGCAGTTAATAATAAACTTATCAGGTCAACTGCAGATATGAAAATTGCAATGGATAAAAATTATAAAATGGTAATATTAAATGGACTTGAAAAATCTCCTTCCTCAAAAGCATTTGCTTTCTGGAATCCGGTTTCAAAGAAAGTTTATATCATGGTTGAAAGTCTTCCCATACCTCCGGTTAACTTACGGTACCAACTGTGGGCAATAAGCGGAGGAAAACCATTTAATCTTGGAATGATAGATCTCGATCCTTCAGACAATAGTCTTCATGAAATGAAAAACACCGATAATGTGCAGGCATTTGCCATAACTCTCGAACCCCAAAACGGCAGTCAGAATCCTACAATGACTGAAATGTATGCAATGGGAGAAATATGAAATAACTTTACTTATGAATAGCAGTTTAAAGCGAATCAGAAAAATGCTTTAATCTCGCCTCTGCCTGTATGAATGACTTTTCGTCCTCCTTCTGCCCTGCCGTCATAATTTAATGTTGCCTGAAGATTTTTGCTGATGCTGTAATCAAAGAACAATCTCCAGATATAACTTTTTCCCGGAACGCTCCCGTTAGTAAGCTCATAAGGATAAGTCACTCCTGCATCATTAAGCAGAATTTCATCCCGTTGGAGTTCAAACCGCACCCTTCCCTGAAGCGTAAAGGAATAAATAAATCTCAAAACTTGCTGATTAATGTCGGCAGTTGTAGGAACAAAAGGATAATAATCAGTAGCTCTGCTGAAATTTATCTGAAAACCGCTTTCGACTTCTTGAATCGGTCTGTATGAAAAGTCCGTGATCACCCCGTCTGATTTGATGTTTCTGTTTCTTACTGAGTTTGAAGGAGCATCATTTCTGTCAACTTTATTCTGATATTCCAGAAATGTAGTAAGATCTTTTGTAAGTCCGAGCTTCAGCTTTACTGACTTTTGAATGGTGAAGAATCTTTCGTTTCCGCTGACAAACTGGTTAAATGTTTTTTGCTCAATGTATCTGAGTTTCAGCGAATAGTTTGGATTGAATTCAAAAAAATTAATGTCCTGTTGAAACAGCTGTGTACCGAAAAGCGTATTTGAGTCATTCTGAAAAGTTGAAAAGTTAAGAAAATAAATATTATCCGTATTCGGATCCTGACTGTTTTCTTCCGTTCGAAAATAAGTTTCCGTTGAAATATTTCTTAATACATCGGAGAAAAAATCATCTCCGGAAATTGTAAAAAATCTCGAAGGTCTGAAATTTAGTCTTGCTGAAGTATTGAGACCGGTTATTGGAAACAGCTGTGTGGACTGGCGGAAGATTCTGATGTAATTACCGTCATTAAAATTTGTAAGTTGAAATTCATTTTCATCCTTAAGTCCGTTGCCGTTCAGGTCTCCGAGATAAATATAATTGCCTTCTCCTAAAGGAACCTGCACAAAATCTTTTTCTCTTTTTGATTCCCTTTCACTTGTAACATTATAATACAAATCCGTCTGCAGTCCCGTATTAAACGGGTCAATCCTTGTCTGCCAGTTAACCAGCGCTGTTTTGCTGTTGGTATTGGTTTCCGAAACAAATTCATCTGTAAATTTTTTATTTCTGAAAGTAAGTTCAAAAATTGTCGACAGCCATTGAAGCCCTCTGTATCCGACTCCGTATGTCTGTGTAAAAGCTTCGCTTTCTTTTTGCATAACGCCTCCGACAGGCAGATTATCTTCTCTGTATCCGAATTCAGTAAAGATGTTCAGATTTTCAAAATTATTCAGAATGAACTTCGGCTTTATTTCGTAATAAGAAAAACTTCCTGATGTCAGGCTGTCGTTTCTAACCGTACCGATATTGTTTTCCCTGTTTTCCTGAATGTAATCTGCTCTGAATTCGAGATTCGTATTTTCAAATGACAAACCTCCGAAATATTTTCTGTAACCTGCCGTTGCGAATTGCCTGATCCAACTGCTTTTTGTGTTTATTGTTCTGTTGTCTGATTTAATGTATTCTATTCTGTATCTCGCATCAGGTATTCCCATTGTATCGTTTCTAATAAAAAATTCTCCCGTTGCTCTGGTTGCGTCAAATAAATCTCCTCTTAAAAGCTGACCGAATGACGCATTGAAGTTCATGTAATTTACCGGAGACAGATTCAAATATGCTTCATGAAGATTTTCCGTAAGTTTATTTGAATCCTGAATGTCATATTCTCTGTAAAACTCTACCGGATTGTATCTCTCAAGAGGAGTAAAAATTTTGTTTACCAGTTTTTCTCTGAGTTTAAGTTCAAATGCATTCAGCTTCATGCCAAACAGCTTGAAATCATATTTGTTTATTCCGAGTTCACCAAGCATTGCTACACCTGAATTGTTGTTGTCATCCGCATCGGAAAATTTATTTGCATCCAGTACAGAAACGGCAGACTCGAGATTAAATGTAAACTCTTTTCTCGGAGATGATTCATATTTTAAGTTTATATCAGCCACCTGATATGAATTCGGAATGGGTATGAAAATAACCGTATCATAGATTCCCTGTCCCGGTCCTTTAAAGTTATACTGATAAGAGCTTTCCTGAACATAATTTCCTTTTCCCTGTCCGACAAACGAAAATACCACCTGATAAACTGCAGATGAATCCCCCGGTAAATACTTGTAATATGAAAGAGTTTCTTTATTTATGATTGTATCTGCTTTGGCATAAAGTCCGAGACCTATTCCGGTGGAAGTATCGGCGCCGACAAACTGTACTCCCGATTTCACGGCTTTAAATTTATCATCGCCTGCATTGGTAAGTATTTCCCTGTCTTCTTCAGTTAAAGTAAAATCAATAGTTTTATCTTCATTATCATTTTCATTAACATAAGATGCCGATAGTGAGAGTTTGTTATTAAGAAACCTCAGCTCATTTGCTCCGGTAATAATTGATCGTGAATATTTTCTGTCAGTATATTCAAAGTCAACAATTATTCTCGATGCGCTTGTAATGAGGCGTTTATTTGTAAAAGTTATCGTTCCGATTCCGTAATCTATAACATAATCTGCCTGTTCGCCTCTTGTCATAGAAACGCCGTCGAGATAAACCTGTTCTGAACCGGATAAAACGAGAATGTTAAGTTCGTTATCATTTCCAACAAGTATGTAAGGTCCCTGATTGTTGTCCTGACCGTTGAAAGAATTTGAGCTGAACTTACCTCTCTGTATAGCGCCGCTTAAAATAATATTGCCTGGTCCGTAGTCGCTGTATGCTTTTGCACCCTGTATTTTCCTTTTGAAATTCATAAACTCGGTGTTAATAATATCCACGTTAATGTCGCCGATCGTTCCGGTAAAGCGGGGATTTTTAATTTCAATAAATACATTGTCAAGCTCCTGTAGTTTTTCGGTATTTCCTTCCGGCTGAATCGGCGAGCTTTCGTCCGTAAGTGCGGCATTGATTTCAAAATCACTTGAGAGTCTTCCGTTAAGCTGAAGGCGGAATCCGGAATTTACGGTGAGGTCTTGATTTGAACCAAGTGTTATGCCGCGGAAAAGACTGCCTGATTTTTCAAGATCGGTTCCTTCAAATATGCTTCCGATGAAATCTTTTTTTTGAGTTGCAATCTGAATAGTATCTCCTGTGATGGTATCAGTTTCTATTACAACGTCAAAATTAGAATATTCCTGCTTAAATGAATAAGGAAAAACATCATATTCTATTTTAAGATTATAAATCTGAAATGTATCGAGATTGTATTTTTTGAAAAGGTCTTTGCTCAGAAATATAATTCCGTCTCTGTAATTAAAATCATAGTCGCTGTATGGAGTAAGAATGGTATTTTGAAGTGTAAGTATATCAGAAAATTGTATGACAAAATTGTCGCCCAGAGTTATCAGAGAATCCTGATAACCGATTTTTGCAATCTGAGTTTTTACGTTCGGATTATCCTGCTGTGAAAAAACCGCACCGGCGGTTATTAAGATCAGCAGAAATTTTAAACAAATCCTGTTTAATACCATCTTAATAAATATGAAAATATTTATTAGTTTATAAGCATTCAATACAATATATTGTATAACCAAACTAAATTTGAAACTAAAAGAGTTTCAAATAAAGATAGGTTATAGTAAATCTTCTTTGACAAAGTAAAGATTTAAATAGGTATTATTTTATAGTTAGAATTTCTTTTTGTATAAAGTTACATTGCAATGTATTTGATATGGACAAAGAAAAAATAAAACATACATATAAATGGGATCCTTCACTCGGAGATTATTCAAAGAGCTATACTTCTTATGAAAAAAGGATTCTCGAAAAAGAACAAAAGAAAAGGTTTTATCTGATAACAGGGTTTGTTATTGTACTAATATTAACCGTAGTAATTTTACTGATAAAGTTTATTTGATTTACTTAATTTCTGTTTTTTCTTTTAAGTAAAGACTTCACAAACTTTTTAGTAAATTTTTTTTTTGAATAGCGAAAGTGATTTCTTAATCTCTGACATAAGGAAATTAAAACTGTACGCTAATTCCACCGACGGGAAAAAATGCCCACTGATAAATAGTTCCCGGCTTTTTCGAATTTTCATTCCAGTAATAAGAATATATATTTTCCCTGTCCAAAACATTTTGTAGCTCGACATATCCGATAATACTCGTGCTTTTAAAATCAAATTTCTTGTCAACGCGAATATCAATTCTCATGTAATAAGGATATCTTGCGCTGTTAAATTGGTCGGTAGCATAAACTTCTCTGTTCACCTCTTTCGAAGCTTCATAATCGATTGGCGTGTAAGGTCTTCCGCCTGCATATTTAAATTTAAATCCCGCTAACCAGCCATCATTGAACTGATATCCGCAAATTAGCGTAAACTGATGTCCAGGGTCGTATGCTCCTGGTTTTTCGCCTCCGGCAAGTGCAGTAAAACCCGATTTGATATACGAATAATTTATCATGCCGTATAATCCGTTTCTTGAGGATAATTTTTTTTGAATGGTAATATCAAATCCGTAAGCATATCCAGTGCCTGCACTGACAGCTTCACCAACTATGTTGGGACCAAAATCCGCCCCTCCGTCAATGAGTATGTAATTTGGAATGTCTTTCCAGACAGGATAATCTTTGTATCTTTTGTAATAAGTCTCGGCTGTTGCTTTCAGGTCGCCGGAAAAATAATGCTCTAATCCTGCGATAAAATGTTCGCTTCTGATACTGTTAAGATTTTTATTTACCGGTGCAGAACTCAGCCAGATGTATTCAGGCGTCTGATAATAAATTCCGTATGCGGCATTTAGCGAAGTAATTCCACTTAGCTTATAAGAAATTCCGATTCGGGGAGAAAAATATGTCTTTAACCTGATGTAATCAAAATAATCTATTCTGATACCTGTATTGAGAATTAAAGCATCGTTAAAGAGTTTAGAAGTCAGATTCATGTGTGAAAAAAGTTTAACCGATTTGATATTAAAATCCGAGTTAATTGTATCATAAGCATATCCTGCAGCGCTTGTATCTCCTGCAAGAAAAATCAGATTGTTTATATTTGCGGATTTTAATCCGGCGCCTGCGTTTAAAGTAAACAAATTTGAAAGTTTGTAATTTATTGCAGAGCGCAGAATGAATTCATTATTGGCAGCCGTGTTTTTAAATACAGGTAATGCCGACTCTCCGTCAATCTGCAAGATGTAATTATCCGTGTATGAATCCGACAATACAGTTTCTATATATCCTTTTTTAAAAATTTTTTTATAATTAATACCTGCGCCTAATGTTTTCTGATTTACATTTGAGTTACCGTAAGGATTGTCTTCGGCAGATTCTTCCGAGAAATCAATTTTATCCAGACCGAGAAGTCCTATAAGAGTTAGCTTGTCTTCAGAAGATAAATCATAAGTGCATTTTAAATTGACATCCCAGTAATTAGGTACTGAAGTGAGTCTGATGGCATCTCTTAACAGCTCGAGATAGCTTCTTCTGACGGAAAACAAAAATGTTCCTTTTTTGGCGAGAGGTCCTTCAAAGATTCCGCCGAATCCTGCCAGTGAAAGATTTACATCGCCGAAAAATTTTTTTCTGCTTCCTTCACGAAAATTAATATCGATTACACCCGATAGTTTATCGCCGTATATTGATGGAAATCCTCCCGTTAAAATATTTGTCTCGCGAATGAATTTTGAGTTAATGAATCCTATTGCTCCGCTGGATGAACCATCGGTTCCGAAATGATTTATGTTTGGGATTTCTATGCCGTCTATCATGATGAGATTTTCCGAAGGCGAGCCACCGCGGATAATGAGGTCATTTCTCTGATCATTTCCAATTGAAATTCCGGGAGCAGTCTGCAGCATTCGGGAAATGTCTTCGGTAGCTCCAGGAGCTCGGCGGATCTCTTCAAAATCAAGATTTGTCGTGCTTAGATTTACCGCGGAGCTTTGCTGGAAATAATTTGACCTCACGTCAATTTGTTCCGTATAAATTCCCCGTGGAATTAAAGTTATAGTTACTTCAAGCGGCTTGCTTGCATAAACGATTAAATCTGATTTGACGGAAGATTCATATCCCTTGCAAGTAATTTTTATCTGATATGAATCATACTTCAGTTTTTTAAATTCAAATTCTCCTGCATCATCAGAAATTGATTTTTCACCTGAGTTTATCAGTTCAACGGAAGCATTCTTAACAGGATTCTGAGTTTCCATGTCAACAATTTTTCCTTTTATGATACCGTTTTCCTGTGAAAACAATAATTCCGGAAAGACAGCCGACAGAATAAATAAAATATATATCTTAAACATTGAATAATCTTTCTCTGCGGGAAAGGTAGTTCAAATTAAGATTATATTTTTTTTGGATAAAGTTAAATTTTACTGTTGAAAAAAATTGATGTTCTGAAAAATGTATTATCAGCAAAGACGAGAATAATGATAAAGCCAAGGCAGAGTTTTCCGTGATTAAAAATTTATTATGTGAAATGTCACAATCCGGAAAACCCTGCAAAAATTTTCCGGTTAAATTATTTCAGCAACATCATACGCTTCGTTTCCGAAAAATTTCCTGCTTTCAAAACATACAAATACACTCCGCTGGGAAATCCCGAGCCGTCAAATTCAGCTTCATAACTTCCGGGAGATTTATGCTCGTTAACAAGTACCGCTGATTGCTTTCCCAGTGCATCATATATTTTCAAAGAAACAAAGATGCTCCGATCATTGAGATCAGATAAAGTATAACCGATAATAGTTTTCGGATTGAAAGGATTTGGATAATTCTGAAACAAAATTATGCTTTCGGGATTTAATGCTTGCTGATTTGAATTTACTCCGACGGTAGTATTTGCAATAACACTGCTGAACGGTCCGCCGTATGCGCCCATGTCATTTCTAAGAGTTCCTCTTGAAGGCCACTTTGCTTGACCCGGATTTCCCGGATCCTGCGGATCGTTGTAAACAATACTGCTGTCGCCTTTGTCAATGCATGGAGAAGAACTTCTTAAATAATAATTTGAAGAATCAAACATTGGCTCGACATTAATATTGCCGGCTCCCGAAAATCCGCCCTGAACGTTGCAATATCTTACGGTAAGCCCGCTTCCGGATATCTGTACACTTGAACCTGCCGTGTTTCCCCAGACAATGTTGTTTCTTAAAGTTGCCGGCGCGCCCAAGCTGTAAACTCCGGCAGTTCCGCTCAAAGCCGTGTTGAATACTATCGTATTATTTTCCACAAGCACAGGTCTTGAGAAAGAACCGTTTATCCATAAGCCTGAGCCGGCTCCAAATTCAAGCGAGCCGTAATTTTTATAAACAATATTATTCCTGTATTCGCCGCCGGTATAATTAAGGACAATTCCTGCACCGTATCTTCCGGTATTGTTAGTGACGACGTTATTGTAAAATCTCGGATAACTGTCGCCAATTCTTATGCCTCCGCCTCCCGTACTACTCACGCCTCCGGACGGAGTCTGATTACCATGTATGATGTTGTGCTGTATTACAGGTCTGGCGTATTGTATCAGCACGCCACCGCCTTCTCTATATAATCCAGCGCCGTGTTCATCCATCCACTTTGTGCCTGTGCCTCCTGTAATTGAAAAGCCCTGAAGAACTGCCGTAGAATCCTCATTGCCGGAGATGATTACACAACTTCCGGTATCCGGAAATTGCGGAGTGCTGCCGTTGATGATGGTAGTATGGATAAATGAATAATCGTTGTTCACATAATACCGGCTTGTAAGCACAATGTTTTTTCCTCTGAAATTTATGTTTTCGAAATACGTTCCCGGCTGAACAAGTATGGTATCATGATGTGAACTGGCATTTATCGCCGATTGAATTGTACTATACTGTGAGGGTACATTTCTTATTAATGCAATTGCAGGTAGGTTAACTGCAAACAGGAAAATTAAAATGAGTTTTACTCTGTTCATTTTCTTTTTTTAAATTTTGAATAAAAAAGTTGAAAGTAAGGTTAATTGAAATTAAAAATTTTTTTGAATTCACTGCTTTTAAGAATTTCATTCAGTGATTTTACAAAATCCGGAGTTTCGTGAAACGGATGTTTTCTGAATAAAGCAACTGCTTTTTTTTCAAACAATTTGTCAGTCATTTCGATTTTCCCGGGTACGGCTTTCTCAATTGTTCTCAAATAATTTTTACTAAAGAGAAGGTTATCAGGATTCACATGACCGTTGAGCATCATGAGTTTGGTTTTCTTTTCGCAATGACAGGGATTGCTTTTCTTAATAAGTCCGCATTTATCATTCATAAAATTTGCCAGCTGTTTTCTTGCACGCGATAGTTTTTGCCTGAAATTATCTTTGCTTATATCCAAAATTTCGCTTCCGGCAGCATCGCTTATGTTAAACATGTTTCCGAGAATAAAAATAAGTCTTTGTTCCCTGTCAAGACACAGAAGCATGGCATTCATGCATCCTATTTTTGTTTCTTCAATAAGCAAATTCAAATCAACAGGTACGCTGTCTCTGTCCGGCAGTTCCATGTCGGGAGAAGTTATAATTTCATCTCCGTATTTTTTAAACGAAAAATAATGAAATTCCATTTTTCTTTTCTTCATGTTGATAACATGATTACTAACTATTCTGTAAGCCCATGTTCTGAAGCTACTTTCCATTCTGAAAGAGGATAATTTAGTTATTATCTTGATGAGTGTTTCCTGAGTTACATCTTCGGCATCGGCTGGATCCCAGACCATTCGTAAAGCAATGTTATAAATCCATGCCTGATGACGCTTGATCAGCTGTTCGAGACTTTTTTTATCACCAGCAACGGATAATTCAACAAGTTTTTCATCGGGAGGGAAATCAGAAATATTTTCTTTAAAAGGATTTGTCATGATATTGAAATAAATTTTCTTATATACATATTGACAGTTTTATAGGTCAAGTGTGACAAAGTAAAATCAGTTTTTTAGGATCTTCATACAGACTTAAACAAAAACAAGTTCTATTGAGCACAAATATACTTAAAATACAGGTAATATAAATAAATTGATTAAACGAAAATAATTTAGAACATTTGCACTCTATTTAAATTATTACAGAAATGAATAAAGCACAGCATGAAAAAGAAGACCATGAAAAGCTTGTAACTGTTTTTGAAACGGGAAACGAAGCCGTGGTTGCAGTGGTAAAATCCATATTAGATGAGGCAAAAATTAGGTATCTTGCGCAGGGTGAAGGAGTTCAGGATCTTTTTGGTGTCGGAGTAATCGGAACCGGATTTAATCCCATTACCGGACCGGTCGAGTTTAAAGTCATGCCGGAAGACGAAGAATATGCCCGAGAACTTTTAAAAGACATTAAATAATATTAAACACAAAATCCCCCGGAACTAAAGTTTCTGAAATTTTATGACTGAAATAAAATACGGAATCTTCACATCATTTTTATTATTTATCTGGATGATACTCGTATATACTCTTATAATTCCCAACTTTCATCAGTCAAAAATGTTTATCGGATTCCTTGCTCTTATATTTCCGGCAATCGGAATATATTTCGGAATTAAAGAAAGAAGGGACAAATCAAATTTCGGATTCATAAAATTCAAGGATGCTTTTAGAACAGGAATAGTTATTACATTTATACTTACCGTAATGATAGTACTTTTTACCTATGCATATTACAAATTTGTAAATCCGGGATATGTAAATTATGTAGCTTACGAAACCGAAAAAGCGCTGATGAATGCAAATCTAAGCAGACAGATCATTGACGAAGAAGTAGCAACGGTAAAATATAAATTCAGATTTGACATTCAGATAATTCAGCAGCTTCTATATGTTCTCATAGGAGGCACAATCATATCTTTAATTGCAGCACAGATTCTGAAAAAAGAAAAGCGGGGAATTTCCGTCTGAAATATGAAAAGCATCTGTGTCTTTTGCGGATCAAATTCCGGTAAAGGAACTAAACATCTACAGACAGCACAGCGACTCGGAAAACTCATCGCAGAAAAAAATCTCACGCTTATTTACGGCGGCGGTAATATAGGAATCATGGGCGAGCTCGCTAATACCGTTCTTCAGTACAATGGAGATGTTACCGGAGTCATACCGGAAAATCTTGTGCAAAGAGAAGCGGCATTAAAAGAAGTTACAAATCTTATTGTCGTAAATTCAATGCATGATAGAAAAGCAAAAATGATGGAACTCTCGGACGGATTCATAGCTATGTCGGGAGGCATCGGAACGCTCGAGGAATTTTTTGAAGTCTGGACATGGGCTCAGCTTGGAATTCATTCAAAACCGATAGGTCTATTGAATACTGATAATTATTTCGGAGGAATGATAGAGTTTCTGACTAATTCAGTCAGTCAGGAATTTCTGAAGAGGGAAATTTTTGAAATGATTATTATAGATGACAATGCCGAATCGATGATTGAAAGAATGAATAATTACACTCCTCTTCAAGTTGATAAATGGATTGATAAAAATCAGACATGAATTTTATCAAGTTAGTTCGGAATTTTGAAACAAGATGAATTCAGAAGATATTGTCTTTCCAAAAAAGGTGTTACGGAAGAATATCCTTTTGACGAAGTTACACAAGTATTTAAAGTAAAAGGCAAAATTTTTGCGATTACGGTTTTCGATTTTCCTTTGAGAGTCAATCTGAAATGTGATCCCGAAAGAGCTGCAGAACTCAGAGAAAGGCATGAAGACATCGTTCCCGGATATCACATGAATAAGAAGCACTGGAACACGGTAAACTTTGAAGGTAAATTATCCGATAAAGAATTAGAATCAATGATTAACAGTTCTTACGAGCTTGTTGTCAGTGGTTTGAATAAAAAGTTAAAAGAAGAGTTAAATAAATAGAGAGCAGGCGATTTATTTTCACATAAAAAGTGAACTGAAATGATAAAGAGAATTGAAATCAAATTAACTCCCGAAGAATCCTTTTATCCGGAAGGCATCAGAAAAAATTTAGCTCATAAATCAGGACTTTTACCCGCTGATGAATTTGAATACAGAATAATCAAAAAGTCTATAGATGCGCGTTCGAAACATCCGTTTATTTTATTGCTGGCAGATGTTTTCATAAATGAAAAGCCCGATGAGCCAGCTGAATACAAGAAAAGATTGAAACATTCATCGGATAAAAAAAAAGTGATCATAATTGGTTCGGGACCTGCGGGATATTTTGCTGCACTTCAGCTACTTGAACTTGGCATTAAGCCGGTGATATTTGAAAGAGGAAAGGACGTGAGAGAAAGAAGAAAAGATCTGCGAGAAATACAGCAGTTCAGCAAAGTGAATCCGGATTCCAATTATTGCTTCGGTGAAGGAGGAGCTGGCACTTATTCAGACGGAAAGCTTTACACAAGATCTCACAAAAGAGGAGATATTTTTAAAATCCTGAAACTGCTTGTTGAGCATGGAGCCAGACATGATATTTTGTATGACTCGCATCCACACATTGGCTCGAATAAACTTCCATTAATTATTCAAAACATCAGACAAACGATTCTTCATTTCGGCGGCGAAGTTCATTTTAATTCAAAAGTAACGGATCTAATCATCACTGATAAAAAAGCCGAAGGAGTAATTGTAAATAACAGTGATGAGTATTTTGCTTCTGCGATAATTCTGGCTGCAGGACATTCGGCAAGAGACATTTTTTATATTTTAAAAAATAAAAAAGTAAACCTGAAATCAAAACCGTTTGCACTTGGAGTAAGGGCTGAACATCCGCAGGCTTTGATAGATGAAATTCAATACGGTCAAAAAGACCGCAGCAGATATTTGCCTCCGGCGAGCTACAAGCTGGCTGAACAAATATCCGGAAGTGGAGTTTTTTCATTTTGCATGTGTCCCGGAGGATTGATAGTGCCTTCTGCAACTTCACCCGGCGAGTTAGTCGTAAACGGAATGTCAATGTCGCGCCGCGATTCAGAATTTGCAAATTCAGGAATTGTAGTAACAGTTGAAAAGGAAGATCTGAAAGGTTTTGAAAAGTTTGGCGAGTTTGACGGACTGGAGTATCAGAAGCATACGGAAAAAAAATTCTTCGAAGCAGGTGACGGAACGCAAAAAGTTCCGGTACAAAAATTAATTGATTTTACCGAAGGCAGACTATCTATGTCAATAAAAAAATCTTCATACATTCCGGGAGTTTACAGTTATATGCTTGAAGAGCTTTTGCCTGTTCAGATTTCAAAAAGATTAAAGAAGGCATTTGTATTATTCGGAAAAAAGATGCGCGGATATTATACAAACGAAGCATATATCTGTGGACCTGAATCAAGGACAAGTTCACCTGTTAGAATTCCGAGGAGTCAGGAAACCTTTGAGCAGCTTCAGGTAAAAAATTTATTTCCATGCGGAGAAGGTGCAGGGTATGCCGGAGGAATAATATCGGCGGCAGTTGACGGACAGAATGCGGCAAAAAAATTAATTGAAAAAGTATCATGAAAAATTCCATTGCATGAATACATTAAAATTTTTTTATGAAATTGATTAAATACTTGTTTTTGCACTTTTCAATTGTATTTCAGATTATGAATAAGTAATTTACTGTGAGTTAAATAAACAGTACAGCGTTTTTGTTCCGGTAACACGGAATTGTTCTACCAAAATTAAGGAAGTAGTAACAAGCTTTTAAGATTTTGCTGATGTAACGTTTCAACCTCAAACAGGTGTTTGACGCAGCAAAACCGGCAGAAAAGAAAACAGCCGGGGAGTATTTTTTAAGAGCCAAACTGCAAGCGTACAATTTCTAAACACCTAAAAAAGGAAAAACCTTAAATGGAAAAAGGTAAAGTTAAATGGTTCAACGTTACAAAAGGTTATGGATTTATAACCAGAAGCAACGGTGAGGATGTGTTTGTCCATTTCAAAGCTATTAATGCCGACGGTTTCAAAAAACTTGACGAAGGCGATGAAGTAGAATTTGATGTGGAAGACGGAGCAAAAGGTCCTCAGGCTGCAAACGTAAAAAAAGTTGACTAACTGAACAAGCCCGCAATTACAAATGCGGGCTTTTTTTTTATAAAAGAAAAACTTCTCTTCTCTTATTTTATTTTAATCTTTGAAATCATTTCTCTTGCATTTTCATTTCCCGGATTAATCTCAAGTGACTTTTCATAATTTCTAACGGCTTCATCTTTATTGCCATCCATCAGATAACCTTCTCCGAGACTGTCATAAACATTTGCCGATCCCGGATAAGCTTCGGCGTTGAGTTTGAATATTTCAATTGCTTCCTTGATTTTACCGACCTGAAGCAGTTTATATCCGAGATTATTCAGCTGAGATTCTTTAAAATTGTACTCTTCAGACTTTTCGTTTTTCAGAATGTAGTACAGACTTTTGGCTGAATCAATTCCGTTGTTAATAACAGTTTCAAGCATTACGGATTCGAGCGGAATTTTCGGTTCGCTTATTCCGACGAGTTCAACGTCAAAAATCAGAGTGGCATTTGGAGGTATTACATTACCGGCGCCTTTTTCTCCGTAAGCAAGTTCGGGGGGAATAATAAGTCTGAGTTTATCACCCTTTTTCATCAGCGCAATGCCTTCATCCCATCCTTTTATGACCTGTTTATTTCCGAGTATAAATTCGATCGGCTCGTTTCTTTCTACTGAAGAATCGAAAATTTTTCCGTCAGTAAGATAACCGGTATAATGAACTTCAACGGATTTTCCGGCAATGGCTTTTTCTCCATCACCCGAATAAATAACAATATACTTCAGTCCTGAGCCTGTACTCATTGTATCTCCCTGAGATTTTGCTTTGTTAAATCCTGCAAGTAAAGCAAGGATAATTAAAAACATTTTCATTTTGTGCATTAGAGTTTTTTATTTTTAAAAATTAAAATTTCTTCGAGACTTTCCTCGACTTCGGTTTTAGAAAGATTTCCTTTAAGAAGTTCTTCTTCAGGTAAAGATTTTAGCTTATTATAAAAGTTAGTTATTTTCAAGAATGCTTTTTCCAGGTCAAGATCAGTGTCATTTTCTTCAATGTAATTCATAAATTCAAATGCAGTATCTTCAAATTTTGAGAACCGGTTTGTCAGAGCAAAATAATCCAAAAGCTGCAAATACATTTCACCGGAAAATGTTTCCGGATTTATTTTTAATAGGAGCTCTTCAATTTTTTTTATATAAGGAGCATTGTCAGGAAGATCTTTTGATAAAACTGCTTCAATGAAAAGTCGGAATGATTTCAGATAAGAATCAGCGCTTTCCGCCAAAATTCCAGTTTCTTCTTTTAGCTTGCCGTATTCATAAAGCAATTCTGCAGAAGCAATACATTTACCGGCAAAAAGGTCAGAAGTTTTTACGAGTTTTATCAGATCTTCTGCTGAAAACAGTTTAATAAGTTTCATATCCATACCGGCAATTGACATTGAGGCTTCTTCAAGTTCATTTTCTGCTTCATCAAATTTCTTCAGGTCTTTTTTTAAGACCATTCTTGCTATCACTGCTGAAAGCATTTCGGCAATTTTCATGAAATAATCTTTTTGAATCATAATTTTATCACAGATTAAGAATTCCTGAAATTATAGTAACGGCTTTGCCGGAAATCAAAACTCTGTCTTTCTTCAAAGCAATCTTAAGCGCACCACCTCTTTTAGATGCCTGATAAGCGCTTAGAGAAGATTTCCCCAGTTTTTCAGACCAGTAGGGAGCAAGAACGCAATGTGCAGAGCCAGTTACCGGGTCTTCGTTAATGCCTTTTTTAGGAGCAAAAAATCTTGAAATGAAATCAAAGCTGTCAGTGTCTGAAACCGAAGTAATTATAATACCATATTTTGAAAGGTTTTTCAGAGATTCAAAATCGGGAGTTGCATTGATTACTTCTTCTTCGGAGTTAAGTTCTGCAAGATAATGATGTTCTGTTTCAAGCAAGGTTTTTGGAGCGACTCCCAGAGCATGATTCAGCTTGGGAATGTCTTTGCATTTAACGGGAACATTTACCGGAAAATCAAGAGTAATATGAGGATCATTGAAGTTTGCTTTGAGAATTCCTTTATAAAGAGTTTGAAAGACCGCAGGTTCATTTTTAGCAAGAAATTTTTCCTGCCAGAGAATGTGAGCGCTTGCAAGAGTTGCATGTCCGCAGAGATCCACTTCACATTCGGGAGTAAACCATCTAAGATTAAAAGCACCGTTTGATTTAAACACAAAAGCAGTTTCAGAAAGGTTCATTTCAAAAGCTATGTTCTGCATCATTTTTTCGTCCAGAGGAAAATCCGGAAGGCAGACGGCTGCGGGATTTCCATTGAAAGCATCGTCAGTAAAAGCATCTACGGTGAAAATTTTTATCATGAAAAATTTTAGTGATACTACTTATTTAATAAAAATTATTCAATTGAAATATTACTATGCTCAAAAAAGCCGATAAAATTTTTTTGAAAGAAAAAATTTATTTTACTGTTAAAAAAAATTTAAAATCAATAGTGAAATTTTTTTATGAAGTTTGCATTTAAAAAATGTTTATACTAATTTTACACATAAAGTTTTTCACAAACATTCCGTAAAAAAATTCTTGAACAAGAACAATTTTATCAAACGAAATATAATTTTATGTAAATGAAAATAAACCGCTTTTTTGTAAAAGAGGGAAGCTCTGCTTTTGACTTAATAGAGTTTGACAACCGCACATCGGTAATCAGAAATCCAGACGGCTCGATAGTTTTTGAAATGAATAACATAAAGGTACCTAACCATTGGTCACAGGTAGCCACTGACATTCTTGCGCAGAAATATTTCAGGAAAGCGGGAGTTCCCGTTTATCTGAAAAAGGTGCATGAAAAGGGAGTGCCGGTATGGCTTCAGAGGTCGGAGTCTGATTTAGAAAAAATGAAAAATTTTTCGGAGGAAGACAGATACACATCGGAAAATGATTCTGTTCAGGTATTCAACAGGCTTGCAGGATGCTGGACATACTGGGGATGGAAGCATAATTATTTTTCAACGGAAAGTGATGCAAGAAATTTTTACGAAGATTTGTGTTACATGCTTGCAATGCAGTTTGCAGCGCCTAATTCACCTCAATGGTTTAATACCGGACTGAACTGGGCATACGGAATAACCGGACCTTCACAGGGGCATTTTTATATTGATCCGAGGACTGATAAAGTAACAGTATCAAAAGATGCATACACTCATCCTCAGCCTCATGCATGTTTCATTCAGTCGTTGACTGATGATCTGGTAAATGAAGGCGGCATAATGGATTTGTGGGTAAGGGAAGCAAGATTGTTTAAGTACGGGTCCGGAACGGGGTCTAATTTTTCTGACATAAGAGGAATCAATGAGCCATTAAGCGGAGGTGGCAAATCTTCCGGATTGATGTCATTTTTGAAAATCGGAGACAGAAGCGCAGGAGCAATTAAGTCAGGAGGTACTACTCGTCGTGCAGCTAAAATGGTTACTTTAGATCTTGATCATCCGGATATTGAAGAATACATTAATTGGAAGGTAATAGAGGAAGAAAAAGTAGCATCTATGGTAGCCGGTTCAAAGCTTCTGAATTTTCATCTTAACAAAATAATGAAAGCCTGTCACAGTGTACATCCTGAAAATGACGGCTTTGACAAAAAAAGAAATAAACAGCTGATGCAGGCTATTAATGAAGCAAGAAAAGTACAGACACCGGAGAATTACATTGAAAGAGTAATACAGCTTGCAAAATTAGGTTACAGAGAAATTGAAATTCCTGTTTATGATACTGACTGGAATTCTGAAGCATATTCAACAGTATCGGGACAAAATTCAAACAACAGCGTAAGAGCTACAAACAACTTCATGCAGGCTGTAGTTGATGACAAAGAATGGAATTTATACTGGCGGACAGAGCTTAAAAAATCAGCAAGGGAAGGACGCGAACCTAAACCTTGCAAGACTCTCAAGGCGCGGGAGTTGTGGGATCAGATAAGTTATTCAGCATGGTCATGCGCAGATCCGGGTATTCAGTTTCATACTACAATTAATGAATGGCACACTTGTCCTGCCGGCGGAGAAATCCGTGCATCGAATCCTTGTTCGGAATATATGTTTTTAGACGATACAGCATGCAATCTTGCATCTTTGAATCTGATGAAATTTTATGACAACAAATCAGGCGGATTTGACATTGAGAAATACAGGCATGCAGTAAGATTATGGACTATAGTACTCGAGATAAGCGTTTTGATGGCGCAGTTTCCGAGCAGAAACATTGCACAGCTTTCATATGATTACAGAACATTAGGTTTGGGATATGCAAATCTTGGAGCTTTGCTGATGGTTAAAGGAATTCCGTATGATTCTCCGGAAGCTTTGGCAATTACCGGAGCGCTTACAGCTATACTTCACATGAAATCTTATTCAACTTCAGCCGAAATGGCAAAAGAGCTCGGTACTTTTCCGCGTTATAAAGAAAATGAAAATGAAATGCTGCGTGTAATCAGAAATCACAGGCGTGCAACATACAATACGGGCGGAAATGAATATGAAGGACTTTCGATTTTTCCTATGGGGATAAATAAAAATCATTGTCCCGAAGTGCTTCTTAAAGCTGCAAGGGAAGATGCCGATAAGGCATTGGAGTTAGGAGAAAAATATGGATTCAGAAATGCTCAGGTAACAGTGATAGCTCCGACAGGTACAATAGGTTTGCTTATGGATTGTGATACAACAGGTGTCGAGCCGGATTTTGCATTAGTAAAATTCAAAAAACTTGCCGGAGGCGGATATTTTAAAATCATAAATGAATCAGTTCCGCCGGCGCTTAAAAATCTGGGTTATTCAGAGGAGCAGATAGAGCAGATAATTAAATACACAAAAGGTCACGGTTCACTTATCGGATGTCCTGAGATAAACGCTAAATCGCTTACCGAAAAAGGATTTACCAAAGAGATAATTACAAAAATAGAGAAATCGCTTCCGTCAGTATTTGACATTAATTTTGCATTTAATAAATGGACGCTTGGCGTAGGATTCTGCAAGAATGCATTGGGTTTTACGGATGAGCAGCTTGATGATACAGGGTTTAATGTACTTAAAGAGTTGGGATATTCAAAAGATCAGATCGAAGCGGCTAATGATTATATTTGCGGAACTATGACAATCGAAGGCGCACCTAATTTGAAAGAAGAACATTATCCTATTTTTGATTGTGCAAACAAGTGCGGTAAAAAAGGAACAAGGTATATTAAAGCAGATGCGCACATTAAAATAATGGCTGCTGCACAACCATTTATTTCGGGAGCAATTTCAAAGACAATTAATCTTCCTAATGATGCAACAATAGAAAATATAAAAGAATCTTACATGCTTTCATGGAGGCTCGGTGTAAAGGCGAATGCATTATACAGAGACGGATCAAAACTTTCACAGCCGCTTAACACAGTGAAAGATGACGAATCAATGAGCATGGAAAGCGGGGAAGATCTGAGTACGGAAATATCAAGGACGCATGATATTGTTAAAGTTGCGGAGAGAATAATTCATCGATACATTGCAAAGCGGAGAAAGCTTCCATTCAGACGAAAGGGATACACTCAAAAAGCAAAAATCGGAACGCACTCTGTATACCTAAGAACGGGTGAATATGAAAACGGTCAGCTTGGAGAAATATTTATTGATATGCATAAGGAAGGCGCTGCATTCAGAAGTTTAATGAATTGTTTTGCAATTGCGATTTCGCTCGGATTGCAGCACGGTGTACCTCTCGATGAATTTGTTGATGCGTTTGTTTATACTAGATTTGAGCCTAATGGAATAGTGGTTGGCAACCCGAATATAAAAATGAGCACTTCGATTATTGATTATATTTTCAGGGAACTTGCCGTAACATATTTGGGAAGGTCGGATTTGGCTCACATAGAAAACGTAGCGGAATATCAGAAATCTCCGATAGATGCATTATCAAAACTTGAGGGCGACATTGAGTTTGACGAGGAAGAGATATTCAGCGAGAGGATAATAGAAGAAGAGACACGTATAAA
This sequence comes from Ignavibacteria bacterium, assembly GCA_019187405.1. Lineage (GTDB taxonomy): Bacteria > Bacteroidota > Ignavibacteria > Tepidaquicellales > Tepidaquicellaceae > JABAQZ01. The sequence continues at coordinate 66,969 of JABAQZ010000027.1, forward strand.
GGAAAATTTATCTGAAAGAAATGACAAAGGGATCAGATTGTTACAAAAGCCAGTTATAGAAAAGCCGACGGTTGAAAAAATTAAGGAAGCAAAGTTAAAAGGATATACGGGAGATATATGTTCGTCTTGCGGCAGTGTTACAATGGTAAGAAACGGGACATGTCTGAAGTGTATTACATGCGGAGACACGAGCGGCTGCAGTTGAATTGAAGGATAAAGAGTTTTTTGATTGCGGGGAAAACCGTTTAAACGGTTTTTCCCGCTTTTGTTTATGTCACTGTATTTATTTCAAAAACTGTAATGCTCCGATATTTAACCCAATCTGTATTCCCTGCGACACGCCTTTCTCAATTGCTGCTCTGTAATGAATTCCTCCATACAATCTTGAGATGGCAGCTTCGTTTGCAAACTCGAAAAATGAATTGAATGATCTGGGAGTATATCCTAAATCGGAATTTGAATTATCGGTAAAAGCATAATTATAACCAAACAAATCAGATAAAATTTGTGCTGCAGCACCTGACTGTACAGAATGTCCGGAAGTAAATTCAGGAAATGGAGGAGTAGTTATAAACGGACTCCAAGTCGGATTAATCAAATTTCGAATGTAAGTGATAGGACGAAGCAAATTATAATTGTATTTTGCTTTCCAGCAAGAAATAAAAGCATCACTGACGGCAATACCCACTTTTGCAAAACTAACCGCTGAAAAGTCAAGCATTGAATTTTTTTCTTTTAGAGCAATCATTAAAATAGCAACAGAATGTCCGGGTGGTGTGTAAGTTCCTCCACCATCAGCCCAGAACAATGCAATGTCTTTTTGTTCCTGCGTGAGTTTATTAAAAACTGAATATACCTCCAGCGCTTGTGTATAGAAAAGAGAAGTTGTGTTTTCAGAATATACAGGATGAGAATCGGGCTGACATCCGACAACATTCTGATTCAAGAAAGGACGGTTGTTTCCCCAATGAGGATGAGCAGCAGCTCCGAATCCCGGAGCAGTAGGTATCCATAATCCCGGACCGACAGGAGGTACATATGACGGGTCAGTAATATGAAGCTGACCTTCATTTCCACCGTCAGTCACCGACCAATCATATATAGCAGATGCAATACTGATACCAAAATTTTTTGATCTTTCAAAAATATCCGCCGATACAGAAGTTTGATAAAATGCATTGTTTGCAGTTTCCAATGAATCAATCGAAGCGAGATTTTGTGAAGTTGCATTAAAATACATTTTCCGCGTAATGTAAGCTAAGGCTGCATTTGCAGAAGTAGGCCAATGGTATGACTCTGAGGAGTTAATCTCAGGCATTGAAGGCATTCCATTTAACTGACCGGAAAGAGATTTATATTCCGGCATTCCTGGAACGACAGATTCATATAATGTAATACCTGTATATCCGAAAGCTCTCGAAGATACAGGAGGCGTAATACCGGAAGTTTGCTTGATAAGCTTCATTTGCAGATTATACCAGTCCAATGCGACTTGAGAAGTGTAAGATTTAGTTAAGTTTCCGGTAGTGGGATTGGAGTTGGTTATTTCATCATTGCTGCAACCCTGAAAATGGATTATAAAAGTAAACATGATCAGAATCGCGCTTAAAATATTTTTGTAAATTTTTTTCATAATTATTACAGTTTAATTTGAAAAGGGTTTACTTAAAAAATTAATTTTTTGAAAATAAAAACATTAGTTCATAAATAGCCGTCATATTACTTGAAAGAAATAAAAGTATAAATGACACATTGACAGTAAATAAAATAATGGTATTAATTTTATTTATGAAAAAAAGGTGAATTAATCAAATGACGAAATCGGAAGTAAAATCAGAGATAACGGAGATTAATTCATCAGAAGTTCAGGTCTGAATTCAAAATGCATAGTATCATAATGATACCATTTGCCACCCCAAATGAAACCGTATTTTTCGAACACTGTAGCGATTTCAATTGGTATTCTGTTTACATATTCAGTGTTACCATTCCATTTCCAGTAATCGGAATACTTTGTATTAATGTCAATTGCGATTCCGAAAGAATGCGTGCTTAAGCGATTTGTACCTGCAATTACTCTCCAGTAGAATGTTCCGCCAATATTTTTTAGATACTTCTGATATTCTTCAGGGAGATCTTTTAATTCATTTACCACTGACTTCAGATTTTTGTCGGCGCTGTTTATTTTGGTGAACAGGACAACAGAGCCGTCAACCCATTCAACTTCGGTTAAATTATTTCTTACTTCATCTTCATTGTTTCCGTACATTTTTAGAAAAAACGGTTCATATCTTATTCTGCCTGGTTCGAAATTAAAATCAGGAGGAGATTTCCATTCGGTTCCTTTTTCGTATTTCTGAAACATCATATCTTCAATATCTGGATTATTGAGCAAGTCATCATGATTTTTATCTGAAATGCCGTCATGATAAATCATTTCGGTTCCATCTTTCCAGTATAATATATTATCTGCAGCTGAATCAAGAAAATCCGGATAAGCAATTAGTAAATCTTTTAAACCTTTTGATAAAAGAGAATCGGAATTTGGTTTGGACGATTGAAGTTTATGAAATGATGCAACATTATTATTTGTATATAGGACAAAGTGTAATAGAATTAAAAAAACTGCAAGTTTCATATTAGATATAATAAATAAAAAGTATTTAACTAAAAATAAAAAAATTTTTTTTTGGGGGGAGGGGGGGGGGAACCCTGACAGCGTTTTGAAAAATTTTTAGGGTAATAGGGATTTCGGAAAAACGCTGTCAGGGTTTTCTTTTTCTGAAGCTGAGACATCAAATTTATATTGTACAGAGTTACGGCATTTTTTAATAAGCTCAGCTAACATTTAAAATTTATTTTCTTGTGTGTCATGGATAATTACATAATATACGGCTTTGTATGTTTTATTAACAAAACAAAGACTCTGCTCCGAAAAAAGCAACCCTGACAGCGTTCCAATACACCTCCCCTCTTTCCCGATTTTCAAAAACGCTGTCAGGGTTCCCCCCCCCCCAAAAAAAAATTAAAAATCTCAACCGTAAACCCATATTAACGGTATCTCACTTAAATAAAAAGTTACGCTGCAGCAAATTGTTATGAATTTCAATTCCACTGCAGCGCCGGAAGGAAACGGTTTAGGAGAACAATTCGGAAACTCCTAATCCCGAATTAAATTTAATCTAAAATTTCATTTGCTTTCTTCTTGTGATGTCCGTTTATTGATAGTGACGGTTTTAAATAAGTATGATAAAAGAAAATATCCTTGCATGCCAGTCAGCAATGTCCATAAAAGAAAACTTCCTTCCTATCCTGCATAGAATTTTGAAATCAGCAGACTAAGCGGTAAGTCCGATGAGTTGAGCTCCCTAACATGACAGAATTGAAACTGATATGTAATTATCAGATACATTAAATATACCGAAATCAGTATAGTAACAAAAACAGAAAATCTGAAAAAAATTCTTGCTGGCTTGATGAACTTTATTTTTCCTCTGAATACCAGAAAATATAGTATTGCAGAAATGATACTTAAAGCAAATCCCGTGATTATTAAACTCTTTCCCATTTTTTAAATTTGATATTTTAAAATTATCATTGAATTATCAGTTCAGCTTCCCGGATGTTTTACTTCTTCACCTTTTCCTTCATACTTAGAAGGACATTTTGTCAGTACTTCTTTTGCATAAAACACACCGTCTTTTACTTTGCCTTTTGCTACCACAGATTCTGCCATTTCAAAATTGTTAGGACGTGCTCCGGTTAGCACCACTTTCATTTCTTTGTTATTCTCATCTTTCATGTAAAAAATGAATTCATTTGTCTCTGATTCAAATTTTGATTCTTTATCTTTAATCCAGATGCCTTTAACCTGACATGTCTTTTTATCAATCGTTGCCTTATCAAAATTTGAATACTCGATCTGGTTTTCAGAAAATGTCAGAAATCCTGCTATCAGAAAAACCACTATTGCTGTTATTGCTGCTATTGTTGACTTTTTCATGTTAAATTGCTTTTAGATTTTAAAATCAAAGCAGTTCATTCCTTAACCTGCCTTGTCTTTATTTATATCAATTGGTCTATTATATAAGAAACAGTTTTTTAATATATGCATAAAAATTATTGACAATTCGGAATGAACTCCGGATATAGAGCATTCCAGTAGAGTTGTAATCTTTTCCGGTATTTTTAATCTTCCGTTCATTGAATTGTTTTGACTAATTTGATATCAATTAACGTGCCGTCTGTATTATGCTGATTTTACAACGAAATTAACTTTTACTAAAACGATATGTCCAAAAAATCCACACTTGTTCGGTACAAAGTGTGCTGAAATTGCTTTAAATATCGTCAGGCTAATTTTTAAAAAACATCAAATACATATTCAGATAATAATGTTTTCAACAGCAGGAAATTTTAAACTAAATTTCTAATTCATTTTGGTTTGATAAATTTTGCCTTAATCAGTAAATTGCAAATAAATAAACGGAGCGTAGCGTAGCCCGGTATCGCGCCAGTTTTGGGAACTGGAGGTCGCTGGTTCGAATCCAGCCGTTCCGACAAATGAAATCCCTCTTAAAGTCCTTGAATTTTTTTTTGAGGACTTTTTTTATATCTTTTAAAGACTCAATTCAGTGTATAAATATTTAATCAGACCAATACTTTTTTTATTCGATGCAGAATTCATTCATAATCTGATCCTGAGTTTTTTTTCAAAATATACTTTCTTTTACACGATGTTGAGTTTTCTTTATAATCCGGGAAAATCAGAAAATATTATTGCAGGCTCGAATGAATTTAAAAACCGGCTCGGTCTTGCGGCAGGGTTTGATAAATATGGAACTGCAATACGCTTCTTTCACTCGCTTGGCTTTTCTCACGTGGAAATAGGAACCGTTACTCCTTATCCGCAACCCGGAAATCCAAAACCAAGAATTTTCCGCCTTCCTGATTATCAGGCAATAATTAACAGAATGGGATTTAATAACGGCGGAACAATTGAAGTGATGAGCAATATTCTAAAAGCAAGAAAATATATCCAAAAAGATTTTATTATCGGTATTAACATCGGTAAAAACAAAATGACAGAAATTGAAAATGCCGTACTTGATTATAAAATCTGTCTTAATCATCTTTATAATTATGCTGATTACTTTACTCTGAATGTATCTTCTCCAAACACTGAAGGACTTCGTAAACTCCAAGACAGAGATTATCTAGATAATCTTCTATCAGAAATTCAGTCGGAAAATAAATCTTTATCCGCAGAAAAATCACTTAAACTTAAAGATATTTTTTTGAAAATTGCTCCCGATATTGACGATGAACAGCTGAACGTAATTTTCGAATTATGCATTAAACATGATATTACAGGTATTATTGCAACAAATACAACCCTAAAGCGTCCTGGAATAAATACAAAAACTACAGAAGAAGGCGGCTTGAGCGGTAAACCTCTCAGAAAATTATCAAATGAAATTTTGGATAAACTAAATAAATTAAACTCGGTGTTACCTGACAAGAAACTTTTGTTAATCGCATCAGGTGGCGTGTTTAATAAAGATGACTTCAACGAAAAACTCAGGAGCGGTGCCGCTTTGGTTCAAATATATACCGGCTTGATTTATGAAGGTCCTGCAATAATAAAGAAAATTTTAAAATAAGTAAAAAATTATGACTGATTCACCGGTTACCATTACATTACTGTTTGCTAATATTGCCATTTCATTATGGGCGTTTTACGGAAATCCAATTTACTTTCAAAAGTTTTCTGAATGGCCATATCAAATCGTTTATGAAAAATCATTTTATCAGATAATAACTTCGGCTTTTCTTCATGCAAACTTTATGCATCTTTTGTTTAATATGTTTGCTCTTTATACATTTGGAACTTATCTCGAATCATTTTTCATAAAAAATATAGGGAGTTTCGAAGGCAGCCTGTATTTTTTCTTGATTTATTTTATTAGCCTGATTGCCGGATCGTTGCTAACTGTGTTATTTCATTTTAAAGACCCGAATTATGTTGCAGTCGGAGCTTCAGGCGCAGTGTCAGGAATTGTTTTTTCTTACATCATATTTTTTCCGAAGGATATGCTTTATGTATTCTTTATTCCAATGCCTGCATATCTGTTTGCGGTATTGTGGATCGGATTTTCAATTTATGGTATGAAAAGCAAGCTTGGTAATATCGGACACGAAGCTCATCTTGGCGGAGCAGTCGGCGGTTTCATCAGCACTTTGATTTTAATAAATGGTTCTTTTAAGATTTTATTAAGTCATTTCCAATAATTAAAATCAATAATATGAAAAAACTGAAATTAAATTCTGAAGAAAAAAATTTTCTTGCTATTCTGTATAATAATTCAAAGGAAAGGTTTACTGACGAATATCTTAAAAAAGAAGCAGATTACTGGAAAGTTGATAATTATGTTGATATTATAAATTCGCTGATAGATAAATCAGCGCTTGAAAAAACTAACGGTGATTTGGTTTTTACTAAAGCCGGATTTAACGAGGCTGAAAAATGTTACAATGAATTTCAAAAGAAAAATTTTGATGAAAACTTTTTGATTCATTATAACAGCAAAACTTTCAGAAAATTCTGCAAAGAAGTTAACGGAATAGAAATGTTTCTATTCAGTATGTTAAACAAAATCCAGATTGAATCGCTCGAAGAAGCTGCCGGATTTAATAACACTGATAAAGTGCTTGATATTGGCTGCGGTGCCGGTGATTTGGTTGAATACCTGCACGATAAATATAATTTCCATGCTGTGGGAATTGACTTTGCTCCAAAAACAATTAAACTCGCAAACGACAGAGTTAAAAATAAGAAAGACATTAAATACCTGGAAATGGATATCAGGGAATTATCTGAATTGAAAGAAAAGTTTACAAAAATAATTGCTGTTGATTCATTGTACTTTCATAAAGATATCAGAAAAACTTTAAAGGATATTTTCGAATTGCTCGAAGAAGGCGGGTCAGTCTTTATATTTTATACGGAAATGATAAATTCCGGGAAAGAAAAATTTCGTGCCATTCTTAATAATCTAAACATCAAATATCAAAAAATCGATTTCACCGTCGAAGAAAAAAATCTATGGATAAATACAAAAGTTGCAGCTGAAAAATATAAAAATGATTTTGAAAGAGAAAACAACTTAAGTATCTATGAAGGCAGAATCTCTGAATCTGAAGAGGTAATGCGGATGGAATATGAAAGGTTTCTTTATATCATCAGAAAATAAAATTGAATTAAATTAATAATAAGATTCTTATCAAATGATTTATCGTTTTTGTATTCTTGTGTAGGAGAAGAAAAGCATTTAGAAATTTATAAAAAGACTGGTAACTAAAAGAGACTTTTTATGATTGTGATGTTTACTACAGACCTGAAGAAGTTGTAATTTATTTTATTATAAGAAAATATTTTAATTGATTTTTAAATGATGTGTAGTTTAGATTTAAACATTTATAATTATTTAAATGTGTCATAGAAAAAATGATAATCAATGTATATATTTAACAGAAAAATATAAAATTGACTTAGTAAGATGAAAAAGAAAGTTGTGAGAGAAAATGATTATTTAAACTCTGATAAAGTTTTTGATAAACTAGTTTCTTATATTTCTAAAAATGGCGTTCAAAATGCTATATTTCCCATTTTTAAAACTAAAGATTTTGCTTTATATAATAATGATTGTTTGGAAGTAATGACCAGATTTCCAGATAATTATATTGATATGGTTTTTGCTGATCCACCTTATATGCTTTCAAATAATGGTTTTACTTGTCAAAATGGTAGAATGGTAAGTGTAAACAAAGGTAAATGGGATAAATCAAAAGGATTTGAACAAGACTTAAATTTTCATGAAGAATGGATTTCTGAATGTAAAAGAATTTTGAAGCCTTCCGGTACAATTTGGATAAGTGGAACATATCATTCAATATATCAATGTGGTTATTTACTTCAAAAATTGGGATTCCATATATTAAATGATATTACTTGGTTTAAACCAAATGCTTCTCCTAATTTATCTTGTAGATTTTTTACAGCTTCACACGAAACACTAATTTGGGCTCGAAAAGATAAGAATGCAAAGCATTATTTTGATTATAAATCAATGAAAGAAGGTCATTTCCCTGAAGATCAATTAAAAAAAGAAAAATCTCAGATGAGATCTGTTTGGAGTTTAAATACTCCTTCTTCTGCAGAAAAAGAATTTGGGAAACACCCTACTCAAAAACCGTTGGCTTTACTTCGAAGAATAATTAAAGCTTCCACTAAGGATGGAGATATTATTTTTGATCCGTTTAATGGTGGAGGTACAACAGGTATTGCTTCAGTACAAATTAGTAATAGAAAATACATTGGATGTGAAATTGATTTAAAATTCATAAACTTAACAATTAAGAAATATCAAAGTTTGAATATGACGCAGAAATTATTCAATTAAAAATTTTAATTTTAAATGATTAAGAAAGGTAAAGGTGGAGCAAATACAATAAGTGGTTTGCTTTTTGAGGGTAAGACGGATCTATCCACATTTCTAAATTCTTTGAAGGATTATGAAGTTAAATCAAATAAAGTATTCTATAAAGAAAATCAAGTAGCAGAGATTTGTAAAAAACATGAATTGTATAAATTTCTGAAAGCGAAGAAAGTTGATTGGAAAAAAATAATTTCTAAAAAATTATTACCAGATGATAGTATTTATATTATTGTTAAAAACACTTTGTTTATAATCGAATGTAAATTTCAGCAAGTTGCCGGATCTGTTGATGAAAAACTTCAAACTTGCGATTTTAAAAAGAAACAATATAAAAAACTTTTATCTCAGGTCAATATAGACGTAGAATATATATATCTATTGAGTGATTGGTTTAAAAAACCCGGGTACAAAGATGTATTAGATTATATAATAAGTGTTGGATGTTCTTATTATTTTAACTTTATTCCATTAAAAAAATTTGGATTACCAGTGTCTGATTAGTTAAAATGATTTTTAAATTGTAAAGCTATATACGTCATCAAATAAAGTCACCAGTAATTTATCATTCGTAAATTGCAACTCGCCGTAGCAGAGTTATCCCCAATTTGTAATTTATCTCTTCTCAAGCAAATACGTAAGATACATATTGCTCAGTTTCTCCAATACCGAATTCGACTTCAGTCTCTCATGCAGATAATCAAAATCTACTTCATCAAGTTTCTGATCCTGATTGAAACAGGAAAATACAAAACTTTCCTTACCGGTTACCGGATCTGAATGCCTCTGTAAACACTGTGCGCATATCTCTTTCATCATGCACTGCATCGTTGAATTTATGCTTCCTATCGCTACATGCTCTTTGAGTTTGTCCTTAAAAATAGTAAGTCTTGCCTCCTTTACTGCATTCATCATTCTGTCGCTTCCAATTGCAATTATTCTGTCAATGCTTTCAAACTCAGTAATCTTTTCTCCCAGCTCGCCGCTGCAATATGCCTTCATCGCCTGAACGATGTTGCCTTTAAACGATAAATCCTGAGATCTTCTCGGTTTAATTTTATCTCCCGTATCATTGCTCCATATTACCTGATGCGTTCCCGCCTCCACTTCATCCATTTTGTAAACATCTTTTGAATCTTTGAACCCGGCAAAATATATTACTTTGTTTCCCTTTTTTTTCATCGCATCCGCAATAGAAAATAAAACTGCATTGCCTAATCCTCCGCCGGCAAGCAATACAGTCTCTCCTTTAGGAATTTCAGTTGGGTGTCCCGTCGGTCCCATGACTATAATTTTTTCTCCCTTCTTAAGATGAGCAACAAGCCGCGACGTAACTCCAACCTCAAGCACAATCATTGAAAGCAATCCTTTCTTCGTATCTGTCCATGCCCCGGTCATTGCAAGTCCCTCCATCGTAAGAACAGTGTTGTTAATTATTTCTGCATTCATTTCGTAATTCTGAAATCTGTAAAACTGCCCCGGCTTAAATTTTCCGGCGGCGAACGGCGCTTTGACAATGACTTCAACTATTGTTGGTGTCAGTCTTATAACTTCCTCTACCGTCGCTATTAATCCTTCATCAAATTTTAAAACTAATTCAGAAAATGTCTGTTGGTTCTTTTCATGATTATTATCATCTGAAATTTCAGCAGGAAAAAGATTAACAATTTTTTTATAGCCGTCTTTTGCGGATGCCATTGCTTTTACAACATTACCTGCATAATCAGGATGATTGTCTCCGTAAAATGAAATTAATTTATCGGAATACTTGTATGATGTAAAAAATGCACCCTTTCCTTCTTCTTCCGGAATTAGAGTAATGCCTCCTGTTTTATTTCTCTCGGCTGAATAAGGTTTAAAAAAATTTTTCGTTTCGTCAATCCGGAAGGTTCCGGGATACTCTTTTTCATAAATAATGTTTGGAGATGTTCCTGCAGCTACCATCACAGACCTTGCTTTGAAATTTACATACTCACCGGAATTTACAAGCTTTTTCTTTCCGGTTTTTTCATCCGTAATTTCTTTCTGCAATTCAAATTTTATCTCTTCTACAGAACCGTACTGGTTTTTTACCGCTTCAACCGGCGACATCTTTTCTATAAACCTAATGCCTTCCTCAAATCCTTTTATAATTTCCTCGTGATTTAATCTGTATGCAGGCGAATCCTTCATAGTTTTTCTGTAAACAATTGTAACTCCTCCCCATTTATTCAACAGCGGAAGAAAATCCGGTTCCCTGTTTTCTCTTTGCGAAGAATCAATTTCATTTCTGATTTCTTTTCCGTGTGAAATGAATGTCTTCATGATTTCTTTTTCTTCATCATCATACATTTTCCAAAACTCTACTTCATTAAATACGGAAATCAGTTTTTCGTATTTCTCGAGCGCCTTCAAAACCTGTACCGGATAGTATGCAAGTGATTCTGTTGCCGTATCAATTGCCGTTAGTCCGCCACCGATTACAATAGCAGGAAGCTGAAGCTGAAGGTTGGCAAGATTATTTTTCTTTGCAGCACCAGTAAGTTGCAGCGCCATGAGAAAGTCCGAAGCTTTTCTAATTCCGCGAATGAGATTATTCTTCATTCCGATTATTGTCGGCTTGCCTGCTCCCGAAGCCATTGCAATATGGTCAATGCCGAGTTCCCATGCATCTTCCACAGTCAGCGTTCCACCGAATCTTACACCGTCATAAAGTCTGAAATACTCTCGCCTGGCAAGATTAATGTAAATCGCAGTAAGAAAATTCTTGTCCCATCTGACTGTGATACCGTATTCCGAAACTCCGCCAAATCCCTGCAGTATTCTTTTATCAAGCGGCTCCACTATTTCCCTGTAAAAATCTTTGACAGGTGCGGGAAATTTTACAAATCCGTTTTTGTCCTTAACTCCTGTGTATTTTTCATGAATTTTCTCAATCTTCAATCCATCAATTCCAATCACGCCGAATCCTTCATTCAGAAGAAAATGAGACAATGTATAACCCGCAGGACCCATCCCTACTACCATCACGTTTTTTCCGTTATAAGTTTTCTGATATGACTGTTCGCAATTTAACGGATTCCACCTTGTAAGCAGTGAATAAATTTCATAACCGTAAGGAAGACCGAAAACGTCAGTTAGTACGTTTGTCTCGATCTGTGGAATGTTAACCGGTTCCTGATTTTGAAAAATACAGCTCTTCATACAATCATTACAGATCCTGTGTCCGGTACCCGGAAGATTAGGATTGTCAATGATGATCAATGCAAGCGATGCAACCGGATATCCGAGTTTTCTAACATAATGCATTTCTGAAATTTTCTCATCGAGCGGACAACCGTCGAGTTTTATTCCGAGCGGATTTTTTTTTCTAATACCCAATCTGTCATCAAGACCTATAGAGCACGAGTCTTTTTCACGTTCGTGGCAGAACATGCAGTAATTAATCTGATTCAGTACTTCCCGCTTTTTCATTCTCTTATCGGTAAGACTGAATCCAAATCTTTTTCTGTGATTGTTTTTCGGACCCTTGATAACGGAATAATTATTATGTGCTTCCATTTCGGTTTTTACTAGCTCGTCATAATTCATTTTATCAGGTTCAAAAAACGAAATCCATTTGCTTATATTTTTGTCGGAATGTTTTTTTACAAAGAGCCATTCGAGTAATTTTTCTGAAATGTATTTTAGTATAAAATACGTTCTATCGATCTCTTCGGGGATTTTATCATCTATTAAATTTGATTCAGCAATTTTATCAGCAATGCTTTCCGCTCTTTTTTTGATATCAAAGGGAATAAGAAAATTCTCCGGAGCGAATTTATCACCTTCAAAAAACCATCTGTAATTTTTCTCGAGTTCAAAAATTTCAAGCAAAAATTTTGCCGTATATTTTTCTTCATCTGAAATAAAATCATATTCAGAATAAATATTCTTTTTTATTTCGGAAGCAAATCGTTCCAAAACTTTTATATCAAAATCATCCGGCTTTGAATTTTTGAATTTGTTTGACATTTTTTTCTGAATAATCTCTTTTTTGAAAGTGAGGATGTCTTTCTCAAAAGTGACTTCTTCAAAAAATCCTGAACATTCATTTTCCAGACAAAAAAGTTTTACGATAAAATCCGACAATACCAGCGATGCATCAATGAGAATTTTAGAAATTTCCGAATGCTTGAGATTTTTCCCTTTGGTAGTAATGTAATTCAGAAATATCGAACAGGCATTCTCGTTTACTGAGTTGTAATATCTGTGAAAATCTTCTGTAAGAGATTTGAGCTTCTCGGGTTCGTACAAATCACGGTAAGAATATCCGTATTCCTGATTTAAAAAATTATTATCAGCCATAATCAATTAAAAGTTTTTCAATTTACTTTTTTTAATAAAATTTAAATATGTATAAAAATCTCAACAAAGCGGAACAATTTACACCGGTTGATGCTTTAAAATCAGAATCAATTTATTTTAATTGATCCCGGATTTTAAACTGTTTTATCAACATAAAAACTTGAATTGAAACTTTATACAGTCGTAACCACTGTTATGTCATCAGCCGGCTACAGGTTTTTTTCGGAAAGTATGAATATATTTACGGTAAGTCAGACGGAAATGAGCATAAAGTTGATCTGTCATCAATTAGGTTTCTTGTTCTGAATTTTAAAAAACAAAAATAATAATTGCAGCAAGGGTCGAAAACAGATTAAGCCGGTTACAGGCTTATTTACTCTAAAGCAGATATTGTGATTATCAGATCTCCGCTAAAAGAGTAAGAATTTTGATTTCCATTTATTGTACTTTAAATTTGTGCTTAATTAAATTTATCTGAAAATCTTTAATGCAATGTATAAAGAATTTATTTTAGATTTATGCAAAATGAAATTTTTAAAAAATGAATCGCTAATAAATTGAAAAGATGCATTTGTTTTAAAGTATGTAAATTAGTCAATAGAATATTTCTGCAATGAATATTAAGTTAAACTTAAAAATAAAATCAGGAGAAAATCATGCTTCAATCATTTAATTTCAAAAAATGGATAGAAGAAAACCGACATCTTCTCAAACCACCGGTAGGTAATAAATGCATGGTGGACGGAGATCTCATAGTAATGGTTGTCGGCGGACCGAATTCAAGAAAAGATTATCACTACGAAGACGGCGCTGAATTCTTTTATCAGGTAGAAGGAGATATAACGGTAAAAATCATTGAAGACGGAAAACCCCGCGATATTCATATCAAAGAGGGCGAGATGTTTTATCTTCCGCCGAATATTCCCCACTCGCCGCAAAGACCAGCAAATACTGTTGGTCTTGTTATAGAAAGAAAACGTGATGAAAAAGAACTTGACGGCTTTCAATGGTATTGCGAAAACTGCGGTGAAAAACTCTATGAGGAATTTGTTAAGCTGACAAATATCGTTACGCAACTTCCTCCGATTTTTGAAAAATACTGGAGCGATGTTTCCAAACGAACTTGCAAAAAATGCGGAACGGTTATGGCTCCGCCAAAGAAGTAGTTTCAATTAAGAAATTACGAATTGCAAATTACAAATGAAGAATTATGAATTGCGATTTGCAAATTATGAATGACGAATTACGATTAACAAATGACAAATTTCTCCGTCGTGACGGATTACAAATAGTTTAATTATTTAGTATTTTTGTTTGAAAATTAATTTTAAGGAGGATTTTATGTACGAGGAAAGTATTATTCATGTAAAAAGTTATTCGTTTTCGATTAGAATTGTAAAACTATATCAGTATTTGATAAAAGAATATAATGAATATTCTTTGGCTAAACTGATTTTAAGATCTGGTACTTCTATAGGTGCAAACATTGAAGAAGCTACAGAGGGATATTCAAAAAAAGAATTTCTGTCAAAACTTTCCATTTCTTACCGTGAAGTTCGCGAAACACTTAATTGACTGAGAATTTTGTTTGATACCCATTACATAAACAAAAGAGTTTTTGAATCATTGTTAATTGACTGTGAAGAAATTCTTAGAATTTATCAAAGATACAAGAAACAACAAAAATGTCATTAATTAATCTTCGTTAAATTATTTGTAATCTGTAATTTGTAATCTGTAATTATTTACAAAATTCGAAATTTGTAACTTGAAAATGAAAATAGACCTTCACACACACATACTTCCCGAAAACTGGCCTGACCTGAAAGAGAAATATGGTTATGGAGGGTTTGTTAAGCTTGATCATTACAAGCCATGCTGCGCTAAGATGATGATTGACGGTAAATTTTTCAGGGAGATTCAGAGCAATTGCTGGGATCCCGTTAAACGAATTTCCGAATGTAACAGCTCAGGCGTGAATGTACAGGTGCTGTCAACTGTTCCGGTAATGTTCAGCTACTGGGCTAAGTCGCATGATACACTTGACTTGTCTAAATATCTCAATGATCATATTGCAGGCGTTGTAAAAGATTATCCGGATAGATTTATTGGGCTTGGTACACTGCCAATGCAGTCGCCGGATCTTGCCGTTAATGAACTTGCAAGATGTGTAAACGATCTCGGACTTGCGGGCATTGAAATTGGTTCGCATGTTAATGATTGGAATCTGAATGACGAAAATCTTTTTCCTGTTTATGAAGCTGCCGAAGATCTTGGGGCAGCAATATTCGTTCATCCATGGGACATGATGGGTAAGGAAAAAATGCCGAAGTACTGGCTTCCATGGCTTGTCGGAATGCCTGCTGAAACTTCACTTGCAATTTGCTCGATGATTTTTGGAGGTGTGTTTAAAAGATTTAAAAAACTCAAAGTGTGTTTTGCACATGGGGGCGGTTCATTTCCTTTTACAATTGGAAGAATTGAGCATGGATTTAATGTCAGGCCGGATCTGGTTGCAGTCGATAATAACGAGAATCCGAGAGATTATCTCGGAAAATTTTTCCTTGATTCACTTGTTCACGATAAGCATGCATTGAAATTTATTATCGATTTGATCGGAGAAGATAAAGTCATTCTCGGATCAGATTATCCGTTTCCGCTTGGTGAGCATGTTCCCGGAAAGCTCATTGAATCATCCGATTTCCTAACAGATATCATCAAAGAAAAATTATTATGGAAAAATTCATTGGAGTTTTTGGGTAAAGAAAAATTTGCCACTATGATTTAGTTTTATAAAATTTCTAAACAAACATTTTTTAAAATGAAACCGGAAGAAATAATTAACCAGCTGGAATACAACATCGATGTTTATAAACACCTTCTGCTGCGTATTCCGGAAAATCTGATTAAATGGAAACCCGCCGAAAACATATGGTGCCTGCTTGAAATCGTCAGTCACTTATATGATGAAGAGCGTGAAGATTTCAGAGCAAGACTCGATAAAATTCTCAGCAATGACAATAACTGGAACCCGATAGATCCTGCAGGTTGGGTAACTTCAAGAAATTACATTTACAATGATTATATGGATACAGTTGAGAAATTTTTATTCGAGAGGAGAAAATCTATAAAGTTTCTCCGAACGCTCGATCACATAAACTGGAAAGTGAAAGTGTTTCACCCGAAGTTTGGTGAATTTGTTGCGCTTAACATGCTTTGCAGCTGGCTGGCACATGATTACCTGCATGTGAGACAGATTATCAAAACGAAGTATCTTTTTCTTAATTCGGGACTTGCTTCGGGAGATCTTCGTTATGCGGGAGAATGGTAACTTACTTCTTTTCCCAGGGATTAGTTGCCCAGACTGTAAGCTCCGGTATCATTCCTCTGTCATCCATTTCAAGCATTGTTTTTATCGCATGAGCAATTTCCACGCTTGTGAGTTTGTTCGGTTTTTCTTCTCTTTCTGTGCGGGTATTACTTCCGAAAGCAGTCGGTACTTCGCTCGGATTTATTTGCATAACCCTTATGTTGTAAGGACGCAGTTCTGCCTGCCAGCATTCAGTCATGCTGCGAAGAGCAAATTTTGATGATGAATAAATCGTACCTCTTGCATATCCCTTCAGCGATGCAGTTGAAGCAACATTGATTATATTTCCGTAATTCTGCTTCTTAAAAATCTCCGCAGCTTTTTTTGCCGTCAGTGCAGCGCCGAATACATTTACCGAATAGACTTTTATAAATGCTTCGACCGTGAGCTCTTCAAGCAGCAGAAACTCGCCTATTCCTGCATTGTTTACCAGACAATCCAGCCCTCCGAGTTTATCCTCGATGAATTTAAATGTTTTATCAATATCTTCCTGCTTTGATACATCTGCATGAACTGAATGCACATTCAATTGCTTTGCAGCAGCTTCAAGTTTCTTTTTATCCCTGCCTGTAATAATCACGTCAGCACCGCTTTCAGAAAGCAGCTTTGCTGTTGCTTTTCCAATTCCAGAGCTTCCGCCGGTAATTAAAATTTTTGAACCTTTTAATTTCATAATAAACATTAAAAAAATTTATTTTATGTATCTAAAATCATAACCGGATTTCAGACTGATTAAAAATTCATATATTAGCTTTATTGAATTTTCAATATCGTCTTTATGAACGCATTCGACGGTAGTATGCATATACTTAAGCGGAAATGAAATAAGCGCTGATGCAACTCCCTCATTTGAATATGCAAATGCTTCGGTATCAGTATTGGTAAAAAATGGAGTGGCTTTAAGCTGAAAAGGTATTTTCTTTTTCCGTGCAGTGTTGATTAGCATCTCGCGCAAATTATTCTGAACCGGCGGACTGCTGGTTATTACAGGACCTTTTCCGCAGGATATGTCTCCGGTAAATTTTTTGTCATAATGCGGCGACTGCGTGTCATGAGTTGCATCAG
The DNA here is from genome assembly GCA_019187405.1 of Ignavibacteria bacterium. Taxonomy (GTDB): domain Bacteria; phylum Bacteroidota; class Ignavibacteria; order Tepidaquicellales; family Tepidaquicellaceae; genus JABAQZ01. The sequence goes on from JABAQZ010000027.1 coordinate 84,225, forward strand.
TTATTATTGCAACGTCCGGCTTTAGTCTTCTGGAAATCATTTCCGCGCCTTTTAAACCGATTTCTTCCTGAACAGCATTTACAGCATACAAAGCGTAGTTTAATTTTGCCTTTTTTTCTTTCAGCATTCTTAAAACTTCGGCAATAATAAATCCTCCTATTCTGTTATCTAGCGCCCTACCGGTGAAATAAGTGTTGTTCAGCATCATTAGCTCTTCGGTGTATGTTACTTTGCATCCGATATTTACACCGAGTGATTCCGTTTCTTTTCGTGTTTTACAGCCGCAGTCAAGTACAATATTTTTCAGCGACGGTTGATTGTTGTCCTTTTCTCTTACGCCTATTGAAGGCCATCCGATAACGGCTTTCACTATGCCTTTCTTTGTATGAATGTTTACTCTCTTTGAAGGCGCAATCTGATGATCCATACCACCGTTTCTTATAACGTATATGTATCCGTCTTCCGTAATGTAATTTACTACCCAAGATATCTCATCGGCATGAGCTTCGATGACAACTTTATAATCTTTATCCGGATTCAGCGCGCCTGCAACCGTTCCGTAAATATCGGTAATATAGTTATCGATATACGGAGTTATGTATTCAAGCCATATTTCCTGACCGCGAGTTTCATTACCCGTCGGCGATGCATTGTTAAGATATTTTTCCAGAAATTCTCTGCTCTCTTTTTTCATTTTATTCTCATTTCTTTAAAATTTTTGTGCCGTTGTCTTGACCGATAATAAGTATGTCAGCGATATCTATAAACACGCCTGTTTCAACGACGCCGGTAATCATTTTTAATTCTTTATCTGTTGCTTCCAAATCTCTGTTTTCCTCCATACGAATATCCGCAATATAATTTCCTGAATCAGTTAAGAAAATTTTGCCTTCTTTTTTTCTTAACTCAGGCATGAAATTCTTTTCCCGGATCCGGCTGAGTGTGCTGCTGCTGCCAAAGGGAATTATTTCAACAGGCAAAGGAAATTTCCATGGTCTGCCGGATAACTTTCCCGAATCTACTATCCAGATATTTGTTTCTGATTTAAAAGCAACAATCTTTTCAAACAGCAATGCGCCTCCTCCTCCTTTAATACCGTTGAGGTTTTTGTCAACCTCGTCTGCGCCGTCAATGTTCAGATTTATTTTTTCCGCATCATCAATGCCGGTAAGCGGAATATTCAGCGACTTTGATAATTCAGATGTGGCATTTGATGATGATACAGCAGAAATATTTAATCCCTGTTTCACCATCTCGCCGATTTTCATGATGGCATAATAAACAGTCGAGCCGGTACCGAGTCCAATGGTCATTCCGTCTTTGACAAACTCAGCCGCTTTTTCGCCAGCAAGCTTTTTTTCAAATTCAATCTGCTCTTTATTCATCATGTAAACTAAAATACGGTGTAATTCAATCCGATGTTGAGACCTTCCTTGAGCTGTGTCTTTGGCGATTGTGATTTTTCATAAATTACAAGTACGTTTAGATTTACACTGAGAAAATCATTTACCTTAGCTGAAATTGTGTTGTCAAAATCTACGTCCCATACATCCATTGTTTCAAATGCCGAAAACAATCTTAGTCTGCCTGTATAAAGAAGATTATGAGCAATTGTAAGATTTGTTTCCGTTACTGATTCGATACCTGTTTGAAATTTAAAATTTTCAATTTCGTCTTTTGTATCAGGATCATCAGAGTACTGATTAAACTCATCCGTAAATGTTTCCTGAAATGCAAGTCCGAGTCTTGTTAGAAAATTTGGTTTTACATAAGTCATCCCTATGCTTTGAGTTATATACCCCGGATCAAAAAATTTCGAAAGCGGGACTTTCGGATCTTTTGAATAATCATAGCCGTTTAGTATTCCTGTTCTAATTTCATTTGAAACGTAAGGATCAACTGCCCATTTGATTTTTCTTATGAGCATATTTTCCAGCCGCGCCTGATTGTCGTTTGTCTGAAAACTTCCTCCTCCGGTTTTTGTAGTACCGAGCGAGAGCTTCAGTGAATTTTTGGAAATCCACGGCAGGCTTAAATACACTGCATCAAAATCGCTGAAACCCGTCATTGACAATGTACTCTCGCCGCCTTTTGACCAGTTAGTCAGTGCAACCTGACTCAATCCGAGACCAAGCACTCCTTTTGTATTCCATCCCTTCTTTAATACCGAGTCTGCTATCTGACTGTAAGCATCAGTAGAGAAAATTATTAAAAGAAGGATAATATAAATTTTTTTCATAATTTAAATTTAAAGTTTATAAACTTTGCAATATAAATTTTTTAATCTAAACTCTTAATGAAGTTAAATTGTCATTCTATTTTAATCTGTCATTACAAAGACAGTTTGTGTAATTATCTTTTTTTAAAAATGAAATTCCGCAGTAATTGTATTTCCAGTCCCAAAGGTCTTCGGCAAAATCCCTTTCGTTGGAAGCGATGTAAAACCTTATGTAATTATTTCTGAATGTTGTATCGCTGTTAATCAAACCGAATATCTTCATTATGCTTTCAGGCGAAATGTCATTCAGACGATAAGCAGATTTAAAATCATACTGAAATCTCCATTCGGAAAAAACGGAAACGTCATTTACCGGAAGATAATACGAATCAAAATTTATTATATTAAAGCGGGAAGTATCATAACTAAAAATTTTGTATGAAGGATTATTGTCGTAAACAGGACTAATTGAAGGAGTAACGAGCAGATAAGAAACCGGCAGTCTTCTTTCATTTATAAAAACTCTGTAATCATCACGGTGAAAATGACCTGCAAATGCGGAGATTATTTCATCGGAGTATTGCTCTGTTATATCAATGAACATGTTGTTATAATTTTCTTTCCAGGTATTGAAATATTTATTTTGACAATCAGCTTTCTTGTGAATGGTCCCGTATATGTCAGCTCCGGGCGGAATATGATAAGACAAATAAACCCTGAAATTGTTTTGCCTGCATGAGTCGAGAGTATGCTTTAGCCAGTTAAGTTCATCTAATCCGGGATCAGCCGATAAATCGCCGCAGCGGTTTTCATATTTATAAGAGAAGAAAACAGTATTAAGAATAATCATCTTAAAATCTTCTTTACCGGGAAAATTCAGCATGCAGTATCCTCCTTTTGAAAATCCGGATTTAAAATTTCCGTTGATTCCGGCTTTGTTAATCCACGGCTCCCATGTATCGGCAAGCATTTTAAGGAAATCGCCATCCGGCTCTACCATATAATTTCCGCAGTAAGCATCATCATTGCCTACGGAAGAGAAAATGGGAACATCGGAAAATTGTTTTGTAATGAATGATGCAATAAATCTCATTGTCTTTTCAATGAATCCGTTCAATCGTAAAGTGTCGTCCGTCTTTATAAAATGAAAATAATTTTCGTTAAAATTGTGCGACATGAAATCACCGGTAATGATAATGAAGTCAGGCTTAGGGATTCTGCTTTTCATTTCCAGTAACGAAGATTTCAGGAGAGGATAGTTGCAGTCCTGTCCGTAAGTGCTGTAAGCAGTTGCAGACGAACTTTCAAAAATGTTCTCCCATTCCGTCCATGCTGAATTATCCAGCTTATAAATCAATGCGGAATCCAGAAACGGATCAAAGTGAATGTCGGAGAAGTTAAGAAACTTACCGGAAGGAACAGAACAGGGTAAATCATTCGAATGGAAAATTAAAAACAAAAGGACAAAGAAAATTTTTTTCATGGAGGTAAAATTTATTCAAACATAATTCATTAAAACTAATTATTCCATGTTGTTTAAAAAAACATTGGATAAGAACGGCATTTAATATATTGCATAAAAACTAAAATTAATTTACATAAAAAATTTATAAATTAATCAATCAGCTGTCCGGGTATATGTACAATGTTTTTAATTATTTAGTAATGGAAGGTGTGTATTAAGCGCTTCAATTCCGGTTAAATTTTACGCAAACATACTTTAGACATTTATTGTGATAATTTTTACAGGATAACAGCTCGTCTGAATTTTAAATAAATTAATGAGAATTTTAAGAAAAAAAATTTTTCAAATTGAATTTTAGTGGGTATTTATAATTATAAAAAAGGCGGATTTTAATAAAAAAAGCGTGCTTTAATAATTTAAGAAAAAAAAAGTATGGGTATTTAAGAATAATGAATCTTTGTTTTAAATTTGTAGAATTGATAAATTAAACAACAATTCTGAGTAAGTTTTTAATATTTAAAGATTAACTCAGAATAAAAACTTTTTATTTTTCTGAGGATAAACAATTATGCGAAAATATTTTTTTAATTCAGAAAATTATTTTTCTTTTCAACCTCCATCAAGTTTTTCTAATTGCTTCATTTTAAGTAGAAAAAAAAATTTCTTAATTCGCAACACATTTTTAAACTTTAAAAAACAAATCATGAAAAAGATCTTTTCATTTTTACTGTTAGCATGGACATTGCTTTTGATTTCAAATTCAGCAATGTCACAAATAACAGTTTCTGGATCTACCGGAGCTGACGGAACTTATGCAGACCTGACAGGAGCTGCAGGTGCATTTTTTGCAATTAATAGTTCTGCTCAGACAGGAAACAATATTACAATTTCGGTAACGGCAGATGTATTAACCGAGCCGGGACTAACGTCATTAAATGCAAATGACTGGACTACATTAACAATCTCCCCTTCCGGAGGTGCAGCAAGAACCATTTCAGGAGCGGTAGCCGGCACTTTAATTGATTTAAACGGTGCTGATAATGTTACTATTAACGGATTGAACACTGGCGGAAACAGTCTAACAATATCAAACACTGCAACCGGATCAGTTAACACAATCAGGTTTATAGCGGATGCATCAAACAATACTGTTACTAACTGCACGATATTAGGATCGACCACTTACAAAATCAGAGGAGTTATTTTATTCAGCACAGGTTCGACAACAGGAAACGACAATAACAACATTGATAACTGTATAATAACTGCGGCAGGGAGCAATCTGCCTGTTAATGGGATCACCTCAATAGGAACAAGTGCAGCGATTGATAACAATATGAATACCATCAATGCCTGTAACATTTCTGATTACTTCAAAGCTGATTCTATAACAAACGGAATATTAATCGGGACAGGGAATTCCGATTGGGTAATTACAAATAACAGATTATTTCAGACAGCAAACAGAATATATACTATTGGAAATACTCATAACGGAATGAGCATAACATCCGGAAGCGGATATACAATTACCGGAAATGTCATCGGGTATGCCAATGCTTCGGGAACAGGTACTACTAACATGATAGGATTGACAACCGGAGCTCTCGGCGGGACATTCCCGAGTTCATATACTGCAGGAGGTACGGCAAATGCAACCAGATACATTGCAATCAGCTGTGCTTTTACATCAGGCGGAGCAGTTTCATCTATTCAAAACAATACAATCGGAGGTTTTGCATTATATACTTCAAGCGGCGCATCATTCTCAAACGGAATATTATGCGGAATTAACGTTACAGTCGGAAATGCAAATATCGGAAACGTAACAGGAAATACAATAAGTTCAATATATACTGTCAACACCACATCAGGCGGAGCAATAGTAGGGATTTTTGCACAGTGCTCAAGTACGGGGTCAAATTCAATAACTGTTCAAAACAATTACGTTCATTCTCTTGATGCAATGGGGAGTTCCGCTTCATCAAGTGGAAGCATAACAGGAATTAGCATAGCGAGTTCCGGGAATTTTACCGTAACAAACAATACGGTTGGAAATACAACCAATCCCAATTTAAGAATGGGAAATCTTACTGAAGCAGGAAATCTTTCCAATACAGGAAGTACATTTGGAACGGCAACAGGCATTGGAGCTTTTAGAGGTATTCTAAGCGCTGCAACATCGGTAAGCAATAATATCAATTCAAACGTTGTCAGAAATGCATCATTGAATACGACTTCCAGTTCTACCAGTTCAGTTTTTAGAGGAATTGAGCATTCCGGCTCATCAGGTTTGACAACAATTGCAGATAATTCCATTTCCAATTTGACTTCAGTTAGCGCAAATGTAAATCTTAATACAGCCGGACTTTCAGGTATTGGAATTCTCATAAGCGGATCGGCAACTGGTACTTCGGTTACACAAAATACAATCAGCGGATTATCATTAACTAATACAGGAACTGCCGGTACTAACGTTGCCGGAATCTCTATAGCAAATGCAAATACACTAAGTGTTTCAAAAAATATTATTTATGATATCACCAATGCAAGTACTTCAACCGGAACCACAAATCCGGGTACTGCATCCGGAATATTCATAAGAAACGGTGCAGTATCACCGATGAATATATTCAACAACATGATAACACTTGGAAACGGTCAAACAACGAATACATGTTTTGTGGGCATTTGGGGAAATCACGGACAATCAAATAATCCTACTGTAAATATCTATTACAACACTGTTTACATTACAGGTACCGTATCTTCAGGAGCACAGCCGAGTTTTGGATATCTCAGAGGAGATCTTTCGGCAACTGCAAGAATGGTAACTGTTGATATCAGAAACAATATTTTTAACAATGACAGGACAGGCGGAACAGGTGGTCATTATGCAATTTCAAACAACTATGGTGCAACAGCAAGCACTACAGGATGGGGTTTAAATGCTTCAAACTTCAATGTGCTGAATTCTGCATCTTCATCAACTGTCGGTTACTGGAATGGTGATCAGACTTTGACAACATGGAGAACAGTTTCTTCAAGTGATGTACTCAGTCTTACAAGTATTCCTGTAACATTTACAAACATAGCCACATGTGATCTTCATATCAACATGGGATTAACTCCTACACAGCTTGAATCAGGCGGAACAGTAATTGCCGGATATACAACAGATATAGACGGACAGACAAGACCGGGTCCGGCAGGTTCAATAAACGGAGGTGCGTGGGCACCTGATTTCGGTGCAGATGAAATTGACGGTGTACCAAATGATCTTACTCCACCGCTCATTACATACAACCTTCTGCTCAATTCTGCATGTCTGATTTCAAGAGATCTTTCTGCAGATATATATGACGGACAGGGACTAAATACTTCACCTGGAACTAAACCGAGAGTATATTATAAAAAATCAACAAATCTGAATACTATGCCGGCTACCAATGATAATACTACAGACGGATGGAAATATGCAGAAGCAACAAACTCAAGCAGTCCTTTCAACTTTACAATAGATTACAGCATAATATTTGGCGGAGTTGCATCGGGAGATGTCCTTGAATATTTTGTAATTGCACAGGATATTAACCCAACTCCAAACGTTGGGGTAAATACAGGTAATTTTACTATAGCTCCTTCCAGCGTAGCTTTGACAGCATCAAACTTCCCTGTCAGCAGTGTAAATAGTTTCAGTTTTGTTTCCGGATTGAGCGGACTGGTAACAATCGGAGCAACAGGAACTTATACAACTCTTACTGATGCAGGGGGATTATTTGAAGCAATAAATACAAACGGATTAAGCGGAAATTTAACAGCTGAAATACTTGACGCAAGCATTTCAGAGAACGGATTAACAGCACTTAACTCAATCTCTCTTGGATGCAGTGCGGGAATAACGTTAACAATAAAACCCGCATCCGGAGTAACGACGATCTTATCGGGAAGCAATGCAAATACATTGATAGACTTGAATAGCGCCGACAATGTAATCTTTGACGGTTCAAATAACGGCTCGAGTTCAAAAGACATGACAATAAGAAATACCGGAACCGGTGCTGCAATAAGGTTTATAAACGGAGCAACTTATGACATATTCAAAAACTGCATCATTGAAAGTCAGAATGCATCAACAACCAGTGGAACGGTATTTTTCAGCACTTCAACAGGAACAACAGGAAACAGCAACAACGAAATTTCCAATTGTGATGTTAGAGACCGTTCAGATATTGCAGGAGTACCTGCAAATGCAATCTATTCAAACGGTTCAGTAGGTAACTTAAATGCTTCAAATAAGATCTCAGGGTGCAACGTATTTAATTATACAAATTCAGGGGTTTTGGTTGCTGCAACAGGTGCCGGTGATGGTTGGGTAATTAATCCAAGTAATTTTTATCAGACAGCTCCAAGAACTACAAAAGTTACATTCATAGGGATTAACGGAGGAAACGGGCACTCCATTGTAAATAATTATATAGGAGGTTCCTTGCCGGGAGCAAACGGAAGTTATTTTGCAACAACGGTTAACTTTGTTGGAATAGAACTGAATGTCGGCTCAGCTGCAGTTACAAACGTTCAAGGAAACGTAATCAGAAACATCAGGAGCTCAAACGGATCCGGAAATCCAAGCTACGGAATAAATGCCAATTCAGGAATGATAAACTGCGGAAACATTTCCGGTAATTACATTGGATCTGCAGATACTTCTCAAAAGATTGATTTCAATTTCGGAGGATCCATGGGAATAATTTCCAGAAGTTCAAATCCTTTAAATTTCAGTAATAATACAATTAACAATATTCACATGCCGTTTAACGTTGAAAGCTCGGGTATTATAGGCTTATATCTTGAGCAGACAGCATCTGGATCTTGTATTGTAAAAGACAATACAGTAACTAACATGACAAACGGAAGCAGAGGCGGAAATCCTCTTTTATTAGGTCCCTCATCAATTGCAGGTATATATGTTTTTATAAAAGGAGTAAATACAATCAGCGGTAATGTAATTTCAAATATCGGCAACATACAAACACAACCGGGTGCATCTACAAATAGTGTAGTTGGTTTAGCTGTTTTACAAAGTTTAGCCGGTACAATTGTTGAGAAAAACAGGATTTCAAATTTATACGGAACAAATGCAGTTACAGGAAATAATGCAGATAATATCAGAGGAATTCTGATTACTCAACAGGCAAATGCAACCATTGTAAATAATACAATTTCTCTTGACGCAGGCTCAAATCCATCGGATAAAAAAATTGTCGGAATATCCGAAGAATGCGGTCCGACATCTACAAATTATTATTACTATAATTCAGTAAATGTATATGGAACGAGCACAGGATCTAACAATACACATGCTTTTTCAAGAGGAGCATTCAATCAGACAAATGTAATACTGATGAACAATTCTTTTGCAAATGTGAGAGCAGCAGCAACGGGGTCGAATATTGCACTTTCAAACGAAGTAGCTTCTCCAAACACTGCAAACGGATGGCCGTCAACTGCCTCAAACTTTAATGCAATTTATACTTTGAATGGAGCAACAGCTACAAAATGGGGAGCAAGCTTATTCGACCTTGCAGGCTTCCAGAATGTTTCAGGAGGTGATTCTTATACATTGTTCGGAAATCCGGGGTACACATCAAACACTGATTTACTTCCGGACGGAACAAATAATAACTGCTGGACTTTAAAAGGAAACGGAATGGCTATCAGTACAATAGGAAATGATATAAATAATAATTCGAGAAGTACATCAGTAGCTAACGGCGGGACAGATATCGGAGCTTATGAATTTTCTACAAGCGTTCAACCGCCAACATACACTAATACGACTCCTTCTACCGGACTTTACAAGTTCATTCATGCACAGGATACAATGGCAAATGTTGACGTAACAACATTAGGAACGCTTGCCGATATTAATGTTCAGTATTATTCGGGTGAAAATCCTCCCGGACTTTTATATACATCTTACGTATATGGAAACGTTTACTGGGAAATTTATCCGACCAATCCTGCAAACTCAGGATACACCTATAATGTTACGCTAAGATATTCACCTGCTTTAATTGGACCAATATCAGGTGAAAGCAATATTAAAGTTGCAAGGAATACTCTGATTGATACTCAGTACATTCCGTTTGTTGTTCAGGGTATAGGACCCGGCGAGTATCAGATAGATACTGCAAAAAATTTGATTACGGTTTATGGTCTGACTTCATTTTCAAGATTCATACTGACAGACTCTGATGTTCCTCTTCCGGTTGAGATGGCTTCATTTACTTCAAGCGTCAAAGGAAGAGATGTCAATCTTAAATGGACAACTTCTGCCGAAACAAATAATTCGGGATTTGAAGTTGAAAGAAAAACAGAAAACGGATCATGGATGAAAGTAGGAAATGTTGCCGGTCACGGAACCACAAACAGTATTAACAATTATGCTTTCACTGATAAAAACTTAGCTACAGGTAAGTATGATTTCAGATTGAAACAGATTGATTTCAACGGTAACTTTAATTACTTCAATTTAAGTAATGAAGTAGTGATCGGAGTACCTGATAAATTCGAATTGTCGCAAAATTATCCGAATCCGTTTAATCCTTCAACGAAAATAAATTATGCCGTACCGGTTGACGGAAAAATCAGCCTTAAGCTTTATGACATGACAGGAAGGGAAATCGCAACTCTTGTTAATGATGTAAAAACGGCAGGTTATTATACGGTTACATTGAATGCTTCTAATTTAGCCAGCGGAACATATTTCTATAGAATGAATGCCGAAGGCAACGGACAAAAATTTGTTGAAACAAAGAAGATGGTTGTAATCAAATAAATTTTATTAAGATATAAAATCATAAATCCGGGAAGTATATGCTTCCCGGATTTTTTATATAAAATTAATATTCAAAATATTTTTGCAATAACGAGATCAAAAAACCATTCAAATTGAAATAACAAAATGATAAAAATCTTTAAATTATTTGCGCTGTTTATTTTTGTCGGAATTCTGTTCCGGGATTTATATTCACAGCAAAATACAAACGGCTGGTACTGGGTAAACAGTCAGCCTCAAAGCAACAATCTTAACTGGGTGAAACAAATGGATGCTGCAACTTATTATGCAGTTGGGGCAAACGGAACTTTTATGAAGTCAACCGACGGCGGAGACAGCTGGCTGATAAATACTCAAGCAGGAGTATTGGATCCAATGTTTGGGTCGGGTGGAACTTTTGTATTATACACAGCCTGGTTTTTCAATGCAAATACGGGAATAGTGGGAGGTCAGTCAGTTAACGGTGATGGCGGTATTATAAGAAGAACAACCGACGGCGGAACAACTTTTTTTGATATAAATCTTGGATTGTCTTCGGGTTTATCAAGAGTTAAAGACATAACTTTTTTAAATTCAACAACCGGATTTTTATGTGGTAACAATACAGTACAGGCAATGAAAACTACAGATGCAGGTTTGACATGGACTATGTTGCCTAACTTACCAATGAATTCATATAATTTTAACTGCATTTATGTTAAAGATGAAAACAATATTTTACTCGGGGTGGAAGCTGATGGAAGCAGCAGAAATATTATGAGAACTACTAACGGCGGAGCGGTATGGTTTGATGATCTTCTTCCCGGTTCCGGAACAATTTCCATAAATGATATTGAATTTTTGAATGTAACTACCGGGTATGCAGGCGGAAACAGAAATTATTTTGCTTATACTACTGACGGAGGCATTAGCTGGACACAACGTACTTATCCTAATACTAACAACGGAATTTATAAACTCAAAATTGCCGGAAGCACTTTGTATGCTCTAAGTTCATATTATACATATTATAATACATCAAATTCCGGTTTAACCTGGGATTCAGTCAGATTTGATGACCTTTCAAATTTTGATCAGCCGTTTCCTTATATTGTGACTGATTTTGACTTTTACGGAAACGATGTTATTGTTGTAGGGTACTTCGGAAAAATTAATATCTCTAATGATGCCGGAGCTTCATGGAGAAACAAAAATTACTCAGTTGGAAATTGCAATTATACTTTCTCATCTATACAAGCATTGCCAGGAACAGGTCAGGTTTGGGCCGGATCTAACGGTGGAGGAAAGATCCTTTATTCTACAAACAGTGGTGCAAACTGGATTATTTATTCAACCGGTGCTCAAGAAGCAATATATGATATTGAAATGAAAAATTCATTTACCGGATATGCTACAGGTGGAAATGCTTTCAGCTCTGTAGGTTATTGTTATAAAACTACAAACAGCGGAATTAACTGGACTTCATTATCAATTCCTACTCCATATTATCAAATGAATGATGCTTCTTTTATAGATGTAAACACAGGCTGGATAGTAGGAGGAATGCCGTTTAATTCCGGAAGCGAAATTTCAAAAACAACCGACGGCGGTTTAACATGGACCAGTCAGGTAACGACGCCTTTATTTTTTAGCGCTTTTGGTGTAATAGAAATGGCAAATGCAAACACCGGGTATCTTTCAAGCGGATCAAATGTCTGGAAAACAACTAACGGCGGCACAAACTGGAATATGCTGACCGTAACTCCTTCAGCTTCGTGGAATGCAATAAAGGCATTTTCGGAAAACAATGTTTATTTTGGAGGAGGACAAAGGATTAATAAAACTACTGACGGAGGAGTAACATGGACATCCGTGTCTTTTCTTTCTTCTTTAGCTAATTTGTTTTCTATGGACTGGACTGATCAGGATAACGGAACAGTCGTAGGAACCGCAGGTTATACGGCAAAAACTAAAGACGGAGGTTTAACATGGATAGAAAGAAATCCGGGCTCATCAACAATTACCGGTGTATCAATGGTAACTGCTGATACAGTCTATGCAGTTTGTGACAGAAACGTTTGGGGTGCCGTTTTTAAACTTATTGATCCGAGTTCATTTAACGTAAATTTGACGGTAGGAATAGAAGGATTCTGGAATGGATCGTTACAGGTAACCGATACCGTAAAATGTCATTTGAGAAATGAGTCATCACCTTATGCAGAAGTTGCTTCATCAACAAAAGTGTTAAACAATACAGGGTCCGGCACGTTTACATTCATCGGTGTTCCGTCCGGAAATTATTACTTGGAAATTACACATAGAAATTCGATTGAAACATGGAGTGCAAATCCTCAGATAATAACAGTTGGCGGAACACATAATTACAATTTTACATCAGCTGCCTCGCAAGCATACGGAAATAATCAGATTTTCAAAATAAACAGATACTGCATATTCAGCGGAAATGCAAATCAGGATGAAGTTGTAGATGGAACAGACGGATTACTTATTGATAATGATGCTGCTAATTTCGCGACAGGATATCTGGTTACCGATATAAACGGAGATGAAATTATCGACGGCAGTGATTCGGCTATTACAGATAACAATTCATCAAATTTTGTTTCTGTAGTAAGACCATAAAGAAATAATTAAAAAGAAATCTGTTTTTATTAATCTGCAATCCCCTGTTTTCAGTAAGTTTTGTTTCAATCACTGCAAAAGCTTGTCAGATATAGGTTGATTTTTATATTGGGTGTCCGGCTGTATTTTAATTTAGTGTTCAAAAGAAGAAAAAAGAATAATTCCGGAAGCGTCAGCTTCCGGATTTTCAATAAGCACCGTGGTAAATACAAAGTCAAAAAACAATTGAGTGCGCTTTTGATAATCAAGAAATTGTTTTTATAGAATATCAAGCACGTAAAGAGATTATCGAAATCAAAAACAACCATCACTTTTTGTTAATAAGGAATATGCATTTCTTGAAGTTTTTAAAATCGTTTTCTAATGCGGATATGCATGGGGCAGGTCCGGTGATGGTATATGGGTTTGTTTATGACAGCATTGGCTATAATGCTATCAATGAAAATTTATTTAATCTTTTGGTTATAAACCGATTAACATATTGGGCAGCAAGCTCAAGACAACAGTCTATCTCAGCAGTTATTTTAATTTATAACAAATTATAAAAGGACAAGTGTCCTTATTTAATCAAAAGCATACTCTTCGAATAAACAGATTTATCGGTGATCAATTTATAAAAATAAATTCCCGATGAATACCTTTCCGCATAGAAATTAAACTCATAACTTCCTGCAGTAAGCAGTCTGCCGAATGCCGATTCGATTTCGTTACCGAGTAAGTCATAAATTTTCAGCGTAACAAATCCTTTTTCAGGAATTTCGAATTTAATGGTAGTTGAAGGATTAAACGGATTCGGGAAATTCTGATAAAGTTTATAATCAGTTATATGTGAATTTTCTTCGTTTATACTTACAAGCCCGCTAACGTCAAATTTATAACATCCTCTTCCATAAGTTGCTGCAAGTAAAACTTTTGGTCCTTCTTTATACTTTAAGTCATTTATTTCAATATTTGGAAGTCCGCTGTTAAACGAAACCCATGTCGAACCTTCATCAGTTGATTTATAAATTCCGAGATCGGTTCCGGCAAAGATCATTTTTGGAGTGAGATGTCTTACGGCAATTGAATTGACGGGAATGTTGGGAAGATTACCCGTTATGCTGAACCAGTTCATGCCTCCGTTTGTAGTTTTGTAAACATGCTTGTCGGCAGTAAATCCGGTAAATGTCGCATAGCATACATCATCATTTGCATGGTCAACCCATAAGTCGCTAACGTATGGATAACCGGTTTGAGTTGTCCAATTGGTTCCGTTGTTTGATGTAACAAAAATTTTTCCGTTGCTTGTGCCGAGATAAATTTTGTCAGTGTTGATTTTACTGATGCCGATTGCCGAAATACTTCCGCTTATTACTGAAGTAGCGGCTATTTGTGTCCAGCCTGAGGAGGTAGTCGCAGTTTTAATGTTTGCCGTTTTCCAGACATTTGCTCTACCAAAAACTACCGTATTTGGATCTCCCGGAGCCATTTCATAAGGATTGTAAAATAATCCTCCTGAAGATCCGCTTGGAGTTATGTTTGTAAATGAAACTCCGTAATTCGTCGAACGCTGAATCGAACCGTTCACATACTGTCCATAAACATAATTCGTATTTTCCGGATCAACAATAGTGTAACCTCCGTCACCTGTAGATCTCTGTATCCAGACCACTCCGTTATTGGTGCTTGTCTGCTTGTTGTTATCCTGACAACCTCCGTAAAGCTTGTTTAAATCTGAAGGGTCATAATCAGCGCTTTTATACTGAAGTGTGGAAATCTTTTCGTTTAAGTCGGACCAAGTGTCTGCATTGTTTGTTGACTTATAAACGCCTCCGTCCGAGCAGCAAAACAGAACGTTGTCTCTGTAAGTAAGGTAATGAATGTCTGCATGGGAAAAACTCAATGGATTGGATGTTGACCATGCGCTTTTTTTGGTTAAAGTAACTCCGCCGTTAGTTGATACATATACATCGAGTCCGCCAACGACAACTCCTTCCGGATTGCCTGCAATAACGGTTACGGCATTATCATACCAGCCCTGAGAACTCATGTAATTTGTAGAAGAGTTTTGCAAAGTCCAATTGTCTCCGCCGTTTGTGGTTCTGTATAATCCCAGCAACGAGCCGCTTGATGAAGCAATGCTTGCATAAATATATTCGGGATTATCTTTTGAAATTGCGAGTTGAGTTCTTCTGCCGGCTGATGTATTTAATCCGTTTGTTAAAAGAGTCCAAATAATTCCGCCGTTTGTGGTTTTATAAATCTGGCTTGTGACATTACCTGATGCAGCGTAAAGAATTTGAGGATTAACAGGATGTATAATTAGCGAAGTAGAATTCAGAACGAGAAAGTTTGTCCAGTTAAGTCCTGCATTTGTGGATTTAAACACTCCAAGATTTCCGGTACAATAGACATTGTTTGTATTTGTATGATCAATGACAATTTCCGCAATGTATGAGCCGACATCAGCGGTTGTTGCAATCTTTGTCCAGCTAATTCCTCCGTTTGTAGTTTTATAAATTCCGTCTCCGTATTGACTGTCGCCGGAATAATTCAGTTCGCCCGTTCCATAGTAAAGAATATCCGGATTAAGCGGATCGATTTCTATGTCGCCGCTGGCAAGTGATCCGAGATTATCCGTAAGCTGAAACCAGTTAATGCCGCCGTCGGTAGTTTTCCATACTCCTCCTTGTGCCGCTGCAATATAAATTATATTTTCATTTGTAGGATGAAAGGCAATTGAGTTTGTCCTTCCGGATATGTAATTATCATTAGTCAGAGCATAAAACATTCCCGTTGGATTTACGCTTTGCCAGCTTAATCCTGAAGTAGGGCTTCCCGGCAGGTTTCTGTCTTCCTGCATGGCGAACATCTGCTTTACCGCTTTTTCTCTTGCACCCGTGGGAACCTTCTTTCCCGGACCGCCTGCGCGTCTTTCGGCATAATAATTTTGGCGATCGAGTATCGATTCGCTCGATTCATTTTCCTCATTACTTTCCTGAGAAATA
Source organism: Ignavibacteria bacterium (assembly GCA_019187405.1). Lineage (GTDB taxonomy): Bacteria > Bacteroidota > Ignavibacteria > Tepidaquicellales > Tepidaquicellaceae > JABAQZ01. Next base: position 100,358 of record JABAQZ010000027.1, read on the forward strand.
ATATTTTCTGTAAAAATAAATACCAAGATAAATGCGAGTGTCAGATACAGTGATTTCATTTTACTAAAATTAAATTTTTTATTTCAGTTTTTAAAAACAGATTTGCCGGATTTCTTTTTCTTTACAGATCCGTTTCCGTTTTTCGAATAAACAAAATTCGGCAGTTTTAAAAGCGGTTTATTGTCAAACTTTGGCAATACAACAGGTTTCTTTTTCAGCTGTTCGAGAGTAACAGATATAGCTTTATCGAGCTGAGGGTCTTTCTTCTTTACGAAATCCTGCGGTGTGATGTCAACTTCAATGTCCGGATCAGTTCCGTAATTCTCAACTTTCCAACCGACATCTTTCATATAAAATGCATACTCTGGCTGCGTAGTCATTGTACCGTCAGCAAGCGATAGCCGCGGATTAATTCCCACAACACCACCCCAAGTTCTTTTGCCAACAAGAGTTCCCAGTTTCATCTGCTTAAAGTTATGACTGAAAATATCACCGTCAGAGCCTGCATGTTCGTCTGTCAGCGCAACTATGGGACCTGCTACGCTATGATTCGGATAAGTATTCATCGTACCCCATCTCGATACATCATAAGCAATTTGCTTTCGGGAAAGTTTTTCCAGGAGCAATTCCGAGACATGACCGCCGCGGTTGTTTCTTAAATCCACAATCAAACCTTCTTTGTTTGACTCATGTAAGTAATACCTGTGAAACTCCGAAAAACCTGACGGACCCATATCCGGAATGTGAACATACCCAAGTTTTCCTTTTGATTTTTTGTGAACGTATTCAAGATTTTTGTCAACCCATTCCCTGTACCTGACTTCATAATCTGTTGCAATGGTTCTGACACTGTATGTCTTTACTTCACCCGTTCCTGCTTTCTTGACTGTAAGACTAATGATATTCTTCGCCTGATTGACCAAAAGTTCACCCGGAGTTATTTCCTTTGTCAGCTTTTCACCGTTAATGGAAATCAGATAATCACCTTCGCTGAAATCAGTTCCAATAGTCCGAAGCGGAGAATCTTTTTTCCATGAATCACCGTTTGCAATGTGGACTATCCTGTAAGCATTTTCGTTTTCATCGAATTCAAAATCAGCAGCAAGATTACCCAGCTTGTAATTCGGAACTGGCTTGTAATCGCCGCCCATTTCATAAGCGTGTGAAGTTCCAAGCTCGCCCTGCATCTCCCAAATCAAATCGGAAAACTCGGATCTTGTTGCAACTTTATCGAGCAGCGGGAGATATCTTTTGTGAACCTGATTCCAGTCAACTCCAGACATATCCGGAGTCCAGAAATGTTCTTTCTGCAATCTCCATGCTTCATTATACATTTGCTTCCATTCACTTGATGGATCAATATTTACTTTCACTCTATTCATGTCGATCCAGTCGCTTTTACCTTTGTAAAATTCTGCCTCTTCCATTGAATGAATATCGTGATTTTGTTTCAGAACTTTAGAGTCAATGAACAGTTTATCTTCCTGCCGGTAGATGAGATTTTTACCATTCATTGAAACCTTGAAGCTTTTAATTTTTTTTGTAATTTGTTCGATCTTCTGAGTTTTGAAGTCAAACATCTCGAGAGCTTCGTCAGATGGATGTTTTTCCCAGTACCAATGCTCGAGCGCGCCTTTAATTGGTTCACGGCTGTAAAGCAGTCCGTCCTTTACTGCGGCAATTTGAAAATAATTTTTTTCCGGAAGAGGAAATGATATTATTCTTTCGGTAATTCCTTCAAAGTCTATCTTAATCCCTTCTTTTTCTTTTTTCTTACTTTTATCCTTATGTTTGTGTCTGTGATTAAATAATTTTTCATACTCATGAGTAATCGGCGATGGAACATCTTTTCTTAGTGTGACCAGATAAGGTCTTACACCGAGATTAAATCCCAGTTGGAAGTAACTTGAGTCATAAATGGGATTGTATTCACGTTGTGAAAGGAAGTAGATGTATCTTCCGTCCGGGTCGAATACAGGCTGTGTATCATGGAATCCCGAAGGAGTAATCTGTCTTGAAATTTCTTCGTCAAGACTGTAAATGAATACCGCTTTTAAAAAATGCATGTCTGACATGCTGTAAACAATCCATTTTCCGTCAGGCGAAAAACCGAAATCCTCAATTCTTTCAAAATTGCTTCGTGCAATTTTTTTAACTGTATCTTTTTCCAGATCGATAAGAAACAATTCATACCGGTTGTTTGATACAGCAATTTTTAATTCTTTCGGAGAAACTTTTAAATTGGCAATAATGCCTGCGCTGAAATTTTTCAGTCTCTTGATTTCTTTTTTGCCGTCTTTGATACAATGAATTTCAATTGATTCGTTTCCCGTATCGTCTGAAACAGTTACAAGATTTTCATTGTCATGAAGCCACTGTGTCAGCCGGTATCTTACACCATGAGATTTTCCCAGCTGATAAACAGAGCCTTCCCAGTTTGAAAAGTAAAATGATTTACCTCTTGATGTTACTGTTACAGAGCTGCCTTCAGGACTAATATTGTAATACTCGAGATATTTTCCTGCATCGACAAATTTTCTCTGCTTCTGTATTTCAGGACTGTAATATTTTATTTCTGCTTTTCTTTCACTTACTTCATTAATATCATAAACATAAATCTCTGCTCCGCAGTGATACACAATTTTTCTGCCGTCGCCTGTTGCATTCCTTGCATAATATTCGGTGTTTCCGGAAAGACTTTTAATATTTTTTCCGTCAATATCGCAGGAGTATAGTTTTCCAATGCCTTCATGGTCGGAGATAAAGTAGATTTTATTTCCGAACCATAGGGGGCTTGCAAGGTTGCCGTTAATTTTTTGAAGAAACTTTTCGAATTTTCCGTTTCCTTTTTTGTCAATCCAGAATACGCCCGCTGTTCCTCCTTTATATCTTTTCCATCTTGCGGGATCGAGAGTATTTCTTCCAAGCAAAACTCCGCCTTTAGGACCGAATGCAATATTATTTGCCAACCCGCAGGGAATTATTTCTGGAAGTCCTCCTTTTATGGGTACTGCATAAAGCATATTATATCTTGTAAATGCCTGTCCGGCATCTGAAGAAAAAATCACAGCGCTTCCGTCAGGCATCCAGCCTTTTACGCTTGTGTTTCTTCCGATATAAGTTAACCGTTTATTGCATCCGCCTTCTGACGGAATAATGTAAACATCGTTTTCTCCTTCCTCTTTACCTGTAAATGCAATAAACCTTCCGTCGGGTGAGTAATGGGGATTTGATACTTCACCTGAATTTGACGTAAGTCTTCTAGCAGTTCCGCCAAAAGCATTTACTTCCCATAAATCATCTTCGCTTACAAAAACTATTTTGTCATTATGAATTGTAGGGAATCTCTTATATCCTTTGTTAGTCATTGGTTAAATAATTGAAATTATAAAATGAATAATAATACGAAATTTCGGTTTCGCGGTTTTGCAACTTAACTGTTTTCGAAGTTTTATTGTAGTCTATTTTTTTATAAATCAGGAGTGATTTTGTTAAATGAAATTCTGTAAATTGAAAGCGCTTCGCGGGCTGTAAAACCGTTTTAACGGTTTAATAACCCCCGGTTCTATGAGTATATCTTTCCCTATTTGTCTTCACAATTTGTCCAATGTGTACAAAAGTTCTCCTTACATAAGTACTTTTATCTTCAGAAACTCAGTACATGTCGTATTGGAAAAGTTAACATGTCATTTTGTATTTATAAATCCCTCAAAAAGCATTGAATAATTTTATTAGTATGAGTATTATTAACCGTGAAAAAATCGATCGGATTAAATATTGTTTGTTTCTTTATCACAATTTCAATTCTGCTTTCCGGAAATTTTGCTTTTGCCATGTCTCATTTTTCATGTAAAATTGACGGGAATATGCACCATGAATGTGAAATGGAGTGCTGTGAATCCGATAATTGCTGTTCGGATGATAACTCGTTAAAAATTACATCGGATGACAGTAACTGCTGTGAAATTCATTCTGAAGTAACTCACCATATAGATTATGGATTAATGGTTTTTGATAATTCCTTAAGCAAAATGTCAGCAGTTCCTGTTTCATTAAATGATATTATTACTGATTTTTCCCGTAAGCAATATTTAAGATTTTCAGATCCGAATCTTATACCCCGACAGATACAAGATAAATTTAACCTTAGAATTTAAACCTTAACTTTTTTAAAGCATTTAATTTTGTATTCCGGAACTACCGGAATATATCTATTTATTAATTTAAAAAAATTTAAACCAATAATGAAAATCACATTAGCAATTCTAATATCTTTTGTATTTTTAAGTTCATTCGGTAATTACAAAGATCAAAACAGCGCTGTTGCAGCTGATGATTCAACTAAAGTATGCATCGTTAGCGGAGAAGCGCTCACAGATGAAAAAGTATCATTTGATTATCTCGATAAAACATACGAATTCTGCTGCAATCTTTGTATAAAATCATTTAAAAAAGAGCCCATGAAATACATATCCGCAGATGCTTTTGATCCAGTGTGCGAAATGCATGATGCAAAAAAAGAAATATTTTTTATTCACGATAAAGTAAAATATTATTTCTGCAATGAAAACTGTAAAGCAAGTTTTGAAGCCTCGCCGGATCAGTATCTTGAGAGATACAAAAAGGACAATAAGAAATAGTTTTCATCTTATTGCGGTATTTCTGATTATTATTTGCGCTTCGGATACTTATGCCCAAAAAATAAAAGGCACAGTTTACGGAAAAGCCGGAAACAAAAAAGAAATTCTTGACGGAGCAATAGTAAAATGGATTAATACTAAATCAGGCACTGTCACAGATGAAAACGGCAGTTTTGAACTATCAACTGACGGTATTTCCGACAAAAGATTTATCGTTTCATACATCGGATACAAGGCAGACACAATTGACGCAGAAAACAATCTCAATCCTGAAATTGTATTAATTTCAAATTCGACTACTGATGAAATAATCGTCGAGGATAAACGCGCATCTACATATATCGGAGATGAACTAATTAAAACCGAAGTGATAACTGCGCAGGAACTTGTCAAAGATGCCTGCTGTGATCTGTCAGGATGCTTCGGCAGAAATTCATCCGTCGAAGTTGCCGTTACTGACATACTTACCGACAGCAAGGAATTGAAAATCCTCGGGCTCGAAGGTGTTTATACTCAGATACTGATAGACAACATGCCGCTGATGACGGGATTAAACGTGAAATATGGGGTAAGCAGTTTTCCCGGAACCATCATTGATAAAATTACCGTTTCCAAAGGCTCGAATTCTGTCTTGCAAGGATATGAATCTATAAGCGGAATTATGAATGTGCTTCTGAAAAATTATAATAATTCTGACAAGCTTTTGGTGAATGCATTTGTCAACAGTATGCTCGAAAAGCAGATGAATCTGAATTATTCCAGAAAACTGAATACAAACTTAAATACCATACTGTCATTTCATACTGTACAGAAATCCAATCCCATTGATCATAATCATGACGGATTTCTCGATAATCCTCTCATTACAAGATATACTTTTTACAATAAATGGGATTATAAAAATATTGCTGACAAAAGTGAATTCAACCTTGCGGCAAGATACTGGTACGAAGAAAGAACGGGAGGCAAGGAAACTTATTCAAATCTAAATCATACTTCGGAAAACAGAAATAAGATTCTGCAGGATAACCGGAGCAATGAAATAACAGGAATACCCGAAATATCAGCCGGCGAGGAACATGACTCATCGGCAATTTACAAGCAGACGGTAGATATCAATTCAGTAGAAGGATATATGAGATTCAGCAAAACTTATTCGAAGAATTCCGGATTCAAGCTATATCTGAATTCATCATATTATGACCAATATTCGCTTTATGGAATTACCGATTATTACGGAAAGCAGATATCTCTTGCTGCATCGGGCTTTTATGAGTACAATTTATCCAAGAGCAGTTACATAAAAGCAGGATTAAGCTATAAGTACCTTGACATAGATGAAGAAATAAAATTCAGCTGGTACACATCAAAAAATTATGACGGGAGTTATCCAAAGCTGGAGTCTATTCCCGGAATATTTACCGAATTTACTTCCGGAATATTAAACGAAAAAGGAAATATAATGCTTGGGATCAGATACGATTATCATAATAAATATAAATCCATAATAACGCCGAGAGTGCTGTTACGATTTAAACCAAATGATAAATTCGTAATGAGAGCTTCATTTGGAACCGGATTCAGGACCATAAATCTTTTCAACGAATATTCTAACATACTTGCAAGTTCACGTTATCTCATTGTAAGCGAAGAGCTTAATCCCGAAAAGATTATTAATTACGGCGGTGACTTGATTTATTATTTTAATCTTGGACCATCAGGCGGTAGTCTCAATTTGGATTTTTACAGAACGGACTTTGTGAACAAGATAATTCCGGATTATGATGCAAGTCCATCCGTTGTTATTTTTTCCAATCTTAACGGCAGCGCTTATTCAAATGTATTTCAATCCGAACTTAATTTAAATTTCTTTAAAACTATCGATCTGAAACTTGCATATAAATTTATTGAGATGAAGTACGAAGTCAACGGAGTAATGTATGACCAGCCCTTTAATTCAAAGAACAGAATTCTGTCGACATTTTCTTATACTCTTCCCGATAATTCATGGTCATTCAATGCAGGTTTGCAGTGGTTCGGCGTTCAAAGACTGCCAACTACAGCATCAAATCCGGTTCAATATCAGAGACCAACCGAATCCGATCCTTATACATTAATGAACGCTCAAATAAACAGAAACTTTAAATATTTCGAATTGTATGCAGGTGTTGACAATATACTAAACTTTACGCAGCCCGAACCGATAATTGCTGCTGATGATCCTTTCGGTCCTTATTTTGATACTTCGTTTATTTGGGGTCCGGTGAAGGGCAGAGAATTTTATTTCGGATTCAGATATAAAATGGATTAATCGATTTTTTTTATCCGTTTAATACAGCCGGTTTGTCTAATTTGCATCCGGCTGTTTTTATTTATAATATCAATTACAATAATAATTAGATTTAAAAATTGTCCGGAAGTAATTTTTAAAAATGAATTTTAAATTAAAAATCTTTTACGGATTTTAAATTCATGAAGAAAAAAATCTCCTCTAAAAAATCACGCTTAAATTTACTGACAGAATATGATTTACATCTGCTCGGTGAAGGCAAACATTTCAAAAGTTATGAAAAGCTCGGAGCGCATGTTGCTTCTGATGGAAAAAAGAAAGGAGTTAATTTTACCGTCTGGGATCCAAATGCAAAGTCAGTCAGTATTGTAGGAGAATTTAATAATTGGAAGCCCGGAGAAGATAAATTAAAAAGAATTAAAGATACGGGATATTGGAGCAGATTTATAATCGGATTAACCGAAGGTGTTACTTATAAATTTGCCGTAAAGAATAAATCAGGTGATACGATATTTAAGTCGGATCCTTTTTCATTCAGATCGGAGTTAAGGCCGGGTAATGCTTCAATAGTTCATTCGCTTAATAAATTTAAGTGGAATGACAAAGAATGGATGGATGAAAGAAAAAAATCAAAGCCTTCCAAACCTGCATTTAAAACAAATCCGATTTCAATTTATGAAGTGCATCTTGGTTCCTGGAAAAAAGATTATGACAACACGGATTTTCCGAATGAGTGGGGATATAAAAATTACAGACAGCTTGCGCATGAGCTTGTAGAATATGTAAAAGATATGAACTATACTCATATCGAACTCCTTCCATTAATGGAGCATCCGCTCGATATTTCCTGGGGATATCAGGTAGTGAATTATTTTGCGCCAACAAGCAGATACGGTACACCGGAAGACTTTATGTATTTCGTTGATCTGTTTCACCAAAACGGAATAGGGGTAATACTTGATTGGGTGCCTTCACATTTTCCGACAGACGAGCACGGTCTTGCATCGTTTGACGGGACGCAGCTGTATGCATATGAAAATCCAAAGAAAGGGTTTCACAAAGACTGGGGAACGTATGTATTCGATTACGGAAAAAATGAAATAAAGAATTTTCTCATTTCCAATGCGCTGTTTTGGTTTGATAAATATCACATTGACGGATTCAGGGTTGATGCGGTTGCCTCCATGCTGTATCTTGATTATTCCAGAAAAGAAGGTGAGTGGGAGCCGAATATTTATGGAGGAAATGAAAATCTTGAAGCTATAGAATTTTTAAAAGAGCTGAATACAACGGTTCACAAGAAAAACAAAGGTGTGTTAATGATTGCCGAAGAGTCTTCATCATGGCCTGGTGTTACGAGACCTGTTCATCTCGGCGGATTGGGATTTGATATGAAGTGGAATATGGGCTGGATGCACGACATACTTTCATATTTTTCCATGGATCCTATTCACAGAAAATTTCATCACGGCAAGCTGACATTTGCGATATGGTATGCTTTCAGCGAAAATTTTCTTCTGCCGATATCGCATGATGAAGTAGTTCATTTAAAAAAAGCCGTTATAGAAAAAATGCCTTATTCAAAAATTACGGATGATGAAAGCATTTTAAATGACAAAGACTGGCAGAAGTTTGCCAATCTTAGAATGCTTTACGGATTTATGTTCAGTCATCCAGGTAAAAAACTGAACTTTATGGGAAACGACATTGCACAATACAAGGAATGGAATTCAGAAACTTCGCTAAGCTGGGAAACGCTTGACTATGTTTATAACAATAAGTTTCATGCATATTTCAAAGAGCTTAACAGATTGTATTGTTCGTTTTCAGCATTTTACGAAGATGATTTTGACAGTTCGGGATTCAGATGGCTTGATTTTTCCGATTCGGATAACAGCGTAATTGCTTATGTAAGATATAACAAAGACAAGTCGCAGATGCTTGTATTTACATTCAATATGACTCCGGTGCAAAGGGATGAATATCTGTTTGGTGTTCCATATAAAGGATTTTATAAGGAAATATTAAACAGCAATGCGGAAGAATTTGGTGGAACAGGTGTAGGGAATATGGGCGGAATTCATTCGGAAGAAATACAGAGGTTTGAATTTCCTAATTCAATCAGAGTAACATTGCCGCCTCTTGCTGTGAATGTTTATGAATTTCAGAAAACGGAAGAAATAAAATCTGAAGCTCTGCCGGAAGAAGAAAAAATTATAGAAGATATTTTACCTGATGTATTGGAAACGGAAGTCCCTGCAGATGAAATAGAGAAAATTATTGAGTCGGAAGAAAATAAATTAATAGAAATTGCAAACAGCGGCGCTGAAGAAACAACAATTGAATCTTCAGAAAACAAAATTCCCGATATTAAAAATGATGATTTAAAAATCAATGATGATGAAATGGAAAATAAGATCAAGGAGATATTGAAAAAGATTAAGAAGTTTTGAAAGTGAATTTATGTTTTATGAAACTTATTAAATTACTATTATTGGTCAGATAAAATTTTTTTTTAAGACACAGAAAGAAAAAAAATTACTTAAGCCGATATTCTGGAATACGGATATTGATAAGCCGGATTGTGAAAATCATAAAAACTATATTATAGAAAGGGTTTTACAATATGGAAGATCAGAACATGTAAGATGGTTACTTAAAAAGTTTTAAAAAATGATGTAATTGAAACCGTAAAGGTTTCCCGCAGCATAGACAGAAAAACAGCAAATATTTGGTCACTGCATTACAAAATACCAAGGGAGGAAATAAAATGTTTCCGGAAACAATTAGTTCCCGGCATACCGGATTATTGGAGATAATTTCTAAAGAAAAATATATCTGTGAAAAATTTTATTTAGCAGGGGGAACTGCATTAGCATTACAAATTGGTCATAGAAAAAGTTTTGATTTATATTTTTTTTTCTTCAGATGATTTTAATGTCAATGATATTGCTTTTAATATTTCTCAAAATCTAAACGAAATAATCAATTCAACCTGAGATAATAAACTATATGTTACAATAGATGATATCAAAATTTCATTTATTATTTTAAATACAGAATTTTAAAAGAATTTATAAAATTTTCGAATATAAACTTAGCGTCTTTTGAAGATATTACATGTATGAAATGTACCGCTATCTCTCAAAGTGCTGAGAAAAAAGATTTCTATAATTTATATGAAATACTCAGGAGATTGCAACCTTTAGAATTAAGAAATTTATTGGTTGAAAAATATGACATTGAAGGTTACAATCCGTATTATTTAGCTAAAACATTTTTTTATTTTGATGAAGTTGAAAACAGTCCGGAACCATTATCATTGAACGGAACAACATGGAAAATTGTGAAAAACTATTTAATCAGAAACCAACCTAAAATTTTGAAAACTTTTACATAATATTTTATGAGCAACCTTAAACAATATCTCAGCTCTTTCAATCTATCCGTTGACGAGATCGGCGCAAAGGAAAGAGCCGCATCACTTGCCGGCAGAAGCATTAAAACAGAAAGCAAGCTGTGGGCTTTGAAGACTGCAATTTCAATGCTTGATCTCACTACTCTCGAAGGAAAGGATTCCGAAGGGAAGGTTTATGCAATGTGTCAGAAAGCGATTCATCCTAAACCGGGTGATCAGACAATACCGCATGTTGCAGCAGTTTGTGTTTATCCGAATATGATTAAATTTGCAAAAGAGGCCGTAAGAAAATCAGGTGTGAAGGTAGCTTCGGTTGCAACTGCATTTCCGTCCGGACAGTATCCGCTGAAATTAAAAATCGAGGATGTTCAGAGATGCATAAAAGATGGAGCTGATGAAATTGACATGGTAATATCGAGAGGTGAATTTTTGTCGGGAGATTATGAATTTGTTTACAATGAAATAAAACAGATTAAAGAAACCTGCACGGAGTCTGCAAGAATTTACAGCGATAAAAATAAAACAAATCATGAAGTTCATCTGAAGGTAATTCTGGAAACCGGAGAGCTTGAAACTTATGACAACGTAAGAAAAGCAAGCATTATAGGCATGATGGCAGGAGGAGATTTTATAAAAACTTCTACCGGGAAAGTTCAGCCGGCAGCGACACTGCCTGTAACCCTGGTAATGCTTGAAGCCATAAGAGATTACTACAATGAAACAGGAATTAAAACCGGTATGAAGCCTGCGGGCGGAATCAAAACTGCAAAAGTTGCTATCGCATATCTTGTGCTTATGAAAGAAACTCTCGGAGATGAATGGCTGACTCCTGATTTGTACCGGCTTGGAGCGAGTTCGGTGCTGAATGATATACTGATGCAGATTGACAAGCAGAAGACGGGTTATTATCAGGGAGCGGATTATTATAGTTTGGATTGAGAGAGTGTTGTAGTCGGAATTAATTCAATAAAACTTATGACATAAGTTGATAACACCCGAAAAAAAATTCTCTAAATTAAAATTTCCGCAAAAGCTCGCAAAACACAAGCGGCTTATGTGATAATTTGTAATCCGCTGCAGCGGAGTAAATTGTTCCGCCGCCGTTAGATTTCTAATTATTTAACCAACAACATTCTATACGTCTCGATAAAACCTTTTCCTGAGCTTGTCGAAGGGTTTCCCGCCTGCCCGCTTCGGGTTTCGAGTTTGTAAAAATAAACTCCGCTCGATAAATTGCTTGCATCATAATTTATAGAATAACTACCGGCATTTTTGTTCTCGTTTATTATTGTTTCTATTTTTTTACCTAAACAGTTAAAATTTGAATAATTCTTTCATACACATAATCGTTAAAAAATTTATTCCAAATAATTTCCCCATATTTATTTGTTCTGATAATTCTTGAATTACCATTCGTCTGACTAGAACCACAGAAAACATAACCACTGTCAAAAGTTTCCGTAACAGCATGTCCAACATCTTCTCCAGAATCTCCATAAGTCCTCTGCCACGTAATCGGCTTTTGTGCATTTGCATTTAAGTAAAAAGAAAAGTTAAGCAAGAAAAGAAGTACTATCTTCAGAAATGTCTTCATTTGATAATAATTTTTATTAATCAAATTTATACAAAGTTAATATGTTATTTGAGAAGAATGAATTCATAAATTATTTCCGGTATTGTATCATAATCCGGATTTATAAATATTGCACAAAAAAACCCCGCCGTAATCACTCCCGGCGGGATTTTTCGAAATTGATATTATCTCATCTTATTTTATTAGGACCATTCTCTTAA